>DASZRV010000063.1:0-286150 GCA_035549095.1 Lacunisphaera sp. | reverse complement strand
GGGCCGGCTTCATGGGCGGGGCAGTTGGGCGCGGATGGCGGCGACGACGGGCTCGGAAAGTTCGCGGTAGCCTTCCGGGGTGTAGTGCACGTTGGCCGGCAGCTGGATCTGTGCGAGGCGCGGGAGGGCGAAGGCGTGGAGGTCGTCGACCGGAACGCCGGCCGCAGCCATGACCTTCAAGGCGACGGCATTGTACGCGACGACATCGGTCTCGACGCGGTTGCTGGTGTGGCCGGGCACGGGCGTGGTCGTGGCGAAGACAAGCTTCGCGCCAGTGGTCTTGAGCCGGTCGACGAGGGTGCGGAGATTCTTCTCGTAGTCGGCGATCGGTACCTGCACGTGGCCGCCCTCGACCTGCTTGAGGTCATGGAGGCCCCAGTTGAAATGGATTACGTCCCAGTGCCCGCTTTCCAGCCACTCGTTGAGCATGGCGAGGCCGCGGATCGTCGGCCCGCCGTTGTCAGGGATGCGGTGGACATTGGCGAAGCCGTGCAGCGCCGTGCGCACATAGGGCGTATAACCGAGCGAGATCGAGTCGCCGATGATCAGCACCCGCGGCAACCCGGGGATGTCGGTCACGGGCGCGAGCGCCGCGGCGAAGTCGTGCTGGAGCCCCGGCCGCTCGGCGCGTGCCTCGGCCGCGAGGTCACGCGGGGCGGCGGTGGTGGCGAGCGGCATGAGCAGGGCGACGAGGCAATTGAGGATCGTGGATTTCATGAGGTGGCGGCGGCGGGCTCCTGGCGGCGGCGGTCGAGCCAGCCCCACAGGGTCATGGCGCGGTTGGTGTTCGCCTCCGAGGCAAACAGGAGGCTGCCGAGGTAGCCGAAAACGAGGAGGACGACGTGGGCGACGACGCCAATGAGGACGCCGGCCCAGGGGAAGTTGAACACGCCCAGGTCGAGGACGCGGTCCTGGCCCGAGCTGAGGGTTGCCAGGGTGGTAAAGACCAGGCAGGCGACGATGCCGATGATCGCGCCGGGCTTGTTCGCACGCGGGCAGAGGAACGCGAGCAGGAAGAGTCCCGCGAGCCCGCCGCCGACGATGGACGACGTGGTGAACCAGAAGGAAAGCACGCGCTCGGATTTCCACGCGATGATCATCGCCACGCCGACCGCCAGCGCCCCGCAGATGCCGACGATGAGCTTGCCGACGAAGAGCAGGTGCCGGTCCGAGGACTGCGGACGGGCCTTGCGGTAGTAATCCTCCACGCCGACGACCGAGAGGCAGTTCAGGTCCGACGAGAGCATGGACATCGCGGCGGAGAACAGCGCGGCCATGAACAGGCCGGCGAGCCCGGCCGGGATCTTGGTCGAGAGGAAATACGGGAAGATCTTGTCGGGCTTGTCGACGAACGCCGGCAGGACCTCATGCGACAGGTTGTAATAGGCCCACACCAGCGTGCCGATGAGCATGAACAGAACCCACGCGGGCACGCAGAGCACGGCGCCCAGCGCCACGCCCTTCAGCGCATCGCGGTCGTTCTTCGCGATGAGATAACGCTGCACCAGCGTCTGGTCGGCGGCATATTTCTGGAGGTAGAAGAAGAACCCGTACAGCACCAGGACCCAGAAGTTGGTTTTGCTGGCGAAATTAAGCCCGAGCGAACCGACGTTGAATTTGTGGTGTTCGGCGGCGAGGTGGAAGGCATTGCCGATGCCGCCGGGCATGTTGACCCACAGCCATCCGAGGCAGACGACGATGCCGAAGACCTTGATGAAGCCCTGGATCACGTCCGTCCAGATCACGGCCTCCATGCCGCCGATGACGGTGTAGTAGATCGTGACGGCGCCGGTGATGAGCATGACCGCATAGATGTTCCAGCCGGTCATGCTGCTGACGGTGAGCGCAAGGGTGTAGAACACGAAGCCCATCTTCGAAAAATGCCCCATGGCGAAGGCGAAGGCGCTGTAGGCGCGCGCGCCGTAGCCGAAGCGCTTCTCGAAGTACTCGTACACGCTCATGCCGATCGCATGGCGGAAGAACGGGATGATCACGGTGCCGACGAGGATGAGCACCCCGATCACCATGATGCCGGGGGCGAGTTCAGCCCAGTTGCCCGCGTATGCGGAGCCCGGATACGCGATGAAGGTGATGCTCGTGATGAGGGTCGCGTAGATCGAGACGCCCATCGCCCAGTGCGGGATGGAACGCCCGGCGACGAAGTAGGCCTCGGTGGAGGTCTGCTTCTTCGCGAATGAGCGGCCCACCATGAGCATGGCGACCATGTAGACGACGATGACGATGATATCCAACCAGCGGAGTGAAGCCATGGGGGTTGTTGTTTGGGTTGTGTTGAAGGGGGGCGGAACCGCCGGCCGGGCGGCGCGGGCGTCAGGTCACGAGCGACATCGTGTCGCCGTGTTGTTTCTGCCAGGCAAGGATGCGGTCGGCCAGGCGGCGGATGCGGTCGCGGTGCGCCGCGTCACGGGCGAGATTGCGCAGTTCGCCCGGGTCGGTGTTGAGATCGTAGAGCTCAGGCGTGTCGCCGTGGTAGAGATTGAGCTTCCAGTCGTCGGCGGTGCGCAGGCTGCGACCATCCATGGAATGGTCGTTGGTCTCGTGCCATTCGATCACGAGGTCCTCGGCGCGCCACGAAGCGGGATCGCGGAGGGCACCGGCGCGGGAGACGCCGTCGAGGCCGGCGGGGACGCCGATCCCGAGCAGGTCGAGCATCGTCGGCGTCAGGTCGACGAGGTTGATCGGCTGATCCATCATGACCTGTTGGCGCGAAAGCCAAGGCACGTGGATCATCAACGGCACGTGCGTGGCGCCCTCATAGAACACGCTCTTCTGCATGAGGCAATGGTCGCCCATCATGTCGCCGTGGTCCGAGCAGTAGACCACGATGGTGTTGTCGGCCAGGCCGGATTCCTCGAGCGCCCGGAGCACGCGGCCGTAGGCACGATCCACCATGGCGACCAGCCCGTAGTAGTTCGCGCGCAGGCGGCGGAAGTCATCGGGCGTGGCAATGGGATGGTTCTTGTAACCCTTCTGGTGGAGGATCCGGTAGTTCTCGCGGTGGAGTTTGGCGGCATCGGGGCCGACGGGTACGCCGAACGCGGGACCGGTGACGACGTCCGCCGGCCGGTGCAGTTCATTGAGCGGACCGTACGACGGCGCATGCGGCTCGAGGGTGTTGACGCTCAGCGCGAAAGGCTGGCCGTCGCGGCGGGCCTGGAGATATTTGACGGCCTCGTCGGCGAGGAAGTTGACCTTGGTGTAGCGCTCCGCCATCGCGGCGGCCATGGTGCGGGAGAAGACCGGCGCGCCGTCGGAGTCGGTGTCGTTTTCGTCCGGCGGGAAGCCGGCCGCAGTAAGGAAGTAATGGTAGCTGCTGCGGAGCTTGAGGTCCTCCTTGTTGGTGTAGAACTGCCGGTAGGCGCCGTCCTCGATGCTGCGCCACTCCTTGAAGCCGTGCTGCGCGCGGATTTCGTCGCCCAGGTGCCATTTGCCATAGTAGGCCGTGGCGCAATCGGGGGCGACATATTCGGCGAAGGTGCGTTTCGCCGGATCGAGCCGGATGTTGTTCTGCACGCTCCCATGATGGTGCGGGTAGAGCCCGGTCAGGATGCTGCCGCGCGACGGGGTGCAGACCGGCTGGGCGCAATACGCGTGGCGAAAGCAAAAGCTCTGCTCGCCGAGGCGCCGCAGGTTGGGCGCCTGGACCACCGCGTTGCCGGCGTACGGGATCGTGTCGCCGCGGTGCTGGTCGGTCCAGAGGAAGAGCAGGTTCGGGCGCGTGGGCGCCCTGGCCAGTCCCTTGGGCGCGACGGTCGGCGCCGACTCGGCATTGAGTTTGCCGGCCATGGCCAGGGCGGCCGAGCCCAGCGTCGCGGTGCGAAGGAATTCGCGGCGGGAGGTGGACATACGGGGGGCGGGGTTGGAGGTTGAGGTGACCAAAACGATCGGGCGCAGGATCAGTGCGCCGGCCAGTACGGTGTGGGCGTGTGGGACGAGTCGAGGATGGCGGTGAGCCGGGCGACGACGTCGGCATGCGCGGCCGCGACGTTGTGCTCCTCGTGCTCGTCGCTGTTCAAATCGTAGAGTTCGACCGGCTGGTCCATGCCTTCGCGAACAGCCTTCCAGTGTCCGAGTCGAACCGCCTGCCAGAGACGTTCAGTCGGGAACTCCCAATACAGGGGCCGATCGCCCAGCGTCGGCTGCGCCCCGGTGAGCACGGGCAGCACGTTGCGACCGTCGAGGCCGGCGGGTGCCTGCAGTCCGGCGATGGCAGCAAAGGTGGGATACACATCCATGAGCATCCACGGCTCGGCACTGGTTCGGCCGGCCGGCACATGGCCGGGCCAGCGCACGATCATCGGCGCGCGAATGCCGCCTTCGTAAACAGTGCCCTTGGTGCCGCGCAGGTTGCCGTTCGAACCGAGGAACTGGCTCCGCGGCTTCTTGACCGCACCGTTATCGGACGTGAAAAGCACCAGGGTGTTGTCGGCGAGGCCGAGGCGGTCGAGTTCCTGCATCAGGCGGCCGACATAACCGTCGAGCCGCGTGACCATCGCCGCATAGATGCGGGCGTCCTCGGGCCAGTCGTTGTGTGCGTACGCGCCGAGGTCCGGCACCTCCATGCGCTCGTGCGGGATGGTATAGGGAAGGTAGAGAAAGAAGGACTGCGCGCGATGCCGGCGCACAAAGTCGATGGAGAAGTCGGCCATGAGGTCGCAGCTGTAGACGGCGTGCTTCCCGCCGGCGTTTTCCGGGATGGGGCGCTGGTGATCGTTCTCCCAGAGATAGTCGGTATAGTAGTAGGGCGCGTGGTTCTGGTTGAGATAACCGAGCCATTCGTCGAACCCGTGCTTGCCCGGTGTGCCGTCGGTGCCTGGTTCGCCGACACCCCATTTGCCGGAAGCCCCGGTGACGTAACCGGCCTTCTTCAGCAGCTCCGGGAAGGTGTGGTCGTTGGCGGTGAACGAGAGGCGAATGCCGCCCTCCTTGCCGTCGGCGAAGGTCTCGAGTTCGCCGCCGACGTCCGGGCTGTTCTGCCGGATGCGGCCATGGCCGGTGTGCAGGCCGGTGAGGAGCACGCCACGGGACGGTGCGCACACGGGGGAGCCGGCGTAGAATTGCGTGAACCGGGTGCCCTGGCGCGCGAGCTGGTCGATGTTCGGCGTCGCGATCTTCGTGGACCCGAAACAGCCCAGGTCGCCGTAGCCCAGATCGTCAGCCATGATCAGCACGATGTTGGGGCGCGGGGCCGCGGACGCGGAAGCTCCCCGCGCAGCGGGCAACAGGCCGGCAAGGCCGGCGGCGGTCAGGCCGGCAAGGCGAAGAATCGGGCGAGGGGTACGGGACATGGGGTGGGGCGGGGTAAGAAAGGTGGTCGGGAATTCTTCAGGCAGCGGGCTCGTTGGCGCGGGCCCAGGCGATCAGCAGCGCCGCTTGGCAATGCTCAACCACCGCCAGCGGGCCCATGGCGGCGGAAGACATCACCTCGCAATAGACGCGCGGCCGGACGGCGGCCGCCAGATAGCCGCCGAGCTGCAGGCCGGCCATGAACGCCGCAATCTCGGGAAGGTCCACGACGCCCGGCGCCCCGAATGGCACGTGTTGGTCGCCGTAGTGTGGCGAGCTCCGGTCTTTCACCGGGTTGCAGAAATGGAATTCAGTGATGAATTCCCGCGCCTCCGCCACGGCGGCAACGGTATCCTCGCCGTTGAGGATCATGTGTGCGGTGTCGAGGCAGAGGACCAACTTGAGCCGCTTCGCTGCCAGCCGGCGGCAGATAGCCACGGCCTCGGACGTGGTGCCAAGCGTATTGCGCTTGTGCGCCTCGTAGTCCAGCGGCTCGATCAGCAGCTCGAGGCGCGGATGGGCGACGATGGCCGCCGCCAGTTGCGTCAGCGAATCCTCGAGAACCTTCAAGGCCTCGGGCCGCAAAGCCGGATCGGTCGGACGCGGCCCGCTGATGACGGTGATCGTGCTGGCGCCGGCCTCCTCGGCGGCGGCGAACTGCGCGATGACGGTTTCCACCGCGAGCCGGCGGTTCGCCGAATCAAGGGAAGACAGGCTCGCCTTCTTTTCGGCGAGCACTCGAGTCAGGGCATAGGTGTGCGGACGGCCTCGGTCGCCGAGGAGACGGCGAACCGCGCGGCGCTCGGCGGCATAGGGGATGTCGACGGTCTGGTAGGCTTCAAAGAAGGGAAATTTCGCGAGCACTTCCTCGATCGCCTTCAATGTCGCGCCCTCCGTCATGCGCGATTGCGGCCAGGCATTTGAAATGACGACCCCAGGCTGAGCCACCTGCTCAAAGCGGAGCGGTGTGGTCGATGAAGATTTCATGTATAAAATAATGAAATAAAGTCATTTATCGCTCGATATTTTCGTTAACCTTACTGCGACAAATCGCCTTATATCATGTGATTCAAGATAGATATGAACTATCTTTGCGCGTTGAAATTTCGCTTGAAGAAACAGCGAACAACCGAACAATCAAGCCCAAATTCAAGGGTACTATTTGGATTTTCCACCCCACCGATGAAAATTTCGTACCGCACCGTGGCCAAACTTGAGCGGGGCTACAGCATTGCGCTGCTTCCCGCCGCCGCTGGCGAATCGCCGTCCTTCCTGGCCGGCAGCGAGGGAGACGACCGGCTGTTGTTCTTCGCCGCACCGGAGTTCCGGCCAAAGGTTATTTCACGCAGCCCGGGTGGCTATATCAGCATCAGTCCCTTGGTCCACGGCGGCCGACGCCACGTGCTCGCGGCCAACATGTTCAAGCCTGGCTTCAACGGCGGCGACGCTTCGATCCGCCTTTATCCGCTCGATGGGCCCGAATGCCCGCCCTCGACGCTGGTGACGCCAATGCCCTTTACGCACCGGCTCACGATGGCGGCGCACGCGGGCCGGCGATTCCTCCTGATCTCGACGCTCTGCGCGGGCAAGGCGGGGAAGGACGACTGGACCCAGCCAGGCGGCATTCACCTCGCGGACTTGCCCGCCGATCCGTCGCAGCCGTGGCCCGTCCGGCAGATCGTGCGCGGCCTCAACAAGAATCACGGCATGGACTACGCCGAACTGGGACGCGACCGCAGGCCGGGTTACCTGCTTTCCGCGATGGAGGGACTTTTCTTCATGCCGTTTCCCGCCGACTTGGCCGGCGAATGGTCGCTCGAGACCATCAGCCGCGAGGAGAACAGCGACGCGGTGGCGTTCGATTGGGATGGCGACGGCGTGCCCGAGGTTTTTTCGATCAGCCCATTCCATGGGCACCAGCTTTCCCTGCACAAGCAGGTGGCGAATGGCTGGGAGCGCACGTTGATCCACGACGACCTTTCGTTCGGCCATATCGTCTGGGCGGGAAATCTGCTGGGCGCGCCGGCGTTGCTGGCCGGCAGCCGCCGTGATCGCCGCGAACTCCGCCTGTACCGGCCCGACGGCCGGGGCGGCATCGATCGCCGCTATGAAGTGTTGGCCGAAGGGATTGGGCCGACCCAGCTCAACGTCGTCACCCTCGGCGACCGCCGGGCCTTGCTCTACGTTGCGGCTCACGGTGTCGACGAAGTCCGCTTGTACGAACTCGAAGCATGAGCGTCGCGAACCTGTCCCGGCGACATTTTCTCCGGCTCGCCGGCGTGGCGTCCCTCTGCCTCGCGCTCGCGTCGACGGTCCTCGGCGCGACCGCCCGCCTCCTGATTCTCCACACGAATGACCTGCACGACCACCTGCGTCCCGGACCCGGCGACCAGGGCGGGATCCCGTGGGTGGCCGGTTACATCGCGCAGGTCCGCGCCGAACGCCACGATGTGCTCGTGCTCGACGCCGGCGATGTGACCGAGAAGGGCGACCTGGTGGCGGCGCGGTCGAAGCACCGCCTCACCTACGAAGCGCTCCGCCGGATCGGCTATGATGCGGTCACGATCGGCAACCACGATCACGATGCCGGCATCGCCGTCCTGCACGACTACGAGCAGGTCCTCGGCCAACCGCTGCTCTGCCTGAATATCGTCAAGCCGGACGGCACGCCGGAGTTCACGCCCTCACGCGTGGTGCAGGTGGGCGCCCTCAAGATCGGCATCATCGGGCTGATCGTCCCGCGGCCGCCGGAAGCGGGTGGCCTGGACCTCGGGGCCAGCGGCCGCGCTCTCGCCCGCGAGGCGGAACGGCTGCGTCCGCAAGTTCACTTGCTGGTCGCGCTCTGCCACGAAGGTTCGAAGAACTGCGCGCGCTGGTCACAGATGGCGCCGGCGATCGACGTCTTTGTCAGCGGCCACACGCATGAGCTGCTGCCGGCGCCCGTGACCGTGCCGGGAACCGGCGCGCTCATCGTGCAAGCCGGCAGCTATGCGCAATGGGTCGGACGCCTTGAACTCACCGTCGACCTCGACACTCGGAAAGTTGTCGGCGCCTCCGGCTCGGTTGTGCCTTTGCGGCACGACCAGATCCACGCGGACGAATCGATGCTCGCATGGGTTCGCGAGCAGGAGAAGGCCTTGTGCCCGGAAGCGGCCGAGGTCGTCGTGCCGCACACGGACGAGGTGAACATGGGCGCGGTGGCGTGGCTCGGCGCCGAGGCGTTGCGGCGACAGGCGGGCGTTGACATCGGCTTCTGCCATGCCGGGCAGATCATCCGCAGCCCGCTCTTTGCCGGCCCGGTTGATGTCAATGCGCTGTATGTCGCGGGCGGCGACCGGGGCGACGCCACGGTGCGGACCGAACTCACCGGCGCCGAGATCGCCGCTTATCTTGGCGCCCTCGCGAAAGAGAAAGGCAACCAGACCAGCTGGGCTGGCTTCCGGGCGGCGGCTGGGGCGGCGGGCGCCACGTCCGCGCGCGGCGCCGACAGCCTGGTCCCCGATCGCACGTACAGCGTGATCCTGCCGCGGCTGGAATGGGAGACGCGTTTCCTGCGCGTGGTGAAGCAGGCCCGCGACAAACACCCCGGGGGACCGCTGGCGGCACGCGGGTTTTCCGCCCAGCCGGCGCCGGCCATCACGTTCACCGGCGCGATGCGACAATATCTCGCGCGCCTGGCGCAGACGGGCACGCCGCTCCCGGCGGAGGCGGCGCGGTTGGCCGACGCGGCCGGCGCCCCTCCCGCCGCGCGCACCGAGTGAGGATTTCCATGGCCCGCCGCGAACTCAACAAGGTCCGCGTCGCGACCGTGCGGAGCTATCCCGCGAAGGGCGACATCGCGGCGAATGCGGCGCGGCTGATGGACATCCTCGGGCGGATCGCGCCGCAGCGGCCCGACGTGGTCGTCACTCCGGAGTGCTGGTTTGACGGTTACGTGG
Source organism: Lacunisphaera sp. (assembly GCA_035549095.1). Lineage (GTDB taxonomy): Bacteria > Verrucomicrobiota > Verrucomicrobiia > Opitutales > Opitutaceae > Lacunisphaera. The sequence continues at coordinate 276,905 of DASZRV010000063.1, read as the reverse complement.
TCACGCGCGGCGACGTCACGCGGCGGAATCTTTCGCGCTGGGCGTTGGACCCCGCGACGGCGGCGCCGGTTCGGGCGGTCGCAGCGTGGGCCCGGGCGCAACGGGCCTGGGTCATCCTGGGATGCTGCCGCCCCGTGCGCGGCGGCGTCGCAAATTCCGCGCTGGTCTTCGACCGCCGCGGCCGGCTGGCCGGCCGCTACGACAAGGTGCACTGCCGCGAACACGACCGGAAATTTGTCGCGGGCAGCAGGCTGCCCGTCTTTCGCGCCGATTTCGGGCGCTTCGGCGTGATGATCTGCGCCGACCGGCGCTGGCCCGAGACGGTTCGCACGCTCGCGCTTCGCGGGGCCCACATCATCTTCAACCCGACGTACGGCCAGCACGACGCAAAGAACATTGCGGTGATGCGGACGCGCTCCTTCGAGAGCGAGATCCCGATCGTGTTTGCTCATCCGGGCCAGTCGCTGTTCACGGACGCCGCCGGCGATGTGCTGTTGGACGACACCGGGGCCGAGCCGCCTTTCTCGGTGTGCGAAGTGAATCTCAGCGCGGTGGCGCGGCTGCGGGCCGATCCCGAGTCCTTCCTTAACAACCGCCGCCCGCGAGCGTACCGGCTGTAGAGCGTATTTAAACAATGCTATGGCCGCTCCTTTGAAATTCTCCTGGATTCTTCGCTGCGCTCAGAATGACACGCTTCTAAATATTGTCCTCGATACTGTCATCCTGAGCGCAGCGAAGGATCCAGTGGGATCGAGTGATTGCCCTGCCCTCAGCGGCCACACTTCAACCTAACCCGCCGTAGAGGGAGGCGGGGTGCCCTCACTCCGTGGCGGGCAAGCGCAAACCACAACCCGCGGGACGAGGGCGTCCCGCCTCCATTGGTCGGCGCAAGCGCCGACCCTTCCGTGTAGGGTCGCTGCTTGCGGCGACCTCGATTCGACCCAACCGCCTCACGCGAGCAATGGTCGGAAGAGCGCGTGCAAATCCGCCTTGAGTTCGATGCCGATGCCCGGCGCATCCGGCAGGCGGACCGTGCCGTTGTGCACCTCGGTGCCATCCGCGAATCCGCCGAACGGCTGGAAGACGCCCGGGTAGGCTTCGTTGCCGCCGAGTTGCAGGCCGGCGGCGAGGTGCAGCGAGAATTGGTGGCCGCCATGCGGCGTGCAGCGGCGCGGCGACCAGCCGGCGGCGCGCAGCACCTCGAGCATGCGCAGGTATTCCGGCAGGCCATAGGAGAGCGCGGGATCCATCTGCAGCGTGTCGCGCTTTGGATCGAGCCCGGCATGGCGGACCAGGTTGCGAAGGTCCTGGTGCGAGAAAAGATTTTCCCCGGTCGCGTAAGCCAGTTGCGGGAATTGGGCGCCCAGGCGGGCCTGCAACTCAAAGTCGAGCGGATCGCCGGCTTCCTCGAACCAGCGCACGCCGAGCGGCGCGAGTTCCGCCGCACAGGCGAGGGCGGTGGCGAGGTCGAATCGCCCGTTGGCATCCACCGCCACGCGAGCGGCGCCGCCAGCCTCGGCGGCGGCGGCACGTATCCGGCGCAGGTCCTCCGCGAGCGGCACGGCGCCGATTTTCATTTTCACCATGGTGTAGCCGGCTGCGAGATAGCCGCCGATTTCGCGGCGCAGCGCGTCGTCGCCGCCCTCGGCGTGGTAATAACCGCCGGCCGCATAGACGGCCACCGTCGGATCAGCGCGTCCGTCGTTGAAGCGGGCTGACAGCAGGCGCCACAACGGCACCGCGGCGATCTTCGCGGCCAGATCCCACAAGGCCATGTCGACGGCCCCGACCGCCGTGCTGCGTTCGCCGTGGCCGCCGGGTTTTTCATTGCGCATCATCAGCGTCCACGCGCGGAGCGGGTCCACGTTCTCGCCCGTGGGGTCGTGATAGGCGGTCGGCGGTGCGCCGAGCAGGCGCGGCGCGAGGCGGTCGGAGACGATGGCGGTGGCGGCATAGCGACCAATGGAGCCGAAGCCCAGGCCGGTGACGCGGCGTCCCTGGCGCACCACATCCGACTCGACGACCACGATGGTGCCCGTCATCTCCGCGAAACTCACGAGCGCGTTGCGAATGTCGGATTGCAGCGGCACGGTCTGCGCCATGATGCGGGTGATCTTCATGGCAAGCGGGTGTAGAGGGCCCGGGGACGGGTGAAGAACTCGCGCGCGTAGCGGCCGCACTCGGGGAGGCCGTGGCCGGAGTCCCGCCAGCCGGCGACCGGCAGGCTCGGCTCGCGGTACGCGGTGTGCAAGTTGACGTGCACGATGCCCGCCTCGATCCGGCGCGCGAGCGTCCGGGCGCGCTCCACGTTGGACGAGAACACGGAGGCTGAGAGCCCGAACGTGCCGGTGTTGGCCAGCCGGATGGCATCGTCCGCATCGCGCGCCGCGATGACGGGAAGGACCGGGACGAAGAGTTCGTTGAGAAACACCGGCATGGTTTCGCAAACCCGGTCGAGGACGGTGGGAGCGAAGAAATGCCCGCCGGGGGGTTCACGGCCCCCGCAGTGCACGCGGGCGCCGGCCGCCACCGCGGCGGCCACGGCTTCACGGGCGACCTGCACCCGCTCGGCGGAAACGACCGGCCCGGTGTCGGTGTGTTCATCGTCGCCCGGGCCGACGTGAAGTTGCGCGGCGCGGGCGGCCAGCCGCGCGACGAACTCGGCGCTCACCGCTTGTTCGACGATCACGCGCCCGGTGCCGGTGCACCACTGGCCGGCGCAGCTGAAGGCGCCGATCACGGCGGCTTCGACGGCTTCGTCGAGGCGGGCGTCCGCGAGGACCACGAGCGAATTCTTCCCGCCCATCTCGAGCTGCAGCCGGACATCGCGCCCGGCCGTGGCGCGGGCCAGGGCCTGGCCCGTGGCCGTCGAACCGGTGCACGAGATGCCGCGCAACGCCGGGTGGGCCGCCAGGACGGGTCCGATTTCCGCGCCGAAGCCGAGAACCAGTGACGCCGTGCCGGCCGGCAGCGCCATCGGTTCAAGCAACTCGAACAGGCGCCGCGCCGGGCCGGGCGTGAGTTCCGAGGGCTTCACGACCACCGTATTCCCATAGGCCAGCGCCGGCACCAGCTTGCGCAGGATGGTGGCGAGCGGGAAATTCCACGGCGTGACGAGCAGTTGGACACCGACCGGCTCGAGAACGAGTTCACTGGTGACGGCGGCGCCGGCGGCGGAAGTGCGCTCGACCACACCGAGCTGCCGCGCCTCCGCGAGCGCATGCGCGGCGTCGCGCAAGCCGGCGTCGATTTCCGATTGGGCATCGCGCCGCGGCTTGCCGTTTTCGCGTGTGATCAAGCCGACGAATTCGCCGGCATGGCGCGCGATCACCGGCAGCAGTGCCTCCAGGCGGTCGAGCCGCTCGGGGAGCGGAACCGCGGCCCACGCGGCGAAGGCGCCGGCTGCCGCGCCCATTGCGCGGTGCGCCTCGTCCGGACGGGCCGGGCACCAGCGCGCTGCGACCTCCGCGCTGCGGCCGGGATTTTCGCGCTCGACGACGCGGTTGCCCGGTCGAGACCAATGACCAGCTATATATGAAGTGCAGAGATGTTCGCTCACCGGGTTGTTAGTCATGGGCTTGGGGAGCCGGGGCATAAGCGCGCCTGTGGTACGTGATGAAAAAGCGCTGAAATATTCGAGGACCGTGAGATATAGTATTGCGCGTCACGTACATCTAATGAATAACGCTGGAAATCTTCAATGAACAAACCAGTAACACTTGCCGATGTCGCCAAAGCGGCGGGCGTGGCCGTCGGAACAGCCTCCCGGGTTTTGAACAACTTTACGGACGTTAGTCCCGATTCGCGCCAGAGTGTATTGGAGGCGGTCGCGCGGCTGCGCTACCAGCCGTTGCGCAAGCGCAAGGGCGGCGGGGTGCGCGGCAACGCCGACCAGCGGAACTGCAAGATCGGCCTCGTGCTGCTCGGCATGGACGACACCCTCCTGCACGTGCCGGTGCTCGCGGAGGTGTTGCATGGCGTCGAGGCGGCGGTGACGCAGCTGAACGGCAACCTGCTTTTCGCGAACCTGCCGAACGCCGATCGCGTACCCGCGTTGCTGCAGGGCAATCACGTCGAGGGCTTGATCGTGAAGGCATCGCAATACGGCACGTTCCCCGACATCAACAAGAATCCGCTGTTGAAAAGCATCCTGCGGTATCCGCTGGTGTGGGTGTGGGCGAAGCCGGAGAACGTTCCCGGCGACCTCTGCAGCTATAACCACGAGCACGCCGCGCAGCTCGCGGCGAAACACCTGCACGAATACGGCCACCGGCGCGTTGCCTACTTGAACCCGAAGAAAGGCAAGTCGACGCTCGAGCATCTCAAGAAGGAGTTCCAGTACGCCTGTGCCGAGCGGGGCATGGAGCTGACATTGATCGAGGCGGTGGGCCAGGGTGCGACGGAATGGCCGGAGCCCGCGTTCACCGGCCCGGAGGGATTTGTCGAACTGGTGGACCGGTGGCTGGCCGCGGAACCGGCGCGCCGCGCGACGGCGATCTTCGTGCCGGCGGACAACTACACGGTACATTTCTACACGGCGCTGGAGAATCGCGGCGTGAAGGTCGGGCGCGACGTGAGCGTCATCTCGTGCAACCACGAGAAGTCGATCACGTTCGGCCTGAAGCCGTCGCTGACCACCGTCGATGTCGGCGCACAGCGGATCGGCAGCAAGGCCGTCGAGATGCTGCTGTGGCGCATGCGGAACCCGCTCGACGACTCGGTGCAGACGCTGCTGTTCGACACGACCCTGGTGCCCGGCGACTCGGTGGTCCGGCTGGGCTGAGGTGGGGGTGGCGCCCGCCTGTAGGCCGGGGTCGCCGAACCTTGCCTGATCAGGGACCGACTGCGTGGAGCGCCTCAATCCCAAGGCGCCGGTGGATGCGAATACGCATTCCAACGCGCTGGGGTCGGCGCGTTCCACCACACGCGATGCGCGCCCGCTTGAATTCCGCCGCGGCGGCACAGCGCGATGCGTCATGAAGTAACGGCGGCGCGTTTGACTCAGTATTCCCCGGGGTCGCCTGACTCGCGCCCCGGTTCGCCATGGGCGAAGTCCACGCGGTAGACCTCCTTGCCGGCGGGATCGTGCAGCACGGCGGTACCTTCCGCGTGCAGGTCGCGCCAGGTGGATTGGGTGCGAACCGTGCCGTTGGGCCAGTAATTCGTCCACACCGTCGTGCCGTCGGCGCGGTGGTCTCGTTCCCAGAGCAGGGTGCCATCCTGGTAGAATTTCTCCGGACCGGTGAGCTGGCCGAGATGATAGGTGGCCGTGCGTTGCACGCGGCCGTCGGGCTGGTACCAGGTTTCCTCGCCTTCGAGGAGGAACCGGCCGTCGTTGCCGATGCCGCCGCGGTAACGCACGTGGACTCGGCCCGCCGCGTCGCGATCGATGAAGTCGCGGACATCGCGCAGGCTTGTGGCCGTGTTGGCCCGCAGGGCGGCATCGTCGCCAGCGGGATTGTCGCCGTGGAGGATCCAGGTTTCGTTCAATTCATAGGCGAGGCAGGGCTCGGTCATGGTGGCGATCAGGTGAATGACGCCGTTGGGCGCCTGGCGGGCGACGGCGTAACCGAGGGTATCGCCGCCCATTTTCCGGGCGTGGTCGTGGTCCTCGTGCGGCTGCGTGCCCGGGAGCTTCCGCACGTGCCAGGATTCGCCCTCGTCATCGGAAAGCGCGACATAGGCGCCGTGTTCGGTGATGCCCGCGGGTTGTGCGCCCTTGTCGCTCTGGTAGTCGCCGGCCATGAACAGGCGGCCGCTTGCCAGGCGGATGAGGGTGGGGCGCTGGTTGCTGCCGAGATGAGGGAAGGGCGTCTTCGAAACCACGTAGGTGCGGCCGCCATCGCTGGTGATCGACTTGGGCATGAAGCCTTCGATGTTCGAGCTCTTGCCGCCCATGCCGAGGATGCGGCCGTCGCGGAGCGGCACGAACGCCGTGTGCCGGCCACCGCTGCGGCCGCCCGGGTCGCGCCAGGTCGCGCCATCATCATCGCTTTCCCAGAGCACGGACTCGGGCCCAATGGCATCATTCGCCATGTGGATGTGACCGGCGGCGTCGCGAAACGCGCTCGTGATCGGCTGGGCGGAATGGCCGCCGACGGGCGTCGTGAAGATCGGAAAATGCACCTCGCTCCAGGTCGCGCCGTGGTCGTCCGACGTGATCCACTGGAAGGGGAAGCCGGAATCGAGCCGGTTCATGCCCCAGAAAAACCAGAGGCGGCCCGAATCGTTCCACAACATCGGCGAGGTGTCGTCGACATCCGGCATGTCGACGAACCGGTCGGGCGGATCCCATTCGTCGGCGCCGAAGCGCAGCCGGGTGATGAGCATGCCGCAATCGGGGTCGAGTTCGCCCACCGCGGAGAAGGCGATGAAGATGACATCACCGTTGCCCGCGACCTCGAGGCCCGGGCTGTGCATGTGGCGCAGCATGCCGCGGGGCCAGCCGAGGGCGCGGAACGCGCCGAGCCGGTCGGGATCGGTGTTTTCCGGCGGCGTGGGCAACAGGTAACGCTTGCGGAAATACGGGCGCGCCGGATCCGGCCCGACGGAGGGAGCCGGGCCGCCTTGGACGACACCGAGCTGGGCGTAAGACACGTGGCCGGCCTGCGTCGGCGCGGGCGCGGGGGGCGCGCACACCACCCGGAACCCGATGTGGTGGTTGCCCTGGTTGTTAAGCACGGAGCGCGTGAATCCCTTGTAGAGGAATTCGCTCTTGTACTGGCCGCTGCGCTGCTGGCCGGTACCCTTCGGGTCTTGCGCGCCCGCGGTGTCCGCGGGTGTGGTCATCCGCGCGCGGATCTCTGCCAGCGGCACCGGCGGGAAATTCGGCGCCATGCCGCCGCGGTTGGCGGAACGACGGTAATAAGGAATGTCCTTGTCGAGGCCGCCGCCGCGCACGACGCGCGCCCAGCCGGAGGCGGGGCCGACCGGATCCGTCTGCGGCGCCAGCGGGTATTCGCCGTGCCAGTCGAGGCACCATTCACCGACGCCAGTGTTCATGTTCTTCAATCCCCAGGCATTCGGCGTGTCCGCCGCCGGCGGGGTGGCGCCGGTGGGAAACAGCGAGCTGGTGCCCGCACGCGCGGCATATTCCCATTCCGCTTCCGTCGGCAGGCGATAATTGCGTCCTTCCTTGCGGCTGAGCCAGGCGCAGAACGCCGTCGCATCATCCCAGCTGAGCCCGGCCGCATAGGGGGCGAGGTCGGGATTGCCGGTGTAGTCAGAACGGAACTGCCGGAATTGGTCGGCCGTCACCTCCACCTCGGCCATGTAGAAGGCATGCGTGAGCGTGACCTTGTGGAGCGGATGCTCGTCCCAATCGCCGCGCGTCAGGTGGCTGGGGACATCGAAGGTCTTCGGCGGCGTCGGATTTGCATTGCCCATTTCGAACGAGCCGGCGGGTACCGGCAGCATCCGCATGCCAAGGGAATTGACGAAGGGGTCGTCAGCGAAAACGAGTGAGCCGAGGGTCGCGGCCAGAAGGGCGAGGGCGGGAGTTTTCATGCGGGTGAACCTTCTCTTTGCGGGAATTTCGGAGGCTGAAATAGTAAAAAATAGAGGTGTCATTTTTCTGAAATTACATGCGATTCCAACGGGTCCGACGGCTTGGCTCGATTAACCTGTCTCCGTACGCGAAGGAGGAGCAGCGTGGCTGAGGGGACCGGTTAAAGCGGATATCACGATAGGGGATTCTTGAGAGGGAAAGACCTAAAATATGGATGGCAACGATTATTTCAGGTTCACCTCAAATATCTGACCTCTAGGTACCAGTGAAAAGCGCCGGGAAAACTCATGTTGTAATAAGGAATGAATTCAACACGTTGCATCGTTATTTCAATTTGTCCTTGCCACGCCACGGCAATTTCCCCCTGTTACGTTTTGTGGATCGATCTACCCCTGTTTATCCGGCCAAGCCCACGGTCGTGGAGGTGGCGGTAGCCGCCAACGTGGCGGTGGGAACGGTATCGCGCGTGCTCAACACGCCCGACGTCGTCGGTCCCGAGATCCGGCAGCGCGTGCTCGATGCGATCGCGCGGGTTCACTACACGCCCTTGCGCCGCCGACGCCGATTTCACTTGGCGGGCGCGACGCTGCCACCGGGTCGCCGCGGCAACCTGGGCCTCCTGCTGGTCGGCATGGATGAGTCCCTCAGCAACCTGCCGGTCATCAGCGAGGCCTTGCACGGGGTCGAACTGGCCATGGCGGCCAAGGGCCTGAACCTGATGCTGGCCAACGTGCCGAACGCCGATCGCGTGCCGGCATTCCTCGCGAAGAACCAAGTCGATGGACTGATCGTGAAATGCCCCTTGCTCGGCGATCTGCGCGCCTGCGCCCGCCCGGCGCTGGTGGCGGCGATCAACCGGCTCCCCCACATCTGGCTGCTGGGCCGGCCGGAGTCGGCCGGGGGAGACGTCTGCGGTTTCGATTTCGATTCCGGCGCCCAAACCGCGGTCGAATATCTCCGCGCGCGCGGGCACCGCCACATTGCATTCGTTGAGCCGCGTCCGGGCCAGACCCGGTCCGAGGGCCTGAAGCGGGCGCTTGCGGTCCATGCGCAACGGCTGGGCCTGCATGTGCGCCACATCGAGAAGCTGCTTTCCTTCCCGGTGAAATGGCCGGTGCCGGCCGTGACCGATCCCGCCGAGATCGTGCCGCTCGTGGCCCGCTGGGAATCCCTGCCCGACGGCCAGCGCCCGACGGCGCTGGTGGTCAGTGCCGACAGCATCGCGGTCCAACTCTATGCGGCGCTGCGCCTGCGCGGGCATCGGGTCGGCCGCGACGTCAGCGTGCTCTCCTTCAACCATGAGAAGACGCTCGTGATGAACCTGGACCCGACCCTGACGACGCTCGACGTGTGCGCCGAAGCGATCGGGCGCCGCGCGGTCGAACAGCTCCTCTGGCGCGTGGACAATCCGGGCGAACATTTCCCGACCCGGATCCTGCTCGAGCCGCGCTTGGTTGAAGGCAGCTCGGTCGCCGCGCTCCGGACCGCCGCGTGAATCTTACCATGTACAAATCCCGAACCCTGCTCCGACCTTTCCTCCTTTCCGTTTCACTCCTGGCGGCCGCCGCGGCACCGGCCGCGACCATCTCGCCCGGCCCGCTGGCCGCGGCGCCGGTCGAACTCGCCGCCTACCGCACCGTCCTCTATGTCGCCCAAGCGGGCGGCGACGACGTCAAGGGCACCGGTGCGCGCGAGCACCCGTTCGCGTCCATCGACCACGCGCTCGAGGTGGCCGGCCATCCCACCGCGGACGCCCGCGTGGCCATCCTCGTCAGCCAGGGCCGCTACGTGCAGGCGACCTTCGTGCTGAAGTCGCACGTCGACCTCTACGGGGGTTTTGCCGTTCCCGGCGGCGCGCGCGATGTCTACGTCCACCCGACAATCCTCGACGGCCAGGAACTGCGGCGCCTTGTCATCGGCGCCGACGACGCCCGCCTCGACGGTTTTCACCTGCTCAACGGCCGGGTGCGTGGGAAGGGCGGGGCGGTCCTTTGCGACGGCACCTCGCCCGTGATCGCCAATTCCATTTTCGCCAACAACCGCACGCTCATCCCGTCGCCCTGGACCCCACCGCTCCTGCACGAGACGGCAAACGATGGCGGCGCGGTCATGTGCCTCAACGGCGCCGCGCCTCGCCTCGAGCACAATCTCTTCTACGACAACTCCACCGAGTGCGGCCGCGGCGCCGCGATCGCCAGCGACCGCGCGGCGGCCCCGCACATCGTCGAAAACGTCTTTGCCAACAACACCTCCGGCCTCGCCGACCCGATGCGCAGCAGCGATGCCGGCGCGGTTTCGTTCTTCCGCTGGTCCGAGGGCGAGTTCACCGGCAACGTGGTCGTCGCCAACCAATCCCTCACCCGCAACGACTCGGGCGGCCTGTGGATCGCACTCTGGTCCGCGCCGCGCGTGGCCGACAATGTCTTCGTCGCCAACGAGGGCGGTGACGACGCCGGCGCGCTGTTCATCGGCGGACAGGAACACCGTTACGGCGTGCCGCTCGATCCCTATCCCACGGCGGACAAGTTCAGCGTCGTCGTCGAGCGCAACCTCTTTGTCGGCAACACCAACTCCTCGCGCAATTCCGGCGCGATGCGCGTGACCATGGAAACCCGCGCCCGCTTCACCGACAACGTCATCGCGGACAACGATGGCGGCTTCTACCTGCAGCGCTCCGAGATTGTCGCCGAGCGCAACACCGTCTGGCAGGACTGGCGCTTCCTCGAGGACAAGCCCTCGCTGGGGCCGAGCCGCTTCGAGGGCAACGTGCTCAAGGGCCCGGCGGACAAGGTCGAGGCGCGCGCCACGTTCACGCACAACATGGCGCCGGCCGGCGTGCCCGGCAGCGAACGCGTCGACGTGGCCGATATCTTTCTTGACGACAGCGTCGACGGCGAGCTGGCCGGCCTTCATTTCGACCCCGCGACCTGCACCACGGTGTTCACGACGAAACAGCCGCTGCCCGCGGGCGTCGACCTCACACGCCGCCCGGTCAAGATCAGCGACAACCTGACGAAGGCCCAGGGCGGACAGTGGCGCGTCATCGCGCACGCCGCCGGCAACCAGCTCGTCGTGTGGGGCCGCATCGATCCCGTCACCAAGGTGCCGAAGTTCTTCCATGTGCTGCGGACCTTCACGCCCAAGCCCGGCGCACCCGCCGGCCTCGGCGCCCGCCGCAACTGAGCCTGCCTTCCCGACCATGACCCGCCCGCCGATCCTCTTCTTCGCCTTGCTCGCACTGGTCGCCCCGCTGCTGCGCGCGGCGGACCAGGCCGCCGCCTACACCGGGCCGCATCGCATCAACAAGGCGATCGAACTGCTCCAATCGGGCCAGCCGGTCTATTATGACTACGGCCGCGGGGGCTACGCGGAGGGCAAGGCGGCCGCAAAGACCTGGGCCGACATCCTCATGTACGACATGGAAGGGAACGCCATGGATTTCTCCAAGCTGCGCGACTTTATGCGTGGCCTGGCCGACGGCGGGCCGACGGCGAGCGGCCACCGGACGCCGGCGGTCATCGTCACATTGCCGATGTACGGCCTGAGCGAGGAGTCGGTCCTCGCAAACCACTGGATGATCCAGCAGGCGCTGGCCTGCGGCGTGCACGGGCTCCATCTTTGCCACGCGCGCAACGCCGAGGCGGTGCGCGCTTTCGTGCGCTGCGTCCGCTTCGAGATCCACCGGCAGGCCGTGGGCGCCGGGCTCGACGAGGGCCTGCGGATGTTCGGCGCGCACGATTTCGCGTCCAAAATCTGGGGCATCCCCGCGAAGCGCTACTATGCCGTCGCCGACGTCTGGCCGCTCAACCCGGAAGGCGAGCTGATGCTCGGCGTGAAGATCGAGGACCACGTCGGCCTGCCGCACGCCGAGGAGATCACGCGCGTGCCGGGCCTTTGCTTCGCCGAATGGGGCCCGCGCGACACCAGCTACTCGAGCGGCCACCTCGACGTGGCCTTCGACTATGGCCGCAAACCCGGCGTCGTGCAGCCGCCCGAGCTCAGGGCCGCCGCCGATCGCGTCATCGCCGCGGCCAAGGCCAGTCACCTCCACATTTTGGACAACGCCCAGTCCGACGACATTCTCGCGCAACTCGACGCGGGCATGGACATCATCGCCGGCGGCAAGCCGGAAGTGGCGGACATCGGCCGGAAGCACACCGGTCGGGTCATGCCCTGGTAACGCGGGCGCTCCCCTTTACATGAACACTGTCATCCTGCAGCAACCCAAGCGCCTGATCTTCGGCACCGGGTGCATCCGCCAAAGCGCGGAGGAATTCAAGCTGGCCGGCTGGTCGCGACTCTTCGTCATCACCAGCCCCCAGGTCGCCGCGGCCCAGCCGGCGATCTTCGACGGCTGGCGCGCGGCCGGCCTCGTGGTCGAGGTCTTCAACGGCGTGGATCGCGAACCGGAGATCGCGCTCTTCGAACAGGTCGCGACTGCGGCGCGCGCCCACCGGCCCGACGTGGTGATCGGCCTGGGTGGCGGCAGCCCGCTTGATGTCTCCAAGCTCGTGGCCGCACTGCTGGACGGCCGGCAGGCGCTGCGCGAGGTGTTCGGCATCGGCTTGCTTCGCGGCCGCACCACGCCGCTGGTGTGCATCCCCACCACCGCGGGCACCGGAGCGGACGTTTCACCCAACGCCATCCTGCTCGACGAGGCGGAGCGGCTGAAGAAGGGCGTCGTCAGCCCGCACTTGGTGCCGGACATGGCGATCTGCGACCCGGAGCTGACCGTTTCAATGCCGCCGGCGGTCACGGCCGCGACCGGCATCGACGCGCTCGTCCATTGCATGGAGGCCTACGCCAACAAGCACGCGCATCCCACCGTGGACGTGTACGCCCTCGAGGGCATTCGCCGGATCGGACGCAGCATGGAAACCGCCGTGCGCGAAGGCGCCAATCTCCCCGCCCGCGCCGACGTCATGCTCGGTGCGCTCTACGGCGGCCTTTGCCTGGGCCCGGTCAACACGGCCGCAGTCCACGCGCTGTCCTACCCGCTCGGCGGCGAATACCGTGTACCGCACGGCGTCGCCAACTCGCTGCTCATGCCCCACGTCTTCCGCTTCAACTTGCCGGCGATGCCGGAACGGTACGCGGACATCGCGATCGCCCTCGGCTGCGCCGCGGCCGGGACGCCGCAGGCGACGGCCGAAGCCGGGCTGCGCCGCCTCACGGAGATGTCGCGCCGCTGCGGCATACCGCAGCGGCTACGCGACGTCGGCGTGCCCGAGGCCGACCTGCCGCGGCTCGCGCGCGAATCGATGAAGGTCACCCGACTGCTGAAAAACAACCCCCGCGAGCTGACGGCGGCCGACGCCGAACAGATCTACCGCGAAGCATTCTGAAATTGAACCTGACATGACCAAGATCCTGACCATCCGCAACCACACCCGGGCCCAACTTCGCGGCAGCGCCATCGTGCCGCTCATGACGCCCTTCACGCCCGACGGGGCGGTCGACGAGCCGGCGGTCCGCCGGCTGGTGGACCACGTGATCGCCGGCGGCTGCCAGGGCATCCTGCTGTGCGGCACCACCGGCGAATTCGCCTCGCTGTCCCTTTCGGTCCGCCTGCGGCTGGCCCGCCTTGTCGGCGATGCCGCCCGCGGCCGCGCGCTGCTGTTCGGCGGCATTGGCGACACGAGCATCGAGCACACCGTCCAGCTCGCGCGCGAATATTTCGCCGCCGGTTTCGACGCCGTGGTGAACAACCTGCCATCCTATTATCCGCTCACGCCCGCAATGATGGAGGCCTACTTTCGGACTGTCGCCGACCGGGTGGAGGGCCCGCTCTACCTCTACAATATTCCGCAGACCGTGCGGCAAAGCATCCCGCTCGACGTGCTGGATCGGATCAGCCGGCATCCGCGCATTGCCGGCATCAAGGACTCCGAGCCGGACGCGGCGCGGCAGGAGCAGCTCAGCCGGCATTTCGCGGGCCGCGAGGATTTCTGCGTCTTCGCCGGTTCGGTGGCGTTCACGAGCAAGGCCATGCGGGCCGGCGCCGATGGCTTCGTGCCCAGCGGCGGCAACCTGGCGCCCCGCCTGGCGCGCGACCTGATGGACCAGCTGCTGTCCGGCGACACCGCGGCAGGCGACGCGGCGCAGCACCGGATCAACGCGCTCAACGCCGTCTACCAGACGGGCCGCACGATCACCCAGACGCTCGCGGCGCTGAAGGGCGCACTTGAACTGGCCGGCCTGTGCGGCCGCACCATGCTTTCGCCGATCACCGCCGTCACCGACGCCGAGATCGAAGCGATGCGCGCGCCGCTGCGCGAGATGGGCATCCTTCGATGAACCCCGCCGACCGGCCGATCCTGGCCGTCACGATGGGCGATCCGGCGGGCACGGGTCCCGAACTGATCGCCAAGGCCTTCGGCCTGCCGGAGGTGCGCGCCGCCTGCCGTCCGGTCGTGATCGGCGACGCCGCCGTGCTCCGTTCGGCGCTGGCCGTTACGCAGGTGCGCGCGACGTTGCGCCCGATCGCACTTCCGGCCGACACCGCCGACGACCCGGCGGTGATCGACGTCGTCGACCTGGCCAATGCCGACCCGGCGCGATTCACGCGCGGCCAGGTCAGCCCGGTCGCCGGACAGGCGGCCTATGAATACATCCGGCGCGCGGTCGAGTTTACCCAGGCCGGCGCGGCCCACGCGGTTGTGACCTCCGCCATCAACAAGGCCGCGCTGCACGCCGCCGGCCATCTCTACGACGGGCACACGGAGCTGCTCGCCGAACTGTGCGGGAAGCCCAAGGTCACGATGATGCTCGTGGCGGACCGGCTTCGCATCTGCCATGTCAGCACGCATGTCTCGCTTCGCGAAGCCATCGAGCGCGTGCGGCCCGAGCGAATCCTGACGGTCATCCGCATCGCGCGGGCCGGCGTGCAGGAACTCGGCATCGCGGATCCGCACATCGCCGTGGCGGGCCTGAACCCGCATGCGGGGGAGGGCGGCATCTTCGGCGACGAGGAGGCGAAATACATCAGCCCGGCCATCGCGCAGGCCCGCGCGCTCGGCTGGCGCGTGAGCGGCCCGTTCGCCGGCGACACGGTCTTCTTTCGCACGCTGCAAGGGCAGTTCGACTGCGCGATCGCCATGTATCACGACCAAGGACACGTGGCCGCGAAAATGCTCGGCATCTGGCTCGGCGTGAACGTGACGCTCGGGCTGCCGATCATCCGCACGTCCGTCGAGCACGGCACCGATTTCGACAACGCCGGCACCGGCCGCGGCGATCCGCGCAGTCTCGTGCAGGCGCTGAAGCTCGCCGCCGTCATGGCGGGCAACCGGCTCCGCGCCACGGGCTCGGCGCTTCGGGCGCCGCAGCAACCCTAAACCGGCATGGCGCCGCCGGCGCACGATCCCGGCGGCTTGCATTCCATGACTCGTCAACTGCTTTGCCTGATTCTCGCCACCGGGACGGGGGCTTCAGTCTCGACCGCAACCGAGACCGTCGCGTGCTGGCTCTTCGACGAGCCGGCTGGATTGTACCCCAGCCAGGTGATGGATTCGAGTGCGGGCCTCGACGCGCCGCTGGTGCTCGGCCTCGGCGGCCAGGTCGTGCCCGGTCGGTTCGGCCAGGCGCTCACCAGCGAACCGTATCCGGCGATTGAAATTCCCGCCAAAGGGGAATCGTCGGCCTTCCTTACGCCACGGCCCGTGCCCGCTGGCCGCACGCAGGCACCACTGACCTGGACCAACGCGAAGTTCACGGCCCTGATGACTTCGGGCGAGCGCCACCTGCGGAAGGAAGTCAGCTTCGTCAACCCGACCGAAAACGACCTGAATCTCGGCGATTTCGACTGGACGGTGGAGTTCTGGTTTCGCGCGACGGAGCGGCGCGGCGCGGGCGTGATTCTCGAATTGGGCTCGGGACCCCGCGGCGAGAATGACCGGGTGACCCGGCTCGTGGTCGATCCCGCGCAAGGGGTCTTTGCCTGGCACAACCAACCGGGCGGAGTGGACGTGCGCGTGCCGACAAACGCGGCCGCGCTGCGCGACGGGACGTGGCACCACTATGCCTTCGCCTATGCGGCGGCTGGCGGGGAACTGCGGCATTTCGTCGACGGGCAGCCGCAAGCGAACGGGGTGACGGCGCATTTCCGGCGATTGCCCGCCGGGGACGAGGCCTACCTGACGCTTGGCCGCGATGGCACCTGGGGCCAGCCGATGCCGGGCGCGCTGGATGAACTGCGCGTGTCCCGCGGCCTGGTGTACACCGACGCCTTCGCGCCGCCTTCCAGCCTGGCCCCCGCCGAGCCGGTGGTGGCGCCGCAGCCCGGCCTGCCATTATTGTTCGCGGCGGACGCCCCGCGCGACGGCGTGGTGCCGCTCGGGTCGCGCAAGCACGTGTTCGTGGACGACGCGTTGCTGGCTTCGGCGCAAGGTGTCGCCTTCGTGCCCCAGCCGCCGCAGCGCATCGAGCAGGTCCAGGTCAAGGGCGTCGCGCAGTTCCGCAAGCACGTCACCGCGATCGAGGATGAGTACGGCTTGATCCGGCTGTACAACGGCGGCGCGGATGACTGGCTCGAGGTCAACGTCTCGAACGACGGCCTCCACTTCACGGCGCCGGACACCGGTCTGCATCACAAGGGACAGGTCAATTACGTCACTGCCGAGGCCGCGCCGCTGGGCCGGCCCATCATCGACCCGAATGGTCCGCCCGAGGCGCGGTGGAAGTACTTGAGCGGGCTGGAGGGCCGCGGCGTCTATCTCTACACCTCGCCGGACGGCTGGAAATGGACGCGCGTGCGGACTGCGGCGACGCCGTTTCGCTCCGGATCCCAGTCGAGTTTCTTCTACGACGACCAGCGCGGGTGTTATGTTGCCTTTCACCGGAGTGGAGTCGGTGAGACACCCGGTGGGCAGACGTTGCGCGAGTTCGTCCGATGCGAAACGACCGACCCCTATCACCCCTGGCCTTACCGGCCGCAGTCGCAGGCCGAAGTCCGGACCCTCGCGCGGACCCGGCCGCTGCGGCAGCCGCAACCCTGGTGGCTCGACAACGGGCCGCTGACGCCGGGCGATTTCGGTACCGAGTTTCCGGTGGCGTTCACGGTCGACCCCGCCATGGACCGTCCGGGCGACGGCATCTATGTGCCGAAGGCCACGAAATATCCCTGGGCGCCCGACACCTATGTGGCGTTTCCCGCGATGTACCACCAATACGGCGAGGGCTCGCTGTGGGAACGGCTGCTCTGGGGGCCGCGGCTTTATTTCCAAGGCTCAGGCGATTTTCGGACGCACGTCGCGATCAGCCGCGATGGCATTCACTGGCATCGATACCCGGCGCCCGCTTACGTGCCCGAGCTGACCGTCGACGGGCGCACGCTCCACCAAGGCTACATGGCTGAGGGTCTGATCCGCCGGGGCGACGAGATCTGGCAGTATTTCTTCGGCGAGGAGGACTATCACTCCGCGCGCGTGCGTCACCTCGATGGGAACCATATCTATCGCCTGGTCCAGCGCCTGGATGGGTTCGTGGCGATCGTGGCGCCGGTCGGTGCAGCCGGCCGGATCGTCACGCGCCCGCTTATATTCTCCGGGCGCCGGCTGGAGCTCAACGTGGACCCGGGCCAAGCGGGCGTCGTTCGCGTCGGTTTGTTGGATTCCAATGGCGCCCCGATTGCCGGCTACAGCCTGGCGGACTGTGTTCCGATTCGCGCCAACTCGACCGCAGGGAAGGTGGCTTGGCAGGGCAGGGGCGATGACGTATCGGCGCTCGCGGGCCGACCTGTCCAGCTGGTGGTGGAGCTGGCGGGCGCTTCGCTTTATGCGCTCCAGTTCGTGCCATGAGTGATTATCTCCTCGCCGACGATCTGAGCGGCGCGCTCGAGGCCGGCGCGGCGTTTCGCGCCCGCGGCCGGCGCGTCACCCTGGAGTTCGAGGGCGCCGCGGCCGCCGAGGATGCGGAAGTGCTCCAGCTTTACTCGACCGAGACGCGCAACCGGCCCGGCCCCGAGGCCACGGCGGTCGTCCGGCGGGTGTTGCGTGAGCGCCGGCGGGCGGGCGGCCGGCTCGTTTTCAAGAAGATCGATTCAACCTTGCGCGGTCCGATCGCCGCCGAACTGGCGGCCGTGCGCGAGGAACTCACGCCGACCCTCCTGGTCCTTTGCCCCGCCACGCCCGCCGCGGGTCGGACGGTGCGCGATGGCATCCTGCTCGTTGACGGCGTTCCGGTCGCGCAAACGGAATTCGCCCGCGATCCGGGTTCGCCGGTGACGGAGAGCCGCGTGGCGGCGTTCGCGGCTGCGGCCGGTTTGGCGAGCGCCACTTTGCTGCCGCTGGCCCGACTGCGCGGGGAAGGCCCGCTGGCGGCCAGCGAACAACGCGGTGTGCTGGTGAGCGATGCAGAGACGGACGAAGACCTGGCCCGGCTCGTGGCACTGGTACGGCGACACGAACCCGCCGCGGTATTCGTGGGCGGCGGCGGCCTGGCCCAGGCGCTGGCGGGCGCGCAGCCGGCAGCGGCGGCGACTGGTCTGAAGATGTGCCTGCCGCCGAAGAGTGTATTGATTGCCTCCGCAAGCCGCCATGAGCGGAGCCGGCGCCAGCTCGAGTGGCTGCGTGATCGCCGCGGAGTTCCGCTCGTTGAACTCACCCTCGACGACGGGGCCGAGCGCGCCACCGCCGGTCGTCTTGCCGTCGCCCTTGCCGCCCATGGGTGCGCCGCGTTGACCGTGGCGGGAACCGCGGCACCCGCGGATCCCGGTGCACCGGTGCGCGGCGTGGTGGCTGTCGCGCAACTGCTCGCCGAGTTCTCGCCACCACCGGAGGTCATCGCCGTGACCGGTGGAGAAACCGCGCGAGCCTTGTGCACTGGATCTGGCATCGCGGGCCTTGAACTGCTGCACGAACTAGAGCGCGGCGTCGTCGTGACCGCTACTTTGCCCGCTTCCGGGGTGTCGCGCTATTTTGTGATCAAGCCAGGCGGGTTTGGTTCAGATGAGGTCTGGTCCAAACTAATTCGATAGAATCTTAACCAATTGTAATGAAATAGCCGAAGGTAATTCAAAACGCCGGCTTATCTTGGTAAGCCATAAACAACAATATCTTAGTACGACACACCATGCCAGAAGATCGCGATTTGTATGATCTATTGGACCGTCGTTAGACGCAGCAATTGTGTTTATTTCAGCTATTGACACAGCACTATTTCATGCTCTTTCTACGCGTCAGACAAGCCCTCCCCACACTCCACCCCCGGCTTTCGTTGGTGAACTCCCGCGGCAATTTCCGCCGCCCTCTTTGGTTAACCTCATCCCCACCATTCAGCAAATGACAACCAAGCATACATGCATCCTCCGCGGCATTTTCGCCGCGTTTGCAGTCGGCCTTGTTACCACGCAGGTTCGCGCGGGTGACATTGTCGGCTCCGTTACCGATCTCCGGACCTCCGCCTCCCTGCCCGGCGCGTCGATCACCGTGGTCGAGAACGGGCGGAACGAGAAGGCCGACACCGGCGGCCATTATCGCATCGCCGGCCTGCCGGCGGGAACCTACACCTTGAAGGCGAATTACCTGGGCTACGACACCAACACCGAGACCGTGTCGGTGCCGGCCTCAGGCGAAGCGAACCTGAACATCGCCATGGGCGACAAGGATGTCGTGAAGCTCACGACGTTCGTGGTCGAGGGTTATCGCGAGGGCCGGTCGCGCGCGCTGCAGCAAAAGCAGAATGCCTCGAACATCATGGACATCATCTCGGCGGACGCGATCGGCAACCTGCCGGACCGCAACGTCGCCGAGGCCGTGGCCCGCCTGCCCGGCGTCAACCTCTCGCTCGACCAGGGCGAAGGCCGCTATGTCTCCATCCGCGGGGCCGAGCCGAATCTCAACCAAGTCATGATGGACGGCGCCACGATGGCCGCCCCCGGCGGTTCCCGCCTCGGCCGCGCCGTACCGCTCGATACCCTGGGCTCGGGCCAGATCTCCTCGATCGAGGTGGTCAAGAGCGTGCGGCCCGACATGGACGCCAACGCCGTCGGCGGTTCGATCAACATCAAGTCGGCAAGCGCCTTCGACCACAAGGGTCGCCGCATCACCGGTTCGATTTCCGGCAACCGCAACGGCGCCGCCAACAAAACCGATGCCGCGGCCCAGCTGTCATTTTCCGACCGCTTCGGTGCGAACAATGCCTGGGGCCTGGCGACCAGCCTCAGCTACGACAAGCGCAACTACCAGAATGAGTGGCTGCAGTTCGGCTGGTCCCAGATCACGGTCAACAACAGCCCGATCTACCTGCCGAACGATTTCGAGATCAAGCCGGAGTGGGGTTACAAGGACCGCGAGGGTGCGACGTTCAACCTCGAATACCGGCCGGACCCGACCACCGAGTTCTACATCCGCCCGGGCTATTCCCACACCAAGAACCCGGAGACCCGTTTCGAGGTCATCTATTCGCCGACGGTCGCGGCCAACAGCGTCACCATGACTTCCGCCACCGCCGGCACCTTCACCGGCAAGAACCGCACCGAGCGCCGCTCGTTCGTGTACGAGAACGACCAGGACCTCTTCAACATCTCCACCGGCGTGAAGAAGGTGTTCGGACCGTTCACGATCGAGCCGATGCTCACGTTCTCGAAGGCGCGATCGAACAATCCCTACACCCATGACCGCGAATTCCGCAACGGCAACGGCCAGACCGGACCCATCAAGTTCGACCTGGGCAACGGCTTCGTGCCAACCGTGTGGCAGGTTGATCCCGCGATCGACGTCCCGGGCAATTACCCGCTCCGCCGTACGCGCGACGACTATGGCGTGCAGGATGAGAAGATCCGCAGCGCCAAGGTCGATGTCACCTGGGCGTTCCCCGATTCCGCCGGGGTCCAGGGCAACGTGAAGTCGGGCGTTAAGTTCCTGCACCGCTCGCGCGTGGTCGACCTCGAGTCGCGCCGCCTGGTGCCGGTGGGCAACTGGAACCTCGGCCAGACCGGCGACCAGCTGCCATCCGTCAAAGTGTACGATGACCGTTTCGACAGCCTCTTCCTGCCGAACCGCACCGTGATCGACCAGTTCATTGCGGCCAATCCGGCGCTCGTCACCCACGATCTCGCGGGCGAATCGACGAACTCCATCGAGGACGACTATGCGATCGAGGAGTACATCTATGCGGGCTACCTGATGAGCAAGGTCGACTTCAAAAAGCTGACGCTGCTTGGCGGTGTCCGGTGGGAAAAGACCGACGCCACGATCCGCGCGGTCGAGGAAGTGACGGTGGGCAAGGGCGACCCGGTCCGCATCCCGAACTCGGGCGTGACCAGCTACGACAAGTTCTTCCCGAACCTGCAGGGCGTCCTGCACCTCACCGACCAGCTGCAGCTCCGTGCGGCGATCACGCAGACCATCGGCCGCCCGGCGTACGAGGATTCGCGCTCGCTCGCGATCTTCAACTACTCGTCCATCCTCGGCCCGATCGATCCGACCTACGGCAACACCGGGTCGGTCACGGTCGGCAACCCGAAGCTCAAGCCCTACGGCGCGAAGAGCTATGACCTCTCGCTCGAGTGGTATGCGAAGAAGGGCGGCGGCGTGATGAGCGTGGCCGCGTTCCGCAAGGACATCGCCGACCCGATCTACTCCTATTCGGAAACGCAGCGCAACGTGATCTACAGCGGCGTCGGCCTTGAGTCGCTGACCTACAACAGCAAGCTCAACGGCACGAGCGGCAAGATCTCCGGCATCGAGTTCAGCATCTACCAGCCGTTCTACTTCCTGCCTTCGCCCTTTGACGGCTTCGGCGTCGAAGCCAACTACACGACCATCACCTCGAGTGAGGTCATCCCAACCCGGCCGGGCGAGGACATCCCGTTCTTCCGCCAGCCGGACAAGATCGCGAACTTCACGCTCTTCTACGAAAAGGCCCGGTTCTCCGGCCGGGTGGCCTACACCTATGCCGGCGAGCAGATCTACACCCTGGGCAGCAACCTGCTCAACGACCGTTACGAGCGCGCCCGCGGCCAGATCGACGTGCAGATGAAGTACCGCGTCTCCGACCATTATTCCATCAACGCCTCGGTGCGAAACCTGAACCGGGCGCCGGATGAGATGAGCTTCGGCGTGAAGAGCCTGGTCCAGAGCAGCCGCCTGCTCGACCGCGACTACAAGGTCGGCGTTGATTTCAACTTCTAAGGGGGAAGCCGGCTGCCGGCAGCCTGGCGATCGTTGACGCGGTCGTCGGGCGGCCACCGGCATGGCCGTCTGGGGTTCGCGACGCGGCCGGGCGGTTGGGCCCGGCCGCGTCCTTTTTCCGATGCCGACATTTGAACTGATCACCCAGCTGGCGCCGTTCCTGGCCGCCGGCGGACTCCTCGGGTCCATGGGAAGCCGCGGCGACGAGCCGGTTTTTTGCCGGGTGGCGCGCGCGGAGGGCGACGGCGCCTACGGCCGGTTGCAAGGCGTTGGGATCCGCCTCCTCGATGCCGCCCCCTGGCTCGGCGGCCGCGAGACCGGCGTCGTTGTGCCGCTGGCCGGCGCGCGCCTGCTGCCGCCGAGCGAACCGCGCAACATCCTCTGCCTCGCCAATGCCTACGTGGGCAAGGAGAAGACGCCGCCCAAGTTCATCCGCTGGTTCGCCAAGACGCCGGGCTCGGTTGCGACCGATGGCGACACGATCGAGATCCCGGCGATCGTCGACCAGCTCAAGGCCGAGGTGGAGGTGGTGATCGTCGTCGGCCGGCGCCTGAAGAACGCGACCGAGGCCGAGGCGGAGGCGGGCATCTTTGGGTACACGACGGGCAACGAGATCTTCGGTTTCGCGGAGTCGTTCCAGAAGGTCAACCAGGAGGCCGCGGGGCGCACCGAGGTCATGCTCGCGGCCGGGCTCAAGCTCGGCGACAAATTCACGCCGTTCGGCCCGTTCATCCACGGCGGCTCGGGGTGGCTGCACCGCACCTGCGCCCTGACGGTCACCAACGCGGCGACCGGCAAGCGCCTCGAGTACCGCGGTGACACCCGCGGATTCCTCTACACGCCGGCCCGCGTTCTCCGCGACCTGTCGCGCGTGCTCACCCTGGAGCCGGGCGACCTCATCTTCACGGGCACGGAGCGCGCCCTCGTGCTCGACCCGGGTGACGAGGTCACCGCGGAGATTGAAGGTCTCGGGCGGTTGAATAACCGGATCGCGGCTGCGGCCAAGCCCGGCTGACCCGCGTATGTCCACCCGCACGGGCGCGGGTTTCAGCCCTAAGTCGCGAGCATCCGCCTCAGAGCCGGAACAGGCGCCGGGCGTTGCCGTGCAGGATCGCCGCTTCGACGGCTGGCGGCAGCCCGGCCCCGCGCAGCGCATCGAGGATCACCGCGGGTTCCACCCAGGGGTGGTCGCTGGCGAACAGCAGCCGCTCCGTTCCCAACAGGTCGCAGGCGAAGCGGATCGCCTCGGGCAAGGGCGAGACAATGTCGAACCAAACCCGCCGCAGGTATTCACTCGGCTTGCGGCGCAGGGTGGGGCCGCGGCGCAACACCTGGGTTTGATGGTCAAGGCGACCGATGAGGTAGGGCAGGGCGCCGCCGAGATGCGGGCAGACCAGGTTGAGGTCGGGCAACTCGTCGAGGAGCCCCGACATGATCAGCCGGCTCAGCGCGATGGTGTCCTCGAACATGTTGCCGAGCGTGCCCGTGAGTTCGTAGTCCTTCACGGCCTCGAGCGTGACCGGCTTGGCGGGATGCAGCAGCATGGGCAAGCCAAGGGCCGCGGCCCGCGCGAACACCGGGCGGAAGGCTGGCTCATCCGGAAACCGGCCGGCGAAATTCGTATACAGGAGGACGCCGCGGAGGCCGAGCTCGTGCACGCAACGCTCCAGCTCGGCCAGCGCCGCACCGACGTCCGGCAGCGGCAGCACCGCCAGGCCGATGAAGCGGCCGGGATGCCGGCGACCGGCGTCGGCGATGAATTCATTGCATGCTCGCGCGACCGCCGGCGCGTCGGCGCCAAACCACTCCGGCCCGGGGTCATTGATGCTCAGCGCCGTGAGCGCGATCCCGTTGGCGTCCATCATCGCGACCTTGGCGTCGATGTCGGCGTGGTGGGGAAAGACCCGCCGGTGCCAGGCGCCCATCTCCACCCAGCGCTCGCCGCCCCGACGCTTCACGCGCGGATCGGCGGCGCGCCGCTCGAGGCGCTCGAGGACGGCGGGCGCATAGAGATGACTCTGGCAATCGATGATGCCGCTCATGGGGTACGAGCGAAAATCACTTCGCGGAGCGACACACCCCGTCGCTTCGCCCGCCTTCGCCTCGCTTCGGCACGGCGAGCGCCACCCCTCTTGATAGAGGGGACCCGAACCAGCGCCGACGAAGGTCCCCTCTAGAAAGAGGGGTGCCCGACAGGGCGGGGTGTGTAGAGTGGCTCGCCCTCACGGCGGGATCGGCAGGTTGGACACGCCCTTTTCGCCGGGGTGGAAGATGTTGCCGCTCATGCGGACGTTTTCGACGCGCCACTCGTCGTCGAACCAGATCGCCCACTTGTAGCGCGGCGGCGGCACGACGGGCTTGCCGTCGACGAGGATGGCATCGCGCCCGCGGTCGTAGACCATGTTGCCCTGGATGATGACATCCATCAGCCGCGGGTTTTTCGCCAGCGGGCCGGTGCCGATCTTGATGCCCACGGGCGACGTCTCGGTCGGGTCGTCGTTCGTGAGCCGCCACGCCTCGTCGCCATAGCCCATGTCGGTGATGATGTTGTTGGCGACGACGAACCCGCGCTCGACGTTCTCCTCGCGCGCGGGCTGCGTGGCGGTGGCCGCGGAGGCTTCCCAGGATTCGCTCCCCGGCCGCAGCATGAGCCCGTATTTGCCGCAAGCCTGGAAGATATTGTTGCTGATGATCACGGCCCGACCGCCATGAAACACCTTCATGCCCATGTAGCTGTTCGTGACGTGATTGTTCGTCACGATCATGAAGTCCGCGTGCAGGTCCAGGCCCTGGGCGGCATTCTCGACGTAGTTGCCGTCGACCAGCGTGAAGCCGTTGCCGTCGGCACCGTGGTTGCCGTGCACGCCGATGCCGGCGCCTTGGTGCCAGATGAACACGAAGCCGTCCTTCACGCCATAGGAAGCGAGGCTCCCGAGCTGCTCGGCGCGCTTCACGATCTGGCCGAGGTGGTAGCGCTTCATGACCGCCTCGGTGGGGCGCAGCTCGGTTTCGATGACCCGATTGTGCAGGATGCGTCCGGCCCGCGATTGCCGGAGGATGATGCCATGCCCGTCGATGGCGCGAAAGGCGTAGCGGTAGAGATCGTTGTTCATCCGGTCGTCGATCGTGATCGTCTTGTAGTCGATCACGCTGCAGCCCTCGATCGTGGCATTGTCGCACTCGGCCACGAGGATGGCGCATGGGCTGGCGCGGTTATTGCGCACCGTGACATTCCGCAGCTCCAGGAACGGGCTTTTCTCCGCCCAGATTGCCCGGGCGCTTTTGAAGAACTTCGGCTGTTCGCGACGCAGGGTGATGTCCTCGATCCGGACATGCGCGGCCGACCGCACCTGGACGATATCCGCATCGTCGTTGGTCTGGATCAACGTGCCCTGGCCAAAGAGTCCGCTGCCTTCGGTCGCCAGCACCACCGGTGCGGTGAGGCGAAATTCACCCGGCGGCAGGTAGACTGCGCGGCCGGGATTGGCTTCGACTGCCGCCTGAACCGACGGGTAACTCGCGGCGCTCGGCGCGCCGGTGGGGGCGATGTCCGCTGCCGCCAGGCTCGATCCGGCCAGCAGGACGGCGCAGGGAATGAGGAAGTTCCATTTCATAAACTGCGAGGGAAAGTTGTTCCGGGGCCGCCGCGGCCAATGTGGCGCCGGGCGCGCACGGAACGCCAATCCATTCCCGAAAATCGCGGTGAAACAGCGTGAAATTCGCCGGGGCCGGAGAGCGGACATGGTCTTCGGGTGGCCCAAGCCGGCCAGGACGCCTGCTGGATTCTTCGCTTCGCTCAGAATGACAGATTCGGGGAAGCATTTGTGATCCGTGTCATTCTGAGCGAAGCGAAGAATCCAGCGGATCCAGGCAGCAGTTCGGCCCAACTTCCAGACCCCGAGCGTCGCGTTATTTCACGGGATCGGCTTATTTCACGCCGATAGTCGGGATGCGAAAGGCTTCGCGCTTGGCAGGTGCAATTCGCCGGAGGCATCGTCGATTTGCGACGATCCTGGTTCATTCTGGTTCACCCTCGTAACCGCGCATCGAACCCCATCCCTCCCCGCGATCCTCTCCCCCGCTTGCGGCGCCGCCGTGAAATCGAGCGCCGAGCCTCGCCCGACGATTTTATGACCGCTGCCCCGAACGACTACCAATCGCACCCATGGAAGGGTGTGTTTCCCGCGACGCTTTGCGCGTTCCAAGCCAACGAGGACATCGACGAAAACGGCCTGCGCGCCTATTTCGCGTGGCTCTGCCGGAAACCCGGCCTCAAGGGCCTCGTCTGCAACGGGCACACGGGCGAAATCATGGCGCTCAGCCCGGACGAACGCGCGCGCGTGACGGCCATCCTCGCCGACGAAGTGCGGAAGAGCGGCCGGCCGCTGAAAGTGATCTCCGGCCTCGCCGCCGAGGGCAGCCGCGTAGCCATCGAGCAGGCGAAGGCCGCCAAGGCCGCCGGCGCGGACGCCATCCTCCTCATGCCGCCACACTACCAGCTGCGCTTCGGACGGCCGAGCGACACGGCCGTCGGTTTCATCCAGGACGTGGCCGAGGGCGCGGACATTGACATTGTGGTCCATCAGTATCCCTCCTGGACCAAGGTTGGTTACACGCTGGCGGAGATGCTTGAGATGGTGAAGCTCCCGCGCGTCGTCTGCATCAAAATGGGCACACGCGACATGGCGCGCTGGCTTTATGACTACGAACGGATCAAGGCCGCGGCGCCGCGCGTCTCGATTGTCACCTGCCACGACGAATACCTGCTGCCGACACTGCTCGAGGCGGGCGACGGAGCGCTGATCGGCTTTGGTGGTTTCGCCCCGGAGTTGATGGTCGAACTCGTCGATGCGTGCGTGGCCGGCGACCTGCCCGCCGCCAAGCACGCCCAGCGAATGGTCGCTCCGCTCGCGCGCCTGATCTACAACTTCGGCGAGCCCGGCTGCGGCGCCCACCAGCGGATGAAGGTGGCGCTCTGGCTCATGGGCCACATCTCGAGTCCCATCTTCCGGCGCCCGACGCGCCCATTGAGCAAGGTGCAGGTGGACCTCATTCGCGCCGAACTCCATGCCATCGGCTGCAAAACCGTGAACTGAATTGAACCGGCGCGACTTCATCCGGCAGGGCAGTGCGGCCGCCGTGGTGGCGTTCGGTGCCCGCGCGTTCGGCGCCAACGCCCCGGTGCGCCGGCTGCGCATCGCCCAGATCGGCACCGCCCACTCGCACGCTGCCGGCAAGTGGGAAGCGTTGTGCCGCCGGAACGACCTCTTTGACTGCCGCGGCATCTGGGAGCCGGACCCGGCCCAGCGACGCGCGGCGCAACGCCGGCCGGAATACGCCGGCGCCCGCTGGCTGGACGAGGCCGAATTCTTCGGCGGCGATTTGGAGGCTGTGGCCGTCGAGACAGAGCTCCCGGATCTCCTCGCCATGGGCCGGCGAGTCCTGGAATCCGGCTGGCACCTCCATCTCGACAAGCCGCCGGGCACCGACCTTGCCGCCTTCGCCGCCGTGCAGGACCTGGCGGCCCGCCGCGGACGCGTGCTGCAGACCGGCTACATGTTCCGTTACCACCCGGCGTTCCGGTTCTGCCTGCGGGCCGCGCAGGCGGGTTGGCTCGGCTCGATTTTCGCCGTCCACGGCGACATCGGCAAAGTCATCGCGCCGGACCGCCGCGCATGGCTGGCCGAGAACTACGGTGGCTCGATGATGCTGCTCGGCTGTCACCTCCTCGACCTCACCGTCGCGCTACTCGGCCTGCCCGATCGCGCCACGCCTTACCGCCGGCGCACACGGCCGGAACACGACGCCTTTTTCGACAACGAAATGGCGGTGCTCGAATACCCGCGCGCCGTTGCGACCATCCGCAGCCTGCTCTGCGAGGTCGGCGGCGACGAGCGGCGGCAATTCGTCGTCTGCGGTGAGAACGGCACCGTCGAGGTCATGCCCTTGGAACCGGCGCGCGTCCGGCTGACGCTGCAAAAGCCGGCCGGCGGGTACCCGGCGGGCGCGAGCGAAGTGCCGTTGCCCGAAGTCAAATTTCGCTACGACGAGATGCTGCGCGACTTTCACGGTAGGGCGAACGGTGCGCCTTCGCTGCAGCCGAAATTCGACGCGGCGCACGACCTGGCGGTCCAGCGCCTCCTCCTGCAGGTCGGACGGGCCTGACGCCATCGCTCCCCATGACATCCATCAACCGTCGCAGTTTTCTCAAGACCACGGCGCTGGCGCTGGGTGCAGGCGTCGCGTCCCGCTCCGTCACCTCCGTCTGGGCGCAGCCCGCCGGCGCCAATGGCGACGTGCGCATCGGGGTCATCGGCCTCGGTCGCAAGGGCACGGCGCACCTCGACGAATTGCGCAAGCTTACCGGCGTCCGCGTGACCGCCCTCTGCGACGTTGACCCGCGCGCGCTCGCCGCGGTGACCGGCGCCTGGCCGGGCGGCGCGCCGGCGCCGTTCAGCACCACGGACGCGCGCCGGCTGCTCGAGCGGCCGGACGTCGACGCCGTTCTGGTCGTCTCGCCCAACCACTGGCACGCGCTGCACACCGTGTGGGCCTGCGAGGCGGGCAAGGACGTTTACGTGGAGAAGCCGGTGTCGCACAGCGTGTGGGAAGGCGTGCAGGTCGTGCGCGCCGCCGCCCGCCACGGCCGGGTCGTGCAGGCCGGGACGCAGATGCGCTCGGACATCGCGATGCCGCAGGTGATCGAGTATCTCCGCCAGGGCCATCTCGGCCGCATCCTGTGGGTTCACTCCGTGTGCTATAAGGAACGCACCGGCATCGGCCGGCGCCGGCCCTGGTATCCGGACTGGCTCGACTACGACTTGTTCTGCGGTCCCGCTCCGGTCGCGCCACTCGTGCGCGACGAACTGGCTTACGACTGGCATTGGTTCTGGGACACCGGCAATGGCGACCTCGCCAACATCGGCATCCACGAGTTCGACGTCGGCCGATGGGTTGCCGGGCACACCGGCGCGCCGCGCCGCATTATCAGCCTGGGCGGCCGTTTCGGGTTCGATGACTCCGGCGAGACGCCAAACACGCAGGCGACCTTCTTCGACTACCCGGGCCTGCCGATCGTGCTCGAGAATCGCGTCCTGCCGGCCAAGCCCGGAGTGAAATACATGGATCATGTCCACGGCGTGCGCCAGGGCGTGGTCGTTCACTGCGAAGGTGGCTATTTCGCCGGGCGCTACGGCGGCGACTGCTTCGACCACACCGGCCGCCGGCTCGCGCACTTTGCCGGCGATGGCGGCGCCAATCACCTGCCCAACTTCATCGCGGCCGTGCGCAGCCGCCGCACCGCCGACCTCGCCGCGCCGATCGAAACCGGGCGCGTCTCCACCTCGACCTGCCTTTACGGCAATGTGTCGTACCGGATCGGTGCGCCGGCCACGCTGGCGGAGGCTCGCGCCGCCCTCGGCGATCTTGTGCCGGCGGCGCCGGTGCTCGACAGCCTGGCCGCCCACCTCACGGTCCATGGCGTGGACCTGACGCGCCCGTCGCTGGCGCTCGGCCCGTGGCTCGAGGTCGATGCCGGGCTGGCTGACGTCACCGCGGTCGAGGGACGAGCCGCCGCGGCGCTCGACGAAGCGCGCTGGCTCCTCAAGGGCGCGATGCGCCCGCCCTATGTTCTCGCCGAGCAACCCGCCTGAACTCTTTCACTGCCATGCAACCGATCGATCGTCGCGATTTCGTTCGCACCACCCTGGCGGGGGCCGCTGCACTTGGCCTTCTGCGCACGACGGCCGGCGCTGCCGGGGCCGCTGATGATAGCGAAGGGGCGGGCGCCGCCCGCCCCTTGCCCTCGCCGGGCGGCATTGTCCGGGCCGACCTCTCGCGGGCCACGCCGGCGTCGGCGCTGACGCGCGATTTCGCCCCGGGGAAATGGCAACTCGTCGATTTCGAAACCGTCGAGGGCGTCAAGGGCGCCATGGCCAGCGCACTGCCCGACGCGGAGTGCGCGACGCTCACGCTGCCACTCGAGGTCGAAGGTCCGCATCACGTTTATCTCGCGTTCAACCACACCAACTCGCCGCATCCCGATTTCTCGTCCCACGGTCAGCTCGATGTTCGCTTAAGTGGCGACCCGGGTTTCCGACGGGTTGTGGCCGAGGCCGGCGGATTGGACGGGCAGCCGTTGTTCAAATCGGTGCAGGAGATCTTCTGGCGGACGGCGGACCTGACCGGGCGATCGCTGGAGTTTAGGCAGCCGCAGGCGCCGTATCGCTGGCCGCGGGAGGCGGGCATTGCCACCTTGTGCTATGTGCGGCTGGTGCCGGCCACCGCGGCCGAGGTGCGCGACTGGGAGGAATCGCAGCCGCGGGCGGGCACGCGTTCGCTCGCGATGATCTATTGCACCGCGCAGCTCAGCGGGAGCACCGACGGCACCCAAACCTTTCAACCGAAGAGCGAACAGTGGTTCGTCGACGATTTCCAGGCGTACCGCGGGACGGACGTCGGCGTCTTCATCTTCGAGGCCCTCCGCGGCAATTATTGCCTGTACCGTTCGCGGATCGGCGACGTCGGTCCGGACGAAAACCGCTGGGGCGACGCCTGGGTGGATCCGCTCGCGGCTTTCACGAAGCTGGCGCACGGCGAAGGCATGAAAATCTTCGCGGCGCTGCGGATGATCGGGCCGCAATACCCGCTGAACCGTGCCCCCATCGGCGCGGCCCGGCATTACTGGGCTCACCAAGAGTGGACCAAGCGCGACCGCCAGGGCCGGCCCGTCGGCAACCTGAGCCTGGCCTATCCGGGCGTCCGGCAGTACTGGCTCAGCCTGCTGCGCGAGACACTCGCCTATGGCATCGACGGCCTGCACCTCCATTTGAACCGCGGGACGCCATTCGTGCTCTACGAGGAACCCGCGGTGCGCGAGTTCATCGCGCAGCACGGCGTCGACCCGCGCACCCTGCCCGACAACGATCCGCGGTGGCTGGAGCACGCGGCGGGCTACCCCACCCAATTCGTGCGTGAAGTGCGGGCGTTGGTGAACGAGGTGCCGGGCCGCTCCCTGGGCGTCACGGTCTTCGGCCCGACCAAGGAGCGACCGGACGACAAGCGCTACAAGGCGAAGAGCTATGTGTGCGACGTCGACACGTGGCTCCGCGAGGGTCTCGTCGACTACGTCATTCCCTCGCAGCACATCGACCTCGACGTGCTGCGGCGCTGGCGCGGCCTGGCGGGCGACCGCGTGCACCTGTGGCCGGACCTGATGCCGCGGTCGCAACCGCCGGCAGACTATGTCGCGCTGGCCCGGCACTACCGCGACGCCGGGGCGGACGGCTTCGGCTTGTGGGATGGCGAACGACGGCATGCGCGCCTGACGCAATGGGAAGCGGTGCGGCAGCTCGGGCACGTGGACCGTTACCCGCGCATCGTGGCGGCGGCGGGCGCGCATTTCCGCTCGGTGACGCTCGCCACGCTCGGCGGCCTGTCGGCACAGGATTCGTTCCGCGATGGTTGAGGCCGGCTCCATCAAGTCGGCGCCTGCATCACCCGCGGTCGGCGGCGCGCCGGTATCCGACGCGGAACTGCTGGTGCGGATGGCACGGGTGCCGTTCTCACGCTGGCACATGCGGGCGCGCCTGGTCATGGGCAGCGCGACGTTTTTTGACGCCTTCGACGTGCTGGCGCTGGCTTTTGTGCTGCCCGTGCTCAAGGGCCTCTGGAACCTCACGCCAGCGCAGATCGGGTGGTTGATCTCGATCGGCTACCTTGGCCAGTTTGTCGGCGCGCTGGGCTTCGGGGCGCTGGCCGAGCGGATCGGGCGGGTACGGACCGCGACGGTCGCCATCCTGTTGATGTCGGCAATGGCGTTCGCGTGTGCGTTCGCCGGCAGCTTCCCGGTGCTGCTCGCGTGCCGCTTTATCCAGGGCGTCGGGGTCGGAGGGGAGGTGCCGGTGGCGGCGGCCTATATCAACGAGATCTCCCCGACGGCGTCGCGTGGGCGGTTCTTCATGCTGTATGAAATGGTGTTTCCCATCGGCCTGATGGTGACCGGCCAGGTCGGTGCCTGGCTGGTGCCGGCGCACGGCTGGCAGGCGATGTTCCTGGTCGGCGCGGTGCCTGGCCTGGTGATCGCGACGTTGGTCGCTCGATTGCCGGAATCGCCGCGGTGGCTGATGGCGCGCGGCCGGTCAGCCGACGCCGAGCGCGTCGTGGCGGGACTCGAAGCGAGCACGGAGCAGCGCGTGGCCGCCCCGGCGGCGCCGCCGGGGCCGGGCCCGGGCGCGCGGACCGGCTGGCGCGAGTTGTTCTCGCCGTTCTATCGCCGGCGCACGCTGGTCGTCTGGGGACTGTGGTTTGGCACCTACCTCGTCGCCAACGGCCTCAACAACTGGCTGCCCACGCTCTACCGGTCGGTCTACGGGCTCGATCTCGCCGCCGCACTGCGGGCCGCATCGATGACCAATGTCGTGCAGGTCGCGATCACGCTCGCCTGCGCGCTGCTCGTTGACCGGCTCGGCCGCCGCTCGTGGGCGCTCGCGTGCTACGCGGCCGCAGCCGGGTTGTTCGTGGCGCTCGGTGCGGGCGGAGCCGGCTCGGTGCTGATGGTCGGCCTTCTCGCGACGCTCGCCTACGGGTTGCTGAGCTCGGTCAATGTGCTGCTCTACCTCTACACGCCGGAGATCTATCCCACGCGCAGCCGCGCCCTCGGGACCGGGCTGGCCACGGCCTGCCTGCGCCTTGGCTCCAGCGCGGGACCGGCCCTGATCGGCGCGCTCGTCGCCGGCGGGCGGCTGGCCTGGGTCTTCCTGGTCTTTGCCGGCATCTGCGGCGCCTGCCTGTTGCTGGCGACGCGCATGATCGAGACGAGCGGCCGCGCCCTGGAGGAGATCGCACCCTGACCGGCCCGCCAGCGGAGACTTTGCCTGATTGATCAAACCCACGAATCGCTGAATCATGAAACCCTACCTCGCAGAAATGATCGGAACCGCCCTGTTGATCCTGTTTGGCAACGGCGTTGTCGCCAACGTCGTGCTCGCCCGCACCAAGGGCAACGGCGGCGGCTGGATCGTCATCACCGCGGGCTGGGCCTTCGGCGTCGCGATTGCGGTCTACGCTGTCGGCCGCATCTCAGGCGCGCACCTCAATCCGGCCGTCACGCTCGCGCTGGCGGGCATCGGTGGGTTCGACTGGCAGATGGTGCCCGGTTACCTGCTGGCGCAGACGGCCGGGGCGGCGCTCGGCGCCACGCTCGTATACTTTGCCTACCTGCCGCACTGGGCGCCGACCGAGGACCCGGGCGCCAAGCTGGCGTGTTTCTCGACCGGCCCGGCGGTCCGCAGCCTCGGGGCCGCCTTCGTGACGGAGTTCCTCGGCACCGCCGTGCTGCTCTTCGTCGTGCTCGCCTTCGGGCGGGTCGGCGCGGGCGCCGCCTCGGGCCAGGAGGCGTGGGCCGCCGCCGTCGGCACCTGGGTTGGGCCCGCGCTCGTTGGCCTGCTTGTGTTCGCAATCGGGCTCTCGCTCGGCGGCCCGACGGGTTACGCCATCAATCCCGCGCGCGATTTCGGGCCGCGCCTCGCGCACGCGCTGCTGCCCATTCCGGGCAAGGGCTCATCCGACTGGACCTACGCGTGGGTCCCGATCGTCGCCCCGATCCTCGGCGGCGTTGCCGGCGCGCAACTTTTTCGTCTCACCGGACTCTGAACCACCACCCGCCATGAGCCAGCCCCGCTACATCCTCGCCCTCGACCAGGGCACCACCAGCTCCCGCGCCCTCGTCCTCAACCGCGCCGGCGAGACCGTGGCGTCCGCCCAGGCGGAATTCCCGCAGATCTATCCGAAGCCCGGCTGGGTGGAACACGACCCGCTCGCGATCTGGTCCAGCCAGAACGCCACGGCCATCGAGGCGATCACCAAGGCCAATCTTTCCAGCGAGGCCATCGCCGCCGTCGGGCTGACCAACCAGCGCGAGACCACCGTCGTCTGGGAAGCCGACACCGGCAAACCGGTGTACAACGCGATCGTCTGGCAGGACCGTCGCACGGCGGACTTTTGCGCGCGATTGAAACAGGACGGCGTCGAGCCCGAGGTGACAGCACGCACCGGCCTCCGGCTCGACCCGTATTTCTCCGGCACGAAGATCCGCTGGATCCTGGATAATGTCGCCGGCGCGCGCGCGGCCGCCGAGGCGGGCAAGCTTCGCTTCGGCACGGTCGACAGCTGGCTGCTCTGGCAGCTCACCGGCGGGAAGGTCCACGTGACCGACGTCACCAACGCGTCGCGCACGCTGCTGTTCAACATCCGCGAAGGCGCGTGGGACGACGCGATGCTGCGGCTGCTCGGCGTGCCGCGTTCGCTGCTGCCGGAAGTGCGCTCGTGTTCCGAAGTGTACGGCGAGGTGGCGCGCGGGTTGTATCCGGCCGGCGCGCCGATCGCGGGCATCGCGGGCGACCAGCACGCGGCCCTGTTCGGCCAGGCCTGCTTCACGCCGGGCATGGCGAAAAACACCTACGGCACGGGCTGCTTCCTCCTGATGAACACGGGCGCCGAGGCCGTGCCCTCGCGCAACAACCTCCTCACCACCATCGCCTGGAAGCTCGGCGGCCGGACCGAGTACGCGCTCGAGGGCTCCGTTTTCATCGGCGGCGCGGCCGTCCAGTGGCTGCGCGACGAACTGCAGCTCGTGCGCTCGGCGCAGGAGCTCGACCAGCTCGCGGCCTCGGTGCCCCATGCCGGCGGGTTGTTCATTGTGCCGGCCTTCGCCGGGCTCGGCGCGCCGCACTGGGACCCCTACGCCCGCGGCACCGCGGTGGGCATCACCCGCGGCACCAACCGCGCGCATTTCTGCCGCGCCGTGGTCGAGGCGATCGCGCTGCAATCGGCCGACCTGATCAGCTGCATGGAGAAGGACAGCGGCATCGCGCTGAAGGAGCTGCGCGTCGACGGCGGCGCCTCGCGCAGCCAGCCGCTGATGCAGTTCCAGGCCGACTTGCTCGGGACACCGGTCGTGCGGCCGCGCAACACGGAGACGACGGCGATGGGCGCGGCTTACCTTGCCGGCCTCGCGGTCGGTTATTGGGAAGGACGCGACGACATCACGCGCAACTGGTCGCGCGATGTCGCCTTCACCCCGGCGCGGCCCGCGGCGGAAATGCACGCGCTGCGGGCGCAGTGGGAGCGCGCGCTCGAACGCGCCAAGGGCTGGGAAGCCCGCGGTTGATCCTCCGCCGCCATGCAACGCGCGGCCCTGCTCGACCAGCTGCGCTCCGCCCCGGAGCCATTCGACCTGATTGTGATCGGGGGCGGCGCCACGGGCTTGGGCGCGGCCGTCGATGCCGCCTCGCGCGGCCACCGGACGCTGCTGCTCGAACAATCGGATTTCGCCAAGGGCACCTCGAGTCGCTCGACCAAGCTCGTGCACGGCGGCGTGCGCTATCTCCGCCAGGGCAACATTTCACTGGTGCTCGAGGCGCTGCGCGAGCGCGGTCGGCTGGCGCGCAACGCCCCGCACATCGTTCACGACCAAGCGTTCGTCATTCCCAACTACAAGTGGTGGGAAGGGCCGTTCTACGGGATCGGCATGAAGGTCTACGACCAGCTCGCCGGGCGGCTCGGCCTGAGCCCGTCGCGTGTGCTCAACCGCCGCGAGACCATCGCGCTCATCCCGACGGTCGAGACTGACCAGCTCACCGGCGGCGTCATCTATTACGACGGCCAGTTCGACGACGCCCGCCTGGCCGTCAACCTCGCGCAGACGGCCGAGGAGCTGGGCGCCGTCGTGCTCAACTATTGCGCCTGCACGGGCCTGTTGAAGGAGAAGGGGCAGGTGGCCGGCGTGCTCGCGCGCGACGAGGAGACCGGTGAGGAGTTCGAAATCCGCGGCCGCGCCGTCATCAATGCGACCGGCATCTTCGTTGACCAGGTGCGCCGTTTCGACCAGCCGTCCGCGCGCGGTCTCGTGGCCGTCAGCCAGGGCATCCACCTCGTGCTGCCCAAGGCCTTCCTGCCCGGCAACGCGGCCATCATGGTGCCGAAAACCGCCGACGGCCGCGTGCTCTTCGCCGTGCCCTGGCACGATCGCGTCGTCGTCGGGACGACCGACACGCCCGTTCCGCGTGCCTCGCTCGAGCCGCGGGCGCTGGACGAGGAGCGCGCGTTCGTCATGGAGCACGCGCGGCGTTACCTGACCAAGGACCCGGCGGACCGAGACGTGCTGAGCATCTTCGCCGGGCTGCGGCCGCTGGTGAAGGCGGGCGACGCCGCCAACACCGCCGCGCTCTCGCGCGACCACACCATTGTTGTGAGCGAGAGCGGGCTGGTGACGATCACCGGCGGCAAATGGACCACCTACCGCAAGATGGCGGAGGATGTGATCGACCATGCGGAAATGGTCGCCGGGCTCGAGAACCGGCGCTGCCACACCGAAGGCCTGCAGATCCATGGCTGGACCCAGGTGCGAATCGCCGAGCCGAACTTACGGCCCTATGGCCGTGATGCCACTCGGCTCCGCTCGCTGTTGAGGGCGACGCCGGCGCTGCGCGCGAAGCTGCATCCCGCGCTGCCGTTCCAACAAGGCGAGGTCGTCTGGCACGCGCGACAGGAGATGGCACGGACCGTCGAGGATGTGCTCGCGCGCCGCACGCGCGCCCTGCTGCTCGATGCGCGCGCCTCGATCGAGGCGGCGCCGCTGGTCGCGCGGCTGCTGGCCGGTGAACTCGGGCGCGACGAACGCTGGGAGGCGGCGCAGGTTCGGTCCTACACGAAACTCGCGCGCGGTTATGTGTTCACCGATCCGGCCAGCCACGCCGCGATGCATGGTTGATTTTTTTGGGAACATTTTCCGCGCAGCGCGCGCGCCATAACCGCAGCGGCGCCTTTACTTTCAGCGGCATTATCGATCTCATCGATGCAGAAGATCGGGCCGTCTTCTCATACCTTGTCCGGCCCCAACACGCCGGACTTTTTTTGTATGACCGATTCACCCCTGCCAGGGCCAGACTCCACGCGCCGTCTCCGGATTTTGTTCCTGGAGGACGTGGGGGGCGATTTCGAGCTCGTGTGGGATGCCCTCGCCGCCGGCGGTGTCGCCTGCGAACTCACGCGGGCGGCGACGAAGGCCGAATACCTCTCCGCCGTGAAGGCCGGCGGCTATGACCTCATCCTCTCGGATTATACGCTGCCCGACTACGACGGCTTGGCCGCGCTGCGTTTCGCCCGGGAGCTTCGCCCCGGCGTGCCGTTCATTTTCGTCTCGGGCACGATCGGCGAGGAACGGGCCATCGAGATCCTCACCCAGGGCGCCACCGATTACGTCCTCAAGCACCGCCTAGCTCGCCTCGCGCCGGCCATCCGGCGCGCCATGGAGGAGGTCCGGACGCGGGAACGCCGCGAGCAGACGGAAAACGCGCTGCGCGAGGGCGAGGCGCGTTTCCGCGAAATGGCGGACAACATCCAGGAGATCTTCTGGAGCCGGTCCGCCGACGGCCAGCGCTTCATCTTCGTCAGCCCGGCGAGTGCGAAGATCTGGAACCAGTCCGCCGACGATTTGCTGGCGCGCCCGGGCACTTGGTTCAATGCCATCTTCCCCGAGGACCGCCCGCAGGTCATGGCGGCCCTCGATCGGCTGACCCGCGGCCATTCCTTCAGCCTGCAGTATCGGGTGCTCAAGCCGGACGGCGAATTCCGGTGGGTCGAGGACCGCGGCTATCCGGTTTGGGACGAGCTCGGGGCGGTCAAACGGCTGGTGGGCGTGGCCGTGGACATTTCCGATCGCAAGCGGCTCGAGCTCGAGCTGCAGCAGGCGCAGAAGATGGAGGCCATCGGCCAGCTCGCCGGCGGCGTCGCGCACGATTTCAGCAATGTGCTTACCGTCATCAACGGCTACAGCACCCTCCTGCTGGATAACCCGAATCTTCCCCCGGAAATGGCGGAGTCGTTGCGGTACATCTATGTGGCGGGCGGCCGGGCGGCGACGCTGATCCGGCAGCTCATGATGTTCAGCCGGAAGACGCCGGCGCAGCGCCGGCCGGTCGATCTCAATGAAATCATCGGCCAGTTGGCGCCGATGCTGCAGCGGCTGATCGGCGAACACATCAGCCTGCAGCTCGACCTGGCGCAACAGCTGCCGCTCGCGCTGGCGGACACCGGCATGGTTGAACAGGTGGTCATGAACCTGGCGGTGAACGCCCGCGACGCGATGCCCAAGGGCGGCAGCCTCGTCATCAGCACCGGCTCCTGCGAAGTCACCGAGGTGGATCACCAGCGGGCCCCCGGCGCCCGCCCGGGTTCGTTCGCGTGGCTGAGCGTTCGTGACACCGGGGTCGGCATTCCGCCGGAGGTCCTGCCGCGAATCTTCGAACCATTTTTCACCACCAAGAGCGCCGGCGCCGGCACGGGACTCGGTCTTTCCACCGTGATGGGCATCGCCCGGCAGCATGAAGGCTGGGTCGAAGTCGAAAGCGAGGCGAACTTCGGCACGCTCTTTCGCATTCTCCTGCCGATCGCCGCGCGCGACGAATCGACCGCGGTCCCGGAGGCGAAAAGCGACTTGTACATTCGCGGCGGCAAGGAGACCATCCTCGTGGTTGAAGACGAGGTGTCGGTGCGCGAATACGCGCGCACCGTCCTGCAGATGAACGGCTACAAGATCCTCCAGGCGGGCTCCGGGCACGAAGCGCTCGAGGCCTGGAAACTGTACCACGGGAAGATCGCCCTGCTGCTGACCGACCTCGTGTTGCCGGACGAGATGAGCGGCAGCGACCTCGCGGAAAAGCTCCGCGAGCACCGGCCGGAGTTGAAGGTGCTCTACACCAGCGGCTACAGCCCGAGCCTGGCCGGACAGATGCTTCCGTCCGACCGGGGTTTCAATTTTCTCCAAAAACCCTACCAACCCAAGACCCTCGCGCGCCTGGTGCGGGAGATCCTTGATGGCGGCCCGGCCACCGCCATCCGGACCTCACCGTCGCAGGCGCCTTTTGCCCCATGAGTTCTCCCGCGACCAGGAACGGAAATGGATCCCCGCGTGCCTCGGTCGCACCGCTGCTCGTGCCGGCTGCCGGCCTGGCCCTGTGCCTCGGCGTGGCGGGCTGGCTCATCGCCGTGCGTCGCCTGCCGGACCGCACCAGCCTCATTTGGCTGACCGTGGGCGGCATGCTGCTGTTTGTCTGGTCGCTGGTGCAGGCGGCCCGCAGCCGGCGGCTGCTGGGCGCGACCCGCGCGGAGTTGGAGCGCCACCGCTACGAACTGCTCACCAAGTTGCCGCAGCTCCGGGAAACCTGGGAAAAGGCCCCGCTCAGTCTCATGCTGTTCGATCCCGTCGACCCGCTCGTGCCGCTCAAGATCGTCGACTGCAACCCCATGGCTTGCGAAATGCACGGTTACACGCGGGAGGAACTGATCGGCCAGTCGATCGACCTGCTCGAGGTGAGTCCCTGGGCTTTCCGCGCGGCGAAGGACCACCTCGCCGACTTGCGGGTCGCCGGCCGTCGTTACGGCACCGCAAGGCACAAGCGCAAGGACGGCGCCATCATCACCATCGAGTATTCGACCAGCCTCATCGTGATCGACGGGCGCGAATACACGATCGGCATCGACAGCGACATCACCGCGCGCGTGGAAGCGGAGCGGAAGCTGGAGAAGTCCGAGGCCTTCCTGCACTCGTTGTTCGACCACTTGCCGATTTGCATCTTCCGGCGGGATGCCGAGGGGCGCACGACCTTCGCCAACGAACGCTACTGCCAGTGGCACGGCCGGCGTCAGGACGATATCCTGGGCCAGGACGAATTCGCCCTGGCCCCCGTTGATGTGGCCGCGGCGCGCCTCGCTGACAGCCGCCAGGTGATGGCGCAGCGCATCCCGCTGCAGAAGACCGAGGAGGTGGAGCGCTCCGATGGCGAACGGCGATGGATCGAACTCGTCAAGGTGCCGGTGATCGAGGACGACAAGGTCACGGGCGTGCAGGGCATGTTCTGGGACGTGACCGAGCGCAAGCAGGTCGAAGCCGACCTCGCCCGCGAGCGCGCCCAGCTCATGGGTTTGCTGAACAGCATTCCCGACAACATCTATTGCAAGGACCGGGACTCCCGCTTCCTCGTCATCAGCCGTTCGCTGGCGGAACGGTTTGGCTTGAAGGACCCGGCGGAGGCGATCGGCAAAACCGATTTCGATTTCTTCAAGGAGGAACACGCCCGGCAGGCATTCGCGGATGAACAGCGCATCGTCGCGACCGGCGAACCGCTGCTGGGGCGCGTCGAGAAGGAAACCTGGTCGGATGGCAGGGTCAGCTGGGGACTCACCACCAAGACCCCGTTGCTGGACCAGGCCGGCCGGATCATCGGCACGTGCGGAATCACCAAGGACATCACCGAACTCAAGGCGGCGGAGGAAGAGCTGGCGCGAGCCAAGGAGGCGGCGGAGGCCGCCACCCGGGCCAAGAGCGAGTTCCTCGCCAACATGAGCCACGAGATCCGCACGCCCATGAACGGCGTCATCGGCATGACGGGCCTGCTCCTCGACACCAAGCTCGACGACCTGCAGCGGGAGTTCGCCGAAACGATCCGCGCCAGCGCGGACACGCTGATGACCGTCATCAACGACATCCTGGATTTCTCCAAGATCGAGGCGGGCAAGCTGCACTTTGAGGAACTCGACTTCGACCTGGTCGAAACCATCGAGGGCACGCTGGACATGCTCGCCGAGCGGGCGCAGCGAAAGAACATCGAACTCCTGAGCGCCATCCCCCCGGATGTGCCCGTGGCGCTCCGCGGCGACCCGGGCCGGTTGCGCCAGGTCCTCGTCAACCTGATCGGCAACGCGATCAAGTTCACCGAACGCGGCGAGGTGGTGGTCCGCGTCTTCAAGGAGGAGGAGACCGACACCTACTCGACGGTGCGCTTCAACGTGGTGGACACGGGCATCGGCATCCCGCCCGAGGTGCAGCAACGGCTCTTCCAGGCCTTCACGCAGGCCGACAGTTCGACGACCCGGCGCTACGGCGGCACCGGCCTCGGCCTCGCCATCTCCAAACAGATTGTCGCCATGATGGACGGCCAGATCGGCGTGCAGAGCGTTCCCGGTCAGGGCGCGACCTTTTGGTTCACGGCGAAGTTCGCGCGGCAGTCCGGCCCGGCGAAACCGCCCTCCGCCTACAACCGCGATCTCTTCGACCTGCGCGTGCTGGTCGTCGACGACAACGCCACCAACCGGCAGATCCTGCGGCACCAGATCGTCGCCTGGAAAATGCAGAAGGGCAGTGCGGCGAGCGGCCACGAGGCGCTCAAAATCCTGCGCGCCGCCGCGGCTGAGGGCAAACCGTACGACGTCGCGCTGCTCGACATGCAGATGCCCGAGATGGACGGCCTCACGCTGGCCCGGGCCATCAAGGCCGAACCGGCGATCGCCCGCACGCGCCTGATCATCCTGACGTCTCTCGGCCACGTCATGTCCAACGCCGAGCTCAAGGCGAATGGCATCGACGCCTACCTGATCAAGCCGGTGAAACAATCGCGTCTTTTCGACTGCCTCGTCGATGTCGTCGGCCAGGCGATGGCGGAGAGCGTGTTCGCCAAGCCGGCCTCGCCGGCGGCCGCCCCGGCGGTTGCGGCCGGCGCCGCGAAGGCGCGGATCCTCCTGGCGGAGGACAACGCGGTGAACCAGAAGGTCGCGCTCGCCCAGCTCCGCAAACTCGGCTACGCGGCGGACGCGGTCGCCAACGGCCTCGAGGTGGTCCAGGCGCTCGATGAGGTGCCCTACGACGTCATCATCATGGATTGCCAGATGCCGGAGATGGACGGCTACGAAGCCACGCAATGCATCCGCCGGCGCGAGGAGGAGAACGCCCGGTCGGGCCGGCGGGCCCATGTCCACATCATTGCGATGACGGCCAACGCCATGCAGGGCGATCGCGAGAAGTGCCTCGCGGCCGGCATGGACGACTACGTCAGCAAACCGGTGCGCGAGGCGGAGCTGCGGGCCGCGCTTGGGCGCTGGATCGCGCCGCCCCCGCCCGCCAAGGAATCGTCGTGACGACGCGCACCACGGGCAACCTGGCCGGACACAAGATCCTGGTCGTGGACGACGACCGGCTGAACATCCGCATCCTGACGGGTATCCTCCAGCAGGAGGGCGGCGAGGTCGCCTCGGCCGATTCGGGCGAGGCCGCCCTCACGGCCTACGATGAATTCCACCCGGATCTCGTCCTGCTCGACGTCGTGATGCCGGGCATTGATGGCTTCGAGACCTGCCGCACGCTCAAGCGCCGCCATGGCGACGCCTGCGCGCCGGTCATCTTCATCACCGCCCGGAGCGACTCGGCCGATGTCATCGAAGGCCTCGGCGCCGGTGGCGTGGATTACCTGCCGAAACCCTTCCGGCCGCAGGAGACGCTCGCGCGCATCCGCACCCACCTGTACAACCGGCTCCTGCTCCTCCAACTGAGCAAGGCCAATGCCGCCAAGAACAAGCTGCTGAGCATGGTGGCGCACGACCTGCGGAACCCGCTCGCCTCGATCCGCGGCCTGGCCGCCTTCCTGCGCGACGGCGCGGTCGGCGAGCTCACCGCCGAGCAACGCGACCTGGCGGGGACGATCCACGAGGCCAGCCAGTCCATGCTGCAACTTGTGAATGAGATCCTCGACGTCTCCGTGATCGAGTCCGGCGAACTCAAGCTCCGGTTCGAACCGTGCGTGCTGGCCAGCCTCGTCGAAAAATCCGTCCACCTGAACAACATCAACGCCGCGCAAAAGGGCACCAGCATCACGCTCACCGCGAACGCGCCGTTGCGGACCGTGCAGATCGACGCGCCGAAGATCAAACAGGTGGTCGACAATCTCCTCTCCAACGCCGTCAAGTTTTCGCCGCCGGGCGCGCTGATCCGCGTCGAGGTGACGGCCGGCGACGCCGATTGCTCCGTCGCGGTGCGCGACCAGGGCCCGGGCATCCCGGAGGAGGAGCGGCACAAGCTCTTCCAGGACTTCGGCCGCACTTCCGTGCGCCCCACCGGGGGCGAGCACAGCACCGGACTCGGGCTGGCCATCTGCCGCAAGATCGTCGAGGCCCACCAGGGGACGATCACGGCCGAGAACCTTCCCGGCGGCGGCTGCGAATTCAAATTCACCCTGCCTGCGCCCCCATGAAATTCACCGGCAAGATCCTCATCGTCGACGACGAAGCGCACATCCGCAAATTCGTCGGCCTCGTCGTCCGCTCGCTTGGCAGCCCGAAGGTCATCGAGGCCGGCGACGGCGCGGCGGCCGTCGAAATCTGCGCCCGCGAACGCCCGGAGCTGGTCCTGCTCGACGTCAACATGCCCCGGCTCGACGGGCTGCAGACGCTTCAGGCGCTCCGGCAACAGGATCCCGAGTGCGTGGTGGTCATGCTTACGTCGTTGATCAACCGCCAGACCGTCGAGGAGTGCCTCCGGCTCGGCGCCACGGGTTACCTGCGCAAAGACACTCCGCCGGAGGAGATCTCCGCCGAACTATCCCGCATCCTGACCGAATGTTTTGGCGAAGACCCGCCGACCAACCCCGCTCCCCATGCCTAGCCACCAACCCACATCGCCTTCCGTCGGGCTCGCGACCGTGCGCTATTCGCTTCCCGCCTTGCTGCGCGAGGTCGAGATCGAGCGCAGCGCCGCGGCGTTCGCCATGGAGAAACTCGAC
Source organism: Lacunisphaera sp. (assembly GCA_035549095.1). Lineage (GTDB taxonomy): Bacteria > Verrucomicrobiota > Verrucomicrobiia > Opitutales > Opitutaceae > Lacunisphaera. The sequence continues at coordinate 233,658 of DASZRV010000063.1, read as the reverse complement.
CAGGTCGAGATCACCAAGATGTTCGCCAAGAGGAAAACTCGCCGTGTCCAACCGCCCCGCAAATAACCGCTTTCCGGCCCTCCTGCGCCAGCAACCCGGGTTCGATTTCGAGAGCGAGCTGGCCGAGCTGCTGGACAAGCATGGGCCGACGCTCGACCTGTTGCATGCGCTGATCGAACACGGGCACCTGGCCAAGGACGCCGCCTGCCGCCTCTGGGCCGATTCGATCGACATCGCTTACGTCGATGTCCTGGCCTCCGTCATCACCGAGGACGCCGTTGCCCGGATCCCGCTGGAGGTTGCCCGCAAGGCGGAGGTCCTCGGCCTCTATGTCATCGACGGCGTGCTGACGGTCGCCATGGCGACGCCGCAGGACGAGGCGCTCGTCCGGCGCGTGCGCCAGATTGCCCAGCTGCCGGTCAGCCCGGTGTTCTGTCTTCCATGTGAGATCACCGACGCCATCGCCATCCAGTACTCGACCGAGAAGACGCTGGGCGAGAGCCTCTCCGACCTCGAGCAGGGCGAAATCTCCGGGCGCCTCGGGGAACGGTTGGAAACCATCGCCGAGGCCGAGCCGGTTGTCCGCGTCCTCGACGACATCATCCATTTTGCCCTGCGCGAGCGCGCGACGGACATCCACATCGAGGCGCAGGAAAGCCAGTCGCGGATTCGCTTTCGCATCGACGGCAACCTGCGCGAGATCCTGCGCTTCTCGCGCAAGCTCCACCGCGCGATCCTCTCCCGGCTCAAGATCCTCGCCACGCTGAACATTGCCGAATCCCGATTTCCGCAGGACGGCCGTTTCTCGCTCCCGATCGGCACGACCAAGGCCAACTTCCGGCTGTCGACGCTGCCCGCCGCGCACGGGGAAAAGGCCGTGATCCGTGTGCTCGCGTCCACCGGGCGCAAGGCGATGGTCACGCTCGACCGCACCCTGATGTCGCTGGACATCCTCGGGCCATTCCGCCGGCTGATCCGGTCGCCCAACGGCATCATCTTCGTGACCGGACCCACCGGCTCCGGCAAGACCACCACGCTGTACTCGGCGCTGCACGAGATCAACGACCCCTCGATCAACATCTCCACGATCGAGGACCCGGTGGAGATTCCGCTCGGCGGCGTGACACAGAGCCAGGTCAACGCCCACATCGACCTGAAGTTCTCGACGCTGCTGCGCTCGCTGCTGCGCCAGGATCCGGACGTCATCCTCATCGGCGAGATTCGCGACCTCGAGACCGCCAAGATCGCCACCGAGGCGGCGCTGACCGGCCACTTGGTGTTTGCCACGCTGCACACCAACACGGCGCCGCAGGCGATCGTCCGCCTCCTCGAAATCGGCGTCGACCCCGCGATGGTCGCGCCCTCGGTGATCGGCGTGCTCGCCCAGCGCCTCGTCGCCCGTATCTGCGAGAAGTGTAAGGAGCCCTACCAGCCCGGGCGCGACGTGCTCCGGCAATACTTTCTCGACGACGGCCTCACGGACGTTCCTTTCTACCGCGGCCGCGGCTGCCCGCATTGCCGTGGCACCGGCTACCACGGCCGGATCGCGTTCCACGAGCTGGTGCTCGTGACCGAGGAGATCCGGCAGTTGATCTCGGATGGACGCAGCGCCCAGGAAATCACGCGCGCGGCGGCGAAAACGGGCTACCGCCCCTTGCGGTACGACGGCTTGAAGAAAGTCCTCCTTGGCCTGACGACCATCGACGAGATCGAACAGAACACGTCCTTCGAGTTGGTTCCGGTTTCCTAGGGCGGATTGAGAAAATACATTGCCCGGATTAGGATTCTCCCTGGATGTCGAACTAGCCTTCGGCTGAACTTCGCTTCGCTCAGAATGACAAGGCTAGGGTACCAATGCCCGAAGCGGTCATCCCGAGCCGTGCGAAGGATCCAGCGGATTTCTGAGATGATTGGTCCCGCCCGCGGTTTCCAGATGGTCGGGGCGGTGAGATTCGAAGTATGAGCCCCAACTAGCAACGGTGGGACCGCGAGGGAGTTACCGAACTCCCAAAATGCCGCGTTCCCAAAACCGTTCCCAAATTGGTGTTGGCTTGTGTCAACCGTGCGCCCGGCGCCGTCCGCGCGCGGGTGCTCCTCGGTACGAGGGGTACACGCGCGCGGCGCGCCCCGCGAAGCGGACCGGAACCCCTAGCCTTGTTCTCTATTACATAACTTCTCCATGGTCCCTTTGGTTTCGTGACGTGCCGTTGAAGCGGCGTTGCCGAAGTCCGTTGACACGGGTCAACACGTTGCGCGGGACGCGGTTAGCACTTGACAGTCGCTCCCTGTCGTGTACGGTCCGGGCGCTCGCTCAGCATTACGGGAAACACGGTCTGCCTCGAAACTCCGGCACGAGGCACAACCAACGGGAGGCCGCCCACTCGTGGAAGTCGGACAGAGTCGGGCACGCAACCAAAGCTCTGCCATGGTGGCCGGGCTGGCCGTGTCCGCACTTCAACGATGAAACCACAATGTCCGATGTTTCCTCGGGTGCGCTGCAACTGCTCACCCTGCCCGAAGCCGCTCAACGTCTCGGCGTCTGTCGCCGTTCGCTGGAGCGTTTGATTGCTGCCGGTGAATTCCCGCGTCCGTTGAAAGTCCGCGGGTCCAGCCGTGTCCCTTCGTCCGATGTTGCAACCTACGTCGCGCGTCTGCTCGCGCAAAGGGGGGCCGCATGATCGCCTCACTCTTTCGCCGCGATGGTCGCTGGCACTGCAAGATTCAACTGGAGAGCTGGCCGCGCGAACGGCGTTTCAGTCTCGGCACAACGGACAAACGCGTTGCGCAGGCCAAGCTTCAATCGAGGCTGGCGGATTGCGAGAAAGAGGCGGCCGGCATAGCGCCGCCTCGCTCCGTCCGGGAAGCGTCGAAGCGTCCGCTCGCTGAGCTGGTCGCGCTGTTTCTCGCGGACCTCACGGCGCGCGACAAGGCTCCGGCCACCGTCAAACGCTACGGGATCGCGCTGCGCAAACTGAGCGCGGCCTGTGGCTGGTCCGTGCTCGCGCAAGCGACCACCGCCAGCTTTTGCGAGTGGCGCAAGGATTGCGGGCACAAGCCCGCGACTCAAAACGCCTACCTGAATGCCTGGAGCCGTTTTTTCCGGTGGCTCAAGCGGCAGCGCCTCGCGCTGGAAAACCCGTTCGAGTTCGTTGACCCGGCGGACACGTGTCGGAGTTCGGGTGAGTATCGTTACGCGTTGACGGCTGAACAAGTGTCCGCGCTGCTGGCCACCGCGCCCGAACCGCGCCGCACGTTCTACCGGCTCATTCTCGAGACGGGAATCCGGCCGATCGAAATACGCCGCCTCCGGGTCTGCGATGTGATCGCCGCCAACGAAGGGTTTGGCGGATTGGCGGGAGTTCCCCTCCCCCCTGCGGGGGAGGGGGAAGGGGCGAGGGGGAGCCCCGGGGCACACATCCGCATGCCCGGCTCAATCTCGAAGAACGGCAAGACTGCGCTGGCCAGCATCTCATCGGAACTGGCGCGCGCGTTGGTTGCGTTGCGCCGGCCGAACGCACACCCGAACGCGCCTGCCTTCGTCGGCGTGGTCCCGAAGTGTCCCGCATTCCGCAAAGACCTCGGGCGCGCTGGCATTCCCTCGGTCGACGGAGAGGGGAGGCGCGCGGACCTGCACGCGCTGCGCAAAACTTTCGGCGTCCATTTGGTGCTCTCCGGTGCCGATCCTCGCGTTGTGATGGAGGCTATGCGGCACGCTGACCTCAAGCTGACGATGAAAACCTACATGGATGCATCGCACCTGCGCGGGCCTGTTCTCGCTGCGGTCGCTGCGCTGCCGTGGAATCACAAGCCGACAGGGAGGGAGGCTGCGTCATGAGTGGCTTCCTTTCTGGCGACCTGCGCACGGTCGAAGCCATTCGCGAGTGGAGCCACTACAAGCGAAACCTCGAACGGCGGAAATTCCGCGAGCGCCAAGCGAGAATCGACTGGCGCGAGTTCGCGCGCGGCTCGTATCGCGTCGCCGTCGAGTGCGGATCGCGTTTGGTGTATCGCGGCGGGAGCGCGGTTTTTCGGCCGGAATGAGCGTTCCCAAAAACGTTCCCAAATTTTGCCCGCAACGGGTCGTTTCGCGTCTCCGTGTGTCGTTCGCTGTCGCAACAGTCGAATCTTGCAACCACTCGGGGAACGGGCATTTATCCGTTCGTTCCCTCGCGGGTTGTTTCTGCCAGATGGTCGGGGCGGTGAGATTCGAACTCACGACCTCTACGTCCCGAACGTAGCGCTCTACCAGGCTAAGCTACGCCCCGATTTCTGGGTCCGGTTTGCACCGGAAGAGGGGCCAAGAGACCTAAAAGGGTAGGGCGTAGCAAACAAAATCTTGGCGGGTTTTGGGTGCCAGTTTTGTAGGGCGGGATCGCGCCGAGTGCGACGCCTCGGCGGCTGATCCCGCCGCGAAACGGGATCGGTTCAACGAGCTTTGTAGGTCGGGCTTTACGCCCGACATGTCGGGGATAAACCCCGACCTACCGCTGGTGCGCCCGCCGCCAACCCGCACACCTTGGCCGCAACGTGTTGCGGTGCTGTGGGCCGGCCGCCGGCTTATGACGAATTTGCGCCTTGTTACGCTGCGCAGGACGCTATGCTGAACGCCGCACAGATGCACCAGAACTACAGTCTCCGCGCCGATCGAAAAACATGATTGCCAGCGATGGTCTGGCTGCGCGTTGATTGCTCTCCCGTCCGGGGCGAAACCGCCTGACACCGCCCGGAGCGTGGCACACGAGTAGCTGCATTTACTCACCGCCGATTTTCCCACCACCATGTCCTCCCATAACGACAACGACAGCGCCGCCCGGCCCGCCGCCGGCGGCCGGCCGGCCAAGCAGGGCCTCTATGACCCGTGGTTCGAGCACGACGCCTGCGGCGTCGGCTTCGTCGTGGACATGAAAGGCCGCCCCTCGCACACGATCCTCCAGCAGGGCCTGCAGGTGCTGACGAATCTCGACCACCGCGGCGCCGCCGGCGCGGAGCCCAACACCGGTGACGGCGCCGGCGTGCTCATGCAGATGCCGCACAAGTTTTTCGCCGAGATCGCCCGGCAGGCGCGCATTCCGCTGCCCGCCGCCGGCGACTACGGCTGCGGCATCCTCTTCCTGCCGCGCAATCCCGCCGTTCGCCGCAAGATCGAGCAGAAGTTCGAGCAGATCGTCCAGTCCGAGGGCCAGGTCTTCCTCGGCTGGCGCACCGTGCCGGTCAACAATTCCTCGCTCGGCGACACCGCCAAGGCCTGCGAACCGTTCATGCGCCAGGCCTTCATCGGTCGGGGCGAGAACGTGAAGGACGAAACGACCTTCGAGCGGAAGCTCTACCTCATCCGCAAGCGCGGCTACTCCGAGATCCGCACGTCGACCATGCCGGGCGCCGAGCTGTGGTACGTCGCGAGCCTGTCCTGCAAGACGATCGTCTACAAGGGCATGTTGCTCACCGACCAGCTCGAGAAGTATTTCCCCGACCTCGCGGACCCGCTGATGGAGACCGCGCTGGCGCTCGTGCACTCGCGTTTTTCCACGAACACCTTCCCGAGCTGGGACCGCGCGCACCCCTACCGCTACGTCGCGCACAACGGCGAGATCAACACGCTCCGCGGCAACATCAATTGGATGCACGCCCGCGAGGCGCTCTTCGAGTCCGAGGCCTTCGGCGAGGACATGGCGAAGGTCCTCCCGATCATCAATCCGAACGGCTCCGACTCGGCGATGTTCGACAACACGCTCGAACTCCTCGTGCTCGCCGGCCGCCCCATCGCCCACGCGATCATGATGATGATCCCCGAGCCCTGGTCCAACGCCACGGACATGGACCCGGCCCGCCGCGCCTTCTATCAATATCACGCCTGTCTCATGGAGCCTTGGGACGGCCCCGCCGCCATCGCGTTCACCGATGGACGCCAGATCGGCGCCATCCTCGACCGCAACGGCCTGCGCCCGTCGCGCTACACCGTGACGAAGGACGGCCTCGTCATCATGGCTTCCGAGACCGGCGTGCTCGACATCCCGCCGCAGGACGTCGTGCGCAAGGGCCGCCTCGCCCCGGGCCGCATCTTCCTCGTCGACACCGTCCAGGGCCGCATCATCGAGGACGAGGAGATCAAGCAGACGCTCGCCACCGAGCGCCCCTACGCCGAGTGGATCAAGGAGCACCTCCTTTACCTGAGCGACCTGCCCGACGCGCCCGAAGTGCCGGCGCCGGACCACCCGACGCTGCTCCAGCGCCAGATCGCCTTCGGCTACACGCATGAGGACGAGCGCGTCATCCTCATGCCGATGGCCCGCGACGGCGTCGAGGCGGTCGGCTCCATGGGCAACGACGCCGCCCTGGCCGTCCTTTCGAACAAGCCGCGCCTCCTCTACGACTATTTCAAGCAGCTCTTCGCGCAGGTCACGAACCCGCCGATCGACTGCATCCGCGAGGAGATCATCACCTCCGCCGAGACCCGCCTCGGTTCCGAGGGCAACCTCCTGCACCCGGGCCCGACGGCCTGCCGCCGCGTCGAGCTGAAGTGGCCCGTCCTCACCAACGACGAATTCGCGAAGATCCGCCGCACCGAGCTGCCCGGCCTCAAGATCGGCGTGCTCAACATCCTCTTCCGCGTCGCCCGCGGCGGCAAGGGCCTGGCCAAGTCCCTCGAGGAACTTTCGATGATGGCCCGCCGCATGATCGAGGAGGATGAAGTCAACGTCATCATCCTCAGCGACCGCGGCGTGAACAAGGATTTCGCGCCCATCCCGGCGCTCCTCGCCACCGCCGGCCTGCACCATTATCTCATCCGCGAGGGCCTGCGCACCCGCGTCTCGCTCGTGCTCGAGACCGGCGAGGCGCGCGAGGTGCACCATTTCTCGCTGCTCATCGGCTACGGCATCAGCGCCGTGAATCCGTACGTGGCGTTCGAGACCATCGACGACATGATCCGCGAGGGCGCGCTGACCGGCATCGACCACAAGGCCGCCTGCAAGAACTTCGTCAAGGCCGCCTCCAAGGGCGTCATCAAGGTCGCCTCGAAGATGGGCATCTCCTCGCTCCAGAGCTACCGCGGCGCCCAGGTGTTCGAGGCCCTCGGCCTCCGCCAGGATGTCATCGACCACTACTTCACCTGGACCGCCTCCCGCGTCGGCGGCATCGGCCTCGATGTCATCGCGCAGGAGGTGCTGCTGCGCCACCGCGCCGCCTACCCGGACCGCACGGGCAGCGCACACGTGCTGCCTGTCGGCGGACTGTACCAGTGGCGCGCCGAGGGCGAGGCCCACCTGTTCACCCCCGAGTCGATCCATGCCCTGCAGAAGGCGACGCGCACGGGCAGTTACGCCACCTTCAAGCAATACTCGAAGCTCATCAACGAGCAGGGCGGCAAGCTCTGCACGCTGCGCAGCCTGCTCGACTTCAAGCCCTCCACCGCCATCCCGATCGCCGAGGTCGAGCCCGTCGAGGCCATCATGAAGCGCTTCAAGACCGGCGCGATGTCCTACGGCTCCATTTCGCAGGAGGCGCACGAGACGCTGGCCATCGCCATGAACCGCATCGGCGGCAAGTCCAACACGGGCGAGGGCGGCGAGGATCCCGCGCGCTACACCTGGACGAACGAGCAGGGCGACTCCAAGAATTCCGCCATCAAGCAGGTCGCCTCCGGCCGCTTCGGCGTCACGAGCCAGTACCTCGTCAACGCCCGCGAGCTCCAGATCAAGATGGCCCAGGGCGCCAAGCCCGGCGAGGGCGGCCAGCTGCCCGGCTCCAAGGTTTACCCGTGGGTCGCCAAGACCCGCGGCACCACCGCCGGCGTGGGCCTCATCTCCCCGCCGCCGCACCACGACATCTATTCGATCGAGGACCTCGCGGAGCTGATCCACGACCTCAAGAACGGCAACCGCGACGCGCGCATCTCCGTGAAGCTCGTGTCCGAGGTCGGCGTCGGCACCGTTGCCGCCGGCGTGGCCAAGGCCCACGCCGACGTCGTGCTCATCTCGGGCTACGACGGCGGCACGGGCGCCTCGCCGCAGACCTCGCTGCAGCACGCGGGCCTGCCCTGGGAGCTCGGCCTCGCCGAGACGCACCAGACACTCGTCCTCAACAACCTTCGCTCGCGCATCGCGGTCGAGACCGACGGCCAGCTCAAGACCGGCCGCGACGTCGTCATCGCCGCGCTGCTCGGCGCCGAGGAATTCGGCTTCGCCACCGCGCCGCTCGTCGCCACGGGCTGCATCATGATGCGCGTCTGCCACCTCAACACCTGCCCGGCGGGCGTCGCCACGCAGGACCCGAAGCTCCGCGCCCGTTTCACCGGCAAGCCGGAGCACGTCGTGAACTTCATGAAGTTCATCGCCGAGGAGGTCCGTGAACTCATGGCGTCCCTCGGCTACCGCACCATCGAGGAAATGGTCGGCCAGGTCGGCGCCCTCGAGCCGCGCGCGGCCATCTCGCATTGGAAGGCCAAGGGCCTCGACTTCTCCAACATCCTCTACGCGCCCGAGGTCGGGCCTGAGGTCGGCCGGTTCTGCTCGATGAAGCAGGACCACGGTATCGAGAAGTCGCTCGACGTCACCACGCTCCTCGACATCTGCAAACCCGCCATCGAGCGCGGCGAGAAGGTCGTCGCCGAGCTGCCGATCCGCAACGTCAACCGCGTCACCGGCACCATCACCAGCGGCGAGGTCACGAAGAAGCACGGCGCGAAGGGGCTGCCGCCGGACACGATCCGGATTCACTTCAAGGGCTCGGCCGGCCAGAGCTTCGGCGCGTTCATGACGCGCGGCATGACCTTCTCCATCGAGGGCGACGCCAACGATTACCTCGGCAAGGGCCTCTCGGGCGGCAAGATCATCGTCTACCCGTCGCCGCAGGCCACGTTCAAGGCCGAGGAGAACATGATCATCGGCAACGTCGCGCTCTACGGCGCGACCGCCGGCGAGGTCTACCTCCGCGGCATGGCCGGTGAGCGCTTCGGCGTCCGCAACTCCGGCGTCGACGCCGTGGTCGAGGGCGTGGGCGACAACGGTTGCGAGTACATGACCGGCGGCCGCGTGGTCGTCATCGGCCGCGCTGGGCGCAACTTCGGCGCGGGCATGTCGGGCGGCATCGCCTACGTGCTCGACGAGACCGGCGACTTCGCCAAGCGCGTCAACACGCAGATGGTCGGCGTCGAGAAGCTCACCGCCGGCATCGAGATCGCCGAGGTGAAGAAGCTCATCACGCAGCACTACAACTACACGAAGAGCCCGCGCGCGAAGCAGCTCCTCGACGAGTGGGACCTCACCGTCCCGAAGTTCGTCAAGGTCATGCCCAACGACTACAAACGCATGCTCGACTACATCGGCCGCGCCGAGGCCTCGGGCCTGAGCGGCGACGAGGCCATCATGGCCGCCTTCGAGCAGAACGCCCGCGACCCGTCGCGCGTCGGTGGCAATTAATTCCAAACCAATTCATTTAAACACGGAGGTCACAGAGACCACAGAGATCAAACAGACTCTTTTCAACAATCCGTGATATCCGTGGTTAACCTGAATTCCCCCTCTGATTTTTCACCTCCGCGCTCTCTGCGTCCTCTGTGTTAAAAACTGATTCCTAAAATGGGAAAACCTACAGGCTTTATTGAGTATTTGCGGGAATTGCCCGTCGACCGCGCGCCGCTGGAGCGCGTGCGCGACTTCAAGGAGTTCCATCACCACATGGAGGAGAAGAAACTGCGCAACCAGGGTGCGCGGTGCATGGATTGCGGCGTCCCGTTCTGCCACACCGGCAAGCTGATCAGCGGCATGGCCTCGGGCTGCCCGATCAACAACCTCATCCCGGAGTGGAACGACCTCGTCTACCGCGACCGCTGGCAGGAGGCGCTCCTCCGCCTGCACAAGACGAACAACTTCCCGGAGTTCACCGGCCGCGTCTGCCCGGCGCCGTGCGAGGGCTCGTGCGTCCTCGGCATCAACGCCCCGCCGGTCACGATCAAGAACATCGAGGCCTCGATCATCGACCGCGGCTGGGAGGAGGGCTGGGTCATTCCCGAGGCGCCCGCCGTCCGCAGCGGCAAGATGGTCGCCGTCATCGGCTCCGGCCCCGCCGGCCTGGCCTGCGCCGCGCAACTCAACCGCGCCGGCCACCTCGTCACGGTTTATGAGCGCGCCGACCGCCCGGGCGGCCTGCTGATGTACGGCATCCCGAACATGAAGCTCGACAAGCAGGAGGTCGTCCTGCGCCGCATCAAGCTCATGGAGCAGGAGGGCATCAAGTTCATCTGCAACGCCAGCGTCGGCACCGGCGACAAGGACAACGTCGAGCCCGAGCTGCTGCTGAAGGAATTCAACGCCATCGTCGTCTGCACCGGCGCCACGCTGCCGCGCGACCTGCCGATCGAGGGTCGCAATCTCAAGGGCGTGCACTTCGCGATGGAGTACCTGACGGCCAACACCAAGGCCGTCCTCGGCAACAACGGCAAGAGCCCCATCCTCGGCACGGGCAAGGACGTCGTCGTCATCGGCGGCGGCGACACCGGCACCGACTGCGTCGGCACGGCCATGCGCCACGGTTGCAAGAGCCTGCTCCAGATCGAAATTCTCCCGAAGCCGCCGCAGGAGCGCGCGGCCGACAATCCCTGGCCCGAGTGGCCGAAGGTGTACAAGATGGACTACGGCCAGGAGGAGGCCGCCGCCAAGTTCGGCGCCGACCCACGCATCTACCTGACGACGGTCAAGAAATTCGTCGGCGACGACAAGGGCGCCGTGAAGGAGCTCGTGACGGTCGAGATCAAGTGGGAGAAGAACGAGAAGGGCGCGTTCATCCCGAAGGAAGTTCCCGGCACGGAGAAGACCCGTCCCGCGCAGCTCGTGCTGCTGGCCATGGGTTTCCTCGGACCCGAGCAGCCGCTCGTGAAGGATCTCAATCTCGAGACCGATCCCCGTTCAAACATCAAGGCCGAGCACGAGAAGTACTCGACCTCGGTGAAGGGCGTCTTCGCCGCCGGCGACTGCCGCCGCGGGCAGAGTCTCGTCGTCTGGGCCATCAACGAGGGTAGGGGCGCCGCGCGCGAATGCGACCGCTACCTGATGGGTAGCACAGACCTCCCGTAGGTCGGGCTTTATGCCCGACAGGTGGAACGCGCACTCCGTGCGCGTTGGTAGGGCGCGGACTCCGTTCCGCGCCGCTCCGCCCATCCGTTTAGCCACGAATGGACACCAATAGACACGAATGAGGGTAGGGCGCGGACCGGAACGCGGACCGGAATGCTTCACAGGAGGCAGCAGAGCGAGCAGAGGCCCGATCAATACCTCGATCTCCGGCAACAGGTCCCAATCCCCAATACGAAATCCGAAATCTCCTGCTCCCGTTTTCGCCGCTTTTATCCGATCCTCTGCTACCTCTGCTTCCTCCTGTGCAAATGCTCGCAGCCAAAAGGGACCCAGCCCCTTTTAACCACAGATGAACACAAATTCACACAGATAGAGTTTCTCCATGCATCTGTGTCCATCTGTGCCTATCTGTGGTTAAACTGGTTCATTTGTTTTTGTGCGTTCTCGTGTTTTTTGTGGCCAATCGCCTCGGAATTTCCGGCAGGCAAAACCCACCCCCGGAAACACGGCTACCGCCCGGTGGCGGATCGTCGGCGCTTGGGCGACCCTTGGTGCATGAACCCAAAACTACGCACCATCGTGTTCCTCCTGTTCCTCACCGTTGAAACGCTGATCGCCGCCGGCTGCGCCAATACCGGCCGCGGCCTGCAGAAGGACTACCAGCGCAACGAGGACAAGGTCGAGGACGCCGTCAAACACTGATGGTAGGGCGCGTGATCCTTAACGCGCCAATTTCGGGCGGGATCGCCGGAATGCCCATCGTTTCGCTGAAAAACCATTCAACCACGAATGGACACGAAGGGACACGAATGGAGGGCCGGCGTCCCCGCCGGCCGCTCTGCGCGATTCGTTTTTCGACTACGGATTACACGGATCACACGGATCGGACTCCGCTCCCGCCACTAGCTTGGTTTGGCCCACGAAAAGGCACGAAGAGCCACAAAAGGATCCAATCCGGTTCAACCGCTAATGGACGCTAATCCACGCGAATGGAGGACTCCCTTGACGCCGCAATGGCATCCGTGAAACCTCATTTTAGACACAAAGTGATTCAGCTCGCCGGTGCCTACCCGTTTTGTCCAGTCCTTGCACTCTACTAGGAAATGCCGACCTAACGCATCAATAAGGTAGGTAGAGCCCACACCGCTCTGTATCACAAGCAAATCTATCTCATGCTCGTATGTACCATGTTTCTTGGAAACCTGGACACGAGACTGGAGCCTAACATTTGGCATAGTGGCGAAGAAATACGCCGTCAAAAATTCTAGAGTCGTGCCGGTGCCTTTATCGGCCTTTGTATCTAGCCGATTGAAAAGGTGCTCTGCGAAGAACTGATTCAAGGGTATATCGACATCGAAGCGACCGGTTGGTTTTTGGTGATCACCACGCCGCAAGAACTCGACGACAGAAGCTTCAGGATAAGCCCATTGAAAGCCCCCGGCGTCCCGAACCGCAAGAGAAGCATTCACCACGCTTAGCAGCGGACCGTCTGGCATATTGAAAAGAACGCGTAACGCATTCGTCGCCGGGGTCTGCGGGACAAGATCACGTCGACCACCTGTGAAAACGTCCTCAACAAAGGCGCATAGAAACATCCAGAACGCACGCTCCCGGCTATTGCTGTTCCAAAATGCTAGAGCCGTATTATGGTATGCTCCGCCCTTGTGAAAGCGCTCCTCTCCTTTTTGCTGCGCGCGGTTCAGTCGCTCGCACCAATGTAGACCAACGGCCGCGGCCTGAGTGGGCTTGCCACTATTACCCAAAGCCAACGAACCGCCGAAGAACCCGACGAGCCCGGCCAGGCAATTCACGAGGATGCGACTGAAGTTCATGCGCTCCCCGCCGTGGCCCCGACGAGGCCGTCACTTAAAGACTACCGCGCCCCCGAGGGCAAGCGCTCAGAGGACGGTGGCCGGTGGACAGAGGTCACGTGCCAGATGTCAGAAGCCAGAGGTCAGATGGCAGAAGTCGGGGAACCGAAAACCGTGGACGGAAAACCGCGAACTTCGAACCGTGAACGGTGAACCAAAGTTCCTTCGCGCCTTGGCGTCTTTGCGTGAGACCTGTTTCGCTCCCATCCGTGTGATCCGTGCAATCCCTGGTTCCTTCGGCCAGTTGAAAGTTGAGCGTTGAGAGTTGAAAGGCTCCAACTCGGAAACCGACCGTGAACCGCGATCTGTGAACAGCGAACCGTGAACTTTGCTTCCCTTCGCGGCTTTGCGCCTTTGCGTGAGGCTCTGCTGAGAGTTGAAAGGTGAACGTTGAAAGTTGAAAGGTTCCAAACGACCGAGACTCCGAGACAGGCCAGAAGAAACCGTGAACCGAGAACCGTGAACTGCTAAGAATACTGAAGGGTTAACGCCAGGCGCGGTGTTCTCCTCAAGAATCCACGCACCGCCCACGCCTATGAACCGTTTCTTTCCCAAACTTGCTTTGCTTGTCCTCGCCCTCGTCTGCACGGCTGCCGCCGCTCAAGACCTGTCCACCCCCAAGGCCGTCCAGGACTGGTATCGCGCTTGGGAAACCCACGATTGGGGTTTGCTGGAGCACGCGCTTGGCGACGGCTTTACCTTTTCCAGTCCGCTCGACGACCACATTGACGTGCAGCACGTCAAGGACCGGTGCTGGCCCAATACGTACAAGATCAAAAAATTCGACGTGGAGCAGGTGGTGATCGATGGGGACAACGTCTTCGTGATCTCCACTGCCTGGACGACGAGCGGAAAATTCGCGCGGAACGCTGACTATTTTCAGCTGAAGAACGGAAAGATCCAGGCCTACGAGTGCTTCTTTGGACCCGGGATCAATTATCCCAATTCGGGGAAATAGTTTTTTCGCGGAAGCCCGGCGGATTTTCGTCGGCGAGCCCGACGAGGCCCACCCTCACCCCGTGCGTAGGGGCAGTTGAAAGCTGAGAGTTGAGGGGCGAGATGGCGATCAGAGGACCGAGACCACGGGTCGGGAATCGGCGGACTTTTAGCTGAGAACAGAGAACCGTGAACAGAAAACCGCGTACAGCGGCGGCTTCGTGCCTTGGCGGCATTGCGTGAAGCTCCTCGCTCAGCGATTGAAGCCGATCTTTCGGCCGTGCGGCGGGTCGCTGGGTGCGAGCAGCTGGCGCATGGCCTCGAAGAGATTCGCGATGGCTTCGTCGTGGTTTTCGAGTTTGTGCTCCAATTCGGACAGCTTGGCTGCCAACTCGCGATTCGTTGCGAGGAGGTGGCGCAATTGGACGAAGGCGCGCATGATGGCGATATTCACGTCGATGGCCCGGGCGCTCGTGAGCACGCTGGATAGCATCGCGACTCCCTGTTCAGTAAAGACCATTGGTGCATAGCGCCGGCCGCCCCGGCCGAGGTTTGAGGTCACAGATTGTGACCTCAAAACGGCCCATTCAGCGGCGGTAAGCGTAAACATGAAATTGGCCGGGAATCGGCGACGATTTCGACGCACCGCTTGCAGCAGGGCCTTGGTCGGAACGCCATAGAGCTCCGCTAAGCTCGCATCCATGAGGACTCGATGTCCTCGAACGAATAGGATGCGCTGCTGAATCTCCGGAATGGGGATGAGAGTTGTCGCGGCCATCGATTCCCGCCGCGGCCCGACGAGGGTCGGAGCAATGCGGATGATTCCCCGCAGAGCAACCAAGTTGAAGGATTATCACCGGAGGAAACGGGGTGAACCGAGTTCGATCTCTGTTTCCTCTGCTGCCTCCTGTAAATCAATCCATACCGGGAAAGGCGGGAGGTGGGAGGTGGAAGGGTTGGATGCCAGCCCGCAGGGAGGCGGGCCCTCATTCGTGTGCACTCGTGTCCATTCGTGGTTGAATGGATTGGGTCCTTTTGTGGCTCATTGTGCCTTTTCATAGCCAAGAATGGATCGGGGAATTTCACAGGAGATAGCGGAGGAACCAGAGGCCAATGCCTGGTGCTCTGCCTCCTCTGCTGCCTCCTGTAAATCAATCCGTGCGATCTGTGTAATCCGTGGTTGGATTTATTTCGGCCGGCGGGGACGCCGGCACTCCATTCGTGTGCCTTCGTGTCCATTCGTGGTTGAACGGATTGGATCGGATCAACACACCCCGGCCTGCGGCCACCCCTCTCGGTAGAGGGGAGCTGATTCAAGGTCGGCGGGATTCGCGATCCCGCCCTACGAATGGCATGCCGCAAGCGGCAGCCCTACGCGGAAGAACAGAACGACGCTACTTCGCGGCCGAGCCGGCATGCTGAAGCCGGCGCTCAGCGCGCCAGTTGCCGCGGTCGGGCAGGGGACGCGCCGTCGATTCGGGTGACCGGGAAACCGCTTCGGCTTCCGCCGGTTGCTCCGGCCAGACGCCGCTGAGCGAACGGAGCACGCGCCGCATCTCGGGACCGATAAGATTCAGTTCCTCGCAATGCGTGGCGGCGAGCTGCGCGATCGTGTCTTCGCCGCCAGCGGTCAGGTGGATCTCCACCCGCCGGCCATCCTCGGTCGAAATCGCCCGCCGCACCAGGCGACGTTCCTCGAGCCGGTTCACCAGCTCCACGGCGCTTTGGTGCTCGACGAACAGATCTCTCGCCAGCTCGCCGATGGAGAGCGGCCCGCCCGGCTGATTGGCCTTCAGCGCCAACAGCGCCTGGTATTGCTGGCTCGTCAGGCCCAGCTCCCGCGCGGCCCGGGTGCTGAAATCGAGGAATTTGCGAATGGCGTGACGAAACGTCGAAAGGCTGCGGTATTCGCTCGGGGTCGGAAGACGGCTCGGCTTCTTGGGCACGAACCTGACAATAATGACAGGTTTTCCCGCGTCAATTGGCCAAAGAAGTCACTTTCGAGAGAGTGCGCCACAATGGCGTGGAACTATTAGCGCGGCCGTTTTTGGCAAAGCGGTTGGTTAGGGGGAGGGTCGGCCGCCGCGGCCGACCGGGTTTGGCATTCCGGCTGGTCAGGAGACCAGCCCTCCACGTGTGACGCTGGCCAGGCAACACGATGTCGCCCCTCCTCGGTCCTTTTGCGTCTTTTTGTGCCTTGTTGCGACCGTCATTGCCCGTATCGGGCACCCATTCCGGTCGTCCCAGCGCCAGGTTTGGCTCGGGACCAGCGCGTGCCGCGCTGACCATCTCCGCGCTCCCGCGCTACGTGTGGCCAATCATCCGCTCGGAACCGGGCGAGGCCACCTAGAGCGCCGCGACAATGATTATCGTTCCCGGCGGGATCAGCGATCCCGCCCTAAATCCGCTTCGCGCCTTGGCGGCTTGGCGTTTAATCCGGATGCATTGATCCGCCAGAATCCCTTTGCCGGGAGATACCCTTTGGATTCTAATCTCTGATTCCCCATCTCCCATGAAACTTCGTTCTCTCTTCGCCGGCCTCGTGGTCGGCTCGTTCATTTTGTCCGGCGCCTCGGCGCAGGACACCAGCGCGGCCGCCGCACCGGCACCCGCGACGCCCGCGGCCGCGGCCCCGATCTCGCCCGCCGAGAACGACCTCAAGGCCCTGGTGACGGACATCAAGGCCAAGCTCCAAGCGGGACAGCGTACGCCTGAGGCGCTCGCGCCGGAACTGGCCCGCTTCGATGCGCTCGTGACAAAGTACGCCGACCAAAAGGAGGAGGCCGGCGTCATCAGCTTCATGAAGGCGATGCTCTACCTGCAGGTCTTCAACGATGAGGCCAAGGGGCGCGAGATGCTGCTCGCGCTGCAGAAAGCCTACCCGGGAACCAAGTCAGCCACCGCCGTTGACCGCGTTACCGCCCAGCTCGACCAGATGGCCAAGGCTCACGCCGCCCAGAGCGGTGTGGTCGGAAAGGCGGCACCCGAGCTGCATTTCAAGTGGGCGTCGCAGGAAGGCCTGAAGACGCTCTCCGCGCTCAAGGGGAAGGTGGTCGTGCTCGACTTCTGGGCCACGTGGTGCGGCCCGTGCCTGCGTTCGTTCCCGGAAGTGCGGGAGAACGTCGTTCGCTTCAAGGACTCGCCCGTCGTTTTCCTCGGCGTCACCAGCCTGCAGGGTTACGTGGCCAACATGGGCCCGCGCATCGACACCAAGGACGACCCGGCCAAGGAGATCGCGCTCATGCCTGATTTCATGAAGGCGAAGGAGATGACCTGGACCGTCGCGATCAGCGACGAGGAGGTCTTCAATCCCGAATACGGCGTCGAAGGCATCCCGCACATCGCGATCATTGCGCCTGACGGCACCGTCCGCTTCAACGGCTTGAACCCGCTCGACCCCGAGGCCGACATTGCCGGCAAGGTCAGCGGTCTGCTCAAGGAATTCAAGCTGCCCGAGCCGAAGGCGTGAGCCGGTGGCCGGTGGACGGTGGACGGTAAACGGTAGGGGCGCAGCTTGACTGCGCCCTTTCCTGCTTCGGTAGGGCGCGGACTCCGATCCGCGCCGAAACGGTTTGTAGGTCGGGGTTTACCCCCGACACCTCGGCCTGTAGCGGCGCTCTATGAGCGCCGGTGGTCGGAGTCGACCGCCACTACATGTCGGGCATAAAGCCCGACCTACAAAACCAGTCGCGGCCCAGCGGAAGCTGGGCGCTCTATTACTGTCTACCGTTCACCGTCTACCGGCGTTTAACGCCTACTTCCCGTCGGCCGTGACGGTGTAATTTTCGAGGCGCGTCGACTTCTTCCCGTCGGGCGCGGTCGTTTCAATCGTTCGCGTGTAGGTGCCGTCGGGATTCTTCTTCACCCCGATCACGCGCTCGGTCGTCTTGCCGTTCGGTCCGGTGACCGTGGTGTCGCGCGTGAAGCCATCGGAAGTCTTCTTCGACGAGCTGTTAATCGTGCCCTGCTTTCCCTCCTGGCCGGAAATGGTGCCGGTGGTCGAATGGCCGGTCGCGGTCTTCGTCGTGGTGGCGTTGATCGTCTCGGTCTTGCCATTGAAACCGGTGCGCATGGCGTCGGTCGTCACCGAACCATCGGCATTCTTTTTCCGCGTGCCGTCGGTCTGGGCTGAGCGACCATTCGGGCCGGTGGTCGTGCGGGAAAACGTGCCCGTGCCTGACGCCTGGTCGCGCTTTCGCGTGGTTTCGGATTTCAACGTCTTGCCGTCCTTGCCGGTCACCGTAGTGTCCCGGGTCATCTCATCGTCGTCGCGCGTGGTGGTTGAATCGATGGTGGCCTCGTGGCCCTTGTCGTCGGAGACGGTGCCCTCGCGGTGACGGGTCTTGGCGGAGGCGGGGCTGGCGGTGAAGGCTAGCGTCGCCAGGAGCAACGACGCGACAGACAACCTGCGAAGCGAGTGCGTGGTCATGGTCGGGGTAGGATGGGGTTCGAGACGGCCCGCGTCCACCCTGGTTGCGCAGTTCGCGTTAAGAATATGCTAATACGCGACGTAATCCTCCTGCCTCGAGCTGTAGGGCGGGGTCGCTGACCGCGCCGCAATGCAGGCGGGATCAGCGATCCCGCCCTACAATGAAGCACCATTTCCATTTCTGTAGACTCGATGACGCCTTCCACGCTTGCCGCACCCGGGTACGCCGACAATCGTCGCGGCGAACCCCGCCCCGCCCATGTCCGATATTACGCGTCGTGATTTTCTCCGTGCGACCGCTGTCGCCGGCGCTGTCGTCACCCTCGGCCGCTCGGCCCTCCGCGCCGCCAACCCAGCAGCAGCCGCAGCCGCCATTCCGCCCGCGCCCTCGTGGGTCGACAAGCCGATGCGCTGGGCGCAGCTCACGCTCGTTGAGGACGACCCCGGCAAGTTCGACCTGACCTTCTGGCTCGATTATTTCGCGCGGACAAAATCCGACGCGGTCTGCCTCAGCGCCGGCGGCTGCGTGGCGTATTACCCGACGAAGATTCCGTATCACCACCGCAGTGCATGGCTCGGCGATCGCGACGTCTTCGGCGATCTCGTCGCCGGCTGCCGCAAGCTTGGCATGGTGGTCATTGCGCGTACCGACCCGCACGCGACCTACGACGATGTGCAGGCGGCGCATCCGGACTGGATTGCAGTGACCGCCGACGGCAAGCCGCGGCGGCACTGGGCGTCGCCGGAGATGTGGGTCACGTGCGGGCTCGGGCCGTACAACTTTGAGTTCATGACCGAGGTGAAGCGCGAGATCATGCGCGACTACAAGATCGATGGCATCTTCATCAACCGCTGGAACGGCCACGGCGAATGCTTCTGCACGCATTGCTCGGCGAACTTCAAGGCGGCGACCGGCTTCGCGCTGCCGCGAACCAACGATCCGCACGACCCGGCGCGCAAGGCCTACATCGTATGGAACCAGGACCGGCTCTTCGACCTGTGGCAGACGTGGGACAAGGCCGTGCGCGAAATCAACCCCGACTCGTGCGTGATACCCAACGCCGCCGGCGGCGCCTTCAGCTCGCTCGACATGAAGCGCATTGGCGAGCTGGCGCCGACCCTCATGGCCGATCACCAGGCGCGGCACGGCGTCAGCGCCCCCTGGGGAAACGGCCAGAAGGGCAAGGAGTATCGCGCCGCGCTCGGGCGCAAGCCGGTCGTCGGCATCTTCAGCGTCGGACTCGAGGAGGACTACCGCTGGAAGGACTCGGTCCAGAACCCGGCGGAGTTCCGCCTCTGGGCGCTCGACGGCATCGCCAACGGCATGCGCCCGTGGTTCACGAAATTCGCCGGCTACATCCAGGACCCGCGCTGGCTCAAACCGGTCGAGGATCTCTACGCCTGGTGCGCGGCGAACGAACGCCACCTGCGCAACGAGCGGCCGCTCGCGCGCGTGGGACTCGTGTATTCGCAGCAAACCCGCTGGTTCCAAGGCGGGGCGGGCGCCGGGCAGCGACTCGCCGACGCTTCCAACGGCTGGTACCAGGCGCTGATCGAGGCGCGGGTGCCCTTCGAGATGGTGCACGACCGGATGCTCGATGCGGAGCATGTGGCGGATTTCAAGACGCTGATCCTGCCGAACATCGCCGCGTTGTCCGACGCGCAGTGCGCGCAGCTGCGCGATTTCGTTGCCCGCGGCGGCGGGCTCATCGCCACGCATGAAACCTCGCTGCTCGACGAGTGGGGCATGCCGCGAAAGGACTTTGGCCTCGCCGACCTCTTCGGCGCGAGCTACGCGGGCAAGTCCGAGGGCCCGATGCAGAATGCCTACCTGCGGCTCGAGCATGACACGACGCCGCACCATCCTTTGCTCGCCGGTCTCGAAGATGCGCCACGGATCATCCATGGCGTCTGGCGCGTCGAGGTGAAACCCGCGGCAGGTGTCGGTCCGCAGCCGCTGACGCTCATCCCTTCCTATCCCGACTTGCCGATGGAGAAAGTCTACCCGCGCGAGGCGCGGACGAACATCCCGCAGGTGTTCGTGCGCGAGGTGGGGCAGGGGCGCGTGATCTATTTCCCGTGGGACATCGATCGGTCATTCTGGGAAATTTTGGACGTCGACCATGGCAAGCTGCTGCGCAATGCGGTCGCCTGGGCGACGAACGAGGAGCCGCCGGTCACGGTTGAAGGGCAGGGCGTGCTCGACGTCACGCTCTGGCGCCAGAAGCAATCGCTGACCGTCCACCTCGTGAACCTGACGAACCCGATGATGATGAAAGGCCCGATCCGCGAATATTTCGCCGTCGGCGTGCAGAAGGTGAGGGTGAAGTTGCCCGACGGCGCGGTGGTGCGCGGCGTCCGGCTGTTGGTCGCGGGCAAGGACGTGGCCGCGGCGCCGACCACCGGCGGCTGGCTCGCGGTCGAAGTGCCCTCGATCACCGACCATGAGGTCGTGGCGGTGGATTTCGTGTAGATTTGTAGGTCGGGCTTTATGCCCGACAAGTCTGAATTTAAACGCAAAGGCACGAAGCCGCCAAGTGTACCAGGCGTTTTGACCGGGGTGCTCCTTCGCGTCTTATCGCCTTTGCGTTTAAGTTAGAGAAATCCCGCTTGACGGCAGCCTTTGTTTGCCACACTACCTTGGCGAAACAAGGTAGCTTGGTCACCAACCATCGATGAGCCTCAACGAAAAGTTTCACCCGATCCGCAAGGGCCTGCTCGAGTTTCTCGTGCTGAAGATCATCGCGGCGAACCCGGTTTACGTCGCGGACATCCTGAAGGAATTGAACGGGACGGAATTCGCGACGCAGGAGGGCACGCTCTATCCGCTCCTGAGCAAGATGCGCCGCGAGGAGCTCGTCGACTACGAGTGGAAGGAGTCTGAAGCCGGGCCGCCGCGCAAATACTACGAGCTGACCGCCAAGGGCAAGGAGCGCCTCCGCGAGGCCTCCGAGTACTGGCAGAAGATCAGCGGTACGGTGAAGAACCTCGGCCAGAAGTGAAGCGTCCGCAATCCCGCCAACCATGAACAAAGTAATCACGATCAATCTCAACGGCATCGCCTACCAGCTCGAGGAAAGCGGTTACGATGCCCTGCGCGAGTACCTCGACACGGCCGCGCACCGCCTCGCGGGCAACCCGGATCGCGACGAGATCATCGCGGACATCGAGCAGGCGATCGGCGAAAAGTTCCGGGCGTTCCTCGGCGCGCACAAGACGGTCGTCGTGACGAAGGAAGTGCTGGCCGTGATCGAGGAGATGGGCCCGGTCGAGAACGCGTCGGAGGACGAGCAGCCGGCGGATGCCGCTGCCGGCGCAACCACGGGCGCAGGCGCGAGCACGCGGACGGACACGGGTGGCGCAGCGAAATCGGCTGAAGCCGCCGGCGGCCCCCCGCCGGTGCGCCGGCTCTATTGCATTCGCGAAGGCGCGATGATCGCCGGCGTCTGCAACGGCATCGGGGCGTATTTCGGCATCGACCCCACGTTCGTCCGGATCGGCTTCGTCGTGCTGACCTTCTTCTGGGGCGCAGGCCTGCTGGTCTACCTGCTGATGGCGTTCCTCGTTCCGACGGCCAACACGCCCGCGGAAAAGGCCGCGGCCACCGGCGTCGCCGCCACGGCGCAGGAGTTCATCAATCGCGCCAAGGCCGGATACTACGAGGGCATGAAACACTGGCACGACAAGGCGGCGTACCGCGCGTGGCGGCGGCGCTACAAGCAGGAGATGCGCGGCTGGGCGCACAACCTGAAGCGCGACATCCACGACCAGGCCCAGCAATGGCAGCAGAACTGGCAGCAGCATTGCGGCGTGCATCCGCAGCCCTTCATGCCGATGGTGGCCTGGCCCTTCCTTGGGCTGCTGCGGTTCGCGCTGTTCCTGTGCCTGGCGTTCGCCGTGCTGTCGCTGGTCGGCTATGGCCACATCCTGGGCTTTGGCCTGCCCAGCGGGATTCCGCTGTGGGTCGGCGTCGTGTTCCTGCTGATCTTTTTCCACATCCTGTCCTGGCCGTTGAAGGCGATGAAGTGGTCTTGGTATTATCACGGGCCGCCATACGTCGGCATGCATCCGCGGGCGATCAGCCTGCTGGATTCGGTGGTCTGGCTCGTGGCCGTCGTCGCGATGGTCTGGCTGGCGGACCACTATTCGCCGCACTTTCACGACTGGCTGCGAACGGTGCCCGGGCTGATCCACGAATTCCTGGAAAAGGTCCGTGCGTGGTGGGCCACCGTCTGAGTTACCTGTGCGAACAGGGGATTAAGCAGCAGGGGCGCGGCGCAAGCTGCGCCCCTGTTATCGTCTAGTCCCCAAGCATTGGGAAACCCCGGATGGCACGGATATCGCGGATGCCAGTTCGATTAATCCGTGTGATCCGTGAAATCCGTGATCAATTGAATCAGTCGCCGCCGGCCTTCAGGTCCGAGTGCGAGACTCAGCTCGCGCGGCCACCGACAGGAACGCCGCCAGCGCCGGCGCGAGCGGATCGGCGGGCTTCCAGCCAACGACGAGCCGGCTTTCGGGCGCCGAGCCCTTCAACGGGCGGAAGGCCACTTCCGGGGGCAGCTCGCGAGCCTCTGAGGGGCACATGAAGGTGGCGCCGAGCCCGGCGCGAACCAAGCCAACGGCATTGGCGCGCGGCCAGACCTCCTCGGCGATGCGGGGCGTGACATGCACGCTCGCGAAGGCCGCGAGAATCCGGTCGAAGAATCCTGGGTTGTGCGCACGCGGGAAGAGCACGAATGGCGTCGCGGCGAGATCGCGCAGCTGCAGCGCGGGTCGCCGGGCGAGGGGATGATCGGCGGGAAGCAACACGCCGTTTTTCTCCCGCAACAGCAGCCGCGTACTCAGGCCCGGCGTCGTGGCATCGGGATGAAAGAAGCCGCAGGCGATTTCGTCAGCCTGCAGGGCTGCGAGCTGCACCGCGGTCGGGGATTCGTTTAATTCGAGCCGGATGCCGGGAAACTTGCGGTGAAACTCCCGCAGGATACCGGGCAGTACCGTCGCCATGGCCAGCCCGGTGAAGCTGATTTTGACCTGGCCGGTCTCGCCGCCCGCCAAGGCGTGCAACTCGCCGGGTATCCGCGCCAGCGATCGCAGCAGCGGCTCGATCCGTTGCAGCAGTGCTTCGCCGGCGGGCGTCAATTCGACGCGCCGCTGGGAACGCGTGAAGAGCGGCGTGCCCAGCGCCGCCTCGAGCTGCGCGATCTGGCGGCTGAGGGCGGGCTGCGCCACGGACAGTCCCTCGGCGGCGCGCCGGAAGTGCAGGTGGCGCGCCACCTCGCGGAAATAGACGAGGTGCCGGAGCTCGAAACCGAATTGATACTCTCTGGGCATCAATAACGACGAAAGAAGTATTTCCGGGTATTGCAAGGTTCTGGTAGCCTGTGGGCCGATTTCCCCGTCCACGCACCCGCCATGCCCAAATCGCTCTTCCAGAAAGTCTGGGACGCCCACACCGTCCGCACCCTGGCCAACGGCCAGACGCAGCTCCTCATCGGCACGCACCTGATCCACGAGGTCACGAGCCCGCAAGCCTTCGGCATGCTGCGCGACCTCGGCCTGCCGGTGCTGATGCCGCACCGCACGTTCGCCACGGTCGACCACATCGTGCCGACCGACCAGCTCGTCGAGCCGTACGCCGACCCGCTGGCGCAGGCGATGATGGAGGAGTTGCGCAAGAACTGCGCGCAGTTTGGCCTCACGTTCTTTGATCGCAGCACGGGCAAGCAGGGTATCGTGCACATTGTCGGGCCCGAGCAGGGCATCACGCAGCCGGGCACGACGATCGCCTGCGGCGACTCGCACACCTCCACGCACGGCGCGTTCGGTGCGATCGCCTTCGGCATCGGCACCAGCCAGGTCCGCGACGTGCTCGCGACCCAGACCATGGCGCTCGGTGCGCTCAAGGTTCGGCGGATCGAGGTGAACGGCCGGTTGCGGCCGGGCGTCTACGCGAAGGACGTCATCCTGCACATCATCCGCACGCTCGGCGTCAACGGCGGCACCGGCTTCGCCTATGAATATGCCGGCAGCGTGTTCGACGGCTTCACGATGGAAGAGCGCATGACCGTCTGCAACATGTCCATCGAGGGCGGCGCGCGCGTAGGCTACGTGAACCCCGACGAAACCACCTTCGCCTACCTGAAAGGCAGGCCGTATTCGCCCACGGGCGCGGCGTGGGACGCCGCCGTCGCGCGGTGGAAGTCCTTCGCCTCGGATCCGGGCTGCCATTACGACGACGTCGTGAAAATCGACGCCGCGGACATCGCGCCGACGGTGACGTGGGGCATCAATCCCGGGCAGGGTATTTCCATCAACGAGAGCATTCCGGATCCGGCGAAGGCCACCAAGGCCGACGAAAAGGCCGGGATCGAGGAGGCGCTCGCCTACATGAAGCTGAAGCCCGGCGCGCCCATCAAGGGTACGCGGATCGACGTGGCATTCCTCGGCTCGTGCACCAACGGCCGGTTGTCCGATTTCCGCGAGGTCGCCAAATACGTGAAGGGCAAGAAAGTCGCGAAGGGCGTCAAGGCCATCGCCGTGCCCGGCTCGCAGATCGTCGCGCTGCAGTGCGAAAAGGAAGGGATCGACAAGATTCTCAGCGAGGCCGGCTTCGAGTGGCGCGGCGCCGGCTGCTCGATGTGCCTGGCTATGAACCCCGACAAGCTCGTGGGCGACCAGCTCTGCGCCAGCTCGTCGAACCGCAACTTCAAGGGCCGGCAGGGTTCGCCGACCGGCCGCACCGTGCTCATGAGCCCCGTCATGGTCGCCGCCGCCGCCGTCACCGGCACGGTGGCCGATGCCCGCGAAGTCTTCGCGGTCAATTGATTCAACCGCCTGATGAAACGCCAAGGCGCGACGGCGCGAAGCTCCTCCATCGAACTTCTGGTTCCTTCGCAGCTTTGCGTCTTTGCGTTTAAACAATAGATCCCATGTCTCTCGCCAAAATCACCACCATCACCGGCCGCGCCGTCTCCGTCCCCGGCAATGACATCGACACCGACCGCATCATTCCCGCGCGCTTCATGAAGTGCGTCACCTTCGACGGCCTCGGCGAATTCCTGTTTCACGACGTCCGCCAGGACCCGAAGACCGGCGCAACGACGAACCATCCGCTCAACGACCCGCGTTTCCAGGGGGCCACGATCCTGCTCTCCGGCGCCAATTTCGGCTGCGGCTCGTCGCGCGAGCACGCGCCGCAGGCGATCCAGAAATACGGTTTCAAGGCGGTGATCGCCGAGGGCTTTGCCGAGATTTTCTTCGGCAACAGCACGACTCTCGGCATGCCGTGCGTCAACGCCAGCCGCGAGGACATCGCGAGGATTGCCGCCGCCGTGGAAAAGAATCCGCAGACCGAAGTCACCATCGACCTCGTGAAGCTCGAGGTGCGTTTCGCCGGCCAGACGGTGAAGGTCACGCAGCGCGAGTCGGCGCGCGACGCACTCGTCAACGGTCGTTGGGACGCGATCGGCGAGTTGCTCGACGGCCGCAACGCCGTGAAGGCGACCGCTGCGAAGCTGCCATACATGGTGGCGTGAGGGAGCGACTTGGGGAAAGGTAGGGCGGAGCGGCCCGCTCCGCCGGTGAGTCCCGCGCTGTTCCAGCCCGCATTCCGTGCGGGCTCCACCTGATCATACTCAGACCGTATCGTGTCCGAGCGTAGCGGCGTAGCGGCGCGCAAGTGGAGCCAGCTTCGCGACCACCGCGGCGTACTTCGGGTCGTTGGCCAGGTTCGTCATCTCGAGCGGGTCGGCGCTCGGGTCGAAGAGCATGGCGCCATTGACGCCGTCGGGACCGAACTCGGCATAACGCCACCGGGCGGTGCGCACGGCCACGCCGTGGAGCGACTTGCCGTCCTCGCTCCAGACGCTGTAGGCGGGCTCCTCCCACGCGGCGGCGGGATCGCGCAGAAGTGGCGTGAGGCTGCGGCCATGGAGACCTTGGGGCGGTGGCGGCAAACTGCACAGCTCCGCGAGGGTGGGGTAGATGTCGAGGGACTGGACGATGCGTGAGCAGGCCTGGCCGTTGCCCTTGACGCCGGGCGCCGAGATGATCAGCGGCACGCGCGTGCCCATCTCGAACAGCGAGCCGGCCTTGGACCACTTGCCTTTCTCGCCGAGTTGGTAGCCATGGTCGACGGCGAGCACGACGATGGTGTTGTCCCGCAGGCCGAGTCGGTCGAGTTCGGTCAGCACCCGGCCGACATTCCAATCGGTCCACGAGATGGACGCGATGTAAGCACGGATGACCTGGCGCGCTTCGGCTTCGCTGGCATGGCGGCCGATGAAGAGATCGGCGTTGAGCTTTCGAATCGCCGCGCTCGGAAATCCCGGCGGAACGGTCGGCCAGGGAGCGAAGTCCGGCGTGAGCGCGATGTGGTTCGGATTGTAGAGATCGAGAAACCGTTGCGGGGCGCACGGCGGGCTGTGCGGTTTCACAAAGCCGCAGCCGACGAAGAACGGCTGGTCCTTATACCGCCGCAGGTATTCGATCGTCTGGTCGGCGGTGTGGTAATCGGGATGGCCCTCGCCGTTGCCGTCGAGCACAACGATCCGGTCCGAGGTCGGGGCCTGCTGGATATCCTGCGGCAGCGGTGGCTTTACGTAGGGCGGCGGGGGCGGTCCCTCGGTGCGCGGGATGACCAGGGTGTGGCCGCCGGCGCCGCCGGGACCATCGGGCAAGCCGCCGCCTTCCGTCCACGCCTGGGCGTCATCCAGCCCGCCGTGGAAAATCTTGCCCCAGCGGAGCGAGGCATAGCCGTTCTGCTTGAAGAGCTCCGGGAGGCTCACCCAATTCGGGTGCAGCGTGCGGAAGTTCGTGCGGTTGCCCAGCACGCCGGTGGTGGTCGGGTAACGTCCCGTGAACAGCGACGCACGCGAGGGATTGCACAACGGAAACTGGCAGAAATTCCGATCGAAGCGAACGCCGGTTGCCGCCAGCCGGTCGATGTTCGGCGTCAACGCACCGAACCGGCTCTGGTAGCAGCCGAGTTCGACCCGCATGTCGTCGACAATGAGGAAGAGGACGTTGGGTCGGCCACCCCGAGCGGCGGGTTTGTCGGCGCCAAACGAGGTGCGGACGGATCCGGCGAGGGCCGCGCCGGCGACCGAGGTGAGGAATTGACGGCGGGAGAGGGAAGGCATGGGGCAGCCGAACGCGCGCCAATGTCGTCCCCGCGGCCATCGTCCTCAAGCGAATAGCCGCCTCGGCGGACTGTCCGCGCGTCCACAACGGCCGAATCCGGCGCGAAACTCGGGTCAGCGCACTTGCCCGGAGCCGCGGACGACGTACTTGTAGGAGGTCAGCTCCTCGAGGCCCATCGGGCCGCGGGCGTGGACCTTGTCGGTGCTGATGCCGATCTCCGCGCCGAAGCCGAATTCGAAACCGTCGTTGAACCGCGTCGAGGCGTTCCAGAGCACGACGGCGCTGTCGACGCCGTTGAGGAACTGCTCCGCCGCCGCGGCATCCTCCGTGACGATCGTGTCCGTGTGATGCGAACCATTCGCGGCGATGTGCGCGATGGCGGCGCCGACGTCGTCCACCACCTTGACGGCGAGGATGAGGTCGAGGAACTCGGTGCGGTAGTCGTCCTTGGTGGCGGACTGGATGAGAGTCGAATATTCGGACGTGAGTGACCCCAAGGCCGCGCGCGCGGCGTCATCGACGCGGAGCTGGACACCATACTTGAGCAGTGCTTCGCCGGCTTGCGGCAGGAAGGACCCCGCGACGTCGCGGTGCACCAGCAGCGTCTCGGCGGCGTTGCACACTCCCGGCCGTGAGCACTTCGCGTTCACGACGATCTTCTCCGCCATGGCCAGGTCGGCCGCGCGGTCGACATACACCGCGCAGATGCCGTCGTAATGTTTGATCACCGGCACGCGCGCGGATTGCACGACAGTTTCGATCAATCCCTTGCCGCCGCGCGGGATGAGCAAATCGATCACGCCGACGCTTTCGCCGAGCAGGCGCACCGTTTCGCGGTCGGTGACCGGCACGAGCTGGACTGCGGCCTGGGGCAACCCGGCCGCCTTGAGCCCACGCTGCAGGGCGGCGGCGATCGCAACGTTGGAGCGCAGCGCCTCGGAACCGCCGCGCAGGACCACGGCATTGCCGCTTTTGAGGCACAGGCCGGCGGCGTCGACGGTGACGTTGGGCCGCGACTCGTAGATGAAGCCGATGACGCCGAGCGGTACGCTGACCTTGGAGATCTTGAGGCCGTTGGGTTGCGTCCACTCGCGCAGCACCTTGCCGGTGGGAGGGGGCAGCGCGGCGATGGCGCGGAGGCCGGCGGCGCTGGCGGCGACGCGCTCGGGCGTAAGGGTCAGGCGATCGACGAGCGCCGGGTTGCGCCCGGCGCGTTTCGCGTCGCTGACATCGGCGGCATTGGCGTTGAGGATGTCCATCTGCGCCGCCAGGAGTGATTCGGCCATGGCGCCAAGGCCCGCATCGATGCGCGTGGCGGGCACCGCGGTGAGTTCACGCGCGGCGTCACGGGCCTGGCGCCCGAGGCGGGCAATGATGGTGGCCGGGGAGTCCATCAGGGCAAAACTCCAAACACCGGGAGAAAAACTCCAAACGCCAAACTCCAAACTCCAAACAAAGCACGATGTCCAAATGTCGGAATTTGAATTTCCAGAGTTGTTTGGCGTTTGGCCATTGGAATTTGGACCTTTACGCCCGCGGCTAGCGGGCGGGAAAGGACGTTCCGGTGCGCTTGCCGGCGAGAAGTTGAT
Organism: Lacunisphaera sp.; assembly: GCA_035549095.1. Taxonomy (GTDB): domain Bacteria; phylum Verrucomicrobiota; class Verrucomicrobiia; order Opitutales; family Opitutaceae; genus Lacunisphaera. Next base: position 204,620 of record DASZRV010000063.1, on the reverse strand, counting down.
AGATCAGCCCGCGCTTGCGGCCGTTGGCGATATGGACGGGCACACCGGCGTTCACGGCGAGCTGCGCCGCCTGCAGTTTCGTGACCATGCCGCCAGTCGAGGTGCGGCCCTTGTCCGGGCGCACCAAATCGCCGATGGCGGCGAAATCGCGGACGACCGGCACGACCTGGCCCTCGCCATCCTGGAGGCCGTCGACACTGGTCAGGATGATCAAAAGATCGGCGTCGACCATGATCGCGACCTCGGCGGACAGTCGGTCATTGTCGCCGAAGTTCAGTTCCTCGACGGCGACGGAATCGTTTTCGTTGATGATGGGTACGACATTGCCGCCGCCCAGCAGGTGCAGGAGCGTGTTGCGCGCATTGTCGTGGCGCGTGCGGCTGTCGAGGTCGCCATGCGTGAGGAGCAGCTGCGCGACGGCGAGACCCTGGCGGGAGAACTCGCTCGCGTACGCATGCATGAGCTGCGACTGACCGACGGCGGCGCAGGCCTGGCGAGCGGCGAGCTGTTTCGGCCGGGCCTCGAGCCCGAGCGTGGCAAGGCCCGCGGCCACGGCCCCGCTGGAGACGATCACGCACTGGTGGCCCGCGCGCACGAGCGCGCCGACCTCGCGCGCAAGCCGCGCGATCTGGCGACGACTGAGCCCGATGCCGCGCTCCTGCGACAGGATGCCGGAACCGAACTTCAGCACGATGCGTTGTGAACGTTTACCCATGAACGGCCGAGCCTACTCACGACGGCCCGCGCAACAAGCCGGAATCAACGGCCCGCGGCGAGCGAGAGCGCGCGCAAGGTATGACACGTTTCCGGTGACCGCGTGAAAGCTATGACACGTCCCCCCCTTGTCTCGACTTTCGCCGCGGGCGTTCTATTGCTTCAAACAAAATACAAGGATCCCCATCCATGAACACACTTTCCGCCAAGCATCCGGCCGCACCGCACTCCATCACCAAGGGAGTCGTGTCGATGTCGGCGGCGGTCATGCAGCAAACGTCCTCCGGCGCGACCACGCGCACCGCCTGAAATGGAAGCAAAATGCCCGCCATTCTCATGCCGACCGTTGCCGCTTTGCCGCGCACTTTTGACCTGTCGTTACCCGACCTTGCCCTCGCGCAGGGTGGCGTAGTCCGGTCCCATCGCGCACGTGGTTGGTGGTGGAGCCGTGAAGGCGACACCCCCGAAAAGCCGTTGAAGGACGTGCCCACCGTCTTGCTGGTGCATGCCCTGACGGGCAGCGCCCAAGCGGGTGGCGCGGGCGGTTGGTGGGAGCCAGTGCTGGGGCCGGGACGAGTCATTGATCCCGCGCATTACCGCATCCTTTGCCTCAACAATCTCGGCTCATGCTATGGCAGCAGCGGGCCGGGCGTCGAAGGCTTCCCGGCGGCAAAGGATCTTGACCTCACCAGCATCGATATATCGCGGGCCATTCTCCAAAGCCTCGACCGGCTCGGCCTCGGCAAAGTGCACCTCACGACCGGCGGTTCGCTCGGCGGGATGGTGACGCTCGCGCTGGCGGCGCTGGATCCGCAGCGCTTCGAGCGCGTCCTGCCGCTGGCGACCAGCGTGTCGGCTTCGGCCTGGGTGGTGGGTTGGAACCATGTCGCGCGCCAGATCCTGCGGCTGGACCCGGGCTACCCGGACAAGGTTGGCCGGGGCCTCGAGATCGCCCGCCAGCTGGCCATGCTCACGTATCGCGCCGAGGCCGGACTCGACCAACGCCAGCCGCGACCGGCGAAGCCAGTGCCGGCACGCACCGGCTATCCGGTGCAGAGCTACCTCGAACACCAAGGCGCAAAGCTGCGCAATCGTTTCGACGCGCAGGCCTACGAATTGCAGCTCACGGCCATGGACCACCATGACCTGCTCCAGCCGCTGCCTGGCGACAATCGCCCCGCCATCAGCCGCGTGCGGGCGTCCGCGCTCGTGGTCGACATCGACTCCGACCAGCTCTTCACGCCCGTGCAGGCCGAGACGTTGGCCCTGCAGCTGCGCGCCGCCGGTGCCTACGTCGAGCGCACCACCGTCCGCAGCGTGCACGGCCACGACGCTTTTCTCATGGAATGGGACACGCTCGCGCCGATCCTCGGGCGCGCCCTGCGACTGCCGGCGCCGACCCCATGAGCGACAGCTGGCAAGTCTACAAATTCGGCGGCTCCTCGCTGGGCACGTCGGGCCGGTTGCCCCGCGTGCTGGACCTCGTCGCGGCCGCCCCGCGCCCGGTGGCGCTGGTCGTGTCGGCGTTGGGTGACACGACCGACTGGCTCATCCTCGCCGCCCGCTCGGCCGAAGAAGGGAACATCAGCCAGGCGCGCCGCGAACTCGCGCAGGTACGGGAACTCGCGACGGCCACGGCGCGTGCGGTGCTCAGCAGCCAGGGTCAGAAGGGCGTGAAGCACGACCTCGATGACATCCTCACTCCCGTCGAACGGCTGCTTTCCGGCATCGAGCTGACGCGCGAATGTTCGCCGCGCACGCTCGACTCGATCATCAGCGTCGGCGAGCGAATCTCGGTGGCGCTGCTCGCCCGCGCCTTGAAGGAGCGCGACGTCCCGGCGCTGGCGGTGGATGCGCGCGATTTTGTCGTGACCGACAACAATTTCGGCGCCGCCACGGTGGACAAGGCCGAGACCGCCGCGCGGTTCGCCGAACTCAAAGGGAATTGGAAGGACAGCGTGCCGATCGTCACGGGGTTCATCGGCCGCACCCGGGATGGCACGACGACCACGCTCGGGCGCAACGGCTCCGACTACACGGCGACGCTCGTCGCCGGGCTGCTCAAGGCCAGCGCGGTCACGGTGTGGACGGACGTGCTCGGCGTCATGACGGCCGACCCGGCGCTCGTGCGCGAGGCATCGCCGGTGGACCGCCTGTCTTACGACGAGGCGCTCGAGCTGGCCTATTTCGGCACGCGAATGTTTCACCCGCGGACCATCATTCCGCTCCGCGAGTGCGGCGCCGCGCTCGTGATCCGGAGCACGACCCAGCCTGACGCTCCCGGCACGCGGATCGACGCCACCGGCAATCCCGACCCGAATCGCCCGACCTGCGTCACCAGCCTCGAACGGCTGGCGCTCATCGGCGTGCAGTCGCGCCGCACCGGCCTGAGCAAACCCGTCGGCGGCCGGATTCTCGCAGCCTTGGGTGAGGCCGGCGTGCGCGTCTGGATGACCACCGAGTCCACGCTCGGCCAGTCGTTCTCGGTCGTCATTCCCGAACCCGACCAGCAGAAGGCGAAGCAGAGCATCGGCGAGGCGCTCGCGCCCGAGATCCAGTCGGGCGACCTGCGCATCGAGCCGATCCTGTCGCCGGTGACGCTCGTGACGCTCGTCGGCGAAAACATGGGCCGGCGGCCGAATGTCGCGGGCCGCTTCCTCAATTCCATCGGCTCCGCCGGCATCAATGTGCGCGCGCTGGCGCAGGGCGCATCGGCCCGCAGCATTTCTTGCGTCGTCGACGCCGACCAGACGGCCACGGCGGTGCGTACCGTGCACGGCGCGTTCAACCTCGCGCACACCGAAATCAATGCCCTGCTCCTGGGCAAGGGCGTCGTCGGCGGGTCGCTGATCAAGCAGATTCACCAGCAGAACAAGGCGCTCGGCCGCGAACACGACGTGCAGGTGAAGCTCGTCGGCGTCGGTTCCAGCGGCGGGGTGCTCTTCGACGAGCACGGGCTCGCGACGGAGAAGGCCGTCGAGCTGCAGAAGACCGCACTGGAGACCGGCAAGGCCGTGAAAGATGTCATTTCCCTCCTGGGCCGGCTCGCGCAGCTGCCCAACCCGGTGTTGGTCGACTGCTCGGCCGCACCCGGCATGGAGAAGCTTTACCTCGCGGCCTTCGACCACGGCGTCAATGTGGTGTCGGCCAACAAACAGCCGCTGGCGCTGCCGCAGGCGCAGCGCGACGAGCTGCTCGGCCGCGCCCGGAAGCATTTCCGCGCCTATCACTACGAGACGACCGTCGGTGCGGCGCTGCCCGTCATCGAAACGTTGAAGAACCTGGTCCGGACCGGCGACCATGTGATCACGATCGAAGGCGCGTTCTCCGGCACGCTCGGCTTCCTGTGCGACCAGCTTGCGCAGGGCACGGCGTTGTCTGTCGCAGTGCGCACGGCGCGCGAGCGTGGCTACACTGAGCCGCATCCGCGTGACGACCTGTCGGGCCTCGACGTGGCGCGCAAGGCCGTGATCCTCGCGCGCGAACTCGGCCTGCAGCTCGACCTGACCGACGTCGAATTGAAACCCTTCGTGCCGTCGTCGTACCTGAAGGAAGACGATCCGGAGAAGTTCATGAAATCGCTCGCAGCGCTCGATGCGGAATTCGCGGCGCGCGTCGCGGCTAGCAAGGCGCAGGGTCGGCTGCCGCGTTACCTCGCGCGCATCACGCCCGGCGCATCCGGTTCGAAGGTAACGGTGGGACCGGTCGACGTGGAGGCGTCGCATCCCGCGGCGGCGTTGCGTGGCGCCGAGGCGTTCGTCGCGTTTCATACCGAGCGTTACAAGGAGTACCCGATGGTCGTGCGCGGCGCGGGAGCGGGTGGGGCCGTGACGGCGGCCGGTGTGCTTGCCGATATCCTTCGGCTGGCGCAGAACATCCGCGGCCGCGGATAGACCGTAAAAACCGCGTGCGGTGCGCCACATTAGCGCACGCAGGTAATATTCCAAGACTGGTGTTGACAGCGATTGCGCCGCCAAACAACGTCTCGCCCGCTCGAATGAACCTCAGCGTCGTCCTCGTCGCCCTTATTACCGCCGTCCTGGCTATCCTTGCCACGGACACAAATGAACATGGGCGGCTCGCCGAGGCCACTTGCTCCTAAGAGAAACAAAACTCGAAACCGGAAGCCGCCCTCAAAAAGGGCGGTTTTTTTATTTTTCCCATATGACGCACACCCGCTATACCGAATCCTCGCCGCGTGACGGATGGTCCGCCACCGTGATCTGATCAATACCCTCATGGATACCGGCAAAAGACACAGTCAGGTGGTCACAGAAGGTCCCAACCGCGCCCCAGCCCGGGCGATGATGAAAGCGGTCGGTTTTACAGATGAGGACCTGAAGAAACCGCTCATCGGCATCGCGAACACCTGGACCGAGATCGGGCCCTGCAATTTTCACCTCCGGGACCTGGCCGAACATGTAAAAGCAGGCGTTCGCGCGGCCGGTGGGACGCCCCTGGAATTCAACACCGTTTCGATCTCCGACGGCATCACCATGGGTACCGAGGGCATGAAGACCTCGCTCATCAGTCGGGAGCTCATTGCCGATTCCATCGAGCTGGTCGTCCGCGGCAACAGCCTGGACGGCCTCGTCTGCCTCGCCGCCTGCGACAAGACCAATCCCGGCGTGATGATGGCCATGGCGCGCGTCGACATCCCGGGTCTGGCGCTTTACGGCGGTTCGATCGACCACGGCCGCCTTCACGGCAAAGCCATGACCGTCCAGGATGTGTTTGAGGCCGTCGGCGCCTTCAATGCCGGCAAGATCAACCAGCAGGAATTTCTCGCCGTGGAGAACGCCGCGTGCCCGTCGGCGGGTGCCTGCGGCGGCCAGTTCACGGCGAACACGATGTCGACCATCATGGAAGCCATCGGCATTTCGCCCTCGGGCCTCAACGGCATCCCCGCGACGGCGGAGGCGAAGAACCAGGCGGCGTTTCGCTGCGGCGAACTCGTCATGGACCTGGTGCGGAAAAACCTCCGGCCGCGGCAGATCATGACGCGCCCGGCGTTCGAGAATGCCATCGCGGCCGTCTCCGCCTCCGGAGGCTCGACCAACGCCGTGCTGCACCTGCTGGCGCTGGCCCGCGAGCTGAACATTCCGCTGACGATCGACGAGTTCGATGCCATTTGCGAAAAGACGCCCACAATCGCCACCCTGAAACCCGGCGGCATCTACACCGCCGTCGAGATGCACAATGCCGGCGGCATTTCGTTGTTGCTGCGCCGGCTGCTCGAGGGCGGTTATCTTCATTCCGGCTGCGTAACGGTCACCGGTCGCACGATTGCCGACGAGGTGCGCAACGCGCCCGAGACCGCCGGACAGCAGGTCATTCGACCGACCGACAAGCCATTCAAGCCGAACGGCGGCCTGATCATCCTGAAGGGCAATCTCGCCGAGGAAGGCTGCGTGCTGAAGCTGGCGGGCACCGGGATCAAACATTTCAAGGGCCCGGCCCGCGTCTTCGACAGCGAAGAAACCGCCATGGCTGCCGCCACCTCCGGCAAGATCAAGCCGGGTGACGTGGTGGTGATCCGTTACGAAGGCCCGAAGGGCGGGCCCGGCATGCGCGAGATGCTCGGAGTCACCGCGGCGCTCGCCGGTGCGGGCATGGCCGAGTCGGTCGCGTTGCTGACCGACGGGCGTTTCTCGGGTGCAACGCGCGGCTTCTGCATCGGCCACGTGGCCCCAGAGGCGGCGGTCGGCGGCCTGATCGCGTTTGTGCGCGAAGGCGACCAGATCGAGATCGACGTCGCTTCGCGCAAGCTGTCCGTCGAGATTCCGCCGGCCGAGTTGGCGAAACGTCGCGCCGGCTGGGCGCCACCCGCGCCGCGCTACAAGACGGGCGTCATGGCGAAGTATGCCCGCACCGTTTCGTCCGCCGCCGAGGGCGCGGTGACGCTTTAATCCATTCCTACGAACCCGAGGGACATCATGAAACTGACCGGAGCAGAAATCATTTGGGAGTGCCTGCAGAAAGAGGGCGTCGACGTCGTGTTCGGCTACCCGGGCGGCGCGATCCTGCCGACCTACGACGCGATGACCAAATACCCTAAAATCCACCACGTGCTCGTGCGCCACGAACAGGGCGCGACGCACATGGCGGACGGCTACGCCCGCGCCAGCGGCAAGGTCGGCGTCGCGATCGCGACCTCCGGCCCCGGCGCGACCAACATGGTCACGGGCATCGCCACGGCGATGATGGATTCATCCCCGATCGTGTGCATCACGGGCCAGGTCGGCTCTAAGGCGATCGGCACCGACGCCTTCCAGGAGACCGACGTGACCGGCGTCACGCTGCCGGTCACCAAGCACAACTACCTCGTCACGAAGCCGGGCGACATCGCCCGCGCCATCCGCGAGGCATTCTACATTGCCAAGAGCGGCCGGCCCGGCCCCGTGCTGGTCGATATCACCAAGGACGCGCAGCAGATGACGGCCGAGTTCGATTGGGAGGGCGCCGAGCCGCGGCTGCCAGGTTACCGTCCGAGCTACCACGCCCCGGCTTCGGAGTTTGCGCGCGCCGCCGAGATGATCAACGGGGCCAAACGCCCGCTGATCCTGGCGGGGCAGGGCATCCTGAAATCCGGCACGACGGACGAGGTCCTCAAGCTCGCGGAGGCGGCCGGCATCCCGATCACCACCACGCTGCTCGGCATCGGCGCCATCCCGGCATCTTCGAAGTACAACCTCGGCATGATGGGCATGCACGGCGAGGCCTGGGTCAACCAGGCCATCCAGCAGGCCGACCTGCTCATCGCGCTCGGCATGCGTTTCGACGACCGGGTGACCGGCAACCTCAAGACCTACGCCCTCGGCGCGAAGAAGATCCACGTCGACATCGATCCGAGCGAGATCAACAAGAACGTCCCGGTCGACCTGGCGCTGATCGGCGACTTGAAGGAGGTGCTCGCCCTGATCCAGCCGCAGGTGAAGAAGGCGGCGCACGACGAATGGTGGTCCACCATCAATGAAATGCGCGGTGACTCCGCCGTGCGCGACATCCAGAAGCTGCCGGACAGCGGGCACCTGTACGCCGCGCACGTGATCAACGACCTGTGGCGGCTTACGCAGAAGCACGACACCATTGTCGTCACCGACGTCGGCCAGCACCAGATGTGGGAGGCGCAGTATTTCCGCCATGAAAAACCGCGGTCGCTCATCACCTCGGGCGGGCTCGGCACGATGGGCTTCGCCCTGCCGGCGGCGATCGGCGCCAAGTTCGCCTGCCCGGAGAAGGACGTGTGGGTGGTGTGTGGCGACGGGGGTTTCCAGATGACCTCCGCCGAGCTCGCCACGGCCGAGCAGGAGGGCATCAAGGTCAATGTCGCCATCATCAACAACGCCTTCCTCGGCATGGTGCGGCAATGGCAGGAATTCTTCTACGACAAGCGCTATGCCGCCACGCCGATGACCGGTCCCGACTTCGTGAAGCTTGCCGAGGCCTACCGGCTGACCGGCCTGCGCTGCAACCAACGCGGTGACGTCGAGGCCACGGTGAAGAAAACCCTCGCCGAGAAAGGCACGGTCGTCATCGACTTCGTCGTCGAGAAGGAGGACACGGTGTTCCCGATGGTCCCGGCGGGCGCCGACCTCGACAAGATGATCCGCCGGCCCAAGCAGGACGTCCTGCTCGAGACCGGTTCCGACAAGGTCTGGGAGATGCCCACGGTGCCGGGCACGACCGGCAGCCGCAACGCGACGCCCGCCCAGGCGAAGGAGGCGCGCCAGCCCGCGCGCCGCGCTCCCGCCAAAACCAGCAAGAACAACCGCCGTTAACCGCCGATGCCCATGCCCAAACATACGCTCATCGCCTACGTGGAAGACGTGCCCGGTGTCCTCAACCGCATCGCGTCACTCTTTCGCCGCCGCAACTTCAACATCGATTCGCTCACCGTCGGCCGCACCGAGCAGCCCGGCGTCTCGCGCATGACGGTCGTCGTCGAGGCGACCGAAGCCGGCGCGCGCATCGTCGAAGCCAACCTCTACAAACTCGTCAACGTGCTCCGGGTGGACGACCTCACGCACAAGCCCTCGCTCATGCGCGAGCTCGGCCTGGTGAAGGTCCGTGTCACCCCACACACGCGCAGCGAGGTGCTGCAGCTCACGGAAGTCTTCCGCGCCCGCGTGGTCGATGTCGACGAGGCCACCCTTGTCATCGAAGTCACCGGGACGCCCGAGAAAATCGGCAAATTCGAGCTGGTGATGAAGCCGTACGGCATCGTCGAGATCGTGCGCACCGGCGCCGTCGGCATGGCCCGCGGCCACGAGGAGCTGTCGGCGGCTCCGCCGCTGGTCCGCACCAAGGAAGCGACCGAGCATCACCATCACGAGCCCGGCGTCTCGATGTCGGTCTGAACCTGTTTATCCCAACCACACGCTCTCATGGCTAAAATATACTACGACAAGGACGCGAACCTCTCGCTGATCCGCGGCAAGAACGTCGGCATCATCGGCTACGGCTCCCAAGGCCACGCCCATGCGCTGAATCTCAAGGACAGCGGCGTGAAGGTCCGCGTCGGCCTCGCCGCCGGCAGCAAGTCCGCCGCGAAGGCGAAGAAGGCCGGGCTCACGGTCGGCGCCGTCGACGCGGTGGCGAAGTGGGCCGACGTCATCATGGTGCTCGTGCCGGACCACGTCCAGGCGCGCCTTTACCGCGAAGCGATCGCCCCGCACCTGACCGCGGGCAAGATGCTGATGTTCGCCCATGGCTTCAACATCCGCTTCGGCGGCATCAAGCCGCCGAAGGACGTCGATGTGACGATGGTCGCGCCGAAGTCGCCCGGTCACCGCGTGCGCGAGGTTTTCCAGGAAGGCGGCGGCGTCCCCGGCCTCGTGGCCGTCCAGCAGAACGCCACCGGCAACGCCAAGAAGCTCGCGCTATCCTACGCCCGCGGCATCGGCTGCACGCGCGCCGGGCTGCTCGAGACCACGTTCACGGAGGAGACCGAGACGGACTTGTTCGGCGAACAGGCCGTGTTGTGCGGCGGCTGCGCCGAACTCGTGAAGGCGGGCTTCAAGACCCTTGTCGACGCCGGCTACCAGCCAGAGATCGCGTACTTCGAGTGCCTGCACGAGTTGAAGCTCATCGTCGACCTGATGTACCGCGGCGGCCTGAACTACATGCGCTACTCCGTCTCCGACACAGCCGAGTGGGGCGATTACGTCTCCGGCCCGCGCGTCATCACCAAGAAGACGCAGCAGGAGATGAAGCGCATCCTGAAGGACATCCAATCCGGCAAGTTCGCCCGGCGCTTCATCGCGGAGAACAACCAGTACGGTCGCAAGACCATGAACAAATTCCGCACCCGCGAGCGCAGCCAGAAGATCGAGGTCGTCGGCGCCAAGCTGCGCGCGATGATGCCGTTCCTCAACCCGGTCACGATCTCGAAATGATACCCCGTTTCCCCTGATAGTTCCAAAGTGTGTGTGTTCCCCGTCCCGACCCCAGGGGCGGGGACATTCCACCCCACGAACGCCCACCCGCCATGAACAACGACTACGTCCGCATCTTCGACACCAGCCTCCGCGACGGCGAGCAAGCTCCCGGCGCATCGATGACCTCGGCTGAAAAGCTTGAGGTCGCCCGGGCGCTGGCGCGACTTGGGGTGGACATCATCGAGGCGGGTTTCCCGGCGGCGTCGCCGGACGACCTGGCCGCGGTGCAGGCGATCGCCGCCGAGGTGGGACAGGCACCGGTCGAGGGCCGGCCGCAGGCCGAGCCACCCGTCATCTGCGGACTGGCCCGCTGCACGCGCAGCGACATCGAGGCGGCGTGGACCGGCGTCAAGGGCGCCAAACACCCGCGCATCCACACGTTTCTCGCCTCGAGCGACATTCACCTGAAGCACAAGCTCCGGATGACGCGCGATGAGATGAAGGCCCGGGCCGTGGAGATGGTTGCCTTCGCCCGCTCGCTTTGCCCCGATGTCGAGTTCTCGCCCGAGGATGCCGGCCGGAGCGACCCGGCGTTTCTCTACGAGCTGTTGGAGGCCGTCATCAAGGCCGGTGCCACCACGCTCAACATTCCCGATACCGTCGGTTACACCATGCCGGACGAGTTCGGCGCGCTGATCGCCGGCATCATGAAGAACACGCCGGGTATCGGCAACGTGGTCGTCTCCGTCCACTGCCATGATGACCTCGGCATGGCCGTGGCCAACTCGCTCGCCGGCCTTCGCGCCGGTGCGCGCCAGGCCGAGTGCACGATCAATGGCATCGGCGAGCGGGCGGGCAACGCTTCGCTCGAGGAGATCGTCATGGCGATCCGCACCCGCAGCGCGAAGATCGGCCTGCACACTGGCATCGACACGACGCAGCTCTGCCGCACGAGCAAATTGGTGTCGCGCAGCACGAGTTACCCGGTGCCGCCGAACAAATCCATCGTCGGTACCAACGCCTTTGCCCACGAATCCGGGATCCACCAGGACGGCATGATCAAAAACGCCCTGACGTACGAGATCATGCGCCCCGAGGATGTCGGCGCGACCCAGACCGAACTCGTGCTGGGAAAGCATTCGGGCCGGGCGGCCTTTTCGAAACGGCTGGCCGAGCTCGGCTACCCGCTCGAAGGCGACGCGCTGCTGAAGGCCTTCGGCGAGTTCAAGAAGCTGGCGGATCGCAAGAAAGCCGTGCACGACGCCGACCTGGTGGCGCTGGCCTCGGATGAGCGATCGACGGTGACGGAACTGTGGTCGCTCGAGAATCTCCAGGTCGTGTGCGGCACGACCGGCCTGCCGACGGCGACCGTGCGGCTGCGCGACCCGGACGGCAAACACCACACCCATGCCGCCATCGGCACGGGTCCGGTCGACGCGAGCTACAAGGCGATCGACGCCATCGTGAAGGTGCCGGTCACCCTCCTTGAGTTTGGCATCAGCGCCGTGACCGAGGGCATCGATGCACTCGCCGAGGCCTCCGTGCGCGTCCGCCGCGACGACGAACGTTCCTGCCACGGCCTCGGCGCCGACACGGACATTGTGGTCGCGAGCGCGAAGGCGTACATCGCCTCCATCAACCATGTGCTCTCGCGCACCGGCATCGGCCGGGCGCAGCACCCGCAGAAGACCGGCACGCCCACCGAGGTCTCGCCGTCGCACAGCTGAAGCCAGCCGTCGCCCCATGCCCAAGCCGAGCCCAACCGCCGCTCCCGTCGTGGAGATCTTCGACACCACCCTGCGCGATGGCGCGCAGACGGAAGGGATTTCCTATTCCCTCGACGACAAGCTGCGCATCGCTCGCAAGCTCGACGAACTCGGGGTGGCTTTCATCGAGGGCGGTTGGCCGGGCTCAAACCCGAAGGATGCGCTGTTCTTCGAGCGGGCGCGCCAGGAACCGTGGCAGCACGCAAAAATCGTGGCCTTCGGCGCGACCCGCCGGGCCAGCCTCAAGCCGGTCGACGACCCGAGCGTGCGCGCGCTGGTCGAGGCCGGCACGGAAGTCTGCGCGATCTTTGGCAAATCCTCCGTCCTGCAGGTCAAGGAAGTGCTGCGCACGACCTTGGAAGAAAACCTGCGGATGATCGAGGACACCGTCACTTACCTGCGCGCGCAGGGGAAGCGGGTGATCTACGATGCGGAGCATTTCTTCGACGGCTTCCGTTCCGATCCCGCATACGCGGTGCAAACGCTGCAGGCGGCGGTCCGCGGCGGGGCGGAGACGATCGTGCTGTGCGACACCAACGGCGGCTCGCTGCCGTGGCAGGTGGAGGCGGCGGTGCAGGAGGTCCGGGCGAAGCTGGGCGCGGTGCCGGTGGGCATCCACGCGCACGACGACACCGGTTGCGGGGTCGCCAACAGCGTGGCCGCGGTCCGCGCGGGCGCGCGGCACGTGCAGGGCACGATCAACGGCTACGGCGAACGCTGTGGCAACGCCAACCTCTGCGTGGTCATTCCCAACGTCGAACTGAAGCTGGGCCTGCGGACCCTGCCGGAGGGCGCGTTGGTGCACCTGAACGACATCGCGCGGTTCGTCGCCGAGGTGGCGAACCTTTCGCCCAACGAGCACATGGCCTACGTCGGGAACAGCGCGTTCGCGCACAAGGCCGGCGTGCACGTATCGGCGATGCAGCGGCACCCGGATGCCTACCAGCACATCGACCCGGCGAAGGTCGGGAATCATTCGCGCGTGGTGGTGAGCGAGCTGTCCGGCCGGGCGAACGTGGTTTCAAAGGCGGGCGAGTTCGGGTTCGAGCACGTCGACGCGGAGACCAGCGCGAAGGTGGTCGAACTCATCAAGGCGAAGGAGCACGATGGATTTTCCTACGAGGCCGCGGAAGCCAGCGTGGCGCTCCTGGTGCGCCGCATCGCGCCGAATTACCGCCCGCCGTTTACGTTGCTCGACTACCGCGTGATGGTCAGCCGGCACGGCGACCGCCATGTCGCCGACGCGACGATCAAGCTGCAGGTGGAGGAGCAGGAAACGCACACGGCGGCCGAGGGCAACGGTCCGGTGCACGCCTTCGACAAGGCGTTGCGCAAGGCGCTGCTGCCGCATTTCCCGTTTGTGAAGGACGTCCAGCTCGCGGACTACAAGGTGCGCATCCTGAACTCGAACGAAGGCACGGCGGCGGTGACGCGCGTGCTGATCGACTGGCACGACGGCGCCACGCGCCGCTGGAGCACGGTTGGGGCGGGACCGAACATCCTCGAAGCCACGTGGCTGGCGCTGGCCGACGGTTTCGAATACGCGGTGTCCGAGCTCGGGGCGCCGAAGGTGGAGACCCATTGATGAAAGCCAACATTGCGCTTACGCCCGGTGACGGCATCGGCCCGGAGGTGGTCCAGGAGGCCCGCCTCGTGCTCGAGGCTGTGGCCCGGAGGCATGGTCACCAATTCAGCTTCAGCGAACACCTGCTCGGTGGGTGCGCGATCGATGCGCATGGCACGGCCATGCCCGACGACACGCTGGCCGCCTGCCGCGCGGCCAACGCCGTGTTGCTCGGCGCGGTCGGCGGTCCGAAGTGGGACGACCCGCAAGCGAAAGTGCGGCCGGAGCAGGGGCTCCTGGCCATTCGCAAGGCGCTCGGCCTTTATGCCAACATCAGGCCGGTGCGCCCATATCCGGCGCTCGCGGCCCTCTCGCCGCTGAAGCCGGAGCGCGTCGCCGGCGTGGACTTCGTGGTGATCCGCGAACTTACGGGCGGCCTTTATTTCGGCACCCCCAAGGGGCGCACGGCCACCCCCGAGGGCGAAAGGGCGGTCGACACGCTCGTCTACACCGAGCCCGAAATCCGGCGGATTGTGGCGCTCGCCTTCAAGCTGGCGCGCCAGCGCCGGAGGCTCGTCACCTCGGTCGACAAAGCCAACGTGCTCGAGTCCTCGCGGCTTTGGCGCAAGGTGGCGATCGAAGTCGGGAAGGAGTTTCCCGACGTGAAACTGGAGCACCAGCTGGTGGATTCCTGTGCCATGCGCCTGATTACGCACGCGCCGCAGTTCGATGTGATCGTGACGGAAAACATGTTCGGTGACATCCTGACCGACGAGGCGGCGGTGCTGGCGGGGTCACTGGGCGTGCTGCCCAGCGCTTCGCTCGGGGCCGGGCGCCTGGGGCTGTATGAACCGATCCACGGATCGGCGCCGGACATCGCCGGGAAAGGCATCGCGAATCCGGTCGGTACGATCCTTTCGGCGGCAATGCTGTTGCGCCATTCCCTGGGCTTGGAAAAGGAAGCCGCCGAGGTCGAGGCCGCGGTCGACCTGGCGCTGCGGGACGGCCGCCACACGGCCGACCTGGGAACGAAGACACCCCTCAGCACGGCGCAAATGGGCCAGGCCGTCCGTGATCGGCTCTGATCCTCTGCCGGTACCACAACATTTTTCATGACCAAGACTTCCTCCCAACCCCTCGACACGACGCGATTCATCGCCCGGCACGTCGCCGGCCTGCGCCGTTCGGGCATTCGCGACTTTTTCGAGCTCGTGGCCAAAACCGACGGCGTGATCTCGCTTGGCATTGGCGAGCCGGATTTCGACACGCCGCAGCCGATCCGCGATGCCGTGACGGCCGCGATGAACACCGGCAAAACCCACTACACGTCGAACCTGGGCCTGCCGGAGCTGCGGAAGGAGATCAGCCGCTACGCCGAGGGCCATTTCAAGGTCAGCTATCGCCCGGATGACGAGGTGTTGGTGACGGTCGGTGTGTCGGAGGGCCTGGACCTCACGCTGCGCTCGTTGCTGAATCCCGGCGAGAAGGTGATGTACCACCAGCCATGCTACGTCTCGTACGCGCCGTCCGTCGAGCTGGTGCACGCGGTCGGGGTCCCCGTGGCCACCCACGCGGACAACCTGTTTTCGCTCGATGCGCCGGCGCTGCAGGCCGCCTGGCAGCCGGGGTGCAAGCTCCTCCTGCTGAACCTGCCCTGCAACCCGACCGGCGGCGTCTGCTCGCGCGCCCAACTCGAGCGCATCGCAAAGTTCGCGATCGAAAAGGACCTCATTGTGGTCAGCGACGAGATTTATTCCGAACTCGTGTTCGAGGGCACCCACACCAGCATCGCGAGCCTGCCCGGCATGCGCGAGCGGACGATCCTGTTGCATGGGTTTTCGAAGGCATTCGCGATGACTGGCTTTCGCCTCGGTTACGCCTGCGGCCCGGCGCCGCTGATCGAGGCGATGATGAAAGTCCACCAGTATTCGATGCTGTGCGCCCCGAGCATCAGTCAGGAAGGCGCGCTGGCGGCCCTGCGGCTGGGCGACGATGCGACCAAGTTCATGCGCGACCGCTACCGGGAGCGCCGCGACCTTTTTGTCCGGCGGATCAACGCAGCCGGACTGCACTGCCACTTGCCGACGGGATCCTTCTACGCGTTCCCGTCGGTGGCCGGCACCGGCCTGGACGAGGGCGATTTCGCCCGGAAGCTGCTGACCGAGCAGAAGGTCGCGGTGGTGCCCGGCACAGCCTTTGGCGATGCCGGGAAGGGCCATGTGCGGGCATGTTTCACGGCGAACGAGCAGAAGCTCAACGCCGCGTGCGACCGCATCGAGCGCCTGCTCACGACCCTGAAGCCCGCAGCCCTCGCCTGAGGGCGCAGGTTTTCAGCGTTTGGACGCCCGCAAGCAGGCTCCTGCAAGCAGCGGATCCGATTTAGGCTTGGTTTTGGGGATTGGATCCTAACCAAAGAAAAACCCGTTCCCGGTGAAGGGAACGGGTGGGAAGGGAGGAGGTCCGGCCGCTCAGAACGCGTAGTTGAAGTCGGCCGTGCCCCAGACGTGATTGCCCGCGAGGCCGTCGATGGTGTGGTCCGCCCACTGGACCCCGAGCGTGAACGTGGCCTTGTCGGAAATCTTGAACGGCACCGTAGCGCCCGCGCCGTAGTAGGTGTAGTCGCCGCTGCCCGAATCGGGGGTGACGTAACCCAGATAGACGGAGAAATTCACCGAGGCCGCCTTGTCCAGCTCGACCGCGTAACCGAGCGTTTCCTGGACGGTCGTCGTATCGAGCGTGAAGTCGTGGTAGAGATAGGTCGCCGAGGTGGCGCTGCCGAAGGTCCCGTTGGCGCCGATGTATGGCTCCCAGGTGGACTTGTCGCCGACATCCAGGCCGGGGTAGGTGTAGGCGGTGAGGCCGACGTCGAGGCTCCAGGTGTCGTTCAGCTTGAAACCGTAGCCGGCGTTGTAGTCGATCTCGAGCTCATAGCCCTTGTCCACGGGCGAGCTGTTCCAGATGCTGGCATAGAAACCGGTGCTCGATGTCAACTTGATGGACGGCTGGATGGCACCCTTGGCGAGTTGCACGCCACGGAAGACATACTTCGTGGTGTAGGTGAAGTCGGCCGTGATCGAGTACGACGACGTGGGTGTCTGCGCCTTCAGGCTGAGCGCGCCGAGGGCCAGTACGGCGAGGAGGAGGGAGGTTGTTTTCTTGTTCATGCGGGTTGGTGTTATGAGCATTCACGCCCGGGACGGAGCCCCGAACGCAGGCCCGGAGAGCAGATGCCTTGCCAACCCGCGCTCAGGTTGTGAAGGCGAAGGCTATGACACGGATCGCGGAATGACGCCGCGCGCCGCCAGCCCAACAAAAAGCCGCACCCAAGGGTGCGGCTGGAGGCGAAGTGATCGGCTTTTATTTCGCGGCAATCGGCGGCGGCGGCGGCGCCGTGATCGAGCTGTCGTTGAGCTTCTTGGCGACCATTTCAATCATCCGTTGGATTTCCAACTCGGCCGTACGGCGCTTGATCTTGTCGAGCTCAACTGCCTTGGCGATATCCAGCGCGTCGCGATTCAGGTTCTCGCGCTCGGTGCGGGACTGCGAAATCTGGAGTTCAAGGTCGGCGACTTCCTTGGCCAGTTTGTCGGCTTCGGTGGAATACTTGTTTTTCTCGTCACGCAAGGCGGTGAGCGCGTCCTGATAATCCTTCTCCTTCTTGGCTTCCTTGGCCGCATCCTGGGCCTCGCGCTCCTGCTGGCGCTTGACGGCCTCGGCGGTGGCCTTGTCCTCGATTTCCTTCTTGCGCGCGTCGGCGGCCGCTTTGTCCGCCGCGATCTGTGCCTGGCGGGCGGCCTCCTTGGCCTGCATCTCCTTCAGGGCGCCGTTATAGTAGAACCCGAACAGCGCCAGGAGGATGGCGGGGACGATGAGATATGACTTGTTCATGTGTGCGAAAGTCGGTCGTTAGCTCTTCTGTTTGGCGGCGGCGGCGGCGGCGGCGGCGCGCGCGGCTTCGGCCGCGTTGATGCTGTCGAGCAGTTTGTAATAGTACTGCACGTTCGCCTCAGCCTGCTTCACATACGTCTTGAGGAAGGCCTCTTCCTCGAGGTTCTTCTTCTTTTCCTCGGCGACCTTGGCGGTGGCGGCTTTGACCTCCTCGAGGTCCTTTTTCAGGCGGGCGGCCTGGTCGCGCAGTTTGTTGCGGTCGTCGAAGGCCTTGACGCGGGCGTCCTCGGCTTCCTGGCGGGCCACCTTCTTGGCCTCCTCGGCGGCTTCGCGAGCCTCGCGTTCCTTCTTGCGGCGGGCCTGCGTTTCAATGGCGGCCTGGATGGCGGCCTCGCGGTTCTTGATGTCCCGCGCGGCGCGTTCCTTCCGCTCCTGCTCGATCTTTTCCTGCGCGGTCTTGATGCGCGCATCGTATTCCGTCGTGAAGCTATGATAGAACACGCCAAAGATCAGGAGGCCGATCACTGGAACGATGAAGTAGATTTTGTTCATGGGCAGGTGAGTCGAACGTAAGGGAGAGGGGTGGGGTCAGGCTTGGTTCTTTTTGGCTTCGCGTTCCTTCAGGACGTCTTCGATGGCCTTGATCATATTCTTGCCATCCTTGGCGCCTTCGGGGAACTCGGCTGCGTGCTTGGCGGCATCGAGGGCGATGTCGTATTTCTTGAGCTGGAAGCCGACATAGGCGAGGAACAGGTAGACTTGATGGGGCTTGGGCAGGTCGCCCTTGGCGATGGCCGCCTGCACGTGCGGCAAGGCCTGCTCGGGCTGGTCGAGCGCATTGTAGGCTTGCGCGATCAGGAATTCGAGGTGACCCGACTTCGGGAAGGCTTTCGTGGCCTGCTTGAGGGCATCGATGCTCTTGAAAGGGCGGTCGAGCTGCTGGTAGGCGCCGGCGAGCAGCTCCCAGTTCTTGATCTCATTGTCCACGCGGCCGGTTTGCAGCCCGGTGCTGAGCAGCTCCGCGACCTTCTCAAACTGGCCGAGGTTGTAATAGATGCCGATGAGGTTGAAGGTGTCCTTGGGGGCCGACATGTGCCCGTGCGCCTGGGCGCGCTCGATGGTGAGCGCCGCCCGCAGCGGGCGTTCCGACTGCAGGTAATAACCGGCGAGTTGCTGCCAGTAATTGGCCGAGTCCGGCTTGAGGGTGACGATGAGCTCGAGGGTATCGGTGAGGTCGTCCACCCGGTCGAGCTGCTGGAGGCAGGCCATCTTGAAGACGTACAGCGTGTCCTTGGGGTGAACCGCCAGGTGCAGGCCGATCTCCACCTGCTCGAGGGCCCGCTTGATCAGATCTTTGTTCACGTGCTCCTGGTCCTGCACGGCCCAGTTGTAGAGCAGCTGGGCATAGATGAGCTGCGCCTCGGGCGTGGTCGCCGGCACCAGCTTGACCCAGCGCTCCATCGCCTTCACGCCCTTGGCATAGTAAGCGCTCGCCGCGGCCGGCACCTTGGACTGCACGGCTTCCTGGAGGTAGAGCGACGCGAGGAAGTAAACCAGATCGCGGGTCTGGCGCTCTTCGTAATACGTAGGTGTCTTCGAATCGGACAGGGCGAGGCCCTTTTCGATCGGAATGATCGAGGCGCTGAAGTCGCCCTTTTGCAGCAGCGTCTGGGCTTTGACCTGGTAGAGCAGGGCCGCGTCGTAGCTGTCGGGCTTCACCTTCGCCAGCTGCGCATCGAGCATGGCGAGCGCTGTGTTGTAATCCTTGGCGTCGACGGCGGTGCGGTACTTCGTGAACATTTCCGCCGTCTCGTCGGACGGGCCGTAGTCGCGCACGGGCTGGTCGGCCGCGAAGGCGGCGCCGGCGAGGGCGAGCAACGCGACCGCCAGGGCGGCGGTGCGACGGAGCGGGAACGAGGGGAGCATCGACATGGCGTTACGACAGTTTATTTGCTGTCCTCGAGGTTGAATTCGAGCAGCTGTTGCGCGCGGACGTTGACGGCGCGGCCGCCTTTCTTGCCCGGCTTGAATTTCCATTTCGCCACCGCCTGCATCGCCGGCTGCTCGAACTCGCGGTGGGACGAGCGGACGACCTGGGTCTGCACCACGTCGCCATTGGTGTTGATGATGAACTCGACGACGACCTCGCCGCTGATGCCGGCGCGGCTCATCTCATACGGGTAATTGGGCTGCGGCTGCACGCGGGCCTGCGGGCGCTGGTCGAGGTTGTTGATGTCGAAAAGGTCCTTGATGCCCCGGCCGAAGCCGGCGCCCGGCTTCATGACGGGAATGTTGATCACGCCCGTGGTCGGCTCGAGGCCCGGGGGGGGCGGCGGCGTGACGGGCTGCGTGAACGCGTTGACGGGCACGACGGTCGGAATGTCGACGAGGCTTGGGGGGGCCATGACATTCTGCGGCTGCTCGTCCGTGAGGTCCTCGACCTTCTTTTCCTCCGGTTCGTCGAGCGGGGGCATTTCAAACTGGATCACGGCTTCCTGTTTCTGCGGCGCCTTGTGCACCGGGGGTGCCTTGCGGTTGAAGCCAAAGAGGAAGGTGGTGTGGACCACCACCGACACGAGGATTCCGATGATCAAGTCTCTGTTCATTCGTGGAGCTGCTTATTTGCCCGTCGGACGGGTGCGGGTCTCAACCGAGAATTTCGTGATGCCGGCCTTGCGCACCTCATCGAGCACCGAGACCGTGGTGCCGAAACGGGCCTTCTCGTCGCCGGCGATGAGGATCCGGGGATCCTGGACCTGCGATTTGTAATAGGCGATGCGCGACGGCAGTTCGCCCGGGTCGATCAACTCGCGGTTCCAGAAGATCGTGCCGACTTCCGAGACCTGGATGGTGACGCTCTCATCCTTCGTGTCCGGCGGCTTTTGGGATGCAACCGGCAGATCGACCGGCACCGACTGAATGCGATTCAGCGACAGGGTGAAGAGTACGAAGGTCGCGAGCAGGAAGAAAATGACGTCAATGAGCGGGATGATCTCAATGCGCGCCTTCTTGCGGAGCGGGATTTGGATTTTGACGCCTTCCATGTGGGATGGGACTGCTGGTAATTGATATACGCGCGAATCGCGGAATTCTTAGCGGCGATACGCGGCGTCAGCGGACATGGGTTTCAATGAAGACCTTGGTGAAGCCCGCCTTGCGCGCCTCGTCGAAGACGTAGACCGCCTGGGCAAAGAACGCGCGTTCGTCGCCGTTGATCAGGATGCGGCCGTCCGGCTCCTGGAGGTGATACTGCTGGAGCCGTTGCAGGAACTCGTCGAGGGTGACGAGCTCCTTGTTCCAGCCAATTGTGCCTTCGTCGGTCACGCTGATCGTCACCGTGCCCGCCGGGTCGCGCGGCTCGCTGGTCGTCGAGATCGGCAACTTAACCGTCGTCAGGCCGTTCGACTTGTTGAGGGAAAGGGTGAACAGGACGAACGTCGCGAGCAGGAAGAAAATGACGTCAATGAGCGGGATAATCTCAATACGCGCTGTCTTCTTGCCGCCCGGGCCTGTGCCACCACCACCGCCGTGCATGACAGTAAGTGTTTAGGAGTTACAAGTCTCGCGCCGCCCTCAGTGGGTGGCGGCGGCGGACTTGTTGATGATGATTTCGAGCGAGTTGGAGGCGTCCTCGACCTCATGCCGCGCTTCATCGAGCCGGGCATTGAGATAGTTGAACGGCAGCAGGCCGGTGATCGCAATGCCAAGACCGCAGGCGGTCGCGATGAGCGCCTCGGCCACGCCACCGGTGATCTGGCCGGCCGCGGCGGCGATGTCACCGCCCTGGAGGGCGCCGAAGGTATTCATCATGCCCGTGACGGTGCCGAGGAGGCCCATGAGCGGGGCGGCCGTGATGCACGTGTCGAGCGTGGGCAGGCCCTGGCTGTAGCGCTGCATCTCCTGGTTGGCGGCGCGGGTGAAGGCGTTGCCGAGCGAGTGCTCCTTGTGCGTGATCGCGTAAACCAGGATCCGGGCCACGTAGTCCCCGCTCTTCTTGCCCAGTTCGACGGCGCCTTCGATGTCATTGGCCTCGACGCGCTCGAGCATCTTCTCGACGACTTCCGGCTGGCGGCGCGTGTTTTCACGGAAGATGAAGATGAGGCGCTCGGTCACAACCGTGATGAGCAGCAGCGAAAGGACGAGGATCGGCCACATCATGAACTTGCCGTCATGGAACAGTTCCATGGGGGTCTTGTGCATGAGGAGCTCGAAGGCCAGGGGCGTAGGTGCGGTGATCATATGTGTGCGTTTGGGAGGATTAAGTTAAGCGAAACGGGAAAGGGGCGGGAAAAAGCACCGGGTGGGCTGGTAACACACGAACCGGGGGGAATGACGGGGCGGGGGATGGGCGTAATCGAGGGGCTAAGGTGACCAAAACGTGGCGTCATTTCGTCGTGAAATCCAACACCACAGGGCAGCAAAATACTT
The DNA here is from genome assembly GCA_035549095.1 of Lacunisphaera sp. GTDB lineage: Bacteria > Verrucomicrobiota > Verrucomicrobiia > Opitutales > Opitutaceae > Lacunisphaera. The sequence goes on along the minus strand of DASZRV010000063.1, from coordinate 182,880 downwards.
CATGACATAAGACATGTCGGAAGGCAAATGTGCTGAGATTCACTTTGGGGTGTCAATGCGCTTTCTTCACGCGAACGGAAAAAAACTGCGCACCAATTGAGACGGAATGCGCGGAATTTGTTTGGCTGCCCGACTAGGACTCGAACCTAGACAAAACGAGTCAGAGTCGTTTGTGCTACCATTACACCATCGGGCAATAAGCCGGCAAATTTCTCGCGCGCGATTGTCCGGCCCGAATGCGATCGCCGGCTGCGGCAACCTTGTCCCGCGGACGACGCAAAAGCCAACGAGTGGAGCCGGCGATGGGATTCGAACCCGCAACCGCCTGTTTACAAAACAGGTGCTCTACCATTGAGCTACGCCGGCGTGGCGCGCTGCGCGCATCAATCCAAAGTGACTGGGAAAAAACAATTTTGGTGGCTCCCCGGGGACTCGAACCCCGAACCAACTGATTAAGAGTCAGCTGCTCTACCATTGAGCTAGGAAGCCAGCAAAAACGGAGTGGCAAACGTTGATGTCGTCCCGACCTTGTCAACCCCATTCCCGGCGATTTGTCGGCGATATTTCCCTCGGAAAACCGTTCCGGTGCGAACTCTCGTCGCTCGTCATTTTCCGCCGCCGGTCCACACCGGCACGGCCAGTTCGTGCAGCAGCCGGAATCCTGGCGCAGCCGCGAGCAGCCGCGGGACCACATGGATCAACGCCGCCACCGTGGCATCGTCGCCCGCCACGCCACCGGGCAACACCGCATGGATGCCGGGCCGGCCCACAAGGTGGACTTCGTCGCGCGGTTCCGGCGCGCCCACGTACATCCGGAGATCGAGCTGGATCCGTTCGCGGCCGGCCTCGCTGCCGACCACCCGCTGGTGGATCCCGCAGGTCTGGCCCGCCGGAATGCGAAAAAACTCCGTGGCCAGGTCGCGATCGGCGACGACCGGTTCGCCGCTCTCGGCGAGGTCGTCCAGCGTCCATCCCATCACGTGCGCGAGCAACGCGGCGGACTCGCGCAAGCCCGCATGACCGGCCTCGCCCGTCGCGAGCCTCGTCCGGAATTCCTCCGGGTCCTGGCCGGCGCCGATCTTGGCCTGCAACGGCCGGCGGCGCGTCGCGGCGTCCACGACGCGCTGCACCTGGATCGCTTCCACGGTCCGACACACGCCCGACAGGCACATGGGCAGCAGGTCCGTGACGAATCCCGGATTCACGCCGGTCGCCACCAGCCGGGACTTGGTGTAGAGGCAAAGCACGCCGATCTCTTTCGCCAGTCCTGGCGAGCGCAGCGCGGGATAGATCATCTCCTCGCAGGTCGTGGCGACCGCCAGCCCGAGCTCGAGTGCCGGCCGGATCTGGCGAAAGGTGTCGGCCGCGCGCGACGAGGCGGTATGGAGGATGACATCGGGCTGGGTTTCGCGAAACAGCTCCTCCAAGGTCGGGCAAAGGCTCAGCCCGTCCAGCATCGGCAGGCCGGTAAGGTCGACCAGGGAGCGACCATACTTTTCCGGATCGTGGTCGACCGCCCCGACGATCTCGATCCAGGGCTGCTCGGCCGCGAAACGAAGCGACTCGATCCCGATCGGGCCCAGGCCGAATTGCGCGACTTTGATCTTCTGCATTACTCGCCATTGAGCGCCACGCCCGGGCGGAAGTAAAGCCCGCCGCCGGCCGTAGGAGCCGCCACCCAGCGGGTTAGGGGAGTGGCCGCGGGCCGCGGCACTTTGTCGGACAAAATACTTGCCAACGCCTTGGGCGTCCTCTGTTTTGCTCCGCTCTCCACATGCAAAAGACGAAAAAGTCCGTCGCCAAGCGCTTCAAGATATCCGGAACGGGTAAGCTGGTGCGCCGCACGCCCGGCTTCCGTCACCTGCTCGCCTCGAAAAGCACGAAGTCCAAACGCCGTGCCTCCCGGGACAAGCTCGTGGCCGCCGGCCATGCCGAGCCGCTCCTTCGCTGCCTGCCCGCCGGTCTCCGGTAATATATTGTAGCGACCACCACAACAGCGCCAGGCGGGTGAATCCCAACGAGACGACCCGCCGGCCCGCAACCACCCTACCAACATGCCTCGTGTCACCAATGCTCCCGCGTCGCGCAAGCGCCGCAAGAAAGTGCTGAAATACGCCAAGGGCTATTTCGGCAACAAATCCAAGCTGTTCCGCTACGCCAAGGAGGCGGTCCAGCATGCCTGGCAGTACGCCTACATTGATCGCCGCAAGAAGAAGGCGAACATGCGCGGCCTCTGGATCGTCCGCCTCAACGCCGCCTGCCGCGAGGCCGGCATCAGCTACAGCCGCTTCATCGAGGGGCTGAAGGCCGCGCACATCGAGCTCGACCGCCGCGCCCTCTCCGAGATCGCGATCGCCGACTCCGTCGCCTTCGCGAGCCTCGTCAAGCAGGCGCAGGACGCACTGCAGGCCAAGGCCGCCAAGGCCTGAGCACTCCGCGCGAGCCGCTGGAGGCTCGCCTTCCCGGTCCCAAGACCATTTGCTGAAGGACGGGCCCCGCGCGGTCCCGTCCTTCTTTTTTCATGCACGATCAACTTTCCGCCCTCCTCGCCAAGGCCGCGGCCGAGCTGGCCGCGGTAAAAGCGCGCGCCGAGTTCGAATCCGCCAAGGCCCGGTACGTCGGCCCGCACGGCGAGTTGACCGCGCTGATGAAGCAGATGGGCACCGTCCCGAAGGAACAGCGACCGGCCCTCGGCAAGCTGATCAACGAGGCCAAGGCCCGGCTCCAGGAGCAGCTGGATGCCACGCTCGCCCGGATCGGCGACGCCGAAATCGCCGCCCAGCTCGGGCCGGCGGTCGACCCCACGCTGCCCTCGCCCGACGCCGGCCGCGGCTCCTACCACCCGCTTACGCTGGTTCGTGAGGAGATGTGCCGCATCCTGCGCAAGGCGGGCTTCACGGTCGTCGAGGGCCCGGAGGTGGAAACCGAGTACTACTGCTTCGACGCGCTCAACACGCCGGCCGACCATCCCGCCCGCGACGCCCAGGACACGTTCTATTTTCCCGAACGGGCGCGCTTCGGCAACATTTCCAAGAAGGTGCCGGAGGAGAAGTACCTGCTGCGCACGCACACCTCGTCCGTGCAGATCCGGACCATGTTGAAGGGCGAGCCGCCGATCCGCATCGTTTCGCCGGGGCGCGTCTATCGCCGCGACACCACCGACGCGACGCACAGTGCCAACTTCCACCAGATCGAGTGCCTGTACGTCGACCGCCACGTGACGGTGCGCGACCTGAAGGCGCTGCTCGACTACATCTTCGCCTCGCTCCTCGGCAAGGACACGAAGACGCGCTTTCGTCCGCACTATTTCGGCTACACGGAGCCGAGCTTCGAGGTCGACCTCTCCGCCCAGCACCTGCCCAAGGTCAACAAGGAGTGGATCGAGATCGGCGGTTGCGGCATGGTCGACCCGGCTGTATTCGAGGCGGTCGGCTACGACCCGGTGGTATGGACCGGCTACGCCTTCGGCATGGGCCTCGAGCGTCTCGCGATGCTGCTCTACGGCATCGATGACATCCGCACGTTCTACCAGAACGACCTTCGCTTCCTCCGCCAGTTCACCTGAGGGCCGCCCCGATGAAGATTTCCCGCAACTGGCTCCGCCAATACGTCCGCATCTATGCGTCCGCCGACGAACTGAAGAACGCCATCACGTTCCTCGGATTCGAGGTCGAAGGCGTCGAGACCACCGGCCTGCCGCCGCTCGAGCACGTCGTGGTTGGAGAGATCAAGACCCGCGCCAAGCACCCGAACGCGGACAAGCTCTCCGTCTGCACGGTCGATGTCGGCGCGGACCACGGCGGCGTGCGCACGATCGTGTGCGGCGCGCCCAATTGCGACGCCGGCCGGCGCGTCCCGGTCGCGCTCCCGGGCGCGGTCCTGCCGGGCAATTTCAAGATCAAGCAGTCCAAGATTCGCGGCCAGGAATCCGACGGCATGATGTGCGCGCCGGACGAGCTCGGGCTGGGCGGCGAACACGCCGGGCTGCTGATCCTCGACCCGGCGGCGCCGGTGGGCGCGCCGCTCAACGAGGTGATGCCCGAAGGCGACACCATTTTCGACATCGAGGTCACGCCCAACCGGCCGGACGCGCTCTGCCACCTCGGCATTGCGCGCGAACTCGCGGCCTGGCTGAAGACCGACCTGCAGTTCCCGGCCATCAAGTTTGACGGCGGCATCGGCGGCCCGGCGCGGACCGATATCCTTGCCCACATCCGGGTCGATGCTCCCGAGGATTGCCCGCTGTACGTGGGGATCGCCGTGGCCGGCGTGAAAGTCGGCCCGAGCCCGGCCTGGATGCAGGAACGCCTGCGGGCCGTGGGCCTGCGCCCAATCAACAATCTCGTCGACGTTGGCAACTACGTGATGCTTGAGCTCGGGCAGCCGCTGCACGTTTTCGACGCGAAGAAAATCGGCGGCCGGCAGCTGGTCATTCGCCACGCCACCGATGGCGAAAAGCTTGTCACGCTCGACGGCAAGGAGCGCAACTTGAACCGCCGGATGCTCGTCATCGCGGACGCGGCCCAGCCGCTCGTGGTGGCCGGCATCATGGGCGGGGCGAATGCCGAAGTGGACGAATCCACGACCGACATCGTGGTTGAGGCGGCCTATTTCCGGCCGCAGTCGATCCGCTGGACCTCGCGGCGCCTTGGCCTGGCCTCCGACTCATCCTATCGGTTCGAGCGCGGCGTCGATCCGCACGGGACGCTCGAGGCGGCCTGGCGGGCGATCGACCTTATTCTCGAGACTGCCGGCGGCACGGTGGTGAATCCCTCGTTCCAGGTCGGCGGCGATCGCCCCTGGCAGCGCGAGATCATCCTCACGCCGGATTTCGTGCGCGAGCGCCTGGGTTTTCACCTCGCCGACGAGGACATCCGCCACTCGCTCGAGGCCCTCAATCTCGCCATCGTCGGTGAGCGCCACGCGGGCAATTCGTTCGAGTGGACGGTCAAGATCCCGAGCTACCGTTCCGACCTCGACCGGCCCATCGACCTGGTCGAGGAAGTGCTGCGCATCTTCGGCACGGACCAGGTGCCGGCGGCCCCGTGCACCGGCCCGGCCCTCGTCGACGGCGACGACGACCCAATCGTGGTGTTCAATCGCAAGGTTTCCGAATGCCTCGTTGGCCAGGGCTTCCATGAGGTCGTGAACTACACGCTGCGCGCGCGGAAGGAGCTTTCGACCTGGGTGTCGGCGGCGGCGGCAGAGGAGTTGGCGCTGGCGAATCCGTTCGTGGAGGACCAGTCGCACCTGCGCCCCACGCTGGTCCTTGGCATCATCGAGTCGCTCAAGTTGAACCAGTCGCGCGGCGTGCCGGCGGCGCGGCTTTTCGAAACCGGGCGCGTCTTCATGGAACTCAACGGCACCGTGCAGGAATGCGTCGGCGCCGCCTTCGTGGTTTGCGACAACCCCAAGGACCGGGCCTGGCTGGCGCGGGGCGCAACGGATTTCTTCGCGGTCAAGAAACAGATGGAAGTCGTGGCTGCGCAGGCCGGAATCGACCTCGCCGCCGCGGGCACGAACCCGGTCCGAGGCGCTTTTTGGGGCTGGCAGGAGGGACACTCGGCCGCCGCGGGCGAAATGGCCGATGGCTGGACGGCCCGCTTCGGCCTGCTGAACCTGGCGATGGCGCGCGCCGCCGGCGTTGAGGGGAAAATCTGGGCCGGCATGTTCGCCATCCTTCCGTCCAAGCTGGCGGCGATCACCGAGCACCGGCGCTTCCAGCCTTTCAGCCTGTTTCCGGCCGCCCTGCGCGACATCGCCCTCGTGGTGGATGCCGCGCGACCCGCGGCCGAGGTCCGGGCGGCCTTGCTCCAGGTCGCGCGTTCTGCCGCCGGAGCGGCCTTCGCAGTCGAGGCCGTTGAAGTGTTCGACGTTTACCAAGGCCAGGGGCTGCCCGACGGGAAACGGAGCCTCGCGTTTGCGCTCTCGTTCCGCTCGCGCGACCGGACGCTCACGGACGACGAGGTCAATGCCGCGTTCGCCCGGATCCAGGCGGATATCGTCGCCGACGGCTCGATCAGCGTGCGGGCCTGAGCACACGCGGAAGGGGAGGGCTTGACCGGTGGAGCCCGCACTCCGTGCGTTCGAATATCGCTTGCTGGAGGCGGGACGCCCTCGTCCCGCGGGTTGCCGTTCGCGCTCGCGCTTTGCGGGGTGAGGGCACCCCGCCTCCAAAGGCTGAACCTGCACGAGGTGCAGGCTCGACCCTCGATTCCCGATCAACCTCAGGCCACGAGCTGGCCCAGGAATTTGCGAATGTCCGCCGGCACTGACTTCGGCAGATTCGGGACCGAAAGGCAGAAAAGCCACCGCACTTCCTCCTGCTGGGCATCGGTGAGCCGGCCGCCGAAGGGCGGGGCCGTGCCTTTCCCCTTGAGGTCGTTGCGGACATAAATCTCGAGTTCCGTCATGCCTGCGCCCCAGCGCACGCCGTAGTGGTCGAGGCGGAAATCGAAGCTCTGGATCTCGCCGCCCGGCCCGCTGCGCCAGACATTCAGCGCGCAATTCTTTGCGTTGCGGAATTGCTCCCGGTACAGGCCCGGCGTCTCCTGCTTGACGCTCTTCGGGTCGACCGGGGCCAGCGTGGCCCCGATGATCACCGGTTCGAGCACCTGGAGGTAGGATTTCTGCAGCTCGGGATCGGTGAAGTTGAGCGACACGCCGCAAAGAACATACTGCGGATAATTCCGGAAATGCGCCACCGTGCCGGGGATCTCGAGCAGGAAGCCATCGAGGCTGAGCTTGAACTTGCACGGCTCGCCGCGGAGGCCGGCCGCGGCGGAGTGGATCTGCATGCTCGCGCCGGTGGCCGAGAGATTGACCAGGCGCCCGGCCCAATCCTGGCCGTGCTTGTCACCCGGCAGAGGACGGCCTTCACCGTCGTGGCCAATGAGGGTGACGATGGCCTTGAAAGGAAACGGATGGCCCGCGGCATAGCGCGTGGCGCCGCGTTTGTCGCTCGCCGCCACGGCCTCGCTGGAGAAATTCAGGATCTTCTTGAATAACAACACGGCGATCAATGTAGGGGGCAAAATCCCGGGGTTCAAGCGCGCTCACGAGCGCGCCGGTTCGCGGCGCGTATTTTTGCCGGTTGCCAACCGGATGTTCCATCCCTGAGGTAGCAACGCATTGCGTTCCAGATGAAGCAGACTCCCGATTTCGATATCAACTACGTGGCGAACCTGGCCCGGCTGGCCCTGACCCCGGCCGAGAAGGACCGGTTCGCGCGCCAGCTCGGCGAGATCCTGCACTACGTGGACAAGCTCAAGCAGGTAGACGTCGGCGGAGTCGAGCCAACGGCCCACGCCTCGCCCGTGTTCAATGTCTGGCAGGCGGACGAGCCGCGGCCCGGATTGCCGGTCGAGGCCGCGTTGCGCAACGTCGCGGCCGAACGCGACCACCAGGTCGTGGTGCCCAAGGTGGTGGAGTGACCATGGCGGGATCGCTGCACTACGAATCGGCGGCGACCTTGTCGACGCTGCTCGCAACGCGAAAGATCTCCGCGGTCGAGCTCCTGCGCGAATTTGCCGCGCGCGCCGACGCCACCGACGGTCGCGTCCGGGCCTTCAATTCCCGCGACGATGCCGAGGGCCTGCGCCTCGCCGCCGAATCCGATGCCCGCCGCGCGGCGGGGCGGGAGCGCGGGCCGCTCGATGGGCTGCCGGTCGCGTTCAAGGATGTGATCGCCGTCGAAGGCCAGCCGCTCACGTGCTCCAGCCGCATGCTGGCCAACTTCGTTTCACCCTACGACGCCACCGTGACCGCGAAGCTCCGCGCGGCCGGGGCAATTCCCTGGGGGCGCCTCAACATGGATGAGTTCGCGATGGGGTCGTCGACCGAGAATTCCGCGTTCGCGCCGACGGCAAACCCCTGGGACTTGAGCTGTGTGCCGGGCGGAAGCTCGGGCGGGTCCGCCGCGGCCGTCGCAGCCGGGGAGGCGCCCTGGGCATTGGGCTCGGACACGGGCGGCTCGATCCGGCAGCCGGCGGCGTTCTGCGGCATCGTTGGTCTCAAGCCGACCTACGGGCTGGTTTCCCGCTACGGGCTGGCGGCATTTGCGTCGTCGCTCGACCAGATTGGCAGCCTCGCCCGCACCGTCGAGGACGCGGCCCTGTTGCTCGGCGCCATTGCGGGGCACGATGACCGCGATTCGACCTCGTTGCGGGTGGACGTGCCCGACTACCGGGCCGAACTGGGCCGGCGGAAAGGGCCGTGGCGACTCGGGGTGCCGCGGGAGTTCTTCGGCGCCGGGCTGGAGCCGGAGATCGAGACGGCCGTGCGGGCGGCCATCGAATTCTACCAGCGGGCCGGCTGCGAGATTCGGGAAGTGGCGCTGCCGCTGGCCTCCGAATATGCGATCGCCGTCTATTACCTCATCGCGACGGCCGAGGCCTCTTCCAACCTGGCCCGATACGACGGCATTCGTTACGGGCACCGCTCCGCCGCAGCGACGGATGCGATCGACATTTATGCCCGGTCGCGGGCCGAAGGCTTCGGCGAGGAAGTGAAACGACGCATCATCCTGGGCACGCACGTGCTCAGCAGCGGCTACTACGATGCCTATTACCTGCGGGCCCAGAAGGTGCGCACGCTGATCCGCGACGAATTCCTAAGGGTGTTCACCGCCTGCGATGCGCTGCTGTCGCCCACGACGCCGACGCCGGCGTTCCCCATCGGCGCGAAGGTCTCCGATCCGCTCGCGATGTACCTGAACGACATCTACACGATCGGCGTGAACCTCGCCGGCCTGCCGGGCATTTCCCTGCCGTGCGGGTTCACCACCGCCGGCCTGCCGATCGGCCTGCAGATCATCGGCCGGCCGTGCGGCGAGGCCGACCTGCTCGCGATCGCATCCGCCTATGAGCAGGCGCACGACTGGCACTCCCGGCATCCCAAACTTTGAGGCACGGAGTGCACCGAGACGACACGGAGGACACCGAGTTGTGACCCACGAAATCAACAGCCTGACTGAGGCGGTGATAGGGGCGGCGATCGAGGTCCACAAGATGCTGGGACCTGGTTTGCTCGAATCAGCTTACCAACGGGCGTTGGCGCATGAACTGGGCTTGAGAAAGATCCTCTTCGAGCAGCAGAAACCTTGTCCGGTTCAATATAAGGATCTGGTTATTGAAGATGCCTACCGGCTGGATTTTCTGGTGAATGGGTTGGTCGTGGTTGAGCTCAAAACAGTCGACGCCTTGCTCGAGGTGCATGATGCCCAGGTTCTGACTTACCTGAAATTCACCGGTTGCCATATTGGACTGCTCATGAATTTCCGTTCAAGCATGCTCACCAAGGGCCTGCGACGCCTTGCCCTGTGATCTCTGTGTCAACTCCTTCGTCCTCCGTGTCCCAACCTTCATTCAAGTTCGAAGCGGTCATCGGGCTCGAGGTGCACGTGCAACTGCGCACGCGCTCGAAGATGTTCACGCGCGTCGCCGCGGGCTACGGCGAGCCGCCGAACACGCTAACCGATCCCGTCGTGCTCGCGCTGCCCGGCGCCCTGCCGGTCATGAACAAGGCGGCGCTCGATCAGATCATCAAGGCCGGCCTCATGCTCGGCTGCACAATCGCGCCGGTCTGCAAATGGGACCGGAAGAACTATTTCTATCCTGATTCGCCGAAGAACTACCAGATTTCGCAATACGACCAGCCGATCTGTCGCGACGGCGCCGTCGAGATTGAGCTTCCGGGTCCGGCGCGCAACATCTTGGGCGAGCACAAGCGAATTCCGCTGACCCGTATTCACCTCGAGGAGGATGTGGGCAAGCTGACGCACGGCGCCGTCGACTCGCTGGTCGACTACAACCGCGCCGGCACGCCGCTGATGGAGATCGTGTCGGAACCAGCCCTGCACAGCGCTGACGAGGCCTTCGCATTCCTGACCTCGCTCCGGATGACGCTGCAGCAGGGCGGGGTGTCGGACTGTGACATGGAAAAGGGCCAGCTGCGCTGTGACGCCAACGTGTCCATCCGGCCGGTCGGCGAAACCCGTCTTGGCACCAAGGTCGAGTTGAAGAACCTCAACTCCATTGCCTTTGTGCGCGACGGGATCGCGCACGAGATCCGGCGGCAGATTGCCGTCGTGGAAGGCGGCGGCACGATTGTCCAGGAGACCCGGCAATATGACGGCGAGGCGGGCACCTCGAGCGCGATGCGCTCGAAGGAAATGGCCCACGACTACCGCTATTTCCCCGATCCGGATCTCATGCCGGTGAAGGTCGACGAGGCTTGGAAAGCCGCGATCCGCGCGACGGTGCCCGAGCTGCCCTTCGACCGGCAGCGTCGACTGATGGAAAAATTCCAGCTGCCCTACACGATTACATCGGTGTTGGTGCCGGACCCGGCGCTGGCGGCGTTCTTCGAGGCGGCGGCGGCGCTCGGCGGCAAGCCCCAGGCCGTGGGTAATTGGGTAACGAACGACCTGCTGCGCGAACTGGCCGGGGCCAATCAATCGTTGGCGGAATGCCCGATCCAGCCGACGCACATTGCCGGCTTGGTGCAGCTCGTGGATACGGGTGTGATCTCCAGCACCGCCGCGCGGGAGGCCTTTGGCCAGATGTTCAAGACCGGCGAGATGCCCGGGGTCGTCGTCGAGCGCCTGGGCCTGCGCCAGTCCACCGACACGGGCGAGCTCGAGCGGTGGGTCGCCGACGCGATCGCCGCGAATCCGAAGGCGGTGGCGGAATTCAAGGCGGGCAACGAGAAGGCGCTCAACGCGGTGAAAGGCGCGGTGATGAAGGCGGCGAAAGGGAAGGCCAACCCGAAGCTGGTCGACGAGACCGTGCGACGGCTGCTCGGTTGAAAAAGGCCCCCGCCGCTGCGGACGCGCACAAAAAAAGGCGCGGCCCGAGCCGCGCCGGAAGTAGTATCGGGGCAGGTTAGATCTGTTCCTGCGGGATTGCCGGCGTCACGTTGCGCGATGGCGCGCCTTGCCGGCAAGCCGGGCAGACGCCGAAGAATTCGACGACGTGGCTCACCTCGCTGTAACCGCGCTCCGCGAGCATGCGGACCATGCCTTCGACCGGGAAATAATCGACCTGCTCGGTTTTGCCACACGTCTTGCAGACGATGTGGTAGTGCCGCTGCTTGCCAAGCGTGAGCTCGTACAGGCAGGTGCCGTTGTGCAGGTAGCTGCGCCGCACCATGTCGAGGCTCTCAAACGCGGACAGGCAGCGATAGACCGTCACCAAGTCGCAAACTTCCGAGCCCATGTCCTGGTGAATGCGCTCGATGCTGATCGGGCCTTGGTGCTTGAGGAGAGATTCGATGATCGCGACCCGCGGCTTGGTGACGCGCATGCCGGCGTTGTGGATTCGATTGCGAGCCTCCTCAACCGGCGAGAGCTCATTCGGCGAGGAGAGCGAAGCCAAAGGATGATTGGACTGCGTCGCTGCTATCATGCGGCTAACTAATGCATTATTCGTCCATTTATGCGAGTTGAAGTTTGCCTGTTTGGCATCGATGCCAAGCCAAACCCGCGCTCAGATAAGTGTGTGGAAGCACGTGAACGCCACGGGCTTGGATGCGGAGTTGCGGGCCGGTCAAAGCTATGCTAGCCATTGGGCCAGAAATTAATGCAAGACTTGGAATTTACCGAAATCGTCGGATTGATCTGCAAGGAGGACACCCGTTTCGATCGCAAGGCGTATTCGTTCGTGCGCCACGCCCTGGACCACACCGTCAAGGAAATCAAACGCAAGAACCCGGAGCGGACGGGGAAATCCCAACATGTCACCGGGCCTGAACTCCTGAACGGAATCCGCGCCTACGCCTTGGATCAATACGGGCCGATGACCAAGACCGTGCTGAACAAATGGGGCATCTCGCGTTGTTCCGATTTCGGTGACATCGTATTCAATCTGATCGAGTACAACGTATTCAGTAAGACCGAGAGCGACCGTCGCGAGGATTTCGCCGACATCTACGATTTCGACGAAGCTTTCGTGAAACCCTTCACCCCGGCGCGGGCGCGGCGCCCCGGCGGCCTCCTGGGCTCGCCGTGAAACCCACGCGGTCGCCGGCCGCGATCGGCGATCGGTGCGAACCATAAACCCGATCCACTGCGGCCTGGCCGCATCCAGTCTCGTCACCCTTCATGCGCAAATCCCGGAGTCCCCGTCCTCGTGACCTCGCCTTGCTCGAAACGCTCTGGCGCGAGTCCATCGATCGCTACACCTTGCCGAACGGCCTGACGGTGCTGCTCAAGCACGATCCATCCGCGCCGGTGTGCTCGGTGCAGGTCTGGGTGAAGACTGGCAGCATCCACGAGGGCGCGGCACTCGGGGCGGGCCTGTCGCATTACCTCGAGCACATGCTGTTCAAGGGCACCGAACGCCGGGCCGGGCGCGAAATCTCCGCGACGGTCCAGGCCCACGGCGGCTACATCAACGCCTACACCACCTTCGACCGGACGGTCTATTACATCGACGTGCCCGCCGAGCACACGGGCGTCGCGATCGACTTGCTCGCCGATGCCACCTTGCGCTCCACCCTGCCCGCGGAGGAGGTGGCGAAAGAAAAAGACGTCATTCTCCGTGAGATCGACATGTGCCTGGACGATCCCGACCAGCGCCTGTCGCAGGCGCTGTTCGAGACGGCCTTTCGCACGCACCCATACCGCCAGCCGATCATCGGGCATCGCGACGTGTTCGCCGCCAACACGCGCGAGGATCTCCTGGCGTATTACCGGGCGCGGTACGTGCCGAACAACCTCGTGCTCGTGATTGTGGGCGACTTCGAGCCGGCGGCGACGCGCGCGGCCATCGCGACGCATTTTGGCGGCGCGCCGCGCATCCGGCTGGCGCCAGTGCTCGTACCGGACGAACCGGTCCAACTTGCGCGGCGGGACATGCATCTTTTCGAGGACGTGCAGGTTTCGCGCGCGGGCCTGGGCTGGCAGATTCCCGGGCTCACGCACCCGGACGCCCCGGCGCTGGACATGCTCGCCATGGTGCTGGGCCACGGCGACAGCTCGATCCTCTGGCAGCGGATCCGCGAGGAGGCGCGCCTCGTGCACAGCATCGATGCGATGGCTTGGAGCCCGGGGACCAGCGGGTTGCTGTATGTATCGTTCCTGGCCGATCCCGACAAGCGCCTCGATGCCGAACGCGCAATCCTCGGTGAGATCGAGCGCCTGAAGACGCGCGGGATCAGCGCGGCCGCCCTCGCCAAGGCGGTGCGCCAGGCGGTGACTGCAGAAGTGAACGCGCGCAAAACGATGTCCGGCCAGGCTGCGCGCCTGGGCGCCGGCGAAGTCGTGGTGGGTGACATCAACTATGCGCGGCAGTATTTCGAGCGCCTCTTTGCCCTTACGCCTGCCTCCCTGCGCCGGGCCCTGCGCACGTACCTGGTCCCGGACAAACTCACCGTCGTGTCCTCGAACCCGCAGGCGGCCGCCGCGCCCGCGGTGGTGGTCACCAGCGGGGAAGCCGGGGCCTCGCTCGATTTTGAAGAACAGGCGTTGCCCAACGGAGCGAGGCTGCTGCTCCAGCGCAACGACCGGCTGCCGAATCTCCACCTGCGGCTTGCCTTTGGCGGCGGACCGATGTTCGAGCCGCCCGGGCGGCGCGGCCTGACGGCGCTCCTGGCGACGATGTTGACCAAGGACACTGCGCGACGCACGGCCGAGGAGGTCGCGCTCGCGATCGAGGCGGCCGGCGGCACGTTCACGGAGTTTTCTGGCAACAACAGTTTCGGTCTCGCCGCCGATGTCCTGCCCGGCGACGCGGACCTGGCGCTCGAGCTCCTCGGCGACGCGGTGCTGCGGCCGGCCTTCAAGGCGGCCCGGCTCGACCTGGAGCGCGAAGCCGCCCTCGCGGCCCTGAAGGAGAGCCAGGACGACGTGGTCACGGTCGGCCGGAAAAAACTCCGCGAGAAGTTTTATGGCGCCCACCCCTTTGCCATCGAGGCCGGCGGTGATGAGGCTGGCCTCGCCGGCATCACCGGCGCCGACCTCCGCGCCGGTCGCGACCGGCTGCTCTTGGCGGGGAACGCCGTGCTGGCGGTCGCCGGGGCCTTCGAACCGAAACAGCTCGTGCCCAGGCTCAAGGCTTTCCTCGCGCGGCTGCCCGCCGGCCGGGTGCCGCCGCCCGATGTGCCCGTGACGGTCGCACCCGGAGAATTCGAGGAGATCCAGCCGCGCCAGCAGGCGGTCGTGTTCCAGGCATTTCCCGGTCCCGGGCTGCTCGCCCCCGACTACATCGTCAGCGAGGTGGCCGACGAGTTGTTCAGCGGAATGTCCTCGAATCTCTTCGAGCGGGTGCGCGAGCAAAAGGGGCTCGCGTATTTCGTGCGCTCGAGCCGCGTTGTCGGGCTGCACCAAGGGATGTTTTATTTCTTCGCCGGCACGAATCCGCTGCAGTACCGGGAAGTCCTGGCGGAGCTCGAACTCGAGATCGAGCGAGTGCGGCAGGGCGGCGTCCAGCCGGCCGAACTGGAGCGTTGCCGGACGCGGCTCAAGGCGGCCAAGCGCATGGCCATGCAGACAAATTCCGCCCGGGCGAGCCAGGCGGCATTGAACGCGGTCTACGGACTCCCGGTCAATGACTGGCGCACGTACGCCGCACGCGTGGACGCCGTCTCGCTCGACGCCGTGCAGGCGTTCGCGCGGAACTACCTGCGCGGCGATCGGCGCGTGCAGGTCGTGGTCAAGCCCTGACGCGCCCCCAGTTTTGGGTGAACGGCGGGCCTTGTCGCCGGCGCGCGCGAGCGGCTTGCTCGCCCGCACCATGAAAGTGCTTCACCCCATGTTCAGATTCGCGCCGGCCCTGCTGGCGCTTGCCCTGGTGACGGTCCCCGCCGTCGGCCGGGCCGACGATTCCGCGCCCGCCAAGAAGTTGACGAAGGCACAGGAAAAATACGACGCCGACAACGACGGCAAGCTCAGCGACGCGGAACGGGCCCGGGCCCGCGAGGAGGCCACGGCCAAGGCGAAAAAGACCCGCGAGGAACACCAGAAGCTCGCCCTCGAGAAGTACGATGCCAATGGCGACGGCAAACTCGACAAGGAGGAAAAGGCGAAGATGAAGGCCGACGCGGAGGCGGCGCGCGAGGAGAAGCAGGCCGAGCGCGCGACCAGGAAGGCGGCCCGCGACGCGAAGAAAGGTGCCAAGGAGGACGGCGCCTCGAACTAACGCCGTTGGTGTGATCGCAACCTGTGGGAGCCTGCTGGCAGGCGAGGGGCAAGGACCCCGACGCGAGCCAGTCGCCAGCATGCAGGCTCCTGCGGGAAGCGATCGGCGCGGCGCTCCCGGGCGCGGGCGAAAGCCGGGCTTACTTCCTCTCCGCGAACCCGCCGCTCCACTTGAGCTTCGCGCGCATCACCTCGAAGTGCGAATAGCTCCGCCGTTGGGCGAGCGCCAGCGTGCGGTCCGAGATGGTGATCTGGATGGGCGAGCCCTTCGCCAGGACGGAATTCCTCTGGCCGTCCATGGCGACGAGCAGGTGGGAATCGTCGCTGCGGTTGAACACCGTGAGCCGGACGTTGTCGCGAAAGATGATCGTGCGGTTGCTCAGCGTGTGCGGGCAGATCGGCGTCATCGCGATCACGCCGGCGCCGGGGTGGATGATCGGGCCCCCGGCGGCCAGGTTGTACGCGGTCGAACCGGTCGGCGTGGAGAAGATGACGCCATCGCAATAGTAGTCGGTGACCAGCTTGCCGTCGGCGAAGACCTCGAGGCGCACGAGGCGCGAGTTCGTCTCGTTCTTGATCAACACGTCGTTGAGCGCGATGTCGCGATGGCCGGGGCCGGTGCTGCATTCGAGCAGGGCGCGCCGGGCGATCCGGTAGTCGCCGCCCACCAAGGCGGCGAATTGGGCGCGCGCCTCGTCGGCCGAAAACGTGGTCAGGAAGCCGAGGCTGCCGTGGTTGACGCCAATGATGGGGATATCTTCCAGTGCGGCGCCGCGCACGACACCCAGCAGCGTGCCATCGCCACCGATCACGCAGCAGGCGTCGCAGCCCTTGAAGTGCCGGCGCGTCAGCGAACGATCACTGGCGATCCGGAGTTGGGTGGCGCCGGCACCCCGCGCCAGCTGGATCAGCTCCCGCGCCAGTTCGGCGGCGCCAGCCTTGCCGGAGTTGTAGACGAAGGCGATCTTGCGGAAAGGGTTCATGCGGCGGCGGGACGCTAAATGCACACGAAAGCCGCCGAATGTCGAATCGGATTCGGCCGCGCGGGGGAGCCGGTCAGCCAGTTCGCCGCAGGCCGAGCAGGAACTCCCGGTTGCCGTCGGCGCCGTGGACCGGGCATTCCATCTCGCCGGCCAGCGCGACGCCGGGAAGTTCCGCCAGGGCGAAGCCGCGCACCTCCGCCCGGACGCGCTCGCGCACGGCGTCGTCGCGGATGACGCCGCCGCCGCGGTCGACCTCGGCCTTGCCGGCCTCGAACTGCGGTTTGACCAGCGCGATGAGCGTACCGCCGGGAGCAAGGAACGGCCAGACCGCCGGCAGCACGACCCGCAGCGAAATGAACGACAGGTCCATTACGATGATGTCGTAGGCCGCACGCGGCAGCTCGCCGGGGTGGAGATGGCGGGCATTGACGCGCTCGAGATTCGTGACGCGCGGGTCGCGCCGGAGCTTTTCGTGCAACTGGCCGAAGCCGACGTCGACGCACGTGACGGAGGCCGCGCCGGCCTGGAGAACACAATCGGTAAAGCCGCCGGTCGAGGCGCCGACATCGAGCACGTGGCGCCCGGCGAGATCGAGTGGAAAGCGCTCGAGGTAGGCCGCGAGCTTTTCACCCCCGCGCCCGACGAAGCGCGGCGGCTGGTCGATCGTGACCGCCAGGTCGGCCGGGTATTCGCGGCCAGGCTTGTCGAGGCGCTCGGTACCATGGCGCACCCGCCCGCTCATGACGAGCGCCTTGGCCTGGGCGCGGCTGGGCGCGAGTCCGCGCGTCACCAGCAATTCATCGAGTCGGACCTTGGCCGGCATGCGATCAAAGTAGCCGCTGCCGGCCGGGCGACCAGCATGTTGTGCGGCCGCCGATTTCCTCGCGCACGAGCAGTGCGCCGGTGCGCGGGCAGCGCCCGCCATCCTCCCAGCGATGCCAGAAGAGCCACGACTTCGGGATGTGCCGGTTCAAATCAGGCGGGAGGTAATTTTCCCGCCCGGCAATCGTGTCGAGGGCCAGGCGACAGACGCGCCGACACTCGCGATGCAACGCACGCACCTCGGCGGGCTGCAGGGACCCGGCCGCTCGCCGCGGGTGGATCGCGGCCCGCCAGAGGATTTCGTCCGCCATCCAATTGCCGACGCCGGGGAATCGCTCCTGCATCAGCAGCACGGCCTTGATCGGCGCGCGGGACCGGCGGCGGCAAAAGTCCGCGACGGCTGGCACGGTGAAGGCGGGCGACAAAATCGCCGGCGCAATCCGCGTCCACCATGCCGGTGGTTTGGGCCCATGGTGAAACCGCACGCCGCCAAACATCCGCGGATCGTTGAACACCAGCTGGCGACGGGCTTGTACGAGGATGAAGTGGTCGTGCGTGGTCGCGACGTAACCTGGCGGTTCGACCCGCAACTCGCCGCTCATGCCGAGGTGGACGCCCAGCCAGTTGCCGCCGGAGAAACGGAACAGCATCTGTTTCGCCGCCGTCTCCGAGCCGAGCAACCGCGCGCCCACCAAGCCGCGATTCAGCGCCGCCGTATGGCAGTCGCGAAAAACCTTCTTCCCGGCGTGCAGCCGCACCGCGACGACCCGGTCGCCATGGCCGACGCTCCAACGTTTGCGATAGAACTCTACCTCGGCGAGTTCGGGCATGTCATTGCACGCCGGCGAGGCCTTTCACGTCATCGAAAAGTTTCCGGGAATCGTACCCGACGCCATCCTTGAAGACGATTTCGGCTTTCCGGATATCCGAGATATTCGCAGCCGGATTTCCGTCGATGACAATCAAATCGGCTGCCTTGCCCGCCTCGATGCTGCCGCGGTCGCGGTCAATCTTGAGCAACCGCGCGCCGTTGCTGGTGGCGACCTGGATTGCCTCCAGCGGCGACAGGCCGGCTTCGACGAGCAGTTCGATGGCGCGCCAGCTGCCGTAACCGGCGAGACAACCGCCATAGCCGGTTGGGTCGGTGCCGACCGCCAACCGGCCGCCGGCGCGGAAAAATTTCAGCTCGAGTTGGAGACCCTTCGCGAACGCCTTGCGCATGGTTTCGCTGTTGCGGACATTGACGCCCGCCCAGTGGGTCAGGTAGGTCTCGCGCAATGGCGGCGCCATGGTGTCCAGCTCCGCCTGGTTGTCGGCGCGGCGCCCGGGAACGAACGTCTCGAAGATCGCCAGCGTCGAGGTGACCGCCACGTGGCGATCGACCAGCAACTTGATGAGGTCGTTCACCGCGGGCGAATCGACGTCCAACTGTTCAATGCTCTGGTAGATCTTCGCCGAGCTGGCCGGGTCGCCTGGCTGGCGGCCGGGGACGAAGTCGGACATTGCGAGGAAACCGTGCTCGATGTTGTCGATGCCCAGGGTGGCCGCCTCCGCGTAGCTGACGCGACCGAGGTGGCCGGTCACCTGCATCCCACGTTGGTGCGCGGCTTCGATCGTGGCCGCCATGACTTCGCGCGGCAGGCTGAGGTAGACCTTGACGGACGTGAACCCTTCGTCGGCCCAATAATTCACCATGCGCACCGCGGCGGCGGCGTCCTTGACCGGGCGCAATTGGGCGACACCCGTGCCGACGCCGTCGACGTATGGCGCCGTCAGGTGGAGTTTAGGTCCCGGGCTCGTGCCGGCGTCGATGTCTTCCTTCAATTGCAGGTCGGTATAGGGCTCCACGCTGCCGGTGGTGCGGGCGGAGGTGATGCCGGCGGCGAGGTACAGGCGCGGAAACGAGTATTCCATTTCATTGATGTGGAGCGGACCCCGGATGAACGACGAATAGTACATGTGCTCGTGCGCCATCACGAAACCCGGCAGCAGCGATTTGCCGGCGAGGTCGCGCACGGTCGCACCCGCCGGGATCGTCACTGCGGTACCATCACCGACGGCGGCGATCCGGCCGTCGCGCACGATCACGGTCTGGTTCTCCCGCGCCGGGTGCCCGAGGCCGTCGATCACCCGGGCATGGGTCAGGGCGAGAACCGGAGCGCGTACGACAACGTAGGCATCGGCGGACTGGCCGTGGAGCGCCGGCGCGAACGACAGCAGCGCGAGCGCGCAAAGAAAACGGAGGTGAGCAGGGTGGTCCATGGTCGGGGCGGAATCAGCGAATTTCCCAATCATAGGGATGACTCGACAATGGCTTCGTGCCGGTCGGCGTCACCCACACGACGTCCTCCCAACGGCAGCCGCCCAGGCCCGGGTAGTAGAGGCCGGGCTCCACCGTCAGCACCGAACGGTTTTTCAACGGGTAGGCCACGGTCGCCGACATGCGGCCGGGATCATGGACCGCGAGGCCGAGCCCGTGGCCGGTGCCATGGAAGAAGCCGACCGAACCGCTCTTGCCCCGCCGGGTCTCGTAACCGGCGGCATCAAAGTAATCCGTCACCGCCTTGTGCACGTCTCGGCCGTCGACGCCGGCGCGGATCGCCCTGGTGGCGCGTCGCTGGGCTTCGCGCACGGTGGCCACCAGCCGGCGTTGCGCCTCCGACGGGCGGCCCTTGAGGTAGGTGCGAGTCATATCGCCGTAATAGCCGGTCCGGTCGACGCGCGGGAACACGTCGATGATGATGAGTTCGTGCGGGCGGAGCGGGCCGGATCCGACCTCGTGCGGGTCGCAGGCCTGGTCGCCACCTGCGACGATGGTGTCCTGAGGGTTGCCGCCGTGCTCCCGGATGGCGGTCTCAAGCGCAAACCGCAGGCGTTCCGACGTGAGCGGGCGGCCTTGATAGACGAGATTGCGACCACGAATGCGCGCGGCCCGCAGCACCTTTTCCGCGGCGGTGTAGCCGATCGAGCAAAGACGGTTGGCTTCGCGAATGCAGCGGGCTTCCCACGGCGCCTTGATCTCCCGCTCGGGAAACAGGAGGCCGTTGGCGAACTGCAGCCGCAGGCCCAGCTTGGTGAGCTTGGCGTAGAGGCTGGCCGGGAAGTCATCCGCCACGCGGAAATGGCGCAGCCCGTAACGCGCGGCGACCACGGCAATGGTCTCCGCCACGCCGGCCTTGGGCCCGTAAAGCTCCTGCGCGCGCTCGAGCATGGCCTCGCGCGAGAGCACCACATCGAAGTCGCTCGTCCGGCGCACGCGGCCAAATTCGAGCGCGCTCTGGACGGAGATTTTTTTCCCGCGCACGCCGAGGGCGATGAAAGGGTCGTGGACCACGACGCGGCCGAAATACCGCATGTCGGCACTCGCGTGGGTGTCGGCGTAGAGCAGGGGAGCGGGAAGGGGATTCTTCACTACAGTGTTGGGTTGAGTTGTGCTGGGCGGGCATTAGCCAGTAAACGTACCAAAACGCAAAAATGTTTTCCCACACCCCATGGCTTCGCCCGCTGACCTTCCTGGCCGCACTCGCCCTGGCCGGGTGCGGCCGCGCCACGCCGGCGGCCGACGAGGGTAACAAGACGGTGGACGACTGGTTCGCCATCAAAGTCGGCGACCACCCCATCCGGATGCAACTGGCGGTTCGCGCCGAGGAGCAACAGAAAGGGCTGATGTTTCGCGCCACGATGGCGACTGATGAAGGCATGCTCTTCGTGTTCGATCGCCCGCAGCCGATGGGCTTCTGGATGCGCAACACCGAGCTTCCGCTCGACATCGGCTATTTCGACCACGAAGGCGTGTTGAAGGAAATCTATCCGATGTATCCGCACGACGAGCGCACGGTGTCATCGCGGAGCCGGGAAATCCAATTCTGCCTCGAGATGAATCAAGGGTGGTATCGCCAGAATGGCGTCCGGCCGGGCTCCCGGCTCGAGATGAGCGCGGTCGTGGCGGGGTTGAAGGCCCGCGGCTTCAAACCGGAATCGTTCGGCTTGCATTGATGCCCCGGGGGCGATCCCCCCGCGCGGTGGGGTAGGTCCAGGCCGGGCGGCCGCCGTGCCGCCAACTGATTCAACATTGTCACCGGCGACAAAACTGGAATCGATGGTGGAGGACGATTCCATTCCTGCTGTGAGATGAACGCTGCCGGCGCCAATTCCCGCGTGCTCGTCGTCGAGGACGAGCGCAAAACCCGCGATTCCGTCGCGGAGGGACTGCGTCTTGAGGGATGGCAGGTGCTCACGGCCACCACCGGCGACGAGGCCGTGGCGGCGAGCGAGCAGGCGACCCTCGACTTGGTGATCCTGGACTGGATGTTGCCGGGCAAGGACGGGCTTGAGGTGCTGCGCCACCTGCGGACACGCGGGAATCACGTGCCCGTGCTGCTGCTCACCGCGCGGAGCGCGCTCGATGATCGGGTGGCAGGTCTCGACGGCGGCGCCGACGACTACCTCTCCAAGCCGTTTGCTTTTGCCGAACTACTCGCCCGGTGCCGGGCCCTGCTTCGGCGGCCCGTGCTCAGCACCGGCTCGGCCCTGGCGTGCGGCGATCTGCGGCTCGACACTCGCACCCGGACGGCCACGCGCGCGGGGAAGGAGATCGCCCTGACACCCCGCGAGGTCGATATCCTCGAGTACCTCATGCGTTACCAAGGCCAGAACGTCACGCGCGAGATGCTCGAACGCGACGTCTGGAAACAGGCGCGGCGATTCACGTCGCTCGACAACGTGATCGATGTCCAGATGATGCGCCTGCGCCGGAAGATCGACGCCGACGACGCCGAGACCCTCATCCACACCGTGCGGGGCATCGGCTACCGCATGGGACCGGCGAGCGCATGAAAGCCTGGTGGCGCCACCGCACGTTGCGCTTTCGCCTGGCGCTCTGGTACGGCATGGGGGGCACGTTGCTGCTCACAGCCTTCAGCGCCACCCTCTATCTGTTCGTGGCCGAGCGCATGGCGGCGCCCCTCAACGAGGCATTGCAACAGGACCTGGCCGAGATCCAGCAGCGCTTGAAGATCCGCGGCGACAACCATCTCTACTGGGATGGCGAACTGATTGCGCGGGGCCGGGGCTGGAACTCGGAAGACCCCTGGTTCGAGCTGTGGGATGAACAGGGCGTGCTGGTGAGCCGGCTCTGGCCCTTCGCGCGCAGCCGGATCAGCCGGGTGCCAACCGCGCCAACGCGGGGATCGGACACGCTGTCGGTGTTCCGCGTCGCACCCGACATCCGGCTCCGCACGTTCGCGACGCCCTTCAAGGTGCCGGGGCACGACCAGCCCTGGATGATCCGGGTGATGGCAATCCACCAGCCCGCCGCCGACGCGCTGGGTGCGCTCCTGTTGATCATCCTGGTCCTCCTTCCCATTGTCGTCGCGCTGCTCGTGGCCGGCGGCTACTTCATCACCCGCCGCTGGCTGAAGCCACTCGAGCGCATGGTGGCCCAGGCCGAGAACATCACGGCGGACAGCCTCGCCTCGCGCCTGCCGGTTGAGGACGCCGAGGATGAGCTGGGGCGGCTGGCGGCATCATTCAACCGGACGTTGGCGCGGCTGGAGGACTCGTTCCGCACTCTCGACCGGTTCGTGGCCGACGCGTCGCATGAACTGCGGACCCCGCTCACCACGTTGCGCAGCGTCGGCGAGGTGGGGTTGAAGCGAAGCCGGTCGGTCGATGAATATCGCGAGATCATCGGCAGCATGCTCGAGGAGGCGCAGCGCCTGCACCAGCTGGTGGAGCGCCTGCTGGAGCTGGCGAGCGCGGAAGGCGGGGCGAAGGAGGTCCGCGCCGAACGGGTTCGCCTGGACGAATTCGTGGGGGCATGTGTCGCCGAGCTCGGCATCCTCGCTGAGAACCGCAACCAGCAGATCCTGATCAAGGCGCAGGAGTGCCATGCGCTGGCCGACCCGGTGCTGCTCCGCCCGGCGCTGCACAACCTGATCGACAATGCCATGAAGTACAGCCCGGCCGGCGCCACGATCCGGCTCGCCGTGGAGCGCGCCGGGGCCGAATGCCGCGTCGCGGTGATCGACGAAGGCCCGGGGGTTCCGCCCGGCCAGCGCGCCCAATTGGCCGAGCGGTTCTATCGGGTCGACGATTCGCGGGTGCGGGCGGAGGGTGGCTTCGGCCTCGGGCTTGCGATCACGAAGGCTTACCTGCGCATCATGGGCGGCCGGCTTGAGGTCGACGCCGCCCCGGCGGGGGGAAGCTGTTTCAGCCTGGTCCTGCCGGCGATGGTGCGCGCGCAGCCTGAATCCTGACGGGCCGGCCCGGCGAAAGGAGCTGCGATCGGGCGCGGGCGGTCAGTCAGAGTCGATCGGCTGGCCGCGCGCATTGCGGCGGTAATGCGGCGTGGCGCCGTCGCGGGCGGCGACAAACTCACCCATGCGGCAGGCGCGCCGCAGGGCGGCGGCGGGCGACTCCCGATGGAGCAGCCGTCCGGCCAGCAACCCCGCCAGGAACGCATCACCTGCCCCCACGGTGTCGCGCACCTTGGTCCGCCGGCCCGCCACCCAGTGCCACTCGCCGGCTTCGAAGATGCCCGCGCCGCGGGCGCCGGCCGAAATGCAGACCGCCGCGCAGCCTGTTCGCTCGGCAAGCGCGCGGGCATGCGCCAGTTCGCGGCCCGCCGCCGGCTTCCGGCCCGCCAGCCGCGCGGCTTCGTGGGCGTTCAGCTTGAGAAGTGTCGCGCGTCGGGCGAGCGCGAGAACGAGCGCGAGGTTATCGTGCGGCGGCCGCAGGTTGACATCGAAGATGCGTTCGGCCTTCGGCGGAAGCGCGTCCAGCAGCCGGTCGAGGGCGGTGCGGTTGGCGACGGAGCGCTGAGCCAGCGAGCCGAACACCATCGCCTGGGCCGACGCAGCCGCGCGGAGCTTGCCGGCGTCGATGCCGATGTGGTCCCACGCGACGTGGCGTGTGATCTGGTAGTGAGCATCTCCGGCGCGGCCCAAGGTGGCGGTGACGTATCCGGTGCGGAGGCGGCGGTGGCGGCTCACGCCATCCACGGGGAGATGCCAGGCGCGCAGCCGACGCAGGAGCTCGTCGCCGAGCAGGTCCCGGCCGACGCCCGACACGAGGAGCGCGCGCAATCCGAGGCCGTGCAGGTGATAGGCGACATTGAACGGGGCTCCGCCGGGGAACAGTCCCCGCGGCAGAAAATCCCAGAGGATTTCGCCGAAGCAGACGACCAGCGGCGCAGACTTACTCATCGCGCTGGGCAGATGGCTCGGCGCCGACCTCGTGACAGGCGCGAATGAAGGCCGCCGCCGACCACGCCTGGAAGGCCTTGCCCATCGGCCTTCCGGTCTGGCCGTGGGCCCATTCGTTGAACTCCCACTCCTGGTCGCGTCCGAGCTGGTTGAGCTGCGCGAGGCGCACCAGCTCGCGGCAGGCGACCTCGTGAAAGCCGAGACGATGGATGAAGCGCACCCACATGCCGCCGATGAACGGCCAGATGCCGCCGTTGTGGTAGTGGTGGGGCAGGTTCAGCAGATTGACGGTATAATAAGCGCGCCAATCGGGATCGCCCGCCTGCACCACCGGGTAGAGGTTGGCCACCGGCCAGGGCTGGTTGACGCCGACGC
The DNA here is from genome assembly GCA_035549095.1 of Lacunisphaera sp. Lineage (GTDB taxonomy): Bacteria > Verrucomicrobiota > Verrucomicrobiia > Opitutales > Opitutaceae > Lacunisphaera. The sequence goes on along the minus strand of DASZRV010000063.1, from coordinate 158,359 downwards.
CCCACATGAAGCGGAACGCGATGCGCGCCCGGTCGACATCGAGGAGGTTCATCAGGAACGCGAGGATATTGCCATAGGTGTCGCAACGCCAACTGAAGGAGAAAGGCGTGATCTCCGCGAGCAGGTACTGGGTGTCGCCCAAGCCTGCCTGGCGGTCCGCAAAACGATTCTGGCGCGGTGGCTGGCTGGCGGCGCTGGTCGTCGGCCAGAAGGTCTCGAGCAGCCGGGCGCGGATGCGCTGCGACCAGCGGAGGTAATCAGCTGCCTGGTCGAAGTGGCCCATGAGTTCGAGGATGCGGCCATAGCAGACATTGGTGCGAAACCAGAGGACTTCATCGTAGAGCACGTTGTAGCTGCGGCCAAAGAGATCGGTCCAGTCGCCGGCCTCCGGGATTTCGAGGAGCCCGTCGTTGTTCGAGTCCTGCGCGCTGAGCCAGTTCATGACCGACTGGAGCCGGCTGGCATGGCGATAGAGCAGCGAATGGTCGCCAGTGCGGGCGGCGTAATTGTAGATCGCGATGATGACCCACAGGCCGCTGTCGATCGAGGCGATGTTGCCGACGCCGGAATAGTCGGGCAGGCCGTCGTCGATGCGGACATTCGAGGGGATCTGGCCGGTCGGCGACGTGGCGTTGAGCAGAGTCTCCAGCGTCGCGAGCTGGGCGGCGCGGATGTCGGGGTCGTCCAGCGACAGGGTGTTCCAGAGGGTGATCGCGCCATCGCGCGCCCAGACGCTGCGGTAATTCACGTCCGTGCCGGTCACGGTATTGTCGGCGAGCGAGCACGCGGAGAACCCGAGCGGAGTGATGTTCTTGCGCAGGGCGACCAGGGCCTTGTCGTAGGCGACGCGGAGGAATTCTTTTTCCGATTCCGACAGCGACCCGAGCTTCATGCCGGAGAAAAGCATCTGGAATCCCGGTGTCAGGTCGGCCCGTTTCGCCCGCGTCAGCTCCTTGTCGGGCAGGACGCAGATCACACCATAGTGGCAGAGCCCGTCGAGCACCCCGTCGGCGAGGATCTGCCGGGAGCTGTAGGTGGGCACCTCGACGGTGGCCTCGTAGAGCTCGGGGAGGGCGTTCTCAACGATGATGCCGCGGATGCCCGGGAGGCGGAACATCGAGGAGTCGTTGCCGGTGTCGCCCGCCACGAGCACGGATTCGAGCGGCAGGCGCAGGTGCTCGCACAGCCAGAGCAGCGCGCCGCCCTTCGTGGCATTGCGCGGCAGGATGTCGAGGTCGCGCGAACTGGAGTAGACGATGTTGATGGAAAGGCCCGCGGCGGTGAGTTCCTCGCGGAGTTCGCGGATCGCGCCGCGCGGGGCGCGTTCGTAGAACCAGCTCGACTTGAAGTCGTGCTGGAACTCGTCCGGCTGGGGCTTGATCGCGGGGTGCCGGGCGACGATTTCGCGGACTTTGTCCACGTTCCAGCCCTGTTTAAGGTGCTCGTGGAATTCGACGAGCATGCGGCCCGCGCGAACGTCGAAGACCTGCGTGCCGACACCGCCGATGTAATAGTCGGCCTCGGGCAGTGTTCCGTCCGTCACAAACCGGCGCAGGTCATCCACCAGGCGGCCCGTGTTGTAGACCAACAGCGGCCGCGCTGCGGCGTCCATCGCTTCCCAAGCAGCGCGAAAGCGCGCCGAGGACTCCGGGTTGCCAAGGAGCGTGCCGTCGAGGTCGGAGGAAAACAGCCGGACGGGCGGCGGGGGATTCGATGGGCTGGCAGTTGTTTCCATGGCGGACGAGACGAGGATGAACCTATAGACCGGTGCCGGGGAAATCGGTCACCCCGACGGACGCTTTTGCAGGGATGATCCAACCACAAAGTTGGGGACCGCCACACCTGCAACCCAACGATGCGGCCGTCCCGGGCGGGCGGCGACGAGCCTGGCCGGCAGTCATTGCCGGCGCACGGTCATCACCGGGCAGTGGGCGTGCCGCATGATGGCCTCCGCGGTGCTGCCGACCAGCGCGCGCTTGAGGCCGCTGCGGGCCTTGGTCGTCAGCACGATGAGGTCGACATTGTTGTCCTCGGCGAGGGCGAGGATTTGGGCGGCCGGGCGCCCGACCAGGACCGCGTTTTCCGATCGGAGCCGGGGGGGCAGGAGTTGTTGCGACATCTGACCCAGGCGCTTGATGGCCTGCTGGCGCCGTGCCGGCAGGTTCTCCTGTTCCGCCTTCAACGGCGTCGGCAAGACGTGGACGAGGTGAATGCAGGCCGAGAATTTCTGCGCCAGCGGCACGGCGTAACGGAGCGCCTGGCGGGATTTGCCGGAAAAATCCAGCGGCACCAGCAGCCGGCGGAGGCGCGGATAGGACGCCGTGATCCGGCCGAGCACCGAGCGGGGATGGGCAGGGGACGAACTCATGTGGATCTCAATCGCCGTCGTTCCAGGGCTCGTCCCATTCGTTGTCGCTGAAGGCGAGGGCGGTGGCCCGTTCCTCGATCAAGCTGACCAGCTGCTGGGCGATGCCGGTCCAGGTGAACAGGCTGCGGGCCTTGTGCGCGCCCATGCGCGCCAGCCGCGTGGAGAGGCGCGGGTGCCGCAGGACCTTCACGATCGAGATGCCAAGGTCTTCGCGATCGAAAGCATCGGCGTAGAGGGCGTGGCGCCCGAAGGTGAGGGCGCGATAGAGGCCGCCATGGGTCGTGACCACCGTCGGCGTGCCACAGGCCATGGCCTCGATCGCGGTCATGCCAAAAGGCTCGTACCGGCTGCTGAGCACGAAGACATCGGCGGCACGATAGTGGTTGGCGAGGTCGGAATCGGCGACGAACCCGCTGAACTTGACCCGATCCTTGAGCCCGAGGTTCTCCGCCTGGGCCTTGAGCTCGTCGAGGATCTTCTGCTCACCTTCGTTCAGCTGCGTGCCGCCGACGGCGAGATGCAGGTAAGCTTCGGGAATGCGCGGGGCCACCACCGAAAACGCGTCCAGCAACAGGTCGTAGCCCTTGTTGCGCGCCAACCGCCCGATGGCGAGCACCACCTTGCCCTCGAAGCCGAGGCGCTGGCGGAGTGCCTCGCGCGAGGCGCCCGACATCGGGAAGAAGCGGTTGTCGTCGTAACCGGGCGGAATCATGTGCACCTGTTCCTCCGGCGCGCCATAATCGTTCACGATCATGTCAACCTGCGGCGGCGTGGTCGCAATGACCTCGTCGCAATGCCGGTAGAGCAGGGTCTCCTCGTTGATCCGCTGCGTGAAGTTGTACTTTTTTTCGAACTGGGCGGCTTCGTCGGGGAAATCCTTTTCCATCAGTTGCCTTTTCCAGAGGCCGAGCGAATGCGGCGTATGGACGTGCGGCACATCGAGCGCCTCAGCGAGGCGGGTCGTCGCATGGCCGGCATCCCAATAGTGGCTGTTGAGAAACTGGTAGCGCAGCTGATGCTTTTTGATGAACCGGAGCGCGTGCTCGGACCATTCAGCCAGATGCTCGACGAGGTACTCCTTGCCGATGAATTCCGGCCCGCCGCACGGCATGCGGATGACACGGACCCGGCCATTGACGACATCGATTTCGGGCTGGTCCTCAAACCGCCGGGTCCAGATGTCGACCTCAAACCCGAGCTGGGCGAGCTTCTTCGAGAGTTCGAGGACGTAGACCACCTGGCCACCGGTATCGGCGGCACCCAGTGGCGGCGTGGCGGCCACATAGCCGTGGGTTGAGACCATCCCGATGCGGGGGAGATGACTTTTCAGGTTTAGCTGGGCTGCGGTCATGGTTGTTTTCATCGAACACCCCGGGGCGCCCGCGCGGTCCTTGCGTCCGGGCGGGGTGGGTCAGAATCCAAGTGCACAGACACCGGCGCAAACGACTGAGCCTGACATTCCGTTCAGATAAATTGTTTCGGGGATTCTCCGATGGTTCAGCTGGGGAGAATTCCCAGGTTCGTCGCTTCACTTGGGCGGAGCCAGGTCGCTTCGCGGTCGGGTGCGACCGTCCGCGGTGCAACCGGCGCGTGGCTTTTGGCAATCGTTGCAGAGTTGCCCGAGGCGCAGGCGCTTAGGATGCGAGCCAGGCAAAGGGGCGGCGACCTGCCCCGGTGTTCATGAAAGCAACCATCGCCTTTCGGCTCAATGACCGGCCGGTGCAGATCGAGGTGGCACCAGACCGAAGCCTGCTGTGGGTGCTGCGGACCGAACTTGGGCTGACCGGTCCGAAGTACGGCTGCGGCGTCGACCAGTGCGGCGTGTGCACCGTTTTGCTGGATGGCAAGGCCGTACGCTCCTGCATCACCCCGGTGAAGGCGGCGGTCGGTCGCGGCGTGGTCACGATCGAGGGGCTCGCCCGCGGCGACGAGCTGCATCCGCTGCAAAAGGCGTTCATCGCCCACGACGCGCTGCACTGCGGTTTTTGCACGCCGGGCATGATCCTGACCGCATTCAGTTTGTTGCAGCGGAATCCCGATCCGACCCGCGAAGAGATCATCGCCGGCATGGATCGAAACCTGTGCCGGTGTGGCGCCCACGGGCGCATTGTCGATGCGATCCTCGAGGCGGCGGCGGAGATGCGCGCAGGAGGCAAGACGTGAACACGCCGAGGCCAAACACGGCGATGACCACACCCGGCGGACCGTCGCTGCCGTCGCGGCGGGCATTTCTGCGCAATTGTGCTTCGGGGCTGGTCGTTTGGTTTGTGCTCCGGCCCGAGGCGGGCGCGCAACAGTCCGAAGCGGCTTCGGCGGCCGCGGCCGGCGCCCGAGCCAAGGGTTCGACAGACTTCAATGCCTACCTGCGCATTGCCGAGGACGGACGCGTGACCTGCTTTACCGGCAAGATCGAGATGGGGCAGGGCCCGGTGACCTCGCTGCCGCAGATGTTGGCGGAAGAGCTGGATGTTTCCGTCGACGCCGTCGACATCGTGATGGGCGATACTGACCTGTGCCCGTTTGACCAAGGCACTTGGGGATCGCTGACGACGCGACAATTCGGACCGCAGCTGCGCGCAGCGGCGGCCGAAGCGCGCGCGGTCCTGCTCGAGATGGCGGCCGAGCGGTGGCAGGTGCCGGTGTCACAACTGGTCGTTCACGACGGTGTGATCTCGGATTCGCAGGATCCAACCCGGCGCATCACTTACGGGGAGCTGACCAAGGGCCAGGCGATCGACCGCCACCTCGGGGCGCCGCCGGTTTTGAAGAAGCCGGCGGAGTTCAGGGTCGTGGGCCAGCCGCGGTACCGGCGCGACGCCCGGGAGAAGGTCACGGGCGCGGCGAAATATGCCGGCGACTTCCGCCTGCCGGGCATGCTCTACGCGCGCGTTCTGCGCCCGCCGGCCCACGGGGCGAAGCTCCTCCGCGTCGACGCGTCGGCGCTGGCGAACGACAAGGACGTCGTTTTCGTGCAGGAACCCGGATTGGTTGCGGTCCTGCACGAGCTGCCCGACGTGGCGGAAGAGGCCCTCGCCCGCCTGAAGCCGGAATTCGAGCCGTCGGGCTCGCGCCTCGATGACCGCAATATCTTTGATTATCTGGCGGTAAACGGCCCGGCGTCCAAAGTGGTCAAGAAGGCCGGAGATCTCGAATCAGGCCGGCGCCTGGCGGTCATCACGGCGGCCACGACTTACCGCAACGCTTATGTGGCGCACGCGGCCATGGAGACCCACAGCGCGCTGGCCGCGATCATGGACGATCGCATGGTCGTGTGGGCGTCGACCCAGAATCCGTTCGGCGCGCGCGCCGAAATCGCCGCCGCGCTCGCCTGGCCGGTGAGCCGGGTTCGCGTGATCACGCCTTACGTCGGTGGCGGCTTCGGCGGAAAATCCTTCAACCTCGAGGCAATCGAGGCGGCGCGCCTGGCCAAGACGACGGGTCGCCCAGTCCAAGTGTGCTGGACGCGCGAGGAGGAGTTCTTCAACGACACGTTCCGGCCGGCCGCCGTGGTAAACGTGGACGCCGGTCTCGACGCCGGCGGGCGGATCGCATTCTGGGATTACGAGGTGCGGTTTGCCGGCGATCGCGGCTCGGACCTCATCTATGACGTGCCGGCCCATCGGATCCGTGCGGTTGGCAATTTCAACGGGCCGCCGGGCTATCATCCGTTCGGCGTCGGGGCATGGAGGGCACCCGGCTGCAATACCAACGCCTTCGCCCGCGAATCGCAGATCGACCAGCTGGCGAAGCTGGCCAAGGCCGACCCGGTCGAGTTCCGCCTGCGCCATCTCACCGATCCGCGGGCCCGGCGGGTGCTGGAGGCCGTGGCGAAGGAGTGGGGCTGGCAGCCGGCAGTGCCGGGCAGCGGGCGCGGATTGGGCGTGGCCATCGGGTTCGATTCCGGGACCTACGTGGCGACGATCGGGGAGGTCGCGGTCGATCGATTTACCGGCAAGGTACACGTGAAGCGGATTCTCTGCGCGCAGGAAATGGGCCTCGTGATCAATCCCCAGGGTGCGAAACTCCAGATGGAGAGCTGCATCATGATGGGCTTGGGGTACGCGCTGACCGAGCAGGTCCACTTCAAGGCCGGCGCCGTCCTGGACACGAATTTCGATTCCTACGAGATCCCGCGCTTCTCGTGGCTGCCGAAGATGGAGACGGTCATCCTCGACGCGCATGATTCCCCGCCGCAGGGCGGTGGCGAGCCGGCGATCATCGTGATGGGCGCGGTCCTGGCGAACGCGATCCACGACGCCACCGGAGCGCGGCTGGCGGAACTGCCCATGACGCCCGAGCGCATCAAGGCCGCGCTGCGGGCCTGACCGCGCGCCGGCGGCCGGCGCTCACTCCTCGTTGCGACGGCGGCGGTCGACCTTCTCGACCTGAAACTCGTCCTTGGGCAGGACGTTGTCGGTGGTGACGACGGCGACCGGCGTCTTCGTCTTCACCCAGAGCTCGGCCTCCTTGAAATACTTGGCCGTCGTGCTTTCGAGCGCCTCGCCCACCGATTTCACGGGCAGGAGCCGGCCGCGCTTCGAGGCATTGTAGTCGTAGGCGCCCTTGAAGACACGATCGGTGGTGGAATAGGGGCTGGCATTCTCCGGAATCTGGACGACCCAGCCGGTGAGTTCCTTGGCCGGCAGCTTCCCTGCCGGGTCCGACAGCAGGACGACGAACTGCTTCTTCATCGGCGGTGGCTTGGTGTCCTCATCCGCGGCTGGGGCGGTGATCTCGTTCATTTCCTGCACGATTTCGCGGAGGATCGAGGGCTCGATCTTGTGCTTTTTGAGGAGCTCGGCGACTTGGTTGACTTCGATTTTGGCCATGAATGGAAAGGGAAGGGGGCGACGGATTGCATGGATGCCGGGCGATGACAAACCAGAAGCAGCGGGACTAATCCGGGAAATTTCCGGAGGTCATGATTGAATCTAAGAAAATTTCTGGGTTTTGCCTTTGCGGCGGGCCCGCTAGGTGTTTTGCCTCGTGCGCGACGGCGGCCGCCCCGGCCGCAGCGCCTCGTTCCCGCCTGCCCAACCCCTCATGAGCTCCCCCAAAAATCCCGTTTCGCGTCGCACCTTCATCCGTTCCGCCGGCCTGGCTTCGGCTGCGGCCGTCGCCTTCCCGCACATCCTCAAGGGCCAGGCGCCCGGCACCCCCACGCCGAACAACCGGCTCAACGTGGCATGCATCGGCGTCGGCGGGCGCGGCGAGGCGGCGGTCGATGGGCTGAAAGGCGAGAACTTCGTGGCGTTTTGCGATGTCGACGACGAGCGCGCGGCCAACACGTTCAAGACCTACCCCGATGTGCCGCGGTTCAAGGATTTCCGCCAGCTGCTCGACAAGCTGGGCAACAAGATCGACGCCGTCACGATCTCGACGCCGGACCACATGCATTTTCCGATCGCCATGGCGGCGTTGTCGCTCGGCAAGCACGTCATGTGCGAGAAGCCGCTCACGCACACAATCGCGGAGGCGCGGCAGCTGGCGAAGACGGCCGCCGAGAAGAAGGTGCAGACGATCATGGGCAACCAGGGCCACGCGCTCGAGGGCATGCGCCTGCTCAAGGAGTGGTACGACGCCGGCGTGCTCGGCGAGGTGCGCGAAGTGCACAGCTGGACCGACCGGCCCATCTGGCCGCAGGGCGTCAAGGCGCCCGACCACAGCAAGTTCATCCCGGTGGTGCCCCCGAGCCTGGATTGGAATCTCTGGCTCGGCGTCGCGGCCGACCGGCCCTACGACCCGGCCTACATGCCTTTCACCTGGCGCGGCTATTGGGATTTCGGCACGGGCGCACTCGGTGACATGGGTTGCCACATCATGGATGGCACGTTCTTCGCGCTCGGGCTCGACGCGCCCGCTCGCATCGAGGCGATCAGCGGCCACGCCAACGAACTCAGCCCGCCCACCTCCTCGCTGATCACCTATCACTTCGCCGCGAGCGGCCATCGCCCGGCCTTCAAATGGCATTGGTACGATGGCGGCCTCAAGCCGATGCTGCCCGACTACTGGCCCGAAACCCGCCCCTTCCCGGACAACGGCACGCTCATCATCGGCAGCAAGAACACCGTGCTCGCCCCGACTTATTATGAAACCGTGCGCATCGTGCCCGAGGAAAGGATGAAGGACGCCATTCCCTCATTGCCGCCGAAGACGCTTCCGCGCATCGAGGGCGGGCACTTCGCCGAGTGGATCCGCGCCTGCAAGGGCGGGCCCGCCGCCGGCTCGAACTTCGGCTATGCCTCGAAGCTCACCGAACTCTGCCTGCTGAGCAACGTGGCGGTCCGGGCCCGCCGTCCGATTGATTGGGACGCCGCCAACATGAAGGTCACGAACCTGCCCGAGGCGAACCAGTTCATCACGAAACAATATCGCGTCGGCTTCGGCGTCTGAGCCTCCGCCCGTCATTACCATGAGTGAACCAACTCCCACCTCCGCGCCCGGCCGTTGCGAGCTGACCGCCGCCTTCTTGCTGCTGCGGCTCTTCCTCGCCCTGCGCGCGCTCATGTCGTGCCTCGAGAAATTCGAGCTCGGCGGCACGTACTCATTCGAGAACTACTACAAGACGATGGCGAAGATGGCGGCCGGCATCACCGGCGCCTCCTGGCTGCCCCTGTGGGCGACCCGCGCCTTCGCAATGCCGCTCGGCTACATCCTGTTCGTCCTCGGCGTGGCACTGCTCCTCGGCCTCAAGACCCGCCTGACGCTGATTGTCATGGGGCTGCTCTACATCGGCCTGGCATTTGGCCTGATGGCCGTGCAACAGGGCGACGGCGTTGCCTGGCTCGGCGTCTACCTTGCGCTCATTGTGGCCGCGCTCGTGCTGGTGCGCTACAACCGTTTCGCCCTCTGGCCCGACAAACATGACTGAGCCCTCGTCCCTGCCCGGAGCCGCCGGGGTGTCCCGCCGCGATTTTCTCTCGACCGGGCTGAAGCTCGGTGCCGCCGTTCTCGTCGCGCCCTACGTGGCGCGGGCGCAGACGGGCGGCAGCGAGGCCATCAACGTCGCCCTGATCGGGTGCGGCGAGGAGGGCCGCGTGCTCCTCAACGCCGCGCTGAAGATCCCGGACATCCGGTTCAAGGCGGTGTGCGATATCTGGCCCTACAACCGCACCTACGGCGAGCGCCTGTTGAAAAAGTTCGGGCACGACCCGAAGCCGTTCGAGGACTACCGCGAGATGCTTTCCGCCGTGCCCGACATCGACGCGGTCATCGTCGCCACGCCGGATTTCATGCACGCGGAGCACACGAATGCATCCCTGCGCGCGGGCAAGCACGTTTACTGTGAGAAGCTGATGGCCAACACGGTCGAGAACGCCCGTTCCATGGTGCGGACGCAGCGCGAGACCGGCAAGCTGCTGCAGATCGGCCACCAGCGTCGCAGCAACCCGCGCTACCTGCATGCGAAGGAGAAGGTCATCGAGCAGGCGCACCTGCTCGGGCGGATCACCAATATCAACGGCCAGTGGAACCGCAGCGTCAGCGACGACCTCGGCTGGCCGGAGCGCTACGCGCTGCCCGAGGCCGTGCTGCACAAATACGGTTACGGCAACATGCATGAGTTCCGGAACTGGCGCTGGTTCAAGAAATATGCCGGCGGCCCCATCTCCGACCTCGGCGCGCACCAGATCGACGTCTTCAACTGGTTCCTTGGCACCAACCCGTCATCGGTCATGGCCGGCGGCGGCGTCGATTATTACACGACGCACGAGTGGTACGACAACGTGATGACGATTTACGAGTTCCCGACCAAGACCGGAACCGTGCGGGCGTTCTACGAGGTCCTGACGACGACGAGCGCGGGCGGCGGTTATCACGAGTACTTCATGGGCGACGAAGGCGCGCTCAAGATGTCCGAGAATCCGGCCTACACGAAACTGTTTCGTGAGGCGCGCGCCCCCGAGTGGGACAAATGGGTCAAGGCCGGCATCATTCGCAAGCCGGGCACGCCCGACGAAGGCGGCCCGGTGCTCCTGCCGTGGGAAAAGCCGCGCCCGAACTTCGGCCCGCCGGCCCGCACGAGCGTCGTCGACGTGCGCGAAACCGCCGCGCTGTCCTCGTGGGAAATGCCGGTGGTGCTCGACAAGGCGATCCACCAGCCGCACCTCGAGAACTTCTTCGACGCGATCCGCGGCAAGGCGAAGCTGAACTGCCCGGGCGAAGCCGGGTTCGCCTCCGCCGTGACCATCCTGCGCGTGAACGAGGCGGTTGCCGCCCGGCAGATGCTGACGTTTGCGCCGGAGGATTTCGTCGCCTAAACTGCATCCAATGTTTGTCGCCTGTCATCCTGAGCGAGGCGAAGAATCCCTGGGCAACCAGCATTTCGCTGGATCCTTCGCCTCGTTCGGGATGACTCACTTCGAGCTCCCTTCCAATTTCCCATGAAACGATCCCTGATTCTGATTCTGTCGCTTGTCGCAGCCGCCACGGTCTGTGCAGAGGACCTCGTGCCGATCCCGCTCGAACTGCCCAAGCCACTGTTTGTCGGCACGCCCGTGCCGATCAGCGTGCCGAACTTGGAGAAGCCCTCCAACGTCAAGCGTCCGCCGTTCCTGGCCCCGGCCGGGACCGTCAACCTGGCGCGCGGCAAACCCGTGACCGCCAGCGACAGTTATCCGGTGATCGGGGACATCTCGTTTGTGACTGATGGCGACAAGGGCGGGTCGGATGGCACGTACGTCGAGTTCGGCCCGGACCTGCAATGGGTGCAGATCGACCTCGGCGTGCCGGCCCGGTTGTATGCGATCGTGTTCTGGCATTTTCATGCGCAGGCCCGCGTTTACCATGATGTGATCGTGCAGGTGTCGGATGACCCGGCGTTCAAGACCGGGGTGACCACGCTTTTCAACAACGACTACGACAACTCGGCCAAGATGGGCGTGGGCAAGGACCCGTCCTACATCGAGACCGCCGAGGGCCGGCTGGTTGACGCCAAGGGCGTGAGCGCCCGCTACGTGCGCCTGTACAGCAACGGCAACACCACGAATGAGCTGAATCATTACGTGGAGGTCGAGGTGTACGGGAAGCCGTAGGCAGGTCGTGAATGCGAGCACCGGCAGCGCGGCAATACCACGCCCGCGGGTGCTCGATGGCTTGCTGCTCGCGGTCGTGCTCGCGGTCGCGCTGGCGTTGCGGGTCGTCGACCTTGGCCGCCGGCCGATGCACGCCGACGAGGCCAACCAGGCCGTCAAGGTCGGGCGGCTGCTCGAGGGCGGCGGCTATCGCTATGATCCCTCTGAACACCACGGCCCGACCCTCTATTATCTGGCACTGATTTCCGCCCGGCTCCGCGGTCAGGCGACGCTGGCGTCGCTCAGCGAAACGACCGTTCGGCTGGTCCCCGCCCTCGCGGGAACAGCGGTCGTGGCGCTCCTCTGGCTGTTGTTGCGCCCATGGGGCCGCGGACCTGCCTTCACGGCCGCGCTGCTTCTCGCGGTGGCCCCGGCTTCGGTTTATTACAGCCGCTATTTTGTCCAGGAGACGCTGCTCGTGACCTTCAGCCTCGGCGCTCTCGCGGCGGGATTGTCATGGTGGCGGCGCGGTGGTGTGGGTTGGGCGGCGACGACCGGTATGTGTTTCGGCCTGATGCTTGCAACGAAGGAGACGGCTCTCTTCTTCGCCGCGGCTGCGTTGGTGGCGCTCGCCACCGGGCGGCGAGCGGGGAGCGGACGCCGGATCACGGCCGGCGAGGCGGTGGCGAGCCTGGGCGCCGCAGTCCTGGTGGCCGCGGTTTTCTTCGCATCGTTCGGAGCCAATCCCGGGGGCTTGCGCGATGCGCTCACCGCGCCGGTGACGATGTTGGGCCGCGCGACGGCGGGAGTGTCGGGGCACGAGAAACCTTGGTGGTATTACGGCAGCCTCTTCGTCTGGCAGCGCAACGGCGGATATCTTTGGGACCAAACCCTGTTCATCCTGCCGGCGCTGGCCGGGTTGGCGTTGGCGGTTCGCTTACGCGGCCTACCGCGTTTCCTCGCGGCTTACACGGCGATCATCTGGCTGGTGCTGTCCGCCACGCCCTACAAGGCCCCCTGGCTGGTCATCAACCTGGTCCCCGGACTCTGCGCCCTGGCCGCCTTGGCCTTGGCGCGATGCCCCCGGCCGGTTGGGTTGGTGCTCGGGCTGTTGGTTTTGGTGGCGCTCGGTTGGCAGACGCGGGAAGCGGTCTTCCAACGTCCCGCCGATCCCCGCAATCCTTTCGCGTATGTGCACAGCACGCCGGACGTGAAGAAAGTCCCGGCGCTCGCCGCGGCCGCACCGCCTGGGCCAGTCAAAGTCATCAGCCGCGAATACTGGCCCCTGCCTTGGTACCTCCGGCGGCGGCCTGAGGTTGGTTACTGGACAAGTCCGCCGACTGACTGCGATGGTGCACTGGTCTTCGTCGAGGCGCAGCTCGCCGGTGCGGTGCGCGCGCGGATGCATGGCAACTATCACGAAGGCTTCCTCGGGCTGCGGCCCGGCTTCGTGCTGGTCGTCTTCCAGCGGGAAGGGCCCTAGGATTTTCCGCCGAGCAGGCCGATGAAGCGGGCCGCGCCGTCGGCGAGGGCCAGGGCCGCACCGAATCCGGCGTGCTGCCGGCAGAAATCAATCACGCGGGCATCGTCCATGACGAAGAACGCCGTGGACAATGCATCGGCATCGGCCGCGGTACCGGCGAAGGACCAGACGCGCCGCTGGCGCGCGGCGGGCGCACCGGTGCGCGGATCCACGAGATGCGGTCCCTGGACGGCAATACCCGAGCCGCTGATCGCGCGATGCGTGAAATGCATGCCCTGGTCGGCGACGCCGACCGGCCATCCGGACGCGTCCGACGGGGCGGCAAGGGCCAGCACGGTGCTGCCGCCGCTCTGCAGGCACGCCGACTCGATGTCCCATTCGGCGAAGACCTCGGCCATGCGGTCGAGCGCGAAGCCTTTCCCGACAGCGCCGAGGTCGAGGCACAGCCGGTCGGTCAGCGAGGTCAGCGTGTGGTTGGAGGGATCGAGGGCAAAGAGCGGCTCGTCATTTCCCGCCGCGCGCGGCGAAGCATACGCGGGATCGAAGGCGCGATCGGTGAGCGCGGAGATTTGCACCGCACCGAGCAGGCATTGGAGCGCGGCATCTCCGAGCACGATGCTGCCCCCGGCGGCGAGCTGGTTGGCACGGGCAATGTCGCTGGTCTCGACGAAGCGGCTCAGCTCACCCTCGAGGCGGTCGAGCTCGCGAAACGCCGCGGCCGCGGCCTGGCGGGCATATTCCTCGGTCCGTCCGGCGATGAAGACCTGGAAGGTCGTCGCCATCGCCTCATGCTGGAAGACCGGCCAGTTCATCGCCGCAGGCTCGGGCGCCGCAGGGCGCGGCGCAAGCGGATCATCTCGGCGAACGGGCGCCACCAGAGATTGCCGAGCCGGTATTTCGAGGTGCCGTTTTGCCGCGCATGGTGGCGCACCGGCCATTCGCCCACGCGGTACCCTGCGGCGGCGGCCATCGCGGGGAGGAACGATTGCATCAGCGGCGAAGGCAGGATCGCGTCGACTACCGCACGGCGAAAGACGCGGAGCTGACAGCCGGCATCGTGGACCTCGTCATGCAGTACCCGGCGGCGGATGGCATTCGCCAGCCAGGACATCGCCCGCCGGAGCGGTGAATCGCGTCGATCGCGGCGGCGGCCACACACGAGGTCAAGCCGCTCGCGCTCGAGCATGTCCAGGAGCGTTGGGAAATCCGCCGGATCGTTCTGGCCGTCGCCGTCCATCGTAAAGATGAGTTCGCCCTGCGCGTGGCGGAGGCCGAGCGCCAGCGCGGCCGCCTGGCCGCGGTTTTCCGCCAGCGTGACGACGCGGGCGCGCGGCAGCGACGCCACGGTTTCCGCGAGTTCGCGGCCGGTGGCATCGGTGCTGCCGTCATTGACGAAGATTGCCTCGAAACCCGGGTCGAGTTGCTGCAGCACAGTGCAGGCGGTGGACACCACGGGCCCGACATTGCCCGCTTCCTGATAAAATGGAATCACGAGCGAACAACGGGGCGAGGACATGGGCGGGCGGAATTTGGACGAGGTTAACACCGGCCGCGGCGGGGCCAAGCCGAACCTCGGCCGTTGGCCGGCACATGACGCGATCCATTGCCGCCTGCGGATGTTCTGCCTTTCTTTTGGCGACATCGTTTGTCAGCGTGGCGCGCGTTCTCCGCTTTGACCCCATGAAATCCACGCACGAACGACCCAACCCCTCGTCCCCGGTCCATTCCTTCAACATCTCGCGTCGCCTGTTCCTGCAGCGCTGTGCCATCCTCGCGGCGGCGACCGGTCTGCCAGCGTGGTTCGTCCAGCGCCAGCAGCTCGAGGCAGCCGAGGTGGCGAAGAAACCCTCACCGAACGACCGGCCCGGCATCGGCGTGATCGGCTGCGGCGGCATGGGCCGGGCGGATGCGGGCAATGCGAGCAATTATGGCGACATCATCGCGGTGTGTGACGTCGATGCGAACCACGCCGCGGCTTTTGCCGAGCATTTCAAAACCGAGGGACGGACCCCGACGATCTACCATGACTTCAGGAAACTGCTGGAGCGGGACGACATTCACGTCGTCACCAACACCACGCCCGATCACTGGCACACGCTGGTCAACATCGGCGCCGCGAAGGCGAAGAAGGACATTTATGGCGAGAAGCCGCTGACGCTCACGGTCGACGAAGGCCGACATGTGGTCCAGGCGGTGCGGGACAATGGCGTCGTGCTGCAAACCGGCACGCAGCAGCGCAGTTCGCAGCGTTTCCGGCTCGCCTGCGAGCTCGTGCGCAACGGACGGATCGGCAAGCTGAAGCGCGCGCACGTTTTCCTTCCCGCCGGCCTGCGGGCCGGCCCGTTTGCCCCGACCGCCGTGCCGGAGGGCCTCGACTGGGATTTCTGGCAGGGCCAGACGCCCGCGGTGCCCTATGTGAAGGAGCGCTGCCACGCGACTTTCCGCTTCTGGTATGACTATTCCGGAGGGACCATCACCGACTGGGGGGCGCACCATCTCGACATTGCCTACTGGGCCATCGGCCTGGTGGCGCCGGAGCGGGTCGAGGGCAAGGCGCTGTCCGACCTGATTCCCGGAGGCTACACCGCCTATGCGGAATACGAGCTGAATTACCACTACGGCAATGGGGTGCTGCTGCAGGTCAACACGACCAAGGATGACTCAATTTATGGCGAGCACCTCAATCGCCAGGGCCAGCCGAACGGCATCCGCTTCGAAGGCTCCGACGGCTGGATCTGGGTCAACCGCGACGAGATCAAGGCCAGCGATGTCGAACTGCTCCGTCAGCCCCTGCCCGAAAAGGCGGTGCGGCTCTACCAAAGCAACAACCACATGGGAAATTTCTTCGACTGCGTGCGCTCGCGGGTGCTGCCGATCTGCGACGTCGAGACGGGCCACCGCTCGGCCACGATGTGCCACATCGGGGCGACAGCGCTGCGCACCGGCTTGAAGTTGAAATGGGATGCGGAAAAGGAGCGCTTCACCGGCTTTCACGCGCGAGCGGCGAACAAGTACCTGGCCCGCGAGATGCGAAAGCCGTACGACTATTCATTTGTGGCGTAAGGCCGCGCCACTCGGCCGGCCGCAGCAACCGCCGCGCGGGGAAGCGCGGCGTTACCGCGGGGTGGAATAGTCTTGGCGGATCTCCGCGGCCACACTTGATACCCCATCCCATGGGACAGAATCTGGATGAGCTTTTCGACGTGGTGAACGAGTTCGATTGCGTGGTCGCGCAATTGCCGCGCCGGGAGGTGCACCGGCTGGGACTCCGGCATCGCTCGGTGCACATCCTGGTGCGAAATCGCGCCGGGCAGATCTTTCTCCAGAAGCGCTCGATGAAAAAGGACCTGTTCCCCGGAACATGGGACTCGTCGGCCGCGGGACATGTGGGGGCGGGCGAGGATTACGACGGCACCGCCGTCCGCGAATTGGAGGAGGAGATCGGTTGCCGGCCGGAGCATCCGCCGCGGCGGTTGTTCAAGATCGAAGCACGGGAGGAAACCGGCCAGGAATTCGTCTGGGTTTATCGCGTCGAAGCGGAAGGTCCGTTCACGTTGCAGGCGGAGGAACTCGACGGCGGCGCCTGGTACCAGCCCGACGAAATTGACCGGCTGCTGGCCGAACGGCCCGCGGACGTGGCGCCCGCCTTTGTCTACCTGTGGCCGCTGGCGCGGCCGCATCTGTGAGCGCCTTGGAGGCGGGACGATCGGTCCCGCGGGTTGCCGTGCGGTCGTTCGGCTCGCGGGGCTGATGGCCCCGCCTCCAGACATTAGCGCACGAATTCAGCACGTCGGAGTGCAGGGACCGCAGGGCGGCGGGGCTCGTTCCGGGGAAACGAATTTACTTCGGCCGCTGGCTGAGGATGAATTCGAACTGTTTCTGCGAGAAGAGCCGTCGCGGCACGCGCCGCTCGGCCTCGGCGATGAGCTTGTCCCAATCGGCATCGGTTGGCGGTCCATAGGGTTCCCACGACTGGAATCGGGCCGGTTGTTTCGTCCAGATGATATTCCGGCCGAACACCTCGACGCGCACCTGGTATTTCTTCCCTTCTTGGTCCTTTTGCCACCAGCCGAATTCCATGCCCGCAGGGGAAGGAAGCGCGGGGCGGGTGTCAAGTAACAGGACCGGGGCGCGGGCGCCGGTGACCACCTGTTCCTTGCCAGCACCGGCCGCATTTCGCAAAGTCCGCGGAATGCGTTTACCGCAGTGGACCTCGATTACATTCATGGGCTTGGTCGCCGTGCTTAGCGGCCAGGCCCAACTCGGGCATGACATTGCGCGGAAGCATGCGGAACGCGCCGGCGACAAACTGGCGGCGCTCACGGCCCTGCGGGCGGAGGGCCGGACGTTCATCAACAGCGAGGTCGTGCCGTTCACGATGATTGCGCAGCGTCCGAACCGGCTGCGGGTCGAGAGCTTCACCCCGCTGCGACGCGTGGTGCAGGTCTACGACGGCAGCAATCCGCCGTGGGTCAGCCACACGGACGTGCGGCACGGCGCGCCGCAGGACATGAGCGAGGCCGAGGCGAAGGATTTCATCGCCAATGCCGACTTCGACGGGCCGCTGGTGGACTTCGCGCGTAAGGGCTACTCGGTCGACTACGCGGGCGAGGACACGATCGATGGGCGCAAGGCCTTCAAGCTGCTCTTGATGAACCAGAGCGACAACATCTTCTTCCTTTGGGTCGACGCGGAAAGCTATGAAATCGTGAAGCGCACGGTCTACCGGGTGTTCAATGACCAGCGCGTCGCGGTCGATACATTCTTCAAGGACTTCCATGAGGTCGCCGGCGTACGGCAACCGTACCGGGTCGAGACCATGGCCAACGGACGGACGCTTTACGTCATGATCATTGACCGGATGGAGGCCAATCCCGGGAACATCTCGGCTGAAACGTTCAGCCGGCCCAATGACCTGAGTCCGTAGGCGCCCGCGCCTGTGGGCCATGGCACGGACCACGCGAAGCCGGTCAGTCCCGGGCCAGTTCGCCGGCGCGCTTGGTCGAGGCCAGGATGGTATCCTTGATCAGCGCGCGGAACTGTCGCGCCGCCATCACCTGGAGGCCGGCGAACGTCGTGCCATTGGGGGAGACGACCTGGTCGCGCAACGCCTCGGGTTCGCCGCCGTTGTGGGCCAGCAGGCGGGCGGATCCGAGGACGGTTTCGAGGGCGAGTTTGTGCGCGGTCGCGCGCGGGAGGCCCGCGGCAACCCCGGCGTCGCGCAGTGCCGCGACAAATTCAAACAGGAAAGCCGGGCCGCCGGCACTGAGGGCGGTTACCGCGTCCATGTGTTCCTCCCCAAGTTCGAGATGCTGTCCGAGGGCGCCGAGCAGGCGTTCGACGCTGGCCCGGTCGGCGGCGCTCAGCGGCCACCGCGAGCAATAAGGCGTGATGCCCGCGCCAATGGCCGACGGTGTGTTCGGCATCGTGCGCACGAGATTCCGGGCTTGCGGGAACGATTCGGCCAGGCGCGCGAGGCGTTTGCCGGCGAGAACCGAAATCACGAGTTTGCCGGCCGTGAGCGCGGCGAGGCGCGGGTCGGCGGTGGCGAGCGACTGGGGCTTGAAGGCCAGCACGACGGTTTCGGCGCCCGCCAGCAGCTTGGGCAGGTCGGGCTCGAAGAGAATGCCCGTTTCCGCCGCCAGCCGGCGGGCCGACTCGCCGCCTTTGCTGGTGCAGCCGATCTCCGCCGGAGCGCAGGCCTTTTGGGCGAGCAGGCCCCGGACGATCCCGGAAGCGAGCCGACCGGCGCCAAGGAAAACCAGGGTGGGTGAGCGCATCGAGGAGGCCATGGTATCCGTTACAGGGGAGCGATCAGAAAGGCACGACCAATGGTCGGCCGGCTGTCCCCGCGCAACGCCAAAGCCCGTCCCTTAGGAACGGCCTTTGCGATCGACCGGATGGCGGATCGTCGCCACGGCGCCGCCGCCGGTCCGATCCGCGAGCGAGACTTCGCCGCCGAGGTTGCGCATGGCATGCCGGGCGACGGTGAGGCCCATGCCGACACCGACCGTGTGCTTGGTGCTGGTGAAGGGTTCGAATGCATGGTCGCGGATTTCCGGATCGATACCGCGCCCCTGGTCCTCCACATGGACGAGGACAAATCGGCCTTCGTCGGGTCGCTCGACCAGCTCGGCGCGAATCTTGATGGGGCGTTTGTCGTCGGGGTCGTCGTGGTAGCTTTCCCACGCATTCATGAGCAGCTTGGACAGCGAGTCCTCGAACACTTCGACATTCGTTTCGAAAAGGGCTTCGCCCGCGGCATTCTCCACCGTAATCGGCTGGTCGATCTTGTATTCGATCTGGAAGCGACGGATGCCGCTGTCGATCATGCGTTGCAGGCTGACGCGGATGAGCGGCGGCTTGTTTTTGACCACGAGGCCGGTCAGTTGCTTGACGATCGAGACGATCCGGTTGACCGCATCCTCGAGATGCTGGGCGTTCTTGCGGACGAGCTCGGGCTTTTCGTTGTAGGCTTTGATCAGGTCGACGTAGCCGATGACGACACCGAGCAGGTTGTTCAGATTGTGCGCGATGCCCTGCGTAACGGCACCGATCGTGGCCGCGCGGCGCGACTCGCCCAGCCGGCGCTGGAGGTCGACCAGTTCGCGATTGATGGCGACGAAGCGAAGCTGGGTCTGCACGCGGGCGAGCGTCTCGTCGAGGTCGATGGGCTTGGTGATGTAATCGACGGCGCCGACCCCGAGGCCCTCGATCTTGCCTTCCTTGGAAGTGCGGGCGGTGATGAAAATGATCGGGATCGTCTTGGTTTCCGAGTCGCCCTGGAGGCGCTGGCAGACCTCGATGCCGTCCATTTCCGGCATCATGACATCCAGCAGGATCAGGTCGGGCTTGTCGGCGGCCACCAAATCCAGTGCCTCCCGCCCGGAATAGGCGGTAACGACCGTCATGCCTTCACGCTCCAGTTTACGTTTGAGCAACTGGACGTTGATTGGCTGGTCGTCGACGACGAGGATCTTCGGTGTAGCCATACAAGTCAGTGCGAGCGAAGTGGATTTGCCGGGCACTGGCAAGTGCTGTTAAGCCCCAGACGGCGATTAGTGTGCATCACCCGCTTGGTTTTGCCGCCGGGCCTTGACCGTGTTCTTCATCAACATGGCCACGGTCATCGGGCCAACGCCGCCCGGCACCGGGGTGATCTTGCTGCAAAGCGGGGAAACCGTCGGGAAGTGCACGTCGCCGGTCAGCCGGTAGCCGGTCTTCCGCGACGGGTCGGCGACGCGGTTCATGCCGACGTCGATGACCACTGCGCCTGGCTTCACCATGTCGGGGGTGACGAATTCGGCCTTGCCGATGGCCGCGATGAGCACGTCGGCCTGACGGGTGATCGCAGGAAGATTCGCCGTTTGCGAATGGCACACGGTAACGGTGGCGTTGGCCCACTCGGTGCGCTGCATGGCGAGCAGGGCGACGGGCTTGCCGACGATGAGGCTGCGGCCGAGGACGACGACATGCTTGCCGGCGAGCTTCACGCCCGAGCGCTTGAGCAGTTCCATGATTCCCGCCGGCGTGCAGGCGACAAACCCCGTCGGGTCCTCCTGCGCGACCTTGCCGAGATTGAGCACGTGGAAGCCGTCGACATCCTTGTGTGCCGCGATGCGCCGGAAGACCGCCACCTCGTTGATACCCTTTGGCAGCGGCGATTGCACGAGGATGCCATCGACCGACGGATCCTCATTCAAACCATCGACCAGCTTGAACAACTCGTCTTGCGAGATCGTCACGGGCGGCAGGATGAGCCGGCTCTCGATGCCGATCTCCGCGGAGGTCTTCTGCTTCTTTGTGACGTAGGAAACCGACGCCGGGTCTTCGCCGACGCGCACGAGGGCAATGCACGGGCGCCGGCCCGGGAGGGCGGCGACCTCAACCTTGAGCTCGGCGATGATCTGGGCGGCGATCTGGTTTCCGTCGATCAGTTCCATGGCCAGGGAATCACTTCACCTGCATGGATTCGGCAGCGATGACAAGGTCCTTCCCATCGACGGTGTTGCGCACCGTTCCCGTGATTGTCACCTCGCGATCAACCAGGGCGTCGATCTTGTCGGTCATCACCAGGCGTTTCGTGTCCACATAGGCGCAGCGTCGGCCGGAATTGTCGATGAGCTGGTAATCGTAGGGCGGGTTCGGGTTGATAAACGGACGCCGCGCACTCACGAGTTTGCCGGCGAAGAGCCGCGGTAGCCCGGCAGTGTCGCCGATGAGCGGCACCGGGCGGCCCGGGGCGGCCGGGTTGGCGACCGGCGCCGGGCTGGCGACGACCGGGGGCAGCGGCTTGACTTCGGCCGGGGTGTTGGCGGTAGCGCCCACCGCGATGAAACCTTGCACGCGCTTTTCGAGGCGGATTTGCGCCCAATCGCCGTGGAGCCCGGTGATGGTGGTCTTGTCGTCCTTGGTGGCCACGGTCATGACCGGCGCATCCTTGCGTGGCGCGGTGTAGATGTTCGCGCCGGCGCGGACATCGAGGCCCTTGGTCATGTCGCGGTTCTGCACGTAGGCCTCGAACGGGCCGTCAACCTCGACGCGCTGCCAACCCGTCGGCGCCTCGCCCGCCGGTTTCACGACGGTGCCGGCCTTGAGGCGGGTGATGACGGGCGATTTGGGATCGGTCTGGAGAAAGACGGCGGTGTCGGCGGCGAGGGTCTGGGCTGCGAGGCGCGGGGCCAACAGGGCGACCGCGGCCAGGACGGCGAGGCGGATGGGCGAAGGCTTAATTTTCATCAGAGGAGGGAGACGGCGACCCACGATAAGGCACCGGGGGGATCGCGAACAAGGATTCGATTTCCTTCGTAGAAAGTTGTTTCACGCCGCGCAAAGGAATTCCTTTAAGCCGGAGGGCGCCGATCTGGTAACGCCGGAGACGCCGGACCTCGAACCCGAGCGCGGTGAAGAGCTGCCGGATCTCCCGTTTCTTGCCATGGTGCATGTGCACGTCGAGCTCGGGGGAGCTGCGGTCGGGTCGCGGGTTGACCAGGTTGGCCCGTTCCACCTTGAGCCGCTCGCCCTCGATGGTGACGCCGCGCAGGAGCTGCCGCAGCCGGCCGGCGGGGAAGGGTTGCTCGAGCGAGACGTAGTAGCGTTTCACCACGAGGTTTGACGGATGCATGAGCCGGTGCGCGAGATCGCCATCCGTCGTGAGGATGACCAGGCCTTCGCTGTCCTTGTCGAGCCGGCCCGCGCAAAAGAGTCGCAGTCGCGCCCACTCGCGCGGCAGGAGGTCGAAGATGGTCTGGTCGGCGTGCGGGTCGCTGTTGCTGCACACCACACCGCGAGGTTTGTGCAGGACCAGCGCGAGCTTGGGCTGGGCCGAGGTGCGCACGGACCGGCCGCGCACCGTGACCTTGTCGACGCCGGGCTCGATCCGCTGGCCGAGCTCGGCGCGGCGGCCGTTGACGTAGACCTCGCCCGCCGTGATCATCGCCTCCGCCGCCCGGCGCGAGCACACGCCGGCATCGGCGATGAATTTGTGGAGGCGAACGGGATCCATCTTTGGCCCGCTGCATGGCAGGGGCCGCCGGACGGCGCAACGAGATTCACGTTGGCGAAAGCGGCACGGTCATGCATGGTGCCGGCGAGCACCGTCAAATCGCAGATGCATTCCGCCGCCCTGCCGCCCAACCCGTACACCAAGGACAATCCGCTTCCCGCCACCTTGCTCGAAAACCGAGTCCTGAACAAGGACGGCTCCAGCAAGGACACCCGGCACCTGGTCATCGACATCGCCGGCAGCGGCCTCACCTACAAGGTCGGTGATTCGCTCGGAGTGTTTGCCGCGAATCGCCCGCAGCTCGTCGAGGAGATCATCGCGCTGCTGGCTGCGACGGGCAACGAGCCCGTGAATGTCCCGCGGCTGGCGGCCCCGGTGAGCCTGCGCGAAGCCTTGACGACGAAACTTTCGCTCTCCGGCCCCGGCCGCAAAGTGCTCGAGGCGTTCGCGGCGAAGGCCGACGTGCCGGCGGAAAAGGCGCGGCTGGAGGAACTGCTCGCGCCCGGGGCGGACGAATTGCGCGAGACCTTCCTTGGCCAGCGGGAGTTCATCGACCTGCTGGAGGAGTTTCCCGGGGTGAAGCTGAGCCCCCAGGAACTCGTCGACCAGATGCGCCGGCTGATGCCGCGCTTGTACTCGATTGCCTCGTCGCCGGTGCTATACCCGGGCCAGGTCCACCTGACGGTCGCGCCGGTGCGCTACGAATCCAACGGCCGCCGGCGTTACGGCGTGTGCTCGACCTTCCTGGCCGACCGTGCGACGCGCCGCAAGACGTTGATCCCGGTGTTCGTCGCCCCCTCGCATTTCGGACTGCCGGTGGATCCGGCGCGCGACATCATCATGGTGGGACCCGGCACCGGCATCGCGCCCTTCCGCGCCTTCGTGCAAGAGCGAATCGCGACCAACGCTCCGGGTCGGAACTGGCTCTTCTTCGGCGACCAGCACGCGGCGACAGACTACCTTTACGGCGACGAATGGACACGGCTGCTCGCGGCGGGGAAGATGGCGCGCGTCGACTTGGCGTTCTCCCGCGACCAGGCCAAGAAGGTCTATGTGCAGGATCGCATGCGCGAAAACGCGGCGGAACTATGGGCGTGGCTGAAAGCCGGCGCGGCCTTCTACGTCTGTGGCGATGCGCACCGGATGGCCAAGGACGTCGACGCGGCCCTGCACCAAGTGATAGCCGAGCAGGGCGGGCTTGGGCCGGCGGGGGCGGTCGAATACGTGAAGGAGATGAGAAAGGATCGGCGATACCAGCGCGACGTTTACTGAGGGCTAGGGAGGATTTTCGCGCTTGCCGGAGACGTTGCTTCTGGTCCGATAACGCCTCCACCCATGAGCCTAACCTTTACCAATCGTACTGCCTTGGTCACCGGCGCTGGCCGCGGCATCGGCAAAGCCATTGCGGAGGACCTGGCCCGGCACGGGGTCCAGGTCATCTGCGTGAGCAAATCCGCGGACAGCTGCGGCGCCACCGCCGCGGCCATCGTCGCCGCGGGCGGTTGGGCGAAAGCGCGGGCGGTGGACGTGGCGGATGGCGAGGCGGTCGCGAAGGCGAGCGCCGAGTTGCTGGCGGAATTCGGCCAGATCGACATCCTCGTCAACAACGCCGGCATCACCAAGGACGGCCTGCTGTTCCGGATGTCCGAGCAGGATTGGAGTTCCGTGCTCGCGACGAACCTCACCAGCTGTTATCACTGGACGAAACACCTGGGGCGGCCGATGACCCAGAAGCGTTGGGGTCGTATCGTGAACATCACCTCGGTGGTCGGGCTGATGGGCAATGCCGGGCAAGCCAACTACTGCGCGGCCAAAGCCGGCTTGATCGGGTTTACCAAATCAATCGCCAAGGAGTTCGCCGCGCGCAACGTGACGTCGAACGCCGTGGCTCCGGGCTTTATCAAAACCGACATGACAGCGGCGCTTCCGTCGGAGGCGGCGGAGAAAATCACCGCACTTATTCCCCTGAAACGGCTTGGGGAGGCGGCCGACATCGCGCACATGACCACTTTTTTGTGCTCGGAAGAGGCGGGATACGTTACCGGGCAAGTTTTTACGGTTGACGGCGGCATGGTGATGTGATGCCTGTTCAACAAAATTCCCGACCCATTTCCACTCTCATGGCTGAACAGAAAACCATCGACCAGCGCGTCAAAGAAATCATCGTTAACCAGCTGAATGTTAACGAAGAGCAGATCACTCCGCAGGCGTCCTTCCTCGACGACCTTGGCGCTGACTCCCTCGATACCGTCGAGCTTATCATGGCTTTCGAAGAAGAGTTCAAAGACGAGATCAAGGGCGAGATTCCCGAAGCCGATGCGGAAAAGCTCCAGACCGTCGGCGACGTGACCGCCTATATCGAAGCGAAGGCGGGCAAGAAATAATTTTGGCTTTGGCGAAAAGCGTTCTACCGTTCGGCCGCGATATGGCCCGGTAGAGCGCTTTTTTGTTTCTCGTATCCATGGAAACAGTCTCTCCCCACAAACGCGTTGTCGTAACCGGCATGGGTGTCATCGCCTCGCTGGGCCACAACGTGGCGGATTTCTGGTCGGCCTTGCTGGCCGGCAAATGCGGGGTTGATCGAGTCTCACTTTTCAACGCCAGCGACTACACCTGCCAGATCGGCGCGGAGGTGCGAGGCTGGGACCCGACGCAGCACATGGACCCGAAGGAAGTTCGCCGCAACGACCGTTACACGCATTTTGGGTTCTGCGCGGCGCGGCAGGCCATTGCGGATGCCCGGCTCGAGATGGGAAAGGAGAACCCCGACCGCGTCGGCGTGATCATCGGCTCTGGCATCGGCGGCATGTGGACGATCGAGAACCAGCACAAGGTCCTGCTCGAGCGCGGCCCGCGCAAGGTTTCACCGTTCATGATACCGGCGCTGATCAGCAACATGTGCGGTGGCTTGGTGGCGATCGAACTCGGGGCGCGTGGGCCCAACTTCGGCGTGGTCAGCGCCTGCTCCACCGCCACGCACGCCATCGGCGAATCTCTCCGGATGATCCGCGGCGGTGAAGCTGACGTGATGGTTTGCGGCGGGGCCGAAGCCGCCATCACCCCTCTGGCCTACGCCGGTTTCTGCTCGATGAAGGCGATGAGCACGAACAACGAGAACCCGGCCAAGGCCAGCCGGCCGTTCGACCTCAACCGCGACGGTTTCATCATGGGGGAGGGCGCCGGCATCCTCGTGATCGAGAGCCTGGAGCACGCCCTGGCGCGCGGCGCGCGCATCTATTGCGAACTCGCCGGCTATTCGGCCACGTGTGACGCCTACCACATCACCTCGCCTGATCCCGAAGGGCACGGTTTGTCGCTCTCGATGGGCCGTGCGCTTGCCGATGCGCGGGTGGCTCCCTCCGACATCGATTACATCAACGCCCACGGCACGTCGACCCCGTACAACGACAAGTTCGAGACGCTGGCGATCAAGCATGTGTTCGGCGAGCACGCCCGGAAGGTTTTGATCAGCTCGACCAAATCGATGACCGGTCACCTGCTGGGCGCCGCCGGCAGCGTGGAGGCGATCATCTCGGTCAAGGCGATCGAGACCGGCGAGGTGCCACCGACGATCAACCTCGAGACGCCGGATCCGGATTGCGATCTCGACTATGTGCCCAACGTCAAGCGGTCGGCGACGGTCAATACGGTGCTGACGGACAATCTTGGCTTCGGCGGACACAACGCCTCGCTCGTGTTTCGCCGTCTGTAGGCGCGGCATCGGTGATGTTGCGATGGGCGCCGCCCTGGCGGGGGTGCTTGCCGTGGCGGGCGGATGCGGCAAGGCTCCGCCACCGGCTGAAGACAAAGCCACACCGGCGAAAGTCTGGGCCGCGATTCAACCGCTGGCGGCGCAGTACCGGATGGACCCGGAATTCATCTATGCGATCGTCGCCGCCGAATCGGGATTTGACGGGCATGCGCGCAACGGCGAGGCACGCGGTTTGATGCAATTGAAGCCTGGCGCCTGGCGCCAGGTGAGCCGCGAGCCGTACGAACCCATGGTGTGGGACTGGCGCACGAACCTCGCCACGGGCATTGACTATCTTGCCTGGTGTCGAAGTCGCCTCCACGAGAAGAGGAAATTCTCCTATCCGCTGCTGCTGGGCGCATTCCACTACGGCATGGACTTCGTGGAGGATCGTGCCTTCGACACCGGGAGAATCCCGGTGCCGGAGAACCCGATCTATCGCAAGCTGTGGGCGGGGCAACTTGCCCCGGTCCCGCCGCCCGGATGATTGCCGGCCTGCAGTGCATGGGCCGTGCACGCTCCAATGGCGGATGGCGGCGACAAAATGCCGGTCGCGGTGAGGCAAGGGATCGTTTTCAAATTCCCCGTTGACGCGACCTTGGACGGCACTTTTATCTCGCCCTTCCTTCGATGGGGCTCGGTAGCTCAGTTGGTAGAGCAGAGGACTGAAAATCCTTGTGTCGCCGGTTCGATTCCGGCCTGAGCCACCACTTTCCGAACGAAAGTGCTGGTAACATGCCAGTCGCGGTGAGGTATGCCGTGGCTCGCCGCCCTCCGGTGACGATGCCGGCCGTTTTAGCCTCGTCCCGGCGGCTGATCGCGGGAATATCCGCGACGGCCGAAGCCTCTCATCAAGCAGCATGTCGAGTGACATCTTCAACCAGCTGGTGGACGCGCAATACACGCCACTCTACCGCTTTGCCCTGAGCCTGACGAAGAACTCGTCGGACGCGGGCGACCTGACGCAGCAAACATTTTTCATCTGGGCGAAACAGGGCCATGCGCTGCGCGAAACGGCCAAGGCGAAATCCTGGCTGTTCACCACGCTCTATCGCGAATTCCTGCGTGGCCGCCGGCGGGCTGAGCGTGTGACGGCGCTCGAGGATCTCGGCCCGGCTGAAGCGGACCCTCCCGCGCCGGCGGTCGATGTGCTGACAGGCATGGATGCCGGCCTGGTCGTAGAAGCATTGCAGGAGGTCGACGAAGTTTACCGCGGCCCGCTGACCCTCTTCTACCTGCAGGATTTCTCATACAAAGAGATTGCCGAAACCATCGAGGTGCCGATCGGGACGGTGATGTCGAGGCTCTCGCGTGGCAAAGCCCAGCTTCGGGCGGCCCTCGCCAGGAAGGAGGAAGGCGCACGCAGCAAAGTCGTCTCATTTCAAACACACACAGCAAGGAAACTGTCATGAATAACACGGAGGCAAAATTCATCCTCCAAGGCTATCGGCCGAACGGGGCGGATGCCGGAGATACGGCCTTTGTCGCGGCGCTCGAGCAAGCGCGGCGGGACCCCGGCCTGCAGGAATGGTTCAACCGCGAACAGGCTTTTGATGGAGCCATCAGTGCGAAGCTGGCGGAGATCGCTGCCCCTGCCGGGCTGCGCGAGGCGATTCTAGCCGGGGGGCGCGTGACGGTATTGGATCGCACCCGCCCCTGGTGGCAGCACCCGGCGCTCATGGCCGCGGCGGCCTGCATCGCGGTGGGGTTTGTCGCCGCCTTGGCGCTATTCTCGCATCCCGTGGAGGCGGCGGACGATTTTTCGACTCTGGCGCTCAGGGACACGCTCTACAACAAATCCCACGGTGGCCACGGCGCTGAAGCGGGTGCGCTGCAGGCGTTTCTGATGAGTCCGAATATGCACATCGGAGAAAGTCTGCCGATCGATTACGCGGCCTTGCGTCGATCGGGCTGCCGGACGCTAAACCTGGATGGCAGGGAAGTACTGGAGGTCTGTTTCAAGCGCAATGGTACGTGGTTTCACTGCTACATTGCCCAACGAGTCGATTTTCCGGACATCCGGGCCAATCCTTCTCCCGCAATGTCGGAAGTGAAAGGCGCTGGTGTAGCGGCGTGGTCCGATGGTTCACACCTTTACGCCGTGGTGACGAAGTCGGGGGAGTCCGCCTTCAGTAAGTTGCTATGAAAAAACAAGATATTGGTCAGGACGCTCTTTAGGCGGCCGGCGGGACAGGTGGTAAGCGATCGCCAAGCAAGTGCTTGGCGATTTTGAAGCAGTCGCCACGCTTGTGGGTCCGATAGTGGCCTCATGATGTGAACATTTTTTTGGGCAAAAACGGCGCGTAAAAGGTGGGATTTTTACGAGTAAAAAGAGTGTTTTGGTAAAACCCGGGACACGCAGGCCCGAGTGATTTTTACGGGATAAATTCCAGCTTGTCGCGGTCGGTGAAGTGGCCTTTTTCGCGGCCACCTACGATATGAAAAGTCAGCTCACCAAGCTCATCTTCGCGGCCACCGTGTTTGTTTTTACAATTACGGCCCGCGCTTCGGACCGTTGGGAAACATTGCGCGCCATCCATTGGGTCGAGAATCCGACCGACCAAACCAACTTGGGCCGATTTGGCGAATTGGGGCCGTATCAATTCCGACCGGCGACTTGGCGCATGCACACGAAGAGGCCCTTCAGCATGGCGGCCGACAGAACGGCAGCCGACGAAGTTGCCGTCCTGCACTACGAGTGGATCAAACGGACGTTGGAACAATCCGGGGTCGATCCCAGCACCTTCAACATTGCTCTGGCTTGGAACTGCGGCGTGGAAGCTGTCGTGGACGGCCGCGTACCAGACATGAGCTACACCTATGCCGAGCGGGTCACGAATCTGGTGGCGGCATTGAAAGCCCGCTTGGAGCCGATGGCGGTAGAGGCAAAGCCGCAGCCTTCCCGTCCGCTCGACCTGAATCTTGACGACCAGAGCAGCGAGCTCAGGTTTCGCGTAATCCAGGATGCACCCCGCTTCGTACTCGCCGGCTGACGCGGCAGAGGCGTTCGGGCTATAGAAAAGGGGGCGAGAAATCGCTTGGGTGCAGCTGGCGCGGCCGCCAAGCTGGCGGTTGTTCATGAGCCGCCGGCATCCAAAGACCCTGAGGCAGATCTGGTGGGCACCGCCGGTTTGCTTCGGGCTGGCATGGGCGCTTAGTCTCACGACAGCGGTCAAGGAGTTTGAATGGCATTCGCTAGATCTGCGGACCATTTATCGCACCCAGCATCAGCGTCCACCCGATCCTCGCTTGGCAGTCATATTGTTCGAGGACGACACGGAAGCGCGGCTAGGCCAGCCATGGCCAGTGGACCGGCAATACCACGCCCAATTGACCCAAGTCCTTGCCCTGGCTGGCGCCAAGATGGTGGCATGGGACGTCATTCTCGATGCTTCGCGGGAGGGCCAGGGTGACGACATCATGGGCCAGGTGGCGGAGGCTGCCGGCCAAGCGGGGACGAAGGTGATCTCGGCGGCTGTCACCAATGGTGAGCCAACCGGAGCGGAACCGGGAACGGAGGGGCCGACGAAGCCGTTGGTGAACGTGGAAGGCGACATCAGCAAGCTGGACGGCGATAAATATGCCTTCATTCCATTTCCGCAGCTGCGGGCCGCCAGCGCGTACGGCTTTGCCGATGCGCCCCCCGGGCCGGATGGCATGAGGCGCGACGTGCCCCTCGTGGTCCGGCTCGGCAAGGAGGTATATCCGTCTCTCGCCTTGCAGATCGTGCTGGGCTTCTACGACGTCAAGCCGGAGCAGGTGCGGGTTCAGCTGGGCGACGCCATTACATTCCCGGTAGCGGGGCGGATCAAACGCGTGCCGATCGACGCACGCGGTAATTTGCTGGTGAACTACCGTTACGACCAAACGGGCTCAAACACCGACATGCCCGTGTTCAGTTACGGGGCCATGTTGATTGGCTTGAGCGAAGTCTACCTCGAAAACAAGCCGGCGTCTTCACCGCTACCCGACATGAAGGGCAAGATCGTGATCATTGGACAGACGGTGACGGGCAAAGCTGACGCCGGGCCGAGCCCGTTGCGTGCATTGACACCGTTGTCCTTTATTCAGGCGAATGCCGTGAACAACATTCTCGACGACGATCTCGCCCGTGCCATTCCGCAATGGCAAGTCTGGGTGCTCGCGCTGGTGCTTGGTTTCCTGGGCCTCGCCTTTATCGCCGATCGCTCGGTCTTCGTTCTCTGCGGCAGTGCGGTTGCCGGTCTGGCTGGTTTCGCCGCTGTAGCCTTGTTCGCCTGGGTATGGTGGAGTTGGTGGGTACCGTGGGTTGCACCCTCCCTCGGATTCGTGTTGCTGCAATTTGTTGTGATCGGCCGGCGGGTCTGGATCGAGCAGAAGGCGAAGCAGGAGATCAAGGGTATGTTCGGGGCGTACGTGTCGCCGCAGTTGGTCGACCGGCTGGTCAAAGCCGGCGAACCACCCCGGCTGGGCGGGCACATTGAACACATCACCGCCTATTTTAGCGACATCCAGGGATTCTCCTCGTTCTCGGAGCTGTTGCCGCCGGAACGCCTGGTCGAGCTGATGAACGAGTACCTCACGGCCTGCACGGACATTGTGCAGGAGGAACGGGGCACCCTGGATAAGTATATCGGTGACGCCGTCGTCGCGATGTTTGGCGCGCCGGTAGCGATGCCGGACCACAGTCACCGAGCCTGCGTTGCCGCGTTGCGCGTTCAGCAACGGCTCGGGGAGCTGCGGGAAAAGTGGCGGGCTGAGGGAGACCGCTGGCCGAAAATTGTGCAGGAGATGCGTACGCGCATCGGGCTTAACACAGGGCGGTGTGTCATTGGCAACATGGGCAGCCGCACCCGTTTCAATTACACCATGATGGGCGACGACGTGAATCTGGCCGCGCGCATGGAATCAGGAGCCAAGAGTTGGGGGGCGTACACGATGTGTACCGAAGCGACCAAGCTCGCGTGCGAGGAGCACGGCGGCGATGGCGTGGCCTTCCGACCCTTGGGCCGGATCGTCGTCAAGGGCCGAGCCCATGCGGTTCCCATTTACGAAATCGTCGGATTCAGGAATTCCCTTACCCCGGAAACACGCAGCTGCATCGAGATCTTCTCGGCGGGGCTCGAGCGATATTATGCGCGCGATTGGGACGGCGCGCTGGAATGCTTTGGGCGAAGTGCCAAACTAGAACCGAATGTCCCGGGAAGTTCGCCGGGGGTGGTCAGCAACCCATCGTTGGTGTATATCGATATCGTGGCACACTATAAGGTCGAGCCGCCCGGGGAGCAGTGGACCGGCGTCTACGTGATGAAAGAAAAATGATCGTGGCCGAGGGGCGAATCGCTCCTGCCCACGGCGGATCAACTTTACAACCGCTCGGCGCCGGGCTGCTATACGCGCAGTGGGTCCAATCCTTGTGGCTTGCGCTACCACACATATTTTGCATATCGAATACTGTCGGCGCAACTCTTACACCAAATGAAGAAAACATATTTACTTACCCTGGTGGCTGGCTTGGTCCTGTCCCTTGGCTCCGCAGCCTTTGGCCAAGAGACACAGACCTCCGCAAAGGTGATCAAAATCAATGGGAGCGCTGCTCAAGTGATGCTCCCGGGCGCGAGCGCGCCGACCGCGCTCAATGTCGGCGACGAAGTGCCTCAGGGTGCCACCATCATCACGGGCGATGGCACCGAACTGTTTTTTTCGACGATGTCGGGTTCGGTGACGACCGTTAAGGCGAATTCCCGGGTCGAAATGGAGAAGCTATCAGTCACCAAGAGCGGTGACAACATCACCAAACAGAGCGCCCTGCTCAACCTAAAGTCGGGCAACCTGATCTCATCCCTCGATCCCCACAAGCGGGCGATCAATGATTATGGTGTCAGGACGCCCAAGGGCGTGGCCGCCGCACGCGGCACGGTGTTCACCGTCAATGTTGCGGGCGTGAATTACACCATCGTGACCGGCACCGGGAGTGTTTCGATTTCGGCTCCCGGTCAGCCGACCGTGGCCATCAACGCCGGACAGGTTTCAGTATCCAGCTTTAACGGCGGCGCGGCCAGTTCTGCGGCCCAGCTTCCGGCCGAAGCGCAGGCGGTCGTGAACAACGCCGTGACCATTGCGGCCGCAGCGGTCGCCACGGTCGCAAATAACCCGACCGGCTTCAACGTGAACGCTGAGACCGCCAGCTCTGAACTCGCCGGGGTGGTAGCGACCACGGTGGCGGCCGTTCCCGCCGCCACTTCCAATGTCGTGCAGGCCGCTGTGGCCAATGCTCCGACACAGACCACTTCGGTTGTGCAGACCGCGGTGACGACCGCCAACACCACCGCTGCCGCCTCCGGTGGCGATGCGGCGGCCCAAGCCACCCAAGTGGCTGCGGCCGCTTCGCAGATTGCGGCGGCGGCGACGACGGCCAATCCGACCGCGGCTGCGACCATCGCCTCGACCGCGACGACCGCCGCCCCGGCCGCCGCCGCCTCCATTTCCGCTTCGACGGCAGCGGCAGCGCCCGCGCAAGCTGCGGCCGTTGCCTCCGCGGTGACGACGGCGGCTCCGACCCAAGCGGCTGCAATTTCCGCTTCGACGGCGGCGGCGGTGCCCGCGCAAGCCGCGGCCGTGGCCGCCTCGGTGACGACGGCGGCCCCGACACAAGCCGCGCAAGTCGCGGCCTCGACCGCGGCGGCCGTGCCCACGCAGGCTGCTGCCGTTGCTTCTTCAGTCACGACTGCCGCAGTTCAGGCCTCGGGCGGTGGCGCAGCTGCAACCCAGGCAGCAGCATCCGTCGCGGCCTCGGTTGCGGCGACTGTCCCAACCCAGGCGGCGAGTGTTGCGGCTGCCGTGGCCACATCTGCCGCGGCTGCATCCCCCAGTGCGGGAAGTACAAACACCCAGGCCACGATTGCTGCGGCGGCCGCCGCGGCATCGGGGACGAGTGTCTCGTCCGTGGCGCAATCAGTGGCGACTGCGACGAATAGCAATGTAACCGCGGTGACGAATGCTGCGAACAATGCCTCCTCCTCCACTACCGTCACCTCGGCGGTGTCACAGGCTACCACTACGGCGACGCAGGCCCAGCAGACCGCCACACAGGCGACGCAGACGGCAAGCCAGGCCACGACGACGGCGACGCAACAGCAGGCGGTGACGCAGCAGGTCAACACCTCGACCAACACGACGCCGACGCAAACAACGACGCCGACGCAGACCACGACTCCGACTGAAACTCAACAGACGACGACGCCCACCCAGCAAACCACGCCGCCGCCAACGACGCAGCCGCAGCCGATCGATCCGTCGACCGTGAGCCGCTCGGGTTAAATCCGAGATAATCTCAAATACGAAACGCCGCCTGCTTCGGGCGGCGTTTTTTTTGGCGGCGGCCAGCCTTACTCGAACAACGTGGATTGCTTCGGCGGGCGAGCCTGCTTCCTAGCCGCCTCCGCGTCGGCCGC
The DNA here is from genome assembly GCA_035549095.1 of Lacunisphaera sp. Lineage (GTDB taxonomy): Bacteria > Verrucomicrobiota > Verrucomicrobiia > Opitutales > Opitutaceae > Lacunisphaera. The sequence goes on along the minus strand of DASZRV010000063.1, from coordinate 124,808 downwards.
AGAATTCAGGTGCCGCGGCGGTCGGGCGACCCGGGAGGCAACCGCCGCCTCGCGATCCGTCACGATGCGTTCGCACATCTTCTCGATGTGCAGGTGCAGCCAGTTCGAGGTCGGACTGCCCTCGGTGTAGTCAGCTGGTCCGTAATGGTCGATTCGGCCGGAGTGGCGCAGCCGGTCGTTCTGCTCAAATTCTGCCCGTACCGCAGGGTTGTAGACGGCATAGGTCTTGCCTCCGCCCTTTTTCACCACCGAAAAACTCGGTATGTCGCTTGGGCCGTCGGCGATATAAATCATATTCTGCAGCGGAATCCGGCGATCCTCTGGCGCGACCTTGGCGTTGACGTCTATGGCGGGATTTTTGTTGGTGCCTTTGTTGATCTCGAAAATGGCGCGCGTCTTTGTCGTATTGTCGATCATCATGCCAATCTGCGCGATCTCGGCCGCTGCCTCGATCGGGAGTTCCTTTTGCGCTAGAAAACCCGGGGGCAGGGGATTCTCGATGAACTCGCAGCCCCACACACCGTCCAAGTACGCCGCAATGGCGCTGCCGCGGACCATCTCCGCCAATCCCGTGCTTACCACGTAATGTTCAAGCTGCAGGTCGTGCTTGGCATACTCGGGCTTGGCACGGACCCAATTGCGCGAAGTTTCAAGGAAAGCGGGCAGGCCGGGATAGAATTTGATGTCGGCGCCACACTCGCGCAGGACCTGGTTATTCAACCCGGCCATTCGGCCGGCCAGCACATAGGTCAGCAAATGGTTCAGGTAAGCAATCTCGGGTGCTATGGCGTAGCCGCGTTTGCGGTAATTCTCCACCAAGGCGTTGGTTTCGGTCCAGAACGTTGACTCATCCACGCCAAAGCGCCGGAACAGCGGCGCCTGCATGTATTCCGGGATCAGGGTCTTGTCAAAATCCCAGACGCACGCGATGATGTTCTGAGTGAAAAGGTTCGAGGCCATCGCAAATCGATACGGGTAGACGACGCTTGCCGTCGTGAGTTTGGCTTTCGATAAAGCCGCGCACGACGGCTTAAGCAATTCGCAATTTCCCCCGCCACCGCTTGGAAACACTTCCCGACATAACTCCCTTCCAGCGCCGCCTCGACGAACTCGATGCGCAGATGGCGGAGCCTGCGTTCTACGCCAACCCGCGGAAGGCGACCGAGATTTCGCGCGAGCAGCAGGGACTGCGCCGGCTCATTGATGACTACCTCATTTATCAGCGCCTCGGACGTGAAATCGCCGAGCATGGCAGCTTGATCAAGGATGCAGCGGGTGATGCAGACCTGCGGGCACTGGCGGCCCAGGAACTGCCCGGACTCGAGAAACGCCGGGAATCTCTCCGACAGGCGGTATTGATGGCCATGATCCCGCCGGAGCCGTCCGACTCGCGCAACACGGTGCTGGAAATCCGTGCCGGCACGGGCGGTGATGAGGCGAGCCTTTTCGCCGCGGAATTGTTCCGTCTTTATGCGAGATATGCCGAAGGTCGTGGGTGGAAAGTCCAGCCAATGAGTTCGAGCGGATCGGACCGCGGCGGCTTCAAGGAAGTCATTTTCCTCATCACCGGCGACCAGGTCTATCGGCAGCTGAAATTTGAAAGCGGGGTCCATCGGGTGCAGCGGGTGCCGGTGACCGAGGCCAACGGCCGCATTCACACGTCTACCGTGACGGTCGCAGTGTTGCCGGAAGCCGAGGAGGTGGACGTTCACATCGATCCCCAGGACCTGGAGATCACGGTACAACGGGCCAGCGGGCCGGGTGGGCAGGGGGTCAACACCACGGACTCTGCTGTGCGCATCGTGCACAAGCCAACGGGGCTGACAGTCTATTGTGCCGACGACCGGTCGCAGGTGAAGAACAAGGCGCGGGCGCTGGCCGTCTTGCGGTCGCGCCTCTTGAAGCAAAGGGAGGACGAGGAGCACGCGAAATACGCCGCTAAACGGCGCAGCCAGATTGGAACCGGCGATCGCAGCGAGCGGATTCGCACCTACAATTTCCCGCAGAATCGCGTTACCGACCATCGCATCGGTCTGACGCTTTACAGCCTGCCGGCGATCATGGAAGGAGCCATCGACCCGGTGATCGAAGCGCTGCAGCGCGCAGCCTTTGCAGAAAAGCTGGCCGAGCTGACGGGCCAGCCGCCCCCCGAGCGACGGCTGCCGGGCCGCGACGAGGATTGAGCATGCTGACGATCCTCGAAGTCCTGAAGCGCACGACCGATTTTCTGGACAAGCACGGCGTGGAGTCGGCCCGCCTGAATGCCGAACACCTTCTTGGGCATGCCTTGGGTCTGCCACGGATGCAGCTCTACCTACAGTTTGAGCGACCATTGACGGAGGCAGAGTTGGAGAAGATCCGGCCATGGGTAAAGCGGCGCGGCGCCCGCGAGCCATTGCAGTACATTCTCGGCGAAGCCGAATTCTGCGGCCTGAAATTGAAGGTGGACCGGCGGGCATTGATTCCCCGGCCGGAGACGGAGATGCTGGTCGAGATCATCAAGGAACACCGGCCGATGTCGCCGACCGCCATTCTTGATCTCGGCACCGGAAGCGGGGCCATCGCCCTGGCGCTTGCGGCGATCTACCCGACGGCCGCGGTCACTGCATTGGACCGAAGCGAGGAGGCATTGGCGTTGGCCGCGGAGAATGCCGCCCGCACCGGCTGCGCGGCTCGGGTCCGGCTGGTGTGCTCCGATTGGTGCTCGCGGCTGGCGCCCGCTGATAAGTTCGAGCTGATCGCGGCCAATCCGCCTTATTTGTCGCCGGCGGAGTTCTCGGCCACCGCGCCGGAGGTGAAAAACAATGAACCGGTATCGGCCCTCGTTTCGGGCATTGACGGCCAAGAGGATTTGACCGCCATCCTGCACCAAGCGCACCGACACCTGGCGGCGGGAGGGTTGCTCGGGTGTGAAACAGGCGAGGCCCAGCACGCTGCCTTGCGCCGGATCGCGGCTGAGATCGGTTACAAGCGGACTGAATCCCGGCAGGACCTGGCCGGCCGCGACCGCTTCCTCCTAGCCTTTGTTTAGTGGCGAACCCGCAGTGATGGGAGCACGCCCGTCCGCCCAGTACTGGGGATCTTGGTTGAGGCGAATGGCGTCGGTGACGACACGCAGGGTCTCGCGGAGGTAGACGTCGAACTTGCTTTGGGCGTCGGCGTCCGGCGAGGCATCGGTATCGCCGTCGTCCACGGTCGCGGTGCCTTCCTTCGGGCCGGCGGCCTCGGCCTTGAGGACGGAGTCGAGCTTAACCTCGTGCGAGGCGAAGTTACCCTTGGCCAGCTGGTCGCGCTCGGCATCCATCTTCTTTTTGAAATCGTCATCCGCCTGCTTCAGGGCCTCCCGCTGCTGAAGATTCAGCGATATCGTCTTCTGCTCCTGGCGAGCTTTGAACCAATCGATGTTTTCGCGGAGGTAGGCAAACTCGTTGAGCTTGTCCTGGCGTTCGCGGCTCGCCTCCTGCAGCGGCTTGACGAACGTCGGGGCCAGGGCGTGCCCGTCGAAGGTGGTCGGTTTGATCTCGTCCCAGACCAAGGCATGCGGGAGGTCCGACTCTCCGATCGGCAGGAAATCGTCGATGGACGGCAGGGCAACGTCCGGCACCACGCCCTTCTTTTGGGTCGACGAGCCGTTCGGAAGATAGAATTTCTGCACCGTGAGCTTGGCCGCCCCGGTGTTCTCGGTGTTCTGGCTGAGGCGGGGCAGGTAATTTTTCATTTCCAGGACCGCCTGGACGGTTCCTTTGCCATGCGTCGTGCTGTCGCCGACGATCACGGCCCGGCCGTAGTTCTGGAGGGCGCCGGCGAAAATCTCCGAAGCCGATGCACTGAAGCGGGAGGTGAGCACGGCCAGCGGCCCATCATAGGCGACTGCGCTGTTTGTGTCGCTGTCGACCGTCAGGCGCCCGAGCGAATCGCGGACCTGCACCACGGGCCCTTGGGGAATGAACAAGCCGGTCAAGTCCACCGCTTCCGAGAGGAGGCCGCCGCCGTTGCGACGCAGGTCGATGACGAGCGCCTGGATACCCTGCTGCTTGAGCTTGCCGATCAGCTCCGCGACATCCTGCGTCGCGGTGCTCTTGATGTCATCCTCCTTGGAATCATCGGACGGCCCGTAAAACGAGTTGAGCGCGATCACACCGACCGGCACGGTCTTATTCTCGGCCGTGGGCACATCGTAGATCTTGGCTGTGGCCCGGGCGGAGTTGAGCTTGATCACATCGCGCGTGATGACGACCTGCTTGGTTTTGGTCGCATCGATCGCATCGTGGGGTAGAATGGTAAGCGTCACCTTGGAGTTCTTGTCGCCCCGGATCATGTCGACGATGCGGCGAAGTTTCATGCCGATGACGTCGATGTTCTCCGATCCATCCTGTTGCACGGCGACAATCTTGTCGTTCACGTGGATCTGGCCGCTCCGGTAAGCGGGACCGCCGGGCACCACCTCGCGCACGACACAATTGCCATCATCTTCGATGCTGAGCACGGCCCCGATGCCGACGAGGGACAACTTCATCTGGATGCTGAAGTCCTGCAGCGTATCCGCGGAGAAATAGGCCGAATGGGGATCATACATCCGCGTCAGGCTCGAAAGGAACATTTCCTGAATGTCGGCTGCCTCGATGTCGTTGAGGTTTTTCAGCATACGCTCGTAGCGTTTGCGCACGGTGGCTTTCGCATCGTCGATCGTCTTCTTGCCGAGCAGATCTTGCAGGAGCTCGAATTTGATCCGGCGCCGCCAGAGCTCGTCGGCTTCCGCAGCCGTATCGGGGAAATTGCTCTTGCTGCGGTCGGGCGTGTAGTTCTCCGCGGTGGTGAAGTCGAAATTCTGGTTGAGCGCGTCGAAGAGCCAGGTCGTGCGCGCCTTCACCCGCTGCTCGTAAGCCTTGTAGATATCGAAGGCGATGTCGATGTTGCCGAGGTAAGCGAGGTCGGTTTCGACGCGGGAGCCGTACTGGCGCCGGTAGGTTTGTTCGTCGGTTGAGGTGAAGAAAAGCCGCTGCGGATCCAACTCGGCCATGTAATCGGATATCAGCTGCGGGTAATCGGCCGGGGTCACCGCATCCTTGTTGTAATGAAAATACTCCAGCATCTGGACCAGAGTGCGGGTCTCGAGCCGCATGACTGGCGTTGTCTTGAACTCTTGGTCCGACGTCGCGGCGAGGGCCGGAAGCACGAGGACCAGCGACAGAAGGGCGGCCCGGGGGAAAACGCGTGGCAGGAAATTCACGATGGGTGTGGTGGAACTGTTAGCGATAAGTCGCGTAAAAACGAGTTTTGTTTCCCCTAATCGACCAGCCGCCGTATTTGCGGCCCAGCGCGGCGGAAATTCGCGGAAATCAGCAGGTTCGCCTTCGGGCCGCTCGCGTCTCCTCAATGACGGCTGAGCAGGTCCTTGGCTTCGTCCAATATGCGTTTTTCCTCCGGCGTTAAGGCGCCGAATCCTTGGCTATTGATCTTGTCGAGAATGAGATCCACTTGGGCCCGTAAGTTGTGTCTCGGTCGACCTAGCACGGGCTTCGCGGCAGCCGCTTTGGGCTGCGAGCGACGGAGGCGGCGCAACCACGCCGGGAGCCCAAAACTGGCCGCTCGGTCCCACCCGTTGTTGGCGTGGAAGAATTTGAAATAAATCCAACCCGCGAGCATGCCTCCGAGATGAGCCGAGGCGCTGTAGTCGAACGGCGCCACCGCCCCGGGCAATTCGTAAAACACCAGGCCGAAAGCATCGAGGACGAGCAATCCATAGACGAGATACTGGAATCGAAGGGTGACCGGAATCAGCAAAAACCCGATTTCTTGATTGGGATAAAGACAGGCCAGGACCACGAACAAGCCGAGGATGCCCGCGCCCGCGCCGATGTGCAGCCCGCCATGGAGCCAATGAACCGCGGTCCAGGTAAGGGCACCGGTGACGATTGAAAACAGATAAAGGCCGACAAAGCGGCGACCACCGAGAATCGGTTCCAGTTCCCGCCCGATGAAGATCAGTCCGAGCACCGTGAACAGGATGTCGAACGGCTGGCTGGTGGAGTGCAACAGCGCGTACGTGAGCAGCGTCCAAAGATGCCCCGCGGCCAGGCCCCGGACACTCAGCGGCAGTTCGTCCAGCACTGGCGCGCCGAAGCGAAACCAAGGCGAGCCCAGCACCAGTTGCAGCACGAACGCCGCCACGGTGACCGCCACCAGCCAGATCAGCGCCGAGGTGGTTCGGCGCTGGTAGTCGTCATGCATGTACGAGCGGTCGGCAAGCATCGGGGGAAAGCTAGGTCAGATGACCGCAAATACAAGCCGCCAGCATGCGAAATCCCGCTCGAGGCGACTTCTTGACAGCTAGGGGATTTCCCGTTGAGTCCGAACCCAAATGGCCAACAAAACAGAAAAGTGGAGCGACAACGCCGCGGGAAAGTTTTATGTCGATCAACAGTGCATCGACTGCGACCTTTGCCGCGAGACTGCGCCGGCGTTCTTCAAGCGCCATGAGGAGGGTGGCTACTCCTTTGTCCATACCCAGCCTTCCTCCGAAGAGGAGATTCAGCTGTGCATCGAGGCCCTCGAAGGTTGCCCGGTTGAGGCGATTGGGCAGGACGGCGACACCTGAGTTGGTTCGCCGCCCCTCCACGGGCGTTTTTTTTGGCTATACTTGTTAAGGCAATCCTCCGAGGACGCTAACCCACCCACGATATGGCTCCCATTTCCACCCTCTGCCACCGGCTGCTGCTCATCGCCTGCTGCGCGCCTGCTGCGACCTCTTGGGCGACCGATGAGGCGCCATATGAGCTGCCAAAATACACCACCTTCTCCGCTCAGGTCGCGAATCAGACGCCGGTTGCGTCCTATGCCGCGCCGGTCTCCGGCCTGCGCTTCGAGCCGCGGGTGGATGTACAGGCCAGGAATTTTGCCGAAGCGCAGGCCGACGTCACCATCCGGGGCGGCATATTTGAAAACACGGGTTTCAAGCTCGGCGCCACCTCGCTCTACGACCCGCAGACCGGCCACTATTTCGCGGAAATCCCAGTCGCGCCGGCCATGCTCGAATCGCCCCGGATTTTGACGGGCTTGGACAACGCCCAGGCTGGGTTTAACGCCGGGGTGGGCTCGATCGCATCGGCTTGGCGACCCATCGAGCAGCGGGGCGAGCTTTCAGTCGCATCAGGCAACCACGAAACGAACCGTGTGGGCTTGTACCAAGGATTGGTCGGCGGCGATTTCCTGGGCCAAACCATGGCCGCTGACGTGGATCTCTCGCAGTCGAAATCGGACGGTTCCGTTCCTTTCGGCGACCATGACTTCGAGCGCGCCTCCGGCCGGATGCAGTGGCGGGGCGCAAACTCGCAGACCGACTTGTTTGCCGGCGTGCAGCATAAATTTTTCGGGTGGCCGGACCTCTACACCCCTTTCGGCGTTAATGAGACGGAGGATCTGCACACGGGACTCTTCCTGCTCAATCACCGTCAATGGACTTCGACCGACGAATACTGGGAAGTCGGAGCGGCCTACCGGCGGAACGACGACGACTACGAGTTCAACCGCGCCGTCCCGGGCCAGTTCAATCCTTACCAGCATACCACCCACACTCAGTCATTTTCGCTCGAAGGTCGACGGGCGCTGCCGGCGCTGCCGGACGGTTATCTGGGATATGGTGTGCAAGTGATGCGCGACGGCCTGCAGTCCACTGCGCTCACCTTTGGGCGGTTCAACACGCGCAACTACCTGAAATTGTCCCTGCTGCCCGAGGCCCGCTTCACTTCGCCGGCAGGCGAGTTCACGTTCAAGGCCGGTGCGACGTACGACGACACGAACCGCGACAAGGCCGCTGTCTCGCCTCTCATTGGTATCGATCTCCAAGGGCGCTCGGGCCTCCGCTGGCATGGCGAATACTCCGAATCCACCCAGGTACCAACCTACACCGCGCTAAATTCGGCGCCTGCCGCGGGCCTTTTTCGTGGGAATGCGCTGTTGGGACGGGAAACGAGCCGGAACCTGGAGTTCGGTGCCACCGGCCGGGGAGGAGAGTGGAGTGTGTCCGGTGCGGCATTTTACCGGTGGGACGACAACCTCGTGGACTGGACGTTCACTCGCGCCGTGCCGGCCGCGCGGAAAGCCAATGCGGTGGACACGGGCACGGCCGGTCTGGAGATCGTGGCCTCGCACAAGACGGCGCATTCGGAGATAATCCTGGGCTACACGTTCCTGGACAAAACTGCCGACTACGGCTCGGCCACGGTCGACGCCAGTTTCTATGCGCTCAACTACGCGCGACACCGGCTGACGGCGGCGTTCGTCCTCCGTTTAGGCGGCGGGCTGGAATTGCGCAGCGACAACGAATTTCGCATTCAGGAAAAGAACCTGTTGCGCGTCGTGGGCGGTGACCATGCCGTCCTGTCCTCCTTGGGGCTATACTACCTGCCGCCCCGGATGCGGGGTCTCGAACTATCGCTCCTGATCGACAACCTCTGGGACATTGATTTTCAGGATGTGCCGGCGGTGCCGGCGGCGCGCCGGCTTTACTCGCTCGGGGCGGCATACCGCTGGTGACAGGGTAATTCATTTGACAGGGCACGCGCGCGCGCGGTCATTACGCGCCCGATGGAACCTGCCTTCCTCGAACGTTCGTTTGCCATTCGCTGGTCGCGACTCACACCCGACCAGGTCGAGCCTTCGCTCGAAGAGGCGCTCGCGGGTGCCACGCGCGCTCTCGATGCGATCAACGCCATCGAGCCGGCCCACGCGGACTGCCGGAACACTTTTCTTGCGTTGGAGGACGCGACCGACCTCCTGAACGAAACCTGGGCCAAGGTGGTCCATCTCACGGCGGTCGCGGATTCGCCAGCGCTGCGCACCGCCTACAACCGGATGCTCCCCAAGGTCACGGCTTTCTACACGCGCATCCCGCTCAATCGTGACTTGTGGATTCGATTGAAGGCGGCGGCAGCGCGGCCCGCCACCCAAGCACTGCAGGGTGTGGCCCGCCGGTTTGTCGATGAGACCATGGCGGATTTCCGCCAACAGGGCGCGGAATTGGCGCCGGAGAAACAGCGGCGTCTCGAGGCGCTCCAGTCGGAACTGGCCGAACTGACGCAGAAGTTCTCCGAGAATGTCCTCGACGCCACCAACGCCTGGGAGCTGGTCCTGCGCGACGAAAACCGGCTGGCCGGAATCCCGGCCCGCGCCCGCGACGCGGCGCGGTTGAACGCGGAAAAGAAGGGGTTCGGCTCGCCGGCGTCCCCCGCCTGGCGTTTCACGCTGCACGCACCCTCGCAGGAGCCGGTGATGCTCCACGCCGAGGATTCGGAACTCCGGCGCGAAGTGTGGCAGGCCGCCTGCGCGGTGGGAGTGGCGCCACCGCAGGACAACCGCGATCTTGTCCGGCGCATTGTCGCGTTGCGGCAGGAGCGTGCGGAGTTGCTGGGCTTCGCGAATTTCGCCGACTCGGTCCTGAACCGGAGAATGGCAAAATCGGGTGCGCGGGCCCTGGCCTTTGTCGAGGACCTGCACCAGCGCGTGGCGGCGGCGTTCGCCCGCGAAACGCGGGAGTTGCAGGAATTCAAGGCGGCGCGGACGGGTGGGAGCGTGGCGCCGCTGACACCATGGGAGGTCGGCTATTGGGCGGAGAAGCTGAGAAAGGAGCGCTATGACTTCGATGATGAGGTGCTTCGCCCTTATTTTCCGCTGGGCAGGGTGATCGCGGGCATGTTCGAAACCGTCCGGCGCATTTTCGGCGTCACGGTGCAGGAAGCGCCGGCCGGATACGAGACCTGGCACCCCGAGGTGAAGCTCTACGAACTGCGGGACGAAAAGGGACGGCACCTTGGGTCGTTCTACACCGACTGGCACCCGCGCGAATCGAAGCGGGGCGGCGCCTGGATGAACCACCTGATCACCGGCGGGCCGCAGCCCGACGGCGTCCGTCGGCCGCACCTCGGCTTGATGTGCGCCAACCTGACGGCTCCGACCGACGATCGCCCGGCGCTGCTCAACCACCGCGAGGTGGAGACGATGTTTCACGAGTTCGGCCACCTGCTCCACCACCTGCTGGGCGAGGTCGAAATCAAGTCGCTCAACGGCACGAATGTCGCCTGGGACTTTGTCGAACTGCCATCCCAGATCATGGAGAACTGGTGCTGGGAGCGCACGAGCCTCGACCTGTTCGCACGCCACCACGAGACCGGGGCGCCAATTCCGGAAGACTTGTTCCAGCGCATGCGGGCGGCGCGGAATTTTCGCAGCGCGAGCATGACGATGCGACAGCTCGCCTTCGCCCGCATGGACTTGGAACTGCACCTCCATGCGATCAGCCCGGCGGGCGAACTGCACGATCACCTGCGCCGCGTGCTGCGCGATTACCTGATGCCAACGGAGCCGCCGAGCCCGACCATCGAGAACCGGTTCACGCACCTGTTCGCCGATCCCGTGGGTTACGCCGCGGCGTACTACTCATACAAATGGGCCGAGGTGCTGGATGCCGACGCCTTCACGCGCTTCCAGCGCGAAGGCGTCTTCAGCCGCGCGGTGGGAGCGGATTTTGTCCGCCATATCCTCAGCCGGGGAAACTCCGCCGAGCCCATGCACCTCTTCGTCGGTTTCATGGGGCGCGAGCCGGACCTGAACGCCCTGTTGCAGCGCGCCGGCCTGGCGTGATTATACGCGCCGCGGGCGTTTCCAGCGGGCGCCTTTTCGCTGGAAATTGCGGCGCCAATGGCAAATTTTGCCGCACCAACCTGTATTCACCATGATGCTCTGGATCATACTTATTGCCGTCCCGATGTTGTTCGGTCTCTACGCGCAGATGCGCGTCCATAGCGCCTACGGCAAGAATGTGCAGATTCCGTCGCGCGGCCACATCACCGGCCGGGAGGCGGCCGCCGCGGTCATGGAAAGCGCCGGGATCCATGATGTCGAAATCGTGCCGGTCGAAGGCACCTTGACCGACCATTACGATCCGATCCACAAGCGCCTCGCGCTCTCCGAACACAACTACAGCGGCACGAGCCTCGCGGCCCTCGGCGTGTCCGCCCACGAAGCGGGCCACGCGCTGCAGCACAAGGCCGGTTACGCCATGATGCAGTTCCGGCAGACGTTGGTTCCCGCCACCCAGATCTCGGCCGGCGCGGCGCAGTTCCTCATCATCCTCGGGATTTTTCTCGGGGCCAAGGGCCTGGGCGGGACGTTTCTCACGTTGGGGGCCGCGGCCCTCGCGGTCATTTGCCTTTTCCAGCTCGTCACGCTGCCAGTTGAGTTTGATGCGAGCAACCGGGCCAAGAAACAACTGGTGAACCTGGGCATCCTCGACCGCAGTGAAATGCCGGGGGTGAACGAAACCCTGAATGCGGCCGGGCTGACCTATGTCGCAGCCTTTGTCGCATCGCTCGGCAGCTTGCTCCAGATCCTGCTCATTCTGAACGGCGGGCGGCGCAACAACTGAGCGGCAGCCGCGAAATCATGTTGCCCGCATCGCCTCGGGTCCGATGCTGGGTCCCCGCAGGGCGGTCCGACTTCCGCCTAACTTCGGCAACGCAATGCACTCCCGAGTCCTCGCCTCCTTGGTCATGGCCCTGATCGCCACCACCGCCCCAGCCGAGCCCACAGTGATTCCCCTCTGGCCGGAAGGCGTGCCCGGCGCCAGGACGACGCTCGGGCCCGAACATTGGGACGACGGTCGGGTGTCGAACGTCAGCGAGCCGACCCTGACGGTATTTGCGCCCGCAGTGGACAAGCCGAATGGCACCGCAGTCATCGTGTGCCCCGGTGGCGGTTACGTCCGTCTCTCCTTCGAACGCGAAGGCGTGCAGTATGCAAACTGGCTGAGCACGCTCGGGGTGACTTCGTTCGTGCTGAAATATCGCATGGCCGAGTTTGGTCACCCGGCACCCCTGCAGGATGTCTTGCGGGCCGTGCGCCTGGTCCGGTCCCGGGCGGCCGAATTTCACGTCGACCCCGATCGCATCGGAGTGATGGGGAGCTCGGCGGGCGGGCACCTTGCGGCCACCGCCGGCACGCTCTTCGAGGATCCCGCCGGGAAAACCGGCGCGAAACTCGACGCCGTCAGCGGCCGGCCGGATTTTCTGATCCTGCTTTATCCGGTGATCACGATGCATGATCCGTCCGTTCACCGCGGATCGCGCGAAGCCCTGCTTGGCAAGAATCCTGCCGCCGCCCTGATCGATCGAATGTCGCTGGAGAGCCAGGTGACGAATCGCACGCCGCCCACGCTCCTAATTCACACGCAGGCGGACCAGTCGGTCCCGGTCGAGAATAGCATCTTTTTTTTCCGGGCCCTGACGCGCGCCGGTGTGCCGGCTGAACTCTATGTGTTCGAGAAAGGTGCCCACGGCATGGGCATGCGCGCCGGGCTTGGCAATGCGTCGGAATGGCCGCGACGAGCGGAGGAATGGCTGCGTTATCGGGGCCTCTTGACGCCGAAATCCCCGTGAGCGACGTAGGTCGCTGGCGGAAGGGGAGGGATTCGAACCCCCGGAACCTTGCGGTTCAGCGGTTTTCAAGACCGCCGCAATAGACCACTCTGCCACCCTTCCAGCGAAGGCTCACAAACGTGAGCAATGCCATTGTCCCGCCACCCGGGCATTTGGCGATGAATTTTTTGGCGCGGCGCCGGCGGGGAAACGCACCTGCCGCCGGTCGCGGGCCGCACTATAATTAGTGCAATTGCCGCCTCGGAATCGCGCTGGCATTCCGGTCGGGTTGCTCCAAACCCCGCCGCCATGACGCCGTTCACCCGTTTGTCAGCTTGGGCGAGAGCCTTCGCCACCGTCCTGCTGGCTTTTGCCTGCTCCCACGCCCGCGCCGCACTCGGCGACGCGGCGATCGTGTCGGCGGCGGCCTCGCCGGGCGATTTTCCCTTGGTCGACGCCCGCGCGGCTGCCCCGCTGGTCGTTGACGCGCAGGATTACGCCGGGGTGGTTCGCGCCGTGCACGACCTGCAAAGCGACATCAACCGCGTTGCCGGAGTAACACCTGAGATTGCGTCCGAGATCGGGCAAAAGCATCAGGCGGTGATCGTCGGGACCATTGGCCGGAGCAAGCTGGTCGACGCGTTGATCCAGACCGGAAAACTCAACGTGAAACCTGTTCGCGGGCAGTGGGAGTCCTGGTTGATCGAGACGGTCGACCAGCCCATGGCAGGACTTGATCGCGCCCTCGTCCTCGCGGGCAGTGACAAACGCGGGACGATTTACGGCATTTACGAACTTTCGCAGCAGATCGGCGTGTCGCCATGGTACTGGTGGGCGGATGTGGCCGCGGAGCATCACGACTCGCTGTTTGTCCGCGCCGGCCGACATGTCACGGGATCTCCCTCGGTGAAGTACCGCGGCATCTTCCTCAATGACGAAGCACCGGACCTGACCAACTGGGTGCGGGCGAAGTTCGGGACTGTAACGAAGGAAGCAAATCCTCACGTGATTGATGGGGTGGCAAACTACGGTCACGAATTCTACTCGCGATTGTTCGAACTCCTGCTCCGCCTGCGTGCCAATTACCTCTGGCCTGCGATGTGGAACAACGCCTTCAACGAAGATGACCCGGACAATGCGCGCTTAGCCGATGATTATGGCATTGTCATGGGCACCTCGCATCAGGAACCGATGCTGCGCGCCCAGAAGGAGTGGGATTGGCGTTACCTGAAGACGATCGGCCCGTGGAATTACGCCGCCCATCCTGAGGTGCTCGAGGAGTTCTGGCGCGAGGGCATCCGGCGGAACAAGGCCTACGAGAGCCTCGTGACAATCGGGCTGCGCGGCGCCAATGACACCGAAATGGCGCCGGGCGGGCCTGATGCCAACCGCGCGCTCCTCGAGCGCATTGTCGAAGTGCAGCGCAACATTCTGCGCCAGGAATACGGCCGGCCGATCGGCAAAATCCCGCAGGTCTGGTGCCTCTACAAGGAGGTGCAGCAGTTCTACGAGCACGGCATGCGCGTGCCCGACGACGTCACTCTGCTCTGGGCCGAGGATAATTGGGGCAACGTTCGGCGGCTGCCGACGGCCGCCGAGCGCACCCGCCCGGGCGGGGCCGGGGTCTACTATCATTTCGATTACCACGGCGGCCCGCGCAGCTACCAGTGGCTCAACTCGAACCCGCTCCCGAAGATCTGGGATCAGCTTTCGCTGGCGAAGCAGTACGGCGCCGATCGCGTCTGGATCGTCAATGTCGGCCACCTCAAGGGCTACGAGTTCCCGCTCGAATACTATCTCAGCCTGGCGTGGGACGCCAACCGCTGGACCGCCTCGAACTTCGACGAATTCGGTCGCGCCTGGGCGACGCGCGAATTTGGCCCCGCCCACGCCGCGGAAATCGCGGACATCATGGCCCGGTACGCGAAGTACAACGGTCGGCGCAAACCCGAGCTGCTGGCGCCTGATACCTACAGCCTGACCGACTATCGCGAGGCCGAGACGGTCGTCGCGGATTTCGAAGGCCTCGCAGCCAAGGCCGACGAGATTGCCGCGACGCTGCCGGCCGCGAAGCGAGACGCCTTCTACGAACTCGTGCAGTTTCCGACGCAGGCCAGCGCACTGCTGAACCGCATCTACCTCGCGGCCGGCCGGAATGCACTCTACGCCAAACAAGGTCGCGCGAGCGCTCGGGAACAGGCGGTCGAGACGCACCGCCTGTTCGAAGAGTTCACCGCCATGATGAACCACTTCAACGGCGACTTCGCCAACGGCAAGTGGGCGCACTTCATGGACCAGCCCGTGCTCGGCTATACAACGTGGCGCGATCCGCCGGAAAACAGCCTGCTTCATCTGACTCTGGTCGAGCCCGCCGTGCCGCAGGTCGCCGCGCCACAGACCGCCATGGGTGTGGCCATCGAGGGCTCTGCTGAGGCCATCGGGAAGGACGCGACGCTGCCGCAATTCGATTCGCTCAACCGGCAGCACAGCTACATTGAGGTCTTCAACCGCGCCCGACAGCCGATCCGGTTCACGGCCAAGGCGAGCGCACCATGGATCGTGCTCGACGCCGAGGGCGGCACGCTCGGACCGGACAAACGGATCGGGATTACGATTGATTGGAGCCAAGCCCCCGAGGGTGAAGCCGCGGGCAGCATCGTGGTGAGCGGCGTGGGGCGGGAAGTGGTGATCCACGTCGATGCTGTGACCGCGGCCGACGTCACTCGCGACACCCTCCAGGGCTTCGCGGAAGGGCAGGGCGTCGTGGCGATTGAGCCGGAGCACTACACGAAACGCACCGAGGCCGGCGCGCGGCACTGGCTGAAGATCGACGACTACGGCCGGACACTCTCCGGCATGCGCGCCGAAGCCCCGGTTGACGCGCCCAGCGCGACGCCGGGCAAGGATTCGCCCTGCCTGGAATATCGCATGTTTCTTCGTCACAGCGGGCAGGTGGAAGTAACAGCCATCACGGCGCCGACGCTGAACTTCGTGCCGGACCGCGGCCTTCGCTATGCCGTCTCGTTCGATGACCTGCCACCGCAGGTGGTGACCCTCGTGCCGCAGGGCTACGAAGCGCAGAACGGAAATCGGAATTGGGAAAAATCGGTGGCCGACAACGCGCACTACGGCCGATCGAGGCACACCTTGGTGGCTCTCGGCTACCACACGCTCAAGGTCTGGATGGTCGATCCCGCTGTCGTGCTGCAGAAGCTCATCGTCGATTGTGGCGGGCTCAAACCGGGCTACCTTGGCCCGCCGGAGAGCTTCCGCGGCCCCGCGCAGTATTCCTTCTTCAGCCAGGACCCGGAGGCGGTGGCGCATCGCCGGCGGATCAGCGAGGCCTCGAATGAGGATCATCGCGCCTTGCTGCAGCGCCTGGGTGTCGCCGTGCCCGCGAACCTGCCGGTGCAGGAGCAGGATCCGAACCGCCCCGCCGGCACGACGCGCGTGCCCGGCAATCCCTACAACTGGACCGACGGCGTGGATGGCCACACGATCGTGCGTTCGACCTGGGGCAATTGGAACAACTACGACGAGGCCAAAGCCGATCTCGGACCACTGCCGGAAGCGCTGAAACTCGGAAACGGCCAGCCGGTCACGGACGCAGCGACTTGGTGGAAACAACGCCAGCCGGAGCTGGCCGCCATCTTCGCATCGGAGATTTACGGCAAGATTCCGAATGATACGCCTAAAATCACGTGGGAGATTGTCGACGTCGACTCGCACGCCCTCGGTGGCACGGCGCACATGAAGCATGTCATCGGGCACATCGACAATTCCCGGTTTCCGCTGGCGAAACCCTACCTCGACTTCACGCTTTTCACGCCGGCAAACGCGAACGGCCCGGTGCCGATGATGGTGGCGCTGACTTACCAGGGTTTCCCAAATCGTCCCGCCGACGGCCCCGGCCCGCTCCAGCAATGCCTCGCGCGCGGCTGGGGCTACGCGATGTTCGTGCCCACGACGGTGCAGGCCGACAATGGCGCCGGACTCAAGGATGGGATCATCGGCCTCATGAATCGGGGCCAGCCGCGCCGCCCCGACGATTGGGGCGCGATCGCGGCATGGTCCTGGGGCCTGAGCCGGATGATCGATTACCTCGAGACTGACCCGGCCGTCGACGCGAAGCGCCTCGGCGTCGAAGGCCATTCGCGCTATGGCAAAGCGGTAGCCTACGCCGCGGCGGCCGAGCCGCGCTGGGCAATCGCCTTTACGAGTTGTGCCGGCGAATGCGGCACCAAGCTCTACCGGCACAACGTGGGCCAGCTGCTCGACAATGTCGCCGGCCCCGGCGAGTACCACTGGATGGCCGGCAATTTTGTGAAGTATGCCGGCCACACCACGGACCTGCCAGTCGACCAGCACGAACTGCTTGCGCTGGTCGCGCCGCGGCCGATTTTCGTCACGGGCGGCACCACCGACCTGTGGTCCGATCCGATCGGCGAGTTCAAGGCGTGCGTGGCGGCGAGCCCGGTCTACGAGCTTCTCGGACGCAAAGGCGTCGGCCAGACGGCCGTGCCTGCCCCGGACGCCGAGCTGATCTCCGGCGATATCGGCTACCGCCTGCACGCGGGCGGTCACACGGACCTCCTCGACTGGCCGACGTTCCTGAAGTTCGCCGAACGCTACTTCAGCAAAGGCTGAGCGGGAACGCCTTCGCGCTCGCCGGGGTGGTGAAAACGGTCAACTGTTGACCCGATGAACGTCCGCCATCTCGCGCGCCTCGCCGGCGTGTCGCCCTCCGCGGTTTCACTCGCCCTGCGCGACAGCCCGCGCATCTCGGCCGCGACCAAGGCGCGAGTGCTGAGGCTCGCCAAGGAGGCGGGCTATACTCCCGATGCGACGATTGTGCACCTCATGCGGCACCTGCGGAAGCCGCGCGCGGCCCGCCAGCAGGCGTGCTTTGGGGTGATTTCGTTCTACGACCAGGCGCGTCCATGGGAACAGTCACGGCACCTCGCGCGGATTCACGAGGGCATGGCTCGGCGCGCAGGCGAACTCGGTTATCGGCTCGAGCCCTTGTGGCTGCGGGCCCCGGGCATGACTTATCGGCGGTTCCGCTCCATCCTCGAAGCGCGGGGCATCGAGGGACTGCTCTGTTTCGGCAGTCCCGACTTCGAACAGGAGTTTCCGGCGGAGCTCGACCAGCAGGCGATCGTCACGCTGGGACTCAGCATCCGCACACCGCTGCACCGCATCACGAGCCATTTCTACAACGACACGCGCGCCGCGCTCGACCGGGTCCACCGTCTGGGATACCGGCGGCCGGGGCTCGTGCTGGGCGCCTACGAGGAGATGCGCAGTGCGAACGCCCATTCGGCGGCCTACCTGGGCTGGTGCGAACACGTGCTGGGTCCCGGCCGCGCCCGGCCCATTCTCCGCTTGGACGAACTGAAATCGAAATCGATTCTCGACTGGCTGCGGTCCGCCCAGCCCGACGTTCTGGTATTCGTCCACCTTCCCGAAAAGGTGGCCCAGTTGCGCGCCATCCTGAAGGAGGCTGGAATCAAGGTGCCGCGGCAGCTGGGCGTGGTGGTGCTCAGCCACCAGGTCGAAGACACCGGCTTCTCCGGGCTGCAGCAGAACCAGCACCTGATGGGCGCCTGGGCGGTGGAATTGCTGGCCGCCCGCATCGCCAACCGCGACTTCGGCATTCCCGCCAACCCGCGCATCGAACTCGTCGAAAGCGAGTGGATCGAGGGCGGCTCGCTCGCCCGCACCCGGGAGGTCAACTGTTGACTTGGCGGGGAGTCGCGCCCGGCGGCCCCCGGCGCATCCTGTTTTTGCCCCATGAAGCTCGGACTCGGACTCTACCGGCACATGCTCACGCGCGAGAATTTCCTCTTCGCGCGCCAGGCCGGCGCCACGCACATCGTGGCCCATCTCGTCGATTATTTCCGCGGCGGCATGCACCAGGGCGCCGATGACCAGCCCACGGGAACTGATTACGGCTGGGGCCTGGCGGGAGATCCCGACCGGCTTTGGACGCTGGAGGAGTTGATCGAGTTGCGCCGCAATGTCGAAGCCGCCGGCCTCAAGCTCGAGGCGATCGAAAATTTCGACCCGGCGCACTGGCATGACATCCTGCTCGATGGCCCGAAGCGCGCGCTGCACATCGAGAACGTCAAAACCATCATCCGGCGGCTGGGCGAAGCCGGGATCCCGATCATGGGTTACAACTTCTCGATCGCCGGCGTCGCCGGCCGCACGAAGGGAACGTACGCCCGCGGCGAGGCTCCCTCCGTCGGAATGGAAGGCCCCTACGACCTGCCGATGCCGCACGGCATGGCCTGGAACATGGTCTTCGACCCGAATGCGCCGGCCGGCTTTATTCCCTCGGCCACGCCGGAACAACTCTGGAGCCGGCTCGAACGATTTCTCAACGACGTCCTTCCGATCGCCGAGGCGGCCGGCGTGCGGCTCGCCTTGCACCCGGACGATCCGCCGATGCCGACCATCCGCGGGCAGCCGCGTCTCGTCTACCAGCCGCACCTCTACCAGAAGGTCATCGATCTCAACCCGAGCCCGGCCAACCAGCTCGAGTTCTGTGTGGGTTCACTGGCCGAGATGACCGAGGGTAACATCTATGATGTCGTCGACCATTACAGCCGCCAGCAGCGACTCGGCTATGTTCATCTGCGCAACGTGCGCGACAAGGTGCCGCACTACAAGGAGACGTTCATTGACGACGGCGAGGTCGATATCCTGCGCGTCCTCGCAATTCTGAAGCGCAACGGTTTCGAAGGTGTCATCATTCCCGACCATGCCCCGCAGATGACCTGCGGTGCGCCCTGGCACGCCGGCATGGCGTTCGCGATGGGCTACATCCGGGCGGGCCTGAAGGCGCTTGACGCGAAGGCATGAGCGTCGAACTCCACGTCAACGGCCACGTGACGACCGTCCGGGACGGCGAATCGTTGTTCACGCACGCCGAGCGGCTTGGCCTGCGGATTCCGACCTCCTGCAACAAGCAGGGCAAGTGCAAGGAGTGTGTCGTCGAAGTGGTGGAAGGCCTCGAGCACCTGACGCCCCCGGCGCCAGCTGAGCGGCACCTGAAGGGCGCCTTCCGGCTCTCCTGTTGCGCCCGCGCCAAGGCCGAGACCGGCATCGTGCGCTGCCACACGATGCGGCGCGGCGAAATGCGGATCGAGAAGCACGCCTTCGAGCTGCCGACGGGCGCGCGCCGCTGGAAGCTTGATCCCGCCGTCACGCGCGATGGCGACCGCATCCTGCTCGATGGCGTCGAGATCGACCGCGGCCGCGGGCCCTTGCACGGCCTCGCGATCGACCTGGGCACGACGACGATCGTCGTGCGCCTGGTCAATCTCGAGACGGGCGAGGTCGTGGCGGACTCCTCGTTCGAGAATCCGCAGCGTTTCGGCGGCTCCGACGTCATGGCGCGGATCCAATACGACACGGAGGACCGCACGCACACGCTGCAGCGCACGCTGGTCGGCTACCTCGGGCGGGCGATCCAGGAATTCCCCGTCGATCCCCGCTCGATCTACGAGGTGATCCTCGCCGGCAACTCGACGATGCGGGACTTGTTTTTTCGCCTGTCGGTCCACTCCATCGGCCAGAGTCCCTACCAATCGCTGACCGAACTCGAACTGGCGGAAGGCAAGCGCGCCAGCACAAGCCTCAGCGCCACTGCGCGCCGCCTCGGCTTGCCGATCCACCCGAAGGCGCGCATCCACGGCCTGCCGATCATCAGCGGGCATGTGGGGGCCGACGCGGCCGCGTGCATGCTCGCGGTGGACCTGCCGCACGAAGACCGGACGATCGCCATCATGGACATCGGCACGAACACCGAACTGATCGTCGGCAATCGCCACCGCGTGCTCGCCGCCTCGTGTCCAGCCGGACCGGCGTTCGAAGGCGGCGAGGTCACGTTCGGCATGCCCGGCCTGCCGGGCGCGATCGAAAAGGTCGCGATCGCGGACGACGGCTCCGTGCGCACGACCGTGATCGGCGGCGGACGACCCGAAGGCATCTGCGGCTCGGGACTGGTGGACCTCCTGGCGGAATTGGCGCGGACCGGGCGCATGAATGTCCTCGGGCGCTTTGAGCACGGCGCGCACGATTTCGTGGTCGATGCCACCGGGGATCAACCGGTGACGATCAGCGAGAGCGACATCAACGCCCTCGCGCAAGCCAAGGGTGCCAACGTGGCGGGCCTGCAGATCGCGTTCGCCGAATACGGCATCAACTACGCCGACCTCGACGTCTTCTATCTCGCCGGCGGTTTCGGCCGGCACCTGGACATCGCTTCCGCGAAACGCATCGGCCTGATCCCGAACCTCGACGCGACGAAGATCGTGCAGGTCGGCAACGCCTCGGTCGAGGGTGCCTGCATCGCGCTGCTCTCGCGGGCCAAGCGGGCCGAACTCGAGGAAATCGTCCGGCGCGTGGTGCATTGCCGCCTGGAGACGCACCCGGGCTTCTTCGATTATTTTGTCAACGGCTGCCAGTTCGCGCCGGTCGAGAACAACGTGGAGGGGCCGGTCCTGTGAGCCCGAGGAATTCGCTCAAGCCCGGTGCCTTGGAGCTGCTGGATATTCGTCCGGCCATCACGGTCATCGAGGCGGAATACCACCGGCTGCTGGGCTATCCTCCGGGGCACGCGCCGGGCGAGCGGGCGGTCGAACTCACGCAATGGGCGAGGGGATGGTACGCGCAACATGGCCGGCCTTGGCTTTATGCCCGCGAGGTGAACCTGGAGGCGACGCCTGGCACGTTGCGCCTCGACGGTGAGGAGTTTCAGTCCCGGCAGCTGCAAACCCACCTGCAGGAAGCGGGCGCCACCCGCGCGATGCTCGTGGCCGTGAGCGCGGGAAGCGCGTGCGAGGAGGCGGCCCGGAACCTGTGGGAAAGCGCGAAGCCCGATGAATACTTCTTCCTCGAGATGTTCGGCTCGGCCGTCGTCGAGCACCTGATGGCGACGCTCAGCGGCCGCCTGTGCGATGCGGCCGATCGCGAGGGTCTCGCGGCCATCGCGCATTACAGCCCCGGCTATACCGGCTGGGATGTGGCCGATCAGAACCGGCTGCACGAACTCATTATCCGCGGAATGACGCAACCGCCGCCCGAGCCGTTGACAGTTCTGCCGAGTGGCATGCTCCGGCCGAAAAAATCCTTGCTCGCTGTCGTCGGCCTGGTCCCGCGCGACTCCCTCGCCCGCGCGACGACCGGCCTCGTGCCGTGCCGGACCTGTGCTTTCGCGCCATGCGCATATCGGCGGGCTCCCTATCGCCACGCGCCGGCCCAGCCGGAGACGATCGCCGCGGCGAACAGCCGCGCGATCGCGGCTTCGATGTCGTCCGCCGCTTACCTGACCAACCGGCGCGCACTCCAGAAATGGTCGCGCGAGCGGGTGCGGCTCACCCCGCGACCCGATGGCCGCATCGAGGCCACCTTCCGCTTTGATGGCACCACGTGTTCGAACCAGGGCATGCCACTGGCGTTCGATTATTCCGTCACGCTCGCTCCGGCGGACGGCGGCCATACGATCCTCGCGGCGGAATGTCGTCCGGCGCCGGGCGACGAGGGATACAAGGCCATGTGCGCCTACCTGAGCGACCCGACGGGACTGATGGACGCGATTGCGAGCGAAAAGCCATTGCTCGGCCGGCCCCTCGACGCTGTGCTGGGCTGGAACCGGCCGTCGGCGCCGGCCGGCTGCTTTTGCACGGGCGAAAGCCGCACCCACAAGTGGGGCCTCGCGCTCGAAGCCATCCACTTCGCCTTGGCCAATTCCACCTGATCCAGCCCATGATCAAACTCTGCGACATCAACCAGGCCGCCCGGGAAAAGCTCCCGCCCGGCTTCCGCGACAAATCCGGCATCGGCGTCCACTACGTCGACGCCTTCATCGCCCCGATGAACGCCACGCTCTCCGACCCGGCCGCCACGCGGGTGTCGTGCAAACGCAAGGGCCTGCGCCTCACGCTCCGCGTCGGCGCGAAGAAGGGCGATGGCCTCATGCGCCGGCTCGCCGTCAGTGCCGACCCGGTCGTCATGCTCCCGGCCGCGCTGCAAGAAGCCGCGAAGGCCGCCGGCGTCGAGCTGCAGCTCACCGACACCGAGATCCTCGTCACTCCTTGACCACAATATCAGGCCGCCGAGATCCGTGACCCGAGACCCCAGATCCTAAATCCCAGAACCTAATTCCGAGACCCCAGACCCAAATTCCTATGAAACCCGCCCAATGGGAGACCTTCAAAAAAGCCGCCCGCCTCGAGCCGCTCGATGAGATTGCGATGGCCCTCATCATCGACAGCCCGTGGATCCCGGGCTACGTCGGCGTCAAGCACATGGATTTCTTCCTCGACCCCGAGGTCTGGTTCCAGTCGCACCTCAAGATCCATCGCGAATACCCCGACATCATCTTCGTGCCCGGTTGGTGGATGGAGTACGGCATGGCCGCCGAGCCATCCGTGCTCGGGTCCAAGATCAAGTTCTGGTCGGACAACACGCCGAGCGAGTACCCGATGCTCTTCAACATCGAGGATCTCGACAAATACCCCGAGTACGAGGTGGAGAACGACGCCTTCATGGCGCTGACGCTGCATCGCATCCGCATGCAGAAGCAGCGCGTGTTCGACACGGGTGAGATCATGCCGATCGTGACCTCACGCGGGCCGATGTGCACCGCCGGCTTTGCGCGCGGCACGACCGAGCTGATGATCGACCTCGTGGAGAAGCCCGAGTGGACCCACAAGCTCCTCGATCTCTCCACGCGCATCATCATCGACTGGCTCAAGGCGCAGGCGAAGGCCATCGGCCGCGACGTCGAGGGCATCTTCATCCTCGACGACATCGTCGGCTTCGTGAACGAGGAGCACTATCAGGAATTCTGCCATCCCTACCTGAAGCGCATTTGCGACGCCTTCCCCAAGGACTGGGTGAAGATCTACCACAACGACGCCGAGGTCGAGGCGTGCCTCGACCACCTGCCCGACGTCGGCTTCAACGTCCTCAATTGGGGCAAGCAGACCGACATCGCCGACGTGAAGGCGCGCGTCGGCAGCCGGATGTGCCTCATGGGAAACGTCAACCCGCTCGAGATCGGTGTCCGCGGCACGCCCGAGGAGGTCCGCGAGGCCACGCTCGATGTCCTCGAGAAGGGCGCGAAGGACGGCCGCGGCATGATCCTGTCCGTCGGTGGCGGCACCAGCCCGGGCATGCCCCGCGCCAACATCATCGCCATGCAGGCCGCGCTCAAGGAGTTCAACCAGGCGCATTTCAAAAAAGGCTAGCCATATTTGTAGGGTCGGACCTTGGTCCGACCTCGCCACCCAGGTCGGCGCGAGCGCCGACCCTACAAGCCAAACCCCAAATTCCGCCTCCATTCCCATGCCAGACTACGCGTTGATGAACCAGTGCCTCTACGAGGGCAAAGCCAAGGAAGTAGAGCAGATGACCAAGGATGCCCTGGCCGAGGGCCGCACCGCCCAGGAGATCCTGCAAGACGGCCTCATCGCGGGGATGAGCGTCGTCGGCGAAGACTTCAAACACAACATCCTCTACGTCCCGGAGGTGCTCATCGCCGCCCGCGCCATGAAGGCCGGCATGGGCGTGCTCAAGCCGCTGCTCAGTGCCCGCGGCGCCGCCGATTCGGCGGCCGGCCGCCTGCTCATGGGCACCGTGCGGGGCGACCTGCACGACATCGGGAAAAACCTTGTGTGCATGATGGCCGAGGGCGCCGGCTTCACGATCAAGGACATCGGCGTCGACCAGAGCGTCGAAAAATTCATGGCCGCGGCCGACGAGTTCAAACCGGACATCATCGGCATGAGCGCGTTGCTCACGACGACGATGACCTACATGAAGACCGTCATCGACGGCTTTGAAAAACCGGGCTACGACCACATCAAGATGGCCATCGGCGGCGCCCCGATCAGCCAGATGTTCGCCGACGAGATCGGCGCCGACGGCTACGGCGCGGACGCCTCCAGCGCGGTGGACCTGTTCATGTATCTCGTCGGCAAGGGGCCCGCGCCGGGCGTCACCGCGAAACGCGGCGTAGCCCTCCCGGCCGCACCGTCCGCGGCCCAGCGCGACCCGAACGCGAAATCGAAATACCAGATCCTCTACTGGCGCGACCTGCCTTCCGCGATCAAGGCTTGGGACGATTTTGGCGAGGTGAAGGGCGACCTGCCGGCGCCCTTTGCGGAACGCATCGACATCGCCGCGCAGAAGCTGGGGCTCGGCAAGGGCGACGACTACATCGCCCAGTTGCACTGGGGCGACGAGCAGGAGCGCGTCGGGGCGCCCGACGAGGTGGTCAAGGCCGTGACGGCCGAACTGGAGGCCGCCCACCGCTAACGGATTCCTCCGGAGATCGCGCCTTCATTTTCCGCCATGCCTCCCTGGATTCTTCGCTGCGCTCAGCATGCTACGAATTCGATGATTGTTTCGGGTATGGTCGTCCTGAGGGTAGCGAAGGATCCAAACTCAATGAGCCACCGGCAACCTGCGTCTTAAGCCATCCACTGATAAATTCCCCATGAAAACCCCGCGACATCTCATCGCCATCGTCGGTCTTCTGACCGTCCCGTTCACTGCCTTCGGCGCCGCCTCCATCGACGTCAAGCTCGACGCGGCCAAAACCGGCGCGCCGATCAGCCCGTATATCTACGGCCAATTCATTGAGCATCTGGGCCGCTGCATCTACGGCGGCATCTGGGCCGAGATGCTGGAAGACCGGAAATTCTATTTCCCAATTACGGCGGACTATTCACCCTATCGTGACCTCAAGGACACCGCCTTTCCGGTCGTCGGTGCCTCGCCCTGGCAGATTATCGGCGATCCCGCGGCGGTCACGATGGTCAAGGAAGGAGCCTTTGTCGGCGATCATTCACCGCGCGTGAACGCCGGCACGGCGCTCAGCCAGCACGACCTCGGCGTGAAGGCCGGCGCCCAATACACCGGCTACGTCTGGGCCAAGCCGCTCGACGGCCGCACCGAATTGGAGGTGACGCTCGCCTGGGGTGATGGGCCGGCTGACCGCGCATCGGTGCGCCTGGACTTTGCGGGTCGGGACTACGCCAAAAAAGAGTTCAATTTCACGGCGGCCGGTGGCAGCGACGCCAAGGCGTCATTCACCATCAAGGTGCTCAGCGGCGACGTGCTCCTCGGGCCGCCGTCGCTCATGCCCGCCGACAACATTCACGGCATGCGGCGCGACACGATCGCGCTGCTGAAGGAGCTCAACGGCACCGTCTATCGCTGGCCGGGCGGCAACTTCACCAGCGGCTACGACTGGCGCGACGGCATCGGCGACCGCGACCGCCGCCCGCCGCGCAAGAACCCCGCCTGGACCGGCGTCGAACACAATGACTTTGGCACGGACGAATTCATCGCGTTCTGCCGCGAGATTGGCACCGAGCCGATGATCGCCGCGAACACGGGCTTCGGCGACGCCTACTCCGCGGCGCAGTGGGTCGAATACTGCAACCGCGGCGCCGACACAATCGGCGGCGGCTGGCGCATCAAGAACGGCCACGCCCAGCCCTACGGCGTGAAGTTCTGGTGCGTGGGCAACGAGATGTTCGGACCCTGGCAGCTCGGTTTCATGCAGATGCAGCACTACGTCCTGAAGCACAACCTGTTTGCGGACGCCATGTGGAAGGTCGACCCGTCGCTGTCGCTCACCGCGGTCGGCGACCTCACGACCATCAACAAGGACTACGATCCCGACCAGGCGAAGTCCGGCAAGACGTGCTCGCAGATCATGCTCGAGAATTGCGCCGACCACATGTCGATCCTGTCGGAGCATTTCTACCGCGGCCGCCTGCCGTGGACCAAGGAAGGCCCGACGGATATCCTCACGCACGTGGGCGAGTTGAAGGACTCGATCCGCCAGAAGGCGGAAGGTCACCGCAAGCTCCAGGCCTCGCTACCGAACCTGAAGGGGCGATTGATGCCGATCACGATGGACGAATGGAATTTCTGGCACCGCGAGTACGCCTATGGCGAGCTCGGCTGCGTTTACGACCTGGCCGACGGGCTCGGCGTGGCCGAGGGCCTGCACGAGTATTACCGGCAGAGCGATCTCATCCACATGGCGCATTACGCGCAGACCGTGAATGTCATCGGTGCCATCAAGACGACGAAGACCGCCGCCGAGATCGAGACGACGGGGCTCGTGCTCGAACTCTATCGCGCGCACTACGGCCGCACGCCGCTGGTCATCGCGCAGGACTACGGCCCGCTCGACGTCGCGGCGGCGCTGACGGCGGACGGCAAGGCCGTGACCCTCAGCGTGGTCAACCCGACCGCGGAGGAAACGAAAGTTCACCTCGCGCCTGGCGGCCTGGCTTTTGCTGACACCGGCAAACGCTGGCACATCACCGGCCCCGACGAACATGCGCACAACACTCCCGGCCAGCCCCGCGTCGTAAAGATCCAGGAAGCCGAGGCTGCGGTGGCGAATCTCGTCGTGCCGGCGCTGAGCTGCGCCCTGTTCGAGCTGCCGTTGAAGTGAACGCCGTGAAATACGTAGGTCGGGCTTTATGCCCGACAGCCGCGCTCGAAGAGTCGGGGATAAACCCCGACCGACAGGTGGCTTGATGCAGACGCTGCGGGAGAAGCTCGAGCAGTCGAACCGGTTCCTTCTCGGCACGGAGCTCGTCTCCGTGCGCGGCGGGATGGCGGAACGCAGCGCGGTGAAGGCGCGCACGTTTGCCAACCAGCTGGTCGAGAGCCCGGACGTCGACTGGATCTCGATCACCGATAATGCCGGCGGCAACCCGCAGCTCGCACCCACGGCGCTCGGCAAACCCATCCTCTATGCTGGCAAGGAGGTGGTAATCCATCTCACCTGCAAGGATCTCAACCGGAACGGACTCGAGAGCGAGGCGTGGCTGCTGCACAGCGAGGGCTTCAACAACATCCTCGCGATGACCGGCGACTACCCTGTGGCCGGCAACGGTGGCTCGGCCAAGCCCGTCTTCGACATCGATTCCGTCGGACTGATCGCGCTGCTCGCGCAGATGAACCAGGGTCTCGACCCGGCGCCCGGCCGGGCCGGTTCGCGGCCGCGGTTCGAGCGCACGAACTTCCTCGTGGGCGCGGTCACGACCAACTTCAAGCTGCGCGAAGGCGAGGTGATGCCTCAGTACCACAAGCTCGCGGCCAAGGTCGCCAGCGGGGCGCGTTTCATCATCAACCAGATTGGCTTCGATGCCCGCAAGATGTCCGAGCTGCGCGCCTACATGGCCGCGCACGGAATGGGCGGCGTGCCGCTGATCGGCAATGTCTATCTTCTCGGGGCGCGCGTGGCGCAGCTCTTTCACGAAGGCCGCATCCCGGGCGTGGTGGTGACGCGCGCGCTGTTCGAACGGTGCGAGCGGGAGGCGCGCGGGGCGGACAAAGGCCGCGCCTTCTTCCTGGAGTTTGCCGCGAAGCAAATCGCGATCTACCGCGGGCTGGGCTATCGGGGCGCCTACCTTGGCGGCGTGCACGACTTTCCGACGCTCGAAGCCATCCTCAAGCTCGAGCGCTCCTTCGCGCCCGATGACTGGAAGCGGTTTGCCCGCGAGCTGAATTTCTCGCGCCCCGGTGAGTATTATTTCTACGAACAGGATGCCGCTTCCGGACTGGCCGACCCGACGCGGCGCGCGCCGCGCGCGGCGCCGGCTTCGCGGCACACCGGCTTGACCTACTCGCTGGCGAAGTGGACCCACCACCTGATGTTCACCCCGGGGCGGCTGCTGCACCAATGGGGCGCCAAGGCCTGCGCCGATGCCGCCGACCCTCGCCAGGGCCCGGCCGCCCTGCGAATGCTGGAGCACGCGAGCAAGTCCGTGCTTTTCCGCTGCAAGGATTGCGGCGACTGCTCGCTTCCGGAGATCGCGTTCCTCTGTCCGGAAGCGCAATGCGCCAAAAACCAGCGCAACGGGCCCTGCGGCGGCACGCGCGACGGCCGCTGTGAGGTCGACGGCTACGGCGATTGCATCTGGTTGCGCGCCTACGAGCGGCTCCAGCGCGACGGGCGCGAGGAGTCTTTGCTCGCCCATGCGCCGGTCGTCCAGGACCAGAGCCTGCGCGGCACCTCCTCCTGGGCCAATTACTGGCTGGGACGCGACCACACCGCCAAACCCGCCGACGCGGCGGCCACTCCTCATGTCTGAAAAGAAGCTGCATATCGTCGGCGAGTTGATGAACAATTCGTACGCCCGCGCCCGCAAGGCCTTCACCGAACGCAACCCGCAGGACTACGCGCACCTCGCGAAGCTGCAGGCCGGCCTCGGCGCCAGTTACCTGACGCTCAACCTCGACGGCACCGCGCGCATCCAGGTCAGGATGGAGGAGATGCTCGAGCTGCTGCCTGATGTCATCCGCGCCGTGCAAGCGGCGACGCCTTGCCCGCTCAGCTTCGACAATCCGTCAGTGAAATACCACGAGGTGGCCTTCCGTCATTACGACCGCGTCCGGAGCGGCCCGGCGATTCTCAACTCGATCGCCGCCTCGCGCACCGACCTCGACCGGATGATCGAACTCGTCGTGCACTACGACACCAACGTGGTGGTCATGGCCTCGGAGCGCTTCGTGCCGGATGGCACCGCCCAGTGCCTCACGGCGGCTGATGCCCATGCGGCCGCCCGCGATTTCGTCGAATTGCTCGTGACCAGGGCGCGGCGACGGCCCGACCAGATCATCATCGATCCCGGCCTCGCGCCGGTCGGCGCCGACACCTACGGGCTCGTCAACATCGGCCTCGACGCCATGCGCTTGATCAGGGACGACCCGGATCTGCGCGGGGTGCATCTCATCGTGGGCCTGTCGAACTTTGCCTGGGGCACGCCGAAGGGCATCCGCGAACAGCTCGAAAACGCCTACCTCACGCTGGGGATGGAGGCCGGGCTCGATTTCGCGCTCGCCAATCCCGAGAAGTCGCCCGGCCCGCTGCCATCGGATCATCCGATGGTCGCCCGGCTGCGTGAAGCGTTGCAGCAGGGAAGGGCGGCTGAGGGGGAATCCCAGGAAACCGCCGGGTATCGTCAGGCGGAAGCGATCATGGCGATCTGTGCCGAAGCCGCGCCCGTCGAGTGACGTCGACGGGAAAACGCCAAACTCCAAGTGCCAAAGTCCAAACAGATCCGAAACGCCAATTCCGAAATTGAATTTCCTTTGGCGTTTGGGATATGGCGTTTGGATGGTGCCGCCGGAGGCCGGGTATGAATCGCCTCCTGCCGCCGCTCCCTCCGCCTGCATCCTCCAAGCCGATCTGGCTCCACGTCGGGACCGTCCTCGATGGGACGAGCACGCAGCCGCTGCGCGACGCCCATGTGGTCTACGACGGCGAGGCGATTCGATTTGTGGGGCATGACGGGCGCACGCCCCCGGCCGCGATGCTCCGGCCGGGCCAGACCTCGGCGGATGTCACGGCGCCTGATGCAACCTTGCTGCCCGGCCTGATTGAAGCCCATGCGCACCTTTTTCTCGAGGGCGGCGAGCTGGACCTCGGGAAACGAGCGGCGTACCTCAAGCAAACGCCCGCTGAGCTGCTGGCCGCCGCCAAAGATCGATTGGGAAAGCTCGTGCGGTTCGGCATCGCCGGTGTGCGCGACGCGGGTGACAAGGACGGCGTCGGCCTGGCGTTGAGCAAGCTCTACGCGTCGCCGGACCGGCCGCTGATGCCCTATGTCGAGAGCCCCGGCGCGGCGATTCACCACCGGGGCCGCTACGGCAGCTTCATGGCGGACGCGCTCGAGAATTACGCCACGCCAGCCGAATGCGTTGCGGCGCGCGTCGCGGCGGGGGCCGACCGGATCAAGCTCATCCCGACGGGCATCATCAATTTCAAGCAGGCGGCGGTGACAACCGAGCCGCAGATGTCGCTGGATGAGATCGCCCAACTCGTGGCCGCGACGAGGGCGCATGGCCGACAGACTTTCGCGCATGCCTCGGGCGACCAAGGCATCGATCGCGTCATCGATGGCGGGGTCGATTCGGTCGAACACGGCTTCTTTGTGCGCGACGACCAGCTGGCGCGGATGCGGGACCGCCAAACGGCCTGGGTGCAGACCTTCGCACCGGTGCAGGAGCAGGTCGACCATGCCGACGTGATGGGCTGGGATCAGCCCACGGCGGCCAACCTCCGCGGCATCCTGGACCGGCACGCCGCCAGCCTCGTGAAGGCGCACGCGTTGGGCGTGCCCGTCGTCGCCGGCAGTGATGCCGGCTCGGTCGGCGTGGCCCACGGCATCGGTTTGCTGGATGAAATGGTACTGATGGAGAGGGCCGGCTTGCCCGCCCTCGCGGTGATCAACGCCGCCACCGGCACCGGCGCCGGACGATTTGCCTACAAGGAGAAGCTCGGACGGATCGCGCCCGGATTCCGGAGCCGGTTCATTCTCACGAACCATTCGCCGCTCGCGACGGTGGCGAACCTCCGCCGGGCACGCGTCGTCGTGTTCGACGGAGAGGCCTTTCAGGCGGGCGAGGCGACCGCCGACAAAGGATTGTAGCATCAATCTGCGTGAATAGACTGCACTTCCCATGACCAAGAAACCCCTGCACGAACTCGCTCGCGAACGCCGCCTCGTCTGTGACGGGGCCATGGGCACCCAGCTCATGCTGGCCGGACTCGAGCAGGGCTCGTGCGGCGAGGCGTGGAACCTTACGCATCCCGACCGCGTGCGCGCGATCCAGCGCCGCTACGCGGAGGCCGGCGCCGACTGCATCATCACGAACACCTTTGGCGGCAGCCGGCTGATGCTGCGCCGGCACGGCCACGAAGCCGATCTCGCCGCCATCAATGCCGCCGGCGCGAAGATTGTCCGCGAGGCTTTCGGCGACCGGCCCGGCTATGTGCTGGGCGACATAGGACCCCTCGGGGCAATCCTCGAACCCTACGGCGACCTGTCCGAGGCCGATGCCCGCGCCGCGCTCGAGGAGCAGGCGCTGGCGCTCGTGCAGGCTGGCGTCGACGCGATCATCATCGAGACGCAGACCTCACTCGAGGAACTCGGCCTCGCCATCGATGCCGCCCGGGCGGCGCATGCCCCGTGCGTGATCGCTTCGCTGGCCTACGACCTGTCGAACGACGGCACCTTCTACAAGACGATGATGGGGATCGCGCCGGAAGCCGCGGCGGCCTTTGTCGAGGAGCGCGGCGCCAACATCGTTGCCCTCAACTGCGGCACCGGCATGGATATGAAGGGCGCGGCCATGGTGGCGAAGATCTACCGGGAGAACTGCGGGCTGCCCGTGATGGTGCAACCCAACGCGGGCCTGCCGGTGCTCGAGAACCTGAAGGCCGTCTACAAGCAGACCCCGGAGGACCTCGCCCGGGAGGTGCCGGCGGCGATCGAGGCCGGCGCGGCGATCATCGGTTCGTGCTGCGGCAGCACGCCCGACCATACCCGCGAAATCCGCCGGATGGTGGATCAGTTCGGCGCGAAGATCTGACTGCGCTGATTCGACGAAGACTAATTCCACTTTTACGATGGAGACTGGATTCTTCGCTGCGCTCAGAATGACACATCTCATCTTTCATTTTCGCCTGTGTCATCCTGAGCGGAGCGAAGGATCCAGTCGCTTGCCGATATGGACATGAAAAATAACCAAACATTCCCGCAGGTCTTCTCGCTCGAGGGCGAACTGGCCGTGATCACCGGCGGCGGCACGGGCATCGGCCAGGCGATTGCGCAATCGATGTATGCGGCCGGCGCGCGCGTCGTGCTGGTCGGCCGACGCGAGCCGGAGCTCGCGGCGGCGGTCAAGGCCATGGGCGCCCGGGCGGCGTTCGCGGTCCACGACATCACGGTGACGGCCCAAACCCCCGCGCTGGTCGAGCGCATCACG
Organism: Lacunisphaera sp.; assembly: GCA_035549095.1. Lineage (GTDB taxonomy): Bacteria > Verrucomicrobiota > Verrucomicrobiia > Opitutales > Opitutaceae > Lacunisphaera. The sequence continues at coordinate 92,580 of DASZRV010000063.1, read as the reverse complement.
AAGGACCACGGCCCGATCACTTGCCTGGTCAACAACGCCGGCCGTCACCTCAAGAAACCCGCAGTCGAGACGACCGCGCAGGAATTCCTCGACGTGCTCAACACCCATATCCTCGGGGCGCACGAGCTGACCCGACTCGTGGTGCCGGGCATGATCGAGCGCAAGCGCGGCACGATCCTGTTCACGGCGTCGATGGCCTCGCTCTTCGGCATTCCCCTCGTGGTGGCCTATGCCTCGGCCAAGTCGGCCATGCTCGGCATGGTGCGCACGCTCTCGACGGAGCTTTCGCCACACGGCATCCGCGTCAATGCGATCGCCCCGGGCTGGATCGAGACGGAGATGTCGCGCAAGGCGATGGAAGGCGACCCGACGCGCCGCAACAAGATCATCGGCCGGACGCCGATGGCGAAGTTCGGTGAGCCCGCCGATGTGGGTTGGGCGGCGGTCTATCTCGCGTCGCGCGCGGCCAAGTTCGTCACCGGCTCGGTCCTGCCGGTCGACGGCGGCGTGGCGATGGGATTTTGAAAGTCGAAGATGAATGCCCGCCGCCGAAAACGCCGGTCAATTGATCGACCGGATTATCCGCCAATAGGAATGGCGCATTCCCGCGCCCTGGCTTAGCTGTCTCCGCCGCCCCGCACCCCATGAAAAACCTCCACGTCGCCGGCCTGTTCGCCGGTTGCCTCGCCTTGCTGCTCAACGCGTCCGCCGGTTCGCCGGTCGGGCAATTTGCCGAGTCCGCCGACATTGGCGGGCCTGCCGTCGCCGGCTCCACCACCTACGATGAGCTGGCCCAGCAATACCGCATGACGGCCGGCGGGATCAACGTCTGGGCGAAGTCGGACCAGTTCCAATTCGCGTGGAACAAGATGAAAGGCGACTTCATCCTGCGGGCCCGCGTTGAGTTCCTGGGGCAGGGGACCGACCCGCACCGCAAGATGGGCTGGATGGTTCGTTCGACGCTCGACGCGGATTCCGCCTATGCCGACGCCGTGGTCCATGGCAGTGGCCTGACGTCGCTGCAATTCCGTCGCGCAAAGGGTGCGGTGACCGAGCAGATCGAGCTCAAGGGCACCGGGGCGGACGTCATCCAGCTCGAGCGGCGCGGCCACACCTACATCTTCTCCGCGGCACGGTACGGCGAGACGTTCGAAAGCACGACGCTCGACAACCTTGATCTCGGCGACGAGGTGAACGCCGGCCTGTTTCTCTGCGCCCACAATGGCAAGGTGAAGGAGGAAGCCATCATTCGCGATGTCCGCATCATCCAGCCGCCGAAGGCCGGCTACGTGCCATACCGCGACTTCATCGGCGCGGAGCTGAACATCCTCAATGTGTTTACCGGCCAGCTGGAGGCGATCTACCGCTCGCCAGAACAATTCGAGGCGCCGGATTGGCTCAAGGACGACCGGACGCTGCTGGTCAACGTCAGCGGCCCCGGGCCGAACAAGGGTCACCTGAAGCGGATCGATCGTATCACGGGCGCGACGTCGCTCGTGGACACCGGCACGATCACGCACAACAACAACGACCACATCCTGTCGATGGACGGGAAGATGCTCGCGATCAGCAGTGGCGAGGAGAAGGGCCGGTCCGTCGTCTTCAAGGTTCCTGTCACCGGCGGCACGCCCGTGCGCCTGACGGCCAACGCGCCCTCGTACGCGCACGGCTGGTCGCCCGACGCGAAGTGGATTTCCTTCACCGGCGGCCGGAAACTGCACCCGGATGACCGCACCGACAAATACGACATCTACAAAATCCCGTCCGATGGCGGCGACGAAGTGCGCCTGACGGATTCGCCCGGCCTGAATGACGGGCCGGAGTTCTCCCCCGACGGCGCCTGGATCTATTTCAACTCCACGCGCACGGGGCTGATGCAGCTCTGGCGGATGCGGCCCGACGGCTCCCAGCAGGAACAGCTGACCAACGACGGGCTGAACAACTGGTTCCCGCATCTTTCGCCTGACGGGAAATGGATCGTCTTCATCTCCTACAACCAGGACGTGAAGCCGGACAACCATCCGTATTACCAGCAATGCTACCTGCGCATGATGCCGGCGAACGGCGGCACGCCGCGGGTGATCGCCTACGTCTTCGGCGGCCAGGGCACGATCAACGTGCCGTCATGGTCGCCTGACAACACCCACATCGCGTTCGTCAGCAACAGCGACAATATCAAGTGATCGCTGATTGAAATCATGGTCATTGCGCGGGGCCCGACACGGCCAACCGGTCTTCCCCAAATTGCGGCTGGATTCTTCGTTCACTCAGAATGACACAAACTGGATTGTCATCCTCGATGCGGTCATCCTGAGCGCAGCGAAGGATCCAGTTGAACCTCACTTCATCGACCGGCCAACATGAATAACGCGCCTCGTCCCGATGGTGGGCTCTCCCGTCGTGAGTTTGTCCGCCGGATTGCCGGCACGGCGGCCGCGATGTCAGCCCCATTGATCATCCCGTCGCGCCTGCTCGGTGCCGACGCGCCCAGCGGCCGGGTTCGCGTCGGCCACATCGGCTGCGGGCGCATCGCGCGCGTCCACGACATGCCCGGCGTCTTCCGCTCGGATCTCGCTGACATCGTCGCGGTGTGCGACCTTGATGCGAAGCGCGTGATCGCCGGCCGGGAGCTGATCGAGAAGTTTTACCGCGACGCCGGCCGGACGGCGCCGGCCATCACCACCTACGGCGACTATCACGAGTTGCTCGCCCGTCCCGACATCGATGCGGTCGTGCTCAGCTTGCCCGACCACCAGCACGCGCAGGTGGCGGTGACGGCCTTGCGTGCGGGCAAGGATGTGTATCTCCAGAAGCCGTTCACGATGACGCACGCCGAGGGCGTGTTGTTGCGGGCCGAGGCGGCACGGTCCGGCCGGGTGCTGCAGGTGGGCAGCCAGCAGCGCTCGTGGGGCGCGACCGAGCAATTCCGCAAGGCCTGCGAGTTCGTCCGCAGCGGTCGCGTGGGCCGGCTCACGCACGTCGAAATCGGGCTGCCTACCGACCCGACCGCGCCGGACGACCCGCCGATGCCGGTGCCGGCCAACCTGAATTACGACGCGTGGCTCGGGCCGACGCCGGAAGTGTATTACACCGAGCAACGCGTGCATTCGCAAAAGGTGCTGCCGGACGGCTCGCTCGACATCACGTCCCGTCCGGGCTGGCTGCGCAACGAGAGCTACTGCCTCGGCATGATCACCGGCTGGGGCGCGCACCACTTCGACACTGCGCACTGGGGAATGGACGCCGAGCTCGTGCCGCCCGTGCGCATCGAGGGTCGGGGCGAATTCCCGACGAACAAGATCTGGAACGTGCACGGCGCCTACCACGTCGAGCTGACCTATCCCGGCGACATTCGCATGACTGTCTCCGACCGGCTCCAGAACGGCATCAAGTTCATCGGCGACGAGGGCTGGATCTTCGTGTGCCGCGACAGCAAACCGACCGCCAGCGACCCGAACGGCTCGGGCGGCCCGTTGAAATGGCTGGATGCGAGCGATGCCAAGTTGCTCGAGCCCGCGGGCGTGACCGTGCACTTCCCGTCGAGCCATTCCCACCACCGGAACTGGCTGGAATGCGTGAAATCGCGCGCAACCCCGCTGGCGCCCGCGCCGGTGGCGCACAACGCCAACACCGCGTGCATCCTCAGCTGGATCGCCATGAAGCTCCGGCGGCCATTGACGTGGGACGCGAAAGCCGAGCGGTTCGTCAACGACAGCGAGGCCGACGCGATGTTGACCCGCCCCGAGCGCGGCCCGTACGGCGCGCTCAAGCTGGCCCGCGCCTGAAATCTTCATGAACACCCTGCGCATGGTTTTGTTCGCCGCGACCCTGGCGGCCCTGCCGCCGGCTCGCGCCGACTGGCAGCACACCGACACGACCCTGGCCTGGACGGCCGGCAAGACACCCGTCTGGCAGTTCTCGTTCGACCCGGCCAAGGGGAAACCCTTCTTTCATCCGATCACCGTGGACGGTGGGCCGAGCCTGACTAATTTCCGTCCGCAGGACCATCCCTGGCACTACGCGCTCTGGTTCTCGTGGAAATACATCAACGGCGCCAACTATTGGGAGGAGGATCGCCAGACCGGCCAGTCCGCCGGCAAGACCACGTGGACGACCCCGGTGATCGAGACGCATCCCGATGGCAGCGCGGTCATCCGGCTCGAGTTGAACTACACGCATCCCTCGGGCCGGGTCGACATGACCGAGGTGCGCACGATCACGGTGTCAGCGCCCGATGCCGCCGGCGGCTACACCCTCGACTGGTCGGCGGACTTCACCGCCGGACCCGAAGGCGCCGTGCTGGATCGCACGCCGATGCCCAACGAGCCGAAGGGGGTGGTCAACGGCGGTTACGCCGGCTTGAGCATGCGCCTGGCGGCGGCACCGCTGGCGATCACGATGACTACGGCCGATGGGCCGGTGACAGAGTTTGCCCACAACCGCGCCCGACCTGCCAGCGCCGCGGTGGGTTGCAGTTTCTCCGACGGCGGCAAGGGCATCGGCGCGATCGCGATTCTCAGTGACCCCGCCAACATCGGCGAGAAGGCTCCGTGGTACCTGATCAACTCGGACGAGTTCCGGTTCGCTGACGCTGCGATTCTCGCGCCCGAGGTGCGCCGCCTGCCCGCGGGGGGCAAATGGAAGCTGCACTACCGTATCGCCGTCCGAAAGGCGGCCTGGACCCCGAAGGCCTTGCGATCCGCTCTCGCGGAGTGGCTGGAGCGGTAGGGGCAGTCCTGCGTCGCCTCCGCCTGTAGGGCTGCACCTTGGTGCCGCCGCGGCACGTCGCAAGCGACCGCCCTGCAGCTATCGTGGTTAGGACCGGCCGATCCCGAGCTTCCGATCCAGCGAATACTTGCCCGGCCCGGCGAGCACCAGCAGCAGGTAGGCGAAGCCATACGCGAAGGCGACCTCGCCGGAATTCGGGCCCGACAAATGCAGGTGATGATGGAAGATGAACGCCACCATCAGCGTGATGAACATGCCCAGCGCATTGAGCCGCGAACACAGGCCGGCGATGAGCATCATCGCCCCGAACGTCTCGAACCAGGTCACCAGCAGGTAGCTCAACTCCGAGCTGAGGCCGATGTAGTTGGGAAACGTGTGGAATTCCTTCCGGAAACCATCGAGGGCGAATAGATTCGGCAGATGCCGCGGTTCATCGGCCCAGCCGGCCAGCTTGCCCCAGCCGTGGTAACGGATGACCAGGAACGAGAGCACGCAGCGGTAGATCAGCAGGCCGAGATCGGCATTGAGCGGCAGGAAGGCGAGGCCGAGGAGTTTTTTCATGGGGCGTGGAAGTCTGCGGTGGCCTGGTGGCAGTCCGACCGGCTTGAAATGAAAAACAACACACCCCGTCGCTTCGCGCCACCCCTCTTTTTAGAGGGGATCCAAGAGGCATTGAAGAAGTTCCCCTCTAGCAAGAGGGGTGCCCGTCAGGGCGGGGTGTGTTGGGCGGCTGCAACCCTGCGGATGGCGCAGGGGTTGCTTTGCAGTGATCGGCCGGCATGCCTCACCGCGGCAGCAGAGCGGGATTCAGTGCCGTGATGCCCGCGGCCGGCTTGCCCTGCTCGAGCGCCGGCAGAAAACGCAGTTCCGCGACTACCGCCGCGGCTTCGGCGTTGGCCAGCGGGCGTGCGCAGCCCTCGTCTTCAAACGCCCCGACCGGACGGCCATCCGGGCCGACTCTCACGTAGAACGGACGTTCGCCGGCGGCCGCGTGCAACCGGGCCCGGGCGTCCTCGGGCCAGAAGATCGGCGCCGCGACCGGTGCGAGGGATTTGTCGCGGTTCCTGGTCGAATAATCTATCAGCGCGACCTGGTAAGCCTCCTCAGCGGTCAGCGGGGTCTGTTTCGGCGACACACTGGTGGCGACTTCGACACCATGGTCGTACAGGTGAATCTGTTCGCTCTCGATTTGGAACCCGGGCGGCAATCCGCCCCGAAAGAGGCGAAAGGTATCCGGTCGTTGGTCGACGTGTGCGAGCGACTGCGCATACACGAGCATCCGGGCAGTTTTCGGGTCCTCGGCTTTCTCGCGAAAGCGCACCATGATCACCACGTAAGGATCGTTGAGCGGCTTTGCCGAGGAGACAACGAAGGTGATCCGGAAGGCGTCATAAAGCTCCCGCGCCAGTTCGACGTTCATCTGCGCCTGCGCATTAAGCATCAGGTCCTGGGCAGCCGCGCCGGTCTCCAGGCTCCGCTGGTAATCGCCCTCGGCCGCTTGCGCGCGGGCGGCCGCGGCTGCGGCGTCATTCGGGTCCGAGTTGGGCAGGGAGGCGCCAAGTTGCGCGGTTCGCATCCGGAAGCCGGCGAGATCGGACACCCCGGTGGCGCCCATTGCATAACCGACCTTGTCCTCGTATTTCTTCCGGGGATCGTTGCCCGGGGTGTAGGCCCGCTCGACTTGCAGATTCGATATCTCCGCCCGCGTCCGGGATATCTTCAGGTTGCTGTCTATCTTGAGCCCAAGCTCGCCGTCGATGGCCGGGATTGTGAGCGGGTGTCCATCGACGTCGACGACGAATGACGTGCCGCGGACATCCTTCACCGGTCGCAGCTGGCCTTTCCACTCCACGGCGAGGTCGGCGCCCATGTAGAGGGTGTGCGTTGCGGGCGGTTTCGGCGCGGCGGCTTTTTCTGCGCCCAGGAGGGCGCTCAGTCCGAGCGAGGCGGAGACGGCGATGCGCCAAACGAGAGAGCGTGCCGGGGACAAGCTTGGCAAGGGATTCATGGCGGGATGGGACGGGCGTGCCGCGCGGCAGCGAGCGGGACGTGCAGGCTCAGCTGGATTTGTCTTCGGGAGGAACGAGGGCGCGAATTCGCGCCAGGTAGTCCTCAATCGTATCGGTTCGCTGGATCTTCAGCGCCTTTTCGAGCCGGCTGGCGGCCTGCGCGAAATGGCGGTTCTTGAGTTCAATGTTGGCCAGCTCGAGGTTAGCCTGGTAGGCGGATTCGGGAATTTGCGCGGCCATTTCAAAGGCAAATGTCGCCTGCGGCAGGTTGTTTTCCTCGAGATAGGTCTGCCCGACGGTGAGCAACGCGCGCCCGTTGAGCGGGGCGGCCTTGAGCAGCGCCTCGGCCTTCGCGCGGGCTTCCGGCCAGCGCTTGCGCGCCAGGGCGAGGTCCGCCTGCGCCTGCAGCCGCTCGAGGCGCGCGGCCGGCGACAGCTCGGCGGGCAGGGCAGCGAGGGTGCGGCCCGCCTCATCGAGCTTGCCGGTCGCGATGAGGACGCCGGCGAACTGAAGGAGCTTCTGTTCGCCGCGCGGCGCAGCCGTGGCAAACACTTTCCGGTAGGCGTTGACGGCGTCATCGGCCAGGCCGTGTTCGGCATAGAGGTCGCCCAGCAGCAACAGGCTGTCGGCGTCGAGGGGCATGGCGGTTTGCGCCTGTTCGAGCACGGTCATCGCCTCGAGTTTGCGGCCGTCGGCGACGAGCACGCCGGCGTAGTCCATCCAGAGCTGGATGTCGGTCGGTTTGTCCTTGATCAGACCCTGGGCCAGGCGCTCGGCCCGGCCGTACTGCTTCGCCGCGATGGCGAGGCGGAGCAGTCCTTGTTTCCAGTCGAGGTTGGCCGGTTCGGCGCCCAACGCCTGCGTGTAGGCCGTCTCGGCCGCGATGGTGTCGCCCTTGCGCTCGAGGCAGTAGCCGAGCAGCCCGAGGGTGGCGGATTCGCGGTCGCCGAGCGACACAGCCTTGGCAAAGCACTCGGCGGCCTCGGTGAAGCGACCGTCGTTGTAGTAGAGCAACGCGAGATTGTCCCAAGCGCGCAGGAAGGTGGGGAAGCGCTGCACCGCGCTGTGGTAGCTGGCCTCGGCGCGGTCGAACTGGCTGGCTGCGGCGTAGGCATTGCCGAGGATGAATGCAAACGCCGGGCTTGGCTGCTCCTTGCCGTTCACCATGCCCTCGAGCAACCGGACCGCGAGTTCGCTGTTGGTGGTCAGCATCGCGGCGATCCGCTCGTACAGGGCGTATTCGTCGGTGGTCATCTCCGGCTCGCGGTCCTTCAGGAAGGAGGTCGACTGCTTGATCCGCTCCCGGGCATCGACGGCCGGGCGGCTTTCGGGCCGGCTCGCCAGGAACTGGCGCTGGTCGAGCTCGTCCAGTTTCTGGTCGGAGGATTGCGCACCGCATGTGCCGCCGAGGAGCGCGGCGACAAAAACGAGGAAGCAGGTCCGTTTCATTTCAGGCCGAAGGAATTGGCGTTGCTGGGGAATCAGAGGCCGAAGGGATTGGCGTTGCCCGGGAGGATCATCGTCACCGTCTGCTCGGCGAAACAGCGCACGCGCTGGCCGCGGCGGATCGCGGGGGAGAATTCCCACGAATACTTGATGGATTCGATGACGAGGGCGTCGTAGATGGGCTGCCCGGAGGATTTCGCCACGCGCGCGTTCTCGACCTGGCCGGCGCGGTCGATCGTGAGCAGCACGGTCACCCGCAGGGCGCCTGATTTGCCGAAAAGATCATGCGGCACCGAGGGGATGGCGCGATGCACCGCCCGCGGCGCCTGGTCGACTTCGCTCTGCTGGTAGATATGGCGGATGTCGACCTGGGACGCCTCCGCCGGCGGCTTCAGGCCGGTCGGGATGCGCCCGAGCGAATCGATGCGACGGGGGGCGACCGGGGCGCGCGCGAGCAGCGCGGCGAAATCCGGCGGCAGGGCCCGGATCTTCACGCTGCTGTCCGACGAACCCGCATCGATGCCGACCAGGGGCAGGGCTTCTTCGGGCGCGGCGGCCTGCTCGGTTGGCGCGGGCGGCACCGGTGGCAACTCGACCGGCAGTGCGACCAGACGCAGCTCCTCCACCTCGGCCACGGGTGTGGCCGTGTTGCCGATGCGAGCCAGGCCGGAGAACAGCACGAACGTGAAGGCCGCGCCGGCCAGCCAGCTCACGCCCTCGATCCAGGCATGGGACAGGGACGGGGCGAAGCTGGCGGTCCGCCTCATGGGTTCCTCATTGGGCCCGGGCGGTGGCGAACTCAACGTGCTGGACGCCGGCGCGCTTGGCCTCGGTGTAGACGGTGGCGAACACGCCGAGGTCGGAGGCGCGGTCGCCACGGATGATCAGCGTTGGCGCCCGCCCGAAGGCAGCCGGCCTCAACACGGCCGCGACCTGGTCCGGGCGGATTTCCTGGCCGTCAAAATAAATGCGGTTGTCCGCGGTGATGGCGACGAGCAGCGCATTCTGCTCGAGGTTGCTGGTGCCAGCCACGTCGGGCTTCTGCACCTCCACGCCCGGGTCGTTGACGAAGGCGCTGCTGATCATGAGGAAGATCACGAGCACCATGATGCAGTCCACCATCGGCACCATGTCGATGTGGGTGACCTCGAAGTGCGCCCGACTGTGGCCGCGTCCGATCATGGTCGGGTTCCGGTGGCCGCGACCGGGCCGCGGCGGTTCAAGGCATCGACTCGCCGCAGCATGGCGCGATGAGCCAGGTAGACGAGCAACAGCGCCGGCAGCGCGACCAGCAGCCCGGACTCCGTCGCGACCAACACCTCGGAGATGCCGCGGGCCAGGCCCTCCATCGATTTCTGGCCCGTCCGCGAGGAAAGGCTTTCAAACGTCTCGACCATCCCGCTGACCGTGCCGAGCAAGCCGAGGAGCGGGGCGGCCGCAATCATGGCGCCGAGCGCCATCCGCTCGTGGCGGAATGAAGCCTGGATCATGTCCGCATCGGCCGACGGTTCGGGGGCCGCGTGCGCGCCGCGCCACTGGACCAGGAGCAGCTTGCAACAACGCGAATAGAGGAGCACCGACAGCGCGATGATCGCGATCATCACGGGGCCGCCGCGGGCCATGAGGTCGAGCAGCGGCTTCATGGCAGCGCGACCGTGACCGGACCCGGCCGGCCGGCCACGCGGGCCGTCTCAACCGCGGTGACAAAGTCCAAGGCCTGGCGTTCGAGTTGCAGCAGGTTCTTCTGGATGCGGTGGGCCAGGAAGCCATGGATGATGAGTGTCGGGATGGCCACCGCGAGGCCGAGTTCGGTGGCGACGAGCACTTCCGAAATGCCGCTCGACAACTTGCCCGCGTTGCCGGTGCCGAAGACCGTGATGAGCGCGAACGTCTTCACCATGCCCACCACCGTGCCGAACAGGCCCATGAGCGGCGACGCGGTCGCGATCACCGCCAGCAGCGGCAGCCGCCGTTCGTAGACCAGCCGTTGGGCGAGCAAGGCTGATTGCAGGCGTTCCTCGAGAATGGCCTTCGGATGATCGAGAGAGGCGAGGCCCACGGTGAAGAGTTCGCGCGTGCAACGGCCGAGCGTGGCCACGCCGGTCTTCGCTTGGGCAATGTCGCCGCGAGCGATCGCAGCGAGGCAGGCCGACACCTTGTCGGGGGTGGCCAGCTCCATGCGGGTGAGGTCGTGCACTTTTTGCAGGATGAGCAGGGCCGCGACCAGGCCGACCGCGAGGATGGCGTACGCGACGGCACCGCCTTTCTGCACATGCTGCCAGAAGGTGCCGCGCGTTTGTTGGAGGCGCAGGGCCTTGCCACCGGCGGCATCGGCGGGAATCGTGGCGGGCTGGCCGGCGAAGAACGCCGCGGCATCGGCGCTGGCCCATTGGGGCAGCGCGTAATTGACCGGATATTTCGCTCCTTCGCGCGGGCGGACGGTGCCGGCGGCGCCCTGCGCGGGCCGGAAGAACGTCTCGGGCCCGAGGAAGGCAAACGTTCCCTGTACGACCTGGCTGTTGTCGGCGAGGAGCGCCGTGCCCTCCGCGCGGTAGCCCCCCACCGCCTGCGCGAGCCGGCTGGCGAGAAATTCGGCGGCATCCATGGCGGCGCGGCCGCTCGGGCCCGCCGCGGCATCGTCGAGGTCGGCGAGGAGACGTTCGAGGCGCTCGCCGGCGACCTGGTTTTCCCCGGGCGCGAGGCCATCGAGGGCGGCCTTGAGGCTGTCGTGCGCGAGGGTGCCGGCAAAGGTGGTCGTCTTGCGCAGACCCTCGAGTTCCTGCAGCAGCTTGCGGCGCTGGTCGGCCGAATCCTCTTTCCGGATGTCGAGGCGCGACGCGGTCGTTTCGGCGGCCAGGATATGATCCTCCGCGGCGCGAACCTGGGCGAGCAGCGGCGTCTTTTCCGCGGCGATGCGGGCGCGGGTTTGGTTCAGGCCGTCGGCCGCGCGGTTCATGCGGGCGCGCAGATCGGCTACGCCATTCTTCATCGCTTCGTCGAAGGGCGTCGTGGCGCGGAGCACGCTGCCGCAGGCGAGCACGAACAGGAGGGCAAGGCCGGGGGCGCGCTTCACGGCGTCCGCCCTCCGGTTGAGGCGTTGATCGACTTGGTGGCCGGCGCGGGCAGCGCGACAAAGGCCGGATCGGCCTGGTCGGAAGCGATCGCGATCAGCTGCACGATCCGGTCGTACGCTTCGGGCTTCGCCGTCCACTGCCAGCCGGCGGGGCCGGGCGCGCCGAGCCAGGCTTTGCGGGTGGCGCGATCGATGGCGTAGCCGCGGCTCAAGCCCCAGTAAACGGTCTGGAGCGACTTGGCGGCTGTCTCACCCTCGGGGGTGAGCACATCCTCGCCGGTCGTCACAAGCCGGTTGAATTGCTCGCAGCGGTTAAGCACGTTCATCGCCATGCGCATCCGCTCGGCTGGCGGCTGCGCCGGGTCGGCAATCGTGCGGTAAGACATCTCCAGGGCCTCGGACAACCGCGGCGGGAGGCTGGGGCGGACAGCCACGAGCCGGACGACCAAGGCGGCAAGGCGCTCGTCGAAGACCTTGAGATCGTCGCGGGCCGCCTGGGTCTTGGCCTGCAGCGCCTCGAGTTCCTGCCGCTCCTGTGCGGTCCGGGCGCGCGTGAGCTCAAGCTTTTCCTCGGCCAGCGCGGCCCTGTCCTGCAGCGCCGCGACCATCGAAGTGAGCAGTTCGCGATCCGTGCGCCAGGCGGTCTCCTCGCGGGCGGTTTCGACTTTCAGGCGGACGAGTTCGCGCGCCAGCTTTTCAACATCTTCCGGCGGCTCCGCGGCGGTGAGACCGGTGAACAGGATGGAGGACGCCAACAGCGCAAGCCGACGCAGGGGCATGATTCGATGGGGCCGTGCCACGGTCCCAGCACCGCAGCGCTCCAAAAATTCCGACTGCGCCTGCGACCCGTCAAGGGTCATCTGGACCCGGGACCCCGACTATGGCCAAAGCCATAGGCGGACGCCTCAGGGGTCGAGACGCGCGTGAACGCCGACGATCGTGCCGACGAAACCGCCGGCGACGCGCGTCGTGAGCACATGGGCATCGGCATCGCTCACCAGCGCGTGCCATCCCCCAGTTGGGTCCGCATAGGCAAACGTGAGTTTCGCGTCATCGCCGGTGAGGCGGAGTTTGAGCGACGGAATTTCCGGCAACAGAACGGTGCCGAGAGTTTCCGCCTCCTTGCCATTGCTTCGTTCGACAAACGCGCTGAGTCCTCCGGCAGTCCGTCGGACCCCGAGGAAATAGTAATGGTTTTCGTTCTGGAATGCCACGAGTCCGGCGGAAGTGCCGGCGGTCGCCGGCGGAGCGAGCTCCGTCGTCGCGTCGAAACGCGCATGTTTGAGCCGCTGCCCGAGGAACGAGGGGTTGCCATGGCCCGTGAGTTGGTCGGCGCGGGGCTGGAGGCTGAGCTTGCCGCCGGCCACGGACCACCAGGTCTCCTTGGGTGTGCGCAACATGATCCATGATGGATCCAAGGACGTGCCGTCGAAATTGTCGGTGGCGGTGAAGTTCCCGGTCAGCGGCGGCAGCGCGGGATCGACACCGGCGCCGCGCGGCGAGGCGACGACCAACGGCACGCGCTCGCCGTGGGGGAGAATGCGCGGCCAGCCGTCGTCCGTCCATTGCACCGGCAGCATGAAAGTCTCGCGGCCCGTCGCGTAGAACCCGCCGCGCGCATACGGCCGGCAGCCGAGAAAGACCGACCACCAATTTCCATCGGGCCCGATCACGAGGTCGGCGTGGCCGGTGGACGTGACGGCGCCCGGCACGTTGGCATTGAGTCCGCGCTGCGTCAGGATCGGGTTGTCGGTCCACGGCGTGAACGGTCCGGTGACCGCCCGGCTGCGCAAGATGACCTGCGAATGGTTTTCGCTGGTGCCACCCTCAGCGCAACACAGGTAATACCAGCCGTCGCGCTTGTAGAGGTGCGGTCCCTCGATCCAGACCGGCTTCTGGGTGATGTCGACGCCGCCGTTGACGATCACGCGACGCGGGCCGACGAGTTTTTTCGCCTTCCAGTCGAACTCCTGCTCCCAGATGGCGCGATGGCCGGAGTAGAGCGGGGTGCCCTCGGGCGCACCGTTGTTGACCAACCAGGCGCGGCCGTCGTCATCGAAGAAGAGCGATGGGTCAATGCCCTCGAAGTCGAACCAGACGGGATCCGACCAAGGGCCGGCGGGATTCGTGGCCGTCACGACGAAATTACCGCCGGCATCGACCATCGTGCACACGACATAGAAGACACCGTCGTGATACGAGAGCGCCGGCGCAAAGATCCCGCGCGAGATGCCGAGGCCATCGTAGTTGAGCTGCGTCGGGCGGTCGATCACGTGACCGATCAGCTTCCAGTTGACGAGGTCCTTGCTGTGGCGGATGGGGATGCCCGGATAATGAGCGAACGTGGAGTTGATCAGGTAGTAATCGTCGCCGACGCGGCAAATGCTCGGGTCCGGGTTGTAGCCGGCGAGAATCGGGTTTCGATAATGCCCCGGCGGCAATGGCGCCTCGAAAGCGGCATCGCGCCCGGTGTAGGTGAACGAGTCGAACGCGACGGGCGCCGGTCCGGCGGCGAGGGCGGTGGCGAGGAGGTTCGCGAAAATGAAGAGGGCGGCAGGTTTCGTGTTCATTCGGCAACTTGGTATCGTACTCACTCTCGTGATCGTTCTCGTTCTCGCTTGGGTTCGACTCGCTCAAGAGAACGAGAACGAAAAAGATATGCTAGTGATGTCCGGGCATGTTCTTCAACTGGATCGACTCGTAATATTCGAGCGGATGGGCGGGGGCTTCGACGCCGGCGGGCAGCGGACGGTTCGAGAACGTGCCAAAGTACAGCAGGCAGGAGTCACGCCAGTCGACCGCGTCCTTCTCCTGCCGGGCCAGGCGCTGTTGCACGGCGGCGAAACGCTGGTCATCGACGTGGCCCTTGAGACCGTCCCACGCGCGGCGCATCGCGCGGACCTCGTCGACGCCCGCTTGGTAATGGAGGCAGAGTTCGTCCCAGAGCGTGCGGCCGGATTTCATGCGATGGTCCCAGGGCACATGGTGGAACCACAACAGCAGGTTCTCGGGACACGTGGCGGGATCGCCCCAGAGCTTCTGCCACTCCGGTGCGTATTGCTCGAGGGCATTCGATCCGGTGGCGGTGCGATCGAAGCCGAGGCCCTGCGCGTCCGCGCGGTGGTAGTAAACGGGATTCCAGTCGGCGCGCTCCAGGTTGCCCACCCACGGGCCGGGACCGTAGTGGTGGCCGGTCGCCATGAGATGCGCGAGGCCGAGCGGCATCGAGTAGTTGACGACCGTCTCGCGTGAGCCGACCAGCATTTTCTCGATGGTTGCATCGGTCGCTGCGTCGGTGCCGAACGTCATCCGCGTCCATTCGCGGGCGATGGTGTCAGAGGTGAGCGAATGGTCCCACGCGAGGCGGCCGTAGGCGTACCAGTTGGCCTGGGCCAGCGGGTGCCCGGTCCAGTTGATGTCGGTGCCGGTGTTGGCCACGCCGGCGATGACGGAGAGCGCGTGGTGGTTGACGCTGCCGTCGACGATCCGGCCGACGGTCGCGCCGGGACCGCCGGCGTAGGTGTCGGAGTCGAGCGCCTCCTTCCACAAGGGCGCGAGGAAGGCGAGCTGGAGGGACTGGCCGAGATATTCCTGCGTGATCTGCAGCTCGGCGGCGAGCGGCGTGCGCGGCATGTGGGCGAAGAGCGGCGAGAACGGCTCGCGCGGCATGAAGTCGAGCGGCCCGTTCTTGATCTGGACCACGACATTGGGGCGGAACTTCCCGTCGAGCGGCGCAAACTCGCTGTCGGCCTGCTTGACGCGGTCCTCGGTGTTGTCGGCGGAGTACACGAACGCGCGCCACATCACGATGCCGCCGTGCGGCGCGAGCGCATCGGCGAGCACGTTGGCGCCGTCGGCGTGGGTCCGGTGGTAGTCCTGCGGTCCCGGCTGGCCTTCGGAGTTGGCTTTCACGAGGAAGCCGCCGAAGTCGGGAAGGAAGCGATAGATCTCGTCGACCTTGGCCCGCCACCACGCCGCGACCGCAGGATCGAGCGGATCAGCGGTCTTGAGACCGCCGAGTTCGATCGGGGCGCTGAAGCGCGCCGTCAGGTAGACGCGCACGCCGTACGGGCGGAACTCGTCGGCGAGCGCCGCCACGCGCTGCAGGTAGAACGGCGTGAGGATCTGAGCGTCGGCGTTTACGTTGGTGAGCACGGTGCCATTGATGCCGATGGAAGCGCAGGCCCGCGCATAGTCGCGGTACCGCGGCGAACGGACGTCCGGCAGGTAGAACCATTCCCACAGCGAAAAGCCGGCATAGCCACGTTCCACCGTGCGATCGAGATTGTCCCAGTGGTTGAGCAGCCGGCGCTGGATCCGCGGCGCACTCGACACGTCGAGCTGGTCGAGGGGCTCCCCGGTCTGGATTTGCCGCAAGAGCGCGAAAGACCCGTAGAGCAGGCCCAAATCCGTCGAGGCCTGGATCGTCACACCGTCGGCGTCGCGGTGCAGCTTGTAGCCATCGGCCGGGATGCCGCCGGCAGCGGCAACGGCCTCCTGCGCCACGGCCACCTCGGTCCCGAGCAATCCTCGGAATCCGGCCGCGAGTTCGGCCCGCGCGGCAGCGGTGGTGGCGCTCGGCGCTCCCGCGGGCGATTGCAGACGAACGCGCCCGAGTTCCGTGCGATACTGGTCGCGCCGGGCGAAGTCAGCGATCGGGTCGTAGCGCAGCCAGAGCCGATAGCCGTCCTCCGCGCGCACGGCGGACCCCAAGGCCAGCAGGGCGGAGATCATCGCGAAACCGGCGAGCGCACGGCAGCGCGAGTGAAGGGCAAGGCGGGAACACAGGTTTCGTCGCATGGGTAGGGGGGCGGGGCTCATTGGAACGAGCCGGTCTTTTGCCGGATAAACCGCCATTCGACGAGGCGGTCGTCAACCAACAGCAGGTGGAGAAAGACGTCAAAGTCGGTGGCATGATTTTCGTACACCTGCTCGGTGCGCGTGATCGGCTGGCCGGTGATCGGGTTGATGGCCGGCACTTCGACGGTGCTGATCGGCACCGCCTTCACGTCCGTCGCGACGCGGTAGCGATAGGTCCAGACGGTGCCGCCCGACGGAAGCCTTTTCGTGCTTTCGGGGGAACCGAGGATGGCCTGCATTTCGGCGCCCGTGAGTCCGGGGTGGAATTGGCTGGAATCGGGCAGGATCGATCGCGTGGTGTTCCCCGCGTGGCCCGGGTCTTGAAAGCTGGCACAGGCCGCCAGCAAGAGCAGACCGAGGCTGGCGATAACAGTGGTGTGGCCGCGGACGGGCTTCATGGCGATCGAGCCGACGGGCGGGCACCTAAGCTGGTCGAGAAAGACACGAGGACCACCGCTGGCGACGGCTCTCTAGTGGAGCTTCGTGCGCTTTTCGTCGCGCACTTTCCATTCGACCAACTTGCCCTGGTAGATGAGCAGGTCGGAGGTCCGGACCACCTCGACCGTCTGTTGGCTGTAGATGGGCTCCGGCGAGTCAGACTGCACGCCGGTGATCGGATCGACTCGCGGCACCATGCGCGTGCCGGTGGCGACTTGGTCCTGATAGGAGCCGGTCACCTGGCGATAGGTCCAGACCTCTGCTTCGTTCGAACTCTTGAGCGTCTTCTTTTCCGCCGGCTGCCCCCACTGGGCAACAAGCTCCGCGGTGGTCATGCCTTTTTGCAGGTTGTCGAGCTTGTCCGGGACCGGGACTGCGGCCGCGGCTGAGGCGGCGGGTGGCGCAGTGTGGTCGGGGGTCGTCGCACACCCGGCCAGGATGCTCGCAATCAAACCCAGGAATGCAGGGGGAAGGTTCCTTTTCATGATGACATTGTACCCTCACCGACAGGGGGAAGACCCGGTCGGTGCGGTGGTGAAAAATTCGAACGCGGGGGAGACGGTCCACACCCGTCTCCCGCCGGGCGGCTCAGGTTGCGGCGAACTTCTTCCGGCGATCCGTCAGCTCGTTCTGGATCCGCAGGTTGAGCTCCTTGCCGATCGGATAGAAGGCGAGGCAAATCAACACGATCGCGAGCAGCACGCACGGATAGAAGGACGCACCCAGCCGGATGCCGAGCAACGCATGTTCCGTCTGTTTCGCGTTCGCGACATACCCGTAGCCGCCAATGATCCAGTTGGCCACGGCGCCGCCGAGGCCGAGTCCGGCCTTGAGGGCGAAGAGGATGCCGGCGAACATGAAGCCCGTGGCCCGGCGCGAGGTCTGCCACTCGGAGTAGTCGGCCACGTCGGCGATCATCACCCAGAGGAGCGGGATCGTCGGGCCCCAACCCACGGACCAGAGCACGCTGATCCAAAACATTTTCGTGAGGTCGGTCGGGCCGACGGAGAAGACGCTGGCGGTGGCCAGCGTCGTGACCGCGACGCCGGCAAGGAAGACCGCCTTCTTGCCGAACCGGTCGGACAGCGGTTTCGACAACGGGATGAAGAGGATCTGCACGACCGAGCCCAGGTCGTTGAAGAAGCTGAAGCCCACGGCCACGGCATTGGAATAATCCGGCCGGACGAGCAGGTTGAACCATTTCTCCGTCAACAGCACCCGCAGGCCGTGCACCTCGGCGCCGGGCGCAGCCATCAAGCCCCAGTTCCCGAGGAAGCGGCCGATGGCCTGCGGCTCGAGGTAGTAACTGAAGAAGTAGAAGAGGCACGTGCCGCGCGCGACCAGCATGGTGAACACGGCCAGGGTGAGCACGAACATCGTCAGCCACGGCTTGCAGCCGAACACGTTCTTCAGGTCCTCCTTGAGCGAGGGCTTCTGCTCCGGGTTCGGCAGCAGGCGCTCCTTCGTGGTGGAGAAGACGATCAGGTTGCAGACGACCATGATGACACCGAAGATCGCCATCGTGACGGCCCAACCGTGGGCATCATTGCCGGCGCCAAACTTGTCGACCATCGGCAGCGCCACCGTCTGGATGACGAACTGGCCGAAGATCGCGGCCACGAAACGATACCGGGCAATGTTGGTGCGCTCGCTCACGTCCGGCGTCATCACGCCCATCAACGCGGAGTACGGCGTGTTGTTGGCCGAGTAGAGGATCATCAGCAGCACGTAGGTGACGTAGGCGTAGATGACTTTCCCCTGCGGGCCGACGTCGGGCACGATATAGACGAGCCAGAAGATGGCGCCGAACGGGATGGCTGTCGCCAGGATCCACGGTCGGAATTTGCCCCACCGCGTGTTGGTGCGGTCGGCCATGGCGCCGATGATCGGGTCGAAGCACGCATCCGCCAGGCGCACGATGAGGAACATGAAACTGATCACCGCCGGCGAGAGCCCCACCGTGTCCGTATAAAAACGGTTTTGGTAGAGAATCATCGACTGGAAGAAGAAGTTCGTGGCGACGTCACCGAGGGCGTAGCCGACCTTTTCGCGTAGTGGCAGGTTCATGGGCAGGGGTTGGGGTGTCGTGGAAGGGAGCGGGGCAGCCTAGACCAGGTGAACGGTGGCCGTGGCCGGGGCGGGCGCGCCGAGCGCCTGGGCGCGCGGCCCGGGCGAAGCCGGGCCGAGCACCAAGCCGTATGCGCCCGGAAAATGGACCGACCGGCCCGTGGCATCGACCTGGGCGAAGGCGCTCGCGGGCAACCGGAACTCGACCCGCGCCACCTCACCGGGACCCAGCGCGACCTTCTTGAAGTCGACCAGAGTGGCCTTCGGGGCGTCCGGCCATTGCCCCGGCGGGAGGACATAGCATTGCACCGTCTCCACGCCGGCGCGGGCGCTGGTGTTGGCCACGGTCGTGGCTGCGACGATTTCCTTCCCGGCGGCGAGGCGCGTCGTGCTCAGCGTGAGCGGCCCGTAGGTGACGGTCGCATAACCGAGGCCAAAGCCGAACGGATAAAGCGGCTCGCGCTCCGCGAACCGATACGTCCGGCCGCGCATGGCATAGTCGCCGAACGGCGGCAGGTCGGCCGTGCAGCGCGGCACGGTCACGGGCAGCCGGCCCGACGGCGCGGCATCGCCGAACAGGACGTCGGCCACCGCGCGCCCGCCCTCGCACCCCGGGTACCAGGCCAGCAGCACGGCGTCGGCAAGGTCGTGAACCTCGGGCACGGCGAGGGCGCTGCCGCCCGTCAGGACGACGACGAGCTTTTTCGCGTGCTTGCGAAGTTCGATGAGGAAATCGAGCTGCACCCGCGGCAGTTCAATGCTGGCGCGGTCGCCGCCGGTGGCGGAGGCGACGGCATCGCCCTCCTCGCCCTCGAGCGACGGGTCAAGCCCGAGCACGGCGATCGTGACCTCGTTGTCCGCGGCGGTGGAGAAGGTGTAATTGACGCCCGGCGACATCGGCCCGCTGAGCGGGCTGCCCGTGCGGTACACGAAGCGGCACGTGGGCGAGACGCGATCGAGAATGCCCTCGGCAATCGTGACCAGCCGCGGTGAAAAGCCGTAGTAATTGCCCACCAGCACCGTGGTGTTCGCAGCCGTCGGGCCGCAGACATGCACGGTGTCCAGGTCCGGGCGCAGCGGCAGGAGGCCGTTGTTTTTCAGCAACACGATCGACTCGGCCGCCGCCTGGCGCGCGAGCTGCCGGTGTTCGGGGGAGTCGACGATCGCCAGGGGAATGTTGGACCACGGCACGCGATGGGGCGGATCGAACAACCCGAGCTTGAACTTGGTCGCGAGCAGCCGGCGCAGCGAGCCGTCGATTTCTTCCTCGGTGATCAGGCCGTCGCGCACGGCGACGACCAGGTCGTTGTACGTGCAACCGCAGTTGAGGTCGCAGCCGTTCTTCACCGCCAGGGCGGCGGACTCGGCGGCATTCTTCGTGACCTTGTGGTGATGGTGGAAATCGTCGATCGCGCCGCAGTCGCTGACCACGTGGCCTTGGAAGCCCCAGCGGCCGCGCAAAATGTCGACGAGGAGCAGGCGGCTGCCGCAGCACGGCTCGCCGAGTGTGCGATTGTAGGCGCCCATCACGGCCTCTACGCCGGCGCGGACGAGTTTTTCGAATGCCGGCAGGTAGGTCTCGTGCAGGTCCTTCGCGGATGGCCGGGCATCAAAGCCGTGGCGCTCCTGTTCGGGGCCGGAATGCACGGCGTAATGTTTCGCACACGCCGCGGTCTTCAGGTACTGCGCGTGCTCGCCTTGGAGACCGCGGACCATGGCCGCGCCGAGTTCACCGGTGAGGTAAGGGTCTTCGCCAAAGGTTTCCTGCCCGCGGCCCCAGCGCGGGTCGCGAAAGATGTTGATATTGGGCGTCCAGAACGTGAGGCCCTGGTACTGGCCCCGGCGCCCGGCGGCGACGGCCGCGTGGTGCTTGGCCCGGGCCTCGTCGGAGATGACGCCGGCGACCCGCTGCACCAGGGTGCGATTCCAAGTGGCGCCGAGGCCGATCACCTGCGGGAAAACCGTCGCGCGGCCATTGCGGCCGACGCCGTGGCACGCCTCGCTCCACCAGTTGTACGCCGGGACCCCGAGGTGCTCGATGGCGTTGTTCTCGTGCAGGAGCTGGTTGATCTTCTCCGGCAGCGTCAGCCGTTCGACCAGCGCCTCGATCCGCTTCGCCACCGGCAGCCCCGGGTCGAGATGCGGCCGGTCGGCTAGGTCGGCATCGGAGGCGGTGAGGGGCATGGGGTAGAGGCCGGGCGCGCCGGGCTCAGCCGTGCAGATAGCTCATCAGCAAGTTCTCGAGATACTCCTGCTTGCCGGAGCGCGGCGTCGGTTCACCGAGCTTCGACAGGACCAGCTTTTCGAGCGAGGCGAACGTGGCCTTGCCCGTCTCGATGTCGCGGCCGTAGCCGGAATCATAGCTGGCATAGCGCTGCGCGACAAACTGCCCGAGCCTGCCGTCGGCGATGATCCGGCGGGCGATCTTGAAGGCCAGGGCGTACGCATCCATGCCGCCGATATGCGCGTGGAAGAGGTCCTCGGCATCGATCGACGGCCGGCGGAGCTTGGCGTCGAAGTTGAAGCCGCCCGAGCCGAGGCCACCGGCCTGGAAAATGGACAGCATCGCCAGCGTCAGCTCGCGAACGTCGGTGTTGAACTGGTCAGTATCCCAGCCCAGGAGCTGGTCGCCGGAATTGGCGTCGATGCTGCCGAGCATCCCGGCAGCCGCGGCGACCTCGATCTCGTGCTGGAAGGTGTGCCCCGCCAGCGTCGCGTGGTTGGTCTCGATGTTGAACTTGAAGTGGCGGTCGAGGCCGTAGGTGCGCAGGAACGCGATACCGCTGGCGACGTCGAAATCGTACTGGTGCTTGGTCGGCTCCTTCGGCTTCGGTTCGATGAGAAACTGGCCCTTGAAGCCGATGCTCTTGGCGTAGTCGACCGCCAGGTGCATGAAGCGCGCGAGGTGGTCCTGTTCGCGCTTCAGGTTTGTGTTGAGCAGGGTCTCATAACCCTCGCGACCGCCCCAGAAGACGTAGTTCTCACCGCCGAGCTCAAGCGTAACCTCGAGCGCCTTTTTCACCTGCGCGGCGGCATAGGCGAAGACATGCGCGTCGGGATTCGTCGCGGCGCCGCACATATAGCGCGGATTGCTGAAGAGGTTGGCCGTGCCCCAGAGCAGCCTGATGCCGGTGGCTTTCTGGTGCGCCTTGGCGTGGGCGATGAGCTTGTCGAGGTTGCGGTTCGACTCGGCAAGCGACTTGCCCTCGGGCGCGATGTCGCGGTCGTGGAAGCACCAGAACGGCGCCTGGATCTTCTGGAAGAACTCGAACGCGGCGTCCATCCGGGCCTTCGCGACGGAAACCGGGTCCTTGCCCGATTCCCAGGGGCGCACGATTGTGCCCGGACCGAACGGGTCGGAACCGACGCCGCGAAAAGCATGCCAATAGGCGATGGAGAAGCGCATGTGCTCCTTCATCGTCCTGCCGTCGATCACCTCGGCCGGATTGTAGTGGCGGAACGCGAGGGCGTTGGTCGAACCCGGGCCTTCAAAGCGGATGGCCGGGACGCGGAAAGAATTGGAACGCGGAGATTTCATCAGGGCATACGGAGCCAGCCCGAAAGGGGCGGGGCGACCGTAAATGTCAGTCTCCGCAGCGCTTATTACACGGACAATCTGGGGAGCATACTAACTATAGACTTGTGCTGCATCGCGAACCCTGCCGGATTAACCGCACCCCATGAATGATCGCCGCGTTACCCTGGCGGACATTGCCGCGAAAGCTGGCGTGCACGTCACCACCGTCTCCCTCGCCCTGCGCAACCACCCGCGCCTGCCGGAAACCACCCGGCAGCGCATCCACAAGCTCGCGGAGGAAATGGGCTACCGCCCGGATCCGCTGCTGCGCGCGTTGATCTCTTATCGCGGCCGGGTGATGGAGCGGCGCAACATGCCGACGCTCGCCTACGTGACCAACTGGGCGACGTGCTGGGGCTGGAAGAAGGTGACGGCGCATCCGGACTTCTATGCCGGCGCGGAAGCCAAGGCCAACCAGCTCGGTTACAAGCTCGAGCATTTCTGGATGCGCGAGCCTGGCCTGACGCAAGGCCGCCTGAGCCGGATGCTGTATTCGCGCGGCATCAACGGGCTGATCATCGCCTCGCACGGCCGCGAGATGGGCGATGCCCTGCAATTCGACTGGCAGAACTTCAGCGCGGTGAAGATCGACTATTTCCCGCACCAGCCCGTGCTGCACAACGTGACCAACAACCAGTGCGACATCATCCGGCTGGCAATGCAGAAGGTCATGGCCGCCGGCTACCGCAAGATCGGATTCGTCATGCACCGCGGCTGGGACCACGCCGTCGACCACCTCTGGACGGCCGGCTTCCTCTGCGAGCAGCAGAACCTGGCGCCGCGGGAACGGGTGCCGGCGCACATTTTTCCCGAACCGCACCCGATCGAACGCTGGTTCAACGAGACCAACGTGCCCGTCGTGGTCGACCAGGTGGCGCTCGAGAAGTGGCTCAACAAATACCAGCCCGAGGTCGTCATCAGCAAGGCGTCGTTCGTGCTGCCGATTTTCAAGAAGCTCGGCATCCGCGTGCCCCGCGACGTGGCTTTCGTCGATGTCTTCCTCGAGGAACTGAATGGCATGACCGCCGGCGTGCGGCAGAATCACGAGACGGTCGGCGCCGTGGCCGTGGAGATCCTGGCCGGCCAGCTCCAGCACAACAAATTCGGCGTGCCGGAAATTCCGACCACCACCTACGTCGAAGGCACCTGGTTCGACGGGCAGTCTTGCCCGGCGCGCCTGGTCGCGGCCCGCGCGGGTTGAACCGAAATCACGCGGTGCGGGCGGGGTCGATCGACTGACATCCGATAGGATTTAAGGTGCGTCTGCCGGAGGGACGGTCTCCCGACCGACCGCGGCCGGCCGGGAGGCCGGCCCTCCATCGTCCAATCGAATCCCGGCAATCAGCCGAGGGTAAGGATTCCTCTCGCCGCGGCGGGAAAAACCCGCAAGCTCGCGCCCCTCTTCGTCGCCTCCGGGCCATGCGACGGTTTGCGCAGCCATGGCCCCAACCAATTTCCAAGTCGCCGAGATGCAGGGACTGTATGGTCCCTTCACGATTGCCGAAAGGGTCGTGCAGAAAATCTGGTTGCGGGGCGATTTTGCCCGGGACCGCGCCGCGCTGGCCGACGGACGATCCCTCGTGATTCGCTCGCCCGGAGCCTGGAATCTCCTGGGCGGGCCGGATTTTCACGGCGCGCGGCTGGCCATCGACGGCCGCGAGGTCATCGGCGACATCGAGGTGCACTTCCATGTGGCCGACTGGCGGAGCCACGACCACGCCTCCGATCCCGCCTACAACCGGGTGGTGCTGCACGTGGTCCTGTTTCCGCCGGCCGAGTTCGAATCGCCGGCCCTCGACCACGCGGGCCGCGAGATCCCGACCCTCGTGCTGCTGCCGCTGCTCCATCGCGACCTCGAGGAATACGTATCCGATGACGCACTGGAGGCGCTCACCTCCCGCGACGAATGGGAGCGCTTCGCCGAATTGGCAGCGCTGCCGGAAAAGGAACGGGAGGCACTGATCCTGCATCACGCGCAATTGCGCTGGCACCAGAAAAGGGAAGGGGCGCGCTCCCGCATCCAGCGCCTCGGCTGGACGGAGGCGGCGCACCATCTCGCGTTGGAGGTGCTCGGTTACCGCCGCAACCGCGCGGCCATGCTGACGGTGGCGGCGCGCTACCCGCTCACTACGTGGAGCCACGGGGTCGAGCCGCGCCTTATCTACGAACTCGGCCGCGGTTACTGGCAGACGCAGGGCCTGCGCCCGGCCAACCACCCTCTGACTCGATTACGCCAATATCGCGATTGGGCCACGGCACAACCTGATTGGCCGGACCGCCTGGCGGCCTTGTTTGAACCGCTGGCCGACAAAGTCGCACCCGCCGGCTCCGCGCGGGCCTGGCGCCGCGAGTGCGACCTTCCGGGCCTGCGGGGGCGAATTTCGCGCGACGTGGTGGCCGAGGCGGTCAGTGGCACGCGGCTCGATACACTGGTCTGCGATGCTTTCCTTCCGCTGGTGGCCGCCCGGACCGGTCGGGACATGTACGACCTTTGGTTTCACTGGTTCCTGGGCGATGTGCCGGCCCAGGTGCGCCGGGCGCTGCCGCGACTCGGCCTGGCGGGCCTGCCGGACCGGCCGCATTCGCATGGCCGCGGCCAGGGTTTGTTGGGCTGGATCCTGGCTCGCGAAGCTGGCGCAAGTTGCTGAACGTCCTAATATTTCCGGGGGCTTGACAAGCGTTCCTGCCCTCTCATTAATTAACCTCCCATACATACAGTTCACTTTCGAGAAAGTGGGCCCTCGGGTCCGCTTTTTTTTTCCCATCAATCACACACACCATGAGTAGCGAAATCCTGTCCGTCCTCGAGTACATGGAGAAGGAGAAGGGCATCCCGCGTGCCGACATGATCTCCGCCATCGTCAATGCGATCAAAACGGCCGCATTGAAGGGCGTTAACTCCGGTCAGGAACTCAAGATCGAGATCAACCCCAAAAACGGCCAGCTCAATGCCTGGTCGCTGCTTAAGGTGGTCGACTCGGTCGCCGATCCCAAGCTTCAGATCCACGTCGAGAAGGCCCAGGTCTTTAAGCCGGGAGCCATCGTCGGCGACACCGTCGAGCGCGAGATCGACCCTTCCTACCTCGGCCGCATTGCCGCCCAGACCGCCCGCCAGGCCATCATGCAGCGCCTGCGGCAGTTCGAAAAGGAGCGGATCTACGACGACTTCAAGGATTCCGTCGGCGACATCGTCAGCGGCACCGTCCGCCGCCGCGAGCGCAACGACCTGTTCATCGACCTCGGCAAGGCTGAGGCCGTCATGCCAGGCAAGGAGCAGGTGCCCGGCGAGGAGTACTCCCCGGGTGAGCGCATTCGCTGCATCCTGCTCGAGATCGAGAACAGCAGCCGTGGTCCCGAGATCATCCTCAGCCGCGCCAGCCCGAAATTCGTCCGCCGCCTCTTCGAGCTCGAAGTCACCGAGATCGCCGACGGCACGGTCAAGATCGAGGCCTTCGCCCGCGAGCCGGGCTACCGCACCAAGATTGCCGTCACCTCCACCGACCCGAAGGTCGATCCCGTCGGCGCCTGCGTCGGCGCCCGCGGCGCCCGGGTGAAGAGCATCGTCCGCGAGCTCAACGGCGAGAAGATCGACATCATCCCGTACCACACCGACACGAAGGAGATGCTCGTCGAGGCCCTCAAGCCGGCCGTGCCGCGCGAGATCATCGTCGACGAGAAGAACAAGCGCCTGCTTGTCCGCGTCGTGAACGACGACCTCGCCGTTGCCATCGGCCGCAAGGGCCAGAACGCCCGCCTCACCTCGCGGCTCGTGGGCTGGCGCCTCGACATCGAGGAGTTCAAGGTCGCCGTCGCCGATCCGCGCGCGCAGGCCATCGGCCAGTTTGTCAGCACCTACGGCTTCGAGCCGGCCGTGGCCGAGCGCCTCGTTGCCAACGGCATCAACTCGCCCGCCGCCTTCGAGGGGGTTGAGCCCGCCGACCTGGTGGGCTTCGGCTTCACCGAGGAAGAGGCCCAGAAGGTCATCGCCAAGGTTTCCGGCTCCTGAATTTTCCATCCGCGCCCTGCTTACTGAATGAGTTCCCGCATCCACGAGATCGCCAAGCAATACAACGTTGAGCCGAAGGAAATGCTCACCTGGCTCAAGGAGCAGGGCTTCGTCGCGGCCGACACCAAGTCGGTCTCCAGCACCGTCAGCAAGATCTACTACGACGAGATCGAGAAGAAGTTCGGCAAGCAGCCGGCCGCCGCCGCGGTCGTAGTCGCGACGGAGGCGCCGGCCGCCGAGCCCGAGGAGCCGCGCGTCAAGCTGCCCGCCGGTGTGTTTGTCAAATCGGCCCAGGATATCATCCGCGAGAAGGAAGAGGCCGCGAAAGCCGCTGCCGCCGCCCGCGCCGCGGCCCTGCCGCCGCTCGCGCCGCCGCCCGTCGCCGCCCCCAAGCCGCCGCCGCCCGCGCCGGTCGTCAAGGCCCCGCTGCCGCCACGCGTCGCCTCGGCCGCGCCCGCACCCGTCATTTCCCGTCCTGCGCCGGTAACACCGCCGCCGGTGGCCAAGGCTCCGCCGCCGGTTGCCAAGACCCCGATCGCGCCGCCGCCGCCGCCCGCCTTTCGCTCCGCCCCGGCGGCCGCACCCGCCCGTTTCAATCCCGCGCCGGTCACGCCGCCGCCGCCCGCGCCGTCGTCGGTGACGGTCACCGAGGAGGGTGGGGTCAAGATCATCCACCTGAAGCCGCCGATCATCGTCCGCGACTTCGCCGTCGCGCTGGGACTCAAGCCTTTCAAGCTCATCTCCGAGCTCATGGAGATGAGCATCTTTGCGTCGATGAACCAGGCCATCGACGAGGCGGTCGCCACCAAGCTGGCCGAGAAGCACGGTTTCCTCCTCGATATCAAGCACCGCGGCGAGGCCGCCGCGCCGGTGGCCACGCCCGAACAGGCCAAGCAATCCAAGGAGGAGAAGGCGCGGGAGGAAGACCTCAAGAATCTCGCGCCGCGCCCGCCCGTCGTCGTCATCATGGGCCACGTCGACCACGGCAAGACGACCCTCCTCGACGCTATCCGCAAGGCGCACGTTGCCGAAGGCGAGGCCGGCGGCATCACGCAGCACATCGGCGCCTACCAGGTCGAGCACAACGGCCGCAAGATCACCTTCCTCGACACCCCCGGCCACGCGGCCTTCACCAAGATGCGCGCGCGCGGCGCCTCCGTCACCGACATCGCGGTGCTCGTGGTCGCCGCCGACGACGGCTTCATGCCGCAGACCGAGGAAGCGCTGAAGCACGCGCTCGACGCCAAGGTCGCGCTCATGGTCGCCGTTAACAAGATGGACGTGAAGGGCGCCAATCTCGATCGCGTGAAGACGCAGATGCAGGAGCGCTCGATCGCGCCCGAGGACTGGGGCGGCGAGACCGTCACGGTCCCGGTGGCGGCCGTCAAGGGGCAGGGCATCACCGAGCTGCTCGAGATGATTCTCCTTCAGGCCGACGTGCTTGAGCTCAAGGCGAACCCGAAGGCCGAGGCCAGCGGCGTCGTCATCGAGTCGCAGGTCGACGTCGGCCGCGGCCCGCTCGCCACCGTCATCGTCCAGCGTGGCACGCTGCGCGTGGGCGACGCCATCGTTTCCGGTCCGCATTTCGCCCGCGTCCGGGCGATGTTCGACGACCAGGGCAACAATCTGAAGGAGGCGCCGCCCGCCATGCCCGTGCGCGTCATCGGCTGGTCCGGGGCGCCCGATTCCGGCGCGAAATTCGTCACCGTCAAGAACGCCCGCGAAGCTGAGAAGCTCGCCGAGGAGGCGGCCGATCTGCTCAAGAAGGAAGCCGCCACGGCGGACGCCGCGCCCAAGGACACCTCGCTCGACGCCCTCTTCGCCAACATCGCCGCCACGCAGGGCAAGGTCCTGCGCGTTGTCCTCAAGTCGGACGTTTTCGGCTCGCTCGAGGCGGTCCGCAACGTTCTCGAGGGCATCAAGAGCACGAAGGTCTCGCTCGACATCGTCGCGGCGGACGTCGGCATCATCACGAAGAACGACGTCCTCATGGCCAGCGCGTCGAAGGCGCTCATCATCGGCTTCAACACCAAGCAGGAGAATGGCGTCGTGGCGCTCGCCAAGCACCACGCCGTCACCATCGAGAATTTCAACATCATCTACGAGCTGGGCGACCGGGTCCGCGACCTGATGGCCGACCTGCTCGATCCCGAGCTCAAGGAGAACAAGACCGGCGGCGCCGAGGTGCGCCAGGTGTTCCCCGTGGCCAAGGGCTTCGTCGCCGGCTGCCTCGTCACCGAGGGCAAGATCAACCGCGGCTCGGCCGCGCGCGTCCGCCGCGGCAAGGAGGTCATGTTCGAGGGCAAGATCGGCACGCTGCGCCGCTTCAAGGATGACGCGAACGAGGTCCGGGCCGGCCTCGAGTGCGGCATCCGGCTGGATGGCTTCGATGGCTACCAGGCGGGCGACCGCATCGAGTGCTACGAGATCCAGAAGGTGCGGGCCGCGCTCTGATTTGCGATTTACGATCGGGGATTTACGAGTTGGGATTGACGTGCCGCGACCCGCGGATTGTCACCCGGTTCGCCTCGTCGCTCGTGCTTCGTAATTCGCAGGTCCAAAATCGAAAATCCGAAATCCGATGTCGAACCGCCTTCTCCGCGTCAACGAGCTGATGCAGCGCGAAATCAGCGGCTACCTGCACACGCACTACAGCAGCGAGGCTGTCGGCATCACCATCACGAGCGTCGAGATCACCGGCGATCTCCGCGAGGCGAAGGTCTACTATTCCGTGCTCGGCGACGAGGATGCCGCCGCCCGCGCCGGGCGCTGGCTGTTGCGCCGCCGCTCCGAGCTCCGCGGCGCCGTGGCGAAGAACGTCATCATCCGGCACGTGCCGACGCTGGCGTTTGTCCACGACAATCATGCGCCGCGCACCCTGCGGATCGAGCAGCTTCTGGGCGAGATCGACAAGGAGAAGCCCTCGACGTGAACCATTACACGAAGTTTGCCGGCCGTTTCGCCGTTCTCCTGCACAAGCTCGAGGGCCAGCAGGCAGTGGTCATCGGCCACCAGCGGCCGGATGGCGATTGCATTGGCTCGCAGGTCGCCCTCTGCCGCGTGCTGCGCTCGCAGGGCATCGACGCCATCTGCATGAACCCCGATCCGGTGCCGCGGCGGATCAAGTTCCTGCTCGGCGACACGCCGTTCTACCGCCGCGAGGATATGCCCGCCGGCGAACGCGTCGCGATCTTCACCGACTGCGCCGACCACGGCCGCGCCGGCGACAAGGTGCGCCTGCAGTATCCGGCGCCGCTGGCCTGCTTCGACCACCACGTCTCCAACATCGGCTTCGCCAAGCACAACTTCGTCGACATCGGCTCGGCCGCGACGGCCGAGGTGCTCGCGGGCCTGTTTCTCGACGCCGACATCACCTTCGACGCCACCACGGCCCAGGCGCTCTACACCGGTATCATGACCGACACCGGGCAGTTCCGCTTCCCGTCGACATCCTACCGCGTCTTCCGGCTGTGCGCCGAACTGGTCGGCCGCGGCGCCAACCCGGCGCAGGCCGGCCTCGAGCTGTTCGAGCGCGAATCCTCCGGCAAGCTGAAGCTGCTGCAACACTACATCAGCTCGCTCAAGTTTGAGTGTGGGGGCCGCGCGTGCATCGGCGTGCTGCCGCTCGGGATCTTCGAGAAGGTCAACGCCACCGTGGAGGACACCGAAGGACTTGTGGATTACGCCCGCTCCATCGAGGGCGTCGAGGTGGGCGTGCTCATCGAGGAACGCGAGAGCGGCGTGAAGGCCAGCCTTCGCGCCAAGAGCGCCAGTTACCGCATGGATTCCGTGGCCGCGCAGTTCAACGGCGGCGGCCATGCCAGCGCCGCGGGCCTGAATTACCCGGAACCGCTGGAATCGTTCTACCCCAAGCTCGTCGCCGCCCTGTCGCGCCGCCTCCACGAGGTGGACTCTGCCAAGCCATGAGCCTCCAGCCGGGGAAGGAAATTGAGGGCGTGTTGCTCGTCGACAAGCCGCCGGGCCTCACGTCGCACGATGTCGTCCACCGCCTGCGCCGAAAGCTCGCGATGAAGAAGATCGGCCATGCCGGCACGCTCGACCCGATGGCCACCGGCGTGCTCGTGATGCTTATCGGCAAGGCGACGCGCATCTCGCAATACCTGATGAGCGTCGACAAGGCCTACGAGGGCGAGATCACGCTCGGCGTGGTCACCGATTCTCAGGACGCCGAGGGCGAAATCATGGAAACCCGCCCCGTGCCGCCGCTGTCGGAGGCGGACGTGCGCACCGCCATGAAGACCTTCCTCGGCGACCAGTACCAGACTCCGCCGATGCACTCGGCCATCAAGGTCGACGGCGTGAAGCTCTACCAGCTCGCCCGCAAGGGCGAGGAAATCGAACGCGAGCCGCGGTTCATCCGCGTCGCCGCCTTCGAGCTGCTTTCGTTCGCCTTGCCCAAGCTCACCTTTCGCCTCGACTGCACGAAGGGCACCTACGTGCGCACGATCGCCCACGATCTCGGCCAGAAGCTCGGGTGCGGCGCGCACCTGTCGGCCCTGCGCCGTACCGGGAGCGGCCAGTTCAAAATCGACCAGTGCCTGCCGCTGGATGAGATCGAGAAACTCAGCCTGCCCGAGATCGAGAAACGCCTGATCCCGGTGCACGCCGCTGCGCCGAGGGTGATGCTGTGAGCGCGCTGCTCCAGTTCAATGGCATCGCCGCCGCCAAGCTGCCGGAACGGCCGGCGCACCTGGCCATCGGCATGTTCGACGGCGTGCATCTCGGCCACCAGTCGGTGATTGAATCGGCGATGCATTCCGCCCGCCGCAGCGGCGGCGTGGCGGGCGTGCTGACGTTCTGGCCGCACCCGAGCGCGCTGTTCCGTCCGGACCAGCCCACACGGCTGATGATGACCCCGGCGATGAAACGCGCCGTGCTCGGCCGGCTTGGCCTGGACTTCATCATCGAACAGGAATTCACCCGCGAATTCGCGCAGACCGACGCGCGCGAGTTCGTGGCGTTGCTGCGACGCAGCCTCCCGCAGCTGGCCGCCGTCTACGTCGGCGAAAACTGGCGTTTCGGCCGCGGTCGCGAGGGCGACGTGTCGGTGCTCGTGGCGGAGGCCCGCAACCACGGGCTGGAGGTTTTTAGTGCCGAGCGGATCAACTACAACGGCGCGCCGATCAGCAGCTCGCGCATCCGCGAGCTGCTGGCCAAGGGCGAGATCGCCGAGGCCAACGCGTTGCTTGGGTACACCTATTTTGCGACGGGCGTGGTTCAGCGCGGTCGCCGCCTGGGCCACCAGCTTGGGTTTCCGACCCTGAACCTGCCTTGGGAGCCCGAGGCGGCGCCGGCCTTTGGCGTCTACGCCGTGGAGGTCTCGGGCCACGGCCGCGTGGCGGTTCCCGCCGTCGCCAACTACGGCCTGCGTCCGACGGTCGAGGAAACCAAGCGGCCCTTGCTCGAGGTGCATTTGCTCGGTGCTTCGAAGCTGACGTATGGCGACACGATCACGGTGAACTGGCTGAAATTCCTCCGGCCGGAGGCGAAGTTTGCCTCCGTGGACGACCTCCGCCTCCAGATCAAAAAGGACGTCGACTCCGCCCGGGAATTCTTCCGCAGCAGGTAAGGCGGGATTTCCGCATCCCGCCGCACATATGGACCCAATCTTCTGAACCACGAAGGGGGGGGGCTGGCGGGGCGGAATCGCCGATCCCGGCGCATTTGCGGACTGAGGCATTTGAACCACAGATGCACACAGATAAACACAGATGGGGAAAGGCGCTGGCCGTGAAAATTGGACGCCAGGAGCCTCAACCGACCATGGGCCGAGCCACCATGCTGGTCCTCCCTGAAACTCCTTCTGATCTGTGTTCATCTGTGTCGATCTGTGGTTTCCCCAAAAATGGCAGAAGGACGCTTGACACACCTGACCCCGAATCTACGTTGCGGCCTCTTTTCCCACTCACGGGGTGGTAGCTCAGTTGGTTAGAGCGTCTGCCTGTCACGCAGAAGGTCGCGAGTTCGAGTCTCGTCCATCCCGCCACTTGAAAGGCCCGTTTCACGGGCCTTTTTTCGTGCCGGATGGACTCCTCTCACTGCGCGACGTGGTCACGAGAAGATCCGACGGGGTCAGGCTTTAGGGTTTGGGGTCGCGGTCGGCAAAGATCGAAGCGGCGTGGCCCTTGATCTCATGCTTGGACTTCAGAATCGTCGCGTGAGGCTCAACAGCATGAAGCGACCTTCGGTGTGTGCTCTGGCTCCAAATTCCGTCGCAAAGGAAAACGACAGCGCGGTGCGGCGCGAGGGCCAGACGAAGCGGATTTCGGGTCCGAGGCCGCTGACATGGGCGCGTTCCGGCGCGGCGTGGATCCCCCTGTCTACCGTGAATTGGTGTTGATCATAAAACATGATACCCGCGTCCAACCCCGACCGGATCCGCCGCGAGATGCCTCCCTCGACCGTGAAGTTGTCGCCGGGCGTGGCGCGCGTCTGCGCCTGGGCCCCGGCTATCTCGAAATGGCCGGTGAGCGAGATCACCCAGGCCTTGGCGTCGCCACACCGCCAGTCGCCGCCGAGGACGAACATGTGCGACCAGAAACCCTTGCCGGGGCTGGTGAGACGGCGCAACGCGGTGGCGGCCGTGAACTGCCCGGACGGGACGAACAACGCATAGCCGGCACCCAGGCTGACATTCGCCCGGTGCCAGAGCAGCAGGAGGGGTTCAATCTGGATGTCACCGAGGCCAGCCTGGTGCTTGCTGCCCAAAGGCGTCTTCAGTTCCTTGTAGATCAGCGGCACTGTGACATGCGCGACCCACACAGCGCCGGCGAACTTGCCGGGCGAAACCCAGATGAACCGCGGGGCCTGGCCGAAAAACACCGCCTGCGCGGCCAACGGCAGCCCGGCGACACGATCGGCGCGATAGAACAGATTGAAATCGCGAACATAGAATCCGGGCGGCACCTCGGCTGTTGCGTTCAGACCGGTCGTGCCCGGAATGAAGTGCCCGCCAATCGGCAGGTTTTGCGCCTGGAGCGTGCCGAGCGCGGAGAATCCGAGAACGAGGGCAAGCCGGAGTTTCATCGGACGGAGTCGACGGCAGGGTGGATGCGAGCGACGGCGGCGATTGTCCCGTCGAACTTTCACAATGCAACGCCGAAACCGCAAACAGCGTTGCCAACAGCGGCCGTCCGCAGTGATATACCGCCGCAGCCTCCTCGCCTCTCGCGACGCCGGCTGCGCATGCCTTCAGTGATCAGCAAAGCCCTTGGCCTCGGGGTTGCGATTGTTGTCGCCTCGATCCCGGACCTCCGCGCCGCGGACGGTCCCGTAAAGGTGGGCGTTCTCCACTCGCTGTCCGGCACGATGGCCGCCAGCGAAACGCCCCTCCGCGACGTCATGCTGTTCGCGTTCGACGAAATCAATTCTTCCGGCGGCATCCTGGGCCGGCGCGTCGAGCCCATCGTGCTCGACGGCGCATCAAACGTCGGCCTGTTTGCGGAGAAGGCGAAGCGGCTCCTCGAGCGGGACAAGGTTGCCGCCATTTTCGGCTGCTGGACTTCGGCAAGCCGGAAGGCCGTGGTTCCGATAATGGAAGAACACAACGGCCTGCTGTTTTACTCCGTGCAATACGAAGGTGAGGAGGAAAGCCGGAACGTCTGCTACACCGGCGAAACGCTGAATCAGCAGGTGATTACCGCCGTCGACTACCTCTTGGGGAAAGGCTACCGGCGATTCTTTCTGATTGGCTCGGATTATATCTACCCGCACACCACCAATCTGGTTGTCACGGAATACCTGCTCGGCAAAGGCATCACGCCCGAGCAAATCGGCGGGGGAATCCGGCGGGACGAGACGGGCCGGATCACCTCGGCTGGCACCTATACACCGCTGGGCCACGCGGATTACGAACGGATTGTCTCGGCGATCAAGTTGTTCGCCGCCCAGGGCCGGGCTTGCGTCATCAACACGCTCAACGGTGACACCAACCACGCCTTCTTCAAGGAATACGCCGCGGCCGGACTTACCCCGGCCAATTGCCCCGTCATGTCTTTTTCGATCGCGGAAAACGGGCTGCGGCTCCTGCCGCGGCGAGTGCTCGCGGGCCAGCTTGGCTGCTGGGCCTATTTCCAATCCCTCGATGTTGTGGCGAACGCGCGGTTCCTGGAGAGCTACGGGAACTGGCGGCGGACGACCTCCCGGGCGGTAATCGCGAAAGGGCCCTGGGCCGTCGAATCGCCGGCGGTGCTGAGTTATGACGCCGTCTATCTATGGAAGGCTTGTGTCGAAAAGGCCGGGTCTTTCGCGGTGGACCGCGTGCGCGAGGCCTGGCAGTCGGGCATCTCCTTTGACGGTCCAGGCGGCCGCGTGAACACACAGCCAAACATGCAGCTGACGAAGACAGTTTTCGTGGGCCAGAGCCGGGCGGATGGCCAATTTACGATTCTCGCGCGGTACCCGAATATTGCCGGCGATCCCTGGTGGAGTTCGAAGGAGGACGTGGGCGCCGGCACGGCAGGAAAGTGATGACGCCCAGGCGCAACCTGTCCCGCCGAATCTGACCGGAGGTTGCTTTTTCCAACTTAACCCAGTTTCTTCGACCTCGCCCCCCGCTCAGGGATTACACCTGTAATGAACCCCCCGTCGGCATTGCCGAATGCCTCCGCCCGGCCGGGCCGCCTGACCGAGCGTTGGATCCAATCGAGCTGCGCCTTCCTCATAATCGGGCTGGCAGTCGGCAATCTGTTCTGGTGGTGGGCGATCGCAACGCGGCGGTACATGCCCGACCTGCTGGTGCCGGCCGCTCCGCTTACCTCGATGTGCTTGCTTCTCCTCGGCCTCGCGGTCGGCGTACGGGAATGGTTCGGACAGGCGGCGTGGGGCCGGCGGGTGGCCCTGGGCCTGGACGGAATCGTGATACTGGCGGCCACGCACGTGCTCGTCGCCGCGGCGCGCAGTGCGCATCCGCGATGGGAGTCATGGCTTGGTCCGGTCGACATGACGGTGCACGGAGTTCAGTTCGCCCACATGGTGGTATATTCGGCAGCGCTCCTGATCGTCTGCGGGACCTGTTTTGCCGCCCTGTTTGTCCCTAATTTCGCCCGGTCATGGGTCTCCAACCTTTCCGTGGCAGTCACGTCGGTCGGCACCGTGGTCGCACTGTTCCTGACGCTGTCGTATGCGACCGGCAATCCGCTCGTAGCCGGCGGCGGCTCCGCAATCGTCACGCCCTCGACCGTCATCGGCATCCTGCTCTTCAACGTGGCGCTGTTCCTGAATTCGACCAGTGCGCGCTGGGTCCGGTTACGGGTGTTTGGCGACAGCGACGAGATCGCGCGTTTTTCCCGCGACGAGCGTTTCGTGCTCCTGGTGGTGGTAATCGCCGGTTGCGCCCTGACGGTCGGCGGAGTGCTGCTCCTGACACAGCAGGCCCGGCACCAGCGGGCGCAGATGCTGGAGCAACTGGAAAACCTCACCGGGGTAAAGGTCCAGCAGGTCGCCGATTGGCGGCGCCAGCGCCTGGGCGATGCGCGCGCCATCCTCCAGACGCCACTCCTGGCGGAAATGATGCACGCCATTGTGACCGGCCATGCCGCCGACGCCGCGCGAGCAGACCTTGTGGAGTGGTTTCAGCGGCTGGAACTCAGCTACGGTTACGCGGCCATCGCCTTGGCCGACGGCGCCCTGCGGCCGGTGCTGGCGCACCCTGGCGACACCACGATCCCCGAGGGCGCGCGACGGTTCCCCCTTTCTTACTTTCGCGAAAGTGCCGATGTCGTCGAGCTGCCGCCCTTCGTCGATGCCGCCGGCGAGCTGCGGTGGGATCTGCTCGTCCCATTGCGGCGGAGAGGAGACGCCACGCCTTTCGGCGCGATCGTCCTGCAAACGAATCCCAACCGCTACCTGCTGCCCATCGTGCGCTCGTGGCCCGCGTCCAGCCAGACTGGCCAGTGCATGCTTTGGTACCATGACGACGACCGGCTGGTTTCACTGGGAGGCTATCGCTCGCTCCCGAACACCGTGCCGGCTGAACTCCGCCCGATGGGCGTGAGCCATGATCTCGCGGCCCTGCAAGCGCAATCCATCCTCGCGCGGGCGCTCAACAATGAGCGGGCCGCGGGTGAGGACCTCGATGATCGCGGGATGGTCGTCCTTCGCGTTGTGCGCCTCGTGCCCAACTCCTCCTGGGTCATTTCGAGCCGAGTCGACGCCAGCGAGGTTTACGCCCCCTTGCGACGCTCGGCCCTGGCCATGATCGGTGGCGTGCTCGGCCTCCTGACCCTGGCCGGCCTGGCGACGGGCGGATTGTGGCGCCAGCGGCAAAAGAACCTGATGGCGGCGCGAATGACGGCGGAACTGGAACAAAGACGATTGGCGGCGCGGCTCGGGACCGTGATGCAAAGCGCCAACGACATCATCCTGGTGTTCGACGAGCAGTTCCGCATCGTCGATGCCAATCAGCAGGCCTTGAAGACCTACGGCTGGTCGGGGGAGGAGTTGCAGGGCATGAAGGCCCGAGACCTGCGCACGGTGGAAACGATCGCGCAGTTTGAAGAGGCCGCAACCCGCGCAAGAGCGGCCGATGGCACCACGTACGAAACGGTTCATCGCCGCAAGGATGGTTCCACGCTACCCGTGGAAGTGAGTGCACGGCGGGTCGAATTCGAAGGACGGGTCCAGTGGCTCGCCATCATTCGCGATATTTCGGAGCGCAAGCGCGCCGAGGCCGCATTGCGCAAGAGCGAGGAACTCTACCGCCTCATTGCGGAGAATACCTCGGACATCATCTGGCTCGCCGACCTCCGCACCCGGACCTACACCTATGTAAGCGCCTCCGTCCGGCACGCGCTGGGCTGGCGCCCGGACGAGGTTGTAGGCAAGCCGGTCGGCGGCCTTACCGATTCCGAGGGCTTCTACAAGGAAGACCTGGACGCCCGGATGGCGGCGTTCGACGCTGGCGACATGTCGCGATCCGTGCATCTCTACCAATGGGAGTTGCGCCACAAGGACGGGAGCGTGAGGCAGGCGGAAATTCAGACCACCATCCTCCGGGATGCGACCGGGCGCGCGGCGATCCTGCTGGGCGTCAGCCGCGACGTCACCGAGCGCAAACGCGCCGAGGCCGCATTGCGCGAAAGCGAGGAGCGCTACCGGCTGATCGCTGAAAACACCTCCGATGTCATCTGGCTGGTCGATTTGCAGACATGCGCCTACGTTTATGTGAGCCCATCGGTCGAACGTGCGCTCGGGTGGCGTGCCGAAGAAGTGGTTGGCTGCAAACTCGGGGATTTCAGAAGCGAGGGCTCGTGGCGCCTCCAGAGCGATATCGAAACGAGAATAGCCGCTTTCCGCGCCGGTGATGTGTCCAAGCGCCACAATCGCTACGATACGGAATTTGTCCGCAAGGACGGCAGCATGCTATCGGCCGAAG
The DNA here is from genome assembly GCA_035549095.1 of Lacunisphaera sp. Taxonomy (GTDB): domain Bacteria; phylum Verrucomicrobiota; class Verrucomicrobiia; order Opitutales; family Opitutaceae; genus Lacunisphaera. The sequence goes on along the minus strand of DASZRV010000063.1, from coordinate 54,981 downwards.
TCCTCTCGACCATCCTGACCGACGCATCCGGACAAGCCACCTTGTTGCTCGGTGTCACCCGGGACATCACCGAGCGAAAAAAGGCGCAGGAGGCGCTCGAACGGTTCAACCTCGAGCTTGAAGATAAGGTCGAAACGCGCACGGCGGAACTCGCCGCGCGCAACCGCGAGACCGAGGCGTTGATCGCGTCGATCCCCGACACGGTCGTGGTCTGCGACGAACATGGCGCCGTGCTCGCGACGCACTTTCCGAAGAAGCGCGCGACCGTGTCCCCGTTTGCGGACATGGGGGAGAACCATGAGCTGGCCGAGTACAATCCACTGGTGCTCGGGATCGCGCAGGAAATGCACACGCTCGCCTGGGCCAGTCGCCAGCCGGTCGTGATGGAATTCGACCGGAAGATCGACGCGCGGGTCGTCTCGATTGAAGCCCGGGCCACGCCCGCGGGTGACAATCGCCTGCTCGTGCTGCTCCGGGACATCTCCACCCGCAAGCGGCTCGAGCGCGGCGTGCTGGCGAACCTCGAGCGGGAAAAGCAACTCTCCGGGCTGAAGTCGCAGTTCCTTTCCGTCGCATCGCACGAGTTCCGGACCCCGCTCGCGGCGGCAGTCGGCAGCATGGAGCTGCTGGAGCGGCATTGGACGCGCGTGACAGAGGCAAAGCGCGTGGAACTGCTCGCGCGCATCCGTGGTTCGCTCGAGCGATTGACGACCATCATGAACGACGTCCTGAAGCTCAGCCGGGCCGATTCCGGGCGCATCAAGGTGCAGCGCATGCAGGTCGATCTCGTCCGGTTCGTGCGCGACATCATCCAGGAGGTCGAGACCGGCGACCGCCAGCAGCACCGGTTCGTTTTCGCGCCTGCGGAGGGCGTGGGCGCGTTGCCCATCGACACCAACCTGTTGCATCACATCGCGTCGAATCTCATCGGTAACGCGGTCCGCTATTCGCCGGCGGGCACGACGGTCAAGGTGACGCTGGAGATCGCGGAGCAGGATTTCACGCTGTTGGTCGCGGACGAAGGCATCGGTATCCCCGAGGCGGAACGCGAACACATCTTTGAGCCCTTTGTGCGCGGCAGCAACGTGGGCAACATCGGCGGCACCGGCCTGGGCCTCAACATCGTCAAGCGTTACACCGAGATGATGGGCGGCCGGATCGAAGTGCTGCCCGTTGCGGCCGGCGCGACTTTCCGCGTCCGCATTCCCTTCACGCAGCCCTCCTCCTGACATGAACACCAACACCAGCGTTCGCATTCTCGTCGTCGAGGACGACGAAGCCATCCGCGCCACGATGCTCGATATCCTCGAACTGAACGGTTATGCCACCATGTACGCCGACAACGGCCTCGACGGGCTCGCCCTGGCTCGACGCCACCATCCCGACGTCGTGATGACCGACGTGAAGATGCCCGGCATGACGGGCTTCGAGTTGGTGAAGGCGCTGCACAACGACGAGCAGACGCGCGCCATCCCGGTGATCATCGTTTCCGCCTCCGTTGAGCCGGAACAGATGCGCATGGGGATGGATCTCGGCGCCGAGGATTTCATCGTCAAGCCATTCACCGAGGCCCAGGTGACCCGTTCGATCGAGGCGCGGCTTGAGAAAAAGGCGCTGCTCGACGAGCTGGACGCCTTTGCCCACACGGTCGCGCATGACTTGAAGAATCCCATTGCCGTGCTCATGGGCCGCGCGGGCCTGCTGAAGATGATGTGGAAAAAGGCGGACGAGGAAACAATGCTCAAGAGCATCGACGCCCTGGAATCGAGCGCGATGCGCCTCAATACCATCGTGGACGAGTTGTTGTTGCTGGCGGGCGTCCGCCGCCAGGCGGTGCACCCGCAGGTCATCGACATGGAGGCCATCGTCCACGAGGCACTCAGCCGTGTGGAGAATCTCGTGCAGCAGTCGAAGGCACAGATCGAGCGCCCGCGGCAATGGCCCGCGGTGCTGGCCCATGGACCGTGGGTCGCCGAGGTCTGGGCCAACTACCTGAGCAACGCGCTCAAGTACGGCGGGACTCCGCCGGTGCTCCAGCTCGGCGCAGAAGCCGTGCCCGCGCGCGGTTGCGTCCGCTTCTGGGTGCAGGACCACGGCCCGGGCCTCACGCCGGAACAGCAGGGACAGTTGTTCCAACAGTTCTCGCGCGTGACCCAGACCCGGGTCAAGGGCCACGGGCTCGGGCTCTCCATCGTGCTGCGCATCACCGAAAAACTTGGCGGCACGGCGGGAGTGGAGAGCCAGCCGGGTGCCGGCAGCCGCTTCTGGTTCGAACTGCCCGCGGCGCCGGCCACGAGCGGAAAATGACCATGCCGCGATGAAAATCCTGGTGATCGACGACCAGCCCGACGTGCGGGATTTGCTGCACGACCTCCTCACCCTGAACGGCCACGAGGTCCTCCTCGCCGTGGACGGCGAGGACGGGGTGAGGCGGGCGGTCGAACAGCCGGAGTTCATCATTTGCGATGTCGACATGCCAAAGCTCGACGGCCATGGCGTCCTCGCCGCCGTCCGCCAGATGCCAGGCGTGCGCGATGTGCCGTTCGTCTTTCTGACCGTGCGGTCCCACCGTCACGACCAGCGGGAGGGCATGACCCTCGGGGCGGATGATTTCATCACCAAGCCGTTCACCTCGGCGGAGATTCTCGATGCCATCGCCGCGCGCACCCGCCAGCAGCGCAGCCTCCGCGAACGCGTCCAGGAATTGGCGAAGCACCACCAACAGCAAATCCATGCGCAATGGTCGCACGAACTGCTGACGCCGCTGAACGCGGTGCTGGGCATCCTGAGCCTGATTGAGTCCGAGGCGGAGACGATCCGACCAGCGGAACTCAAGGAGCTTTTAGCGGTGTTGCGGGAGGGCGCAGAGCGCCAGGAGCGGCTCGCCCGGAAGCTCATCTGTTATTTCCAGCTGGAACAACTGTTGCACGCGCCTCCATCGGAATCACTGCGACCATGCGCGGTGGGCACGGTCGGCGAACCAGCCGCCCGACAGGCCGCGCACGACGCAAGACGGGAGGGAGATCTTTCGGTGGCGTTCGAACCCGGCGAGGTGAAGGTGCCGGAGGAATTGCTCCGGGCTGCGGTGGGAGAGGTGGCGGCAAACGCCTTCGGGTTTTCGAAGGCAGGGGACGCGGTGCGGGTGACAGGTTTGGTCCGAGGTGATCGATACCGGATTGAAATCCTGGATCAAGGGCCCGGGATGACGGCGGAGCAGAGTTCCCGCATTGGCGCCTTTACGCAGTTCGACCGCCGGGTTCGGGAGCAGCAAGGCTTGGGCTTGGGTCTGGCAATTGCCCGTTCCCTGGCCCGGCTGGCCGGAGGAAACTTGCTCTTCGGCTCCGGGGCCGGCGGGCGCGGATTGCTCGTGACCTTTGACCTGCCTCTGCGGGTCGCACACGAGTAGATCGACGTTGGGTGGCGACCGCGATGGGGTCAGCCTGTTGCACCGCCGGGAGCAGCTTTGGGGAGATTCGGGGTATTCGGCGATCCCGCCCTACAACCAACCTGCCAACCGCGCTGCGGGGGCGGTTTACCGTTCGAAGCTTCAGCGCAGGAGGGCTTCCGCGTCCTTGAGCAGCGCGCGGGAGATGACGATGCGCTGGACCTCGGAGGAGCCTTCGCCGATCTGGCCGATGCGGGCGTCGCGCCAGAGGCGCTCGATCGGGATGTCCCGGGTGTAACCATAGCCACCATGGATCTGAAGCATGCGGTCGCAGATCCGGGTCGCGGCTTCCGTGGCGTAAAGCTTGGCGACGGACGACTCGACCGGATGACGCTCCCCGCGGGTGGCGCGAACCGCCGCCTGCAGTACCAATGCCTCCGCGGCGCGCAATTCCACTTCGCAATCGGCGAGCGAAAACTGCAGCGCTTGGAAATCGGCGAGCCGCCGGCCGAATTGGTGACGCCGGCAGGCGTGCTGCAACCCAGCGTCGAGCGCCGCGCGCGCCAGTCCGAGTGAAACCGAGGCGACACCAATGCGCCCCTTGTCGAGGCAGGCGAGGGCGGTGGCCTGGCCTGTGCCGCGCGGGCCGATGAGTTCCGCCGGCGCGCGTTCGAGGCGAAATTCGGAAGTGTCGGAAGCCCGCATGCCGCAGGTCGGCACCTTGCGGACCGGCACGAGGTCCGGCTGGCGCACGAGAAAGGCGCTGATCTCCTTGCGGCCGTCCTCGTTCCGGCCCGAGACCGCCATGATCACCAGCACGTCGGCCTGCCGGCCGAGCGTGATGTACCGCTTCGTGCCCGTGAGCTCCCAGCGGCCTGGCGCCGTTTCGGTGGCCACCGTCTGGATGCCGCTGCTGTCGCTGCCCGCTTCCGGCTCGGTCAGCGCCCACGCGGCCAGCCACGTGCCGTCGGCGAGTTGGGGGAAATGGTTGCGCAGCTGCGCGGGACTGCCGGCGGCGCGAAGATGGCCGGTGCCGAGCGCATTGTGCGCGGCGACGTCTAGGGCGAACGCCGCTTGGTGACGCGCCAACTCGCGGATTGCGAGCGCCGACGTCACAAAGCCGAGTTCCTTGCCGCCGAGCGCGCGCGGCGTGTTCATGCCGAGCAGCCCGATGGCGCCCGCCCGGGTGAATGCTTCGCGCGGAATTTCCTCGTTCTCCTCCCAGGCGTCCGCGTGCGGCGCCACCTCGCGCCGCGCGAATTCCTCGACTTCGTGGAGGAACGCGTGGTCGTCGTCGCTGAGATGCTCCGCCCACATGGCGGGCAGACCGGCATGAGTAGGCGAGGGAGGTGAGGCAGTTTGCATGGAGGGGAGTCGCTGCGAGGCGCCGGTTGGGGGTTGCGACGTAACAAAGCCTTCCGCCGGGCGAAAACCAGCCCGCGACGCCGTCCCGGGCCCGGAATACGCTTTTAGGATGAGGTTTGGCCGACGATGCGATTTGCGCGAATGACGGTTATCCGCGACCTTGGGCCGAACCCCACGCTCCTCCGTGCCGTCGCCCACCACGCTCGCCGACCACGCCACCGTCCTCGCCCGCGAGGAGGCCGCACTTCGCGAAGGCGGCGGCGCCGACGGTCTCGCGCGCCAGCACAAGCTCGGCCGCCTCTTCGTGCGCGAACGAATCGAGCTCCTCGCCGACGACCGTGGGAAGGGCTTCCTTGAACTCGGCCTGTGGGCGGCGCACGACATGTACCGCGATTGGGGCAAGTTTCCGGGTGCGGGCGTCGTGACCGGCATCGCCGACATCTCCGGCCGCCCGTGCATGATCATCGCGAACGACGCGACCGTGAAGGCGGGCGCGTTCGTTCCGATGTCATGCAAGAAGGTGCTTCGCGCGCAGCGCATCGCCTTCGAGTGCAACCTTCCCATCGTCTACCTCGTCGATTCGGCCGGCGTCTTTCTGCCGATGCAGGACGAGATCTTTCCGGACGAGGACGACTTCGGGCGCATCTTCCGACACAACTCGGTGCTTTCCGCCGCGGGCATTCCCCAGTTCGCCGCGATCATGGGCAACTGCGTCGCGGGCGGCGCGTACCTCCCGGTCTTGTGCGACAAGATCCTCATGACCGATGGCAGCGGACTGTATCTCGCCGGTCCGCAGTTGGTGAAGGCAGCTATCGGGCAGGAGATCGACGCGGAATCGCTCGGCGGTGCGGCCATGCACGCCGAGATTTCGGGGACGGTCGATTTTCGCGAGAAGGATGACCCGGCCTGCCTGAAACGGCTGCGCAAGCTCGTCGCGCTCCTGCCGGAGTCCACGCCGTCGCCGGGCGAAGCCCCTGCGCCCGATCTTCCGATCGCCAAGCTCAATGAGCTCATCTCGCCCGACGGCCGTCGCGAATACGATGCGCGCGACCTGCTGCGCTGCCTCGTCGATGGCGGCTCGCTCGAGGAGTACAAGGCCGACTATGGCGGCACGCTCGTGACCGCGTTCGCGCGCCTCGGCGGCCGGCCGGTCGGTGTGGTGGCCAACCAGCGCCAGCGCGTCCAGTCGAAGAAGACCGGCCTGCAGATGCCCGGCGTGATCTACGCCGACTCCGCGGACAAGGCCGCGCGGTTCATCATGGACTGCAACCAGACGTGCGTGCCCCTGCTCTTTTTCCAGGACGTGTCAGGCTTCATGGTGGGACGCGACGCCGAGCAGAGCGGCATCATCCGCTCCGGCGCGAAGATGGTGAACGCCCTGAGCAACTCGACGGTGCCGAAGCTCACGGTCATCACCGGCGGCTCGTACGGCGCGGGCAATTACGCGATGTGCGGCAAGGCCTACGACCCGCGCTTCATCTTCGCCTGGCCGAACGCCAAGTACGCTGTCATGGGCGCGGCACAGGCGAGCGACGTCGTCTACGGCATTCTCGCCAAGGCCGCGAAGGACCGCCCGAAGGAGGAACTGGCGCGCCTGCGGCAGCAGGTGAAGGACGATTACATCGCGCAGGCCGACATCCGCTATGGCGCCGCGCGGGGCTGGGTCGACGCCATCATCGCGCCGGCCGACACGCGCCGCGTGCTCCTGCGTGCGCTCGAGCTGGCCTGCCGCCCACCGGCCAAGGGCGCGTTCCACACCGGCGTGATCCAGGTGTGAGTGTGTTTTGAACCACAGATGAACACAGATAAACACAGATGGAGAACGACCTTGGAGACGACCAAAGGTCCTCAGCTTCATCTACGACCGGTGAGCCGGACCGCATTCCTCGTTCTTTCTCGTGCCAAACCTCATCTGTGTTCATCTGTGTCGATCTGTGGTTTCCTTCTGGGTTTGGCGCCGGAATTGAACCATTTCCGCTAAAGCATGGCTTCGGTTCTCAAGATCGCCAATGCCTCCGGATTCTGGGGTGACCAACCGGAGGCCGCAGCGCGGCTGTTGGCCGCACAGCCCGATCTCGATTTCCTGACGCTCGATTATCTGGCTGAGGTGTCGCTCTCCGTCATGGCGATCAACCGTGCCAAGGACCCCGCGGCCGGCTTCGCCCGCGATTTCATCGAGGTCACCCGCTCGGTCGCGCCGTTCTGGTACGGCGGCGTAAAGACTCGCATCGTCACCAACGCCGGCGGGCTGGATCCCGTGGCCTGTGGCCGCGCGGTCCGCGCAGAATTGAATCGCGCCGAACTCGACCACTTGAAGATCGCGGTCGTTACCGGCGACGACGTGCTCGATTGGCTCGGCCAGCATCCCGAGTGCGCCAACCTAGAGAACGGCCAGCCGCTGGCGTCGGTGCTCAACCGGCTCGTCACCGCCAACGCCTATCTTGGCGCCGTACCAATTGCCGCGGCGCTGCAGGCTGGCGCGCACATCGTCATCACCGGTCGCGTCGCCGACCCATCGCTCACGGTCGGTCCGGCGCTGGCGCATTTCGGCTGGCGCGCGGACGACTGGGACCGCCTGGCCGGGGCGACGATCGCGGGTCACCTCATCGAGTGCGGGACGCAGGCCTGCGGCGGCTTCTCGACGGACTGGCTCGACCTGCCGAACACCCACGACATCGGCTTTCCCATCGCAGAAATCTCCGCCGACGGCTCTTGTGTGCTCACCAAGCCGGCCGGCACCGGTGGCGCGGTGACGATCAACACGGTGAAGGAACAGCTCCTCTACGAGATCGGCGACCCGGGTGCTTATCTTTCGCCTGACGCGACCGTTTCCTTCCTCGGGCTGAAACTCAGCGAGGACGGACCGGACCGCATTCGCGTCGCCGGCGCGACCGGCCGGCCGCCGCCGCCGGACTACAAGGTCAGCGCGACCTACCGCGACGGCTTCAAGGCGCACGGGCAGCTCACGATCTACGGCGATCGCGCCGTCGCCAAGGCGCGGCGGGCAGGGGAGGGCATCTTGCGGAAGCTGGCTGACCAAGGCTGCGCTTTTCGCGAAACCCTCGTCGAGTGCCTCGGCACCGGCGCCAGTGTCGATGGCATCGGCGCTCGCGTCGACGAAGCCGAGCTCATCGAAACCGTGTTGCGTGTCAGCGTCGCCGCCGACACGGAGGATCCGGTGCGTCGCTTCACGCGCTTGATCGCGCCGCTGGTCACGAACGGGCCGCAAGGCGTGACCGGCTATGCCTCCGGCCGACCGAAGGTCCTGCCCGTGTTCGGCTACTGGCCATGTCTCGTGCCCCGTGCGGCCGTGCAACCCCGCTGGGAATGGATATGAGCACGCTCGGTCAGATCGCATTCGCCCGCAGCGGCGACAAAGGATCCTCCGCCAATGTCGCGGTATTTGCGCGCTCGCCCGAGGCCTACGTATGGCTCGTCCGCCATCTCTCCGGCGATCGTGTCGAGAAGTATTTCCGGTCGCTCGGCGTCGGGCGCGTGCAACGTTTCGAGGTGCCGAACCTCGAGGTTTTGAACTTCGTCCTGCCCGGCATTCTCGCCGGCGGCGGCAGCCGTTCGTTGCGGATCGACGCCCAGGGCAAGACTCTCGGCCAGGCCCTGCTTGCGATGTCCATTGATTACCCCACGCCATGACTGCCACTCCCGAACTCGTCCTTCGCGACACCGTTCGCCCCGGCATCGCTCGCCTCACCCTGAACCGTCCCGAAAAGCGTAACGCCCTCTCGGTCGCGCTCATGGAAGCCGCGCTCAAGGCCCTCGATGCGATCGAAGCCGGCGCGGCGAATCGAATCCTGTTCCTCGAAGGCGCCGGTCCAGCGTTCTGCGCCGGGCTCGATCTCACCGAAGCGGCCGAGACGGCCAAGCATCACCGTTCCTCCGAACTAGTCTGCTCGCTCCTGCAGCGCATCGCCACGAGCCGGCTGGTTACCATTGCGCTCGTGCGCGGTTCGGCGCTCGGTGGCGGCGCCGGGCTGATGTCGGCTTGCGACCTCGCGCTCGCCGAGCCCGGTGCGACGATCGGCTATCCCGAGCCGCGTCGCGGCATTGTCGCGGCGCTCGTGATGATCTTCCTGCGGCGGCAGCTGGCGGAGCGCGATGCCCGGAAGCTGTTGCTGACCGGTGAGCCCATCGATGGGGCCGAGGCCGCGCGGATCAAGCTCGTCACCGCCACGGCCGCGGCGACTGAGCTCCTCCCGACCGCGCTCAGGCTCGCAGAGCAGGTCCTGCTCGGCGGACCCGAATCAATCGTACGGACCAAACGACTGTTCGCGGCACTCTGGCCTACACCCATCGAGGAGGACTTCGAGCGCGCCTATCGCTTTCACCTCGAGGCGCGCCAGTCGCCCGAGTTGGAGGAGGGCGCCGCGGCGTTCCGCGAAAAACGCCCGCCGAAGTGGACGCGGTAGGGAAGTGACGTGTGACGAGTGACGAGTGACGAAGAAAGGCGGTGCCCTGCACTCCGCGCGGGCTGAATTCCAACTATTGGAGGCGGGACGCCCTCGTTCCGCGGGTTGCTATTCACGTTCGCGCCTCGCGGGGTGAGGGCACCCCGCCTCCAAATTCAGCCAACCTGCACGGAGTGCCGGTTCCACCTTCAAAAACGGCGCTTACGCCGTCCGGGCGAAAACCGGGACGCGGGCGGTTCGCGTCTTCAAAGAGAGGACCGAAAGGAGTATGACGGGGCCATCCATAACCGACCGCCATGAAGATCCTCATCGCCGACAAATACCCCGAAGCCCATCTCGAGAAATTCCGCGCTCTCGGTTGCACTGTCACTTACGAACCCGGCTGCAAGGCCGCCGACCTGCCGCGGCTGGTCAAGGGTCACAAGGTTCTCATCGTGCGCAGCAAACAGGTCACCGCCGAGACCCTGCGTGGCAGCGACCAGCTGGCGCTCGTCCTGCGCGCCGGCGCCGGCGTCAACACGATCGACGTCAAGACCGCCAGCGCGCTCGGCATCTTCGTCACCAACTGCCCGGGCAAGAATTCCGTGGCCGTCGCGGAGCTGGTCTTCGCCCTCCTGCTCGGCCTCGACCGCCGTGTGGCCGACAGCACCGCCGCCCTGCGCGCGCATCGCTGGGACAAGAAGGAATTTTCCAAGGCCGACGGCATCCTCGGCAAGACCATGGGCGTCATCGGCACCGGCTCGATCGGCCGCGAGGTGATATCCCGCGCCCGCGCCTTCGGGCTGAAGGTCATCGCCTGGTCGCGCTCGATGACTCCGGCGAAGGCCGCCGAACTCGGCATTGAACAGTGCGGCGACCTTGACGACCTGTTTCGCCGCGCCGACATCGTCACGCTGCACGTCGCCCTGAAGCCCGAGACCAAGCAGCTCGTGACTCGCGCCCGGTTGAATCTCCTGAAGCTGAATGCCATCCTCATCAACACGGCCCGCGGCGAACTCGTCGACCAGGCGGCGCTGCGTGAGGCGGTCACGGCGAAAAAGCTCCGCGTCGGCCTCGATGTCTTCGATCCCGAGCCGGCGGAGGGCACGGCCGACTTCGCCGATCCGATCCTGGACCTGCCCGGCTTCTGCGGCACGCCGCACATCGGCGCTTCGACCGAACAGGCCCAGGACGCCATCGCCGCCGAGGCGTTCCGCGTCGTCGAGACTTTTGTCCGAACCGGCGAAGCCCTCAATTGCGTGAACCTGGCCAAGCGCACACCCGCGACGTGGCAGCTCGTGGTCCGGCACTACGACCGCGTCGGGGTCCTCGCTTCGGTCCTCGATGAGATCCGCCGTGCCAACATCAACGTCGAGGAAGTGCGCAACACCGTGTTCGACGGCGCTGCCGCCGCCAGCTGCCGGATCCAGCTCAATGCCGAGCCCGGCGCCGAATTGCTCGCTTCCATCAAGAGCAACAATCCCGACATCATCGAGCTCGAGGCCATCCGGCTGAAGTAGAGACGGACGTCCACATTTTCCCTGTCTCTGCCACGGCAGGACGCGTTCGCTGTAACGACAGCGACTGGATTCTTCGCTTCCTCCTTCGCCAAGCCTATGGAGGACAGGCCGCTCAGAATGACATTATTCGGAGAGGTAGATTGAGGCGTGTCATCCTGAGCAAAGGGAAGAATCCTGTTTCCCGATCCAGCGCGGCGCAAAGGCGCGCCGACCCATGCTCCGCAGGTTCGCCTACTGCGCGCCCTGGACGCGCATCGCGACCGTGTAGATCGCCCTGCTCGCGGTGATGAAGAGCGTCCTTCGGTCCCGACCGCCGAAGGTCACGTTTGCCGTCCACGGTTCCGAGATGGCGATGTGCTCGATCTGCTGGCCGCTGCGATTGAAGACCGTGACGCCGTTGCCAGTGAGGTAGACGTTCCCTTCAGCATCGATCGTCATGCCATCGGAACCGAGGGAGCAGAAAAGCTTCTTCCCGGTCAGGGAGCCATCAGCCGCGATATCGTAGGAATAGGTTTTGTTGGCGCCGATATCGGCGACATAGAGCGTCTTCCCGTCCGGCGTGCCGATGATGCCATTGGGCTTCGTGATCTCGTGGTCGACGACGCGAACCCGGCCGCTCTTGCGCTCGAGCAGGTAGACATATTCGCCGGGCTGCTGCCTTTCGTGGCTTCGTTTCCAGTAATTGCGCGGGTAGAGCGGGTCGGTGAAGTAGATATCGCCCTCCGGCGTGATCCAAAGATCGTTCGGCCCGTTGAGCAGCTTCCCCTCGAAATCCCGGAGGAGCACGGTGACCTTCTTGTCGGGCGAGATCGACCACAGTTCGTTGTTGCCGTCGGCGCACGTCAGGAGATTGCCATCGCGATCGAAGTACGTCCCGTTGGATCGCCCGGCCGGTTTGAGCCAGTCGGAAATCGTGCCGTCGACGTTCCAGCGCACGATCCGGTCATTGGGCTGGTCGGTGAAGTAGATGTTGCCGTCGCGGTCCGCGGCGGGGCCCTCGGTAAAGGCAAAATCGCCGGAAACCTTGATGGGCTTGGCGCCCGGGGCGAGAATGCCTTGGGCACCGAAGGCGGGGAGGCAGAGGAGGGAACCGAGCAGGACGGGAATGAGTTTCATGGGGGCAGGCGATTCAGGAAACTCGGGCGCACGGGTTCAATCGCTTTTGCGCGGATGACGCAGACGATCTGGCTGCAGCGGGTAGGGCGGATTGTCCTCGACCCGCCGCCTCAAGCACCCGGAGTCAGCGTACCCGCCTCAAATATTGGCGCCGATGGGTGCTTGACTATCGATGTCGTCGTGCCGCGGGAATACCACGCGGATGATGGTGCCGTGTTCCCCCGAGCTCACGACTTCGACGCTCGCATCGAGCAGTTCACAGAGGCGTTTCACGATCGAGAGGCCGATGCCCTCGCCCGGCAGCTGGCGGGGATGCGGCGCCGGGCGCTTCGGGCCGATCTCCGCCTGGGCGAGGACACGCGGTTGCGCACCCGCGGCGGCGGCGCCGCGCTCATCGGCTTCACGGGCGCTGGCGGTCGCATTGCTCAGGTCCTTGACCAAGGGTGCGCCGGGTCCGCCCATGAGCCCCGGCCCGGTGTCCTGGATGCGCACCCACCAGTGTTTCTCCTCCTCGCCCCACGATACGGTGACGCCGCCGTGCTGGGTGTAGTTCAGCGCGTTCACGATCAGGTTTTGCACGAGGCGACGGATCTTGCCGGCATCGTCGAACACCACCAGGGAATCCGGCCCGGCCGTCCGGAGATAGAGATTCTTTGCCTGGGCTCGGGCCAGGTGAACGGCGCAATGCTCGGTGAGCATCTTCGCGGCATCGAACCGCGCCGGCTTGCGTCTCTCCTTCCCGGATTCGAGCCGGGCCAGTTCCATCAAGTCCTGGATCAGGGAGGCAACGGTTTCGATGTTGCTTTGGAGCAACTCGGCAAAATCCGCCCGCTCGCCCGCGGGGAGGTCCTCGATGCGCAACAGCTCGGCCAGGTTGGTCACCGATTGCACATTGCCGCGGAGATCATGCACCGCTTCGTGGATCAACCCGGCCCGGTGCTGCTCGAGCTGGCGCAGGCTCGCGACCGCTTTTTCGAGATCGCGGAGGTGCCCGGCGGCATCGGAGCGCTCGAGATGGGAATATTGCGCGGCACTTTCAGTCACGCCCTCGTGGATGAGGTTGATGATCTCGCGGGCGGCGTGCAGCTGCGCCTGGGCGGACGATTCGGGATGGGCCTGCGCGTAACTTTCGAGCTCCTGCAGGAGCACGGAATGAAGATTCCACCACTCGTGCATGAGCTCCTCGATGTGATAGCCCTGCTGCCAGCGCTGCAGGCCATGCTTGACCTCCTCGGGCCTGGCATCCGTGGCAGGCGCCACGCGGGCGGCGCGCTCGCGCAGGCGGGACTCAAGCACCGCGAGAAAGTCCGGGATGTGATCGTAGAATTGCGCCCGCGAGAGTGAGTGCGCGGTCGGTTGCTCCGGATCGACCATCCCGGCCCGACGCCAGGCTTCAAGGATGTCGCCGCGTCGGGCCGCGAGATGATCCGCCAGGCCGAGCAGCAGTGAGGAAGTGTCATTCATGGGTCGGAGCGGGCGCCATGCGCAGCTCGGTGCCACCAGCATATTGAGGGCTGCGCGTGGCACCAAACCTTCATTACCCGGGGAAAGGCCGAAGCTGTACCGGGGCGAAATCCGAATTGCACGGAATCATCAGACACACCGGATCGGTAGGAACACACTCCATAGGCGATGCGCCCTTCGGGTGGTTGGATCGTCGGGTATGCCCGAATTTTCCGCGCCCGGATTTGGCCACGTCGCCGGCTGCTCCCTCGTTTCCATTGTGGGCGGCCGGCCCCCCGGCGGCGCCATGAGCTTGTGCCATGGCTGAACCCGGGCAGGGCCAGCCGTCCCCACCGAACTTTCCGCCACCGCTTTTCCAGCCGCGCGCGACTGCCATCATGCGTGGCGTGCTTGTCGCCGGCATCCTGACCGTGGCCGGCGCGGGCGCCGTCACGCTGGCCTATTATCACTCCTCGTACTGGAACGGCCTCGGGCTTCGGCGCAGGCAGCCGGTGTTGTTTAGCCACCGCCACCACGCGGGCGAACTCGGCATCGATTGCCGCTATTGTCACGCGACGGTGGAGACCGCGGCATTCGCCGGGCTGCCGTCGACCAACACCTGCCTGACGTGCCATTCGCAGATTTTCACGACCACGCCGATGCTCCGGCCCGTGGTCGACAGTGCCGCGCGCGACCAGCCCTTGGTCTGGCGCCGCGTCAACGCGCTGCCCGACCACGTCTACTTCAACCACAGCATCCACATCGCCAAGGGCGTCGGCTGCACCACGTGCCACGGCGATGTGGGCAACATGCCGCTCACGGCCAAGGGCCAGCCGCTGACCATGCGCTGGTGCCTGGATTGTCATCGCAACCCCGCACCCAACCTGCGGCCCAGGTCCGAGATATTCGCCGCCACGTGGCGGCCGCCGCCCGACCAGCCGGTGCGCGGCCAGGCGATCGCCCGGCAACTCAACGTGCACACGTCGCAGCTTACGAGCTGCTCGACCTGCCATCACTGACGATGACTTCTCCGCGCCTCCATCCGATCCTGCGCGCGCATGACGAGTTTGCGCCCGGGGCGGAGTCGTGGCCCGAGGGCATGAGCCGCCGCCGGTTTCTCGAACTCATGGCAGCCTCTTTCGCACTGGCCGGCGTCGGGAGCTGCAATCGTCCTCCCGACCAGACCATCGTTCCCTACGTCTCCGCGCCCGAGCGCGATTTACTCGACCAGGCGCTGTATTACGCCACGGCGATGCCTTGGGACGGATATGCCCGGGGCGTGCTGGCCCGCTCGCATTCCGGGCGGCCGACGAAACTCGAGGGCAATCCCGCGCATCCGGACAGCTTGGGCGCGACCGATGCGCTGACGCAGGCGGCCGTGCTTTCGCTGTACGATCCCGATCGTTCGCGCGCGCCGCGTCGCGGGGGGCAGGTGAGTTCGTGGGCGCGCTTCGAAGACGAATGGCTCGCCGTTCATCGCGACCTGCTCGCAAGTCGCGGCCGCGGACTCGCGTTGCTGACGGAGCCCACGACATCGCCAACGGAATTGCGGTGCATTCACGCGTTGCTCGATCGTTTCCCGGGAGCCCGTTGGTACCAGCATACGCCGCTCGCGCGCTTCGACCGCGGCGGCATACAGGATGACTACGATTTCGCGAAGGCCGCCGCCAACCGGCGGCCGGTTGCCACCGGTGCGGCGTCAGTCGCGCCCAGGCGGGCTCCTACGCCGGTCAGGAGCAACCAGAGTCCGAGCGCCAGGCCGAGGACGAGTTCATTGCCCGAGACGGCGCCGAGCAATTCGCGGAGCAGCGCGAGCTGCGTGAGCATCGCGGATGCCCCGGCCGTGGCGGCCGCCAGCAGGGCGAGCCGTCGCGCAAGGCCCGGCACCGCTGGCTCGAGGTTCATTTCCGGGCGAAGTCGGCCTCCTTGAATGCCTCGACGTGGTAGATCGAAACGGTGGTGCCGGGTCGGCGCCAGTCACCGGCGAGAGAGCCGGCCTTTTCAGCCAGCCGATCGAGAAACGACATCTTGTCCGGGATCTGCTCCCAGACCTGCGGCAGGAACGTCGCGCCGCCGCCATCGGGCAGTTGCAGCACGACGCCGTCCTCGCCGGGCCGCAATTGGCGGAGCAGATCTTCCGGTGAGCGGAAGGCGAGGGGTTCGGGCTTGGTCAGCACGCTGATCTCGATCGCGATCGCGTCGACTTCCGCCGGGCGCACCGCGCGGAAGCGCGGGTCGTGCAGCGCGGCGTTGCGCGCGTTGTCCATCACCGCCCGCCAGAGGGGCAGGCGCGGCTCGAGGTTGCCGATGCAGCCGCGGAGCTCGCCACCCACAGTCAACGTGACGAAACACGCGCGCGGCTCGGCGAGGTTCGGCGGCAGGCCGGCGCCGGTGGCGTCGGGCACGCCTCCGGACTCCGCGGCCGTGCGCAAGGCGCGGCGCGCGAGGCTGAGCAATTGTCGCCGTTCCGCGGGCGAATAGCCGTCGGCCGGCGCGGGCTCGTAGAAGGCGATGGCGGCATAGCCGACCACGCGATCGCGGGAGCCGGCCGTATCGCCGCTGTTGCGATAATCGAGCAAGCGGGCGTGCCAGCCGTGCTGGCGGGCGAGCTGCAGGAGAATCTGGATCGGGATGCGGCCGCAGGCTTCCTCGTCGCCGAGCCAGTCGGCATCGAGCGCGCAGATCGCGTCGATGCAGCGACGGTCGCGCGCGTTGGCGTCGGCATACGAATGATAGTGGCTGAGGTCCGAGCTGGCGACGAGCAGCGTGCGCGTGTCCAGGATTTGATCGAGGGCGCGGGCGGCAGCCGACGGGTCGACGTCGCCGACGACCACGGGCACGAGTTGGAATCGGTCCAGCGTGCGCTGCAGGAACGGCACCTCGACTTCGTCCGCGTGCTCCCAAGTGTCGGCGGTGGCGGGCACGCCGCGCGGCAAATGGTGCGGCGACTGGCCGGCCCAGGGCGGGGTTTGGACGGCGCACGCGGGCTCCAGTTCGAAGGGACGCAGCTGCGCCAGCTCGCGGGCGTGACGGGAAATGGGCACGTCACCGAGCGGAGTGCGGAAGACATCGGCCGCGGACACGGATGCCGCCCGCAGATAGGCGTAGTGGCTGGGGGCGAGGACCACGACGGTGTCGAACGACTGCCCGCGGAGCAGGCGGAAGCCGGCGGCGGCGACGGGTCCGGAGAACTCGTAACCGGCATGCGGGCAGATGAGTGCCTTCAGACGGCCCGGAGATGCGGCCGGGGCGGCGGCGAGATAGCGATCGACAGCTTGGGCGAGTGCGCCGGGCGCGGCGGGATAGAAAATTCCTGCGACGGCGGGCTCGCGCACCTTCTGGGCCGGCGCTGTCGGCTCGGCGGGCAGCACGGGCGCCGGCAGGCAGAATGCCAGGCACGCGCTGCCCAGAAGGATGAATCGCCGCTTCATGGTCGCTCCTCGCAGTTGAGGTGAGAGGTTGGCTGTCAGCCGGCGAGCGTAGGATTTCGCGCGACGGCAAACAATCCGCATCCAGCGGCGGGCAAGGGCAGAAGCGGGGATATTGTGCCGCATCAGGCGGGGTTTTCCTGAGAGACACTGGCCATGGCGGTTTGTGACCGGCGGAGGCAATGGAGGCGGGGTGCCCTCACCCCGCGAGGCGTCGGCGCGAATGGCAAACCGCGGGACGAGGGCGTCCCGCCTCCAACTCCGCGCAGCTTTGCCGTTTGCCAAAGGCAAGCGTCCCCGCCCGGTTAGCCCGCACAGAGTGCGGGCTCCACCTTACGGTTGAGCGCGGAGCACGGCCTGCCAGAGCACGGCCTCGCCGGCGATGCCGTGGGCGGCGAGCTGCTCGGCGATCAACGCGGGCGAAGGCTCGGCGACGACGTGTTTCGGATCTGCAAGGAATTCCGGCCGCACGGCGCGGCACAACGCCCAACAGGCCCAGGCGCGCCAGCGGCGTTGCTCACGACGAGGCTCGTTCATCCGGCCGGCCAAGTGTTGGTAATGCACCCGCGGATTGCCGATGAAGACTTCCGGCGGTGCGTGGCGAAGCAGCCACGCGATCGCGGCGTAAGGCAGAGGCCAGTCGCGGAGCACGGGATCGGCGTCGGACACATCGGCGAGCAGGGCGCGGTCGACCTTAAGGATGGCGCGGGCGGCGTGTCCGTGTTGCCACAGATAATGTCCGTAGGTGAGCGCCGTGAGATAGAACGCCCCGTCGCGGGCGGCGCCGTGCGCCGCGAGCGCCCGCGCATCCATGCGCGCCGGCGGCGCGGGCAGGTGGGGGCAGGGCGGGAGGCGGGGCGGCACGGCGGGAAAATCGCGAGGGCGGTGGTGAAGCACAAGGGCATTGCGTGGTTCTGCCCAACACACCCCGGCGCGTTGTGCCACCCCTCTTGATTGAGGGGACCCAATTCTGCGCGGTCAAAGATCCCCTCGATCAAGTCGGAACGATTCAGAGGAGAACCACGAATGGACACCAATTCACACGAATTGGGGAGGAGCATTTGACTGCCCATCAAGATCGGGTCGCACTCACGATTCGGCATATTCGGATGGAAGCCGCTTTCTGGGTCAGGTTCATTCGTGTCTCTTTGTGTCCATTCGTGGTTTAGATGAATTGGTCCGGATGACGAGGGGTGCCCGAAGGGCGGGGTGTGCAGATTCGGCGAACAGCGTTAAGACTTGGCGGGCGGGGCGGGTTGCGCGCATAACGGGTGACTGCAACCGGAAGAAACAGGATCCATCAACGAAGTGCGCGGCTGGCGGCGCCTCCTGTTGTGGCTGCTCGCATCGCTCGTGCGTGTCTGGGGCCGCACGCTCCGCTTCGAGGCCGACCCGGAGACGCGCCGGAAGCTGACGAAGGCCGATGAGCCGGTCGCGATCGTGCTGTGGCACAACCGGCTGTTCCTGTCGCCAGAGATGTTCCGGCGGTACCGTTATCGGCGGAAACTCTTTGGCCTCGTGAGCGCGAGCAAGGACGGCGCGTGGCTGGCCGCGCTCTACCGAATGATCGGGATGTATCCTGTGCGCGGCTCGAGCAGCCAGCATGGACGCGAGGCGGCGCGCGCGCTGATCGAGGTGATGCAGCAGGGCTGCGATGTCGGCATCACGCCCGACGGCCCGCGCGGCCCGATGTACGTCGTCGAGCCCGGCGTGCTGATCGTCACGCGGCGCACGGGCGCGCCGATGGTGCTCTTCGGCGCGGAATTCACGCGTGCGTGGCGGTTGAAGAGCTGGGACCGGTTCTACGTGCCGTGGCCGTTTTCGCGCGTGATCATGCACTCGGCGGTGCTGCCGCCGCGCAAGGCGGACGGGACGAAGCTCGAGATCGAGGACGTCCGCGCCGCGCTGATGGCGGTGAACCCGGATCTGCCGGAGTGAGGCGCCGATACACCCCCCGGCGCTGCGCCCGCCTCCGCCTGGCTTCGGCGCGGCGAGTGCCACCTCTCTTGCCAGTGGGAAACGGATTTTGCGCGACCGTAGGTCCCCTCTATGAAAGAGGGGTGCCCGCAGGACGGGGTGGGTGATTCCTCAGAACGCCGGCGTGACGGTGATGCTCTGGCCGGGCTCGACGGCGTAGTCCGGGCCCGTGTTCCAAGTCAGGTCGTTGACCAGCACCTTGAAGACGACCGGCTCGGCCGCGCTCTTGACGGCGGCGGTCCAGAGGTCGTTGCCGACGCAATCCATGGCGAGACCACGATCCCAGCTGAGGCCGGGACCTTCGCCGCGCAGGTACAGGTGGTTGCCAAAGCCGATGTCGATGCGGGCCGAGATGAACGTGGCGGGCGGTTCGGAGGCGACAGCCGGCTTCTGTTTCGCCGGGAGCGCTTTCTTCGCGGGAGCCTTGGTCGCCTTGGCCGGCGTCGCGGGCTTCGCTGCCGCCGCGGCCGGTGTCTTCTTGGTGGTCTTTTTCATGGTTGATTTCAGTTACAGGTTAAAGAGGAGGGTTTAATTTTCCACTGCCTCGGTGCCGTGCAATAGCAATTTAGACGCCAATATTGCGGTCGGGTTAAATTGCGGTGAGCCAAGCCCTAGCTCGGGCCGCATTAGAAAATTTTTCGCGTCACGACTCCCCGCATGGGCTCCGAACCCGCACCCGACAGGGCTGCGCGCCCGACGGTTTGCTGAAGGGCTCGCGACCCTGAGAACCGCGGTCGCGGCTCGGAAATTCGCCGGAAACGCACCCGCAAATAGGACATTCGCCGGGGCTTTCCGGCGGATGCCTATTTCCTGCAAGATTTTGTTTTACTCGCCGTGGACGGTCCCTCAAAAGCATCCCCTTCGCTAACGGGGCAGTAGCTCAGTTGATAGAGCGCATCGTTCGCAACGATGAGGTCGTCGGTTTGATCCCGATCTGCTCCACCAGCCTTCGCTCTTCGAGCTACGGCTCGGCAAGCCAGCCTTCTCAAGCTTCGAATCAGGTGAAACTCCAGCGGCACAAGGCGAAGGCTGCCGCGCCGAAGTCCGCAGGACGCAGGCGGGCCTCGGCAAATGCAAACGGGCCGTCTCATCAAATGAACGGCTTCACTTACGTCTACATTCTGGAATCCCTCGCCCCTGCAGGCGGTTTCTATGTCGGCCTGACCGACGATCTTGCCGCCCGGTTGGTCAAACATAACACCGGCGGCGTTTCGCACACCGCGAAACGAAGACCTTGGCGCATCAAGACAGCCGTTGCCTTTCGCGATCGCAACAAGGCGGCGGCATTCGAGACATACCGCAAATCACCATCAGGTCGGGCATTCAGCAAGAAGCGTCTATGAAATCCGAGCTGGGTTTAGCGCCTGGAAACTTTGCTCGCAGAAAAAGTTTTGCACCCCTCAGTTCGTGCTAAACGCCTGCCTGCTCCACCAGCCTTCGCTCTTCGAGCTACGGCTCGGCAAGCCAGCCTTCTCAAACTCCGAATCAGGTGAAACCCCAGCGGCGCAAGACGAAGGCTGCCGCGCCGGAGTCCGCAGGACGCAGGCGGACCAATGAAAGCCAGCCGGGCCGCGCGAAAGAACACACCCCACCCTGACGGGCACCCCTCTTGATAGAGGGTAACTTAGGTCGCGCTGCCTTGGCTCCCCTCTAGCAAGAGGGGTGGCGCGAAGCGACGGGGTGTGTATTCCCGGTTGCGGCGCGGAGCGGAGTCCGCGCCCTACCGACTGATCGGACGGCGGTCGTTGCGGGTCTCAGCCTCGAGCCGGTCGGCGGTGGCGAGGTGTTCGGCGCCCTCGGACGTCTGCCCTAGACGCTGCAACTCGTGGCCGAGGTTCCGGTGGGCGTCAGCATAGTCCGGGCGCAGACGCACGGCCTCGCGGTATTCGGCGACGGCCTCGGCGGTGCGGCCGGCATCGGCCAGTGCATTGCCGAGATTGTTATGCACGTCGGCAGCGTTGGGGCTGAGACGCAGCGCCTGTTCGAAGCTCGCGATCGCCTCGGGCAGGCGACCGGTCTGGGCGAGCGCGATGCCGAGCGTGTTGTGCGCATCGGCCAGGTTCGGCTGCAGCGCCACCGCCCGGCGGCACGGATCGATCGCGTCCGGGGAGTGTCCGGCTGAAATGAGCGCATAGCCGAGCCCGACCCACGCAGCCGCGTAGCGCGCATCGAGGCGCACCGCTTCGCGATAGGCCGCGACGGCTTCTTCGGCGTGTCCGACCGAAATGAGCGCGTAGCCGAGATTGTTGAACGCGGGGGCCGAAGTCGGTGTGAGCCGCGCGACCGCCTGACAATGTTCGACCGCCTCGGCGAAACGGCCTTCGTGCATCAAGGCGTCGGCGAGTTCTGCATGGGCGTCGACGCCGGCGCCGAGTCGGATCGCCTCCTGGAAATGCCCGATGGCCTCCGGCTGGCGGTCGAGTTGGACGAGTGCACGGGCTAGATTGAGATGCGCGACGGCGTAATCCGGTTTCTCGCGCAGCGCGGCTTCGTAATGCGCGACGGCCTCGGGCAGGCGTCCGAGTTTCGCCAGGTCGAAGCCGAGCTTGTTGTGGATCATCAGCGACCGCCGCGCATAGCCGAGCGGCTGGTCGTACTGCAGGGCCAGTTCGCCCTCGCGGACGGCGTCGTCATACCGCCCGAGTTCCGTATAGGCGACGCCCAGGCTGTAATGCGCCAGCGCGTTGTGCGGGGCGCGCGCGACGGTGTCGCTCCAGAGCGCGAGCGCGGAGCGATAAGTGTCGTTGCGGGCAAATGTCACTCCGCCAAGAACGAGCGCGACGACCGGCCAGGCGACCAGGCTGCGACGACCGAAGGCGACGTAGGCGCCGGCCACGATCCCCGCGACGACCGCCGCCAGTGGCAGGTACATGCGGTGTTCGGCAATCATCTGCACCTTGCCGGGCATCACGCTGGTCGGCGAAAGGATGACGAAGAACCAAGCCCCGAGAAAGCCGAGGGCGGGTCGGCGAATTACGGCGACGAGGCTCGCGGCGATGAGCGGTACGACCACGAGGGCATAAGGAACGGCCTCGGCGAGACTGCGCCAGAATGTGCCGCGTTCGAAGATGAGCGGATGAGGCCACAGCGCGAGGCGCAGGTACGTGACGATGGCTTCGAATTGGTTGAGCCAGTACGACCAGGGCGGCACACCTTGTTCGAATCCCGTCGAGCCGCTGCGGTCGCCGCCGGAGCCGAGCACAATCATCGCGAGCGGCACCCAGGTGGCGACGAGCGCGAGGTGAATTCCCCGATGCCGGCGCCACGCATCGCGGTAGCCCTCGCACACGAATGCGCCATCGAACAGGAAGACGAGCAACGGCAGCGTGGCGGCGATCTCCTTCGTGCCGTCGGTCACGAGGCAGGCGGCGACCGTCAGCACGTACCAGCGCAACGGCTTTTCCGCGGTCACCGCCCGCCCGAAGGCGTAAAGCGTGAGCAACATGAGCAGGCCGGCAAGCGACTCGGTGCGCTGGACGACGTAGGTGACCGCCTCGGTCTGCAAGGGATGCAGCAGCCAGATCGCCGCGACGGCGGCGGCCAACGCCAGGGCGGCGTCGCCGAACCGCGGGCGCAGCCGCGGCAACTCCAGCGTGCGGCGCACGAGCCCGAACAGCGTGCAGGCGGCCAGGAAATGCACGAGCAGGTTGAAGGCATGGTAGCTCCAGACCCGTTCGCCGCTGAGCGCGTAGTTGAGGGCAAAGCTGAGGTTCACCACGGGCCGGCCGGTGACGGAGTTGCCGGCTGGCGGCGTCAGGGCCGTCGCGAAGGACCGAATCGTCGGGTTTTCGGTGATCACGCCACTGTCGTCGAAGACGAACGGGGCCGAGAACGTGTTCCAATACGCGGCAAGCGCCGCCAGGCCGAGCAGGCCGGCAACGAGCCACGCGCGGCGCCGCGAAGCGGGCGAAGGCGGGGCCGATGACACGACGCTCTGCACCACCCGGATAGAGCAGGAAACGCCGCTGGCGGAAATCCAATTTCCGATCGCGGCGTCGTAGGTGGAACCGGCACTCCGTGCAGGTTGGTGTCATCCGGACTGTAGGGTCGGGCCTTGGCCCGACGTTGGTCAGGCAGAACGCCGCGATGGCGAGGTCGTCGCAAGCGACGACCCTACATGGAGGCGGGGTGCCCTCACCCCGCGAGCGCAGACGGGGCGAGGGCGTCCCATTTCCGCCAGAGCGCAGAATCTGCGAAAGTGGAGGCGGGACCATCAGTCCCGCGGGTTGCCATTCGCGCGTGCGCCTCGCGGGGCTGATGGCCCCGCCTCCACCAAGGATTCGGCGCGGCCACCTGAGCTGGCTTGCCGAGCCGTAGCTCTACAAGAGCTGAGGCTGGCGTCCCCGGCGTGACTCGAACACGCGACCGGCGGTTTAGAAAACCGCTGCTCTATCCAGCTGAGCTACGAGGACGTTTTCCGCCCGGTTTACTGGAGGCTCCGGGCGCCGATTGCAGCATTTTTCGCGGGTGGCGTGGTGTCGCCATGACTTGGTGTTGACCACGGATTCCACGGATGGGCACGGATGATTCATCAATCCAGCTGATCCAATTTTAACCGCGAAGAACACGAAGGAACGCGAAGGGGAACGAGCAGGGCAAGGGAAGGGACCATCTCACGATGGGCCGACGTAGGCCAATTCGTTGTGACCACGGATTCCACGGATCGGCACGGATGCGGAACGTTTCAGTTTCACAGGAGCTAGAGGGAGCAGAGGTGGTTGGTCGTCTCTGCTGCCTCCGCTTCCTCCTGTGAAGTCATTCGGTGGATTTATGATCACGGCGGGTGCGGAACGATTCGGTCTCACAGGAAATACCAGAGGGGCCAGGGGTGATTGGTCATTATCTTTTGCTCTGATTCCTCCGGTGAAGTTGTTCGGGGTTTGTCTGACCACGGATGGGCACGGATGAATGACCGACCCGATCGATCCTATTGAACCGCGAGGGACGCGAAAAAACGCGAAGGGGAATGAGCGGCCCGGTTCAGGCAGGGCGGCGACGCCGGTCGCCGCCGAACGCTGTTGCCACCGAAAATCCCGCCAGCGCCAGCGCGGCGCCGGTGGTGTCGATCGCCACGTCGACTGGCGAGGGCGTCCGGCCCGGCACGAAGGTTTGGTGAAACTCATCGGTCGAGGCATAGACGGCGCAGAAGGTGAGCGTGATCAGGGCGACGCGCCACGCGCCGGCGGCGGGGCCGACGGTGATGGCCAGGGCGCGGCGGACGAGCAGCGCGAGCACGGCGTATTCGGAGAGGTGGCCCAGCTTGCGCACTAGGAAATGCCCGCGCGCGATGACGTCCTCGGTGGCGTGCGGCATCAACCAGCGCAGGAACGGGTCGATGTAGCGGGAGGTGTGTTCGGCCGTGCCGAAGCCCGTCGACATGCAGAAGATGAACACCATCCACGCGACGACCGGCCACCAGTGCTTGTGTTTGAGCAGCATCCCTGACGCTGCCGGTCCCGGCGGCGGGGCGTCAATCCCCGGCGAGGGTTTTCTTTGGCCGCGGATCACGCGAATCGCAGCGGATCAAATTGGGTTGGCCACAAAAAGCACAAAAAGCGCAAAAGGAATCGCGGCAGAACAGGGGGTGGCGCGCGTTGGCCCCAACGCGCCGTCGACAAGGGAAAGATGTTCAGCCTGACCCCGGGCTCGCGCCTCAACCTCCAGCACGCCCGGGAACTGATCGAGACCTTCCGGGATGATTACAACCAGCTCCGGCCGCACAGCTCGCTCGGCGATCTGACGCCGGCCGAGTTTGCCGCCGAGGTCGCGCGGGCCCCCATGGGGGCCCCTGTGGACCAGGCCAACCCTTCACTTGCAGTCGTAACCACAAACCCTAAACCATCCATCACCACCCCGGGACTCTCATTTTAGCCCTCCAGTCTCGGGGGGCAGGTCACTCATTCATCTTCATAAGGATGGCCGAGGTTGGTTCTGTTACGAATGCCACATTCATTTTGGCCCCTCCGAGCCAACGGCATTTATGGTTTGATGAAGAAGCCGAACCAGATGCCAGCGTGTCCAAAAAACGTGTCCAAATTCGTGTCCAAACGGGAGTCTCGACCGGTCGCGAGCTGGCGCAGCGGGACGCAATCGGGCTTCAGCACATTTCCCTTCGAGTCGCTCCCGATGCCGCTTTTTTAGCTTAGCTTCGCAGCAAGTCCGCTCCTGTCGAAGCGGGGAAAATGGTCGGGCTGGTGAGATTCGAACTCACGACCTCTTGCACCCCATGCAAGCGCGCTACCAGGCTACGCTACAGCCCGATGTTCCATCGGAACGACGAACAAGCCCCACGGTTCCGGTCGAGGCAAGACCTTTCTTCGGCCGCGGTGGAAGGCATTTTTTGACCACGGATTGCCCGGATGACACGAATCCGGAACAAACCGATCGCACAGGATATAACAAAGAAGACCGAGGGGATTGGTCTCCTCTGCTAGCTCTGCGTCCTCCTGTGGAATGGATCGGTGGTATTTGACCACGGATTGTTCGGATGGTCGGACCGAAAATCCCCGCTCGGCCGGCCAGGAGACCGGCCCTCCAGTGATGGGATCGATCCGTATGTTCCGCGGAACCCCGGGGTGAGCAGGAATTCGGCGGCCGAGTGGAAGCCCGATCCACGCTCGCGCGGGGCGTGTCGCCTTTTTCCGGCGAGTTCTTTGAAACCGGCCGACGTTTTTTTCGTACAAGTGGGCATGGGCCGCCACTATGATCATAAGCATCCATGTTCCCAAGACTGCCGGGACCACGTTCCGGGAATTGCTGGCCGGCCATTTCGGCGAGGATCTCTGCCTGTTCTACGCAGGCTATAAGAACCATCGGATGGAGCCGGTGGACGATGTGCCGGCGCACGCCCGCTGCATCCATGGCCACATGCACGCGCGCGACTTCGACCACCGGTACCCGGGGGCGAAGCGGGTGGTCTGGCTCCGGCACCCGGTGGAGCGGGTCGCCTCCGAATACGCGCACCACCGGCGTCACCCGAGTCCGGACGACGAACTTTCCCGGCTGGCTGCCGCGAACGAGCTGGTGGAATTCGCCCGCCATCCGTCGGTGCGCAGCCTCCAGACCCGCGTGCTCCAGGGCTTGCGGGTGAAGGATTTCGCGTTCGTTGGCATCAGCGAGGCGTTCGACGACGAACTCGGGCGCCTCCATGCGGCCACCGGGATTGCGCTGCCGCGCGGTCATCGCGTGAACACCAACCCGGCGCGCCACACACCCCGGTATCCGCTGGGTCCGCGGGAGCGGCGGGTACTGGCCGATTTGGACCAAGACGGCATGGAGCTCTACAAAGAGGCACTGGATGCGGCCGGGCTCGATCCGGCGCTGGCTGCGTGAGCGACCGGGCCGATGGAGGTTGTTTTTGACCACGGATTACGCGGATGGGAATGGATCCGAAACGATTTGGTTTCACAGGAGGCAGCAGAGGGAGCGGAGGGGGTTGGTCGCCTTTGTTGGCTCGGTTTTCTCCGGTGAAGTTGTCCGGAGCTGGTTGACCACGGATTTCACGGATGGCACGGATGGTCGGACTGCAGATGAGAGACCGGCCGGTCAGGAGGCCGGCCCTCCAGTGAAGGGAATCAATCCGTGTGCTCCGTGAAATCCGTGGTTAAATGTCCCAGGTCAGCGGTCAAAGGGCGCGGTGCGCCTTAGTAGGAATACCGTTCGGGTGGCAGTCGAGGCACGCGACCGTGTGGACGTTGTGTCGGCTGTCGGCCGAGCGGAAGGTCGTGTCCATCTTCTCGACGTCGATCCCGCAATGTGAGTCGGCCGGGTGGCACGCGGCGCACGAGGCCTTGGCGGAGTTGTCGTGACCCCAATGGCAGTCGCGGCAGCTGAGGCCCTCGTGTACACCGGCGGGCGTGCGGTCGTCCGCGGTGGCGAGCTCAAGCGTGGCGTCGGGCGCGTGGCATTGCAGGCACAGCCGCTGGCGTGGGTCGCGCGACACCCGCACCGCGCGCTCGCCCTGGTGGATCATGGCCACAGGAAGCAGGCTCGCGGGAATGTGCGCCCGCTCGCGATGGTCGTAGAAATTGGCGATCGGCGACACGCCGGCGGGCGCATGCACCTGGTGGCAGGCGAGGCAGGGCACGGCGGGCTCGCCGGCCTTGGCTGGATCGTTGAATGCCCAGGCGGCGCCGCGCGCGACCACCAGCTCGCTGATGTCGCCCTCGAAGTACATGCCGTGGCAGCGGAAGCAGTCGTTGGCGGGCGGGGCCTTCGCGTTGTGCTCGGGATCGAGGAAGATGCGCCCGTAGTTCGTCGAATGGCGGCTGGCTTGCCAGTCGGCGAACGCCTGCGGATGACAACGCTGGCAGGACTCGTGAAGCGCGGTCACGTGTTTCTCCAGCAGGCGGATCGGCTGGTTGGCGTCGCCGGTGAAGTGTCGGACCACGCGGTTGACGTGCGATTCGAGCGCGTGCACGTCGAGGCTCAGCGCGCCGCCATGGCAATTGCGACAATGCAACGTGCGGTGCGAAGACACCGACCAGTCGGAATGAACGCCGGTCATCTCGTGGCACGTGGCGCAGGTGTTCTGCGGGTTGCCGAAATGAAAGTAGCCGAGGCTGCCGACGACGCCGCAGAGCAGGAACGCGCCGCCATGGAGCGCGAGGCCGGGGAAGAGGCGGTTTAGCTTTGGCATCGCGAGCGCTGGTCAGCCTGTAGGTCGGGCTTTACGCCCGACGCGGCATTTGTCGGGCGTAAAGCCCGACCCACACGGAAAGGCTTAACCCGGCTATTCATCCAAGCTTCCCCTTCCAGTTGGCCTTGATGTGGTGGCTCACCCAGTAGCCGAGGGCCATGATCGTGAGGACCGGGTTGAACCCGCCGTTGGTGACGTGCAGGCCGCCGTCGGCGACGTAGACATTGTCGATCTCGTGGACGCGCCCGTGGCGGTCGGTGACGGACATGGCCGGATCATTGCCCATCCGACAGGTGCCGGCTTGGTGCTGGCCGCTGCGCTGGATGAGGCCCGGCAGCGAGATCCACGTCTGCACCGCGCCGGCCTCTTTGAGCCATTGCTCGGCCTTGGACGCGAGATAGCGGCCGTGCATGATGTCGTCCGGGTGCCGGCTGCCGGAGAGACGCACGACGGGAATGCCCCAGTGATCCTTGACGACGGGATCGACCTGCACGCGCGCCGTGAACATCGGCATTTCCTGGACGGGTCCCTGGACGCCGACGCTGCGCTTGTAGAAGTGCCGCTGGAAATCCTTGTGCTCCTTGCCCCAGCGCGCGGAGCCTGGCGGACGGATGCCGGTGAAACCGTAGGGCGGCCGGATGAATTCATTACACAGCACCGCGCCGCCGCGGACGCCGGGATTGCCGTGGTTGAAATCGCTGACGGCGATCGTCGCGCCGGGGCCGACATCGTCGTAGATGTTCTCCTCGAACAGCCCCCAGGCGCCGGCATAGGCGTGGTCCTGGAGGTTGCGTCCGACCCAGTCGTGGCGGTTGCCGATGCCGTTCGGATACAGGCGCGACTTGGAGTTGAGCAGCAGCCGGGCGCTCTCGATGGCGCCGCCGGAGAGCACGACGAGATCCGCGGTCTGAAATTGGGCGCGGTCGTTGCCATCGAAATAGCGCACGCCGCGGGCGCGGCCGCGATCGTCGACCACGATCTCGGCAACGATGGACTGCGTGCGGAGTTCGCAGTGGCCGGTGGCGAGGGCGCGCGGGATGACGGTGTTCTGCGTGCCGTTCTTCGCGTTGATCGGGCAGGCGTAGCCGCAGCAGAGGCGGTTGTGGACGCACGCGCCGCGCCCGCCGTAAGGCACGGAATTGCGCAACATTGGGATCGGGAACGGATGGAGGCCCAGCCGCCGCGCCGCGGCCTCGAGCATGCGTCCCTCGCGATAGTGGGGGAACGGCGGCATCGGGTAGCCGCGTCGTCGCGGCGCGATAAAAGGATTGCCGCTCATGTCGCCGGAGACGCCGACCTCCCATTCAGCCTTCTCGTAGAACGGCTCGAGATCGTCGTACGCGATCGGCCAGTCCTCGAGCGTCGAGCCTTCCGGCGCGCCATAGGTGGAACGCATCCGGAAATCCTTCTCGAGAAAGCGCTACGCCATCGCGCCGTAGCTCACGGTGCCGGAACCAACGCACGCGGCGTTGTTGCCGTAGCCCCATTCGTTGGGTCGCACGGTGCTCCACTGGCCCGGGCTGCTTTCGTGGACGCGCGGGTGATGGTCGTCGGGGCCATAGGCGTTGCCGAGGACGGTGGTGCGCTGGTTGAGCAGCTCGTCCTGCCCGTGCTCCTCGAAACTCACCCAGCCGCCGCGTTCGAACAACACGACCGAGAAGCCCGCCTCGCTCAGCTCCTTGGCCACGACGCCGCCGCCGGCGCCGGCGCCGATCACGACTGCGTTCACGTGCGGGAGCGCCATGGTCAGGCCTTGGGCGGAGGGATGCGTCCGACCACGGGCGGGTAGTTGAGCGCGAGCATCCGGTAGCTCGCGTAGCCGCGGTTGCCGCCGTGTCGCGGGTTGCCGTAGAAGCCTTGCATGGTGTGCGCGAGGACGAGGTTGAAGAAAGCCTGGGGCGAAGGCTGGTCCCAGAGGTCGCGCGGGACACGTCCAGCCTCGAGCGCGCGCAACATCTCGATCTTTCTCGCGGCGGGCAGGGCGGCGAAAGTGGCGCCAAACTGCTGGCGGCAAGTGTGCGCGAACGACGCGAGCCCGCGGCGGTAGGCCGGCTGGTGGCGCTGGTAGACGCCCGACAACTGGAGGTCGATGTAATGGACGACACCGGCATCGGTCGCGCCGGGCATGTCGTCGCCCGGGATGAGCTGCTCGCAGATACCGGCCAGGAGCGCAGCTTCGTCGTCGGTGAAGAAAGCGCAGCGGGGAAGGGCGGGCCGGCCGAGACGCGCGATGACGCCCGGCGCGCCCGCGCCCACGGCGATGCCCGCGATGCCGGCCAGGCCGAGCTTCAGCACGGTGCGACGCGAGACCGGGTGCTCCGATGGGGTAGGATTCACCGGGCCGCCATCATACGCCTCGCGGCGGGTCGCCACGCCCCATCTTTTGCCCAGAAAGGCGCATCGATTGCGTTGGGGAGGCGGGAAAGTTTTGACCACGGATTACAAGGGAGGGGCACGGATGCGAGCAAAGCACGGAGACACGAATTGCACGAACGGTCACGAATGCGCCACCAATCCAGCCGATCCTTTTTAACCACGAAGCACACGAAGGAACGCGAAGGGGTTGAGAATTTGGAGGGCCCATCTTCCGAAAGGCCGCATCGGCCAATTTGTTTTGACCACGGATTACACGGATGGGATCGGATGATGAGGACCGGATTGCTTCGGTATCCCGACTGCGTGGGCCCTCTCGCACTGGTGGATCTATTGGGTTCCGTCCGTGTGATCCGGGCCATCCGTGGTTGCCCCGATTTTGGGTCACGGCGCGCGGTCGGCCCGAGCAACGAATGCACGGGTTTTTTCAAGACACGCGGAGCATTCGGGCCCGGGGTGGAGTTACCCTTCAATGGCGCATTTTTCGCGGGTCGCGACACCGGTCCGCGTCGATCCAACCCAGAAATCAAGGAAACAGAGAGGGCCCCACATGAAGAAAATGACGTGTTTGGTAATGATCGGAATCGGACTCGCGCTGCTGCAAGGCTGTGCGTCCGGTCCCAACACTGCGGAGGCCAAAGGCACCGTCCCGGCTCTCGCCGCCGGCCAGGGGCGCATCTATTTCTATCGGACGTCAATGACTGGGCTTGCGGCGCAGCCGGGCATCCAATTCGACGGCCAGCAAGTCGGCAAGGCGGCGGCCGGGGAATACTTCTACGTCGATGCGGCGCCGGGCGATCACAAGATCGTGACCGGCACGGCCGACGACCAGCAACTGTCCGTCCAACTCGAACCGGGACAGACCCGCTACGTGCGGCTGGATATCACCCTGAAGTTCTCAGCCGGGCATATTGATCCCGAGTTGGTCGACAACGCCGCGGGCGAAAAGGAAATCGCCGGCTGCAAGCTGTCCGGCGCCTAGGCGCCGCGCAGTCGGGCGCTGTCCCGCCAACGATCGCCCTTGAACCCGGGCCGGGAGCAATCCCGGCCTGTTTATTTTGCGGCGACCGCCGCCTTGAGTCGGACTCATGCATTTGAACCACAGATGCACGCAGATAAACACAGATGGGAAAAGGCGCTGGCCGCGAAATAGAGCGCCAGGCGCCTCACTCATCCGTGAGCCGAGCCACCAAGCTCGTTCTCCCTGTAATTCCTTCTGATCTGTGTTCATCCGTATCGATCGGTGGTTTTCCATTGAATTGATCCGGCTTGAGGTAGGGGCGCTTGCCCTCAAGCGCCTTGATCGGGCCGTTGAGGGCAACGGCCCCTACCGGCGGCAACCCGCACGAAGGGCGGGTCGCCGCGCAGTCCGCGAAATCCATGGTTAAAAGAACTTCCCGCGGGGCCAACCCGTGCCTAATTTGCGCCCGATGACCCCGATCGAGGCCCAGCAACGCATCGCCCTCCTGCGCGAACAAGTCGCGCACAATGACGAGCTTTACTACCGGCAGGCCCGGCCGGAGATAACGGACTTCGACTACGATGCGCTGAAGCGCGAGCTGGCCGGGCTCGAGCAGCAGTTTCCGGAATTTGCCCGGGCCGACTCGCCGACGCAGCAGGTCGGCGACGACCGCGTGCAGGGCTTCAAGGAGGTGGCGCACCGGCAAAGGATGCTCAGCCTCGACAACACCTACAACGAGGAGGAATTCCGCGCCTTCCACGCGCGGCTGGTGCGGCTGCTCGAGACCGACGACCTGCGCTACACGGTCGAGCCCAAGATCGACGGACTTGCGGTCAGCCTGACGTATGAGCACGGCAAATTCGTGCGCGCCGTCACGCGTGGCAAGGGCGACCGCGGCGACGACATCACCCGCAACGCCGAGACGATTGCGATGCTCCCGCGCAAGCTGAAGGGCACCGCGCCCAAGCTGGTCGAGATCCGCGGCGAGATTTACATGACGCAGGCGGAGTTCGAGCGACTCAACGCCGAGCGCGCCGCCGCGGGCGAGGAACTTTACGCCAACCCGCGCAACACCGCCGCCGGGACCATCAAGCAACTGGACCCGGCCGAGGTGGCGAAGCGCAAGCTGTCGATTGTCCTCTACGGCCTCGGCCATTGCGAACCGGCCGTCGTGCAGTCGCAGACGGAGTTGCAGGAGCAATTGCGCAAGTGGGGCCTGCCGGTCGTCGAGAAGTACTGGACGGTGCGCGGGATCGACGAGGCCTGGGCGGCGATTGGCGAGCTCGACCGGATTCGTCGCGGGTTCGCCTACGGCACCGACGGCGCGGTGGTGAAGCTCGACTCGATGGAGCAGCAGCGCACGGCCGGCTCGACGGACAAGTCGCCCCGCTGGGCCATCGCCTACAAGTACAAGCCCGACACGGCCCGGACCCGGCTGAAGGGCATCACGATCCAGGTGGGCAAGACCGGCATCCTCAGCCCGGTGGCGGAACTCGAGCCCGTGTTCCTTTCGCTCAGCACCATCGCCCGGGCGACGCTGCACAACGAAGACGAGATTCGCCGCAAGGACATCCGCGTCGGCGACCTGGTCGAGATCGAACGCGCCGGCGAAGTGATTCCCGCGGTGTTGCGCTCGTTTCCGGAGGAGCGGCCGGCGGGGGCGGAGGAGTTCGACTTGTTCAAGGCCGTCGGCGGAAAATGCCCGGTGTGCGGCGGGCGCATCGCCCGCATCGAGGTGGACACTGAGACCGGCCTCGGCGCGGCGTGGAAATGCCAGAACTACGACTGTCGCGCGCAACGCGCCGGGCGCCTGGGCTTCTTCGGAAGCCGGCGGGCGCTGGCGATCGACGGGCTGGGGGAGATCGTGGCGACGAAGTTGGTCGACCTCGATCTCGTGCGCGATCCGCCGGACCTTTACGACGTGCCGCTTGCGACGCTCGCCACGCTCAACCTCGGCACCGAGGCGGAACCGCGCGTGTTCGGCGAAAAGAACGCGACGAAGCTCGTGGCCGCGCGTGAGGCGGCGCGGGCGCTGCCGCTCGAGCGTTGGCTGTACGCCTTGAGCGTGCCCGACGTGGGCGAGAGCACGGCGCGCGAGCTGGCGCGACGGCATCGGAACTTTGCGGAGCTGGCCGACTCGAAGCTCCTGCGCGCGGTGTTGCGCAAGGCGGAGCTGGAGGAGGAGAAGGAGCGCGACAGCCCGAACTCGAAGAAGAACCCGGCAAAAGACGAGGCCGAGAAGGAGCGGCGCAAGGCGCGGCGCGTGGATATCGACGCCGAAGTGGCGGCGCTGAACGCCGGGATCCTGCTCGGTGTGCCGTCGGACATCGGGCCGGCGGTGGCGGCGAGCACACTGGAGTTCCTGGCCAGCGAGCCCGGCCGGCGGCTGCTCGCCAAGCTGGCGAAGCTCGGCATCGATCCGCAGGGGACGGTGGTGGAGGCGGGCAAGTTCACCGGGAAGACCTTTGTGCTGACCGGTACGCTGCCGACGATGAAACGCGACGAAGCGGAGCAGAAGATCCTCGCCGCGGGCGGCAAGGTGTCGGGCAGCGTGAGCAAGAAGACGGCCTACGTGCTCGCCGGCGCCGAGGCGGGCTCGAAGCTGGACAAGGCCCGCGAGCTCAGCGTCCCGATCATCGACGAGGCGGAGTTCCTGCGGTTAGTGGGAGGATGAGAGCGGCGTCGGGTGAACCTTGAGGACCTTGCTGGATTCTTCGCTACGCTCAGAATGACACGAATTGGGAATGAACCTTATAGACTGTCATCCTGAGCGGCCTGTCCTCCGGAGGCTAGGCGCAGGAGGAAGCGAAGAATCCAGCGGGAAAGCCGGAAGGGCGGGCACATGACTGCGAATCGCACGACCTGGCTGGCGGGTGCCAACCTCGTCTTCACGATGGCTAGACCTGTAGGGGCGCGGATGGACCGCGCCCAGGGCGTGCACAAGGCACGCCCCTACAAATATGGCCCACGGCGCAGCATGTCTGCGCTCCTACCGTGAAGGTCCGCCGCACGACTTGGCTGGCGGGGCTGGCCCTCGTGCTCGCGACGATCGCGGCCTACGCGAATTCGATTCGCGCGCCGTTCGTATTCGATGACCTGCCGTCGGTGGTGGAGAACCCCACGATCCGCTCGATCGCGGGGGCGTGGCAGCCGCCGCGGAATGGTTCCAGTGCCATGGGACGACCCCTGTTGAACCTGTCGTTCGCCCTCAATTACGCGGCCGGGGGCCTGGACCCGCGCGGCTACCACGCGGTGAACCTGCTGCTGCATGTGCTGGCGACGCTGGCCTGGTGGGGCGTGCTGCGGCGAACGCTGCGCCTGCTCGGACGGCGGGGACAAGCAACGCCCGAAAACGAAACCGGGCGGGAAGCGTCGATCTCGCCCTCGACCGGCCAAACGGAACTCTTGTCCTTCGTCGCCGCCTTGCTCTGGGCGGTCCATCCGCTCCTGACCGAGTCGGTGGTCAGCATTGCGCAGCGCAGCGAATTGCTCGGGAGCCTGTGGTTTCTGCTGACGGTTTACGGCTTCATTCGTGCGTCGGAAACTTCTCCGACCGGGCGGGGCTGGGCCCTGCTGTCGGTGGCGGCGTGCCTGCTCGGGGTGTTCAGCAAGGAGATCATCGCGACGGTGCCGGTCGTGATTTTCCTCTATGACCGGACGTTCGTGGCGGGCAGTTTCGGCGAGGCCTGGCGGCGGCGGAAAGGACTGCATGTGGCGCTGGCCGCAACCTGGCTGCCGCTGGCATGGTTGATGGCCCGCGAGGCCGGTCGCGGCGGCACGGTCGGGTTTTTTGCCGGGTCGAGTGCGTGGCGTTACCTGCTGACGCAATGTGAGGCGCTGGCCATCTACCTGAAGCTGGCGCTGTGGCCGCATCCCCTGGTGATCGATTACGGCGTCGAACTGGCGCAAGGTCTGGCTGAAGTCTGGTGGCAGGCGCTGCTCATTTTGGTCCTGCTGGCGGGAACGACGGTGGCACTCTGCGGGCGCCGCCGCGGGCCCGGTTTCGTCGGCGCCTGGTGTTTCCTGATCCTGGCCCCGAGTTCGAGTTTCGTCCCGTTGGTAACGCAGCCCATCGCGGAACACCGGATGTATCTGCCGCTGGCGGGCCTCATGGCGCTCGGCGCAGGCGCGGTGGCAGCACGCTGGGGCCGCCGCGGATTGCTGGCCTTGCTCGCGGCGGCTGCGGCGCTGGGTGGCCTTACCTGGCAGCGGACGCTGGACTACCGGTCGGAGCTGTCGCTCTGGCAGGAGACGATCGCGCAGCGACCCAATGCCCGCGCGGTCGCGAGCCTCGGCACGGTCCATTTCAAACAAGGCAACCTGGCCGAGGCGGTGCGGCTTTATGGCGAATCGATCCGGATGAACCCGAATCTCGCGCGCACGCACTACAACCTCGGCCTGGCCCAGGAAAAGCTCGAGCGGAGCGAGGAGGCGGCCGCGAGTTTTGCGCGCGTGCTCGCCTTGCAGCCCGGTTACCCGGACGCCCACCTTGAACTGGGCCGCGTGTTGACCGATCTCGGGCGCTTGGACGAAGCAGAGCGTAACCTGCGGATCGCAGTGGCCGCGGCGCCCGACTCGCCGGAAGCTTTCCACAGCCTGGCGACGTTGCGGGAGCGCCAAGGGCGCACCCCGGAGGCGATCGCCGCCCTCGAACGGGTGCTGGCCCTCGCGCCCGGGGAACCCGCCGTCCATTACAACCATGCGCTGCTGCTTGCCTCGGCCGGGCGCAGCGACGAGGCGATCCGGGAATACCGCACGGTGCTGGAAATGGACCCGCGCCACGCGCTCGCCCACATGAACCTCGGCGTGCTGCTTGCCCGGAGCGGCCGGCTCGACGAGGGCATCGGGTTGTTGCGCGCCGCCGTCGACCTCGATCCGCGCCGGCCCGACGCGCGCGCCAACCTCGGCCTGGCGCTCGTGCTGGCGCGCCGGCCCGCCGAAGCAGTGCCCGTCTACTCCGAGGCCTTGCGTCTCCAGCCGGATTCCGCCCTGGCTCACCTCGGTTTGGGGAACGCTTTGTTTCAGCTCGGGCGCCCGGCGGAGGCGCGGAGACATTACGAGGAAGCGCTGCGCTTGCGGCCGGACCTGATCGCGGCGCGCCAGATGCTCGACCGGCTGGCGGAGATGCCGTAGCTTCCCGCCGCAGTGGTGCCGACAACCCAGTCCAGGAAGAACGCGACGCCGACAGTGCACCGGCGCCCTGCGCTCTGGGGCGCGATGCTGGCACTGGCGGCGCTGGCGGCCTACGCGAATTCGTTTCGGGCGCCGTTTCTCTACGACGATGAACCCTCGATCCTCGACAACCCGACGATTCGCCTGCTGTGGCCGTTGACCGGGCCTCTCACGCCGCCGAACGAGGGTGGTCCGGCAGTGAGCGGCCGGCCGCTCGTGAACCTGAGCCTCGCGGTCAATTACGCCATCAGCGGCACGCGACCGTGGAGCTACCACGTTTTCAACCTGGCGTTTCACATTATCGGCGGGCTGGCGCTGTTCGGACTCGTGCGGCGGACGCTCGCACAGCCGAGCGTCGGCGCCCGCCTGAACGCGCTGGCGCTGCCGACCGCCTTCGCGATGGCGCTGCTGTGGCTGGTGCATCCGTTGCAGACGGAGTCGGTGACTTTCGTCATCCAACGCACCGAGTCGTTGATGGGGATGTTCTACCTGCTGACGCTGTATGGGTTCGCGCGGGCATGTGAACATGTAGGGCGGGATCGCCGGATCCCGCCGGCGGGAGAAGCCGAAGTGGACCGAGGCGGGATTCGGCGATCCCGCCCTACTGCCTGGCTGGCATTCACCTGGCTCGCATGCCTGGCGGGTATGTTCTGCAAGGAAGTCATGGCGACGGCACCGGTCGTCGTGTTCCTTTATGACCGCTGCTTCGTTGCGGGTAACTTCGGCGAAGCCTGGCGGCAACGGCGTTGGTTTTACGTGGCGCTGGCCGCGACGTGGTTACCGTTGCTATGGCTCGTACCCGGCACCGGGATGCGCGGAGGCACGTTTGCGCTGACGCCCGGTGCGGCGCTCGACTACTGGCTCACGCAGTTCTGGACCCTGACTCATTACCTGTGGCTGGCGTTCTGGGGCTCGCCGCTGGTGCTCGAGTATGGTTTCACCAAGGTCGCGAGCCTCGCGGCAATCGCGCCGTACGTCATTGTAGTGGTCGGACTGCTGGTCGTGACGATCTGGGCGTTGTGGCGGCGGCCGGCGGCGGGATTCTGCGGCGCGTGCTTCTTCATCGTGCTGGCGCCGACGAGCCTCGTGCCGGGCACGCTGCAAATGACGGTCGAACACCGGATGTACGTTCCCCTGGCTGCGGTCGTCGCGCTGGTGGCGGGTGGGCTGGTCGCAAGGTTCGGCCGCGGCGCATTGGCGGTGTTGCTGGCGCTGACGGTACCGGCCGGGATCGCGACCTTCGCGCGCAACGCGCTCTATCGGGACCCGATGGCGCTGTATCAGGATTCAGTCGCCAAGTGGCCGGACAGTGCCATCGCGCAGGCCAACGTCGGGCAGGCGCTCTATCGTCGCGGCGACTATGCGGCGGCATGCGAACGTTTCCGGGAGGCGGTGCGGATGAATCCCGCGATCCTGTCGTGTCGCTTCAACCTGGCGCTGGCGCTCGACAAGCTCGGGCGCGCGGACGAGGCGCTGGCGGAATATCGCGAGGCCATCCGGATCCAGCCGAAGTTTTTCCAGGCAAAGATCGAGGCGGGGCGCATCTTCAACCGACTGGGCCGGCCGGAGGAGGCAGTCCCGCTGCTCGAAGATGCGGCGACGACGATGGCCAGGCCCGCCGAGGCATTGGCGCTGCTGGGCCAGGCGCAAGCGGCGTTGCGCCATTGGGACAAGGCCGTGCCATGTTTCGAGAAGGCGCTGGCGGCGCGGCCCAACGACGCCGACACGTTGTCGAACCTCGGGGCCGCATTGCTCCAGCTTGGCCGGACCGCGGAAGCGCTGCCCAGGCTCGAGCAGGCCGTGCGCATGAAACCCGATCTGGCCGCGGCGCATTTCAACCTCGGGCAGGCACAGCGGGCAGTAGGCCAGCTGGATGCGGCGCGGGCGAGCTATGCCGAGGCGGTGCGGCTCGATCCGAACTATCCGGATGCGCAGCTCAATCTCGGCGTGGCACTGGCGACGCACGACGAAATCGAGGCCGCGCGCGGGCATCTGGAGGCAGCAGTGCGGCTCGCCCCGGGCTCCGCCGAGGCGCACGTCAACCTCGGCAACGTGCTGCTCGAGCAAGGGCAGCTCGATGCGGCCGCGCGCCAGTACGAGGCGGCAATCCAGTTGCGACCGGGTTATTTCCTCGCGCAGCTGAACCTGGCGACGACGCTGGCGCGGCTTGGGCGCTGGGCGGAAGCGAAGGCGCATGCGGCTGAAGCCGTGCGTCTCGCGCCGGCGGATGAGTCGGCGCGACGGCTGCTCGAGGGGTTGAAGGCGATGCCGTAGGGCTGTTGGGAATTTTGTAGGTCGGGCTTTATGCCCGACGCCCGGCTGTATCGTCGGGCATAAAGCCCGACCTACAAGGATGACATCCGTTCCTCGAACCGTCCGGGCGGAATCGCTTTGCCTGCCGGGGACCCGTGGGGCAGCCTCCCGGCGCTTTCATTTATGCACCCAACCCGTTGTGCGCTGACCGCGCTTTGCTGCGTGTTGCTCGGTTCAGGGCTGGCCGTCGAGCGGCTGCCCTTGGAGGATTTCTACCGCGAGCCGGCCACCTCCGGCGCCAAGCTCTCACCCGACGGCAAGCGGGTGGCCTTCCTGCGTGAATTTGCCGGCCGCCGGACGCTGCATGTCGCGGACGTGGATAGCGGCAAGCTGTCGCGCCTGGACCTGGGCGAGGCGACGTTGCGCAACAATGCCCAGAAGGAGGTGCTGAGTTTCGATTGGATCGGCGACGAGCGGCTCCTGATCATGTCGTCGGTGTGGGACTCGTTCTACGGCGCGATGGCCGTGGACTGGAATGGCGCGAACATGATCCCGGTGAGCGGCTACGAGGACAACCGCGTCTCGGTGAACTCGTTCAAGGCGTTCTACCACGAGCTGGTGTATGCGTCCTTGGACAAGGACGGGGACATCCTGATGCTCGACCGGCATGAAGGCGGCGTCGGCAGCGTCAACCGTCCCGATATCATGCGCATCAACACGCAGACCGGCCTCGCGAGCCTGGAGGAGAAGAATCCCGGCGAGGTGGCGAATTGGGGTCTCGATTTCAACGGGGTGGCACGGCTGGGCATCCTCTCGCACGGGGAGCTGTCGGGCGCGATCTTCCGGGACGGGCCGAAGGATCCGTGGCGGACCATCCTGCCGTTGGAGAAACGCGCGGGGCAGATCCAGGCGGTGGGATTCGACCGCGCGACGGGACGGGTGCTGGTGGCGGCGTTGACGCCCGAGAGGCGCTGGACGGTGTTTCCGATGGATCCCGCCACGGGCACGCTCGGGGCGCCGCTGCTGACCGATCCCGAATACGACGTCGTGTCGAATCGCCCGGGAATATTTGACCGGGTGGCGCTCGCCTCGGTGGGGTTCTCGCGGGCGAAGCAGTCGTTGATTGGCATCCGGTATTACGCCGAGACGGTGCGCGTGAAGTGGTTCGACCACGACTTTGCCGGTTATCAGCTGGCGATCGACCGCGCCATGCCCGACACGCTGAACATCCTGGCCGGGACCTCGCGCGACGACAAACGCGTCCTGTGGCTCTGCTATTCCGACCGGGATCCCGGCGTTTACATGCTGCTGGATGCCAACAAGCACAAGATCACGCGGCTCGGCACGCGGATGCCGTGGGTCAACCCGGCGAAAATGGCCCAGACCCTCCTGGTGAAATACCAGGCACGGGACGGGCTGCTGATCCACGGTTACCTGACGGTGCCCGCTGGGTACCAGCCGAAGGGACTGCCGCTCGTCATGTTCGTGCACGGCGGCCCGTGGGTGCGCGACATCTGGGGCTACGAGCCCATGGTGCAGATGCTGGCCAACCGCGGCTATGCGGTCCTGCAGGTCAATTATCGCGGTTCGCCGGGATATGGCGAAGACCTGTTCCGCAGTGCGCGCCGGCAGATCGGGCGGGCCATCCAGGATGACATCGAAGACGGCGTGCGCTGGGCGATTTCGGCCGGGGTCGCCGACGCGCAGCACATCGCGATCATGGGCGGCAGCTACGGCGGCTATTCCGCCCTGTTCGGCGCCGGCCGCAACCCGGAGCTTTACCGCTGCGCCGTCTCGATCGCCGGTGTGACCGACTGGCCGGCGATCATGGACGATCGCCGCGGCGATTCGGACTACAAGGACGCCAACCGGTATTGGAAAAGGGAAATCGGCGACCCGGCCAACGATGCCGCTTTCCTGGCCGGCATCTCGCCGGTGAACTTCGCGGACAAGATCACCGCCCCGGTGTTGATCATCCAGGGCAAGGATGACCGGACCGTGCCGCAGGACCAGGCAAAGCGCATGATCGCGGCCTTGGACAAGATCGGGCGGAAGCCAACGAGCCTGTTCATATCGGACCTCGGTCACAGCCTCGGCGACGAAAAGCAACGGAAGCAGATCTTCGAGGCCGTGGACAAATTCCTGGCGGCGAATTTGGGACCGGGGGTGAAGTGAGGGGGTAAGCTGTAGGGCTGCACCTTGGTGCAGCCGGTAGGATCCGCCGCCCGCCTGCAAATGGTTCGCGCCTCGCGCCGCCAACGCGGCTGGACCAAGGTCCAGCCCTACAATCTCACGACGCAACGCGCTGGGGTCAGCGCGTTCCACCTGTAGGAGCCTGCTTGCAGGCGTAGGGGCACGGCGCTTTCGCCAGCGGCTCAAGCGCGGCTACGGCAGGCTTGAGAATGCCATCATCGCTTTCGCGGCCGGTCAGGAGACCGGCCCTCCAATGGACGCGGAACGCGTCTAGATCGGTCGAGCGACGCTCAGTACCCGTGCCGTTGCAGCTGCTGTTGGAGCTGCATCTGGAACGCCTGCACGTCGGCCTGCGTCGGCTGGTAACCCTTGGGGGATGAGTCGAGCATCAGCCGGCCGTATTGGTCGAGGGCCCACTTGGCGGAAACACCGTCGCTGAAGGTCACGTTGCCGCTGACCACGGCGCCGGGGCGAACGAGGCGGTCCAACTCGACCGTGACGCCCCCGGGGGCGGCCGGAGCCGCCTCGCCGGGCAAGGTCTCGTCCATCTCGTCGGACGGGAGCTCGTCCTCATCATCAGTCGCGCCGAGGCCGACCTTTTCCTTCATCTTGTCGAGGAAGCCTTTCTTGTCGGGGGACGAGCGGGGTGGGGGCGTTCCGCCTCCGCCCGCCGGGGCGGCTTTGGCGACATCGCCCGCATCCGCCTTGGGCGCGGCATTCTTCAACTCGAGCCCGAGATCGTCCACGAGGAAGCGGACGTCCATGTAGGTCATCGAGATCTTGAACTGCTCGGACAGCTTCTTCTGGACGGCGGAGAGATTGTCGCCCGCGGCGATCCAGCTGGCGACGGCCTGCTTTTGTTCGGGAGTTAAGGTCATGAGGGAAGTTACCCGTTCACCGTTCAATGTTCACGGTTGGCCGGATGGCAAATCCATAGCGGGACCGAAGACGAAAGGCCAAACTCCAAAACGCCAAAGGCCAAACAGCGGGAGAATCTCAAACCCGGAACGACAAACCCCAGACAACGGACGGGCGGCGGAAGACGGTGAACCGGGAACCGTAAACCGTCCGCTTACTTGGAAAGCTGAGCCTTGAGGAAGTCGACGCTGCCCTTCACCGAATCATCCTGCTCCATCATGTTCTCGACGGTCTTGACGG
The DNA here is from genome assembly GCA_035549095.1 of Lacunisphaera sp. Taxonomy (GTDB): domain Bacteria; phylum Verrucomicrobiota; class Verrucomicrobiia; order Opitutales; family Opitutaceae; genus Lacunisphaera. The sequence goes on along the minus strand of DASZRV010000063.1, from coordinate 13,596 downwards.
CATGGATGACGGTGCCGTGGTCGCGGCCGCCGAAGGCGTCGCCGATCTCCTGCAGGGAGTGGCGGGTGAGCTGCCGGCAAAGGTACATGGCGATCTGCCGCGGGAAGGCGATGGCGTTGGGGCGCCGCTTGCTGGTCATGTCCGAGTGGCGGATCTGGTAGTGCTCGGCGACGCGTTTCTGGATGCCCTCGATGCTGAGCCGGTTCTGCGCCTCCTCCATGAGCACGTCCTTGAGCAGGTGCTCCGTGGTGGTGAGGTCGAGCGGCTTGCCGGTGAGCGCGGCGTAGCTGGAGATCTTGATGAGCGCGCCCTCGAGCCGGCGGATGTTTTTCGAGATGTGCTGCGCCATGAACTCGATGACGGGCACGGGCAGGTCGACCTTGAGGGTGGCGGCCTTGGTCTTGAGGATGGCGACGCGGGTCTCGAAGTCGGGCGACTGGACGTCGGCGGACAGGCCCCACTGGAATCGTGACACGAGGCGGGCCTCGAGGGTGGCGATCTCGGTGACCGGCCGGTCGCTGGAAAGGACGATCTGCTTCTGGGACTCGAACAGGTCGTTGAAGGTGTGGAAGAATTCCTCCTGGATGCCTTCCTTGCCGGCGAGGAACTGGATGTCGTCGATGAGGAGCACGTCGACGTTGCGGTAGCGCTGGCGGAACTTCGTCAACGCGTTCTCCTTCAACGCCTGGATGAACTCGTTCGTGAACTTCTCCGTGGAGAGGTAGGCGATCTTCGCCTCCGGGTTCCGCTGGAGGATGCTGTGCCCGACGGCGTGCATCAGGTGGGTCTTGCCGAGGCCGGTGGCGCCGTGGATGAACAGCGGGTTGTAAGCCTGGGCGGGGGCCTGTGCGACCGCCAGGGCGGCGGCGTGCGCGAGCTGATTGTTCTGGCCGACGACGAAAGTCTCGAAGGTGTTGCGCGGGTTGAGCGAGCCCGCAGCGGCCTGGCGCTCATCGTAGCGCGGGGCGCGGCGGGACGACGTGCGGGCCTTGGGCTCGGGCGCCGGCGCGGTCAGCGCGGTCGCGCTGTTGTGCTCCGTGTTCTTCAACGTCACGTGCACCATGCGCCCGGCCGCCAGTCGCAGGCGTTGCGAGATCAGGTCGAGGTAGTTGTCCTGGATCCAGATCGCGGCGAAGTCGCTTTGCACGCCGAGCGTGATCGCGTCCTCGGTCGTCTCCAGGCACCGCATCGGCTCGAACCACATCTGGAAGACGTCATCCGGGAACAGCCCCTTCAAGTCGCATTTGACGGTTTCCCAGAGACTGGTCTGGAGCACGGTGGGGGGCATGAGGGACGGTTGGTGACAGGTGAATCGCGCTTCAACAACTGTGATTGCCGAAGCTTCCGTCACGTCCGTCGTGGCCGCTGCGCGCAAGGGGAAAGTGGATCAGGCCATCATCCGCCGCCGGTGGGGAGCTGCGGATACGAGGAGATGATGGACCGCGTGTGGGAAAACCTTGGCGAGTCGGGACACGAACTGCGCAGTGGAAGCTGGCAAAGAACAATCGAGAGCAGACGTTAAAGAATACTTTGCAGTTAACGTGAATCAAAAAATGCGTTTCAAGAGCAACTTTCCGACATGTTGTTCACACGCGATGCGCGTGACGGATTTCGCAATTTATTGTTGCGAAATTTTTCGCGAGTGCTGGCCCGGATTTTCCCTCGGAAGCATCGCTCGCGCGGGGTGGGCGCGGCGGAAGCTTGCGGGTGCGGCATGCGAAGTGCATGCAGGCGTGATTCAGGGATGAAAAATTTTCCGTTTGTGTCCGAAGTGCAGCGGAGAGGCGGCGGTGGGGGAACAGGACACGGATGGCCAGACGATCCGCTACGCGGGCGAAAGCTGGCCTGCCGGCTGAAGCTATGCGCGCCGCGCTTGGGATTCTGAAGTTGCGGCCCAGCTGGCGACGACGGCTGATCTATCCGCTACGCGGGCGAAAGCTGGTGCGCTTCGGGATCGGTCCACTTGCCGTGCTCGCGGATGAGCGCGATCAGGCGGGCATCGGCCTCGGCCTGCGGAATGTTGTACTGCACGCAGTTCTTGCCGACGTAGAGGTTGATCTTGCCCGGGGCGCCGCCGACGTAGCCGAAGTCGGCGTCGGCCATCTCGCCGGGACCGTTCACGATGCAGCCCATGATGGCGATCTTCACGCCCTTCAGGTGGCCGGTCTGCGCGCGGATGCGCTGCGTCGTGCTTTGCAGGTCGAACAAGGTGCGGCCACAGCTCGGGCAGGCGACGAACTCGGTCTTGGAAATGCGGGCGCCGGCGCCCTGCAGGACATTGTAGGCGAGCGTGGTCGCCCGGGCCGGGTCGGCTTCCGTTTCGATGCTCACGAAGTCGCCGAAGCCGTCGCAGAGCAGGCTGCCGGTGAGGATGCTCGCTTCGAGCAGCTTCGACAGGAAACTGTTGTCGCCGCGGACCGCCGTGCCCGCGGTGTTGCGGATCCAAATCGGCGCCTTCGACCCGGCCTGTTTGAGATGTTCAGCCAGCCGCCGCCAGGCGCCGATCGCGTGGGCGGGCGGGGTGAGCCGCGGGGTGGACAAGGTGAACACCAGTCCCCCGTCGCCCAGGCGCGCGACCGTGCTGGCGTAGGCGTCGAAATCCTCGGGCGCAATCTCGGCGGCAAGCAACTGGTGGTGGCGGCGGACGAGATCGACGAACGCTTCGAAGGCGCCGGTTTCGCCGGCGCCGAAACGCCGCACGAGCATGACGCGGCCTTTGCTCAGCGCGAGGAGCGGCTGCAGCAGGTCGGGCGAGAGCGCGGGAGCGATCTCGAGGGCGAGGAATTCGACCGGCAACGGGGTGGACCCGAGTGATTGGCAAAGGCTGGCGAGGTCACCCGGCGTCCCCACCGGTACGAGGACGCCCTCGGCGGGAGTGTCCTTAAGGCGCGGGGAGGCGAGGGCGGTCGCGGTTTCGGCGAGTTGGGCCAACGTCGAGCGTACGATCACCCGCGGGGGCTGCTCCGGGCCGACGATGCAGCTGTTGCTGAGGGGCAGCGTGACCGTTTCGCGCCGGGTGAAGTGGTAGGGATCGATGGAATCGGAGCTGAGCGCCGAGTGCTGAGGGCTGAGGGCCGGGACTCGGGAGCCCGGGGGATTTGGCGTTTGGGATTTGGAATCTGGCGTTTTCCAAAGTGACATGGCCTTCGCGGCGATCGCCTGTGCGACGGGAATCTCGTAAACCGAATCTTCGGTCAGCGAAACGCGGATGGTATCGCCCAAGCCGTCGAGCAGCAGGCTGCCGATGCCGATGGCACCCTTGATCCGGCCATCCTCGCCATCGCCGGCCTCCGTCACGCCCAGATGGAGCGGGTAATGCATGTCCTCCCGCGCCATGCGCTCCACGAGGAGGCGATAGGCCTGGATCATCACCTTCGGGTTGCTCGCCTTCATCGAGAGGATGATGGCGTGGTAATCGTGCGACCGGGCAATGCGCAGGAATTCGAGGGCGCTCTCCACCATGCCAAGCGGCGTGTCGCCGTAGCGGTTCATGATGCGGTCGGAGAGCGAGCCGTGGTTGGTGCCGATGCGCATCGCGCGACCGAGTTCCTTCGCGCGCTTCACCAGCGGCGTGAAGGCGTCGTGCAGCCGCTGCAATTCGCGATCGTAGTCGGCGTCGGTGTATTCCTTGACGGCGAATTTCTTCTTGTCGGCGTAATTGCCGGGGTTGACGCGAACCTTTTCGACATGTTCGACGGCCTCCATGGCGGCCGACGGGAGGAAGTGGATGTCGGCGACCAGCGGGACGTGACCGAAGCCCGCGGCGGTGAACTGCGCGCGGATCTCCTTGAGGCATTTCGCCGCCGCGACATTCGGCGCAGTGATGCGAACGATTTCGCAGCCCACCTCCGCGAGGGCGATCGACTGGCGGACCGTCGCCGCGACGTCCTGGGTGTCGCTGGTCGTCATGGACTGGACCCGGATGGGATTCGTCCCGCCCACGCCCACGGTGCCGACTTTCACCTCAACGGTGCGACGCCGGATGGTTTCGTAGCGGGAAGGGCAGTAGGACACGACGAAAGGAGAAGTATCAGGTGCTCAGGGATCAAGGAACAAGACCGGGCATCCCGCGCCGTCGCCTGGTACTGGTGAACCTGTTACTTGTTACTTGTGTCAGCCGGGGCGGTTTCCTTCGCCGCGGCTTCGGCGCGGTTGTCACGGACGATGCGGCGCAGGTCGCCAAAGATGGTCACGTACGCCATCATCGACATCAGGAGCACCAGGAAAATGCCCTGCATGGTGGCGACGAAGTTTGTCGGCAGCGCGCGCCCGCGGATCCGGCCGATGGTGGCGAACAGCATGTGTCCGCCGTCGAGGACGGGAATGGGCAGGAGATTGAAGATGGCCAGGTTGATGTTCACCAGGATCGCGATCCAGACGACGTAGCGCAGGCCGGCCTTGGAGGCGTCCCAATAAATCCGGCCGATGCCCACCGGTCCGCTGAGCTTCGACAGGCCCATGTCGGAATGCGGGTGGAGCAGGCTGACGAACACCCGCACCGTCATCCGCACCTGGCTGTAGACCTGTTCGAACGGATTCACGTGCACGAGACCGTAGTTGGTGCGAAAGGCCGCGCCCAAAAAGGCGGAGGTATCCGCCGGGCGGTCTGCCGGCACCTTGATGTCGACCGGGTGGTCGCCGCGGAGCACGCCCAGCGTGAAGGCGGTGGCGGGCTTCTCCTGCATCTTATCCATCAGAGTGACGAGATTGAGGAGCGGGGTGCCATCGAGCGTCTTTAGCTGGTCGTCCGCCTGCAGCCCGACCTTCCGGGCGAAGGAGCCGTCCGGCGCGCTGTGCACGATCGGGGTGTAGGCGGGCATGATTCCGACCTTGCGGTTCTGGTCCTCGCCCGAGAGGCGCGGGAAGACTTTCACGTCCCGGGTGCGGCCGCCGCGGTCGACCGTGAAGACGGCCTCGCGCTGCCCGTCGGCTGTGACGCCCGAACTCGTCACGAGCGTCTGCAGGAGTTCGGACCAGTCATTCACCGGCGTGCCGTCGATCGCGCGGATGGTATCGCCCACCTGGAGGCCGGCCTGGAGCGCGGGGCTCGGCACGGTGGTGTTGTCGACGAGCGTGATGGTCTTCGCAACGTAGCCGATGCGCGTCGTGGACAGGTCTTCGCTGGTCGGCTGGCCGGCCCACCACAGCGCGCAGGCGAGCAGGAAGGCAAAGAGCACGTTGAAGAGGGCGCCGGCGACGAACACGATCATCCGCGAGGCATAGTCGACTGGCGGCAGGTTTTCCGTCCCGTCGGTCTCGCCTTCGATCATAGGCATGTCAGCGAGCTGCGGCAGCGCCACGTAGCCGCCGAGTGGCAGCCACGCGATGCGGTATTCGACGCCGTCCTTGCCGACCCATTGCCAGATCGCCCGGCCGAAACCAATGGAGAATCGCGCCACTTTTACGCCGCGGCGACGTGCCGCCAGGAAATGGCCGAGCTCGTGCACGAAGATCGAGCCGCCAAAAAACAGGACGATGAGGAAGATCGACCAGACGTTGCTGAAGATGCCGGCAAGGATTTCCATTTTACGAATCGGTCACCAATGGCGGATGCCGAAGGATTCTTCGCTGCGCTCAGAATGACACATCATCAGGATTGGTTGGTAAATTGTGTGGCCACCCGGCGGGCTTCGGCATCGACAAGCAGGACCTCGTCGAGGCTGGCCGGCTCCCGGGCGCCGATCACTCCCAGAGTCTGTTCAATAACCCGCGGAATCGCAAGGAACGGCACCTGGTTTTTCAGGAAAGCAGCGACCGCCACCTCGTTGGCGGCGTTGAACACCGCCGGGGCGGTGCCGCCGGCGGCCATGGCCTCGCGCGCCAGCCGCAGGCACGGGAAACGTGCTTCGTCCACCGGGCGGAAATCGAGGCGGAGGAGTTGGTCGAGCGGCAGGCCGGCGTCGGTGGCAGTCGGCGCGCGGTCGGGGTACAGCAGCGCATGCTGGATCGGAAACGTCATCGAGGGTGGGCAGAGCTGCGCCAGCATCGACCCGTCGGTAAATTCCACCAGGCAATGCACAATGCTCTGTGGGTGGAGGACCGTCTGGCACTGGCCCGGCTGCAACCCGAAGAGCCATTGCGCCTCGATCAGTTCGAGGCCCTTGTTGGCCAGGGTGGCGGAATCGACCGTGATCTTCGGGCCCATGGACCAGTTGGGATGTTTCAATGCATCGGCGGGCGTCACCGCACCGAGCTTCTCGACCGGCCAGTCGCGGAACGCGCCGCCGGAGGCGGTCAGGACGAGCCGCCGAACGTCGGTCGCCCGATGCCCGGCGAGGCACTGGAAGACGGCGTTGTGCTCGCTGTCCACGGGAATGATGGGGCTGCCGCCGGCGCCGCGCGCGCGGGCCGCCGCCATCACGAACCTGCCGGCCAGCACAAGAATTTCCTTCGAGGCGAGGGCGATGGCCTTCCCGGCTTCGATCGCGGCGAGCACCGGACGCAAGGCGGCGGTGCCGACCACCGCCACGAGCACGACGTCGGCTTCAGGCAGAGTGGCAAGCTCGGTCAAACCCCCGGGACCACCGTGGAAGTTCGTGCCGGCAGGGAAGCCATCGCCGCTGCGCGCGGCCTGCAGCGCCGCCGGGTCCCACAGGCCCACGTGCCGCACGCCGAACCGCCGCGCGATCGCGGCGAGCTGCTCATGGCGGCCGTGGGACGCGATGGCCAGCAGCTCGAGCCGGTCCGGGTGCGCGGCGATGACACGCAGCGTGTTTTCGCCGATGGAGCCGGTGGCTCCAAGGAGGACGACACGTTTTTTAACCACGGATGACACGGATGGCACGGATCAACACGGATAAGAGCGGCAATCTTCCTGGCATGTCATTCTGAGTGCAGCTAAGAATCCAGGCGCCCTCGGATTTCATGCGGTCGATCGCTGGATTCTTCACTTCGTTCAGAATGACAGGAATTGGGAGTCTGGAGCAATCGGCAGGCATCAATGCAGTCGCGGGGCACGCCGCTCACTCCACGAACATGAAAATGAAATACGCCACGGGCGCCGTCAGGATCAGGCTGTCGGTCAGGTCGAAGGCGCCGCCGATGCCGGGAATGAGGCGGCCGGTGTCCTTGAGATCGGCGCGGCGTTTCAAGGCGGATTCCATCAGGTCGGAAACAATGGTGACGATCGCCAGCGGCGCGGCGATCGCGGCGGCCAGCCAAGGATTGAGTGATTCGGGCAGCCGGGCCGAAAGGAGAAAGGCCAGCCCGGCGCCGACGCCGGCTGAAACCAGCACACCGCCGACCGCGCCCTCCCAAGTCTTTTTCGGGCTGATCACCGGGGCCATCTTGTGCCGACCGATCGCGAGGCCGGTCAACAGGGCGCCGACGTCGCAGAATTTCGAAACCGCCACGACCCACAGGCAGAGGGCGAGATTGTCGCCGCTGTCCGACTCGCGCATCAGGATGCGAATCAGGAACTGCAGCATGAAGGGCACGTAAAGCACGCCGGCGACGGTGGCGGCGATCGTTTCCATGCGGTTGCTGGTGTCGCGCTCCTGCAGCACGCGGGCGCAGCTCGCGATCAGCGCCACGACGACGAGGCCGGGCGCGATATTGTCGACGATCTCCGCCGAGTCGGTGACCCAGGCCAGGTAATACGGGCCGGCGGTGATGAGGACGCTGGACGCGATGCCCATCCACCGGAACGGCCGGTGGCCCATTTTTTCGACGAGGACGTAGAACTCGTGCAGCGTGAGCGCGGACAGGATGGTGATGAGCGCCACCGCGGCATGAGCCCCGAAAAACCACAGGCTTGCCAGGATGACGGTCCAGAGGACGATGGTGCTCAGAATGCGGGAGGCCACGCGGATCAGGGTTGCGGGTTCAGCTGGCGCCGGCCCGGACCTGCTCGGTGGTCTGGCCGTAGCGGCGCTCGCGTTTACGGAACTCATCGATCGCCGCCTGCAGGTCGGCTTTGCCGAAATCCGGCCAGAGCACCGGCGTGAAGACCATTTCCGCGTAGGCCAGCTGCAGCATGAGGAAATTGGAAATGCGAAGCTCGCCCGAGGTGCGAATGAGCAGGTCGGGGTCGGGGAGGTCGGCGGTGTACAGATAGCGGCGGAAGCGCTCCCACGTCGCCTCGGCCGGCTGCTCGCGGCCGGCGAGGACGGCCTCCGCGTAGGCCCGGGCGGCATCCGCAGCCTCGGTCTGGGCGCCGTAGTTGAGCGCCAGCACGAGATTCCAGTCCTGGAAGTGCTTCGTGGCCTCCTTCACCCGGTCGAGCTCGCGCCGGACGTTCGCGGGCAGGGCGTCGGTGCGGCCGATCGTGTGCAGCCGCACCTTTTCCTTGATGAGGTTGTTCAGCTCGCGCTTGAGGAAATAATCGAGGAGGCCCATCAACCCGGAGACCTCCTCCGCGGGCCGGCGCCAGTTCTCGACGGAGAAAGCGTACAGCGTGATATAGCGGATGCCGAGTTCGCGGGCGGCGTCGACGACGGTCCGGACGGTCTCGACGCCCCGTCGATGACCCTCGAGGCGCGGGAGACCGCGTTGCTTCGCCCAGCGGCCGTTGCCATCCATGATGATGGCGACATGCTGCGGAACTAGGGCGGGCCCGGATTGGCTCATGCGGTGAAGGAGCGATTTAGGTCAGCGCCCGCTGGTTTGACAAGCCGCCTTCGCAGAAAGCTTCGGCGGGCCAAGGGACTTGCAATCGGGATGGCCGTGTGTTCGGTGCCCTTATGGCGAAGCCCCTCGAGAAATCCGAGATCGATTCCGCGCTGGCCGGGCTGCCCGGTTGGTCGTGCGAGCGCGATGCGCTCGCGAAGACGTTCCAATTCGACACCTTTCGCTCGGCGCTGTCCTTCATGGTGCGCGTCGGTTTCGAGGCGGAGGCGATGAACCATCACCCCGACTGGTCCAACGTCTACAATCGCATCGTCATCCGCCTCAACACCCACGACGCCGGCGGCAAGGTGACCGCGAAGGACGTCGAACTCGCCCGCAAGATCCAGGCGATCAGCTGGGTCGGGTGAGCGGGTGGCAGTTGATGTCGATGAGGGTAGGTCGGGGTTTACCCCCGACACGTCGGGCGTAAAGCCCGACCTACAATTTTCTGGAGAGGCACCGAATGATACCGCCGTTATGCGAGTGATGGCTTCAAAACACCCGCACGAAGGAGCGCGGGCCGGCGTCGATCGCGGTGATGGCGGCGCCCGGAACGCCGGGGATCGACCGGACGAGCGCACCGGATTCATCGAATTCGCCGAGCGTGGTGGCATCGGCCAGCGGCACGAAGAAGTGGCGCAGGTCCGAATCGTACCCGAGCGAGACGGCGGCGACCGGGGCGGCGAATGTCACGTAATACGCGACATGGCCGCCGGGGCCGGCGCGGCCGACGCGAGCGAGTCCATTGCGGGCCGTGAGGACGAGCAGCCGGTGGTTGCGCTGGTCGTAGGCGAGCCCGTCGATCGGGCCGTCCAGACCGGAGAGCGAGGTCCGCTGGACGAAGACGCCATACAGCGTGAGTTCGACGACGGATCGTCGGTCGGCGCCGACGGCAAAGAGGTGACGATCGCTGGAACGTATCGCCAGGTCCGCGGGCGGGAACTGGCCGTTGGGATTGGCGGGGGTCTTGAACTCGTCGCCCAGCGGCATCTCGCGCAGAACCTTGCCCGAGGGGCGTTCAATGACTCGAATCACCGGCGTCGGCGCGATGCGCAGGAACAGATGGTCCGTGTTGAAATCATAGGCGAGGCCCGTCGCGCTTTCACCGTTGCGCACGGCATCAGCGAGGTCGCGGCCGCCGGGCCCGACATCCTCGATGGCATCCGCCGAGGTCCGGGCGAGGTACACGTGGTTGGGGCCGCGCGTGGCGCATCCGGCGGCACTCAACAAGGCCACGGACACGAGCGGGACAAGGCAGGAGCGGATTCGCGAATTTTTCACGGGGATGAGGAGCCGGCGGCCACGCGGCATTAATCCGCACCGCGCCGAAAACGTAAATTTCAATCCGCGGCGGATGGGAATCCATTTGCTCCAACTGGCCCGGTGCGTTGACTGGCCTCATGAGTGACTTTGCCCCCGCTGCGGAGGTCGCGGCCACGCGTGACGCCATTACCCGCCTGAAGGCCAACATGCGGCTGACCATCCGCGGCAAGGACGACGTGATCGAACAGACGCTGGTGTGCCTGCTGGCGGGCGGCCACCTGCTCATCGAGGACCTGCCGGGCGTCGGCAAGACCACGCTGGCGTACTCGCTCGCCCGGTCGATGGACTGCGGGTTCTCGCGCATCCAGTTCACCAGCGACCTGCTGCCGACGGATGTGACCGGCGTTTCGATCTACGACGAGAACGTCAAGGAGTTCATCTTCAAACCCGGGCCGGTCTTCGCGAGCATCGTGCTGGCGGACGAGATCAACCGCGCGACGCCCAAGACGCAGTCCGCCCTGCTGGAGGTGATGGATCGCGGCAAGGTGACCGTTGACGGCGAGGCCCACGCGGTCGGATCGCCGTTCATGGTCGTGGCCACGCAAAACCCCGTCGACTACGAGGGCACGTTCCCGCTGCCGGAAAGCCAGATGGACCGCTTCCTGATGCGGCTCCAGATGGGCTACCCGCAACCCAGCGACGAACTCGAGATCCTGCGCACGCCGCGGCTGGGCTACGACGCGATCAGCATCAACCCGGTGGTCACGCGCTCGGACATCCTGAAGATGCAGGCGCTCGCCGGGAAGGTTTTCGTGGAGGACAGCGTGCTCGACTACATCCTGCAGATCGTGACGGCGACGCGGACCGAGGCGGAGTTCAAGGCCGGCGTCAGCGTGCGCGGCGGCCTGTCGCTCCGGGTGGCGGCGCAGGCCCGCGCCCTCGTGCTCGGCCGGGATTTCATCATACCCGACGACGTGCAGGCGATGGCCGGCGCGGTGCTGGCGCATCGCCTCACGCTGGCCCGCCAGACCTCGGACGCGCTCGAGGAGCGCCGCACCGTGCTCGCCGCGCTACGCCGGATCATCGCGGCAGTGCCGGTCCCCGAGTGAACTCGGGGAAATCACAAACGCCAAATTCCAAGGTCCAAACAAATCCAAAGGATGAAAATCCACTGGGATTTCATGGAGCATTGCTTGGGATTTGGAGTTTGGCGTTTGGAATTTTCGGCGGCCGGACCATGAGCACTGCAACCCCGCCCGTGATCTTCAACCCGGCCGCCGACTGGCACGGTCCCGGCGCGAGCGACCGGCGCCGGCGGGTCTTCAGCTGGAAGACGCTGGTATGGTCGCTGGTGTTCCCGCCGAAACGCCATCGCATCGCGCCGACGGTCACGGGCCTGTTTCTCATCGGCCTGGCGATGGGCATCGGCACCGCCGCCTACAACACCGCGAGCAACATCCTGTTCATCACGCTGTCGCTGCTCCTCGCGTGCCTGCTGCTCAGCGGGCTGATGTCATGGTTCAACTTCACGGGAGTGAGCTGGCGGCTGCGGCCGGCGGGGCCGTGGCGCGCCGGGCACGAGACGTTTGCGTCGGTCGAAGTCCGCAACGGCAAGAAATGGCTGCCGACCTACGGCCTGTGGTTTGAATTGCTGACCCAGCCGCGCCTGGAGCTCCCGGACGAGGCTTCCGGCAAGGACCTGCGCGTGCGCGAGATCCTCGCCGCCGCCGAGAAGCTTGTGACGCGCGGCATGCTGTTCATGCGCGAGCGCCTCGAGCCGGGCGCCAGCGCGGAACTCGACTGGGTGGTGAAGCCGGACCGACGCGGCGAGGCCTTCATCGAGCTGGTGGCGGTCGGGTCGCTGTTCCCTTTTGGCTTCCTGAAGAAAAGCATCGGCACCGGGCTGCGGCAGCCGGTGCTCGTCTGGCCGGCGCAGGTCGAGTACCGGTGGTCCGGCGCCATGGCGGCGCACGGCGGTTCGCAGGGGCAGCGCACGGCGCGGGTGGGCACGGGCGACGACCTGCTGGCGCTGCGGAAATACGAGCCGGGCGACTCGCACCGCCTGATCCACTGGAAAGCCAGCGCGCGTCTCGGGCAGCTGATGATCCGGCAATTCGCCGCCGAGAGCCACGACGGTTTCATGCTGAGCCTCGACACGCGCGCGCAAACCTGGCCGCACCCGGAACAGTTTGAGCTCCTGTGCAGCTTCGCCGGGACGATGGCCGAGGATCTGTTCGCCGCCGGCCGCTTGCGCGGTGTCGTGATGAACGGCGGCGCACCGCTCGAGACGCGCCGCCTGCGCGACGTGGAGATCTTCCTGAACGACCTGGCCCGCCTGCAGCCGCTGGCGGACGACGACCGTTTCAACGGCGCCCCGGCCGCCCCGGGACTCAACCTGGTCACCTTCGCCCCGAGCGGCGCGCGCGGCGTGGTGGCCCTTGTCGATGGATGCGAAATCGCATCAGCTTAGCCTCGACGAGTTGCGCCGGCTCAAATGGCTCCTCGGCGGGGCCCTGGCGATTGTCTCGGTCTGGACGGTGTTCTTCCTCGACATCGAGGCGCTCGGCCTGGTGGGCGCCGCCTGCGCCCTGGTCCTGGCCGCCATGGTCTGGCCCCAAATGCCGGGGCGGGTCCCGGCGCTCGTCTGGCGCCTGGCCGTGCCGGCGATCATCGCGGCGATGGCCTTGGATTTCTACTTCAGTCCCGACACGCTGCCGGTGCTGATCCGGCTCGGCATCCTGCTCGTGCTCTACCGCGCCATCTCCTACCGGCGCAAACGCGAGGACCTGCAACTCCTGGTGCTCGGGCTTTTCCTGATTGTGGTGGCGGGCGTGCTGACGGTGTCGCTGGGCTTTGCCTTCCTGCTGCTGCTCTTCACGGCGTGCGCCCTCGGCTTCCTGTTTGTCGTCACGTTGATCGACCTCACGGAAAACGCGCACACGGCGCTCACCTACGAGGAGATGAGCCAGTGCCCGCCGTGGGCGCGGGGCGGCTGGCGGCGCTTCTTTGCGCGGATGCGGCTGGTCGCGGATTGGCGGCTGCTGGGCTTTGCCGCGGGACTCTTCCTGGTGGTCGTGGCATTTTCGGCGGCGTTGTTCGTCGTCATCCCGCGCTTTGAAGTGGCGAGCGGGTTCTTCCTCGACAAGTACATCACCCGGCACAGCCGCACGGGGTTCAGCGACACCGTCCGGTTCGGCGACGTGACCGAGCTCATTCGCGATGACAGCGTGGCGATGCGCGTCGATCTCACGGATGCCGCGGGTGTCCGCACGGCGCCGTACTGGCGCCTGGTCGTATTGGATGAATACACGCCGGAGGGCTTCCGGGTTTCGGCAGGCCTCAAGGGCGAGTTGCTCCGGAACCAGCGGCTGGCGCAAATGTTTCGCGGGCGCGCGCTCGGCCGGCCGGCGGCCACCGTGGGCGGCGTCTGGACCTTCTACGTCGAGCCCGGGGTCAGCCGATTCCTGCCGCTGCCGGGCACCTACGGCGTCCTGCGCATGCGCGACCTGGTGCCGGTCCAGGTGAGCGTGCGGCAACGGATCGTCGCGCTGCGCACCGAACCCTTGAGCATGACCGCATTCCAGCTCGAGGACGTCGAGATGGCGCCGCGGCAGACCGATGCAAACTTCCCGCAGCAGCTGGCGTATGCGCGCGAACACCCGGTAACCGAGGGGCAGCGCTTCCGCTACGATCCGCTGGTGACTCTGCGCGGGCCCGCCGGGGCGC
>DASZRV010000062.1:0-68190 GCA_035549095.1 Lacunisphaera sp. | reverse complement strand
GCGGCATTGGAGGCCTTGCCGAGGTTGCCCGCGACACCGCCGTTGCCAATCGTGGCGACACTGAGGGTGCCGGAATTGATCGTGGTGATCCCGGTGTATTGGTTCGTGCCGGAGAGGGTGAGGGTGCCCGCGCCGATCTTGATCAACCCGCCGGAAGTCGCCGCGGACGATCCGGAAATCGTGAGGTTGGTGCCGGCATTGCTGACATCGATCGAGCTGTTGGTCGAGTTGGTGAGGGTGAACGCCCGATTGGTGGAGACGGTGCTCCCGGTGTACTGGAGCGTGCCGCCGCTCAGCACGAGGCGGTTGGCGGCATTGGTGGACATGCCAATCCCGCTGGCGACACCGCCATTCGCCAGGGTGGAAACGCTCAAGACGCCGGCGCTGATTGTGGTGACGCCGGTGTAGGTGTTCGCGCCGGACATGGTCCAGGTGCCGGCGCCGGATTTGGTCACGCCGCCGGAGCCCGAACCGAGCACCCCGGCAATCGTGCCCGACTTACCCGATGCCGCGGACAACGTCAGCAGATTGGTTCCGTTGGTTACGTTACCATTGAAAACCAGGTTGCCGGAAGCCGCGCTCCATGTTTGCCCGGTGCCCAAGGTGAGAGCGTTGTTGAACGTCTGGGTGTCGTTGTCGTTGTTAACGATGCCAGCGGAGTTGTTGATGGTGAGAGCGCTGCCGGAGAAGGTGAAGCCCTGGTTGGCAGTTCCGGAGCTGAAGGTGATATTCCGCGCCGCCTGGGCCGAACCGAGGTTGATCGAGTATTGGCCCCCGGCCAGGTCGGTATCGAAGTTTGCGGTGTTGGCCGAACTCCACGCCGAGTTGTTGCTCCAGTTGTTGGGGGTGGTCCAGCTGCCTGTGCCGGCTCCGCCATCCCAATTGATGGTCGCTGCGGTCATGGATAGCGCCCAGCCGAGGAACGCGAATACGGCCAACAAGCGCCTCGTTCCGACCGGACCGACAAAGTTGGGGAGCGCGATCATACGTCACCTCAGCCGCAAGGGGAGATGCGGGGGCGGGGCGTGCCACCACGTGATGGCGCGCCGGCCATCTGGACCGTGACGAGCATGGAATTGGAGCGCTTTGCCAACCGGGCTGGTGATGAGCAGGATGTAGCGGGGAGTCTGTGGTTAAGGTAATGAGGAAAAACACCTAGAGTCAAACTGCATCTTTGGTCCTAGAATTTAGCGGCATGCTTAAAGCGCAACCCGCGTCCAATGGGACTCAGTCTATTTCAAACTGGACGTGTGGCGCGGGACGTAAACCCGGATGGTATTTATATGTAATAGACTAATGCAAAGTGACATGTATAAAATCTACCGGAACCGCTTCGCGACTAGGCCAAATGGGCCGTGCTTTACGTCTTGGGATTCCTGAATATTCTAGGTATTTGACCCCAAGATAGTATTGACGTCCTTGCGAGTTGAAGCTCTAGCTAATGCAAATAGTTAGCCAGCTTCTTAATCCCGCGCGCCAGACCATGCCTCTCACATTCCCACGTTTCGCCGGACTTATTTTAGGGGCCGTTTTCTCGGCGACAGTTTGCTGGGGCTCGCCGTCGGTCAACGTCGTCTACAACCCGGCAACGAACTCCGTTCAGGGACCGCAGCCGCTGTCGACGAGTTATGTGATTACGGTGACGGCGCCGAGCACGCTGAGCGTGGGCGTGCCGGTAACGGTCGATCTGAACGTGAGCCTCTTGGGCAAGCCGAACACAGGGGTCAGCGATGCCGATGCGCTCAGCTTCGTCTCCTTAAGTCCGTCATCCTTGACGTTCAATGGTCCGAACGAGAAGAAGTCCTTCACCGTGTACGTGGACGTACCGGCGGGCAACTACGCGGGAGACTACGAATATCACATCCTGCCATCCGGCTGGCCGGCGGTCGTTACAAGCGCCAATGACGCCGGGGCTTTCGTTAACGCCAAGGCGATTGCCACCGCGACCAACAATCCGCCTGCGATCACGCTGCAAAGCCCGGCTGATGGCGCGGTCTACACTTATCAACCGGCGACGGGGAATCCCGTGACTGTGCCCGTGAGTTTCAGCGCGTCGGTCCTGGCCACGGATGCCACGATCCAAACCATGCAGGCATCGATCGCCTCCGGCGTGAATGTCATCCCCATCAGCCTCACGGGCGATGCGCTGCCGGCCCAATCCGCCTCAGCCAGCGGTTCGGTTGCGTTGACCGTCCCCGGAAATTACACAGTTACGGTTGCCGCGGGCAACACCAGCGGCACGAGCTACGCGAGTGCCAACATCACGGTAAACGTCGATGCGCCGCCGCCGACGATTACCGTGGCGTCACCGACGGCGAATGCCTCCTTCTCGTACACCCTCGGCGGCCTCGGCGCCTCGGTTCCGGTCTCATTCACCGCGACCAGCATCTACGGCAACATCACCAGCCTGACGGCGACGCTCGACGGGCAACCGGTGGCCTTGAACACGAACGGCGTGGGGACCGCAACAACCGCGAACGCCAGTGCGACTTTGACGGTGCCGCTGGCCGGCAATCACACCCTGGTGCTCAACTCCGGCAATGCCTTCGGCGCGGCGACGCCGGTGACAATTCCGTTCTCTGTCGCCGGCGTGGTTCCGGCCCCGACGGTTTCGATCCTGTCTCCGGCCAATGGCAGCACCTTTGTTCGCAATGCCGGCGACCCCGCCACGGTAATCAACTACGCCTTTTCGGGCGGCACCACCTACGGATCGATTGCGGCCGTCAGCGTGACGCTCGACGGCGCGCCGGTTTCGCCGGCACCGACACTTGATGGCTTGGGAACTGCCGCGCTAACGGGCAATGGCACGTTGAGTTTCAGCGCCGCCGGTTCGCACACCCTGACCGTCAGCGTCACGAGCAGTGGCGCGACGATCGCTTCGGCAACCACCTCATTCAACGTCACGCAGGTCCAGGCGGAGATCTGCGAGGACCTGACCTGGCTGCCTCCGCTCTCAAACAACCAAACCGTTGAAGGTGGATCCACGGTGCCGATCAAATTCACCCTGGAGTGCCAGAACAAATTTGTCCGCGACACCGGCGTATTGATCGCGATCTACGAGGTATTCCGAAACGGTTCGACTTCCACCCCGACGATTTATCGCTATGGGACGGGCAGCCCGAATCCTCCGGACTACGCGATCACCGGGAAACAGTACCACCTCAATTTCACCACCGCCAAGGGAACGCACAGCTACCAGATCGAGGTTTACACGCCCGTGGCCGGGTCGATGCGATTGCTGGGCACGCATGAGCTGAACACCAAGGGCTCGGGCGGGAAAGGTGACGATCACGGCGAACACGGCGACGACCATGGCGGCTCCGGGGGTGGCGACGACCACGACCATGGCGATTGCGATAACGACCGCGGTCACCATTGACGCGAGAACGCGAACTTGATCCCTACCACGCCCGGCACCTGCCGGGCGTTTTGTTTGGCCCATTCGCTTTTCGGATGGATTCGGCGAGAACCCGCTCCCGGCTTCGCGGTATCAAACCCCAAGGGCAGTCTTGTAGATTCGCGGCACCCGCTTCGTGACGGAACAAAGGGTTTCCCAAGGGATCGTGTCTGCCCAGGAGCTGAATTCGGAGATGGAGATCTCGCTCTCGTGCTGGCGCCCGACCAACACCACCGGGTCGCCGCACGTTACCGGCTGCGTCAGATGTGTGATGTCGACGATAGTCTGGTCCATGGTCACGCGGCCGAGAACCGGGCACCGGCGTCCTCCAATCAAGACTGCGGCGCGGTTGCTGGATGCCCGGTCAATGCCATCGCCATAGCCCGCCGTAAGGATTGCCACCGTCGAGTTCGACTGCAACCGACAGGTTTGCCCGTAACTGATGCCGGTGCCGGCCGGGAGCCGTTTCACCAGGCCGACGCGAGTGTGGAAACTGAACACGGGCTCCGTATGAACGCGGGCGAGCATCGAATGTGGATGTGGAAGGATGCCGAACTGCAGCAGTCCGACGCGCACCGCATTGAAGATGCCGCCACCGGGCGTGGTTTCCAGGCCCGCACTGTTATCCGCATGCACGAGGAGGCGCGTGGTATCGAGGCCGGGCAGCGACGCCACCGTGGCGAGAAAGATGCGGCGTTGCTCGTCCGTGAAATCAGGATCTTCGTCCGCACTGGCGAAGTGGGTGAAGACACCGGCCAAGCGAACTGCCCGGGCGCGGGTGATGGCCGCGTACAGTTCGGCCGCCTCGGTGTGCCAGACGCCCAACCGGCCCATGCCGGTGTCGATCTTGAGATGGATTGCGACGGGCTTTCCGCGTGACCGCCCGATTCGATCGAAGCGCTCAACCTCGGCGGGCGATGAAACCGTTGCCGCGAGATCATACTCGGGGAGGTACGAATCTTCCTCGGGCAGGACGGGACTGAGCAACAGGATGGGCCAGTCATTGCTCAGCTCGCGCAGGGCCACCGCTTCCGCGACATTGGCTACGGCCAGAAGATCGGCTCCGGCGTGCATCAAACGCGCGGCCACCTGGTGCAGGCCGTGGCCATAGGCATCCGCCTTGACGACCGCGACGTATTTGATCGCGGGTGGCAGCGAGGCCCGGATCAGCTTCACGTTTCGTTCGAGGGCGGCGAGGTCGATTTCGACCCAGCAGCGCAAGGGGAGCTGGCCGAAAGAGGTCATGGGGACTTCGTCTCCGCCCGGTGAACTTGAGCTGTCCACCGTCGGTATACGGGCGCTTCGGATTGCAGCGCGTTGGGGTGTTCACTCTTCCGGAAGCAATCGCAGTCGGCCAAGTCGGGCAGGACCCGCGCCAGGTCGTATCGGCAGGTCGAAACGGCCCGGGGCGGTCGATCCCAACAACGGAAATGCTCGGGCATCAGCAGCTCGCCCGATGGGAGCTGGTCGGACGCCAGCCGCCGCAGTACGGTCACCGACCCATCGCCCCCCACTTCCTGGCAGTGCCAGAATCCGCGGCGTGCATCCGCGATCACGGCAAGAGATCGAGGCGGGCACGATCGCCAGGCAAACCGCGCGGCGACCGCCAGGCTCTGATACGAATAGATGGCCAACGGGGCCAGGATTCCCCAGGCGCGAATCGCCATCGCCACGCTGCGGATGCCCAACATCGAACCGGGACCCTCGCAATACAAGATGGCGCCCAAATCCCGTACGCACAGACCGGAATCCTCGAACAGTGCGCTGGCACACGTGAAGATGGCCGTGGAGGCATCAGCTTCGGTCAGCTCCCAAAGGCTTGGGTGGTTTTCGCGCAAGAGTCCGGCCTGGAATTGCTGGGAAGCGGCATCGAGGACGAGCAGTCGTTGGTGCTTGGCCAAAAGCTGTGTAAGCGAAGGCATTACGCAGAAGGCAGCTTGGATCCGCGTGGGAAAATGTCCATGTTGGTTTCCGCCGATTATCCGCCGAATCTGGAATTGACCGGCGAGGTGGTGCACCTAGCTTGGCCCATTTCCCATCGAGATTCCGCCCCTTTCCAACCGTGAACGTACAAGTAACTGATATTAGCGAAACCCGCAAGGCCCTGACCGTGACGCTCGACAAAAGCGAGGTCGAAGGTGAATACAACGCCACGCTGAACGCGATCAGCCGTCAAGCCAGCCTTCCCGGGTTCCGACCGGGGAAAGCGCCCGCGGCCATGGTGGCCAAGCGTTTTGGCAAGGAGCTGAACGAGGAATTCAAGCACAAGGTGGTCGGCAAGGCTTACCGCGAAGGCCTGGAGCAGGCCAAGCTGGACGTACTCTCCCTGGTGGATGTGGAGGAAGGCACGATCGAGTCCGGGCTTTCCGCGGCGATCAAGCTGACGGTGGACGTGCGCCCCGAAATCACGTTGCCGGATCTCGCCAACCTTCGGACCGAAATTCAACCGACGGAGCCGTCAGCGGAGGAGATCGACCGGGTGATCGAGGGATTGCGGGCGGAGCGCGCGGATTTCAAGGTGGCCGAACGGCCGGCGGCGAAGGGCGATTACGTGCGGTTTGGTTACAACGGCACGCTCGACGGCAAACCGCTCGGCGAGCTCGTCGGGGACAAAACCATTTATGCCAGCGCACCCCAGACGTGGGAGGAGGTTGAGGGAGCGAACGAGGGACTGCTGCCCGGCGTTTCGCGGCAGCTCGTGGGCCTAAAGGCCGGCGACAAGAAAAACGTGGAGGTCAGCTTCCCGGCCGATTTCGCGGCGGTGCCGGCCCTCGCCGGCAAAAAGGCCGATTATGCGATCGAGGTCCAGGAAGTACGCGAGCGGGTTCTCCCGGCGATGGACGAAGCTTTCTTCAAACAGAACCGCGTCGACGACCTCGCCGGCCTGCAGGCCCAGGTGCGCGCGAATCTGAGCATGCGCAAGGACTACGAGAACCGCGCGGCACAGCGCCGGCAGGTGACCGATACGCTTGTAGCGCAGGCCAACTTCCCCGTGCCGGACAGCCTCGTGGCCTCCGAGCGCGACGGCGTGCTGCGCCAGTTCATCGAGGAGAACTTGCGCCGGGGTGTGCCACAGGAGCAGTTCGAACAGAACAAAAAGGAGCTGTTCGAAAGCGCGACGAAGGCGGCGACGGCGCGCGTGAAGGTCCAGCTCATGCTCGCCAAGATCGCCGAGGCGGAAAAAATCTCGGTCGACGAGAAGGATTTCAACAACTGGCTCATGCGCGAGGCGATGCGGTCCGGGTCCAAGCCGGACAAAGTGGCGAAGGACCTCGGCAAGAGCCGCGAACAGGTGCAGGCGGTCCAGCAGCAGCTGCTCTTCGACAAGACCCTTGATTTTCTGGTGTCCAAGGCTACCGTCACGACGGCATCCGCCCAAGCATGAGTTATTACGTTCCCATCGTCCTGGAAAACACCGGCCGCGGCGAGCGGTCCATGGACATCTACAGCCGGCTGTTGAAGGACCGCATCGTTTTCATCGGGACGCCGATCGACGACAATGTGGCCAACGTTGTCATCGCGCAGATGCTGTTTCTCCAGATGGAAGACCCGAAGAAGGACATCCATCTCTACATCAACTCGCCGGGCGGCGTGGTCACGGGTGGCATGGCCATCTACGACACGATGAATTTCCTGCAATGTGACATCGTCACGTATTGCATCGGCATGGCCGCGAGCATGAGCACGGTGCTGCTGGCCGCGGGCACGAAGGGCAAGCGCTTTGCCCTGCCCAACAGCCGCGTCATGATTCACCAGCCCTCGGGTGGAGCCGGCGGCCAGGCGGCGGACATCGCCATCCAGGCCCGGGAGATCATCCGCTGGCGGAAAACCCTGAGCGAGACGATTGCGCGGCACACGGGGAAGACCGCGGAGCAGGTCGAATCTGATTCCGACCGCGATTACTACATGAGCGCGGAGGAGGCCAAGGCTTACGGCATCGTCGATCACGTCGTCGCTTCCACGCGGGACGCCCAGAAGATCGCGCAAAGCGCTGCCTGAGCAAGCTTTCCTGTACCCGGTTCCGCTAGGGGAAATCCCTCGACTATCCCGCGGGACGCACCGTATATAATGCCATGGCCAAATCCTCCCGCATGACCCTTTGCTCCTTCTGCGGCAAATCGCAGGCGGAGGTGCGCAAGATCATCGCGGGCCCCGGCGTGTACATCTGCGACTCGTGCGTCAACGTCTGCAAGACGATCATCGATCGTGAGGTCAAGGCTCCGGTCCCGGAGGGCACGAAGCCGGCGTTCCGGCTGATCAAACCCGGCGATATCAAGAAAGTGCTGGATGACCACGTCATTGGCCAGGATCACGCCAAGAAGGTTCTCTCGGTCGCGGTCTACAACCATTACAAGCGGCTGAATTTTGAATCGACGACCCAGGTGCGCGACAACGCCCCGATGCCGGCCGAGTTCAGCGATGTCGAGGTGGAGAAAAGCAACATTCTCCTCATTGGGCCGACCGGGTCCGGCAAGACGCTGCTGGCGCGCTCGCTGGCCCGCATCCTCGACGTGCCGTTCGCGATTTCCGATGCCACGACGCTGACCGAGGCCGGTTACGTGGGCGAGGACGTGGAGAACGTCGTGCTCCGCCTCCTGCAGGCGGCCAACTACGACGTCAAGAAGGCGGAGTGCGGCATCATCTACATCGACGAGATCGACAAGATCCGGCGCACGACTGAAAACGTCTCGATCACGCGCGACGTTTCGGGCGAAGGCGTGCAGCAGGCCCTGCTCAAGATTCTCGAGGGTACGACCTGCAACGTGCCGCCCCAAGGCGGCCGCAAGCACCCGAACCAGGAATACATCCAGGTCAACACGACCAACATTCTCTTCATCTGCGGCGGCGCGTTCGTTGGCTTGAACGAGGTGATCAAGAAGCGGCTCGGCCAGCGCTCGCTCGGCTTCCATGTCAACGCCAAGGACCACGATCTCACCCCGGACGAAGTGATGCGCGGCGTGGCACCCGAGGACTTGATCCGCTTTGGCATGATCCCGGAGTTCATCGGCCGCCTGCCGGTGGTCTCGGCGCTCGACGAGCTGAAGATTGCCGATCTGGAGAAGGTTCTCCTGCGCACGAAGAACTCGATGGTGAAGCAGTATTCGAAGTTGTTCGCCATGGACGGGGTCCAGCTGAAATTCACGCGCGATGCCCTCCGGGCCATCTCGCTCAAGGCGATCGAACTCAAGACCGGCGCGCGTGCCCTGCGGGCGATCCTCGAGAAGATCATGCTCGAGGTCATGTACGAATTGCCGACGCGCGACGACATCTCCGAGGTGGTGATCGACCAAGCGGTCGTTGAGGGCCGCAAGAAGCCGCAGCTCGTGAAGACGGCGCGGCGCAGCGCCACGACCAGCAAGGACGCCGCCTGAGGCCGGGCGGAGGGGTGGGTCCGCGGCGCCGGCGCCGAAGGACGTCGGCGCGATTGGCCGACACCTACGGCCCGACGCAAGCGCGAGCCCGGCGGAACTTACCAGTGGAAGCTCTCGCCCTGGCCGACCGCCTTCGCGAAGGCGACAAACAGCTTCACGCAGTTCTCCACGTCCTCGAGATCCGCCACCTCGCTCGGCGTATGCATGTAGCGCAGGGGAATCGAGACGAGTCCCACCGCGACGCCTCCGCGCGCCATCTGGATGGCGCGGGCATCGGTGCCCGTCGGTCGCGGATCGGCTTCGAGCTGATACGGTATTTTTGCCTTCTTCGCGCAGGCAACAAGGCGTTCGAAAACCTTGGGATTGATGTTCGGCCCCCGACAAATGATCGGGCCGCCGCCCAGCTTGGTTTCGCCGAACTTGCGCTGGTCGCAATCCGGGTGGTCCGTCGCATGGCCGACATCAACGGCGAGCGCCACCTGGGGGTCGACGGCAAAGGCTGACGTGGTGGCGCCGCGGACGCCGATTTCCTCCTGCGTCGTCGCCACGGAAACGAGCCGGGCGTGTAGCCGGGTTTTCTCGCGCGACAGCCGGACGAGCGCCTCGCCGACGACATAGGCTCCGACCTTGTTGTCGAAGGCCCGGGCAGTGCCGATGCTGCCGGTGATCAGCTCAAACTCGTGATCATAGGTGGCGACGTCGCCGATGGCGACCCGCTTCAAGGCGTCGGCCTTGGACTTGGCGCCGATATCGATCCAGATCTCGTGTTTCTTCGGCACTTTCTTCCGGTCTTCGTCGTCCATCAGGTGGATGGCCCTTTTGCCGGTCACGCCTTTTACCACGCCCCCGGCAGCCTGGATAATCACCCGGCGGCCGGAGATGATGCTGAGATCGTGGCCGCCGATCGTGTCGAAATAGAGGAAACCGTCCTTGTTGACATAGGTGATGATCAGGCCGAGTTCGTCCATGTGGCCGGCGAACATCAGGGTGGGCGAGCCTCCCTCGTTCAGCGTGGCATGCCGGCAGCCAAGCGCGTCGGACGCATAGGCGTCGGCGTGCGGTTTCACGTGGCGATCGAAAACGGCCTGGGCCTGCCCTTCGGCCCCGGAAGGCGATTTGGCTTGGAGCAAGTCGAGGAGAAAGGCGGGTGCCTGGTAATTGGACATGGACTCAGCCTCGTTCAGGTCGGGACCGGCCGCAAAACCAAAAGTGGCGTGAGCGCGACCGGATTAGCTTCCCGGGAGATGGATGGCGGTGGGGGCCGTTGCCTTGCGATGAAAAACGTCGAAAGTTTCGTCGAACTGCAGGTAGATGCGGCCCGGCAGCCAGCGTACCGCCGTCACCCGGTCGGAACTGTCGAATCCGGCTAAAAAATCGTAGCGGTCGAGCAGGTCGGGCGCCGCCTTGAACAGGTCGATCGCTTCAAAGCGTCGCAGCACCAGCCAATCCGGGCCGAGCCGACGGATCAGCGCGTCCCAGTTGTTGCCGACGGCGCGCCGGGCGGCAATCACCGCGGGAGCCGACAATCCCGGATAATCGAGCATCCGCAATTGCGAGTTGAACCCGATATAGCCGAGCGGCTCGAGGAAGACGGTGTCGTCGGGGGTGGTGCGATGAGCCTTCAGCCACCGGCCGATCGATGCCCGCTGCCCTTCGATGATGGCTTGCTGGTTGCGCAGCTGCCATGCCGCCATGAGGAGGATCGCCACGGATACACCCAGGTGCGCCACCATCGGCAGGCGGACGTAGGCCGCGCGACCGCCTCGTCGCACCAAAAATCCGCCGAGTTGCTCTGCCAGCGATGCGAGGGCCACCATGGCCGCGATCGCGTGGCACGGATAGTACCAGGGGAATTTTGGGGCGATCGAGCCATAGAGCGAGCCGACGAAGAACGCCAGCGACGCGGCGCGTCCGACCGGGTTGATGCGGGGGAGCATCCACGCGATGATCGCCAGCGCGGCGGCCACCTGCATCCACCAGACGAGCGGCGCCGGCCAGCCGCCAAACCAGGCATAGGAGGGCAGGAACACTTCACGCAGCCGGCCATTCCAGGCAAACATAAGGGATTGCCGCAGCAGAATAGCGGCCCAATCGCGCAGACCGGGCAACGCGGAGCTGAGCCCTTTGGCCACGATCGTGTTGGGCACCGGCGATCCATAGTAATGCCAGGCCCAAAGGAACCACGGCAGGTACAGGAGCGCGGCGATCGGCAAGGCACGGAGGTAAATCAGGAGGAGCTGGCGGCGGGTGCCAGCGGGCTCTGGCGTCGGCCGAAAAGCCAGCCAGGCCAGAGCCAGCGCACCGCCAAAAATGAATCCATCGGGGCGGGTCCACATTAGGCCCGCCCAGACCAGCCCCAGCTTCACCGCGGCGTTCGGCGACGGCCGGGAAAGGATGTCCAGCATCCACGCCAGGCCGAGGAGCATGAAGGCGGTTTCCATCCCATTGATGGAAAAATCCACGCATTTTGACTCGAATAGGGGGAGCAGGGCCAGGAACCATCGGCCGAAACTGGACCAGCCCCACGCACCGGCAGCGCGCCAGAGGAGCACGGCCGCGCCGCCGAGGGCGCAAGTGCACCACACCCGGAAGATCCACAGCGCGGCCTCATCAGAGACGCCGCCGGCCAGTTCGAGCGCGAAGGCCGGCAGCAGCACGCCCAGCGGCGACGTGAACGTGTGCACGTGCTCGCCGACCTGAAAGACCAGTCCATGTCCTTCCACCAGGTTCTTGCTGGTGCGGTAAGTGATGTAGAAATCCTCCCAGCGGTGATCGGTGAAGAGGGCAAAGCCCGAACAAATGAGCACCGCAAGCAGGAAGATTCGCAGCGCAGGGGAAGTCGGCGGGCGTGGCATCAAAGTTGGTCTGCGATTTCCTCGAGCGGGTAGGTAATGATCTCTGACAGGGTCGGATGGTACCAGGGCGCCCGCAACAGGTCGCGCACCGTGGCCCGCATCGCGAGGGGCCCGGAAAAACAATGGATCAGCTCGCCGGCATCCTTGCCCACGATCTCCGCGCCAAGGATGCGCCCCCGCTTGGGTTCGGCCAGCACCTTTACGTAGCCATAATTGGCCTCCATGAGGATCGATTTCCCATGGTCGTTGAACGGATAACTGGCACTGAGATATTTAATGCCGCGGGCATCGAGGTCGCGTGCCAGTGCGCCGATCGTGGCCAGCTGCGGGTCGGTGAAGACCACGTTGAGGAGGAGCGAAAAATCGACGGGCTTGATTCCGCGCGCGCCGGCGGCGTGGCGGGCCGCGAGCTCACCTTGCGCGATTGCGATGTGCACGATCTCCGCCGGCCCGGAACAGTCACCCGCGGCGTAAATGTGCGGCAGGTTGGTCTGCTGCCAGCGATTAATCACGATCTGCCCGTCGGGACGCGTCTTCACGCCAATGCCCGCCAGGCCCAAACCGGTGGTGTTCGGCTCGCGGCCCAGTGCATTCAGGAGATGCGCAGCTTGCCGGACGATGGTCCGGCCGTCATGCAGGAACGTCACCTGGAAACCGCCGCGGGTCGCGCGGACGTCGAGGAGCTTGGTGCCGGCAAACAACTCGATGCCCTCATCAACGAAGGCCCGCTGCACCGCTTCCGAGGCATCGGTGGAATGATCGCGCAGGATATGGGCGCTGCGCTGCACCAGCGTGACCTTCGCTCCGATGCGGTTCAAGAATTGCGCCAGCTCGCAGGCGACAATGCCCCCGCCGAGCACGATCACGCTTTTCGGGATGAAATCCAGGTCGAGAACGTCGTCGCTGGTCCAGCAGGGCAGGCCCGCGAGGCCGGGCACCGGCGGCACGCTGACCCGGGAGCCGGTGCCGATCAGGAAATGTCGGCCGCGCATCCGTTTGCCGTCGGAGAGCTGGAGCGTGTGCGGGTCCAGGAAGCACGCGTGGGAGCGAATGAGGTCAAACTTGCCTGCGGTCAGCGCCTTGACGCGATAGTCGGCAAATTCGCCGATCAGCCGTTTCTTCCGGGCGTGCACCGCCTTCATGTCGGCCCGAGCCCCCGTGACCTTCAGGCCAAATCGGTCCGCGTGCCGGGCGTGATGCAGAATCTCGGCCGTGTAGAGCAGCGTCTTCGACGGCATGCAGCCGCGCAGGATGCAAAGGCCGCCGAGCTGGCGCGCACCGTCGACGACGGCGGTCTTCAGGCCGAGGCCGGCTGCCACCCGCGCGGCATTGAAGCCGGCGCTGCCGCCGCCGATGCAGACGAAATCATACGTCTTCATCGGCCTTTCCCAAACAACATGATGTGGACGGTTTTCAGGACGATCGAGGCATCCAGCACGAACGAGAAATACCGGATGTAATAGAGGTCATATTCCAATTTGCGCAAGGTGTCCTCGAGGTTCTCGCCGTAGTTGTAGTTGACCTGCGCCCAGCCGGTGATGCCGGGTTTCACGAGGTGACGGAAGTGATAACAGGGAATCTGCTTCTCGTATTCGTCGACCAACTTCACCCATTCGGCCCGGGGCCCGATAAGGCTCATGTCGCCGACCAGCACGTTCCACAATTGCGGCACCTCGTCGAGCCGCGTGTTGCGCAGGAACTGCCCCACACGGGTGATCCGCGTGTCGCCGGCCCGGGTATACCGGTCGCCATCACCACCGGCGCGCATCGTGCGCAGCTTGACGATATCAAACAGGCGCCGGTTCTTGCCGACCCGAGCCTGACGGAAGAATACGGGTCCACGGTCATCCAGCCAGATAAGTCCCGCGGCCAGCGGCAACAGGGGCAGCGCCATCAGCAGGCCCGAGGAGGCGAGAACGATGTCGCTCACCCGTTTCAGGCGCTCGAATACCGGCTCGCGCGCAATCTGGAAACCTTCCTGGAAAAGCCAGGTTTGGTTCAGGCGATAGAGGGGAATCTTGCGCCAGTAAACCTCGTGGAACAGTTCCAGCGTGTAGGTCGGCACACCGGAGAAGTGCAACTCCATCAGCCGCCGGGCGACGGCTTCCGGCAATTCCTGGTTGGACTCGCGCACGATGATGGCATCGAGGTTGGCCTCGTATTCCTCCAGATAGTTGACCACGTCGCCGAACGCCGGCGCGGCCAGCGGGGGTTTGCTGGTCCCGCGGGCGAAGGTCTCGTGCGTGGCATAGAGCACCGACTGGGTCATGTGGTTCTTCCGGCATTCCTCCTTGAAGGCCACACAACTCTCGGGGCTGCCGAGGAACATGAAGTAACGCTGCTGTTTGTGCTGCTGGTTTCGCAGGTAGAAATAACGGCGGTAGCTGAGGGTCGTGGGGATCAGCACCAGGCAGGACAGGATGATCACGAGACGGCTGCCTTGGAGCGGAAACCCCGCGCTGATGACGGCGAAGGTCAACAGCAGTGTCAGCAGCAGGACAAACACCAGCGCGATGCAATGCAGGCTGGTATAGGTCACCGACAGCATGTCGGTCTGGGAGCTGTAACCGTCGATCAGAAAGATCGCCAGGATGCACATCAGCAGCGGCGGCAGCAATGGCGCCAGGATTGGGTCATGAAAGTCCGCCAGCCCCCGGGTCCAGGCGAAGAAGTTGAACACAAGCACCAGCGCGGCCGCATCGACCAGCACGAAGAAAGAGGGCGAAATCCGGGCTTGGCTCATTGATGGATCATCTAGCAAGGAGGTCCCGGCCGAGGCAACCCCGTTGGCTGCTGCCGGCAACGTCGCCCAGGATTTGTTTCCAGCGTTGCAGCGCCCCGGGAAAGGTGAAGTGCTCCGCGAACATGGACCGGGCGCGCGAGCCGAGGTCCCGGACCAGCGCGCGATCCGCGGCCCAGGTTCCGATCGTTGCGGCCAGGGCGGCGTCATCGCCGGCGGTGATCGCCGAACCGCATTGGCTGCCGTCAAGCAGTCGCGCAATCTCACTTGTCGATGAGCCGGTGAAGAGCACCGGTCGGCCGGACGCAAGCGCGCCGGCGAGCTTGCTCGGGAACACGAGGCCGTCGAACTCGGGCTTCAACGTCACGAGGTGCGCGTCCGCCGCGGCCAGCGAGACCGCCAGCTCCCCCCGTGGGACAGCGCCTTCGAGCCGCACGTGGGCCAGGCGGCGCTGCGCCACGCGCTTCCGTACCTCCGCCAGGCGGGCGCCGTCCCCGACAAAAACAAACGCGATATCGGTCCGCGATGCGAGTCGCTCCGCGGCCCCGAGGACAGTGTCGAATTCGTGAACTCGACCGAGATTGCCAGAATAGGCTACGACGAACTTATCCTCTACGCCCCAAAGGCGGCGCCGTGCGGCGACCGCCATGGGGTCCGGCTCCGCCCCGAGTTCTCGCGGAGCCCAGTTTGGCTGGATAACGACATTGGCCATCGGCAGGCCGCGGCGGCCGAGCACTCGCGCCATGTCGTTACCCAGCACGACACACCGGGCTGCCGCACGCACGCTGGCATCACGCCGTCGCTGCAACAGCTGAAGCGGCAGCCCAAGCACAGGGCCGGCATGGGCCATCGCAATTTCCGGGTAGAGGTCCTGCAGCCATTGGACGACGGTCCCGCCGCGGCTTTGCACCAGATCGCCCAATGCCGTGCCGAGCATGGGCGGATCGGTCATCGGGACCACGATGTCTCCGGGCGCAATCAGTTGACCGACGGTGGCGTGCGCCTGCCGGATAAAACGCAGGTAGTTGCTGGCGCGCGACAGCAGGCCGGCATGAAGGTCGCCGGGGCCCGTGCGGTGTATCTGGACGGCATTGAGCGTTCCGGATTCCTGTCCCGCCGCGATGACGTGGATGGCGAGGCCCGCCGACGCGAGACCTTCGGCCAGATCGGCAAGCAACTGCGCGGTCGCGCTGGTGGACGGCCGGTAGACCCGGTTGACGAAGATGACCCGCGGGCGCGGCGCGTTCACGATCCGGCCTGGCGCTGGCGCCGCAGTTCACGCGCTTTCGTCGCGCACAGGAATTCATACCAGCCCATCAGCCGGCAGAAGACGAAACCGCGATACCCATCGAGGAAGCCGGCGCGCCAGATATAGTGGTAGCCGAAGCGCAACACGGGCCGGAAGGGCAGAGCCCAAGCGAAGCGCCGGAGCCGACGCTTTCGCGCCAGGCCGGGATCGAGGCCGGCGAGTGTCTCACCCGATGCCGCCACCTGGAGCCGGGCCTCCCAGTTGCTGTAGCGATTGTGCTTCTCGACCCAGGTGGCGATGTCGGGAAAGGCGTAATGTTCCATCTCCCCGGGCAGGTAGCCCGCCAGGCCCTGCAGCGACACGTGCTCGTGCACCTCATTGTCACCGGATTCGGTCGCGGCGGTGTCAGCCACCTCCTCGTACCGGCCCAGCCGGTGTCGGAAGAAACGCAGGTTCCAGCTCGGGTAGTAGCCGCAATGATTGAGCCACCCGTCGAGAAACCAGAAACGCCGGTTGACATAGTAACCCTGGTAGCGATCTTGCGCGAGGGCGGCGGCCATGGCGGAGGCGAGTTGCGGCGTAGCCCGCTCATCGGCGTCGATGATGAAGATCCACTCGTGTTTCCACGCCACATTGGCCAGGGCCCAGTTTTTCTTTTTGGGGTAGCGGCCGTTCCACGAGAATTCGACGACGCGGGCGCCCGCCGCCCGCGCGAGGTCCGGCGTGCCATCGGAGCTGCCGGAATCCACGACGACGACATCGTCGCTCCATGCGACCGAGGCGAGGCACGCGCGCAAGTTCGCGGCCTCATTCCGGACGGGAATCAGCACGGAAATCGGCAGGGCGGTGCTCATGGCGGAAGACGTTCCTCGTCTTGGGCGCGAACATCAAGCATCGCGTAACGCACGCCCGCATAGAAATGGGCGCCAAACGTGAGCAGCACCGCCGGGCAGTCGAAGGGGAATTCCACCCACGCGTAGAGAAGGATGATGGCACATCCGGCGAGAAGGTAGCGTGGCACGAATGCATCCTGATCGCGCCAGCGCACCTGTGCCAGCGGCAGCAGGACGAGCAGCGCCAGCAGGATCGTTCCGACGAAACCGGTTTCGGCGAGCGACTGCAGCCAATCGTTGTGGGCCCGCGCATAGAACGGAATCCACCACCAGGTCTCCACCGTGCGTTGCGAGTTGAAAATGCGGAAAACATGCGGGTAACTCTCGAGACCCCACCCAAACCACGGCTTCGCCATCGCCATGCGCCAGGTGTCGCGGTAAAGCGCAAGACGGGAATTCAAGGTGTCCTCCGTGGCGATCCCTGCGAGCTGGCGCGACGTCAGGGCGGCGCGCTGCGCGATGACGTCGCGGCCCAGGTACGCCACGGCGGCGAGGGCGATGAGCACGGCGAGGACGATGCCGGCCACGGGCAGCACGGCTGACTCATGTTGTTCGCGCCGGCGGCGGATGAGACGTGCCAGGAAATGCAGAAGGGCGCCCGTTAGCAGCAATGCCATCAACGTGGTGCAGGAGCGCGAGGCGCTGAGCGGCACGGTGGCGGCGAGCAGCAGGGTGACGACGGCCCCCATCAGGACGGGCGAATGCCAGACGTCGCGGGTGCCGCCGCGACGCACGGCGTGGAAAAGCAGGCCCAGGCAGGCGGTGGTGTTCAAGAGCGTGAACGCGCCCCAGTGGTTATGATAAATAAAAGTGGAGAAGAACTTGTCGTTGGGGGAATGGACGAGCCCGAACCAGAGGCCGCCGGCCCGGCTTAATTTCTGAAAGGTGCCGAATACTGCCAGCGCGACCGCATTGGCGGACATGATCAGCAGCAACCGGCGAATCGCGCCGCGCCCGGAAAGAGCCAGCCAAAGGTTGAAGGCGGAAATCACGATGGCATTGAACAGCGCCAGTTCGGTGGCCGCGTCCCGGGGAACCGCCGCGCTGGGCAGCCACGGGATCGGGTCCGCCACCACCAGGACGCGGGTTCCATGCTCGAGCATCTCCTTCATCCCAGGATTAAGGCAGCTGCCGGCCACGAGGCCGTCGTACACGGCGAGCGGCCAGAGCAGACGCACGACCGAGGCGCCCTGGCCTTGCGCAGCAAAGATGAACAGCACCCCGCCGATTGCCCCCCAAAGAGTGATGGCTTGGCGAACCCACGCTGCCTGCCCGGCGAAAGCCCACGAGGTGAATACGACCAGGATTAGAAAATGGGCCGTGACGAGCTTTTCGAGTTGCGTCGTACGGCGACGACGGGACCTCGGACTGGAATCAGGCGCCGGCATGCGTCAGCTCGCGGTGGAAGGCATCGAGCAGAAGGGCGGTGCGATCCCACGAATAGTCCCGCGTCACCCAGGCGCGGCCGCGCCGGCCCATGTCCCCAAGGCGCGCCGGCTCGGCTGCGAGCGCCGCTTCAACCGAGGCGCGGAACTGGTCCCAAGGAACGCACCAGCCGGCGTCCTGGGTGGGCAGCCCGCGCCATGGCGTGGCATCAGTGACCAGCGCCGGGATCCCGGCCGCGAGCGCCTCCGCGACGACCAAGCCGAAATTCTCCGAGTGCGAAGGCAGCAGGAAAAGGGAAGCGACAGCATAGGGAGGAGGCTCGGCCCGTCCGTCAAACACGGCCATGCGATCGTTTGCCCCTGCGCGGATGATCCACTGCCGGATTTCCGCCACTTCATATTCTTCCGGCACGCCGGCCAGCATTAGGAACCAATCGTCGCGTGCAACGTGCGGCCACAATTCGATGAGTTCGCGCACCCGCTTCATGCGATGAAAACGGGAATAGAACAACGCAATCCTCCGCCCGGCGGCTTGCGGACAGAGTTCGCGCCAGCGGGCTGCGGCTGCGGTCAGCGCATCGTGGTCGGGGATCACGACTCCATTGGGCGCGACGCACACCGGCTGGCGAAATCCGAGGCCCCGAATGTCGTCCGCCTCCTCCGGGCTGGTGGCATGCCAGCCCGCGGCCCCCTGGAGCGCGCCCGGATGCAGCAGGTGCCCGGCGAGGGCCTTGCGCAGGCGATGGTGTTGCCAAGCCCACGGGCTCATCATGCCTCGCGGGGAGATCACCAGCGGCACCTGGCGGTGCTTCGCCGCGTTCCAGGCGTAGCGCAGCGTCAGGAGCCAGAGCGAGTGATGATGGATCAAGTCGAAGGGCGCCGATTGCAGGCAGCGTTCGAGATCCGGGGACCGGCACAACGAGCGTGGCGCCAGCCGGGGAAACACGCGAATCGGCGCGTCGGCGGCAGCCGCCACTGGAGCATCGGAGCCACGGCACACCGTCGAAAGAAGTTCAACCTTCGAGCCGAGGCGGACCGAGGCGTTGGCCAGTGCGCGCACGGAAACCGAGGGTCCGCCGTGGCGTTGCTCCAGGCTGGGCACGACATGGCCGACGCGCATCACGGTGACTTCAAACCGGCGCAGGCCGGTCCTTGATGGGAACGCAAGGCGACCCGGCGCAGATCTTCCGGGGGGGAAGGTCTTTCACCACGACGGAGCGAGCTCCCACCACGCAAAGTTCCCCGACGGTGACGCCAGGCCCGACGAAGACATCGGCTCCGAGCCAGGCGTTCTTCTCGATCACAATGGGCTTGGTCACGAGCGGCATTGACCACCGCGTATAATCGTGGGTCCCGGCGCACAAGTGGCACGACTGGCTCACGTTTGCGCCGTATTCGATCCGAATTGGGCCCAGGTTGTAGAGCTGGACGTGAGGTCCGATCATGCTCCGCGGGGCGAGATATAGCTGGTCGGGGTGGACCACCCGCGCGGTGGGAAAGATCACGACGGGTCCCGGGATCTGCGCGCCAAACAGCCGGAGCAGCCAGGCCCGAAAGCCATGCAAGGGGCGTGGACTCCAGCGAAACAGAGTGGACTGCACCACCAGCCAGCACCAGCGACGGAGCACGGTGGAACGCGGGTAAGGCGTCGTGCAATTCTCGCCGAGATAAGGCTCGCTCACGTCTTGGAGGATGCCGGGATTGGATGGCCGGTCAACTGCGCGAAGTCCTCGAGCAGCGTGTCGGCATACACCGCAAAGTCGTAGCGGCGAGCGGTCGCCGCGGCCTCGGTACGGAGTTGAGCCCTTAGCTCGGAGGACCGGAGCAGCCGGGCCAGGCTCCCGGCCAGGCGGTCTGCCGCGTCGGTTGCGCGATGATCGAATACGAGCCCATTTTCACCGGGTCGAACAAAGTCGTGGAAGCAGGCCAGCTCGGAAGTCACCGGCACGGCGCCGGCCGCCATCGCCTCCGCCACCGCCACCCCGAAGGTCTCGCCCTGTTCGGCAATGCTTGGATAACAGAAAACGTCGATCTGCTGATAGATGGCGGCGAGGGCCCGGTCATGGAATTGGGGGTCGATCACGGTGTACGCGTCCGCAGGCAGGATGCGCGCGAGCTCCTGGATCAGCTTCGCACGATATTCCGGCCCGGCTCCGCCGCTGGCGACGTCGGATGGACCGCAAAGGAGGAGGCGCCACCTCGGGAGGTCGGGCTCCTGCGTGAGATGCCGCAGCGCGGCCACAAGCAAGTCGAGGCCCTTCTCGTGATGGATCCGGCCGACGAACCCCACGGTCACGGACTCGTGGACACCGGGGGCACGGCTGCCCGTTCGAGTGTGCATCAGTTCGAAATCTATCGGATATCCGCGGACGGCGCTGACGGCGCGCAAGCTCTCGTTTTCAGCCGCGACTCGATCGCGGACGTGGCTGCTGGCGGCGAGGACGCGGGCGATCCGGCGATAATGACGATACTGCCCCTTGGGCATGCGCCCGGTCATCAACACCACGCGGCCGGCGCCCGGTCGCGTCCATCCCAGCCAGGCGGGCAGGGCGACTGCGTTGACGACGACGATGTCGGCCGCCGGCAGGGCGAACCAAACTCGTACGCTCCACAGGAAATCCAGGAGCAGGTTGACGCCGATCCGACGGTGATGATTGTAGCCCGGCAGGCGCAGGTGACGGATTCCCTCCACGAGCTCGTCGTGCGGCCAGCCGCGCCAGCGCCGTGAAATCATGGTTACCTGGTGGCCCCGCCGGGCGAAGATCCGCGCCAGGTGATGCCAGGACTTCTCGGTCGAACCGCCGCTGACCGGTGGCACCGGAAGGAAAAAGCCGCAGACGATCGTGATGCGCATGGGTCAGCGGGTCCGGACAGTCGCCAGCGCCTGCTCCAGGCCTTCGCTGGTCTGCCGGTACGTATAGCCGGAAATCCGGGCGAGCGTGTTGGTCGAAAGGCGCTGCAGCTCTTCGGCCGGGGCGCGCATCGCCACCTGCAAAGTTGCGGCGAACGCGGTGGCGTCGTCGGCCGGAAACACCCACCCGGTCTCCCCGGGAATCACAAGATCGCGCTGGCAGCCCACGCGGTCCGAGACGAGGCACGGCCGGCCCAGGTGCATGGCCTCATTCACGGCCAGGCCCCAGGTTTCGTAGTTTCCGCGCGATGGCAGGACGAAGATGTCGCCCAGAAGGTAGCGAGAAGGCATCTCGGATTGGTTCGCGAAGGGCAGAAACCGCACGCAAGCCTCTGCGCCGGCGCTCACGTCCGCCAGCGCCGTCTTCTCCTCGCCATCGCCGACGAACACCAGCGCGTCGTCCGCGGTCGCGACGGCGAGAAACGCCCGCAGAAGTTCGCGCGGCTGTTTGCGCGGATGGAGTTTTCCGGCAAAGAGGAGCACCCGCTTGCCCTCGAGTCCGTGATCTCGACGCAGTCGCGCCGCCTCGTGCTGCGTGGCCGGGTCGTCCGGGTTGAAACGGGAGGCATCAACGGAGTGCGGGGCGAAGATCAGGCGCGCAGCGGGCACACCGAAGGCGAGGAAGTAATCGCGGTTGGCGATCCCGACGTAAGTTACGGCGGCGAACCGGCGATACAGGAAACCAAGCAGCCAGCGGCGGAGGAGCGGTGGTCGACTCCGTCCCAGCAGATGGGAATCGCCGCGGAACAGAAGCGGAATGCCGCGACGCCTCGCCCACCAGATCGCACGTTGGTGCGAAAGCCAGTTGTAGCCAAAGAGGAGCAGCGCGTCCGGCCGCCAGTCGGCGAGACGCGCGGTCAGCCCGGGATTGTCCAGTCCGCGGAAATGGTGCGTGCCCGGATCGGCCGCTCGGTTCGGGACGAATTCGTGCTCGTAGCCGGACAGCAGGTCGGTGTCCCACTGGAAGCTGGTGTCGAACTGCGGGTCGCGCCGCACGGTGACGCCAAAATCCCAGAGGTAAAAGACGTGAAGCGTGAGCCCGGTGTGGGTCCGCAGCCAGCGGAACCACGGGCTGTAGTATTGCGTGGGATGCGAGAGGATGATGGCCAGGCGCATCAGATGCCAAGCAGGCTGCGCAGGATCAGCGGCAGACCGAGGACCACGACCACCGCCTGTTGGAAGGAGGAAACCCAGGCGGCCATCGTCAGCTCGGCCGAAAACGACCAGGCCGTGAGGAGGATCATGAACAAGCCGGCGAACGAGAACATCGGGCTGAACGTGGACCAGATCTGGCACTTCTTGAGAAAATAGCCCCAGAACGCCCCCAGCAGCACGGGCCCGAACAAGCCGAAATTGGCGTAGGATTCCGTGAGCAGACCGAAAGCGATCGTGGTGCTCTTTGTGGCGTCCTCGTCCTGCAGGCCATAGTAGATCGACAACTCATATGTGGCGACGTGCGACGGTGGTTTGTTCGCCCAGAAGAACCGCGGGATCAGTTGCGGCAGCACATGCCGGTAGGTGGACCCGTAAAGATAGTCCTGCCGGCCGGGCGAGGAATCGATGATCAGGCAGAGGATGTGCATTAGCGAAGTGCGCTCGAGCATCTTCTCGCCAATGGTTTTGTCCCCACTGGTGGGCTGCAGGCCGTAGCCGATCCATTCGGCGAAATAGGCCGGCAGATCCGCGAAGGCCGGCGGCGGCACGTCGCCGCCCCAATATTTCGCCCGCATGCGGGTCTTGCCCGTGTGCAGCAGGGCGATGACCATGAACGTGAGGAAGATCACGAGCCACGGGATGCGCTTGCCGCCGGACAGGTAGCCAAGCAGGGCGATGCCGATCAGGCTGATGGAAAGCACGAGGATCAGGCCGACCGCCATGAAGACGAGCTGCAGGAAAAGCGTGAGGACGAAGACCGACTTCTCCGACTGGGTCATCTCGCCGCGTCCCCAGCGCTGCGAGCTGACAAAGGTGCACAGGATGCCGATGCCGTAGAATGTCGCGCGGAGCACGCTCTCGAGATCGCTGGGAATCCAGGTGGTGAAGGTGCTGATGCCAATGTAGGTCGTCGACAGCACCATGCCGTAGACGATGAGTTTCTCGACGTCGCGCGTGATGAGCGACTCCCGCCAGAAGCGGCTGCGCCCGGGCATCCCGCGGGTGGTGCGGTAGACCACGTTTGCGGTGATCAGGTACAGGATCACGGTCCAGCCGGCACGAGCGATGACGTCTTCGTGGTAGGCCGCGAGTTGGTCCCGCGCCCCCAGCAGCGGCATGCCATAGGCATTGGCGCACATGACCATGATGGTCTCGAACGCCGGGAACCGGCTGCCGCCGGTGCGGGCCCAGAGCAACCCGGGCACGACCGAGAGCGTCACAATCAAAAGACCTTGGAACAGCTGCAGCGGATTGCTGACATCAGCGGAGTAGGTCAGGTAGACGAACCCACCCGCGAGGATTACCAAGCCAGTGAAGAACAGCCGGCGGCCGCGCTCGACGTGCTCGCCGCCGAGCAGCGAATAGTCCATCGCGACTTCTTCGGGCTGTACGCTGGCGGGGACGAATTCCATGTCTTCAACCAGTCAGGTTCATGCCTGCCCATGGGCAAGCACTTCGTCCAAGAACTCGCAACGGACGCGATGGCGACGGCGCTCCTCCAAGTTCCCGGGCAGACGACGGGCAAGCTTCCTCATGGGGCCGGCGGAATGAGCCGGTCGGAGCCTTCGCCCGGCTGGCACGGGTTGGACGCTGTGCGGCGGACCACGATGGTGAAGATTTCAAGCTGCCGACGCGCAATGGCAG
Source organism: Lacunisphaera sp. (assembly GCA_035549095.1). Lineage (GTDB taxonomy): Bacteria > Verrucomicrobiota > Verrucomicrobiia > Opitutales > Opitutaceae > Lacunisphaera. The sequence goes on along the minus strand of DASZRV010000062.1, from coordinate 44,589 downwards.
CGGCGGAATACTCGCGTTCGACCGCCGCCAGGTTGGCCGGCGGTCCTAGCGGTGCGGCAGGGTGATCAGCGAACGCGGCCAACACGGTGGCCACGGCCTCGACAGTGGCGGTTGCGAGCGGTTCGCGCGGTTCGAACGAGATGAGGGCCGCTCCGCCGAGCTCACGCACCTTGGCCTCGAGCACACTTGCAAAAGGAGCAATCACCAGCGCGGGCCGGGCGGCGAGCAGGGTGGGATAGAACTTGGACGGCGAATAGGCCCGGTCCTCGGAACCGAGCACCAGCACTAGATCCGTTTCCAACAGCACGCGCAGCGAATCGAGATAGCCGATGCGCGCGGGTTGCTCGTGGACCAGGTGGGAGATGCCGTGGCGTGCCGCGAGATCGGTGGTGGTGGCGACACCCTGGCCGGCGGCCGCATACGAGGTGCCGAAGAAGTAGATCTCGTACGGCCGAGGGGCGTCCTTGAAACGCGCCACCGCGGCGAACAATGCGTCGAGGGCCGGCCGCATGTCGGGACCGAGCCGTCCAGCATACGCGATCCGGAAGCCTGCGGATGCGGGCAGCAGGTGAGGTGTCGTCGTGCTCTGGCGTCTGGCCGCCTGCAGATCGGCGTCGGGCACGCCGAAGGTAACCACGCTTCCCTCAATGCCGCGGAACCAAGGATACCGCTCGCGCAAGGTGCCCAGGTAATGACTGGAAACGCTGATCACGTGCGCCGCACGCCGCAGCGTCCAGCCCTCCAACAACCGGGCGAGGCCGCGCGCGAACCGGTACTTCCAGCCGCCGGGCGGGCGGGGTGCGCCGGGCTGATCGTAATAGTCGCTCAGCCACGGGTCCTGCAGGTCGATGACATACGGGACGCCGCACTGCCCATGCCAGAGTCGGCCCAGCGCGCAAATGACGAACTGGGTGGTGGAGAAGTAGACGAGGTCAAAGGACTCGGCTGCGAGCAGGCGCCGCCCGCGGAAATACATGCCGAGCAGTGCCCGCAAGCCGAGACTGTTAACCCCGAACCACCGCGTCCAGCGCCGAGACAGTACCGGCGCGCGGACCACCCGCACCGGCGCGGGCACGGTCTCCAGCAACCCGGGTTCCAGCGGGGCCAGGGAAGCCTTGTCGTCAACGGTCAGGACGACAATTTCCCACCCGGCATCCACGAAATACGGCAGGCTCATCCGGACGCGCTGCATGTCCGGCGCGTTGACCGGCGGAAAGTGTGGCGAAATGATGAGGACCCGCGGCATGGTCACCGGCCGATCCGGCGATAAAGTTCGAGGTATTGCGGTGCGCACACCTGCAGGCTGAACCGGCTCTCGACCGCACGCCGGCACGCAGCTCGATCAAGTTCGCCGAGGCGACCGATCGCGGCCACGCCGTCGTCCACCCCCGTGATGAAAAAGCCCGTGCGCCCCGGCTCGATAATCTCGGGCAATGCACCGCGCGCACAGCTGATGACGGGCGTTCCGCAGGCCAGCGCTTCCGGGAACACGATGCCGAAAGGCTCGTTCCAGCGGATAGGCACGAGCAATGCGGCCGCGCCGCTGAGCAATCGCGCCTTCGCCTCGTCGCCCACCTCGCCCACCCATTCGATTCCGTCCCGCCCGATCCACGGCCGGACTTCACGCTCGAAGAACGCGAGCTGCGGACCGGAGGTGGCAGGGTTGCCCGCGAGGATCAGGCGGCGCCGGGCGGCCCGCGCGATCGCGATGGCCAGGTCGGGTCCCTTGATGTCGTCGAGCCGGCTCAGGAACACGAGCGGTGCATCGGCCGCCACGCGCGGCGCGAACGGGAGCTTCTCCAACTCGACAAAATTCGGCACAGCCGTCCAGCGTCCGCCCTGCGGCCGGCCCATGCCGCAGATGAACTCGCTGCAACCGGTGAATTCGAGCGTGCGGCCGCCCAGGCGGGCCGCCACCGCCAGCTGCCGGCCCCCGGTATGCCGCTGGTACGACATCACGACCGGCTGCCGGGTGGGCAGGAGCGGGAGCAGGTAGGCGAGGCGGGAGAAACTGTGGACGACGTCGGCGCGAAATTCCCGTGCGGCGCGACGCAGCGCGAGTCCGTTGCGCCACGTGGCTGCAACCGAATCGAGACGCAGGTCCGGCCATGCAAAACCGGCGTCCACCGGGGCCGACGAATCGGGGTGCGCGAGCAGGGCGACGACATGGCCGGCCGCCCGGTAGTGGCGGATCAGCGCGTCGACAATCCGCTCGATGCCGCCGTAGCCCACCGGGGGCACGGGGATGATGGGGTCGGCGGTCAGCAGAATGCGCAGGCTCATTTCACGGCGTCGACGTAGAGCGAGTAGGGCGCGTGGTTTTCCTGGTCGATGGCCAGCTCGGGATCGACCGACTGGCGGAAGGATTGCCGGGACACGCGGCCAAACCCAGCCCGGCGCAGCGCCACGTCCATTGCCGCGAAATCCCAACCGAAGCAGTGCTCGCCGCCTTGATGGAAGACGTGGTTGACCAACTCTATGCCGGTGGCCATCCCCGTCGGAAGCCCGGCGGGAAGGCCGAGTTCGGCCCAGGCGGCGGCCGAACCGGTGCAGTAGGCATCGATGAAGCGTTCAGTGTCGGGCACTATGATGCGCGCCACCCCACCTGGCTCCAATACGCGGCGAAACTCCGCGAAGACGCGCGGGATGTCGTCACGAAAATCGAGATGCTCGATCACGTGTTCGGCCAGGATGCGCCGCACACTGCTGTCGGCAAACGGAAGCGGCCGCCGCAGGTCATGCGTGCAATACAGATCGGCATGATGCGGCGAGACATCCAGGTTGATCCAGTCCGGCCGGCCGCGGCCGCCGCTCCCGACATTGACGGAGAGACCGCGCCGGCGGCGGAGCCGCGCGATTTTTCGCCGGCGCCAGGGCAGCAAGGCGTTCCACCACCGCTGGCGGGCGATGCGGAACTCGAACCGCAGGATGTCGAAGCTCCGCCGGCTGAAGGGCTGATGGCTGTAGATCCAGCGTCCGATGTCCTGCTTCAGGCGCATGGGACGGCGACGCCGCGGACAGAGGCGAGGAACTTCTCCCGTTCGACGTCCCAGCAGAATTTCGACTTTGCGAGCTGCCACGCGTGGGTCCGGGCCGCCTGGACCCGTGGCGGATCGGCGAAGAATGCGTCGAGCTCCCGGGCCGTCGCCTCCGGCTGGCCCAGGTCGGCGAGCAGGGCGGCGGGTCCGAGTTCCGGGGCCAGCGCCTGCTGGGCCGACGTGGGCGACAACAGCTGGGGGACGCCCGCCAGCAGGTAGACGAAGATCTTGTTGGTCAGGCACAGGTCGCGGTTCAGGGGCGTGGATTCCTCGGTTGAAAGACCAAGGTCCGCCCCGGCGGCGAGCCGGGCCATCGCCGCGGCCGGACCGGGGACGAGAAAGCGAACGGGCCGCGCCAGGCCCTCGCGCCTGGCCAGGGTGTTGAGCCGCGCGACGTAGTCCGGTGACGCGAATCCGCGCAACTCGAGCTCGACGGGAGTCTGCATCCGGGCCAAGACGGCGACGACCGCCTCGAGGCCGCGCCCGGGTCCCACGGTTTGCGAGAACCAGTAGATCCGCGCCGGCCGCTGCAGCGTGATCGGGCCGGGCGCGACCGGCGTCGCCGGCGCCTGGGCGAGCGGGAAGACGTTCAGCACGACGGTCGCGTCGACGCCGTAGGCCTCCCGGTAGTGGCGCGCGATCAGCGGCGAGGCGGCGGTGAAGTGTCGGCAGCGCGGCAGCAGGCGGGCATGCAGGATCCGCGCCGCCGCCATGTCGGCCGGGTCGGCGACTGCCGCCTCGGTCTCGGCATCGTGGAAATCCTCGGCGTCGAAACCGCAGGCGGCCGGTCGCGCCCCGGCGGCGAGGGCGGCCGCCGCCAGTCCCGCGAGGCAGTGCCCGAGGTACAAGTCGGCCGGGACGATCGCGGCCGCGCGGGCCAGCCGCAGGGTCTCGGCGTGGTGGGCCACCGCCGCCAGGCGCACGCCGCCGCGGCGTGTCCGGCCAAGGAGCAGCCGCGCAGCGCGCCGCCCCAGCTTGCGGACGAACGCGCCCGCGCCGCCGCGATAGTCGATCCGAGTGCAGGCCCACGGCGCCGCGGCGAGCACCTCCTGGTCTAGCGGGTCGACCGGCTCGTAATGCCGGCCCGCGACAACGTGGACGCGGTAGCCGGCGGCGACCAGGGCGTCCGCCTCCTTCAGCAATCGCGGCGTCGAGGCGAGATGGCCCGGCGTGATGAGGCAGATGAGGGGGGCAGGCATGTCAGCGGGAGAACATCCCGGAGTCGCGGAGGTTCGCGGCCAGGGCACGGCGATAATCGGCCCATTGCCACGCGGCCGCCGTGGCGGCGGCCGGGCCGCGCATGCGGCGCAGCTCCGCGCGATGGTTGAGGCACCAGGTCACCGCCCCGGCGATCGCGGCGGCGTCGCCCGCGCGGATCACCAGGCCGTTCTCGCCGGGGCGGAGGCGGTCGGCGGCGCCGGCGTTATCGGTGGTGATGACGGGCAGGCCGCGCGACCAGGCCTCGGTCGCGACCATGCCGAATCCGTCGCACAGCGTCGGGAAGATCAGCGCGTCGCTCTGCTGATACCGGGCCATCAATTCCTCGCGGGGCACGGAACCATGGAACGAGATCCCGTCCGGCAGCGGCTCGGTGAGCCGGGCCGGCAGGCCGTTGGATCCGTAAATGTCCAGCTGGGCGTGCGGGCTGAACCGGCCCTCCCGCCAGGCGTCGAGCAGGTAATGCGCACCCTTGCGGATACTGAACGAGCCCGCCCAAAGCAAACGCAGCCGCGCGCCGGCGGCCGTTCCGCCGGCGGCCGCCGTGTCCGGCTGCACGGCTGGCGGGGCGCCGAGCGGGATGATCCGCACCCGGCCGACCTCAAGGCCGGCGCGGGCGTAGCTGTCGCGGGTGAAGCGCGACGCGGCGATGATGACATCGGCGGCGGCCCATTCGGCGCGGCGGCGGGCGATGCGCTGCTCCTCGCGCACGGCGGTGTAGTCGTGGTACGCCGTCCGCAACTCGGGAAATTTTGCCGTCTCAGCATCGATCAGGTCATGCACGAAGCGCGGCTCGGGCGCGGGCATTTCGTAAGCCACCCGGAGCCCGAGGCGCCGGGCCCGGCGGAAGGTGGCCAGCGAGCTGTATTCGAACCCGTACACCCCGGTCAGCCCGCGGTGCAGCCGGCGGGCGACCATCGCATCGAAACTGAATTCGGTGCGTTCCCAGACAAAGTCGCTGAGTCGCTTGTCGCGGTCGAGCCGGGCGATGGCGACGCGGAGCAACTCGCCCCACGGATGAGACTCGACGAGCGAAGGCGGAAGATCGCGCACGGTGCGGCGGCCGAATTCCCGCGCGAGGTCGAGGCCGACGACCCGGCCGAGCAGCGTGAGGGCGCGCTGGCGAAAACGCTCCGGCTCGTGGCACACGCTGGTGATGAACCGCGCGAGCTGCCCGGCGTCGTGCAGGGCGCGCGCCGCCTGCTGCACGTGCGGCGCGACCATCGGGTGAAAGATCAGGACACTCATCGCGGGGCCGCAGGCGACAGGCCGACGGCGGCGGCGATCTTCGCCAGCGTCGGTCCGATGCTGTGTTCGCCCAGCGCGCGGGCCTGCGCGGCGCGGCGCATCCGCGCGCGACGCGGGGGATCGGCCAGGAGGGCGTTGATGTGTTCCGCCAGCCCGGCTTCGTCGCGGTAGACGGCGATCTCCCGGTCGAGGTCGTAGAGGCGGTCGAGTCCGGCCGCCCATTCGGTGAGATAGCAGGCGCCCAGCATGGGCGCCTCGAGGTCACGCAGGCGGGAGTAGGTGGCGATCCGTCCGCGCGGGACCCGGGGCGAATCGAACCGGTTGACACCGACGGTCACGGCCGATTCGCGCGTGAGCCGGAAATACTCGTCGCGCGGCACCGGCGCACCCAGCCAGTCGGGGGGCGGCTCGCTGCGGGCGGGCCGGGGCGAGAATTTGCGCAGCCACGCGGCCAGGCCGTGATGGCGGAAGTAGCGCCACTGGCTCGCAACGAACGAAGCCTGGGGCCGGGGTGCCGCGCCGGGCTCCCCGGCCGGGCCGCGCACCCAGCCCTTGCCGTGGATGCGAACGCGGCCGCCGTGCCGGGCCAGCCGGCCGAACAGGTCGGCCCGCAGGTCGTCGCGCGAGCCGAGGAAGGTGGCGATCGGTTCCTCCTGCGTGGGCAAGGTGCGCGCCGCCGGCGGGACCCAGACCGGCATCGGCGCATGCAGGCAGCGCAGGCCGGCCGCGGCGTAGAGCGACACGGCCTCCCATTCCGGGACCCAGTGCAGGGTGAACGACCGGTACGCCGCCGGCACCGTGCGGAACTCCCGCACGTTGTCACAAAAGAAGTTCACGGTCGGGATGCCGCGCCGCGCGATTTCGACGAGGGCCCCGGTCTCCACCTGCTTGGGAAAGAAATAGCCGAGGAAGAGGTCGACGCCCCCGGCGGCCTGGTGCGTGGCCAGGTCGGCCAGGGCCCGCGTCCAGGCGCGATCGCGCCAGGCGCGCAACTCCGCCGCCTCACCGACGCTCATGCCTTCGGCCCAATCGAGGCCGGCCGTTTCCAGCACGGTATGGCCGGCCTCCTGCAGGCCGGCGCGCAACATGTCCGCCCAGAAACCGTAGTTCGCCGTGCCGGGTCCGCGGGCGAGGGTTTGAAAGAACGCGAGGTAGATCCGCATGCTCAGTCGCCCCGGAGGAACAGCGCGTCTGCCTGGTCGAGCCGCCGCCCAGCCGGGAGATCGGGGGAGAACGCGGCCAGGCGAAAGCCGGCCTGCTCGAGGAAGGCGATGATTGTGCCCGGCGTGGCCTGGCCCGCGTAGAATTCGCGGAATGAAACTTCCAGGAGGACCGCAGAGGCATGTTGGAGGCAGGCGGTCGCGCCGCGAAGCGCGTGCAGTTCGTAGCCTTGCAGGTCGAGCTTGATGAGATCCGGCCGCGGAAGTTTTTTTCCCGCCACCCAGTCGTCGAGCCGCACGACTGGGATGCGTACGCGGCGGCCGGGCTGGACCTGGTAGGTTTCCGCCATGGCGGGCGTGGGCTTCAGGAAGCTGGCGGAATCGGAGAAGGTGGTCAGGTCCATCTCGAGGGTCGCCTCCGCCTCGCCCAGCGCCACAACGTGAAGCTGGACGCCGGCGAGGGATCCCGTGGCCGTGGAGAACGCGGCGCAGTGGTCGGGCAGCGGCTCGAAGGCGTGAACTGACGCGGACGGGAACACGCTCTTGGCGAGCAGCGTCCACTGGCCGCGGTTGGCGCCGAGATCGTAGATGACGGCGGGCGGGGCGGGAAGGGCCCGCAGCAGGTCGAGCGTGTCGGAGTTGTCGAGGCCGGCGGCGGCCAGCGGCGTGCTGCGCAGTTCCGTCCGCCGCAGCCGGCGGCGCAACCGGTAGGACACCGAATTGCACAGGCGGATGACGAGGTGGGCGAGGGACATGGGGTCAGCCGGCGGCCGGATGCGCCGGTGCGCCGTGATGGCAATCGCGCGCCTGCCGCATGAGGTCGGCGAAACGGCGACGGACGGTCGCCGGATCAAACTCGGTCTGCGCCATCGCGGCGCTCCCGGCCGCGAGCCGCCGGCGCAGCTCCGGATCGTCGCGCAGCCGCCGCAGCAACGGCCCGCACGCGTCGACGCCCGGGTCGGTGGCGACCAGGGCGCATTCGGGGTGGCGCTGGCCCCACCGGATGCCCGTGGCGAGCGCCGGACCCGAGAGCAACATGGGCATGCCGGTCCAGCAGTATTCCGAGAGCTTGGTCGGGAAATGGGTCCGGTAGAGGTTGAGGATGTCGCCGGCATAGGCGTAGGGCAGAAGCACGGCGTCGCAATCGCGTTGGACGGCTGCCCAGAGGTCCTCCGGGGGAAGGAAGCCGCGGTTCACGATGCGCGGATGGGTGATAACGTCGCGATAGTGCGAATAGACCTGGAGATCCGTGCCCGTGGCCTCGAGCGCCGGCAACAAGGCCAGGATTCCGTCGCGGTAACCAAGCCCCAGTGATCCCGCGTAGGCGAGGGTCAGGCGCGAAGGATCACGCAGCTGCAGGCTGTCCGCGGCGGGCCGCCAGCGTAGTCCGGAGGGCGGGCCGAAGTAGAAGGGAGTGGAGGTGCGCCCGAATTTTTCCGCCAGGTAGTCGCACATCTCCCGGCTGACGCCGAGGGAGAGTGCGGTGGATTGGTAGATGTGCGACAGCACCCGGTCATAGGCGCCTTGCAGCCAGCGGTGGGCGACCTCGAAGGTCTGCGGGTCATCCATGGTGATGGTGACGAGCCCCGCCCCGAGGTGCCGCGCCAGCTTCCAGGCATGTTTATAGTACGAGAGGTGGTCCATGACGGTGACCACCAGGTCGGGCTGAAAATCCTCGACGGCGGCCAGCGTGCGACCGAGGCCGGGCTCAGGCCAGAGGTCGAGGGCGTTGATGCCGGTCACCCACGCCCGGAAGCGCGTGTTGACGAGGCGGTAGATGCCCAGGCGCCGGGTGCGGTAGGGGCACGGCAGCCCGGTGGCGCCGGGCGCGAGTTCGGGACCGATCACCCGCAGCCGGTCGCCAGGGTAGTCCTGCAGCGCCCGGAACAGTTGCATGCTGCCCGCGTTGCGCGACTGCGGAATCTCTGAGGTGAAGAAGAGGAGGCGCGGGAAGGAGTCGTCCACGGGTGTCACGGAAGCGGGTGGCCCACCGCGGCGAGCAAGCGCCGGGCCTGCGCCGCGGGTGAGTAATGTTGGAAAGCCCAGGCGCGGCCCTGCGCGGCGATCCGCTCCAGGGCGGCGGGATCGTCGCGCACCAGCGCGACCGCTTTTTCGGGACGGGCCAGGTCGACGCCGATGTAATCCACGCCGTTGCGCGGCATGACCGGGAGTTCCACGCCATAGTGGGCGAGGTCAACGTTGAAGGCGGCGGCCCCGGCGGCCAGCGTTTCCCAAAAGCGGAAACTGTCCCACTGCATGGCGCGCGGAGGCCGCGGGTCGAGGGCCCCGAGGATCTCGTAGAACCGGAGCTGGAGACGGGCCTTGTGGCCGCCCCAGTAAAGGCGGTCGGGATGGCGGTAGGGCATCGGCGGCATCAGGGCGCCGCAGAAACACGCGACGCTTTGCGCGTGCTTGAGCCGCTCGTAGTAGGCGGGGCTGTAGCGGCCGCCCGTCTGGCGCCACATCAGGGCGGCGTACGGGTCGGACGGCGGCTGGCCCAGGTTGTCGACGGTGCGATCGAGCGGGAGCACGCGCGCGATCCTCGGCTCGAAGCGGGCGGCGGAAACGAGGCGCGTGCCATGCAGGAAATGATGCGACGCCCCGTAGTTGACCAACATGACCCGCCGGCGTTCGGCGAAAGGCGGACCACCCTCGGTCGCCCGGATGATGCGGCGGTTCAGCGCCAGGGCCCAGGGGCGCAGGTTCGAGGGATACCAGGCGCGCTGGTTGAGTTTGTCGCGAAAGATCACGTCGAACTGCCGGTAGGCGTCATCCCAGGAGACGGTGCGATGGCCGTCATGGTGGTCCATGTACACCGTGAGGTAGCGGCGGCCGGGCTTGAACAGCCCCGCGGGCAGCGGCCGCTGCACGCCTTCGAACGTGCGCATCTTCGTCCACTTCGGCCACGTGTAGCTGACAATGACGAGGTCGCAGTCATCGGGCCGCACCGCCGCATCGGCCTTGAAAAGATAATCGCCCGGAGTGAGCGACTGCAGCCAGTAATCGCAGCTGGCGTAATACGGCACGCCCAGTTCCTGCAGGCCTTCGGCCAGCGTGATGACGTCCTCCTGGAGGTTGTCCTCCTCGGGGCAGCAATAGAAGTAGACCTTCGGCAGTCTCATCGGCGGTCGGCGAGATCGCGGACGGCGCGGGCGTGCCCGCGCCGGCGGGCGCGAAGGTGCGCGCGCGTGTCGGCGTCGCCCAGGATCCACCGGACCAGCTGCCTCGCGCGGGCGGGCCACCCGGCCTCGCCGGCGGGCACGGCCTTGTGCAGCACCCAGTGGTGCAGCCATTCCGAATACGCGCGGCCTTCGATCACGCGCAGCAGGTAGGCGCGTTCGCAGCGTTCGGGCGGAATCAGGTGGTGCACGTGCAACTGGGGAAACACGCCCATGCCGAACCCGAGCTTGCAGCCATGATAGGCGATGTCGGTGTCGCCGCCGTAGACGAGCTGCGTGCCGCTCAGGTCGAGGCGGAGGAGGTCGGGATTCTCCTCGCTGCGCCGCCGGTAGGCGTCGGCCAGCGAGCGGCGGAGACACATGCCGGCGCCCCAGGGGGTGGAGTCGATGTGGGCGGGATCGTTGGACCATTTCGCCTCCGTGCAATGGCGCTGGGTGAGATAGGGCTGCCACGCAACCGGGGGCGGCTCCACCCCCGGCTCGAACACCAGCTCGACCCGGCCGCTCCAGCAGGCGAGGTGGGGGCAGTCGCGGCCGATCTGCGCGGCGGCGGCGAGATAGTCGGCGGCGAGGGCGTTGTCGTCGTCCACCAGCACGATGATATCGCCCCGCGCGGCGGCGAAGCCGGCGAGCCGCGCCGCGGTGAGGCCGAGGCGCTCTTCGCGGATGACGCGCGCGGCGGGATGCCACGCGAGATCGACGAGGCCGGCGACGGGCTGGCGCGAGGCGTTGTCCACGATGACCAGCTCCCAGTCGGCAAGCGGGAGCGTCTGGGTCCGCAAGGCGTCGAGCACGCGCTGCAGGTAACCGGGTCGCGGATTATGGGTGGGAATGATGACGGTGATCTGCACGGTTCAAGCGGTTGGTTCCGGGTCCAGCGCATAAACGTCGCCAAAGTCGCTGCCGGTGGCGGCAAGGCGTGCGATGAGGGCCCGGATTCCGTCGGCGCCGGTCCAGTCGTCGCCTAGGCGCAGGGATTCGCCGGCGGAGAATTGGAATCGTTGGTACCCGAGCGCGACCAGCCGGTCGACGCAGGCCAGCGCCGGGGCCGGCAGCTCGGGCGTGAGTTCGAAGGAGATGGTGCCGGCCGGCCGGGAGAGTCCGGCCAACACCTCGGGCTCGTAGCCTTCGACGTCGATCTTCACGAAACCGGGGGTCCCATGCCGCTCGATCAATCGATCCAGCGTGACTCCCGGCACCGTGATCGCGGCGACGGTTTGCAGCTCCCCAAAGCGGCCGGAACTCCGGGCGGCTTCGATCCAGGCCGGGCTCATGCTGCTGAGCACGTCGATGTCGAACTGCGTGATTTGTTTGGGCGATTCGTCGCGGCCGGCCGCGGCGGCGACGACGGACACCTTTTTCCGCCAGCCGTACAGCCAGGACAAGGCCCGGGCGCAGTGGGGCTGCGGTTCGACGGCCACGACTCTGGCGCCCAGGCGGACGAACACCCGGGTGCGATTGCCGTGGTTGGCCCCGATGTCGAAGGCCAGGCCACCCGGCCGGACCCAGCGCGCGTAGAACGCACACCGCGCGGCATCGTCCGGGTCGTGGCGCGCGGCGTCGCGAACGATGCGGAGCGCGTCGAAATTCGTCCGGCCGAGGAGACGGGCGACGAGCGGGCGGGCGATCATCGGGGGCCGAGGGTGGGAAGTCATCGGCCGTGCAGCGTGGGCGGGCGCGTGCTGCGGCTCCAGCCCGCCGGACCGGGCCGGCCGGCGATGCGCACCAGCGCCACGACGAGCCGCAACGCGATCTGACGAATTTTTCGGATGGCCGTGTTCATGACAGCGGGCGGGTCGATTCAGCGGGAAGGCGCGTCTCGTTCCTCCACCGATTCGAAAGCGGGCCGCAGCCAGACATACCGGGAGAGCAGGGCGCGGGTCTCGGGCGCGAACGACCCCGCGGGGGCCCAGCGACCCCGCAGATTAAGGTTCGGGGCGGCGGAGGGCAGGTCCCAGAAAAGATACGTGACGCCCCGCGCGGTATAATCGCTGCCCCATTCCAAGGCAGAGTAGCGGGCGAAAAATCCGGCGCTCCAGCGATCGGGCTCGGGCAGGACGATGGTGCCGCCACCCTCCTGCCGCGAAATCGCGGTGAGATCCGCGATCACCGCGGCATACTGGCCGGCGCGGGCCTGGGCGCTTTTGAGATTTCCCCACCTCCCGCGGGCGACATACGAAAGGGGTTGGGGGAGCACGGACTTCTCGAGGGCCCAGCAGGAGACCACGAACCACGCGCCGGCGACGATGGCGGCGCCATACCAGGCGGGGAATCGCGGCGAAGGGCTCGGGTGCGAGAACCAGAGCCGGTCGGCGGCCAGGAGGATCGCCAGCATGGCCCAGGCAACCGGCACCATGAGATAGCGGACGGGCCAGAGCGGCACCGGCACGTGCAGCGCGACGTCGACCCGGGCCGCGACCACCATCCCGAGGCTAAGCAGGGCGTTGGCGGTCATGGCGACGAATAGCTGGCGGTCGAGACCGGCCAAACGCCGCGCGACCTTTGCGATGCCAGCCACAGCCGCAGTCAGCACCACGAGGCTCGCGAGGAAACAGCCCCAGAACAGCATCGGTCCCACCCGGTCCTCCACGACCACGAACTGCAGGAAGGTCGGGGTGATGAGGCTGAGGAGCAGGCCACCCGGCGCGGCCAGGCAGGTCAGGACCACCCCCAGCGGATGCTGCCGGAGATTGGCGAAGAGCGTGGAGATCCGCAGCGCGCCGCCGTGGGGGTTCTGCACGAACTCCCGTGGCGTTGGCGCATGGCGGACGATCAGGAAATAGAAGAGGAGGGCCGTCCCGAACAGGGCGACGAGGCCGAGCAGATACCACCACGGGGCGGCGTGGCCGCGCATCGACCAGGTCCGGCCCGCGGCGAGAACCCCGAGCGTGACGAAGATGTTCAGCGCGGACACGTCGAACCCGGCCGCACCCGCCACCAGCAGCAGGCTGAGGGCCAGCCACGCCGCCGAGCCCTGGTTGAAGCCGCGCAACATCGCGGCCGCCGCGCAGAATCCCAGGGCCAGGATCTGGAGGAAATTGGTACAGGAGAAGTAGCCGGCCGTGAATTCGCCCCAGCCGGGCCACAACCAAAGGAAGTAGACGAAGGACAGCAAACCCAGGCGGGAACTTCCGGACTCGTGCAGCACCCAGGCCCCGGCGAGCAGCAACCCGACACAGGTGGCGAACGTGCAGGCGCGGAACCAGGCAGCCAGGGTCGCGGTGCTGGCGTCCGGGCCGGCCAGACCCGCGAGGACCGCGAATTCCAACCGGTAGAGCGGGCAGAGGTGATCGTTGTGGACCAGCAGCATCTGCTGGCTGACCGCCGGCGTTTCCCGCGTCACCTGGAGGAAGGAAAAGTCATCCTGGCGAAAGAAACCCTGGCTGAGCGCGAGGCCATCGCAGGCCACGACCATGAAGATCGCAAGCGCTGCCAGCGCACCGAACGTCGCGCCGGTCCCGCGCGTGACGATGGACGGCCTGGCCGGCAGCAGGCGCGGCTGAAGCAGGCGCCAGCTTCCGAGCGCGATGCCGACGAGAACCAGGCTGCCCAACGCCCACCACGGGAGGAAGGCATAGAGGCGCTGGTAGGCGTCCCCTTGGGGCAGGTGCAGCCACGAGGCGAGAGTGGTCATACAAGCCGCTCAGGCGGACCTGGCGAAGCGCCGGAGCCAGGCGAGTTTCTCTTCACGCGTCTTGTCGAACGGATTGCGATACACTTGGTCGTTCAAGACCAGCAGGTCGATGTCCGTGTGCACGAAACATTCCCAACCTTCGGCCGCCGTGCGCACGATCGGCTGTCCGGCCACGTTGAAGCTGGTGTTGATCAGGATGGGCGTGCCCGTCCGACGCTTGAAGGCGGTCAGCAGCCGGTGCATGTCGCCGTGGATCTCCGGGCGGATGGTTTGCAGGCGCGCCGAGTAATCCACGTGGATGACGCTGCCGATCTCGCTGCGGGGGAAATCGAGCTGTTCACGCAGGGAGGCGAACTGCGCGGGCTGCGGCGATCGGCGCGCCGCCACCAGATGCGCGGTGTACTGCATGTAGTCGCTGGCCTCGGTCGTGTCGAACCATTCGGCGCAATCCTCGGCCAGGACCAGGGGGGCGAACGGGCGGAAGGACTCGCGGAATTTCACGGCCAGGTTCAGGCGGGACTGCATTCCGGGCTGGCGGGCATCCGCCAGGATGGACCGGGCACCCAGGGCGCGGGCGCCCAGTTCCATGCGGCCGCGCACCCACGCCACGATCCGTCCGGCCGCCAGTTCCGCGGCGACAAACTCGAACAGGTCGCCCGCCACCGGCACGCGCCACGCCGCCGCGGCGGCGGGAATCTCGCCGGGTTCACTGCCGAGGTAGAATCCCCGGGCGTCGACGGCGACCGGCCGGCCGGCCGCCTGTTCGCGCTCGAGCAACAGGGCCGCGCCCAGGCCGCTGCCCATGTCCCCGCCCACCGGGGAATTGAACACCCGGCGGAAGATCCCGGACCGGCGCAGCGCCCCGGCCGTTACGCAGTTCTGGGCACAGCCGCCGCAGAAGACCAGGTTGTCCTCGCCGGTTCGTTGCCGCACCCGGCGCGCCATCTTCAGGACCTCGGCTTCGAAGATCTGTTGAAGGGACGCGGCGAGATCGACGTGATCGTCCGTCAAAGGGGCCGCGGAAGGCCGCGGCGGGACCTGGGTCGCTTCGGCGACCAGCGGCAACGCGGCCATCAGGGAGGCATCGGTGAAGCGAATGGGTGCACGCAGGCGGAGGCCGCCATCGTCATCGGTGACGAACAGCCGGGTGAGCCGCTCGACGAACCGCGGGCGTCCGTAGGGGGCAAGGCCCATCACCTTGTATTCGGACCCGAAGGAGTGAAACCCGAGGTGGTAGGTGATGAGCGTATAGAACATGCCCAGGCCATTCTCGTACCGCTGTTCCTCCAGCAATTCGAGGTGCTCGTGGTCGATGACGCCGGAGCTGGCGCTGTAGTCCTCGCCCTTGCCGTCCACGCACAGGAAGGCGGTCCGCGCGAACGGCGACGTGTGAAAGGCGCCGGCGACATGGGTCAGGTGGTGCCATGCGTAATGAAACCGGGCGCGGGGAAACAGATCCCGCGCCGGGCGCGTGTAGTACCCGCCCCACGCCTCCGGCACCAGCCGGCCCAGCAGGCGCGTGGCGGCGTTCCCGGGGCGGGCGGTCAGGTCGAAGAGCAGGTTTTGCAGCGGCTTTTCCGCAAAGACCACATCGGTCACCGCCTCGGCGGCGACCTGGCCGATCCGCAGGCAGTCGGCGAGCGCGGCGAAGGGGAACGCGCCGTCGTGCTTGGTCCGCGAGAAGCGTTCCTCCTGGGACGCGGCGACGAGCCGGCCGTTGACGATGAGCGCGGCGTTCGCGTCGTGGCCGAGCAGACCGCCGATGCCGACGAGGGCGCGAGTGGGACCTGGGCTCAAGGCTGGGGTTGTGTGGTCCATCGGCACGCCAGATCGACCGGGCCGATCACATGGAGCGGCGGCCGGTTGGGGTAGTGCCGGGGCGAGACGAATGTGAAGGAGACGGCTTCGAGGCGGGCGTCATAGTCTTGGGCGTTGTCGCCGAGCCATGCCGAGATGCTGAAGCTGCCGGAATGCAGGGGCAGCTGCGGGATCTCGAGGAGGCACACGCCGGCGGCGGCGGCCAGCGTCGCCACCGGCGGATGGGTGCGCATGTTTGTCCCGAAGAGCGGCCGGCCGTCGAAGCCTGAAACGACGATGCCCGCCACCGCAGGCTTCAACGGCTGGGGTGCGCGGAAGCTGACGGCGACAGCCAGGTCGCCCGCGGCGAGGCGCTGCGGGTCGATGGCGATGCGGGTGATGGTGGGCTTGTCCCGCGCGGGAAACTCTACGACGAGGGCGGACATCGGCGAGTGATAGCGGGTGATCACCTCGTGGATCGGTCCACTCGCCTGGATGCGACCCGACTCCAGCAGGATGCCCGTCTGGCAGATGGCGCGCAGCGCTTCGAGATTGTGGCTCACGAATAGCACGGTGCGGCCCGACTTGGACACGGCGTTCATGCGTCCCAGGCACTTCTTCTGGAACTCAAGGTCGCCGACCGCGAGCACCTCGTCCACGATGAGGATCTCGGGCTCCAGGTGGGCGGCGACGGCGAAGGCGAGGCGGACGTACATGCCGCTCGAGTAGTGCTTGACCTGGGTGTCGAGGAAGCGCTCGACCTCGGCGAAGGCGACGATCTCGTCGAACTTCCGCTGGATCTCGGCCCGGGACATTCCGAGGATCGCCCCGTTGAGAAAGATGTTCTCGCGCCCGGTCAGCTCTGGGTGAAATCCCGTGCCGACTTCGAGCAGGCTCGCGATCCTCCCGCGGATGCGGGCGCGGCCGGCGGTGGGTTCCGTGATTCGGGAGAGGATCTTGAGGAGCGTCGATTTTCCGGCGCCATTGCGCCCGACGATTCCGACCACCTCGCCGCGCCCAACCTCGAACGAGACGCCGCGCAGCGCCCAGAATTCCTCGCCCCCGCGCGGCGGCGTCGCCTGGCCCCGGAACGCGCGCCCCAGGCGGCGGGCGGCGGCGGTCAGCGAGTCCCGCAGCGTCTCGTGGCGCGTCTCGTGGGAGAGGAAGTAGCGCTTCCCGAGGTCGTCGACGGTGATGACCGGTTCCGTCATGGCTCAGATGACATCGGCAAAGGTGCGCTCGGTGCGACGGAAATACCACAGGCCCGAGGCCAGTAGGGCGAAGGCCATCGTCACCGAGATCACCATGCGCACGAAGTCGAAGGCCGGTTCCCCGTGAAACAGGCACCAGCGGAATCCATCGATGGCCCCGACCATCGGATTGAGCGAATACACGAAGCGCCAGTTGGGCAGGTTGGTGGTGCTGAAACCCACCGGAGAGAGGAACAGGCCGACCTGCAGGAGGAACGGGACCACGTAACGGAAATCGCGGAACTTGACGGTGAGCGCGGTGAGCCACAGGCCGGTGCCCACGGCCGTGACCAGGGTGAGCAGGATGAAGGCGGGCAGCAAAAGCACCCGGGCATCCGGCACGAAATGCCACCAGAGGCATACGAGCACGAGCAACAGGAGCACCACGAGGAAGTCGATCAGGGCCACGGCTACCGACGACAACGGCACGATGAGGCGCGGGAAATAGACCTTTGAGATCAGGTGCGTGTTGGCGACGAGGCTGCCGCTGGCGTTGGAAAAGGCAGCGGCGAAGAGCTGCCAGGGCAGCAGGCCGCCGAGCACCAGCAGCGGATAGGGAACGCTGCCGGCGGGCATAGCCGCGAGGTGGCCGAAGATGAAAGTGAACACGGCGAGCGTCACCGCCGGTTGGATGAGGGCCCACAGGACGCCCAGCGTGGTCTGTTTGTAGCGCACCTTGACGTCGCGCCACGCCAGGAAACCCAGCAGTTCGCGGTACCGCCACAGATCGGCCCAATAGTGCCGGCTGGCGCGACCGGCTTCGAGGACCAGTTCAGGGGCATCAGGGCGGTTCATGGCATCGGGGGGAGCATCGCAGCGAGGCGCTGCCGGAAGATGGGGAAAGCAAATTTCGCCGCGTGCGCGCGCACAACCCCCGAATTGCGCGGGTGGCGGACCAGCTCGCACACGGCGTCGGCCAGGTCCGGAATGTTGCCGTATTCGACCAGGCGGCCCACCGACTCATCGATGACCTCGGGGACGCCGCCGGCGCGCGCGCCGATGCAGGGTTTGCCGTAGGTCATCGCTTCGAGGTAAACGAGGCCGAAGCCTTCCTTGCGACTCGGGAGCGCGAATAAATCGCACACCGCATATTCGGCGCGCAGCGCCTCGTCACTGATCGGGCCGAGGAAATCGATGCTGCCGGAAACTCCCAACCGCTCCGCCAACGCCTGAAGGCGCGGGAGATCGTCGCCTTTGCCCACCAGCCGCAAGCGCGCCGCCGGGTACGTCTTGCGCACGAGGGGCATTGCTTCGATCAGGGTGTCGTAGCCCTTGTAGGTGTCGGCCGACGAGAGCCGGCCCACCGAGAGGATGCGGGGCAGCGCGAACGGAGCCTGCGAAACGTGGTTGTTCAGCTCGGGCGCGAAGTGCGGGTCGAAGGTGTTGGGCACCACCACGAGGCGTTCCGGATCGAGTCCGGGACAGAAGCGTAGCAGTTGGCGCCGGGTGAACTCGCTGATGCACAGGATCCGATCGGCCCCGCGCAGCGCGCGTTTCTCGAGAACGGAGTACGGCCGCCATACCTCGATGCCGTGCGCCACCAGGCAATACTTGATCCGGCGGTGGAATAGCCGGGCCACCGCGGCAATCACGAGCTGGTGCAGATGCGAGCACACCAGGCAGTCGGCGCGCCGGGCCAGGCGCAGCGTGGCGCGGACGAACTTGAGCTTGCTTCCCGCGCACGCCACGTGTTCCCCCAAGCGCTCGTTGGCATAGCGCGCCAGGCGCGGCTCGGGCCCGGGCTGATCGTTCAACACCACGGAATCGACGCGGCCGGCCGGCCCGGCGATATCACAGAGCGCGTTCAGGTAGAGCCGCATGATCCGGGCGATGCCCCCTTCGTGGAGGAACAGTTCCGGCGAGGTGAGGAGATAGTTCATGCGGACGCGGGCCGGTTGGCAAAAGCCACGAGGATGGCCAGGGTCCAGACTCTCGACCAATGACGCGAATCCCGCTGGGTGGCGTAGTCTTTCCAGAGGCGGACGGCCTCGGTCGCCTCGAGCCACGGACAGGCAGCCAGCGAGCCCGGCGAAAACGTGTGTTCGAGGAAAGGTTTCAGCTCGGCCCGCATCCAGCGCGCAAACGGCAATACGAAGCCCTGCTTCCGGCGGTTGCGAATGGCGACGGGCACGAGGTCGGCGGTCGCGTCGGCCAGGGCGCGTTTCGGGTGTTGAGAGTCGAATTTGAACCAGCTGTGCTGCGGCCACAGCCACTCAAGCAGCACGCGATCGACGAAAGGCACCCGCAGTTCGAGCGAATGCGCCATGCTGAAGGTATCGCTGTCGCGCAGCAGCACATCCGCCATGTACGTTCGCAGCTCCCAGGCGCTGATGACCTGGAACGGATCCGCCCCGAATAATTCAAAGGCGAAAGGCTCCAACATGGGGTGATTTGGGCCCAGGCGTTCCGCCTGCGTTCGTGCTTCGGGAGCGAGCAACGCCAGCCGCTGGGCCTCGGGCAGCACGCGGCGCTGCAACGACGCCAGCTCATGGAGGTCGCGCGCGTGGGCGAGAAAATCCGCCAGCTTGCGGGCGCGGACAGATGCCGTCGCGCGGAGCCGGTTGACGACGGTGTCACGCAGCCTGGCCGGCACGCGCCGCCAGAAGGGCAACAGCCGCTCGAGGCGAGCCAGGTCACGAAACGACGGATAGCCGCCGAACAGTTCATCGCCACCGAGACCGGACAACGCGACCGTCACGCCGCCGGCCTTGGCCAGCTGGCTGACATAAAAGGTGTTGATGCCGTCGCCGGTCGGCCGGTCGAAGCTGGCCAGGATGCGCGGCAGGTCGGCGGCCACGCGCGCGCCAGTCAGCACCTCCTCGTGGTGCTCCGTGCCAAATATCTGGGCCGCCAGCCGGGCGCTGGTCTGTTCGGAATAGCCTCTCTCATCGAAGACCAGGGAAAAAGTCTTGAGCCGGTTGGCGCCGGCCCGGGTCATCAAACCTACGACGGCGGTCGAATCCATCCCGCCCGAAAGGAACGCCCCGACCGGCACGTCGGCCAGACGATGCGCGCGGACGGTGTCCTCGAGCTGGTGCCTGAGGCCATGGACAAATTCGTGATAGTTCCTCGCAATCCTACCGTCCGCTCGCGGCGCGGGGAAGTGCCACCAGGCGCCGGTGCGAACGCGGCCACTGGCATCGACGCTGAGACTGTGGCCGGGAGGCAGGTTGGATATGCCGCGGTAGATGGTACGCGGCGCCGGCACGCTGAACCACGCGAGGAATTCGCCCGCGGAGGCCGGATCGATCTCGCGGGCGATGTGGCCGCTGGCGAGGAGGGCATTCAGCTCGGAGGCGAAAACCAGCCCGCCTTCCGGCAGCCGCGCATAGTAGAGCGGCTTGATGCCGAGCGAATCTCGGGCGGCGAAGAGCGCCTGCTCGTCCCGGTCCCAAGCTGCGAATGCGAACATGCCGCGCAAGAGCGGCAGGCAACCGGCGCCTTCGAGGGCGAATGCCGCCAGCAGGACCTCTGTGTCGCAGTGCGTCCGGAAACTCCACCCGCGAGCCTCGAACCGCTCGCGCAATTCGGCATGGTTGTAGATCGCGCCATTGAAAATAAGGCTGAACCGGCCATCCGGGCTGACCATCGGCTGATGGCCGTGCGCCGGATCGAAGATCGCCAGCCGGCACATGCCGAGCGTCACGGGCCCGTCCGTACAAAACCCCTGATCGTCGGGTCCGCGATGCCGTTGGCGCGCCACCATGCGACGAACCGCTTCATCGCGCGTTTCCGGCGATAGCTTCGGGGAAAGAACGCCGGCTATCCCACACATGGGGTGAAACCTCTAGGCAAAGCTTCGCACCGTCGCTTCCCCTTCATGGATGCGGCGCAACTAGGGATCGATACGGCCAGATACAAGGCGCTGCCCGTTCCGGGCTGGCGCAATCAAACAGCATCACCGTCCATGCTGGCAATGCCGATTTTCTCGCAAAGCCTTAGAAACAAATGGCTTTGCTTATTTCGCTCGACTTGGCAGGGGACACCAACAACGCGACCAGATGGAGCCCGAATTCCACGGCCGTACCGGCTCCGCGGGACGTCGTTAGCTTGCCATCAGTCGCGATCCTTTCGTCGGCGAGTATCGCGTCGAGTTCGTTGGCGACGGAAAAATGTGCGGTGTACCTACGGCCCGAGAGCAGGCCAGAGTCATTCAGCACGGTCGGCGCCGCGCAGATGGCGGCCAGCCAGCGGCCGGCCGCATGATGGCGATCGACCAACGCGCGTACCCTGGGGTCGGCGCGCAGCAGCTTCACGCCGCCACCACCCGGCAGGAACAGCATGTCAAACAAACGGTCCCCAACGGCGGAAAGCGCGACATCCGCATGCGCCACCACATTGCTGCGTCCGGTGGCATGACGGTTTTCGCTCAGCGATGCGACCGTCACGTCGACCCCGGCGCGCCGCAGGATGTCGATCGGAGCGAACGCTTCGATCTCCTCGAAACCATCGGCAAGCAGCACGAGCACGGAGGACATGCCCAAGAAGTATCAAGTAACAGGAATCAAGTATCAAGCTGGGGAATCGTTCCCGCCGCCGGATCCATCCCTGGTACTTGTTACCTGGTACTTGTTACTTGCCGCTTGTCCCTTGATACTTCCGCGATGGTCTCCCTCGCGGAAAAGCGCCTCGTGATCTTCGGTTGCGGCTACGTCGGCTCCGCGCTGGCGCAGGCGGCGCTCGCGGCTGGAGCGCATGTCGAGGCTCTCACGCGAAATCCGGAACGCGCCACAGTGCTGCGCGACCTCGGCATCGCGCAGATCGCGATAGCCGACCTCGCATCGTCCTCCTGGCATGGCGAGATTCGCCCGGGGCCCGACTTCGTGGTGAATTGTGTCAGTTCCGGCAGCGCGAATGAGATGGGTTACCGACACTCGTATGTCGACGGCATGCGTTCGATTCTGGCCTGGGCGTCCGCCGGCGAACGGCCGGCCGGCACAATCGTGTACACCAGCAGCACGTCGGTTTACCCGCAGGGCGGGGGCGCGACACTCGACGAATCAGCCGTGGCGGAAGGTGCCACGCCCAATGGACGGATCATCCGCGAATCCGAGACGATCCTTGAACTGGCTCCGCCGGCCGCGTGCGCGCGCCATTTCATCCTGCGGCTGGCGGGCATCTATGGACCCGGTCGCCACCATCTCCTCGACCAACTGCGCGCTGGCGCATCCGTGCTTCCCGGCCGAGGAGACCACCATCTCAACTTGGCCCACCGCGATGACATCGTGCGCGCCATTCTCGCCTGCCTGAGTGCGCCGCCATCAATATCCAGTCGCATCTATCACGTCGCCGATGACGCGCCGGCGCGGCGCGGCGCGGTTGTGGCCTGGCTCGCCGCCCGGCTGGGACGGCCCGCGCCGGCTTTCGACGGTTCAACGGGGTCGCGCCGCGGTGGGCTGCCGATGCCGGACCGAATCATCTCGGCGGCCCGAATCCGGCGGGAGCTGGGCTGGCGCCCGCGCTATCCGGACTTCCGGGCCGGCTTCGGCGAGATCCTGCAAAATAATACGTGATTCGCGTCGATTAGTCCGCATTAGTGGTTTTTCCAACCCCTTCCTCCCATGCCCGGCGTAGGTAAACTTCTCAAACAGGCCCAGAAAATGCAGAAGCAGATCGAGCAGCTGCAGTCCACGCTCGATGCCCAGGTGATTGACGTCTCCAGCGGCGGCGGCGCCGTGCAGGTCAAGGTCAGCGGCTCGGGCAAGTTTCTTTCGCTCCAGCTCGACCCGGAGTTTCTCAAGGAAGACGCCAAGCTCGTCGCGGAAACCATTCTCAACGCCGTGCAGGAGGCCGCGCAGAAGGCGAAGGAGCGCAACGATGCAGAGATGCAGCGAATCTCGTCGGCCTTCCAGATGCCGGGCATGTTCTGATTCCGCCGTGACTCCCGCGCTCGAGGCGCTGCAGCAGCAGCTGAAAAAACTCCCGGGCATCGGCTTTCGCTCGGCCGAGCGCATCGCTCTGCACCTGCTCGTGGAAAAGCCCGCACGCCTGCCGGAGCTGGTGGCGGCGCTCGAACTCGCGGCGAAGAACGTCCGGCGCTGCACCACGTGCGGCAACCTCGCGGAGGAGGCCCTGTGCCCGATCTGCGCCGACGAGCGGCGGCGCACCGGCCAGCTTTGCGTCGTCGAGTACGTCACCGATCTTGCGGCCATCGAGCGCTCCGGCGCGTTTCACGGGCGCTACCACGTCCTGCACGGCAAGCTTTCGCCGATCCGGGGCGTGGCCCCGGAGGACCTCAATCTCGGGTCATTGTTGCAGCGGCTCGCGGCGGGTGAGGCGACGGAACTGATTCTCGCACTCTCGAATGACGTCGAGGGCGAAGCGACCTGCCATTATCTCACCGAGCGCCTCCCGAAAACCGGCCTGAAGGTCTCGCGGATCGGTTTCGGGCTGCCCAGCGGGAGCGGCGTGCTCTACGCCGACGCAGTGACGCTCAAGAGCGCCCTCGAGGGCCGGCGGGAGTATTCGTGATTTGGAGGCGGGCCGCCCTCGTCCTGCGCCGCCTCCAAGTTTCAGCTGGCTTGCCGAGCCGGAGCTCGCCACGCGAGCGAAGGCTGGTGCGGGCGGCGGGAGTCGAACCCGCCTCTCATGCTTGGGAAGCACACATAATAGCCGATATACTACGCCCGCAAAAAACTGGACCGGACTAAAACACACGGCGCGGGCAAATCAAGCCCAGGCTCGTTTCCGAACGCAGCACGACCGGCCGTTTACTGCTGAATGAGTTCGCGCCCGACGAATGAACGCCTATGCCAGTGGTCCAGCGATGAACGGTGCTGGCCCTCTTGAATCCCATTTCGCGGCAACCCGGCCAGCATGGACCCGATCGACGCCAATGTTCCTAGCTTCGCTTGGTTGGCTGGCGCTCCTACCGCTGGTGCCCGAGGGAATCCTTTGCTTACGGGGCGGATCCGGGCTGAAGTACTTCGCGCCGATCGGCTATTACGAGTGTATCGTTTCGTTCTTCCTGCTGGCGCCAGGGCTCCTCCTGCGTCGCAATTGGTCGCGCTTATGGGTGGTGGTCATCGGCGCGGTCCTGGCGCTTACGACGCTCCTCGCCACCTGGCAGGTGCTCACGGCGGGAGCGCGCTGGGACATCACCGCGCATGGGGCGCTCCTCCAGACGAATCCGGGTGAAGCCGCGGGATACCTGCGGGCGTTCAGCACCTGGGGGCTCATCGGCGGCATCATCTTGCTGGCGGCTGGGTTCGTCGCGGGCCTCATTGTCAACTGGCGGGCAAGGCCGCCGCGCCCGCGGATGGCTGGTGGGTGCCTGCTCGCCGGGCTCGCGGTGTCCAGCTACGGCGTGCACAACGCCATTCGTTACGGCGGCTGGCCGGTGCACGATGTGCTTGCTGAGGACGGCACCAAACTGCGAATCGCCGCGCTCGGGATCAACTCGTTCCATCCCGTGCTGCTGCTGCTGGTCACGGACCACAATTATCGCGTCACGCACGACTACTATCTCGGCGTCAACCGGCGGATGGCTGAGTACGCCACGGGCTTCGCGGGCCCGCAGGTCGAACCCGGGGCTGTGGCGCCACGCGACCTCGTGGTGGTGATCGGCGAGTCCGCATCCCGCCGGCATTGGTCCCTCTACGGATACCGCCGGCCCACCACGCCGCGGCTCGCCGCGCTGGGCGACGAGGTGATGTTGTTCTCCGACGTCGTGTCCGCCAGCGTCGGCACCCAGACCGTGCTGCGCGGGATGTTCATCACGTCGCTCCATGGCCTGCCTGTGTTTCCCTTGTTTTCGGCCGCAGGTTACCGGACGCATTGGTTCTCCGCCCAATACAACCAGGGGGAAAACGACGTCGAGGTCGCGGCCTTGGTGCAGTCCTGCGACGAGCGCGTGTTCCTGAACGGCGCGTTTGATGGGGACCTGATTCCGTTGCTGCGCCGCGCCCTGGCGGAGCCCGGCAAGCACGCGATTTTCCTCGATTTGTTTGGCAGCCACGTGCGGTACGACGATCGTTACCCGGCCGCGTTCGCGATCTTCACCGGCGAGGGCGGAAGCGGCCATCGCCTCGCGGCCTACGACAACAGCATTCGCTACACGGACAGCGTCCTTGCCGATATGATCGCGGTGCTGCGGGAATCAGGTGACGCGAGCTGCCTCCTATACGTCAGCGATCACGCAGAGGATGTTTACGATTCGAATCCGACAAAATACTTGTTTCGAAGCGACGAATTAGCGACCGACCCGATGTATGAAGTGCCTTTCCTCCTCTGGTTCTCGCCCGCATATCAGAAAGGCAATCCCACCTTCGTTGCCGCCGCCCGGGCCGCGCGTGATCGTCCGTTTCAAACCGCCGGGCTTTACCACAGCCTCATCGATCTCGCGCGACTCAGGCATCCCGTGTTCGTCCCGGAACGAAGCCTGTTCTCCCCGCAGTTCCAAGCGGTGCCGCGCCACGTCGGCAATGCCGGTCGCATCTATGAAAAGCGCCGCTAGCGCATCACCGTCGATCCAAGAACAGTAGCTGGCGCAGCCGTGCGGTGTCGGTGAGGGTGAATTTGTATTCGTGCCCGAGGTTGTCGTCGGTGATAATGCGCGCACCGCCATAGAGTGCCGCCATTTGCGCACGGTTCTGGATGTTGTCGTGGTAAGCCTGGGGGTCCGTCGCGATGGCCAGCATGGCTTCCAGGTCGGCCCGACCGGCCGGGGTTGCGAGGTCGAACACCGGGCGTCCATCCATGCGATAGGCCGCCAATACGGAGCGCCAGCGGTCCGCATCGATCGCCAGCGGCGCCTCGCTGCCGACGCAATTATTCCCGAGCATCAACGTATGCGGGAAGACTTCCATGCCTGTTTTAATGGCCCGATCCGAACCGGTGCAATTCCACATCACGAACCCCCCGGGCTTTAAGTGGGCCTTGACCAATTCGAGGCATTCCCGGCTCAAGATGGCGGAAGCGAACTCACGCCAATAAAAGGTCGTGTTCATGACCACCACGTCGAACCGACGATCCGGGTGTCGGCGCAACCAGCGCCGGCCGTCATCGATCGCGATTGTGACCTTGGGGTCGGTGAGCAAGTCCGAGACCACGCGATGCCGGGCAATCAGCTGGAGGTAACCCTCGCTGATTTCGACGACGGTCACCTTGTCGACACCGGGGTTGTGCGCGATGACCTTGGCCCAGGCTCCGCCTGACATGCCGACCACGAGTACCTCGCGCGGGGCCGGGTGCAGCGCGGAAATGAAGTACGGACGGTACAACCCGCCACCAGTCCGGGGACTCGTGTCGAGCAACCCGTCGTAAATGCCGCTGCCATAGATGACGCGATTATCCTCGATGGTGATCACGCCGTGGCGGCTCTCGATCACCTCGGTGAACGGTGGGCGCCGCAGGGCCTCCGCCTTGTATTGGAGGCGTTCGTAAAGGTGCGCATAGAGCTGAGGGGCCGTGGTCGCCAGCAGCAACGCAACCAGGCAGAGGGCGGCATCACGCCGCGGAACGGGCCCGGCCAGGCGCGCGACGAGCCCGGCCAGCCCAACCGCCGCAACGAGGAGACCCGCGGCAATCTGCCACAGTGCGAACCATTGCATGAGACCAAAGCCGGTCAGCAGGCTGCCGAGGCCGGACCCGACGATGTTGGCCAGGTACAGGTAGGAAAGGCGCGCGCCGGATTCGCGATCGGCCGGAATTGCAAGGTGGCAGAGAAGGGGGAAGCCCGCGCCCAGGAGCGCGGCCGTGCCGGCAAGCAAAGGCAGCGTGTGCGGCCATTCGAGCCAAACGACCAGCCAGGAAATCGCCGGCACGAGCAGGAAGGCGGCGACGTTGGCGCCGAGGACCAGGCGGGCCAGGGTCCGCAGCTGCGCCGGGCCGCCGTAGCGTTCATCCTGCCAGCGCCGGCTGAGGAGCGAACCCAGGGCCAGGCCGACCAGGTATCCGCCCAACATCATGCCCAACGCCTGGGCGCTGGAGCCCGAGGTGAGGTTATAGACCCGCGACCACACGATCTCGTGCGCCAGGGCGATGAAACCGGAGGCGCCCGACAGGATCAGGGCGAGGCGAAAATCCAGCGTCATGGTCGACGTGACCGCCACAAGCTGAGCGCCAGGATGGCAAAGGCGGAAGCCACATTGATTGACGCGGCCAGCCTTACTGTGCCCGTCAAGCCAAGTGCAGAGAAAAAGACCAACGCGCCGGCCATGGCGCCCAAACCGGCCCCGAGCGTGTTGACGAAATAGAGCCAACTCACTGCTAGCCCAACATGTCCGCGGGCTTGCACGCGGTAGGCAACAAGCACCGGCAGCGTTGCTCCCATCAGAAGCGTGGGCACAAGAACCAGGCCAAAAGCAACCATACCCGTCCCGAGGGCGCCGACCGTCAGGGTGAAATCGTTGGCCCAGTGAAACAGGCGCAGCGAGGCGAGACCATATAAGCCGACGAGCAGCTCGGCCCCAGAGAACAGAAGCACCAGCGGGGCGCCCGGGAGCTTCGAGACCGCGCCGCCCGCGAGGCTGCCCAAGCCGAGCCCGACGAGAAAAGCCGTGACTACCATCGCCACCGACTCGGTGTTGCTGCCGTACAACACGAGGAGCGACCGCTGCCAGATCAACTGGTAGAGCAGGGCGGAAACCCCGGAGGCGACGAAAACCACGTGTACGACTCCGGATTCAATCCGAGCCGAGCGAGGGGGAGGCGATTGCACCGGTCGGATAGCCGCTGCGAGCGCAGCCGGTTACGGGTTGGCTCGATGCAACGACCGGTCGCTTTGCAGCCGATTCCAGCGGGCCAGGACGCGGCGCTGGATGTCATCCGGCGCCAGGCCGTGCGCGGCGCGCAGGACCTCGACGTTGCTGCCGTGCTCGACAAACTCATCGGGCCAGCCGATGCGCTCGACGGCCGCATGGCATTCTCCCTCCTGTAACGCCTCGATCACCGCGCTGCCGAAACCGCCGGCCAGGACGTTGTCCTCCATCGTGACGATGAGCGGCACCACTGCGGCCTGGCTGAGCAGCAGCGTGCGATCGAGGGGCTTGACGAAACGCGCGTTGACCACGCCGACGGACAGGCCGGCCTCGCGATCGAGCCGATCGGCCAGCTTCAACGCGTCCTGCACCATCGGCCCCAGCGCCCAGATCACGATGTTCGAACCCTCGCGCAACACCTGCGCCTGGCCGACGGGGATCCGGGCCGGCTCGGCCTTGATTGCCGTACCCAGGCCTGCGCCGCGGGGATAGCGAATGAATCCCGGCCCGGGCAGGTGCAACGAGGTGTGCAACATGTCGACGAGTTCATCCTCGTCCTTGGGCTGCATCACCGTGGCGTTCGGCACACAGCGAAGGTAGGAGAGATCAAACAGGCCATGGTGCGTCGGGCCGTCGTTCGGCGACAACCCCGCGCGGTCGAGACAGAAGGTCACCGGCAGGTTCTGCAGGCAAACATCGTGGATCACCTGGTCGTACGCGCGCTGCAGGAAGGTCGAGTAGATCGCGCACACCGGCCGGAAGCCTTTCGTCGCCAGGCCGGCGGCGAACAGCACGGCGTGCTCCTCGGCAATGCCGACGTCGAAGAACTGCCCTGGCACCTCGCGCGCGAGGACGGACAATCCCGTGCCGCTCGGCATGGCGCCCGTGATGCCCAGCACGTGCTTGTTCTCGCGGGCGAACTTGGCCAGCGCGCCGCCGAAGACGTCCTGATAATTTGGCGGCGTGCCCGGGACGGACTTCACGCTCTCGCCGGACACGGGGTCGTACGGGCTGGCGCCATGAAACTTCTCGGGATGCTCGATCGCGGCGCCCAGGCCCTTGCCCTTCTTGGTCAGCACATGGATCAGCACCGGCACGTCGCAATGCTTGGCGAACTCCAGGTTCTTCACCAGCAGGTCGAGATTGTGGCCGTCGACCGGGCCGAGGTAACGCAGGCCGAACTTCTCAAAAATCGAGGAGCCGACAATGAAGTCCTTCGTCTCGCGCTTCCATCGGTGGTAGACCTTGTTCATCTCGACGCCGGTCGGGAAGCTTTTGAAGAAGGCCTCCACATCGTGGTGCAGCTTGTTGTAGGTCGGGCTGGTGCTGAGCCGATTCAGGTAGCCCGCGATGGCGCCGACGTTCTTGGCGATCGACCACTCGTTGTCGTTGAGGATCACGATCAGCCGTTGCGTCGAGCTGACCACATTATTGAGCGCCTCGAGCGTGATGCCGCAGGTGAAGGCCGCGTCGCCGCAGATCGCGACGACGTGCTCGGCCGATCCGCGCAGGTCGCGCGCCGTCGCCATGCCGAGGGCGGCCGAGAGTGCCGTGCCGGCGTGGCCCGCGCCGAAGGCGTCGTGCTCACTCTCCGGGCGGAACAGGAAGCCGGATGCGCCGCCGCTTTTGCGCAGCTTCTGGAAGAACTCGCCCTTTCGCCCGGTGAGCAGCTTGTGCACGTAGCCCTGGTGGGCGACGTCGAACACCAATTGGTCGGCGGGCGAGTCGAACACGCGATGGAGCGCGATCGTCAGCTCTACGACGCCAAGATTCGGGCCGATGTGGCCGCCGTTGCGCGCCGTGACGGCAATCAGTTCGTCGCGGATCTCCTGGGCGAGTTGCGGCAGTTGGGCAGGATCGAGGGCCTTGACGTCCGCCGGACCGGCAATGCGGTCGAGCAGACGGGAAGTGGGGGATGATGCACTCATCAAAAGGGGAGGGAAGCGACCGCCGGCGGTTATTCCGCGCGGGTGGCCTCGAAGGGCTCGAAGGCGGCGCCGCCGTCCTTTTGCTTCTTCAGCTTCTCGATCTTGAGCTCGGCATCCTTCAGCCGACTCTCGCAGACCTTGAGCAACTTGCTGCCTTCCTCATATTTGGCCAACAGGTCTGCCAGCGGCACCTCCCCCTGTTCCATCGAGTCGACGATGGCTTCGAGGCGGGTGAGGGCGGCTTCGAAACTGAGCTTGGCGTTCTTGTCCTGGTCCACGGTCCCGAGGATGAGTTGCATGGAGTCGATTTCAATCCTGTTCCGCTCGCCAAGGTGCAGAGCGCAGTGGAACAAAATTGGAGGGTCGGCCGCCCGGCCGACCGCGGCAAACCATGTTCATCCGATTGCGTCCACCGGCCGGCCGCGGCTGGTCGGGAGACCAGCCCTCCATCTGTGATCCAGCCCGCACGGAGTGCGGGCCCCACCTCTCCAGCCTTCGCGCTCCTTAAAGCTGGCCGGTGGCGGGAAAGTTGTCTCTGTTATTTCGAATGGATTGGTTACCCCTGACCGTTGTCCTGCTGGTGTTGCTTCGCTTGGTCGCCCAACTTGCGCTGGAAGCCGTGAACCGCGGTGAGGCGCGCCGCCATTCGGGACAACGTCCGTCCGCGGTGGCCGACGTCATGGATGAAGCGACGTACGCGCGCTCGATCGAATACACGCTCGCCAAGAGCCGGCTGGGCTCGGTCGAGGCGGCCTACGATGTCGTGGTACTCCTGGTCGTGCTGTTCAGCGGCATCCTCCCTTGGTTGTGGCAGCGGTTCGACTCGCTCGCACCCGGCGCGGCCTGGAGCGGTGCGCTGTTTCTCGTCGGCACCATGCTCCTCCTCGGTCTGCCCGGGCTGCCGCTCTCGTGGTGGTCGCAGTTTCGCCTCGAGGCGCGGTTCGGTTTCAACCAGGGCACGCTCGGACTCTGGGTGAGCGACCAGATCAAATCCGCCCTGCTCGGGCTCGTGATCGGGTTTCCCCTCGCGTGGGCGCTTCTCGCGCTCGTGCGGCTGGCGGGTGCGACCTGGTGGGTGTGGGGCTTCGCGCTCCTGTTTGGTTTTCAGCTGCTGATGATCGTCCTCTACCCCAAGCTCATCCTGCCGCTCTTCAACAAGCTCGCCCCACTGCCCGACGGCGACCAGCGGCAGCGGCTGCTCGCGCTTTCGGAGCGCACGGGTTTCCGCGCGCGCACCATCGAGGTGATGGACGGCAGCAAGCGGTCGGGTCATTCCAACGCGTTCTTCACCGGCTTCGGCCGCTTCCGGCGGATCGTCCTGTTCGACACGCTCATGGCGCAGCTCGGCCAGGACGAGCTCGAGGCCGTGCTGGCGCACGAAATCGGACACTACAAGCGTGGCCACATCCCGAAGTTCCTCGCGACGACCGCCGCGCTTCAGTTTGCCGCCTTCGCGGTCGTCGCCTGGCTGGCGAACGCGCCATGGTTCAACGCCGCCTTTGGCCTGCCCGCGGGGGCGCTGGCGCCGACCTTCCTGCTCTTCGCGTTGCTGGGCGGACTCGTGACGTTCTGGTTTGCGCCGGTGGGCAATTGGATCTCGCGGCGGCACGAGTACGAGGCCGACGCCTTCGCCAAGGACGCCATCGGCTCGCCCGGCCCCATGATCGGCGCCCTGCGCAAGCTCTCCCAGAAGAACCTGTCCAACCTCACGCCGCACCCGCTCTACAGCGCGGTTTATTATTCGCACCCGACGCTCATCGAGCGCGAGCGGGCCCTGGTCCGCTAGGAGCGGCAAAGATCCAAGGCTCAAAATCCCAAACGCCAATCTGACACCGATCGCCAACTTCTCAGCGCGTGTGTCCTTTTTTGAATATTGTTTGTTCCTTTTTTGGTGTTTGGACTTCTGGCGTTTTGGAGTTTAGCCGCCGGCGTTTGTTCTCGTGAAGATTCTACTCGCGTTCCGCCTTTGCCTGCTCGCGGCCCTTTTGCTCACAGCGACGGCGGCGGCGGCCTCGATCACGATCGCGGCCTACAACGTGGAGAACTACACGCTGGCCAACCGGATGGTCGACGGCGTTTATCGCACGTCGTACCCGAAACCGGAGAAGGAGCGGGTGGCGTTGAACCTGGTGGTCGCCGGCATCGCGCCGGACATCCTCGCCGTCGAGGAGATGGGGACGCAGCCGTTTCTCGACGACTTCCAGCGGGAGTTGAAACAAGCCGGACAGGATTATCCGCATACGGTCTTGCTCGAGGCCGCCGACGCCGACCGGCATGTTGCTGTGCTCTCGAAGGTGCCCTTCAAGGAGGTTCGCCGACATGCCGATGTCCCCACGACCTACTTTGGCCAGCGCGACCGGGTGAAACGCGGTGTCCTCGAGGTGATTTTTGCCGCGAGCGGCGGCGATTTCTCGCTCTTCGTCGTCCACTTGAAGAGCAAATACACGGAACGCCCTGACGATCCCGAAAGCGGCGAGCAGCGACGCCTCGAGGCCGAAGCCGTGCGCGACCTGGTGCTCGCGCATTATCCGGATCCGGCCCGAGGGCGGTTCATTGTCTGCGGCGACTGGAACGACACGCGTGCCAGCAAGGCGGTCCGCACGTTGCTGAAGCGGGGCGAAACCGGCTTGGGCGACCTCCTGCCGGCGGTCGACGCGCACGGCGAGTCCTGGACGCACTATTACCGTCGGGAGGATGTTTACAGCCGGATCGACTATTTCCTCGTCTCGCCCGCGCTCCTGCCCGCGGTCATGGACCACCGGGCAAGGATCTGGGATGCTCCCGGTGTTGCCGATGCGAGTGATCACCGACCTTTGGTGGTCCGGCTCGACCTTGATCCGCTGAAGTAAGCATCGCCGGTCGATTCGCGTCCGATACCGCCGGGTGCGATGGTCAGGGTTTTGGCGGCCAAGGGGTGTCTTTCAGCTCGGGTGGCAGGGCGGTGGGCTCGACCGGATAGAACAGCTTCATATTGCCTTTCTCGTGCGGCTCGAGCTCCTGTTCTGGAGCGCCGACGATGAGCCAGAGCGACTCTGCATCCGTGTCGTTGAAGATCTGGCGCAGCATCGCGGGGCCGACCAGCACGCCGCCGTGCTTCGGCACGGTCAGCGTCTCATCGCCGACGCGAATGCGTCCGATGCCCTCGAGCACGAAATAGAATTCCTCGGCCCGGACATGTCGATGCAGCGTGTTGGCGCTTTGCGGTGGCAGCCGCCACAGCCGCGCGCCGAGAATCTCGCTGCCCGTACGCTCGAGATAGTCGGCATTCGGGATGCGCATCAGGTTCGACGGTCGCCACGCGAGTTCGCCCGGCGTGATCAGCCGGTAGCCTTCGATTGGTTTCATGCGTCTGGCGCGCGGATGGTTCAGAGAGAAAGCCGCGGTTCGCAGCGGACCTCGGAGCGGACGGAATTGGCGATGAAGCATTCCGCATGCGCCTCGTGGTGCAGGGCGTCAAGCTGGGTCGCGTCCGGAACGTTGTCGCCGCTGAAGGCGACGAGAGGGCGCAGCGTGACGCGCGTCATGGCGAGCTTGCCAGCGGCATTCTTCTCCATGATGCCCTCGGCGGCATCTTCGTAGGAGTCGACAACGAACCGGCGCTGGGCCGCGATCGAGAGGAACCAGAGCATGTGGCAGCTCGAGAGGCTGGCGACAAACGCTTCCTCTGGGTCCACAGCGTCGGCTCGCGACATCGGCAGCGGCACGACCGAAGGCGAGGACGAGGCCGGCACCTCGACGTCGCCATCGAAACGCCAAACGTGCGCGCGGCTGTAACGGTTATCGAGGAAAGGTTGGGATCCGCGATCCCAGCGGACGAGGGCGGTGTAGTGCGACATGGCGCAAGGCTACGAAGCACCGAGGCTCCGACAAACTTTTCGCACAATCGAACCAAACAGGCGGCGATTCCGGCGATCGGCACAGACGTGGAAATCAAATGGCCACAAAAAGCACCAAAAGCGCAAAGAAAGCATGAAGCGGCGGCGGGATCAGCGATCCCGCCCTACAGGGGCTCCTTGAACCGCGCCCCTACAAGGAATTCATCCGTACAGCGCGACCGGCGGCGAGCCGGGCTTCAGCTCGACCATCCGCTCGTAACGAAGGCCGAGCTTCTGCAGCAGGCTTATGGAGCCGGTGTTGCCCGGGACCGTCACGGCCACGACCCGCTTCAGGCCGACCACCGCGCGGGCGTGGGTCATCGTCGCGATCGCCGCTTCCGGGCCATAGCCTTTGCCTTGGAAGCGTTCGAGGAAGGCGAAGCCGATGTCGACATCCGGCAGCGTGTCGCGTTTGAGCAGGCCGCAGAGGCCGACCGGCACGCCGTCCTGGCGACGTTCGACCAGCCACAAACCGAAGCCGTGCTGCGCGTAGCTGGCGGCGGGGCCATTTGTGATGTAGCCTCGGGCGCTGTCCAGATCGCGGACGCCGCGATCGCCGATGAACCGGAGCCAGGTGGGATCGTTGAGCAGTTCGAGGATGAAGGGCGCATCGCCGAGCGTCAGCAAACGGAGGTTCAGGCGGCGGGTCTCGATGACGTTCATCGCGCGAATGAATTCAGATCAGGTGCGCAAAGGCAGCGAAGAAATGCGAAGCCGGAACTTGGCGAGCTTGGCGCTTTCGATGTAATCTCCGCTCCGCCTGAACCAAAGCTGAATCCTTTAATCGCATGTCGCAGCCGTCCCTGATCCGCCGACTCCTCCTGGCTGGCGCCGTGCTCAGCGCATCGCTGTTGCTCGGGTTGTTTCTGTTGCGGACGGCGATGGTGGGATTCGCCGCCGGCTTCGCGTTGCACGGCCTGGGGGCAAATGACGTGTCCTATCGGGTGACGCATGCCACCCCATGGCACGTCGCGATCGAAGATGTGAAGTATCGTGTCGGGAGCCATCCATGGAGCATCCGCCGGGTAGAATTCGAACGCGCGCACTGGTGGTCGCTTTCGCTCGGCACGCTGCGGATCGAGGGACTCGAGACCCCGGTCAAGGTGGAGGAACTGATTGGAGCGGCAGTGCCGGCGGCCTCGACGCCGCCACCGCCGGCGGTGCGCTCCGCGCCGGAGGTGCCTTTGGATGGGGTGTCAGTCGATGGACGACTTCTGCTCCAGCTCAACGGGCAGCCCGACCAACCGCTCACCGTCACGCTCTCGGCCCGTCCCCAGACCGCCACCTTGTGGCAAGGCGAGACCGGTGTGCTGGCACCGGGACTGGAGATCAACGCGGCGCTGCGGTGCGATTTCACCCGCGGTTCGGTGCATTTCGAGATACCGGCGTTTCACGCCGATCTGCAGGCGTGGCCGGGCCTCGTCGGGCAACTGGCGCCGGGCTGGGAGCTGACCGGGCGCGTCGAGGGCAGCGCCGAGGGTGATTGGCTCGACGGAAAACTCGCGGGCCGGGGACACGTCGCGTTGCACGAGGGCCGGGCGGTGGAAACCAAGCCGGCGGTCGCAGCTGAAGGCATCGAGGCCGGCATGGATCTGACTGACTTGGCGAAGATCGGCACGGGTCCGGGCACCTTGCGGATCGCCACGGTCAAGGTGGGGCAGCTTGAGCTGCGCGACGTGGACGTCGCATTCGCCAGCGAAAGCCTCGAGCGGATCAAGGTGACGCGGGCAGGTTTCTCGGCCTTGGGCGGCAAGTTGTCGGCGGAGCCATTCGTCTTCCAACCCGCCCGTGCCGATCTCGATGCGGTGCTAAACGTGGACGGCGTCGACGTCGAGCAGGTGCTCGCCCTGACGAAAGATCTGCCGGCCAGTGCCACCGGCCGGGTCAGCGGACGCTTCCCGGTGCGCATCGCTGGCGATGGATTCCAGTTCGGCACCGGCTGGCTGGGCCTCAAGCCGGGTGTGGCGGCCGAGGTTCGTTTCAAGGCCAATGGCCTGTTGACCAGCGGGCTTTCCGACAAGAGCCCGGCCTATGGTGTCCTGCAGCAGGTCGAATCGGGTTTGTTGAAACTCAAAGTCAACGAACTGCGCCTCGACATCCATCCGCCCGGGGCACCGCCGGAGCGGTCGGCCCAGCTGCATCTCGCAGGCGAGCCGGTCGACCCGACGGTCAAGGCGCCCGTGACGTTGGACCTCAACGTGAACGGCCCGCTGGAGAAGCTGCTCAATCTTGGGATGGACTCGCGGTTGAGCTTCGGTGCGGCGAAGTGAGTCGAAGGCACGGAGGGACACGAATTGGGATAACCATGAATTCAAGCCTGCGGTGCCCGGCAATTCGCTCGATTTGGATCGCCGTCCCGGACCATTACTTCGGAGCCTCTTTTATCCGTGTGCCTCCGTGTCATCT
Organism: Lacunisphaera sp.; assembly: GCA_035549095.1. Taxonomy (GTDB): domain Bacteria; phylum Verrucomicrobiota; class Verrucomicrobiia; order Opitutales; family Opitutaceae; genus Lacunisphaera. The sequence continues at coordinate 9,156 of DASZRV010000062.1, read as the reverse complement.
GTGGTTTCCTCTTCGGGCGAACTCGAATTACCGGCAACTTTAACCTTTTCCCGCTGACTAAACCAACAGCTCCGTCATGAACCGCCGCATCTTCCTCGGTATCGCCCTCGCGCCGCTGGCCTGGTCAGGTTGCGTCAACGTCAAGACCGCGCCCATCGAAGTGAAGCCCATCCACATCACCGTCGACGTGAACGTCCGGGTCGAAAAGGCCCTCGACGACTTCTTCGGCGATCTCGACCGGAAGTCCGCGACCATCGACGCGCCCAAGCCCCCTTCGCCATGAAAACTCGTTTGCTGCTTATTTTCGCCTTCCTCGGGCTCTTTGCGGTCGCCGCCTTCGCCCAAAACGCGGCCGAAATTCGCCAGCGAATGGAAGCCCGAATTCCCGCCATCGACCGGCTCAAGGCCGCCGAAGCGATCGGTGAGAACAACCGCGGGCTGCTCGAGTTGCGGCCCGCGGCAAAAAGCGATGCCGCGAGCGTGGTGACCGCCGAGAACGGCGACCGCGAGGCGGTCTACGCCATCATCGCCAAGCAGACCGGAGCCACGCCCGATTCAGTGGCCAAAGCCCGCGCCCGCCAGATCGCCGCCGGCAGCCGACCCGGGGTCTGGGTGCAGGACGAAAGCGGCGCCTGGCACAAGAAGTAGGGGGTATTCCGTGTAGGGGCGTGGCTGGCCCACGCCCATCGGGCGCGCGCAAGGCGCGCCCCTATTTTACGCCGCGAAATGTAGGGCCGGGTCGCCGAACCCCGCCGATTCCTGCCGTGTAGCGACGCTCTATGAGCGTCGCAGTCCGGATTCTCGGCGGTCATAGACCGCCGCTACAGATCATGCCATCCGAGTGATCCGTGAGATCCGTGGTCGCAATGCAGGCGAGGTCGTCGCAAGCGACGACCCTACCAAGGCGAAGGAGGCCGCGGCCACAGACCGCCCTACAACCTCAGTACCGATCCATCACGCCGTACAGCGACCAGAGCAGACCAAACGTGAAGAGCCCGCAGCCGGCGATGCCGAAGACAAAACTGGCGGTATTGGGTGCGATCATCGGCACGCCGAGGAAGATGCCGTTGCCGATGATGAGCATGATCCAAAAGTCGCGACTGCGCCGCGAAACCTTGAACCGATTCTCCTTCACGAAGTCATGTCCCGACTCGATCTCGGTTTGGCGGATGTCGTCGAGGATCTCCATCACGTCGACTTTCGGCAGATGGCGCGCCTTGGCATTCACGTTTTCAAATTCCGCCTCGGTCATCTGGTAACGTTTGCGCTGGATGTAAGCCGGGTCGTTCTCCTTTCCCGGCGGCGCCCAGGCGCCCGGTGCCTGGCTGTCATGGATCCGCTTGAAGAGGACCGGCGCGAGCGGCGTCGTCCGGATCGCCTCGAACTCGTTCGAACCCTCGGGCGCGATCAAGGTGTCGGGCGTGATGCGCTCCAGGTACACAAGCGACTCGAGCCCTTCGATCGTGTACGGGCCGCCCACCTGGTCGGCGATCTTGGTGACGTAGCGAACGGATTTATCCTCGGACAGCTTCATGCTTCGATTCGAGAAAGAGGAATTCGACGAATGTTGGCAGCCCGCCAAAGGACTAAGCAAATCGCGCCGGTCGGCGGCAATACCGGAATTGGCCGCCTCGGTCGTGCCGACTTGTAAGAAGTTTCTCAAACCGGCGCGGGTTGGTCAGGTCGCGGCTGGATTGGCTTTCGCCCGCGGGCTGGTCCGGTAGCCTGCCCGCGAGCGGTGTGCCGGCCATGACGCCCACGTCGTTCCACCGCCCGGTTCCACGCCGGCCGCCCACCATAACCACGCACGTTCGACAACCAACCGGAGTCGCCCATGAAAACAAACCTGCCCGCCTGCCTCAGCGCCGCCCTGTCGCTCACGCTGCTCAGCGCCTGCAACACGGTGCAAACCGAACTGGTCCTCACCCCCGTTCAACTCGGCACCAAGACGATGGTGCGCGCTGATCGGACCGGCGCCTGCGTGGACCTGGACCGGAGCGTGATTCCACCGAGCCGGTTGGCGCTGGCGGACGGGGAGATCGGCGCGGGCTATGAAAACACCTTCATCCGCGGCGCCGACCCGCTGCCGTGCAATACCCGGCGCAATTACGCCCATCAGGGCGCCGTGCTCTTCGATTTGTCCGAGGTGACGCGCCGCCATGCGGTTGTCCTCGAAGCGATCCTGGAGGGGAGCGAGCGGGTGGAGTTGTTCCCGGAAGGCATCGTGATCCATCTGGACGTGCAACGCGCCGCCCAGCCGTGGGTCGCCGGCAATTTCGTCGGGCCGGTCAACACGGTGGACCCGCGCGCCCAGATCCCGCTGCTGCCGCTGGCGTTCGGGGACGAGACGAACGCACTCAGCGGAAACATGCGCGACGGCGCCACCACCGTCGGGCTCAACACGCTGGTGACCCACACTGTGCAGGACTGGCTGAGCATTCGGCCGCGCGCCGTGAATCATGGCTTCGTCATCACGGCCCGGCCGGAGCACCTGTTCGCCGAGGAGAATGAAAACCTGGTCGTCGCCTACGGAAATATCCGGCTGCGGCTCAAGCTGCTCGAGCCGAGGGGGCCCTGAGTTTCGCCGGCACGACCCGCCAGCTGCTCACACCAGCATCTTGCCGTTCTGGTAGACGAGGCGGCCGGAGACGATCGTGGCCTTGACGCGCCCGGTGAGGTCCTGGCCGGACCAGGGCGAGTTGATCGATTTGCTGAAGGCCTTGTAGGTGTCGTAATGCCAGGTCTCGTCGGGATCGAAGACGCAGACGTCGGCCGCGGCGCCGGGCGCCAGCGTGCCGGCGGGCAGGCCGAGTACGTCGGCACCCTTGCGCGTCATGAGATCGATCACCTGCGGCAGCTTGAAGCGGTTCCGCCGGACGAGCACCTCGAGGCAGACGGGCAGGGCGGTTTCGAGCCCGATGATGCCATTGGGCGCGAAGTCGAATTCCTTGTCCTTCTCCTCGGGGGCGTGCGGCGCGTGGTCGGTGCCAATGCAGTCGAGCGTGCCGTCGCGCAGGCCGGCAATGATCGCCTTCCGGTCGGCCTCGGTGCGCAGCGGCGGGTTCATCTTGTAGTTCGTGTCGTAGGTGCCGAGCGCCTCGTCGGTCAGCGCGATGTGGTGCGGCGTGGCCTCCGCGGTGATGCAGACACGGTCCCGCTTCGCCTGGCGGACGAGTTCGACCGAATGCGCCGAACTGATGTGCTGCAGGTGGATGTGGGCGCCGGTGTAGCGGGACAGGATGATGTTGCGTGCGACGATGATGTCCTCGGCGGCATGCGGCCAGCCGGTGAGCCCGAGGCGGGTGGAAACGACGCCCTCGTTCATCACGGCCTTTTGCGTCATCGACTCGTCCTGGCAGTGGTCGAGGATGCAAAGGTCAAACATCTTCGCGTACTCGACGGCACGGCGCATGATCTCGTTCGACTGGACGCAAAGGCCGTCGTCGGTGATGGCGACGATCCCCGCCTTCTTGAGCGAACCGTGCGGCGCGAGCTGCTCGCCCTTCATTCCAACGGTGATGCAGCCGGTCGGATAGACATGCACCGGGGCGGAGCGCGCGGCGTTCTTGATCAACTCGACCGTGCCGGTGTTGTCGGCTGGCGGCGAGGTATTCGGCATGCAGACGACGGTGGTGAAGCCGCCGGCGGCGGCGGCCTGCGAGCCGGTCAGGATCGTCTCCTTGTGCGTCTGGCCCGGCTCGCGGAAATGCACGTGGATGTCGACCAGGCCCGGGCAGACGACGAGGCCCTTGGCGTCGATCACCTGCGCGTCCTTCTTCTGGGCCGCGGTCAGCGACCTGGTGAATTTGCCATCGGCGATGAACACGTCGCCGCGGGCATCGCGCTTCGCGGCGGGATCAATCACCCTTCCACCCTTGATGATGAGTGCGCTCATCGGGAAAACTCCAAACGCCACATCCGGGCAAAATGCCAAACGCCAAATCCCAAACTCCAAACAAATCCTAAGTGGGAAATTCCAAGGTACGGTTTTTGAAATTCTGTCATTTGCATTGAGGTTTCTTTGGCCTTTGGAGCTTTGGAAATTCGGGATTTTGCGTTTACTCAATCGGCGCCGAGACGTGCTCCGGCTGGCCGCCGGCGCAGAGATAGAGCGCGGCCATGCGCACGGCTATCCCGTTGGTCACCTGCTGGAGGATCACGCTGCGCGGCGAATCGGCGAGGTCGCTGTCGATTTCGACGCCGCGGTTGATCGGCCCGGGGTGCATGATGATCGCGTCGGGCTTGATCCAGCCGGCGCGGAGGTAATTCAGCCCGAACATGCTGGTGTATTCGCCCAGGGACGGGAAATGAGTGGTGCCCTGACGCTCGTGCTGGATGCGCAGGAGCATGACGACGTCGGCGTCGGCCAGCGCCGAGCGCAGGTCGTGCGAAACCTCGACGCCCAGCGCCTCGAACCAGTGCGGCACGAGGGTCGACGGGCCGACGATGGTGACGTTGGCGCCGAGCTTGGTGAGGGCGTGGATGTTCGAGCGCGCGACGCGGCTGAAGAGAATGTCGCCGAGGATTACGACCTTGCGGCCCTTCAGGTTGCCGAGCTTCTCGCGCATCGTGAAGACATCGAGCAGCGCCTGCGTCGGGTGCTCGTGCGCGCCATCGCCGGCGTTGACCACCGGGATGCCGAGGACGCGGCTGAGGTAGAGCGGCGAGCCGCTGGCCGAGTGGCGCAACACGATCATGTCGGCATTCAGCGCCTGGATGTTTTGTGCCGTGTCGCGCAGCGTCTCGCCCTTGGTCGTGCTGGAGGCGGCGGCGTTGAACGAGATCACGTCGGCGCTGAGGAGCTTGGCCGCCATTTCGAAGGAAATGCGGGTGCGCGTGCTGGGCTCGAGGAAGAGGTTGACGATGGTCTTGCCGCGCAGGGCCGGGACCTTCTTGACCTTGCGATCGAGAATCCGGCGGAAGGCGGCGGCCGTGGTCAGGATCTGGTCGATCTCGGCGCGGCTGAGGTCTTCGATCGTGAGGAGGTGTTGGCGATGCCAGGGCACGGTTTAGGAGAAGTGTTAAGTAACAGGATGAGTCAGCCTGGGACGGGGAAGGGCGGCGTGGTGCGGCGTTTCGCCGGCTTGAGCGTGAAGGTATCCTTCGCCGGGTCGTCGGGATCGAGGCGGACGACGACTTTTTCGTCATCGGCGACGTCGACCCTGAGTCCGCAATACGTGGCGGCCACGGGCAGCTTGCGTCCGCCGCGGTCGACCAGCACCGCCAGCTCCACGGTGGCGGGCCGGCCGTGGTCGAACAGCTCGTCGAGCGCCGCCTTCAGCGTGCGGCCCGAGTGGAGGACGTCATCGACGAAGATGACGGTGGCGCCGTTGACGTCGTAGGGGATGATCGTCGGCGAGAATTCCTTGGGGATCGGGTTGCGGCCGATGTCGTCGCGGTGGAAGGAGATGTCGAGCGTGCCGAGACCCGGCTTGAGTCCGGCTTTTTTCAGCCGGGTGGCGAGGCGGCGGGCCGGGACGATGCCGCCGTTGGCGATGCCGAGGAGCAGCAGCTGCGGCGTGCGGGCGTGGCGGTCGGCAATGGCGGAAGCGACGCGTTCGAGGGCTTGGTGGAGGGCGGGGGCGTCGAGCTTCGGGGGGTTGGCCACGAAGCCATGGTTTTGAGGCGCGGCGCGGGGGGCGTCGAGCGCAAACACCGGTCATCTTTTGCGGCGGACTTGATGGAGGCGGGACGCCCTCGTCCCGCGGGTTGCCATTCGCGCACTCATGCCTCGTGGGGTTCCGCCGTCGCCCAGGCTATGGCGGACAAGGACGGCACTTTGCCTCCATCGGCTTGCGCCGGGGCGGCGGCGCGCCACCCTGTCGTCGCATGTGCGTCCGCTACACGCTGCACAAGACCGACGCCGCCCTGGCCGCCATCGCGCGCGCCCTGGGGCGGCATCTCGCCCCGCCGGACTGGGTGCAGCCGAAGTTCAACATCGCGCCCACGCATATTGTGCCCGGAGTCACGCTGCAGGCGGGCGCGCCGGACGTGCGCGGGTTCTTCTGGGGCTTCGTGCCGTTCTACGAGCGCGACAAGCCGCAGCCGCGGATGCTGACAAACGCCCAGTCGGAGAAGGCGGCCGCATCGCCGGCGTTTCGCGATGCCATTGCGCGCCGCCGCTGCCTCATTCCCGTGAACGGATTCTATGAGTGGGAGACGCGCGGCAAGCTGAAGCTCCCGCACCTGTTCACGCTGAAGGACGAGGAGCCGTTCGCTTTCGCCGGCATCTGGGAACCCGGCCCGGATCCGTCGCTGCCGCCCGGTTTCACCATCCTCACCACGACCCCCAACGAAATCGTCGGGCGGTACCATAACCGCATGCCCGTCATGCTGGCCGGCGAGGCCATGCCCCGCTGGCTCGGCGGCGAAGGGCCGCTGCCGCCGGACGAGTACCAGGCACTGACGTCCCCGCTGGCGCCGGAGCGCATGCAGGAGCGCCCGGTGAACCGCTTCGTCAACAATGCCCGCAACGAAGGACCGCAATGCCTTGAGCCCCCGGCGGAAGCCCCGCCGGAGCTCGAGCTGCCGCTGGGGTAAAGTGGTTCAATTCAATCACTCTCTTTCTCACAGGAGGCCGCTGAGATAGCAGAGGAAAACCGAACGGTCCCGTTTAGGAATCAGCGCCTGGAAGGATGAGTCGTGACACGCCGTCGGTCAGCTTGGTGACATTGAAATTGATCAGGAGACCAAGCGGCACATTCAGCAGCTTCATGTAACTCAGGAGCTGCGCCTTGTGGATGGGTAGGATTCGCTCGACTGATTTTGCCTCGATCAGCAGGCAGTCCTCCACCAACACGTCGAATCGCAGCGGCTCTTCTTTCGAGAACCCTTTATAGGATATCCGGACGATCTTCTGATTTGTCGCCGCGAGGTGTCGTAACTCGAGTTCGCGCATGATGCACCATTCGTAGATCGACTCGATCAAGCCCGGTCCCTTGTCGCGATGGACTTCTATTGCCGATCCAATGACAAGTTCGGTCAGTTTCGCGGCTTTGGGAAACAGCGGATGCACAATTTCCCTCTGCTGCCTCTGCGGCCTCCTGTAAAAACAAGCTCCTGCTTATTTTTGAGCAGATTTTCAGCGGCGGGCCTGGCGGGGTGTGTAATCCCCAAAACGCCCTTGCATTGGCGAAAAACAGGCTATCATCTGATAGCTATCAACCGATAGCACTCCCATGCTCACCGAGCGCCAGGAAATCATCCTCGATTTTGTCCGCGAGTACCAGCGCACCCACGGCGTCACGCCCTCGACGCGCGAGGTCGCCCGCCGGTTCGAGTGCAGCCAGCCGACGGCCTTGAAACACCTGCGGGTCCTCGCCGGCAAGGGCCAGCTCGAGAAGCTGGCCGACGGCAAGTGGGGCCTCTCGGCCAAAACCGTGCAGGGCCATCTGTTCGTCGCGCCGGTCTACGGCACGATTCCCGCCGGCCTGCCGGGCATGCAGGAGCAGCAGCCGGACGAGACCCTTCCCATTGACCCGGCGATCTTCGGCGTGCGCAAGCCCCGCCCGGGCCATTTCTGGTTCCTCCGCGTCAAGGGCGACTCGATGAATGGCGCCGGCATCCTCGAGGGCGATCTCGTGGCGCTCATCCGCCGCGAACCGCGGCCGGGCGAGATCATCGCGGCGCTGGTCGACGAGACGACCTCGACCCTCAAGCGCTTCGTCCGCGAACGCGGCCGAACTTTATTGCGCGCGGAAAACCCGCGCTACCCCGACCTCGCGCCGGCGCAGTTGGAATGCCAGGGCGTGGCGGTCGGGGTGATCCGGCGGAAACCTGCCTGAAAGGCCCAATGCCCGCCCGTGTCCCATCCGACCATCACCGCCCTGCGGTCCCTCGTGGACTCCCGCTTCCCCGCGTCCGGTCACAAGCCGGCCGGCGGGGTGGCCACGGGCGTGCCGGCGGTCGATGACGCCCTCGGCGACGGGCTGCCCGCTGGGCGGCTGACGGAACTCGTCTCGCCGATCGCCGGCAGCAGCGGGCAACTGGTGCTGGCGGAGCTGCTCACAACCACCCGCCGCGCGCGGCAGCGCGTGGCCTTGATCGACGCGGCTGACGGCTTCGCGCCCGATTCGGTGCCGCCCGACGCGCTGCGGCATCTCGTGTGGGCGCGCCCGGCCGACCTCGCCGGCGCGCTGGCCGCGGCCGACGTCCTCGTGCGCGACGGCAATTACGCCGTCATCGTGCTCGACCTCCGCGGCGTGGCCCGCCGCGAACTCCTTGGCGTGCCGAAGGGCCAGTGGCACCGGTTGCACCGCGCGGCCGAGAGCCGGCCGGCGGCCGTGCTCGTGCAGACGACCGAGCCGCTGGTGCCGGCCGTCCCGTGGCGGCTGGTGCTCGAGGATCCCGCCGGCTGGGGCGCCCGGCGGCGGACACGCGAAGAATTATTGGCGCGGCTCGCCGTGCAATGCGCGCGTGGCCACGCCTGGCGCGAGGAACTGGCGGGATGAAGGCGATTCCTCGATCGCCCGCCGAGACCGGCGGGACCGCGCCGGCGTTCGCCGATCTCTGTGGGTCGGGCTTTACGCCCGACATGTCGGGCCTAAAGCCCGACCTGCACCAAAACACACATTACGCCGTCCTGCTCGTGCCGGACTTCGCGTTGCACGCGCTGCGGCGGAGCGAGCCCGCACTCGCCGGCCGGCCGGTGGCGCTCGTCGCGGGCGACGGGCGCAAGGCCGCGCTGACGGAAGTGTCGCCCGAGGCCACCGGCGTGGAGCCCGGCCTGCCCGCCACGGTGGCGATGGCGCGCTGTCCTGGCATCGTGCTGCGGACGCGCGAACCGGCGGCGGAGACCGAGGCGCAGCGGCTAGTTGTGGCCGCGGCTTTCACGCTGGCTCCGCGCGTCGAAGCGACCGCCGCCGGCTGCTGCACGATCGACCTGCGCGGCGCCGACCCGGCGCGCTCCGAGGCGGCGATGGCCGCGCGCGTGGCGGAACTCCGCGCCAGCGGCCTGCCCGCGCGCGCCGGCGCGGGCCCGACGCCGCTGCTGGCCGCCTATGCGGCACACCGGGCGGAGCCGGTGCTCGTCGTGCGTGACGCCCGGGAGTTCCTGCGCGACCTGCCGTTGGCGACGGCCGAGCCGACGCCGGAGCAGCACGAAATTTTGCGCAATTGGGGCGTGAAGACGCTCGGTGGGCTGACCGCGCTCGCCAA
>DASZRV010000061.1:0-28488 GCA_035549095.1 Lacunisphaera sp. | reverse complement strand
GGGCTTAACGCCCGACCTACAGTGGAGGCGGGACCATCAGTCCCGCGGGATGCCGGTCGCATTGAATACCGGGTTCATAACGTTTTCGTTAATGGCGATTCGCACACACCCCGCCCTGACGGGCACCCCTCTTGTTAGAGGGGAGCTTCGTCACGATTAAATTGAGGTCCTTCCAGCAAGAGGCGTGGCGCTCGTCTCGCCAAAGCCTGATGAAGGCAGGCGAAGCGATGCGCGTTGATTCAGCCCGCACGGAGTGCGGGCTCCACCATTGGCGCCGCGGAATGCGGCGCTACTTCGAAAAATAGAACGGATTCGGGAGCTTGAAGGTCTTCTCGGCGAACCCGCCGGCGAGGTCGCTTTCCTGGTCGCCGATATTGGCAATGATGACGTATCCGGCCGCCGTGAGGCGCTGGCGTTCGGCGGTCTTGTATTTTTCGGCGGTGTCCTTCCAGTCCGCGGGCTTGAGGATGAACTCGGCGTACTCGGCGCAGCCCACGGCCGCGAGGTTGCGTTGCGTGGCGGCGCGGTAACGTTCGGGGCGGCCGGTGATGAATATCACCTGGAGCCCAAGCTGGCGGGCATGCTGATACAGCTCCTTCACCGGGGCTATCGCAGGACAGCTCGCGGTTTCGAACCACGAACCCATCGCCTGGCTTGCGAGGCCGAAATCGAGCCGGGTCAGTTCCGGCAGGTTGGAGATCAGGGTCTCGTCGAGATCGAAAACGATCGCGAGTTTGCCGCCGCCTTGGGGCGCGCGGGTGTCGAGCCAGGCGGTCGCCTCGCGCGCGACGGCGGCGATGTCGTTATTGTAGTCGCCGGAGGCAACGTACGCATTGATCTCCTGCTTGAGCAGGCCGAGGTTGGCCGGCTCCTTGGCGAAAAGCGCGGAGGCGAGGCAGAGGACGGCAAGGGGCAAAATCCAAGAACGGGATTTCATGCCCGCAGGTTTGACGAGGACCGGAAGGTTTGACAACGGCGGCGTGCGGCCGGGTGGCGGGGTTGAAGTGCAGAACTTTGAGATTCAGCCCGCACGGAGTGCGGACTCCACCCAAGGCCCGTTGGCTCCGGGGGACGGCCCTACGCCCGTGTCCGGGGCAAATACCGGAACCAGGCAGCAGCGGCGGGCATCGACAGGTGAATAGAAGCATTCACTCCGACGTCTCACCTCCAACCGCCTTCCATATGAAACCGACATTCTCCCGTCTCCTCACGGCCGCCACCATCGCCGGCCTGCTCCTGGTCGTCCCGCGGTTGTCCGGCCAGGAAATCGGCGCCGGGCCCGGACCCGCCGCGATGTCCGGCGGCGCCGAGGTCCTGACGCGCGGGCCGGTGCACGAAGCCTTTGCGGCGGTCGTGAATTACCAGCCGCAAGCCGGCCTCATCGTCAATCGCCAGCCGCCGGAGCCGATCGAGGAAACTCCGCCGGACGAGAGGCCCGTCGGTGAGGACGTGGCGTGGATTCCCGGCTATTGGGGCTGGGACGACGAGCGCAACGACTTCATCTGGGTCAGCGGCACGTGGCGCGTGCTCCCGCCCGGGCGTGCTTGGATCTCAGGTTATTGGGGCGACACCGGCCGCGGCTGGCAGTGGACCTCTGGTTATTGGGCGGACGCCTCGCAGTCGGAGGTAACCTATCTTCCGCCACCGCCCGAAACGCTCGAGCGCGGACCGAACGGCCCCGCGCCCGGCGACAATTACGAATGGTCACCCGGCTGCTGGGAATGGCGCGATCGCGGCTATGCGTGGCGCCCCGGTTACTGGATGCAGGCGCAACAGGACTGGGTGTGGACGCCTTCCTACTACGTCTGGACGCCGCGCGGCTACGTGTTTGTCGCCGGCTACTGGGATTACGCGCCGCAGGACCGCGGGCTCTTGTTCGCCCCGGTCTATTACCGCGAGTACGGGCGCCGCTACGAATACACGCCGAGCGTCGTGCTGAACCTTGCGATCCTGGCGGACTTTCTCTTCCTCCGGCCGGACTACTGCCACTATTACTTCGGCGACTATTACGACGCGCGCTACGAGAACCGCGGCTTCTTTGCGGAGTTCTCCTACCAGTCGTCGCGGCGCGGCTACGACCCGTTCTACAGCTACGAACGCTGGCAACATCGCGACGATCGCAACTGGGAGCGGCAGCGGCGCGAGGCGTTCGAGTATCGGCGCCGGCACGAGGACGCGCGTCCCCCGCGGACGTGGTCCGGGTCGACCGTCGTGGTCAATGTCAACCAGTACAACAACACCCGGACGGGCGGCGGCGGGGGCCGTCGGGTGACTTACGCCGAGTCGGTCCAGCAGTATGCGAGGTCGAACAACACGCCGGTCCGGATCGAGCGCACGGCCGCGACCGATCGCCAGCGGGAAGTCCAGCTCGCCCGCGAGATGCAGCAACAGCGCACGCAGCGCCGCGAGCTCGAGGCGCAACGGCAATCCGCCGAGATCGGTGGTTCGCGGACGTCATCCGCGACCTCCTCGCGCCAGTCTTACGCCTCGCGAACCAACCAATCCGAACCCCGGCGCGAGCCCGCGCGGGTGGAACTGCCGAAATCTCCGATCGTCGCCCGCGCGCAGGCCAATGGCCGTCCGCCGCCGCCGAAGCAACCGGCCCCGCAACGACGCGAGGAGGCTGAAACGCGCGGGTCGCCGCGACGCCCCGGCACCGCCGCGAACCAGGCGCCGGCACCGGAACGGCAGCAGGCAATTGGCCAGGAGCAACCCTCGCGGCCGGCCGTGATCGGGCAGGACGAGGCAGCGCGGCAGAAGGCGATCCAACAAGAGGAGCAATCCCGTCGACAGGCCGCCGCGCAATCGGAGCAGGAGCGGCAACGTGGTGCCCGGCAGCAGGAGATCGGACGCACGCAAAATTCGCGGGAGCAGGAGCTGGCCCGCGACCAGGCCGCGCAACAACAAGAGCAAGCCCGCCAGCGGGCGATCGGCCAGGCGGACCAGAAGCGAGCCGTCCAGTCGCAGGAGATCGGACGGGAGCCTTCGCGCCAGCAGGCACTGGCCCGCGACCAGGCCGCGCAAAAGCAACGCGATGCGGCCGACGCGCAGGCGCGAGCCCAAGAGCAGCAGAAACAAGCGGAGCGGCTTCGCGAGGAGCGGCCGGGTCAGGATCGCCAGGCATTGGCCCAGCAACAACGCGACCAGGCGAAGCAACAAGCCCAGGCCCGGCAGGAGCAGGCGCGCAACGAACAGCAGCGCGCCACCGACCGGGCGCAGGAGCAGCAGTCGAAGGTCGCCGCCCAGGCGCGCGAGCAACAGCAGCGCGCCGGCGAGGACGCACGCGCCCGGCAGGCGCTGGCGGACGCCCAGGAAAAACGCCAGCAGGAGCAGGCCTCACAGCGGGCGAAGGAGCAGGAGAGCCGAGTCGCCGAACAGGCCCGCCAGCGACAGCAGCAGGCGAAGGAAGAGCAAAGCCGCGTGGCCGAGCAGGCCCGGCAGCAGCAACAACAAGCCCAGGACCAGAAAGCCCGGGCCGCCGAACTGGCGCAGCAAGAGCAGGAGAGGGCACGGAAGCAGGCTGAGTCCATCCGGCCGCAACGGCAGAACCTCGCGCCGACCGGCCGGGTTTCCGCGCCGCCGCCGCCCAAGAAGGCGCCGCCGCCGCCGAAGCAGAAGGACCAGTCCGACGACGACAACCGCAAGAAGAAGGACAAGGACGGCGGCTGAGGCCGTAGAGTTAAACGCAAAGACGTGAAGCCGCGGGGAATCGCTGCCGTTGTAGGAGGGGCTTTATGCCCCGACATGGTGGAGCCCGCACTCCGTGCGGGCTCGCCACAAGACGGACCTGTAGGAGGGGCTTAACGCCCCGAAGGTGGGGTTCGCGCTCGGTGGGGGCTTGCCCGCTCAGAATTGCGGCGGGGCCATCAGCCCCGCAGCGGAGCGCACGAATGGCAATCCGCGGGACTGATGGTCCCGCCTCCATTGTCGTCGGTCCCTTCGCAGGCATCGCGCATTGCCCCCCGGGTAGGGGCGCTTGCCCCCAAGCGTCCTTCAGGCGGGCCGTTGGGGGCAACGGCCCCTACCTTTGCCGGAGCCGCCGCTACCGTCACCTCGAGGCGCGGGCGGCCGGCTTGACAGCGGTTCGTGGTAAAACATAGTATTACTCCATGATCAAGACCATCACCAGAGTGGGCAATTCCCAGGGCATCATGCTCGATGCGGCCATCATGGACCTCGCGCGCCTCAAGGTCGGCGACCAGGTGAACCTCACCGTCCACGAAGGCGGGGCGATCTACCTCACGCCGGTGCGTCCGGTCATCACGCCTGAGGAGGCGACCGCCACTGTTCGGCAGGTCATGAAGGACTACGCCCGGACGATGAAGCGGCTGGCATGAGCGCCACGCCGGCCGACTGCTATTTTCTCCCGGTGGATCTCGTGAAGGAGATCCACGGGGCGGCCATTGCGCAAACCGGCGGCTCCGACGGCCTGCGCGATGAAGCCCTGCTGGAATCCGCCGTGGCCGCGCCTCAGGCGACCTTCGGCGGGGAATCGGTCTACGCCAGTCTCGAGGAAATCGCCGCCGCCTACCTGTTCTATCTTTGCCGAAATCACCCGTTCGTGGATGGCAACAAACGCGTGGCGCTCGGCGCCTGCCTCGTTTTCTTGCGGCTCAATGGACTGGAGCCGGCGCCCGACGGCCCGGACTGGGAAGCTCTCGTCTTGGACGTCGCGGCATCGCGGCTCGATCGCGACCAGACGACCAAGCGGCTGAAGGCGTTGGTGAAGAAGCCGCGGAAGCGGCCGCGGAAGAAGAGGTGAGCTGGTGCCGACGCGAGTCGACTGCCTTTTGTAGGTCGGGCTTTACGCCCGACTGTCGGGCATAAAGCCCAACCTACAGGAGGAACATCGGCGCAAGAGCGCGACTCACCTGCGGAAAACAAAAAAAGGCGCGACCGTCAGGCCGCGCCTCTTCGTGGACCCGTGACCGGCTTATTGGCCGCGGGCGCGCTGGCGGTTGCCGACAGCGCGCTGGATGCGGCCGCCAATTTCCTGGGCGGCGCCCTTGGCGCGCATGCTCGGGCTGCGGACGGCCTTGCCGACGGCGCGGCGGGTTTTGCCGCCGGCGATGTTGCCGGCGCCACGGGTCTTGTTGATCGTACTGGCTTTCATGTGGGTGGATTGAGGGTTGCGATTCAGTTAACCCTAGAGCGACCCAGCGATTCGCACCACGGTTCCCGCTTGGTTTTTTGAAACGCAAAGGCGCGACAATGCGAAGCCGCAGGCATCGGAACTTTGGCCACAAAAAGCGCAAAAAAACTTGGATTAACACGGAGGACGCGGAGAGCGCAGAGGAGGCGCCGAGACAGATTCAGGTTCTTGATCTGACCTCTGAGACCTCTGCGACCTCTGTGTTGAAACGCCATGGGGATGTCACGTAATACGTCACATGCCGCCGGGGGCGATGGGCGGGGCGAGGCCTTCAGGTTATGCGGTCTGGCGCTTTTCCGCTGAAGCCTGTCGCTTTCAAGGAGACTTGGGCAGAGCAGTTCTCCATGGTGCCGCCCAGTCTTCCTCCCCTCCATGCTCCACGATCTCCGTTACGCCGTTCGTTCCCTGCTCAAGTCCCGCGGGTTCACCATTGTGGCCGTGCTGACGCTCGCGGTCGGGATCGGGGCCAACACGGCCATCTTTTCCGTCGCGCATGCGTTGCTGCTGTCGCCGCCGGATTTTCCGGAGCCGGGGCGCATCATGGTGCTCAATGAAACCCGCCTGCCGCAGTTCCCGACCTACCCGGTGTCCGGCGCCAATTACCTCGACTGGAAGGCCCACGTGAAGTCGTTCGCGACGCTGGGCGGCTCGGCCAACATCGCCCTGACCACCTCCGGCGGATCGGAGCCGCAGCGGCTCAAGGGCAAGCGCGCCACGGTTTCCTATTTCACGGTCTTCGGCACCGCGCCGCTGCGCGGGCGTATTTTCAACGAGAAGGAAGACACGGAGAACGGACCCAAGGTCACGATCCTGAGCTATGCGCTCTGGCAGTCCCTGTTCGGCGGGCAGGATTCCGTCCTCGGCCGCACCTTCCTGCTGAATGGCGACTCCTATGAAATCATCGGCGTCATGCCGCCGGGCTTCCAGGAGGGCAGTGGGATCCAACTCTGGGTCCCGATGGCCCTCACCGCCGACGAACGTTCCGACGAATACCGTGGTGCGCATTTTCTCGAGGTCTGCGGCCGCCTCGCTCCCGGCGTGACGCAGGCCCAGGCGTTGCAGGAGCTCGTGGCCTACAACGAGACGCTCCGGAAGAAATATCCCGACTCGAACAAGAGTTGCGGCGCGACGCTCGTCTCCCTGGCCGAGTCTTACAACCAGAGCGTCAGCGGCACCCTGCGCGTGCTCCTCGGCACGGTCGCGTGCGTGCTGTTGATCGCGTGCCTCAACGTCGCCGGCCTGCTCCTCGCCCGCGGTGCCGCGCGCCAGCAGGAAATCGCCATGCGCAGCGCGCTCGGCGCCAGCCGGGCGCAACTGCTCCGCCAGCTCCTCACCGAGAGCCTGTTGCTCGCGCTGGCGGGCGGGACGCTCGGCATCGCGCTCGCCGGCGGTTCGCTCGCGATGCTGGTCCGGCTGATCCCGGTGAACCTGCCGCAGGCGCACCTGATCGCGTTGAATGTTCCCGTGCTCGGTTTCTCGCTCGGCCTCAGCCTGCTCACCGGGTTGGTCTTTGGCCTCCTGCCCGCGTGGCGCACCACGCAAGTCGACCTCGTGCGGGTCACCAAGGAGGGCAGCCGCGGCAACACCGCCGGGCCTCGCTTCCGGCTGCAGTCCCTGCTCGTCGCGGCCGAGGTCGCCGCCGCCGTCGTGCTGCTTGTCGGCACCGCGCTGCTCGCCCGCAGCTTCACGCGCCTGGTGGAAGCCGACAAGGGCTTCCAGCCGGAGCAGGCGCTGACGTTCAACCTCCTGCTGCCGGCGAAAAAATACGACACGCCCGAAAGGCAGGTCGCCTTCGTGCGCGAGATGTTGCGACAGGTCTCGAGTCTGCCGGGCGTCACGGCCGCGGGCCTCACGCACCGCATGCCGCTCGTGCGCGACGCGGTGCTGCGGTTGATCGTGCAGGGGCGGCCGCCGGTCGCGAAGGGCGACCTGCCCAACACCAACTACTACGCCATCACCCCGGACTACCTCCGCGCCTTCGGCACGCCGGTCCTGCGCGGTCGCGGCTTCACCGAACAGGACCGCGAGGGGGCAGTGCGCGTCGCGCTGATCAACGAGACCTTCGCGCGCAAATTCTTTCCGGGCGAGGATCCCATCGGGCAGCACATCCAGATCACCAACGGCGACGAAGCCTGGCGCGAGATCGTCGGCATCGTGCGCGATGTCCGGTCCGAGTCGCAGGGCATCGACCACGCCTCGATCCCGCAATCCTACGAGCCCTACTACCAGCAACCGAACGAAATCCTCTACGTCGTGCTGCGCTTCACAGGCGACGGGCGCGGCCTGGCCGCCGCCGTGCGCTCGAAGATCGGCGCGCTGGACCA
The DNA here is from genome assembly GCA_035549095.1 of Lacunisphaera sp. GTDB lineage: Bacteria > Verrucomicrobiota > Verrucomicrobiia > Opitutales > Opitutaceae > Lacunisphaera. Next base: position 21,012 of record DASZRV010000061.1, on the reverse strand, counting down.
CGACCTGCCCGTTGCGCAATTGCGGCTCGTCCAGGAAATGGTCGACGGCATGCTCGCGCGCCAGCGCTTTGGCGTGACGCTGGTGAGCGGGTTCTCGGTCATCGCCCTGCTCATCGCCGCCGTCGGGCTCTATGCGATGATCACCTATCGCGTCATCCAGCAGACCCGCGACATGGGCATCCGGCTCGCGCTCGGCGCGACGCCGGCTGACGTGCTCCGGAAGGTTTTGCGCGACGGCCTCCTGATCGTGGGCGCCGGGCTGGCGGTGGGCATCGGCGGCAGCCTCCTGCTCACGCGGCTGCTTCGGTCGCTCCTTTACGAAACCAACCCGGTGGATCCGGCGGCGCTGGCCGCCGTCGCGTTCCTTTTGGCGCTGGTTGGGCTCGTGGCCTGCTGGCTCCCGGCCCGCCGCGCCGCGCGCGTCGACCCGATGATCGCCCTGCGGGCAGAGTGATGGTGGGATGGTTTTCCAACACAGAGGTCACGGAGGACACGGAGAAATCAAACCGCTGCGATCTCTGTGTCCTCGGTGTTAAGGAAAGTTTTTGAGCCGCCGGTTTGCTTTAGCCGAGATCGTTCGGCGCCGACTTGGGCCGGGAAAGAACTCACACAGAGCGCAGGTGGTTCAGACTGATTTTCTGGCCGGGCGTTTCATCGTGGTGTGGAAGCCCATCGATTTGTGCGGCAGGGATGGGGCGGGCGGCGGGTCGAGCAATTGCATGATGCGGCGCAGAACTTCGGTGATCGCAGTTTCGTGGACATCGAGCCGGTCCGTGAGCTTCGCTTCCAATTCCTTCAGTTCCACGGCCAGCTCCTTCGAGCTGGAAAGCAGTTCCCTCATGCGGACGAAGGCCCGGACCACAAACACGCTCATGCGTACAGCCTGTTCGCTATTGAGGACGTTGGCCGCCATCACGGCGCCATTCTCGGTGAATGCGTAGGGTAGGAGACGAGGATCCCGATGACGGTTGGAACCGGTCGCAAATTGCGACCGGTTCGGTGCAAGTGAGTCATCTGCATTATCTAGCGAACTTGAGGTCGCAGTTTGCGACCTCAAGGCGCTCATCTCCGTTCGAGTCAATTGAAACATGAAGTCCGGTGGAAACCGCTTGGCGTTGCGTTTGACCTGTTCATTCAGGCGCTTGGTCGTGACGCCATAAAGGGCCGCTAGGTCAGCATCCAATATCACCTTCTGTCCCCGGATTGTGTGAATGCGCGACTCGAGCGGGTCGCCGGGAGCGGGTTGAGCGCGCTTATTCATGGCATTGGCGTTCACTAATCATGGACGACGCGAGAATGATTTCCCGCCTTTCCGGTCTCCTATCCTGGGGAAGATTCAGTGTTGCCTCACGCAAAGTCGCCAAGGCGCAAAGCAGGAATTTGTGGGCAGCGTGCTCGCGCGCGAGGGAGCCTATGCGCCGGCAGAACTTGAGGTGCCAATTTGGTACCTCAAGTTGGCAGGCACTTTCGAACCAGGGAATTGCGCGGAAGCGCAAACATGAGGCTTTGGCCACCAAAAGCACAAAAAAGAACCTGATTTAACACGGAGGACGCGGACAACGCAGAGGAAGGCGTGAAGGCAGATTCAGGTTCTTGATCTGACCTCTGAGACCTCTGCGAGCTCTGTGTTGAAATATCAGCCTTCAGTTCCGGGCTGGCGCGACGGAGAGATCGAGGAGCAGCGCGAATTCCCGGCCGAAGTCCAGTGCCAGGATCGCCGTCGAGCCATCAGGTGAAACCGCCCAGCGACCGCTCCCGGCCATCCCGCCCAGACAAATGCCCTCTTCGCCGGCGTAGTCGCCGGTGAGAATCAGGATGCGACAGCCGTCGAGAGAGCTGGTGGCGCCAGGTTTTGGGTTGGTCATCCACCAACCCTAGCAGGTTTCGGCGCGGGAAGTGTTCCAGTTTGGAACAGAGGCCTCACGCAAAGCCGCCAAGGCGCGAAGCAACGAAACGGGAAAGGCGCGAAAACGGGATGTCACGTAATACGTGACATGACCGGTATGCTGGAGGGGGGTAGGGCAGCTAGGGAAATTGAGGTTGTCGCACGCAAAGGCGCCGTGGCGCGGAAGGCGTTGGTCGAGACGTCACGTATTATGCGACGTGACGTTCAGGTTCGCAGGTGTCGGGCCAGTCGGCGAAGGAGCTTGGGCTCGTCGCGTCGCTTCAACTCATGCTCCCACACTCTCACCACCTTCCAGCCCCTCGCGCGGAGAAGTCGATTCACCCGCCGATCACGAGCCTTGTTGCCGGTGATTTTCTTCAGCCAGAACGCCGCCCGGTTTTTCGGCCAGGTCGCGTGCTTCGGACAGCCATGCCAGAAGCAGCCGTCCACAAACACGGCGATCTTCAGCTTTGGGAAAACGAAGTCCGGTCTTCCCGGCAGCTTCGATCCCCGCCGCCATCCACTGATTCCATTCGCCCGAAAAACCAGCATCAGCCGCAGCTCGGTGTCCTTGTTTCCGGCACCTCGGATTTTCGACATTACTTCCGAGCGTTTTGCTTCGCTGAAAACGTCTGGGCCCATTCAGGCCAAGATGTCTTTTTAGAAGCAGAAGTAAATTCGGCCTTTCTTTCCCTTCCGCTCGTAGCGCACTTTCTGTTCGTTCACCAGGAGGCCCAAGATTGACCATGAAAGGTAACCGCCTTGTTCGCCTTCAAAATCAGATTCAAGACCTAGCGCATGACCAACGTCAGCATTCGTCGAGCCTTCTGGATGTGCGGCAAGATGGGCGAGAACGGCCTCTTTGATCTGAGCTAGACCCGCTTGGGCAGAGTCTTTCGAATTCATAATTTAGGATCCTTCTCCAGCAGATCTGCAACGATCTCCGCTATCTGTCGGGCAAGAAGGGGAGGGACTGCGTTGCCAACTTGGTGATATTGCTGCGTGCGATTGCCTTCGAAGAAGTAGTTGTCCGGGAAGGTCTGCAGGCGCGCAGCCTCTCGCACGGTGAGGCTGCGACATTGGGTCGGGTCGTAGTGAATGTAATAATGTCCATCCTTGGATATATGGGAGACGACCGTCGTGGAAGGACGGTCTCTCAGCTGAACCCGAAAACGATCATTGAACTTCGTCTCCTTCAAGGCGGCCTTCACGTTCTTGTGATCAGGCAACAGTGGCTTCGGGAAATCTTCCAGCTGAGGCGAGCGACCATTCACCTTGGCGAAAACAGAAGCAAAAAGGTAACGGTGCAAATCACCCGGGATGTGTCCTCGGGTCTCGTGGTTGCAAACGCCGCCGAGTTTTGGGTCCACATACCATCTCGCATGGCATTTTGGTTCAACGTCTGCAGGAATGAAAGCAGCGCCGCGCTCCAAATCCGCTTTCATCCGGCTTGTGGCCGCGAGAATGCCTTTTCGGACTTCGTCCGAGAGCGCATCGCTCCAGAACCAAGGACGTTCAGATAAAAGCTCGATGGAGCGCAGCCAAGCTTCACCTGAATCATTCCTCTTGGAAAGACCACTACGCAAACGGGGCAGATCGCCGATGGCTTCGCTGACCGTCACATCGGGTTGAGGCACCAAGAGGTCAGGCTGAGCTTTGATGTCCGACCGTATTCCTAGGATGATCAGCCGGTGACGTGCCTGCGGGATGCCAAACTTCTCAGCGCGAATGATAAAATCTCCCGGTGCATAAAACCCGCCCAGAAGTTCGCCTTCGGTTGGAACCAACGGCATCAGGCGATATTCGTCCTCGTCAGACTTCGGGGCAGACTTCACGGCAACACCCGGATTGCGCAAGTCGGCCAGGATCCGATCGAAGATCCGCTCTTCTTTCACTTTGGCCGAGAGCAGACCTTTGACGTTCTCCATCACGAAGACGGGGGGCCGGTGTTCGGCGATGATCCGGAGGTAGTGCTTGTACAGATGGTGGCGGGGATCGGCATCATATATCTCCTGACCTTTTCCGCCGATTACGCGGGAGCGACCGACAAGAGAATACGCCTGACAGGGCGGACCTCCAATCAACACCCATTGTTTTGCATCGCCTAGCGCCACGCGTATGCGCCGGTCGAGCAGCTCCTCCGGCGCTGACTTCCCGCCCAGCTCGGCACACCAAGCCTCCGTCGCGGCATTTTCCGCCTGAGTAGGATACTTTCCGAACAGCTCGCCGCGGGTAATCTGCCCAGAGAGGTACTCATAATAGTCTGCTGGGATCATGTCAGCCGGAAACTCTCGGACGAAGGCGCGTAGTTCTAATGTGCGATGTGCGTGAGCATCCATTTCAACCGAGAGTTTAATCTTGAAACGACGCTTTTTCCCGCGAAGCACCGACGAAAAGCCCTCGCCTAAGCCGCCGGGACCGGCGAAGAGATCGATCACTGGAGATGCCATCGCGCTAATCTCTCGATGAGGCCATCATCAGCGGTTTTGAAATCTGGCAAATTCTTTGGGCAACATCGCGCTTATTTCCTCCGCAGTCATGCCATATAGGTCCCAAGTGACATCAAATTGATTTAGGACCGCGACCAAAGCCCGTGCACCTCCTCTGCTCTTGTTTTGCGCGCCACGCTTTTCACGTTGCTTCGAGGCATCGTAGTACAATCGAGTAGCGGTCTCGACCACCGCCTCGTTGGTAATGAGCTCTTGGTAGGCAACAATCTGCCCGACAACGTCTCCTGGTCGGTCCAAAGGCTGACATAGCAAAGACAAGGCTGTAGCTGGATTCTTGCTGTAGAATCGGTAGACCAGATAGGGCCCGAGTAACAAATGCCTATAGTACCGTCGGTAATTCCCCACTTCAGGGACGTGACGGTAGAGTTGCCCGGGCTTCCGAGAACCGTTTACCTTCGGACAGACTGAATCGAAAAAGAACAACGATAACCACGCCCACATTCTTTTGTCTTCCTCAGGATTGGGGACCGTGGCTAAGATCGAATTCAGATATTGGCCAGCCTCGAGACGAGATCTGAATGACGATGCGTCGAGTTCGATCTCACCTGCGACGCTTGCGGAAGTAAGCGGATCATCCAGCAAGTGTAGTGGTGGTTCAGCGCGGGGGTCAGCGGACAGCAGGACGAGGTATTGAACAAATTGCGCTATCCCTTCGTCAGTGAATCTTGAAAGTTTCATTGCGCTCCTCCTTGGCCGGTGCGGACGCCTTCGAACAGCTCGAGTGCTCGAACCTTCCTTGCGAATGCGTCTACGGCGTCGTCGATCCAGCGGCGTTTTTCATCCTCATCGTCCTGTTGGTCGGGGGGAGAGGCCACGCCCGGCAACATCGTGGAGAACACTAGCCAGCGAGAACGCCAATCATCGCGATCCTCGCAGTCAGAATGACCATCTATGAGAACTATTTTGGTTAGTATCTCCCGAAACACAGAAGCATAGGTAATGGCGACAAAAGAGGGATGCAGAACCGCTTCCTGCCAGTTAGAGATACGATCGTTCACCTGAAACGTTGGCTCAGGTCCGTCGAAACAGACCTTATAAACCAAGTCGCCAAGCGAAGCGGGCTCTGGTTTGAGTAGAGGTACGTATTTCTGCTCATCGTCGCCTGGCATCGTCAATGGAATGGCATCTGCCTCGGCGAGGATCTTGTGCGATTCTTCCGCTGAAGTTACTTTCACTCGAAATCTGACTCCTGTCGCGTCGGAGAATTCTGCTAGTCGGCGATTCGATGGCGGCCGGAGTGCCGCCTTGGTACCGAAATCAAAGCGCATCCACGAAGCTGCGCCGCGGTAGGCTTCCACAAAGACGCGAGCGGTGCCGGGCAGCTGATAGCTGCTGAGGTCGAGAGCTGCATCGAACGAGGGATGCCCGCCATCATCTCGGAATGCGACTTGCACATGCTCACGCAGAATTCGCTTTCGCCCGGTATGGTTAATACGTTTTATCATTTCTCAGTCCTCCACACTCTGGAGATCGACCTTGACGAAGAGATCCCTTCGCGTATCAAAACCGTTTAGCGCCAACCTGAAGTTCGGATCCACGACATCGACCAATAGTTGGTTAGGCTGGCCTTCGCGTATTTTAACTCCCGCATGGCTTTCCACATTAATCGGAGGTCGCACGAGCGTAAAATCAGCGGGCCTATATTTGCCAAGAGGACTGCCACGGCGAACATCGTACGCAGCTTGGATAATCAATGTGGCGGGAACCTGAAGCTCACCATCTGAACGACTCACGCAAAACCCGCCCTTGACCCGTTCTACCTTGAACGGCTTTGGCTTTGGTTGAGGAATATCGATCTTGTTCGGCGTTTCATTACCATCTGGCTTCTTCTTCGCGCCAGGCCTGGCGGCGCCCTCTTCAGATTTCGACGGGATGGCGAAAAGGCTGAGCAGGAGAAGCGGATCGCCCTTTTTGTCACTAGCGGTCAATATCTTCACAAATTCATACACGCATCGAATGACAAAATCTAGATACGAGCGCCCATGGTAGTATTTCTCTGCGAAATGGGCCGATGCAGTAAGCCACTCCGTATGCGAAGGATTTTCCGCGTCGCCAAGCAGGGTGGCAATCGCTCCGTCGCTTGCCACCACAAGGGAGCGCACGCCCCGCACCAACGGGGCTTTCACCCCTGAGATGATTATCCCTTCGCGAAGAAAGATTGTTTTCCCGGATTCGTAACCATCTCTGATTAGGAAGAAATCGAGATGAGACGTCTGAGGATTCTTGCCCTTCTCCTTGAATCTAACTGTTAGGGGCGCCCGAATGGCAATTCGCTCCCCTGCGTCAAACCTAGTTCGCAATGCATCAAGCTTATCGGCAGGGACCAGTTCGGGGATCCAAACTGGACGCATTGGCTCCGCTGGATTCAATATCGTGAACTCACCAGACTTAGCGAACGCCGCCCAAGCCCCAAGGCGGAGCATGGGGCGGAGATCCTCGTCGCCTTTGTCGAGATGCGAAAGTGACAACTCTGTAATGGTGGACTCATTAATAATTGTTCGTCCTTCTGCCGTTTCTACGGTGACTTCCAGCGCCCCCTCCAGAATTGGATAAAAATACCCACGCAACACTGCGGAAACCAGCTGCCGCTCCGTAAACTCTGGATTCACCCACGGCATAACGATCGAAAGGCCTGGCTCACTTGTACGAGCGATCTGGAACGTGCGGCGAAATCGGTCGATGACCTTATCGTCATTTGTAGGGGTCATGAAGCCATCTTGGTCAGGAATGCCGAAGAACCCATCTGGCATGTAGCCGTCAGATCCGATCGAATGGCACTTTAGCACGGACCGTCCCATTAAATACTGTTTCTTATCTTCAGAGCGAACGGTGAATCCAAAGAACGAGTTTATCTGGCTTGCGCTGGGGAAGACGTGTTTACCGACGCCCCATCTGCCGCGTTTTTCTCCGAGTTTTTCGGAACGTCCTTCTGCCCGAAAAAAGTAGAAGAAAAGATTCCCCGTCTCCTCTTCAGAAGCTGAGACGTCACCGTTTAGTCCACACGTGCCAAAATCTTCGAAAGCAAGGAATGGGCATGCGGCATTCTTGGCTGGTGGATGTTTTATGCCATTGCCCTTCGCGTGCAGATGATCCCATGCATCGAGCATGAATTCGCCAACCGCTGATGCCGACGCAGCCGATTCGCCGCTCGCAAGATGGATTCGGATTTTAACGGGATCAATCCGCCCGCTCCGTGCGGCGGCATCTAAGGAATTCTGAATGCCTTCGCGAACCAGCGCCTCTTCTGGGTTCTTAATAGCTTCATTTGCGAAGAACTCGCCCTGTATCGGATCTCGGATCGGGTCCTTTCTGCGTCGGTCATTGAATTGCCAGTGAGGGGCGCTCATAAGAAGTAATGCGGTGGCTGCTATTTGTCTGGGAGCCAACAAATCTTAACCTCCTTGGATATGGCTTCGAATTCTCGATCTCCGGTAACAAGTTCTGCCTTTTTTTCTCGAGCCAGAGCAGCCGCAAGAGCATCGGCGATGCTGATCCGGTAACTCGCCTTTAAGATGGCGGCTTCGCGAGCGAGCTTTAGGTCGTCGCCAATGCCGACGATGTCGATCGGAAGATTCGCGATAACTTGCGAATGTTGTTCCGCGGCTTCTTGGGACACCTCACGCATAGTGCTATAATAGACTTCGGCCCAATTGACCGAGGTCATAAACAGCCGATGCTTCTCACGACTGGCTTGATCGAGGAGTTCCTCGACGGCTTCAGCCGCAGGCTCATCCTCAAAAAAGGCGATCAACGCCCAGCTATCCAGAACGCGGTTGGCCATTTTAGAGCGTCCTTTCGTGTTTTCTATCGGCCATCATGGATTTCATAACGCCGCGGCCTTTGAGAGATCCGCGCAGGCTCTTGATGTAAGAGCGGGTGATGGGCCGGAGGAGAATGCCTTCCGGAGTGGTGGTGACCGACGCCTTCGTGCCTTCCTCAATTTGAAACTCCCGGCGGAATTTTGCCGGAATCACCACCTGGCCCTTGGTGGTGAATTGAACAGTTTCGGCTTTGAGGGTGGGAATCATGCCAAAAGGCAGAGCGGATCTAGAAAGTAAGTCAAGGGGCAAAAGTAAGACAAAAATAGTAGGTAGGATTAGTGACGTTATCCCGGCGATGTCTTGAGAGCGCATGGGCGAGATGGATAGGGTGAACGCCAAATAGCGGGTGTACTGAGTCGGTGGGGGAAAATTTAGCTTGGCGGCGGGTGAAGGTGGTCATTGGGTCGCGGTGGCGGGCCGCCATTCAAAGCATGAGCGCGCCACGCAATGGACAGGAAGGATCGGAGTCGTTGATTCCGACCCACGGTGGGTATCGAAACCTAAGAGGATTTCAGGTCGCGCAGCTGGCGTTCGATGTGACGGTGCGATTCTGCGATCGCTACATCAACCCGCGAAGCCGGACCCACGACCAGATGGTGCAGGCCGCGCGGAGCGGCGTGCAGAATATCGCCGAAGGCAGCAAAGCGAGCGGCACCTCAAAGAAGATGGAGCTCAAGCTCACCAATGTGGCGCGCGCCAGCCTCGAAGAGCTGCGGCTCGACTATGAAGACTTCCTGCGGCAGCGCCGGCTGCCGCTCTGGCCGGGGGATGACCCTCGGCGAAAAGCGCTCGTGGCGCGGCGATGCCGGACCGCGGATGAAGTGGCGAATTGGGTGAGGGAAATGAGAGATGGACGGGATGGACTGGATGGACGCAATGGACCGAAAGAAAGAGCTGCCGAACGGCGCAGCGCTGCCGGCGTATCGGGGTCCATGAGGTCCATCAAGTCCATGAGCTACGCCGAGATTGCCGCGAACGCGGCGCACGTCTTGGTCGGGGTTGCCTCGGCGTTGCTGGATCGGCAGATCGAGAGGCTGGCGGCCGACTTCGAGCAGGAGGGCGGATTCACCGAGCGGCTATTCCGGGTGCGGAGCCGGAGGAGAATGGACCAGTGATTGGACGGAATGGACCGGATGGACTGGATGGACGCGATGGACCCGTGCGTGCGAGCTTGCATGCGTTACGCAACCAAACGGCAGCGCGCACGGCGGTCGCGCCCTACCTCACTTCAGCTCGAGGTCGGGTATTTTAACCTCTTTCACGGCCCATTTGGTGACGGTCAGCCCTTTTGAAGTTCGGGTGCTGACTGGGACCGGGGTCAGATCGAAGTCGATTTCGCGGATGCGGGCGCCGGAGCGGCCGTCGAGGGAGAGGTGGATGCTCTTCGGCATGTCCTTCTCCTTCTCGGCGACATGCAGCCAGACGAGCTTGGAGCCGTCCTCCTTGGCGAGGGGATAGAGCTTGTCGCGCGAGAGGCCGCCGATCTGGAACTTCTTGGCGAAGGTCTTCCCGTCGGGACCGAGGCGATAGACCATCGTGTAGAACTTTGTGTCGCCGTCCTTCGGCCACACGGCGACGTGGCGAATATCCACGCCCATGAAGACCTTGTCGGCGACCTTCGACACCTTGAGCGTGGCATCGCCCATGATGCAGAGCACCGAGTCGAGGATCGTGCACTCCTGCACAAACTCGTGCTGGCGCCAGTTGAGGCCGATGAAGCCGTCCTCGCGGTTGACGTAGAGGCGCTGGTTGGCGGTGACGACGTCCGACGCCTTGATCTCCTCGAGCTCGTCATAGCTGGTCTTCCGCTTGGCGCCCTTGCCGTATTTCTCGGCGAGCTGCTCGAACCAGGCGACGGCATACTCGGTGAGCTTCCGCAGGTTGCCCTTCGTCTCCTTGATGCCTTCCTCGATCTTCGTGATGGCCTCGTCGGCCTGGAAACGATTGTAGGCGGAGATGCGCTTGATGCGGATCTCGGTCAGGCGCGTGATGTCCTCGTCGGTCACCTCGCGGCGGAGCTGCTTGAGGAACGGCTTCAGGCCGGCGCGGATCTCCGCGAGCACGCTCTCCCAAGTCTTCGATTTCTCGATGTTCCGGTAGATGCGCTCCTCGATGAAGATCCGCTCGAGCGAGTCCCAGTGCCACTGCTGCTCGAGTTCGCCGAGCTTGATCTCGAGCTCACGCTTGAGGAGTTCGCGCGTGGCCTCGGCGGAACGCTTGAGGATTTCGCGGACGCCGAGGAACTCGGGTTTTTCGTGGCCGGTCTTCGGGTCGGTGACGATGACGCAGGCGGCGGGATTGAGCTGCACCTGGCAGCTCGTGAACACGTAGAGCTGCTGGATGACCTTGTCGGGCTCGGAGCCCTGCGGGAGATGGATGAGGATCTCGACCTTGTCGGCGGTGTTGTCGTCGACGTGCTTGACCTTGATCTTGCCCTTGGCGTTGGCGGCGAGGATCGACTCGATGAGCGACTCGGTCGTGACGCCGTAGGGGAGTTCGGTGACCGCGAGCAGGTACTTGGAACGCTCCTCGATCCGGGCACGGACCTTCACCTTGCCGCCGCGTTCGCCGTCGTTGTATTCCGAGAAGTCCGCGGTGCCGCCGGTCGGGAAGTCGGGGAGGATGCGGAACGTTTTTCCCTGGAGATGATTGATCGCGGCGCGGCAGAGATCGTTGAAGTTGTGCGGCAGGATCTTGGTCGCGAGGCCGACCGCGATGCCGTCGGCGCCCTCGAGGAGGACGACCGGGAACTTGGCGGGCAGGGTGACGGGCTCGCGGGTGCGGCCATCGTAGCTCGCCTGCCAGGTGGTCGTCTTCGGGTTGAAGAGGATGTCGCGCGCGAAGGGTGTCAGGCGCGCCTCGATGTAGCGCGGCGCGGCGGCCTCGTCGCCCGTGAGCATGTTGCCGAAGTTGCCCTGCGGTTCGATGAGCCAGGCGCGCTGGGCGATGCCGACGAGCGCGGCGCCGATGGAGGCGTCGCCGTGCGGGTGGAGCTTCATCGTCGCGCCGACGACGTTGGCGACCTTATGGAAGCGGCCGTCGTCCATGTCCCACAACGTGTGGAGGACGCGGCGCTGGACGGGCTTCAGGCCGTCGTCGAGGTGCGGGACGGCGCGGTCGAGGATGACGTAGGAGGCGTAGTCGAGGAACCAGTTCTTGTAGGACGCCGCCAAGGGTGCGGGATCATCCTGAATCTTCTGGCCCTTTTTCCGCTTCGGCGGGGGCTCGTCGAGGTCGGAGACGGGAGGCGGGAGGCGGGAGGCTGAATCCGGGGCGGCCCCGGACGATTTCGGATCGGGGGAAGCAGATTTCGGATCGGGGGAGCTGGAGATGGGAGCTGGCCCGCCTTCGCCCGCCTGGCTTCGGCGCGGCTCGTCCTCAGCAAGCTGAGGCGAGGATTTGGACTTTCGGGAGGACCGGGCGGGTTTCGCTGCGGCCTTCGAACTTGATCCTTGGGACTTGTTACTTGCCGACGGCGTCGGCGCATCGTCGCCCAGCGGCAGTTCGGCCTGATCGGATTTTTTCGTGGGTTTCTTTTTGGCCATTTAGGAGAGTGACGAGTGAATTGTGACGTGTGACGAGCGCGGTCGGCAATGGTGGGGGACCGTGATCTCACGCAAAGCCGCAAAGACGCCAAGGAAAATGGAAGAAAGGATTCGAGAGATCCAACCCTGATACTTGATCCCTGGTACTTGTTACTTCCGCCTTTGAGGCGGCCTCAGCGCGAGGCGCGGGAGAGGGCGGGGACGCGGCCGGCGAGCGAGGTCCGGTGCAGGAGCTTCAGGGCGGCGTCGAGGTCGGCGTCGTCGCCGACGCGGAGTTCGGCCAGCGAGGGCTGGGGCACCAGGACATCGGGTTGAACGGGATGGCCCTCGATGCGCTGGCCGTCGAGACCGACGTAGTCGATGATCGGCACCTGCAGGCTGCCGCCGCCGGGCAGCGGCCAGGCGCGCGCATAGATGACGGCCCCGGCGGTAGGGCGGCCGACGATGCGGGCGCGATGGTGATGCTGCAGCACATGCGAGAAGATCTCAGCGGCGCTGCCGGTGTTGGGGCTGGTCAGGATGACCACGTCGCCGCGGTAATGCGCGGAGAACCAGGAGAAGCTGCGTTCGTCGCGCCCGGCGCCGTTGCGCTTGACGAGATGGCCTTCGGGCACGCGATGGTCGAAAAACTCGGCGACCGCGATGCTGAGGATGAAGGCGTTGCCGCCGGGGTTGGAGCGCAGGTCGATGATGGTGGCAGGAGCGTCGCGGTGGGCCTTGAGGTTGTCGCTCAGCCAGCCGAGCGACTCGCGATCGAACTCGTCGAAGCGGACATAGAGGATGCCGTCATCCAGGACCTGGGCGTCGCGGCGGACGAAGCTCAGGAGCTGTGGGGCAAAGGTGAACGAGCGCGACTGGTTCTGGCGGTCGAGGAAGCCGTAGGTGACGGCCTGGCCGACGTGCGCAATGTAGCGGTCGTTGTCGTCGATCGGCTGGCCATCACGCGTGACGACGAACCAGCCCGGCTCGACGCCGGCCTTGGCGGCAGGGCCGCCGGGGAGGACCTCGCTGACGACGCGGCGGTTGTCGACCATGAGCCAGCGGAAGCCGACGGCGGGGCGGTGCTCGGTTTCGAGCTCGTGATGGCGACGCGGCGCGAGCGCGGCGAGGTGCGACTCGCCGAGTTGGGCGTTCATCTGGTTGAGCACGTGGTAGAGCTCGGTCTCGTCCTTGGCGGCGGCGGCCTCGGGCCGGAACCGCGTGCGCATGGCGCGCCAATCCACGCCGCGGAACTTCGCGTCGAAATACTTCTCATTCACGAGCGACCAGGCCCGGTCGAAGACCTCGAGGTTGTGGTCGCGACGGGCGGTGGCGGCGAGCGGCGCCGGGTCGCGGTATTCGCTCGGCGCGGTGGCGCAGCCGGCGAGGGCGACGAGAGCGAGGAGCGCCGGAAGGACGAAGGAGGAAGGGCGAAGGGTGGAGGCTTTTTTAACCACGGATTTCACGGATGACACGGATGGGCAGAGGACGGAAGGCGGAGGAGAGAACGAGAAAGATTAAGAGAAAGATCAGGTACACACACCCCGGCGCGATGCGCCACCCCTCTTGCTAGAGGGGAGCCATACCAACGCCGGCGGGATTTCATTCATGAATGGGGAGCGGAAAACGGTGAGCAGTGAGCGGTGAGCAATGGACCGGCGGGGTTCGGCGACCCCGCCCTACAATTTCAAATTGGGGTCACGCCTCCACGAGATCTTTTTCGACGCGGAGGTTGTCGATGATGAAGTCCTGGCGCTCGGGCGTGTTCTTGCCCATGAAGAACGCGAGGAGTTCGTCGGAGCTGTAGAGGTGGTGCAGGTTGACCGGGTCGAGGCGGATGCCATCGCCGATGAAGTCCTTGAACTCGCCGGCGGAGATTTCGCCGAGGCCCTTGAAGCGGGTGATCTCGTGGCTGGCGCCGAGCTTTTCGGCGGCGGCCTGCTTTTCGCGCTCGTCGTAGCAATAGATGGTCTCCTTCTTGTTGCGGACGCGGAAGAGCGGGGTCTGCAGGATGAAGAGGTGGCCGTTGCGGATGAGGTCGGGGAAGAACTGCAGGAAGAACGAGATCAGGAGCAGCCGGATGTGCATGCCATCGACGTCGGCGTCGGTGGCGATGACGATCTTGTTGTAGCGGAGGCCGTCCATGCCCTCCTCGATGTTGAGGGCGGACTGGAGGAGGTGGAATTCCTCGTTCTCATAGATGACCTTCTTCGAGAGGCCATAGGTGTTGAGCGGCTTGCCCTTCAGGGCGAACACGGCCTGCGTCTGGACGTCGCGCGTGGCGGTGAGCGAGCCGGCGGCCGAGTCGCCCTCGACGATGAAGAGGGTGGATTCCTCGGCGCGTTCGTTGCGGTCGCCGAGGTGGAGGCGGCAGTCGCGGAGCTTGCGGTTGTGGAGCGAAGCCTTCTTGGCGCGCTCGCGGGCGATGTTGCGGATGCCGGCGAGTTCCTTGCGCTCGTGTTCGTTCTCCTCGATCTTGCGCTTGATGGTCTCGGCGACCTCGCGGTTCTTGTGCAGGTAGACGTCGAGCGCCTGCTGGAGGAACGTGCCGACGAAATCCTTGATCGAGGGTCCCTTGGGGCCGACGTCGGCCGAGCCGAGCTTGGTCTTGGTCTGCGATTCGAAGACGGGCTCCTGGACGCGGATGGCGACGGCGGCGTCGATCGACTGGCGGACGTCGGCGGCGTCGAAGTCCTTCTTGAAATGGTTGCGGATCGTCGTGACGAGCGCCTCGCGGAAGGCGGCGAGGTGCGTGCCGCCCATCGTCGTGTGCTGGCCGTTGACGAAGGACCAGTATTCCTCCCCGTAGTGGTTGCCGTGGGTGAACGCGACCTCGATGTCCTCGCCCTCGAGGTGGATGATCGGGTAGAGCGGTTCGCCGGAGAGTTCCTTGGTCAGGAGGTCCTTGAGGCCGTGCTCGGATTTGAAAGGCTTGCCGTTGAGCGTGAGCGTGAGGCCGCGGTTGAGGAACGCGTAGTTCCACAGCATGTCCTCGATGAATTCGGTGCGGTACCGGAAATCGCCGCCGAAGAGCGCGGCGTCGGGCGTGAACTCGATCAGCGTGCCGTTGCGCTCGTCGGTTTTCGCGTTGCGCGATTCCTTCTTCAGTTTGCCCTTTTCGAACTCGGCGAAGCGCGTCTCGCCGTCGCGGAAAGCCTGGGCGCGGTAGGTGAGGGCGAGGGCGTTGACGGCCTTCTGGCCGACGCCGTTGAGACCGACGGCCTTCTGGAAGGTCTCGGAGTCGTACTTGGCGCCGGTGTTGATGATCGAGACGCAGTCGACGAGCTTGCCCAGCGGGATGCCGCGGCCGTAGTCGCGCACGCGGACAGTGCGCTCGTTAAGCTCGACCTCGATCTTGCGGCCGGCGCCCATGGTGAATTCGTCGATGGAGTTGTCGATCGTCTCCTTGAGCAGCACGTAGATGCCGTCCTCCGCGTGCGCGCCGTTGCCGAGCCGGCCGATGTACATGCCCGGGCGGAGGCGGATGTGCTCGAGCGAGCTGAGGGTCTTGATGCTGGCTTCGGTGTAGTTGGAGGGCATGGAAGGAAGCGGGAGGCTGAAGGTAAGAGGTGGGAGGCCGGAGGCGGGACGGTGAACGGTAGACGGTGGGCGGAAGGCGGAAACGGAGCTGAAAGCTGGAATGCTGCCGGTTGAACGCGGAGCGCGGACGGCGGACCTGTTCCGGCGAGTGCCTGCTGGCCGGATGAGGAATTGAGAAAGGCCACGGCGACGGCTGGCAAGCGTGATTCGCAGCGGGAGTGAACTTGCGCAGGCGGGAAACCGGCGTACACTCCGGGCAACCCATTCCGCGCATGAAGAAACTCGCGATCGTCATCCTGGTATTGCTCGTGGTGGCCTATGTCGGGCTCGCCTATTTCCTCGGTTCGATCGTCAAGGTCGGCGTCAACACCTTTGGCCCGAAGCTGACGCAGACCCGGGTGGAGCTGGCGTCGGCGAGCCTCTCGCCCCTGACGGGCTCCGGCACGCTTTCGGGGCTGGCGGTCGGCAACCCGACGGGCTGGAGCGACGGCAACGCCTTCGCGCTCGGCAAGATCCACATCGCCATGCAGCCGTGGTCGGTTTTCGGCGACCACATCGTGATCGACGAGATCGTCATCGACCAGCCGGAGTTCAACTACGAGACGAAGATCGTCTCGAGCAACATCAAGGACTTGCTCAACAACATCGAGAGCTTCTCCGGGAAGGGGGAGAAGACGGCGACGACGAAGTCGGGCAAGCCGATCAAATTTGTCGTGAAGAAATTCCGCGTGACCAACGCCAAGGCCACGCTCGGCACGGGCGTGGCGGCGCTTCCGGTGCCATTGCCGCCGATCAGCCTCGACAACGTCGGTGTGGCGGAGGGCGGCATCACGGCCGACCAGCTCGCCGGCGTGCTGATGCGCAACGTGCTGGGCGGAATCGTCCAGGGCACGGCGCAGGCGCTCACGCAGGTGGGTGGCACGGCCGGCGCCGCCAGCCTCGAAAAGACCAAGGAAGCGGCGAAAAAGGCCGGCGATGCCGTCAAGAAGCTCTTCGGCGGGAAGCCGTTATCCGGTGGACGGTGGACGGGTGACCGGAAGAAAAGCTGAAGAGCTGAAATGCGGTTTTAACACAGAAGACGCGGAGGGCGCTGAGAAGGTCATCGTTGTCGGGGCGGCGCGGCCTCACCGCGCCCGGGCGCGCCCCTACAAGCGAGCGTGGGGGCGTGGCTCGACCACGCCCGGCCCGCTGTGACGGATAGCGCGCGCGGGTGTTGTGACGCAGGTGACGGCTTCGCCGATTGACGCGCTGCGCGGCGCGGCCGACGCTGCCGCCATGAAAGTAACCTACTACCTCGAGGTCATTTCATCGTGGTGCTATTGGGTTGAGCCGGCCTGGGCCGAGCTGAAGCGCCGTTATGCCGGACGCGTCGATTTCGACTGGAAGATCGCCTTGATGCGCAAGGAGGACTACCCGGTGTCGCGGGCGCAGTGCGACTGGTTCTACCGCCGCAGCGGGATGGTGATGCGTTCGCCCTTCATGCTGAACTCCGCCTGGCTCGAGGCCTGGCGCGAGGGCCCGTTCCCGGCGGCAAGCTATGTGGCGGAGGCGGGCCGCGATTTGGGCGTCACGGGCGACGAGCTGCGCCTGGCGCTGTCGCACGCGGCGGACCGCGAGGGCATCAAGGTGGCGTCGATGGAGCCCGCCATCGAGGTGGCGGTGAAAGCGGCGGCGACCGGCGCCCTCGGCGCGGTACGGCTCGATCCGGCGAAGCTCCGCGCGCGGGCGGAGTCAGCCGAGGTGCGGGAGCGGATTGCGGCGAGCACGCGCGAGTTTTTCGCGCACCAGATCGACCAGCGACCAGCCTTCGTGCTGACGAGCGAGATCGGCGACAAGGCCGTCTTCTCGGGCGTGGTGCGCCTCGAGCCGCTGGTCGCGACGATCGAGGCGATGTTGGCGGACAAGGCGGCCTACGCGGCGCATCAAGCGCACTTCGGCGGGCCGCCGCCGCAGTAGCCGGGGTTCAGGAAACGCGGCGGTATTTTTCCGCCGGGATCTTGACGCGGTGACCCGAGTCGAGGTCCGTGAAAATATGCCAGTGGGGGTCGGTGGTGTCGTGGACAAAGACATCCATCTTGTGGCCCATCTCGTAGGAGTATTCCTCCATGGCGAACCCGTGATCCTCGTGCTTGATCGCCTCGCCCAGTTCGCCGCTATGCGGCTCGGTGATCTCAATCTTCCAGTTCATGGTCGGAAGGGGGTTGGAGTTGCTGAACTGACCGACCACGAAAATGCGCAGGAGTGCCGCTGGGTCAAGCGCGCGGCTGCCGCAATCGTTGCCAAAAGCTGCGCATGAGTTATTCACCGGGCCGGGCGGCCGGGTGATCCCCGCTCGGCGGGGCGATTCAGCCCACGGCCGGCGCGGGCGGATCGACCGGGGCGGTGGTCACCGGCTCCTCGTGGCCGAACTTGCGGAAGCTCCGCACGGCCAGCACCAGCGCGAGGCACACGCAGGCGGCGCCCTCGAAGAAAGCGATGCCGGGCACGTGGAAGGTTTTCGCCGGATCGATGGCCCAGCCGAAACTGTGCGTCCCAATCCACGGGCCGGGAATGCCCGCCAGGCTCTGGAGGCCGCTCAAGACGCCCTGCACGCCGCCCTGCTCGTTGGCCGGCACGTGCTTGGTGATGTAGGTTTGGAGCGCCGGGCCGGTGATGCCGGCAAAGGCGCCAAAACAGATGACCGCGTAGATCATCCAGCCCTTCGTCGCGAGTCCGTAGCAGATCATCGAGCCGATCGAGATGCACAGGCCGACGACGACGGTGCGCGTGACCCCGAGGCGCGGCACGATGCGCTTGACGAGCCCGCCCTGGACCAGGCCGGTGGTGACACCCGCCAGTGCCAGGGAGAGGCCGACGTCGCGCGGATTCCAGTGATACCGGTAATCCATGTAGAGCGCCCAGATGGAATAGAGCATCGCCTGCGAGAGCGTCAGGAGGAAGAAAGACTCGACGAGCGAGAGGACGGCGGGAAACCGCCGGAGCGCCAGCAGCGCCCCAAAGGGATTCGCCCGCTTCCACTCGAAACGCCGCCGGTTTTCCAACTTCAGCGACTCGGGGAGCACGAAGAAGCCATAGAGCCAGTTGAGCGCCGCGCAGCCGGCGGCAAACCAGAAGGGCAGCCGGATGCCGATGTTGCCGAGCAACCCGCCCGCCACCGGCCCGAGGATGAAACCGACGCCGAAGGCCGCGCCAAGGATGCCGTAGGCATGTGCGCGTTTTTCGGGCGCCGTGGTATCGGCAATGTAGGCATTGGCGGTGGAGAGCACACCCGCGGTGAACCCGGCGATCGTGCGGGCCACAAAGAACCACGTGAGCGTAGGGGCCCACGCCATGATGCCGTAGTCGCACACCGAGCCGGCGGTCGCGATCAGGATGATGCGGCGGCGGCCGAACCGGTCGGACAGGGAGCCCAGGATCGGCGACCCGATAAACTGCATCATCGCATAGATCGTGATGATCCAGCCATAGGTCGACGACCCGGACGCAATGCCTTCGCCCTGCAGCTGCACCACCAGCTTCGGCAGGACCGGAATCAGCAGGCCGAAGCCGACCACCGAAAGCATCACCGTCACAAAGATGAACCCGATCCCGGCCTGGCGTGGAGAATGCGATTCCATGGAGGGCAGCGAACATCACAGTCCGGGCCGCGCTTGGCGAGCTTGCAGATATTCGCGTCAACATCCGCACGATGAAGCGGGAACAAGACGGCGCGGCGGCGGTCGCACGCGCGTCGCGCGGCACGAAGCTGTAGGGCGGGACCAGCGGTCCCGTGTCGAAAACGCGATCGGGAGGTGTCGGGCGTAAAGCCCGACCTACAAGCCCGGTGCCACCGGCGACAGCCGGTACAGGCCCGCGCCGTGCCAGGGAATCACCGGCGCGAAGGTGTCGCGATGCTGGCCGAGATCGGTGTGGGTCCAGAGATCGCGGATGCGGACCGCCCCGGACAGGCCGAGATCGCCCAGTTTGACCGCGATCGGCAGGCCAGGGCCGGTCGACTCAGTTGCCGGCGTGGCGACGACGACGAGGAACTGCGCCGGTCCGGGGGCATGACCGCGGCCGTTGCTCTCGACGACCGCGGTGGCCTTGAAGCGCGTGGCGCCGGGCGGAAGCGCATATTCGACGACGGCGGGAATCTCGGCGGCGACGCCAAGCGCTTTGCCGTCGGCATCCTTCTTCCCCTTGGTGCTGTCCCAGGCCGCGTCGGCGTGCGTCCAAGTGAGGTCGGTGAGAGGCTTCTCGCTGCCGTCGGCCATCACGAGGCGCGGTTCGCGCCAGAGGATGCGATTCCATTCGCCGGTCTCATCCAGAGGCGAGACATACAGAAACAGGCGGCTGCCGCCGCTGACATTGGCGTCGACCGCAGCGAAGGTTGCCCGATCGCCGGTGACGGGTCCGCTGGCAAAGCGCGCATTGGTTGGTGTGAGTCGAACCTGGTCGCGGGCGTTGAACACCGCGAGGTACTTGTCCGGGGAGCCCGGGACGTCGGCGGTCCACGCGATCAACTCGTCATTTTCAAACAGCGGCCGGTTGTTGGCGCTGTGCTGGTTGACCGCGAGCACTTCGTCGTTGGTGAGGAGCGCGAGCGTGGCGGCATCGGTGCGGGTCATGTCGCCGCCGTGCATGAGCGGCGAGCGGGCGATGGACCACAGCGTCAGCATGGTGCGCTGCTCGTCGGGCGTGAAACGGGTGGAGCGCTGGCCGAGGTTGAGCAAGCCGAGCGGGAGCATGTCGGCGTCGGGCCAGGCGCCGGGGCGGCGGTGCGGGTTCCAATTGCGCAGGCGGGCGAATTGGTCACGCAGGGCCAGCCAGCGGTCCCAGAAGTCGTCGCTGATTCGCCACAAATTCGCGTGCGCGGCGGCGTGGTCGGCGGCGGCGAGGGCGGTTTCACCCGGCGAGAGGCTGAGCACGATGGGTCGTCCGGAATGGTCGATGGCGCGGCGGATCGACTCGATCTCCCCCTCGTGCTTGAGGTACGGCCGGCTGATGTCATCGACCTTCACGTAATCGACACCCCATGCGGCGAACTGCGCGAAGACCGAATCGTAGTACGCCTGCGCGCCGGGCTTGGTCACGTCGACGCCGAACATGTCGGGATTCCACGGGCAGGTGTCGGTGCGGTTGGCGATGTCCGCCGCGTGCTCGCCGGCGCCGAGCACGGGCAGGTTGGCCTCAACCGCCTGGCGCGGGATGCCACGCATGAGGTGCAGGCCGAATTTGAGGCCGAGCGAATGAACATAATCCGCCAGCGGCTTGAAACCGGCGCCATCGGCGGCGGAGGGAAAGCGATTGGGTGCCGGCAGGAGGCGACCGTAACTGTCCATCGTGAGTCGGGCACCGGCGCGGTACTCGTGGCTTTTCGCGCCGGGTTCGTACCACTGGATATCGACCACGATGTATTGCCAGCCGTGGGCCTTCAGGTTGGCCGCCATGAAATCCGCCTGGGCCTTCACCTGCGGCTCGGTGACCGTCGTGCCGAAGCAGTCCCAGCTGTTCCAACCCATGGGCGGCGTTGGCGCCCAGGCGTGGAAGTCGGCGTCAGCCGCGAACAGCGCGGCCGGGGCGAGAAGCAACAAAGCGAGCAGGCGAGACAGCGGGGCAGGGCAACTCATGCACGGTATTCGAGGACACCGGACGGCGGACGCAAATCCGAAGGCGTTGGTCCGTTCGACGGGATGGACCTGGGCGCAACAGATCATGTGGGTCGGGCTTTACGCCCGACATGTCGGGCGTAA
>DASZRV010000060.1:0-33422 GCA_035549095.1 Lacunisphaera sp. | reverse complement strand
TTCTGGGAAAAAAGGTGTGTGTCCCGTGGTCTAGAGACGGACGAAAGCCGCTGGCGAACCTTAGTTGCCAAAACTTCCTGACACGTTGTCGACCACCACAGGATGTGGATGCCCGGAACCTTGACCACAACTAATGGGAATCGCCGGAAACTCCGTCAATCCGATTAAAGGGGAATCTTGAAAATTTTCGGTCAACTTTTGTGTCGACAAACTTGGTCGCGTTTTTCCGCGTGAACTTCCACGCAGAAATTTCGCGGCGACGCGTATTTTCCCTCTGAAAATTCGAAAATTTCCCGGGGCCCCGGAACGCACGAAAATAAACTTGACGAAAGTCCGCGCGCATCGGTGCACGCGCGCCCGAGTGAAAAACGGACGCGGCGCGGCGAACCGGCGGACGGAGTTCGAAAAAAATCAGCCCCGCCGCCGACGGCCGCGCGGAAATCGCGCCCAGTACCGCGTGCCCGTGCCCCAAGGGTGACGCCCGTCGGACGAGGGCGGTCACGCCACGACTGATGACGTGGCGTCGGCAGCCCGGGGCGCGCACGGCCTCGCGACGATTTATCCCACCAAAGAAAAAGGCGGCTGCGAGGGCAGCCGCCTTGGAGGAGGAAGGGAATGGATCCCGTGGGCTCGATCAGAACCGGATGCGCGCGCCACCCTCGATGCGCCAGCGGGCGTCGCTGTTGCTCGGCAGGAACTGCGAGGCGGCCGGCAGCACGACGGAACCATCGGGGTTGAGCGAGATGGTCGGTACGAGCTTGCCATCGGCATTGTACGTGGCGCTGCCGAGCACGCGGTTCTGGTTGCTGTTGCTGGGCGAGCCCAGCGTTTCGACATAGTTGAACCATTTCTTGTTCATCCAGCTGCCGAAATTGATGAAGTCGGCGAAGACCTCGACCTCCACCGGCCCGGCCACCTTGACCTGCTGCGAGACGTGCAGGTCGAGGCGGTTCTGCCAGGGGGCGAAGAAGGCGTTGCGCGGGGCATAGCCGCCGGCGTACTTGCTGAGGCCGCTGCTATTGAGGAACGCGAAATAGGCGTTCTGCTGCGCGGAAGTCATCGAAGCGAAGCTGAACCGCGGGTCGTTCGCATCGGTCGGGACCGCGAGCGTGTCCTGGCCCGAGCGGCCGTCGCCGTTCAGGTCATTGCTATAGATATAGCTGAACGGCAGGCCGGTGTGGCCTTCGTAGTAGAGGGTGACCGTCGTCTTGGCCCGCTTGAGGAAATTGAATTCCTTGCTGATCGAGGCCTGGATGCGGTCGCGCACCTCGTAGTCGGAGCGGGTCTCTTCAATGCGGTTCTGGTTGAACACGACGTTGAAGTTCCACTGCGAACCGGCGGTCGAGCTGCCGGCCGGCTGGGCCTCAGTGGCGCTGCCGCGGGTATAGGTAACATTGTAAGCCCAGCCATCCTTGAACGGACGGTCGAAGGACAAGGCGACATAGTCGGAATGCCCGACGCTGGTGTCGCTGAGGCGGAGTACGTCGCCCCAGCCGCTGACGAGCTTGGTCGAGCCGGAGAACCGCAGGCGTCCATCCGCGCCATAGCTGCTCAGGGTCGGATTGTTCTGCGCATCGCCGTTGAGGACCTTGAGGTTGAGATTGTCGTAGAACATCGCCTCCAGCACCTTGGTGTGGATCCACTCCACCGAGAAGACCGCATTCAGCTTCGGGAGCCGGAAGTCTGCGGCGAGGTTGCCGCGCATATTGGTGGGCAGCTGCAGGCCGGGCTGGATGAAGTTGACCGAAACGGAACTGCTCGAGGTGGCCGGCAGGCTGGTGACGCCGAGCGGATTGGCGGGGTCAAACTTGAAGGCGGCATCGTTCTCCGTGAAGCTGCCGGCCAGGTATTGACCGAGGGTCGGGGACGTGGCGGACGGCCGGGCGAGCGTGAAGCGGCCGAAACCGGCATTGCCATAGGAGTTGGAGATCCAGACCCAGGGATTGCGACCGAGGAAGATGCCGAGGCCGCCGCGGACCTGGATCTTGCGCTCCGGATCCACCGCATAGTTGAAGCTCACGCGCGGCGCCAGGCGGCTGGTGCCATCGATGGTGCCATCGTTGCGGATGCCGGGATAGTAGCTATTGAACGCGGCACTGAAGGCCGGATTCAACGGGGGCGCGATCGGGCTGCCGATGTCATCGAGACGCAGGCCGAACGTGATGTTCAAGCGCTGGTCGCGTTCCCACTTCGCCTGCAGGTAATAGCCGGTCTGGTTGAGGCTGCTGATGTCGGTGCCGGGATACCCGCTGCTGGCGACACCGCGGACGAAGCCGAGCGGCTTGTCATTGGCCAGGTTCAGCGTCGGGCTGTAATTGTACATGAACACACCGTAGGAACCGCTGCGGAACAGGTTCTCGAAATCGGTCTTCTCATAGTCGAGGCCGGCCTTGAACGTGAAGTCCCGCCAGTCGTACGTGGCATTGCCGCCGTAGCTGTATTCCTTGCTGATGACGCCGTTGCCCATGCTGCTGACGTCGGTGCCGAGGACGAGGGCGTCGTTCGTGCTGATCGCCGCACCCGTCGTCGAGGTGCCGGGGACCCCGAGGAGCACGATCTCCGGGAAGTTGACCGGCGTCGAGCGAAGCGACGTGGTGTCATTCTTCGAGTACGAGATTTCCGTCTTCAGGTTCGGGGACCAGTTGCTGAACAACTGCGTGGCCCAGACCTTTTCGTCGACCGCGAGCGAATAGAAGTTGGAATTGTAGCTCGTGATGCCGTTGACGTAGCTCGGCGTGGGGCTGACGGACGGCAGCGGCGTGGAAAGGCCCGTGGTACGGAAGTTCGGCGAGAACGGCTGGGAACCTTCCGTCCGGCTGTAGCGCACGGTCAGGCGGTGATCCTTGGTGATCTGCCAGTCCACCTTGGCCAGCTTCTTTTCATCCGTGATCAGATTCGGCGCACCCTGGCCGAAGGTGCCGAGATCAGGGCTACCCGGCAGCGCCTTGACCTGGGCGTCAACGTTGGCCAGGGCGCCGGTGTCCGGGTTGAAGCCCGCATTGGTCGGGCCGGAACCCGGGCTCTTGTACTTCTCCCAGTTCAGGAAGAAGAACAAATGGTTCTTCCAGAGCGGGCCGCCGAGCGTGGCACCATAGGTCCGCTCGAAGAAGGTGGACGGGCGCTTGCCGATGGTTGTGCCGGAAACGTCCGGTCCCTGCCATTTGCTGGAAGTATAAATGTAATAGGTCGAACCATGGAACTCGTTCGTGCCGCTCTTGCTGACCACGTTGATGGTGGCGCCGGCAAAGCCGCTCTGCGTGACGTCATAAGGAGTCAGCGCGATGCTGAAGTTCTCAACCGCATCCAGCGAGAAGGGGTTTTTCAGCGAGAAGAGTCCGGAGCTGGCGAGGCCGAACTGGTCGTTGACGCGGGCGCCGTCGAGCGAGATCGAATTGTAGCGGTTATTCATGCCGAGCGCGGTCACCTGCGGGAAGTTGCGGATCGTGACGAAGGGGTTGGTCTTCATCATGTCCGCGAACGAGCGGTTCGAGGTCGGCTGGTTGAGGACGCCCCGGTTGCTCAGCACACTGCCCGCGCCGGTGGCATTGCTGTCGAGGTCATTGCGGGAGGCGGTCGCGACGAACTTTTCGAGCACCACCACCTCGCTCTTCGCGCGCAGGGTGATGTCACTATCCTCGCCCAGCGCCGTCATGATGTCCGTCACCGGGGCCACGGTGATGCCGGCGCCGGTGCCGGTGATCGAGTAGGGACCGCCAGGCCGCAGGCCGCTGAACCGGAACCGACCATTGCTGCCGGTAACCGCCGTGGCCGTTGAGTTGGTGGGCACGTGGGTGGCGATAACCGTGACGCCGGCAACGGGATTGCCGGAGTCGTCGAGCACCGTGCCGGTGATGCCGGATGACACGACGCCTTGAGCATGTGCCTCGGGCAGGAGCGCGACGGCCAGGGCCGAGACAATGGCGAGAGCTAACGTTTTTAAGAACGAACGATGCATGGTGTTGATGCAGTTTAGGTGTGAACTTCAGGCTGGGACTGGTGCCTGACCAAAGAACTGGCGAAGGGAACGCCCGTGTCATAGTCGAGTCAAGCCCACAACCCCCGCGGCCGGGCAATCACCAGTGGATGTTGCGCGACCGTAACGAATTCTTCTGACGCTTGGGGTGAAGCACACGGTCGGCCCCATGTTGCGCGGCGCCGGCGCAATGCTTCCGCCTGCTGCCGCCACAGCGATATCGCGCGACCGGCCGCGCGCGCCGCTGGACCAAGGCGGCTGGACCAAGGTCCAGCCCTGCAGAGTGTTGGCCTGCGCCGACAGTCAGGCCATGGCCGGCAAGGCGATCACGCCCGAGGCAACGCGGTGCAGGAACAAAGCCGCCACCTGCGCCCGCTGCGCCAGGCTGGGCAGATGGCAATACTCCTCGGGACTGTGCAGGTGATCGCCAACGCAGCCGAGACCATCGAGGTTGGCCAGGCCGGCGGAGGAAAGAATGTTGCCGTCGGAACCGCCGCCCACGTGCTGCCAGCCAAAATCCAGCCCCAGCTCGCGTCCGCATTTCTGCCACTCGGTGAAAAACGCCGTCTCGACCGGAGTCTCCACCTTGGGGCCGCGATTGAAACCGCCACCGATCTCGAGCCGGTAACCCTCGCGGGCGTGCAGCGGTGCGCAGATCTCGTGCAGCCGCTTCAGGAAGAGGGCGTCGTCGCCGGCGCGGGTCACGCGGGCATTGACAACGGCCTCGGCGAAATCGGGCACGATGTTGGCGGCGCCGCCGCCCCGAATGGCCCCAACATTGATCATGACGCCCGGGAGCTCATCGATCAGGTCGGCAATCGGCGGGAGAATCTCGCACAAGGCGAGGATGGCATTGCGCCCGGCGGCCGGGTCGCGGCCGGCGTGGGCGGCGCGCCCATGGCAGGTCAGCGTGAAAATGCCCGTGCCCTTGCGCGAGCGCACGAGATCGCCGTTGGACCGGGCCGGCTCGAACACCAGCCCAAGGCGGTGCCGTTGGGCGGCGTCGACCAGGAGCGGCGCCGAGCCCTGCGAGCCGGTCTCTTCATCGGGCCCGAGCAGAATCTCGTAGCCCAACGCGGCGGCTTGCGGGGTTTTCTCGAACGCCTGCAGAGCGGCCAGCATGACCACGAGTCCACCTTTCATATCGGAGGTGCCCGGACCGCGGAGGCGATCGGGCGCCGGTTGGTCACATTTTTGGAAAGGATGATCGACGCCGTATACGGTGTCGTAGTGGCCGGTCAGGAAAAGCTGTTGCGGTGACTGCGGGCGCACCCGGACCCGCAGGGCTTTTGCCGGGGTGCCGGCGAGAGGCACGCGTTCGACCGCGGCCTTGGGCAGCCGGGCGAATTCGCGGTACAGCAATTCCAGCATCGCGGCCAGGCCCGGCGGATTGTCGCTGCCGGAATTCTGGTCGCACCACGCGATCAGCAGCCGGCGCAAATCGGCGCTGCGTTCCGGGAGTCGGGCAATGGAATCGGGAAGGTCCATGGTGGCGGCGAGAAGCGGGAAGAAGATGGGCAAGCGAAACTGCCCAGGCCGATTGGGTCGAGCACATCGTGGGCCATTTGCGGCGCCGGACGGCGGGCGTAAACAAACCTGAAAAGCCGGCGCGAAGGGTTGCAATCGCCCCCGCATCCGACAATCTGCCGCGCAATGAAAATCGCGATCATTGGCGCCGGCAACGTCGGCGGAGCGCTCGGCAAGGGCTGGGCCAAGGCGGGACACTCGATCCTTTTCGGCGTGCGCGATCCTGCCGGCGGGAAAACCAAGCCGCCGCTGGCCGAGATCGGCGCTGGTGCGGTTTCGCTCGTCATTCCCGATGCCGTGCGGCAGGCGGAAGTCGTCGTGCTGGCGACCCCGTGGAACGCGGTACCCGAGGTCATCAAGGTCATGGGCGACGTAAAAGGGAAGATCATCATCGACTGCACGAATCCGCTCTTCCTCAATGCCGAGGGCAGCCTCAGCCTTTCGCTCGGCTCATCGACCTCGGGCGCGGAGGAAATCGCCCATCAGGCGGTCGGGGCGCGGGTGACCAAGGCGTTCAACACCTACGGCTGGGAGAATTTTGCCGACTCCAGTTACCCGGGTTACGGCGACCTCAAGCCGATCATGTTCTACTGCGGCGATGACGACGAGGCCAAGGAGGTCGTCGAACGTCTCGCGCGCGACCTCGGCTTCGACCCGGTCGACACCGGCGGCCTCGGCATGGCGCGGAGCCTCGAGCCGCTCGCCCTTCTGTGGATCCGCCTGGCGGTGCGGCGCGGGCGCAACCCGAATTTCACTTGGGCGATGCTCAAGCGCTGAGCGCCCGCGCGGTGCTGCTCGCGCTGCACAAACCCTACGGGGTCCTGTCGCAATTCACCCCCGAGCCCGGGTCGCGCTGGCGGACGCTCGCCGATTTCGGGCTGCCCGCCGGAGTCTATCCGCTGGGCCGGCTGGATGCCGATTCCGAGGGACTGCTATTGCTGGCGGACGAGCCGGGATTGAACACGTGGCTGCTCGACCCGGCCGGCGCACACCGGCGGGAATATTGGGTCCAAGTCGAGCGCATTCCCAATGAGGCGGCACTGGCGCGGCTGGCAAAAGGAGTGCTGATTGGCACCCATGCCACCCGGCCATGCACGGTGCGGCGGCTGGAGCCGCCGCCCGCGCTGCCGCCGCGAGTGCCACCGATCCGGGTGCGGAAGTCCGTCCCGGATTGCTGGCTGGCCTTGGAACTCGTGGAGGGCAAGAACCGCCAGGTGCGGCGTATGACCGCGGCCGTCGGTCATCCCACGCTCCGCCTCGTGCGCGTGCGCATCGGGGAATTTGAGTTGGGCGGCCTGACGCCGGGACGATGGCGAGAGTTGGACGCGGCGGATCGCGCCCGTGTGTTCGCCTAGGCCGGACCTGGAGGCTTCACTTGCCGGCTAGCAGGCGATCGACCAGCCGGCCGATCGTGGTGCCCAGCGCCTCGCGCGGCGGAATGCTCACGCTGTAAGTGACGCCGGTGAGCGGGTCACCGGTAAGCGCGTCGCGAATGTTAATCGTCAGGTAGATCAGGTGATCCCCAAAATCCCATGTCCACCGGTCCTGGTAGAGGACGACCGCCTGGGTGTTATCGGGCATCATCGTCCGCGGGCCGACATCGACGGCAAAGCCACGGGCCTTGAGCACCGAGGCGATGTTTTCGGCGATCGCATGGTTGTCGTTCTGGTTTGTCACGACGAAGAACCGGTTGATGCCCTTCACGCTCTTCATCGACACGACCTGCGCATCGTACGAGGCGCAACCGGCCAGGCCCAACGCGAAGCCAAGGACGGCGAGGAGACAGGGGAGAAAATGGCGGCGGCTCATGGGGAGTTCTCCTCCCACACTTGGGCGAGGTGAACAAGAGTTTCCACCGCTTTCGCCATGTCCTGCACGCTCACCCATTCGCGCTGGCTGTGCACCTCGTGCATGCCGCAGAAAATGTTCGGAGTCGGCAGGCCGCGCTGGGTGAGGTTCGAGCCATCGGTGCCGCCGCGGATCGCGGTCGACTTGGGCACGAGCCCGGCGCGGCGGACCGCCTCCTGCGCATAGGCCACGGGCCGCATGTCCTGCTCGAGCCAGTAGCGCATATTCCGGTATTGCTCAGTGAACGTCAGGGTGACCGTGGCCTTAGGGGCGGCGGCGCGCAGGTCGGCTGCGAGCCGCTCCAACAGCGCGCGTTTCGCGGCGAGGCCATCGAGCTCGAAATCACGCACAATCATTCGCACCTTCGCCTGCTCGGCGGATGCCGTGCACTCGACCGGGTGGATAAAACCATCACGGCCGTCCGTGCGTTCGGGCGAGAGTTCGGCCGGGAGCGCCGCGAGGAAGCGGCCGGCCAGGCGCGCGGCATTGACCATGACGTCCTTGGCCCAGCCGGGATGGGAGGCAACGCCGCGGATCTCGAGAGCGGCGGCATCGGCGCTGAAGGTTTCGAAATCGATCTCGCCCGGACCGGAACCATCCAGCGTATAGCCACAAGCAGCACCAACCCGGGCCAGGTCCAGGCCGGCCATGCCGCGGGCGATTTCCTCATCGGGGTTGAAACACATGCGAATCGGCCCGTGCTTGATCTCGGGGTGGAGCAGCAGGTGACGGACCGCCGCCATTACGGTCGCGACGCCCGATTTGTCATCGGCGCCGAGCAGGGTCTTGCCACTGGCGGTGACAATGTCCTGCCCGATCGCGTCGCGCAGGAAAGGCGTGGTTTCCAGCGTGAGTTTCTGGGCGGGATCGTCTGGCAAAACGATGGGACGGCCGTCGTAAGCGCGGTGGACGATCGGCCGCGCGGCCCCAGGCAGGTTGGTGGCGGTGTCGACATGGGCGAACCAAGCGATCGTGGGCACGGGGCGGCGGGAATTTCCCGGCAACGTGCCGAGCGCGTAGCCCTGGTCCGTGAGGGCAACATCCGCCAGGCCCAGTTCGGTCATCTCGCGCTGCAGCAGGCGCAACAGGTCCCACTGGCCGGGCGTGCTCGGGCACGTGGGGGACTGGTCGTCGCTGCGGGTATCGATCTGGACGTAGCGCAGGAATCGCTCGAGGAGGTCGGCGGAATCAATCTGCATGCCGCGAAGGGATATTC
Organism: Lacunisphaera sp.; assembly: GCA_035549095.1. GTDB lineage: Bacteria > Verrucomicrobiota > Verrucomicrobiia > Opitutales > Opitutaceae > Lacunisphaera. Next base: position 24,858 of record DASZRV010000060.1, on the reverse strand, counting down.
GAAACGCGCCCAAGCGCCAATGCAGAAGTGCCGCGGCCGGCGCGGTGGCGCGACCGGGGACGCGCCGTGAAACCGGATCGAGTTCTGCGCGTCTAGGTAGGCATGAGTGCAGACTCTCTTTCTCCTGGATCATGGAACCTCCTTTCGCGGGCCGGCCTGACGGCGGCCGTCCTGGCCGTAACGGCCCTGGGCACCGCCCCGGCGGTGCGGGCCTCAGACGTGCGCGTCGGCGTTTCGGTCGGCTTGGAATTGCCCCACGGCTATGCCGAGGTGCGAGTCGGCCGGGATCGTTACTTCGAACACCGCGGCGTCTTCTATCGCCACGGCCCGCACGGTTACGTCGTGGTGCGCGCCCCCCGGGGCGCAGTTTTGCGGACGCTGCCGCCATACTATACGCGCATCTACGTTGGCAATGTCATGTACTACCGCTACGGCGATGTCTATTACCAGCCGGTGCGCGATGGCTACGTCGTGGTCGATCCCCCGGCGGCCACACCGCTGCCGCCGGTCCGGCCCGTGGAGGAGTACAAGTCCGTCTACGTCGGCCAGGCGGAGTACCTCTTCAAGGACGGCCAGTTCTTCATCAAGACGCCGGACGGCATGGTGTGGGTGAAGGCGCCCATCGGGGCCGTCACCGCCGACCTGCCGCCGGACGCGAAAAGCGTCTGGTACCAGGACATCGAGTATTTCGACTGCGACGACGTCTACTTCCGCAAGACCCCCCAGGGCTACAAGGTCGTCGAAGCGCCCTGGAAGCAGTGATCAGGCCGGTGCCGCCGCGGCGGCAAACAGCCGATCGAGGACCGCGGCGTTGCGCAGTGATTCGGCGAGCCCGAACGCCGGCAGGCGCCCGCGACGGATCGCGTCGCTGAAGTCCTCGATCTCGGCCCGGTAGCGATCCGACTCAGCCACCGGGATCGAGCGACGCTCCTCGCCAGCGACCAGGGTCAGTTCGCCCGCATTGTCGAAGAAGGTGTCGGGAATCTCGAGCACGCCTTGCGTGCCGACAATCTCGGCGCGCACGTGCTTGTGGGCATCGAAGCCGCAGTGGATGTTCGCGATGAGTCCGGACGCGTAGCGCAGGACCGCTGAGAAAGAGACGTCGATGCGGCGTTCGCGCACGCACGTTGCGGCGACGATGTCTGGCGCTGAGCTCCCGCTGTCGGGCTGGCCGGCGATCTCGTCCGCCACGAGGCCGACGAAGTTCACGGGATAACAGCCCACATCGTAGAGCGCGCCGCCACCGAGCTCCGGGATCCATTTGATACTTTCCGGGCGGTTCAGGAGGAACCGGAACGTCGCGGAGATGAAGCGCACCTCGCCCAGGGCGCCGCTGCGCAGCACCTCACGGACGCGGGCGGTGCGGTTGGTGTAGCGGTACATGAAGGCCTCCATCAGCCGGACGCCACGTCGGTCGGCCGCGGCCATCATCTCGCGGCATTCGGCGGCGTTGAGTCCGAGCGGCTTTTCGCAGAGCACGTGCTTGCCGCGCTCGATGGCGCGCAGGACCCATGGACGATGTTCGGAGTTGGGCAGCGGTATGTAGACGGCCTCGACGGCCGGGTCGGCCAGAAGCGCCTCGTAGCCGGCGTACGTTTGCGCCAGCGGAAATTTTCCCCGCGCTTCCGCGAGCTTGGCTTCGTGGCGCGACGCCAGTGCGTACAGTTCCGCGTTCGTGCTGCGCATCATCGCGGGCATGACGCAATCGCGGGCGATGCGCGCGTAGCCCAGCACGCCCCAGCGGACCTTGCGTTCAAGAGATGTAGTCATCGTCGGGCCTGACCAAAGGAGGACAGGCCGGACGGGACAATCGGATTGTTGCCGGGCCGCGGCGGTTATTCTGCCGGGAAGGCGTAGAGCGTGCCGTCCATTCCGCCGATAACAAGGAGGCCGTCGCCGAGGACGGGCGAAGCGGCAAAACCAGAACAGTAGGTGCCGGGCGGGTGCGGCAGGGGCCAGCGCCAGGCCAGTCGGCCGGTCGCCCGCTCGACCGCAACCACGCCACCGACGTGGCGGATGTTGTAAGGCGTGTAATCTGCGGTGCCGTCGTAGACGAATTTCGCGGTGACCACCGGCCGGCCCCACGGAGCGCCGAACACATCGGTGCGCCAGACAATGCGGCCGTCCTTGGGGTCGAAGCAGGTGATCCGGCGCAGGTCGGACGCCCCGATGTACCCGAGTCCGTCGCTGCCTTCGACGGCGCACGACTCGACCCACGAGCCCCAGAAGCCAATGTGCCAGTCACGCGCGCCGGTTGCGAGATTGATGCCGTAGAGCGCGCTGCCCCGCGTGCCGATGACCAGGCGGCCGCCGATAATCGCGGGTGCGCCGGTGGCGGGGAACTTGGCATCGAAATGCCACACCTCCTTGCCGGTGGCCCGCTCAACGAGGGAGATCATGCCGCCATCGGAACCAACGGCAAGGTTGGCCCCGCTCACGGCGACTGTGGTGCGCAGTTTGCCGCGGGTCTCGATGCGCCAGGCGCGCCGGCCCGACGCGGCGTCCACGGCGTGCAGGCTGCCATCGCCCGAACCCACGTAGAGAGTGCTGTCGACCAGCACCGGCGTGGGGCCGGCGAAGTCGTAATTGTCGGGTTCATCCCGGTTCGGATCGGGCAACACGCGCGGCACCTGGGCATCGCCCAGCTCGTAGCGCCACACTTCCTTGCCATCGGCACGGTTGAGCTTGTGCAAGCGTCCATCATCGCAGGCGAAATACACGGCATCATCCGTCGCCAGCGCCCCGCCGAGAATGGCGCGGCCGGCACCGAAAGTCCACGCGACGGTGCCATCGTCCAGCTTGACTGCGTTGAAGACGCCGTTGACGGCCCCGACATAGGCGTAACCGCCGTGGAGGGCCGCGGGCGCATAGATGGCACCGCCAAGCTTGCGCTGCCAGCGCGGCCCGGGGCCGCGCGACAATTCCACCGGCACGGGCGGGTCTTCCGGCATGCGGTCGGCGCGATGCAGTTCCACCGGGGTCGTACTCCCGCCGGCCTCCCCCGTGAGCCGGTCACCATCCAGCCGCAACTTCAGCCCGAGCGTGGCATCCACATAGGTGCCGTCGCCCGCGGCTTTGAAGCCCTGAAGCGGCTCGCCGTAATAGTTGATCTGGTCGAGCGAGAAGGTGGCGCCGAGCCCACTCTTTTCATCGCGTGTGACCTTGAGGCCGAGCACAGCCTGGTTGGCCGGCGTGCCAATGTGGCCGACCCAGATGCCTTCCACCGGATCGGCCGCCGGGGTATTGGCTTCCGCGCGGAGCGCGGCGGACGCGAGAAGGGCGGCTGCGAACAAGGGACGACAGCAACGAAAGAATCGGACAGAGTTCATGGGGAAGATGAGGGGCTTCACTTTGCAGGTAGCGCGATGAGTTTGCCGTCGAAGCCGGCCGCGATGACCTTGTCGCCGGCGAGCGCCAGCGAACCCGCATAACCGCCAAATTCGCCCTCGGCCGCGGGCGGGGAGACCAGGCGCCACACGACGGCGCCGGTCCGGCGATCGAGCGCGACGATGCCGCCTTCATGGGCGATGACGGTGCCGGGCAGGTTTTGCGAAGCCGTGCCGGTGAACACGCGGTCAACGGTCACGAGCGGGGTGCCCCAGTTCATGCCGTGCACCGGGGTCGACCAGTGCGCCCGGCCGGTCGCAGGATCGAATGCGGTCACGCGGCTGAAATCGGAAGCGCCGATGTAGGCCACGCCGTCGCGCAGGACCGGCGAAGACTCGATCCACGAGAACCAATAGGAGAACTTCCACGCGACCGACCCGTCGCTGAGGTTGAACCCGTAGAGCATGTAGTCGCGGCTGCCGGCCACGATCGTGTCGCCGGACACGAGCGGGGTGGTGACCACGCCGCCGCCGGTTTTTGCACGCAGGATTTCGTGTTGGTCGCGACGATCGAGCACCACCACGGAGCCGTCCATCGTCCCGAAGAGCAGCCGATCCGATCCCTGCCGCGCGATGCCCGAATAAACCGGGGCCTTGGCATCGTGGCGCCAGAGCTTCGCGCCGGTGGCCGCATCGATGGCATAAAGCCCGCCGTCGCTCGAGCCGGCGTAAAGGATGCCATCAGCCAGCAGCGGTGTGGGCGCGCGGTGATTGAACGTCGGATTATCCGGCGCGGGCTTGCCGGCGAGCTTCTCATCGTGCAGCGCGACAGACCACTTCAACCTGCCATCGCGCCGGTCGAGAGCGACGAGGTTGAAGCCGGTATCGATGAACCAAACGGAATCGGGGCCGAGGACGGCCGCGCCATCGATTCCGTGGGCGCCGGTCCAGACCCAGTGGCCGGAACCGTCGGTGGCATTCACCGCATGGAATTTCCCGTCGCGCGTCCCTACGTAAACCTCGCCTCCGTCCGCCACCGGCGGCGCCCAGGTGCCGGCTCCGAGGTCATGCGTCCACAACGGCGCGGGGGCCGGCGGGAAGACCGGCGAAGCGGGCTTGGGAGCGAATTCGCCGCCGCGATGCAGCGCCAGCGGAAGCCGCCCGAGACCGAAGGTGCCGTCGAGGCGATCCCCCGCGAGGTGCAGGCTGATGTTGAAGGCAGGATCGATGCGATAATTGCCCGCGCCGTCGGCTACCACCGGGATGCCGAAAGGCACGTTGTAGGTGAACATCGCCGGGAAATAGAGCCGGAAGATCAGGGCGCCTTGTTTGGCCCGGAAGAATTCGAGCCCAAAATCGGCGACCGTTCCCTGTGGCGCGGTGATGGTGCCGGACCAGCGGCCTTCGATCGGGTCCGCCGCCGGCGAGGAAGTTTGCGCGCACCCGATCTTGGCGCCGAACAGGAGCGCGGCGAGGGCCAAAGACCGCGCGGCTTCGCGCCGCGCGCGCGGGCGAAAGAGCAGGGGATGCATGCGAGCCGGTCTAGGGCCGGTCGCGGCCGGCTCAATCCTGTTTCGACCGCGCCCCAACCGGCATCGACCAGCCGGTCACGGCCCGCGCCGAACGCCCCGGGTCAATTTCGCCAGCGGCTGAAGCTCACTGCGCCCCAGGAATTGCCGAGGCTGACCGTCTCCCCGCTGCCGCGGACAAAATCGTCGCGCAGCACGAGCGGCCGGCCGGTGTCGAACGGGAACCGGCCGTAACCCGAATACGCCGGATTGAATACCGCCGGATAATAATCGAACCGCGGGCTACCGGAATATCGGCTGAGCCCCACCCCGAGGTGGAGGCCCAGATCGGGCAGGCTGTAGTCGAGCCACAAATCCGCCCCGCGGATCGTCGCGCCGCCGCCCCAGCCGTAGCTCAGCGACAGCGAGCCATGCACCTCCGGCTTGCGATGGGCGCTGACCACATCGTCCGACCGGAGGCGCGGTCGCTCGCGCGGTTGGAGCCGAACGACGGAAGAGGCGGCCACAAGTTCATTGAGGCTGGCCAGCTCGGCGGGCCTCAACCGGTCCAATCCGGTCGCTTTCATTTCCGCATCCGACCGCCGGCTGACAAAGGTCCCGGCGAGAACAATCCCCGCCGTGATGCGCGACTCGTCCATTTCAGATGCCACGATGCGATCGAGGGCGGCCCGCTCGTCCGCCGTGAGGCGAGCAAGTCCGCTGGCGGCCAGTTGGTCCGCGGTAAGGGTCGTGCTGAACCCGCTTTCGGCGGCGAGTCTCGCGCCCAATCCGAGCAACCCGAGCGCCAGCAAGGGTCGGAGCAGCCGGCAGAGGGCGGGGACGGGCTTCAACATGGCGCTGAGACCTTGCTTGCACCGGTCGGTTCCGGGCGTCAAGCCGGGCCCCGGGCGATCCGCCCGGGCCCGCCTTGCCGGTGCAGGGAACGAACGCAAACTCATCGGGTCATTGGTGCCGGGTGCGGGCCTTGCGTTCCGACCCCGACCTCCTAACTTTACAGTACCAAGCTGAACATGAACAACAAAGGCACATTGATCCTTTCCCTTTCAATTGCGCTGCTCGGCGGCTGCGCGGGCACCGGCCCGAACACGCAGAACGGCGCGGTCGCCGGCGGACTGCTCGGCGCCATTGCCGGCGGCATCATCGGCAACAACACTGGCGGCGGCAACGGCACGCGCGGGGCGTTGCTCGGCGCCGGCGCCGGCGCGATCGCGGGCGGCACGCTCGGCAATGCCGAAGACCATGCCCGCGGCACAATCTATGGTTCCGAACGCGAGGCGACGACCCAGGTCGAGGTGGACTCGCCGCCGCCGATGCCGCCCCCGCCTCCGCATCGTGAGGTAGTCGTCGAGCGGCCCGCCCGAGAAGCGGTCTGGATCGACGGCCACTGGGAGTTCGACGGGCGCCGGTACGTCTGGGTGGACGGTTATTGGGAGGTTCCGCCGCCGCATTATCGGACCTACGTGGCGCCGCACTGGGAACGTCGCGGCCGCATGAACGTCTACATCCGCGGCTACTGGCGTCTCTGAGCCAAACGACCAATTCCGCAGAACATCCCGCCCCTCAGCCGGGCGGGATTTTTTTCGGGTCGGATCAGAGGGTGGCGAGCACCGCCCGGAGAGTCACCGGGAAGATCGGCTTGGGCAGCACGACGTCGACCTTGAGCTGACGGTACGCCTGGCCCACCTCGGGGCTAAGCTCGGAACTGAACACGATGATCCTGCCGGCATAGTCGGTCGTCCGCAGACGCGTGACGAGATCGAGTCCCGTCATTTTGGGCATGTGGTGGTCGGTGATGATAAGGTCAAACCGGCCGGGCTCTACCTGGATTTTTTCCCAGGCCGCCAGCCCATCCGGCACGCACTCCGCCGTGTGGCCCTCCGTCGTCAGCACGATGCGCATGAGTTCGCGCAGCTCGGGCACATCCTCCGCATAGAGGGCGCGAAAGATCCGCCTGGGCTGGCCCGGCGCGGGAGCAGGCATGCATGGCAGGTCCATGGTGGCGTCGCGGAAGAGATAGCACCCGAGACGCCGGACGCCGAGCAATGTTCTGTCAAAACACTCTGAATCTCGGGTCGGTTCGGCCGGGCGCTGCCGCGTTCAAGGCGCGGCGAGCCCGCGGCGCACGAGCAGCGGGCGGATGTCGGGCTCGCCACCGGTGAAGTCGCGGAACATCTGCATCGGCTCGCGGCTGCCACCCCGTGAGAGCAGCAGGTCGCGAAAGCGATCACCATTGCCGCGCTGCAAGCCGCCATGGGTCTTGAACCATTCCACGGTGTCGGCATCGAGCACTTCGCTCCAAAAGTACGAATAGTAGCCGGCGGAGTAGCCGCTGGCGAAGATGTGGGAGAAGTAAGTCGAACGGTAGCGCGGCGGCACGGGTGGGAAGTCAACCCCGGCGTTCCGCAACGCCGCCGCCTCGAAGGCGACCACGCCATCCGCGCCCGGCACTTGGTCGGGCGCGAGCTGGTGCCACGCCTGGTCGATGACGTTCGCCTCGACCAGCTCGAGCGTGGCGTAACCCTGGTTGAACCGGGAAGCCGCCTTGATCTTCGCCAGCAGCTCGGACGGGATCGGCGCGCCGGTCTGATAGTGGCGGGCATAATGTTCGAGCACGTCCGGCCATTCGGCCCACATCTCGTTCACCTGCGAAGGATACTCGACAAAGTCACGAGGCACGGTGGTGCCGGCGAAGCGTGGGTATTTCACTGCGGAGAACATGCCATGTAGCGCGTGCCCGAACTCGTGGAACATGGTCCGCACTTCGTCATGCGTCAGCAGGGTGGGCTCGCCAGCGGGCGGCTTGGGGATGTTGAGGTGATTGGCGACGACCGGCTGGCGGTCGAGCAGGGTCGACTGCGGTACATACGCATTCATCCAGGCGCCGCCGCGCTTGTTGGGACGCGCGTAGTAGTCGCCGAGGAAGAGGGCCAGCGGCGAGCCGTCCGCATTGAAGACCTCGAAGACCAGCATGTCGGGACTGTAGCCCTGCAGGTCGGTTCGCTCCTTGAAAGTGATTCCATACAGGCGGGTCGCGGCATAAAACACGCCATCGACGAGCACCCGGCGCAGTTCGTAGTACGGCCGCAGCTGGGACTCATCGAAGGCGTAGCGGGACTGCCGGACCTTTTCGGCGTAAAAATCCCAGTCGGCGGCGCCGAGGGTGAACCCGCCACCGGCCGCATCGATCATGGCTTGCATGTCCGCGGCCTCGCGCCGGGCGTTGGCGACCGCGGGCGGCGCCAGCTGCGCCAGCAGCCGGTTCACGACCGCCACGCTGCCCGCCGTCTGTTCTTCCAGCTGGTACGCCGCATGGCTGGCATAGCCAAGCAGGCGGGCGCGCTCGGCGCGCAACAAGGCGATCCGGGCGACAACTTCGCGATTGTCGTAGTCGCCGCCCCGGCTGCCGCGGGCCAGGGAGGCCGCCATCACACGCTCGCGAACGGCGCGGTTTTCCAAGGAGGCCAGCGGCGGTTGGCCCGTGGTATTGGTGAGGCGGATCGCAAACTTGCCGGGCTCGCCGGCGCGGGTGGCCGCATCCGCGGCAGCGGTGACCGCGGCGGCGGACAAGCCGGCGAGTTCCTCGCGCGAATCGACCGTCACGGCGGAAGCGTTGATTTCCTTCAGGGTGTTCTGGCTGAACCGCGTGGAGAGTGCGGCCAGCTCGGCGTTGATGGCGCGCAGCCGGGCCTTGTCGGGCTCGACCAGTTTCGCCCCGGCCCGGACGAAGTCGCGATAATAGCGCTCGAGCAACCGGTCCGATTCGGGATCCAGGCCGAGCTTGTCATGCTGCTCATGGAGCGAGGCGATGCGCGCGAACAGCGCGGGATTCAGTTTGATGGCATCGCTGTGCGCGGCGAGCTTCGGGGCCAGGTCCGCCTCGAGCTGCTGCAGCGTGGGATTGGTCAGCGAAGCGGTGAGGATCGAGAAATCGCGTTGGGTTCGCGCCAGCAGCTGTCCGCTGCGCTCGAGCGCCACCACCGTGTTTTCGAAGGTGGGCGCATCGGGGTTTTGGGCGATCGCCTCGACCTCGCGCAGTTCATCCGCCATGCCCTGGGCGAACGCAGGCGCAAAATGTTCGTCGCGGATCTGCGCGAACGGCGGCAGGTGATAGGGGAGAGAGCTTTCGGTCAGCAGCGGATTGGGCGGCATGGAAGCGGGAGAGTCGGCGGCGCCAGCAAGGCCGGCTGAACCGAGGAGGGCAAACAGCGTCGCGAACGACGCCACGAAACGACGTGAGGCGATTGGCATGGGGATGAAACGGGCAGAAGATACCCCGGTCCGGTGCTTGGCAAGGCTGCCCATCAGCCGCACCGGACGGCGAGGCGCGAATGCGGTAACTCCGGGCGGCGCGCGAGCGCCCGGATCAGAATTCGGCCAGGAGCTGCTTGAGCTCGGGCAACACGATCGGCTTCGGCAGGACCAGGTCGACCTTCAAGGTCAGGTAGACGGCATTGACGTCCTCATCGATTTCCGAGCTGTAAATGTAGATCTTGCCGCGGAAATCGATTTTCCTCAGTTCGCGGACGACCTCCAAGCCATTCATCTTCGGCATGTGGTGGTCACTGATAAACAGGTCGAACGCCTTCGGGTCTTGCTTGATCCGGGCCAGGGCCGAGGCGCCGTCATTGAAGCTTTCCACGACATGCCCATCGCGTTCGAGCGACTGGCGCACGATCTCGCACAGCTGTTTCATGTCATCGACATGCAGGATCCTGAGCGCCCGCCGGGGTGCGGGAGCCAGTTGACCCTGACTGCTCGAGGACTCGTTCATGCAAATAGATGTATGTATGATTAATGAGTAATTGCACGCACGGTTTTTGAGGTAAATCCCTGTTAGCAGGTGCTCTTATCTATCCTGCTCAAGATTCGAGCTTTCTCGATGGCCCGCCGCTACCGGTGGCCGGGTGATCAGGGGTTGCCGGCGCGCAAGCGCTCCGCCCGGTCCCGCAGGCCCGGGAGCATTGGGTCAAGGCGCAGGGCTTCGTCCCACGCGGCGAGCGCCTCGGCCGGGCGGTTGGAGAAATACAGGACGAAACCCAGCGCCGCATGCAGGCCGGCATCATTCGGGCGGAGGGCAATCGCCCGCTGGTAATGCGGCACGGCGTCGGCAAACCGGCGCTGACGCGCGCAGGCCTCGGCCCAGGCGTTCTCCACCGCGGCGTCGTCCGGCATGGCATCGCGCGCGCGTTGAAACGCGGCCTCCGCCTCGGTCAACCGGCCGAGTTGCAGGCAGGCACGGGCGAGACCGAGCTGGGCGATTCCGAGTTCCGGATGGTTGGCGAGGGCGGCTTGGAATTCCGGCACGGCCGCCGCAGCGTCGCCTTGCTGTAGATGAATCCGGCCGATCTCCGCGTGGGCCGCGGCGTGATCCGGCTGCAATTTCAATACCTCCCGGTATTGCGCGAGCGCCTCGTCGACTCGGCCCAACTCAACCAGCTTGAGCCCATATTCAAAATGCGCCGCGACATCGTCCGGCCGGGCGGCAAGCGCCACCGAGAAATACGCGAGAGCCAGCGCCGGGTTGCCATGACGCGATTCGGCGATGGCGATCTCGAAATTGGAGGCCCGGAGGTCCTCGCGGCGGCGCACGGCGGCAATCATGTGCGGCAGCGCAGCCTCCTGCTGTCCCGTCCGGAGCAACAAGCGGCCGAGTCGGTACTCGCTTTCGGCGTCGGACGCGTCCAACTGCCAGGCGGCGCGATAACACGTGATCGCCTTCTCGATGCGCGCCTGCTTCTCGCGCACGCGGCCGAGGGCGAACAGGGCAAGCCGGTTCCGTGGATTGAGTGCGATGGCGCGCTCCAAGTGGATGGAGGCTTCGTCCGTCTGATTGTCCATGGCCAGCGTGTAACCGAGAAAACCTTCGGCTACGCTGTTGTCACGGGTGACGGCAAGGGCATGGCGGAAGAGTGAGGTCGGGCTGCGCCAGACGGCTTCCTGGTTCCACGTACGCGCTGCGCCGGCCAGCAAAACCGCGGCGCCGAGCCCCGCCGCCAACGCGGGCTGCGACGCCAGCGGGCGCCAGTCACGCAGAGTCCAGAGCACGGCCAGCTGCACCCCGAGGATCGGGAGGTAGGTATAGCGATCAGCCATCGCTTGGAACCCCACCTGCACGAGTCCGATCACCGGCAGCAACATGATGATGAACCACGCCCAACCGGCCAGCAGCCACGGCCGACGCGAGCGCTGCGACCATGCGATGGCGGTGACCGTCAGTACGAGCAGCCCGGAGGCAGCCACCGCCGCGGCCGGCCAGTAGCCCGGGTGCGGATAGCACACGGCGAGGTCGAAAGGCCAAACTAGTTTTCCGAGGTAGCGCGCGACGGACACGAACGCGTTTCCGATTCGCGCACCGGCCGGCACCGTGAGCACGAAAGCGCCTTCGTGCCGCGCCATCCGGACGGTCAGCAGGGCCACGAGAACCGAGAGACCGGCAAAAGGCAGCTTCTCAACCAGCAGGCGGCGCCAGTCGGGCCACGCGGCGACCACCAGCGGGGCGCGACGCAAGGGCCAGAAATCGACGAGCAGCAGGACGGCCGGCAGGGTCACCAACATCGGCTTGCACATGAGTCCGATGGCGAAGAGACCGAGCGTCATCCCAAATCTGACCCACGCCGGCCGGCCGGCTCGACGTCGTTCCGCGTAGGAGGAGTAGGCCCACAGCGTCAGGAGAAAGAAACACCCGCTCAACACGTCCTTGCGCTCAGCAATCCAGACCACGGACTCGACGCGCAGCGGATGCCACGCAAAGAGCGCGGCCGCGAACGCACTCGTCCAATGCGCGCCGGTCAGCCGTCGCAGGACGAGAAATGCGAGCACCGCATTCAGCGCGTGGACCAGCACGCTGCTGACATGATGGCCGGAAGCGCTCAGCCCGTAGAGCTGGCCGTCGAGCAGGTGGGACAGCCAGGTGACCGGATGCCAGTAGTCGAATCGTGACGTGAACGCCCATTTCACACTGTCCCAGCTCAGGCCGGCCAATACGCGGGCATTTTCGGTGACGTAAGAGGGATCATCGTAGTTGGTGAATCCGTAGTCGAAGGCCCGCTCGAACAGCAGTACCGTGCCCGCGAACAACACGACGCACACCGCCCACGTGTGCAGCGGCCGGGGTGGAACGTTGGCGGGGGTGGAAGGCACGGATTCTACCTGAAGACCGGCTCTCCGCTTGGCAAGCGCGGCCGGGGTTGTTCAACTCCGCCCATGCGTCCACCCCTGCGTATCCTGCTTGCCCTGGTCCCCATTTCCCTGGCTGCGTCCGCCGGTCGCGACTGGCCGGTCTATCTCGGCGACAAATCGGCCAGCCACTACTCGGAACTGCAACAGATCACCGCGGCCAACGTCGGCCGCCTCGAGGTCGCCTGGACCTGGCATGCGGGCGACGCGCGCGGCGGCAGCACGCAGATCCAATGCAACCCGCTCATCATCGACGGCGTGCTCTATGCCACGACACCGCAGCTCAAGGTGGTGGCACTCGATGCCGCGACCGGCCGCGAACTCTGGCGTTTCGCGCCGGTCGAGGCGAACGGCGTCAACCGCGGGCTCGCGTACTGGACCGACGGGCACGAACGCCGCCTCCTGTTTGGCTCGAGCCACTGGCTGAATGCGATCGACGCTCGCACCGGGAAAGCGATCGACAGCTTCGGTGACCACGGCCGCGTCGACCTCGCGGCGGGCCTCGGTCGCGACGTGACGGGCCTCGCCATCCAGGCCAACACGCCGGGCGTCATCTATCACAACCTTATCATCATGGGCATGCGTCTCGGCGAAGGTCCGGCGCCGGCCGCTCCCGGACACATCCGCGCGTACGATGTTCGCACCGGGCAGATGGTGTGGCGCTTCAACACGATCCCGCAGCCGGGCGAGTTTGGCTACGACACCTGGCCCGAGGATGCCTGGCAGCGCGTCGGCGGGGTCAACGTGTGGACCGGCATGACCGTCGACGAGGAGCGCGGGCTGGTGTTTTGCCCCATCGGCTCGGCGACGTTCGATTTCTGGGGCGGTGATCGTCGCGGCGACAACCTGTTCGCCGACTGCCTCGTCGCGCTCGATGCTGCGACCGGCAAGCGCGTGTGGCATTTCCAGTTCACGCACCATGACCTGTGGGACCGCGACCCGCCATCACCACCGGTGTTGCTGACGGTCCACCGCGACGGCCAGGCGATCCCGGCGGTGGCCCAGACGACGAAGTCCGGCCACGTGTGGGTCTTCAACCGCGCGACGGGCGAGCCGCTTTTCCCCGTGAAGGAAATCGCGGTGCCGACCTCCGATCTCGCCGGCGAGGTCACCGCGGCGACCCAGCCGCTGCCGGTCAAGCCCGCGCCGTTCGCGCGGCAGCTTTTCACGGCCGACGAGATCACCGACCGGACCCCCGAGGCGCACCGCGCCGTGCTGGAGCGCTTCGTGCGCCTGCGCGCCCACGCGCAGTTTGCCCCACCCAGCCGGGAGGGTACGATCATCTTCCCGGGATTCGATGGCGGCGGCGAGTGGGGCGGACCCGCCGCGGATCCCGCCGGCATCCTTTATGTGAACGGCAACGAGATGGCCTGGGTCCTGAGCATGATCGAAACCAGCGGCGGTGCGACGCTCGGGCAGCAGGTCTACATGCAGAATTGCATTGGCTGCCACGGGCCGGACCGAAAGGGCAACCCGGCGGCCAACATCCCGGCGCTCGTCGACCTCAAGCAGCGGCTGACGCGCGACCAGGCGATGGAAGTCGTGACCAAGGGCCGCAATGTCATGCCGCCCTGGGGATTTCTCAGCGAGGCGCAGCGCCAGGCCGTCGTGGGTTTCCTGCTCGGCGAATCGGAGACGCCACCGGACCGCGGCGGCGCGTCCGAATGGACCACGTACGCTCCCGACACGCGCAAGGCTCCGCCTCCACCCTACACCCACACCGGCTACAATCGCTGGTTCGATCCCGACGGCTACCCGGCCGTGAAGCCGCCCTGGGGCACACTCAATGCCATCGACCTCAACACCGGCGAATTCCTCTGGCGGGTGCCGCTCGGCGAATATCCCGAGTTGGTCGCCCAAGGACGTCCCCCCACCGGCACGGAGAATTATGGCGGTCCATTGGTGACGGCCGGCAACTTGATCTTCATCGGCGCGACCAAGGATTGCCTGTTCCGGGCCTTCGATCGCGCGACCGGCCGCGAACTCTGGCGCGCGCCGCTGCCGGCTGGCGGGTTCGCGACGCCGGCGACCTACGAGGCGGGCGGCCGCCAGTTCATCGTCATCGCCTGCGGCGGGGGCAAGATGGGCCTGCCGAGCGGCGATGCCTACGTGGCGTTCGCGCTGCCGGCGGCGAAATGAACCGTTGAGACGGGTTTTGCGCTGAGGCGCGCTGAAATCTCCGGCGGAGCAAGGACCAGGTGGAGGGCCGGTCTCCGGGCCGGCCGGGAGAATGCGGTCGGCCGGGAGGCCGACCCTCCAACCATCCAGTAACGAGCGACCCGTGCCGGCTCGCCGATCACGCCGTGGCGGTGGCCGGTCGCGGCCGCCGGCGGAAGGCGCGCGTGACCGTGGGTTTGAACGCGAGATGGTAGAGCCCCAGCAACACGAGCATCCCGGCGAGCGCGTAGACGAGCCCTTCCGGCGTGGTTGGCACGGCCGGCTTGAAGACATGCCACGTGGCTGCGGCGATGTCCGTGTCGACATGCCGCACAAAGACAAATGGCCGTTCCCACACCGCGGCGCGGGTGAGCGCCGCCTGCGCCGCCGCGAGCTCGTCCACCCGCGCCGCGGCCTGCGTCATCACACCCGACAGCTTTGCCACCGCGGGGTCGTGGTTCGCCGCCGTCTGCGCGATGAAGCGGTCGAGCGTGAGGCCGGCTTGGCCGGCGGTGTCCTGGAACTGCCGCAGGTTGCGCCGCGCCTCGTCGAGATGGCCGCCGAGGCGCTGCAAGTACTGCTGCATGAACTCGGGCAGCTGGGAAAACAGGACGGCGCCGGCCGCGCAGAGCACGCGGTCCAGCAGGCCGTCGCCGGCGCCCAGCAATGCCCGGCCGGGGTTCATGGCCGGATCACAGGCCGACCTCCTGGCGGACGAACTTGACCGCGGGACTGCCGACCGAGAGCACGCGGTCGTGGTAGGCCTTGAGATTGAACGCCGGGCCGAATTTCTCTTCGGCGGCCGCACGCATGTCGTCGTGTTCGGCCGCGCCGACGAAATAGGTGGCGAGCTGCGTGTACGACAGCTGCGCGCGCTGCCATTTGGCCACGGCCTCGCCTTCTTCCTGGAAACCGCGATTCATCATCAGGTCGAGGCCCTGTTCCTTCGTCATGCCGGCCATGTGGATTTTCTGGTCGAGGATGGCATTGCACACGACGCGCAGGCGCATCTTGAGCTGCTGCATGCGGGTCTCGGGACCGCCAAACCCGGCCTCGGCCATCACGCGCTCGGCGTAGACGGCCCAGCCCTCGATGAAGGTGCCGCTCTGGAAGACGGCGCGCACGAGCGTCGGCGCCTGGAACTGGTTCGAGTGTGCCAGCTGCAGGAAGTGTCCGGGCATGGCCTCGTGCACCAGCAGGTCGCGCATCATGTAATTGTTGTATTCACGGAAGAACGAAGTGACTCGCGATTCCGGCCAGTCGGACGGCGTCGGCTCGATGGCGACGAACGTCTGCCCGTTCGGCTCGAGCGCGCCGGGTGAATCACAATACGCGATGCCGCGGCCGCGCTTGAACTCGGGCGTGACGATCAGCTCAACGGGCGTGTCGGGCAGGGTGACGATGTTGTGTTCCCGCACAAAATCCGTGCAGAGCTTTAGGGTCTGCCGGCCATAATCGACGATCGTGGCGTTGTCCGGATGGTCCTGGGCGAGGTGGTCGAGCACGGCCTTGATCACGGCGTGGTGATCCGCCTCCGCCGCCGCGCGGGCCGCGGGAAAGTATTTCCGGTAGAGCGGCAGCCCGGTCGCGTAAAGCTGGTCGGTGACGGTGTCGAGTTCATGCTCGGCGCGCGCGAGGATCTCCTCAGGCGTGAGGTCGGAGGCGAGCGTGTAGTGGAGCGATTTCCGGTAAAGGTCGGCGCCGATGCGGAAGTCGCCGTGCGAGCGCGGGAGCAGGTCCTTTTCGAGCCACGTCTTATAGGCGGTCAGGGCGGCGGCCGCCTTTTCCTGCAGCGGCGCGAGCTCGCCCTTCATCGCCGGAGCCTGCGCCAGCAGCGGGTCGAGGCCGTCGCGCACGAGGCCGATGGCACCGTTGACCTGCTTGATCGCCGTCTGCGTATAGATTTCAGGCGGGTTCACCAGGTTGGCCTCGGCCTGCGCGATCACGGTCGGAATTGCCGCCAGGCGCTGCGCGGCGCTCTTCAGCCGGACGTCGGCCGGGGCGAAATCGCGCGCGGTGAGCAGGTAGATGGAGTTGGCGAGGCTGGTGTTGTAGGACAGCGGGTCCCAGACCTGCGCTTTGAGCTCGACGAGGCCGAAGACCTGGGCCTCGAGGTTCAGTTGGAGGATCTGGTAGTCGACGCGGTTCGGTCCGGTGAGCTGCGAGGCATCGAGGCCGGCGAGGACGCCGAGGTGGTGCTTCATGGCGTCAACCTGCGCCTGCAGGCCGGCCGGGCTGTAGTCCGTCAGTTGGCCATCGAAGCGATGGTCGCCGAGGCCGGTGGCGGTTTCCGGGTTGAACCGGAGATAATCGTCGAGGCAGGCCTTGGCCGCCGATTCGAACGCGGTATCGGCGGCGGTCTTCGCCAGGGCCGGGGTAATCAACAGCAGGACGCCGGCGCACAGCGCGGCGAGGGGATGCGGGGATTTCATATGCGCCGGAATGTGATGGCGGCCCCGGCCCGGCTCAAGCGAAGACGCAAGGTGCGAATGGTGGCGGATGCCGCCTTCACCGCGCGTTGCTGGGCGAGCGTCAGTGTCGCGGGGTGAGGGCACCCCGCCTCCAACCTAGCCGTGAAACCTGCACGGAGTGCAGGTTCCCCATCGATCCGGGTCAGTTCGTGATATCGAAGGTCGTGCTTTGTTTCCGGATCGGCAGGTAGACCTTGTACCATTCCTTCTGCGCCGGGCTGTCCGTGTACGCCTTGAACGCGGCTTCGTCGGCAAATTCCATCACGAAGGCATGCGTCTTCGCGACTTCCGCGCCGGGTGCGTTCTGCACCTTGAGGGCGCGGGTCCAGACGTGGAGGAGACCCGGGAAGCTGGCCGGCAGCGCCTGCACGCCGTCGAGGGCGGCCTTGATCTGGTCCGGCGTGGCATCGTCCTTGAAGGCAACGGTGACCACATGGATCACGGACTTGGGCGCGGTGTTGGCCGCAAACGAATTCAGGCCAAGGGCGAGGAGCCCGACGAAGAGAACCAGGATTTTTTTCATGGGGTGATGGATTGATGGTGGGGGGAAAACGAAACGGCCCGATCAGCGATCCACGAGCGACATCATGCGTTCGGGATAGCGCTGGCCGGCGACGGCCTTGGCTGGGAACGCGGCCTCGATCTCGGCCAGCTCGGCGGCGCTCAGCTTGATGGCGAGCGCGCCGATATTCTCATCGAGGTTCGCGCTGCGGCGCGTGCCAGGAATCGGGATGATGTCGTCGCCCTGCGCCAGGACCCACGCGAGCGCCAGCTGGGCGGGCGTGCAGCCCTTGCGTCGCGCGACCTGCGCCACGCGTTCGACCAGCGCAAGGTTCTTGGCGAAGTTCTCGCCCTGGAACCGCGGCTGCGTGCGTCGCTGGTCGTCGGGAGTGAAATCCTCGAACCGCTTGAGCTGGCCGGTGAGGAAGCCGCGGCCGAGCGGACTGTAGGGCACAAAGCCAATGCCGAGCTCGCGGCAAGCCGCCAGCGGGCCATCCTCGGGGTCGCGCGTCCACAGGGAATATTCGCTCTGCAGCGCCGTGATCGGGTGGACCTGCATGGCACGCCGGAGGCTCGCGCCGCCTGCTTCCGACAAGCCGAGATAGCGGACCTTCCCGGCGCGCACCAGGTCAGCCATGGCGCCGACCGTCACTTCGATCGGCGTATCCGGCGAGATGCGATGCAGGTAGAAGAGGTCGATGACGTCCGTGCCGAGGCGGCGCAGGCAGGCGTCGCAGGCGGCGCGCACATAGTCCGGTTTGCCATTCACGACGCGGGCCTGCGGGTTGGCCGGGTCGCGAACAAACCCGAACTTCGTGGCGAGGAACACTTCCTTGCGGCGGGTTTTGAGCACCTTGCCCAGCAATTCCTCGTTATGTCCGCTGCCGTACATGTCGGCGGTGTCGAGGAAGTTCACGCCGCGATCGAGCGCATGGTGAATCGTGGCGAGCGATTCCGCCTCGTCGCGCGGGCCGTAGAATTCCGACATGCCCATGCAGCCCAGCCCGAGGGCCGAGACGCGCGGACCATTCCTGCCAAGGGTGCGTAGATCCATGCGAGCGAGGCTAGCCATCGGCCGGCCAAAGTAAACCGGGACTCCGTTCCAACTGTATCATCGGGCCGTCGCCGGCCCCGGGATTGACGCACCCGCGGAAATGCCCCACGGGTTGGCCGCACATGGCCCGGAGCGTCATCCTCGAATCCACGGCGCGCTGCCCGCGCTGCCGGTTCACGCCCCGCTGGTGCGTGTGCGAGGCGGAGCGAACGGTGACGACTCCGCTGGCCGTGGACGTGCTGATCCACCGCCGCGAACTCCGCCGGCCGACCAGCACCGGCCGGCTCATCAGCCGGATCATGCCGGCGTCGCGCGCCCACGTCTACGAGCGGCTCATCCGGCCGGAGCGAGAGGCGATCGTCCGGCCGGGGCGCGAACTTTGGATTCTGCATCCGCGCGGCGATCCGGCGCCCACCGGGGTCCCGCCCGAAGCGGTGCAGCTGCTCCTGCTCGACGGCAGCTGGACCGAGGCAGCCACCATGCTGGCCGCGGTGGAAGGGTGGGGCCGGCGGATCCGCGTGCCCGAGGCCGGCCCGAGCCGCTATTGGCTGCGCGGGGCGCGCGACGGCGGCAAGCTCTCGACAATCGAGGCGCTGATCGCGTTGCTCGGCCATCTCGGCCTTGCATCGGAAGCGGCGGAGCTGCATGGGCAATTCGAACTGCACGTTTATGCGGGGCTGCGCACCCGCGGAGCCAAGGTGCTGGCCGAGCAATTCCTGGCGACGAGCACGCTGTCGCGCGAATTCCCCGAGCTGATGCGACGCCTGGCGGAGCGCCGGCCGAATCCGGACAGCTTTCGCCGCGCGGAAGTTTCGGGGTGATTTTGCACCTGGGTTCCGGCAACCTGTCGGCATGAACCGCGTCTTCCGGCTGCCCCTCGCGGGCTTGGTCCTCCTCCTCGCCGCCTGCGAACCGAAGCCTGCCGCGCCGCCCGAACAGGACGAAGCCGGCTATTGGCACGAATACTATTTTGGCAGCGCCGTCGCGAAGGATCCGGCCATCGCCTGGCGCTCAAGCGGTCTCGGCGTTCGCATCATCGCCCCGGGACAAGGCCCGGCTCCGGGCATGACCGACCGGATCCGCGTGCATTACACCGGCAAGCTGAAGGACGGTACGGTGTTTGCGGACTCGCACGCCGGGAAGGGCCAGCCCTCCGACTTCGTCGTGAACCGGCTCATTCCCGGTTGGGCCGCGGCGATGTCATCGCTCAAGCCGGGCGGGCACGCCGTGTTCTACATTCCGCCGCAGCTCGGTTACGGCGGCATGCAAAGCGGCAAGATCCCCCCGCACGCCGGTCTCATCTTCGACGTCGAGCTGATCGCGGTGAATCCGGAGAAGTGAACCGGCGGCAGAGGTGAAACGCACCGACCCCGGCGCGTTGAGTTGAGAACCGTTCAGCTGTAGGGGCGTGGCTTGACCACGCCCGGGCGCGCGCGAGGCGCGCCGCTACGTCAGCGGTGTGGAGGCAAGTCGCTCCACCTACCGCCACCCGCCTGGGCTTGTCAGCACGCGCGCCGCGTGACAGATGAGAGCCATGTCACTTCACCCCGGTGCATCGTCCTGGTTGCGTGTCATTCTTGGCTTCGGCTTTGCATTCGCCGGGCTGTCGTCGTCGGCGGCGGCAACTCCCGGCCTCGACCCAAGCGGCCTGCCAGCGACCAATCCGGCGCTGCTGAAATTCCGGTGGCCGGCGCGCTGGATCACCCAGCCGGCGGCGCCGAAGTCCGATTACGGCGTGTATTTATTCCGCCGGGTCCTCGAGCTGCACGAGAAGCCGGCGCGCTTCGTGGTGCATGTCACCGGCGACGCGCGCTATCGCCTGTGGGTCAACGGCCGCTCGGTTTGCTACGGGCCGCAGCGCTGCGACCCGATGACGTGGCGCTATGAAAGCGTCGACCTCGCCCCCTGGCTCACGGCCGGGCCCAATGTGGTGGCGGCGGAGGTGATCGGTTATGGCGACCTGGCGCCGTACGCCAGCATGGGCCAGCGGACGGCGTTCATCCTGCAGGGCGACACGGACGCCGAGCAGGCGGCCAACACGGGTTCGGCCTGGAAGGTGCTGGCCGCGGCGGGCATTCGTCCCTTTGCGGCCGACCGAGAGAAACTGCACACCTTCATCGTGGTCGCGCCCGGCGAGCAGTTCGACGCCGCGCGCTATCCCTGGGGCTGGCAGACGGCCGGCTTCGACGACCACGACTGGCCGGCGGCGCGCCCGCTCGATCAGGGCATGCCCCGCGGTTGGGGCACCGACATCAGCCGGTGGCTTGCGCCGCGGACGATCCCGCTCATGGAGGAAACACCCGAGCGCCTCGCGCGCGTGGTGCGCGCGTCGGGGGTGCAGGTGCCCGACGGTTTTGCCGCGGGCGCCGCGCCACTGAAAATCCCCGCCGGCACGACCGCGTCGGTTCTACTCGACAACGGCCGCGAGACGAATGCCTTTCCGCAGCTGACCGTGAGCGGCGGACGCGGGGCGCGCGTGCAGTTGCGCTACGCCGAGGCGCTGGTGGACGCGTCCGGCCACAAGGGCAACCGCGATGAGACCGAGGGCCGCCGGCTGCTCG
Source organism: Lacunisphaera sp. (assembly GCA_035549095.1). Taxonomy (GTDB): domain Bacteria; phylum Verrucomicrobiota; class Verrucomicrobiia; order Opitutales; family Opitutaceae; genus Lacunisphaera. The sequence goes on along the minus strand of DASZRV010000060.1, from coordinate 4,083 downwards.
GCACGGGCGACGAGTTTCGCCCGGACGGCGGCGAACGGCGTACCTTTGCGCCGATCGATTTCCGCACCTATCGTTACCTGCAGGTGGACGTCACGACCGGCGGCGAGCCGCTCGTAGTCGACGACCTGCACGGCGTGTTCACCGGCTACCCCTTCAAGGAGAACGCGAGCTTCACCAGTGACGATCCCGAGTTGGCGCGCGTCTGGAACGTCGGCTGGCGGACGGCGCGCCTGTGCGCGCTCGAGACCTACGTGGACTGCCCGTATTATGAGCAGCTCCAGTACCTGGGCGACACGCGCATCCAGGCCCTGATCTCGCTCTATGTTTCCGGCGACGACCGGCTCATGCGCAACGCCCTCGAGTTGTTCGATGCCTCGCGCCTTCCCGAGGGGCTCACGCAAAGCCGTTATCCCTCCTCCAGCCCGCAAATCATCAATACCTTTTCGCTGTTCTGGGTCGACATGCTCCACGACTACTGGCGGCTCCGGTCGGACGATGAGTTTCTCCGCGCCCGGCTGGTCGGCGTCGACGCGGTGATGGGTTGGTTCGAAAGGCACATCGACCCGGCGACGGGCCTGCTCGGGCCGCTGCCGTACTGGACCTTTGTCGACTGGGCGAACGAGTGGGGTTGGAACGACACGATCGGCATCGGGGGCGAGCCGACCGGCGCACACACCGGCGGCTCGAGCATCGTCACGCTGCAATTCGCCGGGACGTTGCGGCACGCGGCCGAGCTCAGTCGCGCGTTCGGCGACGAAGCGCGGGCATTGCATTACGAACAACTGGCCGACAGCCTGTGCGAGGCGGTGAACAAGCTGTGTTGGGATTCGGGGCGGCGCCTATATGCCGACACGCCGGAGCACAAGACCTTCAGCCAGCATGCGAACACCATGGCGGTCCTCGCCGGTGCCAGCAAAGGCGACGCCGCCCGCGACCTGATGGCCCGGACGGCGGACGATCCGTCGCTCATCCAGGCCACGACCTATTTTCGCTTCTACCTTTTGCGCGCCCTGAAGCAGGCCGGGCTTGGCGACCAGTATGTCGCGCGCCTCGGCCCGTGGCGGAAGATGCTCGACCTCGGCCTGACGACCTTTGCCGAGAAACCCGACCCGACGCGCTCCGACTGCCACGCGTGGAGCGCCTCGCCCGTCTACGAGTTGCTGGCCACGGTCTGCGGCATCGGGCCGGACTCCCCGGGGTTCGCAACGGTCCGCATCGAGCCGCACCTCGGCATCCTGAAACGCGCGGCGGCCACGATGCCGCATCCGCGGGGCACGATCTCGGTTGCGTTTGAGCGCAGCGGCACCGGATTGAATGCCGAGATCACGCTACCGGGCGACTTGAGCGGCACCTTCGTCTGGGACGGCAGCGTCGTCGCGCTGCACGGCGGCACGCAGTCGATCCGGCTGCCCTGAATGGAAGGCGCTCCGGACGGCCGCGGCAGCCGGCGACCGGTGCCGCCAGTTCGTCTTCGCGTCCCATCTGGACAAGATATGCGCAGCATTTCAGGGCGCCCTACGCTAGACTAGCGATTTCGGGCCTGGCCGAGCCCGTTTCGAACTCCGGCTCAATTTCAAATCCAGTCTGCGCGCCACACTCGCCATGACCGCGGTGCCAAAGCGGGAAAAGGCGGTACCGTCGCCCCGACGGGCGACAACGGAGGGGGTGCCTCGTGCCGCCGCCTGACTCCACCGGCAAGGATGCGGCTGACCCGGATTGCGGCGCGGTTTCGACGCCCGCCGGGTCCCCGGGAGACCGGGCTTCCACGAGGCGTTTCGGCCATGGCATCGTGTTCGGGGGGTGTGCCGTGGCCGCCGGCATCGCCGGCGTAATGCTATGGAACTGGATCACGGGTACCATGGCGGTATCGCGCAGTCTGCCGATGGCGCCGAGCACGGCTGGCGCCATCCTGCTCCTGGCGCTGGCGCTCGCGGTTCGCGAGCGATGCACCGGGGCTTGGCTGGGAAAGGGAATTCCGGCGGCCCTCGCGATGGCCGTGGCCGCGGCTGCCGTGCTGGTGATGCTTCGTGCGCTTGGCGTTCCCAACCGCGATTGGGAGGCGCTCCTGGTGCACCCACAAAAAACACTCGGTGGCTTCCCTGTCGGCCGAATGTCATTCCTCACGGCCCTCGTGTTGCTGGTGCTCTCGGGCTCGGTGTTCGCTCCCACTCTCCGGCGGACATCATTTCGGGCGGTTCGACGAGGCTTTGTGGTCGGCACGGCCGGGGCCGCGATGTTCTGCGGCGTAGTCGCCTCGACCCATGTTGCAGGCGTGCCGCTGTTTTACCGACTCGGTTTCGTGCCGATGGCCTGGTCGACTTCCGTCGCGCTGCTGGCTTTGTCCGCGGCGGCGTTTGTCGCCAGCAACGACCGGGCGAGCCTGGCGAGCCTTTGGCGAAGCATCCACGTGCGTTTGTTTACGGGCTTCGCCGCGATCGTCGGATTGATGTCCTTTCTCTTCGCCATGGCCTACCATGGCATGAGGGAAATGGAACTCGCCACCGCGGTTTCGGACGGGGGAAACGCGGCCCTTTTCACCAGCCTTTTTCTCGCTGTAGGCATCATTTCGGTACTCGGCACGCTGGCGCTGGGGCTGCACCTCAACCGCACGTTTCTCGCCTACGACCGCGAGCGCAACCGCGGCGAGGCGGCGCTGCGCCGCAGCGAGGCCGAGCTGAAAAACGCCCAGCGCATCGCGCAGGCGGGGAGCTGGTGGCTGGACGCAGAGAGCAACGAGGTCGTCTGGACCGAGGAGCTTTATCGGATGCTCGGACTCGATCCCGCGCGCTCGCCGCCACCCTATCCTGAACATCACCGCCTGTTCACGCCCGAAAGCTGGGAGCGCCTGAGCACCGCGTTGCCCCGCACGCGCGAGACCGGCGAGCCGTACGAGCTCGAGCTCGAGATGGTCCGTCCCGATGGCAGCCGTGGGTGGATGCTGGCGCGAGGCGAGCCGGTGAGGAGCCAGGCCGGAAGCATCATCGGGCTGCGCGGGTCGGCGCTGGACATCACCGCCCGCAAACAGGCCGAACAGGCGTTGCAGCAAAGCGAGGAAGCCTTCCGTACGCTCGCGGAATCGGTGCCGCAGATCGTGTGGGTTACACGCGCCGACGGCTGGAACACCTATTTCAACCAACAGTGGGTCGAGTACACGGGGCTGACGCTCGAAGACAGCTATGGTCACGGCTGGAACATCCCCTTCCATCCCGACGACCAGAAGCGCGCCTGGGAGGCCTGGCAGCAGGCCACGCACCATGGGGCAACCTATTCACTGGAGGTGCGGCTCCGGCGCAAGGACGGGGTTTATCGGTGGTGGCTCGTCCGCGGCGTGCCCCAGCTCGATGCGAACGGAAAGACGGTCAAATGGTTTGGCACCTGCACCGACGTCCACGACCTGAAAAAGGCCGAGATGGAAATCCGTGAGCTCAATGCATCGCTGGAGCAGCGCGTGGCCGGCCGGACCCGGGAGCTGCACCGGCGAATGACGGAACTGCAGACCATCTTTGAGACCGCACCCATGGGCCTGGCGATCGCCGAGGATGCCGAGGGTCGCCGCATTCGGGGCAATCCCATGATTGAACGCCTGACCGGTGTGGCCCGGGAAAAAGAACTGTCGCTTTCGGCCGGCGCGCCGCCCGCGTACCACGCACGCGATGGCGCCGGCCGCGAAGTGCCGCCGTCGGAGCTGCCGATGCAGCGCGCCTGTCGCGGCGAAGTGGTGACAGGCTGGACGATGGAAATCGTCCGCCCCGATGGCCAGGTGGCGGTGCTCCACAGCAACGCGACGCCCTTGCGGGATGAGAACGGCAACCTCTGCGGGGCCGTGGGGGCCTTCATGGACGTCACCGAGCTGAGACGGGCGGACGAGCACATCCGGCGATTGAACGCCGCGCTGCAGTCGCGGGCGGCCGACCTGGCCGCCGCCAATCGGGAGCTGGAGTCCTTCAGCTACTCCGTTTCGCACGACCTGCGCGCCCCCTTGCGGAGCATCGACGGGTTCAGCCGGATCCTCCTCCGCGACCAGGCCGCCGCGCTCGACGCTCCGGGCCGGGAGCACCTCTCGCGCATCCGGGCCGCCACGCA
>DASZRV010000059.1:0-7402 GCA_035549095.1 Lacunisphaera sp. | reverse complement strand
ATGCTCTCCTTGTTTTGCCAACGCGCCGCGATGAACTCACGGCGTACCTTCTCCTTGTCGGTGATCTTCCAGGGCATCCCCCATGAAAGTGTCACCTATCACAGGCCAAAAGTGTCACCTATCAGAGGCCACGAGCCGCCGAACCCCGCCGCGCATTCGGCGGGATCAGCGATCCCGCCCTACAAATCGCTCCGATTTCACCGTCGCTTCACACGGGCTTCACGGAGCGCCGGCAGGATGGCGCCATGAATTCCGCCCTTGCTGGTTCGATGCGGTGGTTCCGTCGCTGCGGCTGGTTCTACCGGCCGGTGCACCTTTTCGGGTGGATCGTGTCGCTCGCCGCGCTGGCGTTCCTCGCGAACGTCTTCCTCGTGCTGGATGCCCACGCCCACTCGGTCAGCGACGTGCTCTACAATTTCTACGCCTATGCCGCGCCGACCTTCCTGGGCGTGATGTGGATCGGCTCGCGCACGAGCGAAGAGCAGGGGAGCCGCCCATGAGCGTCGAGCCGCCGGTCATCCCCACGCCCGCCGCGCGTCGGTTGGCGGTGTTCCTCAAGGTCGGTTTCATTGGGCTGCTGATCCCCTTGTTATTGATTCCGCTCGCGATGACGCACGGGGTCCTGCGCGAGCGCCAAGGCTACCAGCAGCAGGCCACGCGGGAGATCGCCGCGATCTGGGGCCGGCAGCAACTGGTGACCGGGCCGGTGCTCGCCGTGCCCTATGGTTATCGGGCGACCGTGATCCGTCCGAAGGTCGTGGCCGGACGCAAGGTCGACGTCGAGGAGACGGAACTCGTGCCCGCCGTCGCGTATTTCCTGCCGGAGAACCTGGCAATCCAAGGCGCGGTGGATCCTGAGAAGCGGCATCGCGGCATCTACGACGCGGTCGTTTACACCGCGACGTTGAAACTGACGGGTTCCTTCGAACCTGATTTCGCGGCCGCCGGCATCGCGGCCGACCAGATATCTTGGGACAAGGCGCAGGTGTTGCTCGGCGTGTCGGATTTGCGCGGCGTGCGTTCGGTGTCGCCGGTGACGATCACTCGCTCAACTGCGCTCGGGACGGATCCCTCGATTGCGCCCGGGACAGGCGGGTCGCGCAGCTTTCCGTTTGAGTCGGCCGACGGCGCCGACAGCGAAGGTCTGTCGCTCGCGGCGAAGACGAATGTAGCCGTCTCAGCGGGAAAGATCGACTTTGCACTCGAGGCGGTGCTGCAGGGCAGCGAGCGCCTGGACTTCGTGCCGGCCGGCAAGACGACGCAGGTGGACGTCCGCTCGCCGTGGGTCGCTCCGTCATTCGGCGGCGCCTATCTGCCGGTGAAGCGCGCGGTCGGAACGACGGGGTTCACGGCCGAGTGGGAGGTGTCGCATTTCAGCCGCGGGTTTGGGCAGAGCTGGACCAGTCGTGGCCCGGAGGCCGGCGGAATGACAAAGAAATTTGCCGCGGCGGGATTCGGCGTGGCCTTTGCACAGCCGGTGAACGCGTACAGCATGGTCGAGCGCGCGCAGAAATACGGCGTGTTGTTCTTCGTCCTGGTATTCGCGGTCTTCTTCCTCTTCGAGGTCACGGCGCGCCTGCGGATCCATCCGCTGCAATACGCCATGGTCGGCGCCGCGCTGTGCCTGTTCTTCCTTGGGTTCCTGGCGCTGTCGGAATTCTGGTCGATCGCAACCGCCTATGGCGCGGCGGCGGCGGCGTGCACGCTGCTGGTGGCGCTCTACGCCTGGACCTTCCTGCGCAGCGGCGGCCGCACGCTGGTGATCGGCGGCGGCCTCGTCGCGACGTACGGATACCTGTATTTTGTGCTGCAGTCGGAGGATTACGCGCTCGTGGCGGGCACGGCGGCGTTGTTCGCGGCGCTGGCCCTCGTGATGTTCTGCACCCGCCGGATCAATTGGTATGCGCTCGACCTGCCCGGCACTGAAAATGCCGGCGCAGGCGCGCGGTGAAGGCCGGTGACCATGCTCGCACAAACCTCCGAACACGAACGCGCGGGCGAATTCGGCTGGTGGGCATTGCGTGGCCTGTTGTGCGCGGCCCCGAGCGCGGGTTGGGCGGTGCTAGCCGGGTTCAACCGTCCGGCGGATTGGGCGGCGATGACGCTCGGCACGTTGGGCTGGATCGCAGGCTTTGGCGGGCTTGCGGTCGCCACGCAGGCACGGGTGCCGGGATTCATGCGTTCACTGAAAATGAGCGCATGGATCAAGCCGGCCGCGATACCGTTGGGCCTGCTCGGCCTGCCGCTCGTCTCCGGCCTGAAGCTGGCCGGGGTGTCGTGGCTCGCACTCGGCCTCGTACCCGACCTGTGGGCGGGCATCGGCTCGATCGGGTTGGTCGAACGGCTGGTGGGCCTCGCGCCCGAGCTATCGCTTGCTTCGCATCACGCCTTCGGCTGGACGCTGCTGGCGACGCTCATCCAGGGCGCGTTCGTGGCGGCCATGGTGGTGGCGGGGGCGTTCGTGCTGGTCGGCGGCCAACGGCTTTGGCAGGCCGGGCGCGCCGCCGGACTTTTCCCGGCCCGCCTCACGGGCTAGGGAAGTGTGCAAGGCCACCGGAGCCGGCGGAGTCTTGAAAAATCCGCCGGCTCCGGGCGGCCTCAGGAGCGCGGATCAGCTGGTGATCGGCGGCGGTTCAGGCGGATCGGCAACGAAGAACCGGCGCAGGTAGAAAAGATAGGCGGCGACCCCGAGGAGGCAGAGGGACGACATGCCGACAAGTGAATGGCCATGGAACACCGGGCTGGCGGCCAGCCGTTCGATTTGCGCCTCCGGGAACCCGATGGCCCGGTAATAGTCGAGCAGGTCGACGCGGAGCAGGCTGACCAGGGACGAGGTGCCGAAGAGCAGAATGCCGACCGTGTACACCCGCCAAGCCACGGGCTTGAGCCGATAGAAGCCCCAGGCGGCCCAGAGGGAGAACGTGCCGAAGACATACCAGATGAGGCGGGCCGGCCATCCCGTGACCAAGGTTCCCGCAAAGGGAAGGGCGGCGCCGATCCGGAACATCGTGAGGATATAGGCGCCGCCGAATGCCTGGAGCAGCACCATGGCGAGCACGGGCAGGGGGCAGCGATCCGTCCACCGCGCGATCGGGTCGCGCGTTTCGCAGGTCTGCTTAACATGGCGGCTCCGGTAGAACAGGACGAGCGTGCCGGGCAGGAGGATATAGAACACGACGATCGTCATCACCGTTACGACCTTCGCGACCACCACCGCGGCCGGCGGCAACGGCCGCGCCTGGTTCTGCATCGCGCGTTCCATCGTGCTCAGCGTGGGAACAACAAAGACCAGGGCAGCCACGCCGCACACCAACCCGATCCAGCCGAGGCAGAGCAGGAGGGCGCGGGCCCAGCGCCGGGCTTGGATGGACCCGACGCCGAGCCAAATGGCAGCGACAGCCAGGGTGAAGAACGTCAGCAGGGTCGGCGCGATCAGGCCGACGTCCAGCGGGGCGCCGCCCTGCCGGGCTGCCACGGCCTGGCCGAAAAGCATAAGCGGGATCATCAACATGCAGAAAAGGCCGAACAGGATCTCGAGTATGCCGAAGACGATGAGTCCGGCATGTCGGTCCTCGTAAGCTGCGGGCGGGCTGACCGTGACATCCATGGTGAGGTGGGGGCGACCGATTTGGCCCGAACCGGTCGCCGCGGTTGGGTTACAGCAAAGTCTGCTGGTCGCCGGCGGCGGGCTTGAGGCCGATGGCGTGGTAGCCTTTCGGAGTGAGGACGCGGCCCTGCGCGGTGCGGGCAAGGTAGCCTTCCTGGATGAGGAACGGTTCGTGGACTTCTTCGAGCGTATCGGCCTCCTCGCCGACGGCGATGGCGATGGTGCCGAGGCCGACGGGCCCGCCGCGGTGGTGCTCGGCGATGAGCCGGAGGATGCGCTTGTCCATCTCATCGAGCCCGGCGGCATCGATCTCGAGCAACTCGAGCGCGGCGGCGGCGACGGGCTGGGTGATCCTGCCCTTGGCCTTCTCGGAGGCGAAATCGCGGACGAAGTTGACAAGATTGTTGGCGATGCGCGGCGTGCCGCGGGCGCGGGTGGCGATCTCCTTCGCGCCGCCGGCATCGATGTCGACCTTGAGCAACCCGCAGCTCCGGCGGACGATGCCCTCGAGCGTGATGCGGTCGTAGTAATCGAGGCGCGTGTTGAGCGTGAAGCGCGAACGCAGCGGCGCGGTGAGAAGGCCGGCGCGGGTGGTGGCGCCGACGAGCGTGAACTTCGGGATCGACAGCCGGACGCTGCGCGCGTTGGGCCCCTGGTCGATCATGATGTCGAGTCGGAAGTCCTCCATCGCTGAGTAGAGGTATTCCTCCACGGTCTTCGGGATCCGGTGGATCTCGTCGATGAAGAGGATGTCGCCTTCCTCGAGGTTGGTCAGCAGCCCGGCGAGGTCGCCGGCCTTCTCGACGACGGGCCCCGAGGTCACGCGGACGTTGCGGCCGAGCTCATGGCCGAGGATGAAGGCGAGGGTGGTCTTGCCGAGGCCCGGCGGGCCGGAGAGCAGGATATGGTTGAGCGATTCGCCGCGACGCCGGGCGGCGCCGACCATGACCTGGAGGCGCTCGACCGTCTTCGGCTGGCCCGCGAAGTCGGCGAAGGTCAGCGGCCGCAGCGCGGCTTCGGTCGGCGACACGGGGGCGCCGAGGGTCGAGGTGATGAAATCGGCGCCCTTGGGCGATTTTTCAGGGGAAGGCATTTTGGTTAACCACGGATTTCACGGATGGGCACGGATGGCTAAGCAATCGCCACAACCTGTCATCCTGAACGAAGTGAAGGATCCAGCTTTACGGTCGCTGGCAGGCATCATTCTGGATTCTTCGCTGCGCTCAGCATGGCAGCAGAGGGTGCGTTTATCCGTGTTCATCCGTGGAATCCGTGGTCAAAAAAGAAAACCGCTATTTCCATTCGACCGCGGCGCCGAGGCTGCGGAGGTTTTCGACGAAGTTGGGATGGGCGCGGCGGATGGTGTCGGCGTTCTTCACCACCGACTGGCCGGGGATGCTGGCTGCGACCATGTAGAGCGCGACGGCGGCGCGGATGATGTAGGGGGCCTCGACGACGGCCGGGCGGAGCGGCTTGGCCCCGAAGACCGTGATGCGGTGCGGATCGCTGACAACGACGTGCGCGCCGAACTTCGACAACTCGGACATCCAGGTGAAGCCGCCTTCGTAGACCTTGTTCCAGAACATGATTGTGCCGCGCGCACGCACCGATAGCGCGATCATGCACGGCAGCAGGTCGACGGGAAAATACGGCCACGGCGCGGCCTCGATCTTGGGCAGGAGGTTCGAGGTGAACGGCTCCGCCACGACGAGCTTCTGCTTGCGGCGGACGATGGCGGTGTCGCCGTTGTAGCCGACCTGCACGCCGAGTTTGGCGAACGAGCGGTTGATCAGGTCGAAGTGCTGCGGCTGCGAGTCGCGCACGCGCACCTCGCCGCCGGTGATGGCGCCGAGGGCGAGGAAGGTGACGACCTCGTGGTGATCCGAGTTGATGGTGAACGAGCCGCCTTTCAGCGACTTCACGCCGGTGATGGTGAGCTGGCTGGTGCCGGTGCCGGCAATCTTCGCGCCCATGGCGGCGAGCACGGCACAAAGGTCCTGCACGTGCGGTTCGCTCGCGGCGTTGATGAGGACCGATTCGCCTTCGGCCAGGACCGCCGCCATGACAAAGTTTTCCGTCGCGGTGACGGACATGTAATCCGGCCAGTGGCGCGCGCCGCGGAAGCGTCCGGGCAGGGAGAGCGTGAGATCGCCATTGTGCGAGATGCGGGCGCCGAGCTTTTCGAGGATCTCCAGGTGCGGATCGAGTTCGCGAATCCCGAGCGAGCAGCCCTTGGCGTTGGCCGGCAGGGCAAACTTCTTCATCCGCTGGAGCAGCGGGGCGAACAGCAGCACGGACGAGCGCATGCCCGAGGGCAGTTCGCCGTCGAGACGCCGCGCGTCGAAGTCCGCGTGGTCGAGCGTCATGGTGCCGCCGGCGCGGTCCCAATCGACCCGCGAGCCCTGCGCGACGAAGAAGTTCACGAGCTTCTCGACGTCGGTGATGTTAGGCACATTTCGCAGCGTGACGCGGGCGTCGGTGAGCAGGGAGGCGCAGAGGATGGGCAGCGCGGAATTCTTGTTGCCCGAGGGGGTGATGGTGCCGCTCAGCGGCTTGCCGCCATGGATGATGAGGTCGGACATGAAGGGAGCTTTGAGCCGTAAGCTTTATGCGGGAGACAGGAAGCTGCGAGCGGAGAGTCGCGCGCTCCGACCCGCGTTGGTCCCGAGCGGTGGAACTGCGGCGAGTGATTGCAGCGCAACAAAAAGGCGTCCGCGGGAAGCGGACGCCTTGAACGTGAATCGCGCGACTGGCGCGGACAAGGTTTAAGTGGACCCGTGCCCGCCGTGATCGCCGCCGCGACCGCCCCGGCTGCGACCGCGACCGCCGCGATGGCGCCGGCGATAGCCGCCCTCGCCACCCTGGCCGCCCTGACCGCGTCCGCGACCGCCACGCTGGTGGCCGCCGTGGAAGTGTTCGCCGCCCTGGGCCTCGGCCGGAGCCGTGGGAGCCGGCGAGCCGCCGAAGAGCGACTTGATCCACCCGAAGATGCCGCCGGAAGCGGCGGGCTTTTCGGCATCGCGAGGCGTGGTGCCGGTGCCGGGAGCTTCGATCGAAACGTGGCGCGGCGTGCGTTCGCGCGGAGCGCCGCCCCAGTTTTTCGGGGTGGGAACGAATTTCACGCCCGGGCGGACGTAGAGGAATTGCGGCGGGATCGACGCCACATCGATTTCCTCGTCGGCGTGGCTGCGCGGGCTTTCGCCGCGCGGCTCGCGCGGTTCGCGGGCCGGGCGGAAGCCTTCGCTTTCCCAGGTCTGCGGCGGGACCGAACGCTGGCGCTCGGGCTCGAGGATGTTGAGTTGCGCCGGAGCTTCCGACGGCGAGGCGGCTTCGGGGCTGCTCACCGCGGGCTCGGTCGCGGCCGCCGGCGTTTCGGCCGGGGCGGTGGGTTCGACGTATTCACGGTGCGCCGGTTCGACGGGCGCACTGGCGGCCGGTTGGGCAGGCTGCTCCTGGACGGTTTCCGGCGTGGCCGGAGCGAACGGATTCTGGTACTCGCGCGGGGCGTTGATCACTTCGATGGCCGTGGGCTTGTAGTCGTTGGGGGCGGGTGTGGCGTTGGTGGCCTGACCGGCATTCGAACGCTTGCCGCGGGCCAAGCCGGAGCCGCGGGTCGTGCCGAAGGTGGGGAATTCGGCGGCGGGCGCCGGGGGAGTCGCGGAGCCTTCGGCAGGCGCACCGGACGATTCTGTGGAGGACATGTCTATGTTGTTGGTTGAAAGCGCCTGCCAAGGGTCGGCGGCGCAGGTTGTTAATGCCAGCCGGAGCTCGGGTATCTCGCTCAACCCCTCGACA
>DASZRV010000058.1:0-1533 GCA_035549095.1 Lacunisphaera sp. | reverse complement strand
GAAGCGCGTCGGCTGCGGCGAAGGCGGCGGCCACGGCAAGACCTCCGGCAAGGGCGGCAAGGGCCAGACGGCCCGCTCCGGCGGCTCGATCCGCCCGGGCTTTGAAGGCGGCCAGATGCCCCTCTACCGCAAGCTGCCGCATCGCGGCTTCAATAATTACGGGTACCGCACCAATTACGCGGTGGTCAACGTCGGCGACCTCGCCCGGCTGGATGCCGGCGTCTCCGAGGTGAATGCCGAGGTCCTGGCCAAGGCCGGCCTCGTCCGCCCGGGTGTCACGATGCTGAAGGTCCTGGGCGATGGCGAAGTCAGCCGCGCCCTCAAGGTCACCGCGCAGAAATTCACGGGTTCCGCCAAGGCCAAGCTCGAGAAGGCCGGCGGCGCCGCCATCACGGCCTGAGCCGTGATCTCCGCGGGCGCAGCGCCCGCGTCGCCCCCTCATACGTTCTCCGCCACCCCGCTCACATGTTTTCCGCCTTCACGAACTCCATGAAGATCCCCGAGCTCCGCTCGCGGATCCTCTACACCCTGGGCCTTCTCTTCGTGGCCCGCGTCGGCGCGCACATCCCGCTGCCCGGCGTCGACCCGCAGCCGCTCCAGCGGTTTTTCGCCGACCAGACGGCCAGCGGCGGCGGTGCCCTCGTGGGGCTCTACAACATGTTCACCGGCGGCGCGCTCCTCAAGGGCGCCGTCTGCGCGCTGGGCATCATGCCCTACATCAGCGCCTCGATCATCTTCCAGCTGCTGACCGCCGTTGTCCCGATGCTCAGCCGCCTGCAGCAGGAAGGCGATGTCGGCCGCCAGAAGCTCACGCAATACACCCGCTACGCAACGGTGCTCATCTGCCTCGTGCAGGGTGTGCTGCTGGTCCTGACGCTCGAGAACCCGGGCAAGCTGTTCTCGGGTTTTGACGTCAACCACTACGGCCAGATCGTGCTCGTCGGCAAATCCTGGTTCCTCGTGCAGTCGACGATCTTCATGACCGCCGGCACCATGTTGCTCATGTGGCTGGGCGAGCAGATCACGCAGCGCGGCATCGGCAACGGCGTGTCGCTCCTCATCACCATCGGCATTCTCGCCGATATTCCCGGCGCCGCCGTCGCGACTTACCAATTGTTCTTTGCCCCGATTGGCGTCGCCAAGCTGGGCCCGCTGCAAGGCGCGCTGATGGTGGCGCTGTTCATCATCGTCATCGGCGGCATCATCGCCGTCACGCAGGGCCAGCGGAAAATCCCGGTCCAGTACGCCAAGCGCGTGGTGGGCCAGAAAGTCTACGGCGGCCAAAGCTCATTCCTGCCGCTCAAGGTGAACTACTCGGGCGTCATGCCTGTCATCTTCGCCGTGGCGATTCTGTTGTTCCCGCAGACGATCATCTCGCAGATCGGGGCCGGTTTCAACATGCCGTTCCTCGTCGAGTTCGCCGCCAACCTCACGCGCGGGCACTGGGTTTATTACGTCAGCTACACCTCGCTGATCCTCTTCTTCAGCTATTTCTGGGTCTCCGTCATGTTCAAGCCGATCCAGATCGCCGAC
>DASZRV010000057.1:0-26386 GCA_035549095.1 Lacunisphaera sp. | reverse complement strand
ATGCTCTCCTTGTTTTGCCAACGCGCCGCGATGAACTCACGGCGTACCTTCTCCTTGTCGGTGATCTTCCAGGGCATCCCCCATGAAAGTGTCACCTATCACAGGCCAAAAGTGTCACCTATCAGAGGCCACGAGCCGCCGCACCCCGCCTTGCAGGCATGCCCCAAATAACCGAGGCGGGATACGGCGATCCCGCCCTACAGTCGACGATTGATGCGACCGATAACGTGGATTGCTGCCTTGGGGCTGCACGCTATCGCGGCTTTCCATCCGAAGCCGGCGGGCTAAGGTGGTTTTTGCTCAAACCCAATTGCCCCATGTCCGGCCGCTTCTCCCGCCGCCAATTCCTGCAAACGTCCGCCGCCGCCGGCCTCGGCCTGGGCCTTGCCGGTCCGTCGCTCTTCGGGGCCGCGATCGCACCCGGTGCGGCGAAAAACGTGCTGCCACGCTGGCGCGGATTCAACCTGCTGGATTTCTTTTCACCCGATCCGCGTACGGCGCGGTTGGCCACCACCGACGACCAGCTGCGCTGGATCGCCGACTGGGGTTTCGATTTCGTGCGCCTGCCGATGGCATACCCCACTTACCTCGACATCGATCGCACGAAGCCAATCACGCCGGAGGATGTCCGCCGCATCGATCCGCGCCGGGTCGACGAGGTCGACCGTCTCGTGTCACGCGCCCACCAACACGGCCTGCATGTCAGCCTGAACCTCCACCGGGCCCCGGGTTATTGCGTCAATGCCGGCTTCCACGAACCCTTCAACCTGTGGCGCGATCCGGCGGCGCTCGACGCCTTTTGCTTTCACTGGAGCCTGTGGGCCACGCGTTATCGCGACGTACCATCGTCGCGCATCAGCTTCGACCTGGTCAATGAGCCGAGTGTGCGCGACGACATGAACGACCAGCACTCGCCCAGCGGCCCGGTGCCGGGGGAGGTTTACCGCAAGGTCGCGCAGGCGGCCGCCGCCGCGATCCGGGCCGCCAACCCCGGCCACCTGGTCATTGCCGACGGCAACGCCATGGGCTCGAAGGTCACACCGGAACTCGCCGACCTTGGCATCGCCCAGAGCTGTCGCGGCTACAACCCGGCAGCCGTATCCCATTACAGGGCGCCGTGGGCGTTCAAGGACATCGACCACATGCCGCGGCCCGTGTGGCCGGGCGACTTGGAGTGGACCGACACCGACGCCACCGGCCGGGTCAAGACCCGGGTGGAACACCTCGGCCGGCCGATGCTGGAGGAATTCTACCGGCCTTGGATCGAACTGATGAGGCAGGGCGTGGGTGTGCACTGCGGCGAATGCGGCTGCTGGAACAAGACACCGCACGATGTGTTCCTGGCCTGGTTCGGCGACGTGCTCGACATCCTGACCTCGCACGGCATCGGCTACGCGCTCTGGCAATTCTCGGGCGATTTCGGGGTGCTGAACTCCGGCCGCGCCGACGTCGCCTACGAGGACTGGCACGGCCAGAAGCTCGACCGAAAACTCCTGCAGTTGCTGCAGAAATACTGAGGCGGTCGTTCGCGACGTCTGGGGATTCGACACGTTGCCGTGTGTTGGGCGGCCGTGGAGAAGAAATCCTGGCGCGTATCAAGCAATGCCATGGCCGCTCCTGGGTTCTTCGCTGCGCTCAGAATGACACGTTTCGAAATATTGTCCTCGATACCGTCATCCTGAGCGCGGCGAAGGATCCAGTGAGATCGGGCGATCGCCCGCCCACCAGCGACCACACTTCAACTCCTCCCGCGCTATCCCGCCTGCGAGCCACGGACGCGGGCGCCGAGGTAGTAGACGATGTAGTAGCCGGCGATGAGACCGAAGATAAACAGCGTCAGCGGGCTTTGGTACATCGACGGCGGCGGCGCACCGGGCACGGGCGGATTGTTCACGATTGTATAAACCCGATACACCAGCCGCCCGACAAAGAGGACGGTGAGCGCGACCCCTATGCCGGTGTGGGGCGTGTAGAACCTGCCTTCCGGCGTGACCTCAAATTTCGTGAGGTGCAGCCCATACAGCGCGAGCGGGACTGAGATCGCCACGCCGCCGGCCAGGGCCGCGAGCGCCTGAGGATGCCACGCAGCGCCCACGCCGAGCAGGAGCGTAATGGCGCTGAAGAAAACGATGGCGAAGGTCATGCGTCCGGGGCGAAACCGCTGCCGGCCGATGTTGCGGCGGACGCGCGCATAGACGCGCCAGGCGACCAAAGGTACGATCACGAGCGAAGCGGCTTGCGTGGAAGTCATGGCGCGACGCTGCCGGCGGGGCCGCCGAAGGCAAAGGCGAACTGCGCAGCGGTCCGATTCCGGGAAGAGCGGCGTGGCGAAGGCCAAAACCAACACACCCCGCCCTTGCGGGCACCCCTCTTGTTAGAGGGGACTTTGGTTGGCGCCGAACTTGCTCCCCTCTATCAAGAGGGGTGGCGCGAAGCGACGGGGTGTGTCGCCGTTTCGGCAACCCTCGTTCGCGATCACGGAGCCGGCTGGTACGAGAAGGTATCGCCGGGCTTGGTCGACCGTGTGACCACTTCGTCGCTGTAGCGAAGATGGCACTCGCCACCCAGGTCAGAGCGAATCTCGGCCCGCACCAGCTTGCCGTTGCGCCACGACATCGACGTGATCTCGAAGCCGCCGCGTGCGCGCAAGCCGTTCACGGATCCCGTCGGCCAGGCGGCCGGCAAGGCGGGGAGGAGGTGGATCTCGCCGTTGAGCGATTGCACGAGCATCTCGGCGATGCCGGCCGTGCCGCCAAAATTGCCATCGATCTGGAATGGCGGATGGGCGTCGAAGAGGTTGGGGTAAGTGCGCTCAGGGTTGAGGAGCAGCTTGAGGATCGCGTAGGCGTGCTCGCCGTCGAGCAAGCGGGCCCAGAGGTTGAGGCGCCAGCCGAGTCCCCAGCCCGTGGCGTTGTCTCCGCGCTGTTCGAGCGAACGGCGCGCGGCGGCGGCGAGATCGGGCGTCGTACGCGGATCGATCTGGTCGCTGGGATAGAGGGCATACAGGTGGGAAACATGCCGGTGATGCTGCTCGGGCGCGCCGGCGTCCCAGTCCTCCAGCCATTCCTGCAATTGTCCTTGGGCGCCGATCTGCGGCGGCGCGAGCCGGCCGCGGGCGGTCGCCACGCGGTCGCGGAATTCCGCGTCGAGGCCCAGGGTCCGGCTGGCCTCGGCGCATTCATCGAATAAGTCGCGGATTATCTCCTCATCCATCGCCGGCCCGGCGGTCATGGTCGTGTTGGGCGCATGGTGTGGGTTTTCGGGCGAGAGCGACGGGCTGGTGACCAGCCACCCGTGCTTGGGCTCGGCCACCAGTGTATCGAGGAAGAACTGCGCCGCGCCTTTAAGCAGTGGATAGATTCGCGCGAGGTAGTCGCGGTCGCCGGTGTAGCGGTAGTGCTCCCAGAGTGTGCGGCAGAGCCACGCGCCACCGGTGGGCCAAACGCCATACTGCGCGCCGTCGATCGGCCCGGCGGCGCGCCAGAGGTCCGTGTTGTGATGCGCGACCCAGCCGCCCGCGCCGTACTGCGCCCTGGCCATCTTCGCGCCCGTCTCACTGAGATCATGCACGAGGCCGAACAGGGGCTCGGTGCATTCGCCGAGGTTGGTCACCTCGGCCGGCCAGTAGTTCATCTCCGTGTTGATGTTGATCGTGTATTTGCTGCCCCACGGCGGACTGAGGCTTTCGGTCCAGATGCCCTGCAGGTTGGCAGGTTGTGAGCCCGGACGGGAACTGCTGATAAGGAGGTATCGGCCGTATTGGAAATAGAGGGCAGCGAGCGCCGGATCGCCGCCGGCATCGAACCGACGCATCCGTTCGTCGGTCGGCAGCTTGACGGCGTCGCTCGTGCCGAGATCGAGCTGGACGCGCCGGAACAGCCGCTGGTGCTCGGCAATGTGGGCTGCGAGCAGCATGTCGTAGCTCTTCCTTGCTGCCGCCTCCAGCGTGCCGCGATTGAGGGCGTCGGGGTCGCCGCTGACGTCATCGTAGCGCTTGTAGCTGGTCGCGGCGGCGATCAGCAACACAACCGAGCGTGCGCCGGCAACGTGCAGCTGCCGGCCGTCCGCGTTCGTGGTGCCGCCATCGATCATCACCTTGACGCGCGCCTGGAATTTGAGCGCGCCGGCAATGCCCTCCGCACTGCCGTTCGTGCCTTCGAGCAGGAGGGTGTCGTCGCCTTCGGTCCGTGCGGCGGAGTGCTGCGGTGACTGGGCGCCAAGGGTGAAGGTGACCCGTCCGTTCCATTCGCGGTGGTCCAGCGACTCGCCGGCGATGCGAAGTACGATGACCTGGTCGACCGGACTGACGAAAGCTTCGCGCACATAGAGCGACCCGCCGATCTTGTACTCGGTGCGGGCGACCGCCGTGTCGAGGTCGAGGCTCCGCTGGTAGTCGCGGATGGCCTCACTGCCGGGAAAGGTGAAAATCAGGTCGCCGAGCGTCTGGTACGGCATCTGGCGGAGCGGACGCGACATGAAGTGCTCATCCGCATAGTGCTGCGCAGCGGCGTAGTCCCCAGCCGCGATCAGCCGGCGGATTTCCGGCAGGGCGGCGCGCGCCTCGGGATTGGCCGGATCGTACGGCCCGCCCGCCCACAGCGTGTCCTCGTTGAGCTGCAAGCGCTCGTGCGCGATGCCGCCGAACACCATGGCGCCAAGCCGACCGTTGCCGATCGGCAGGGCCTCAACCCACTGGTTCGCCGGCCGGTCATAGCGCAGAACCAGCTCCGACGGCGAGGCGACAACTGCAGCCAACGACAGGACGAATAACGCGGCGAAACGACAGGACGCTGGGGCGATGCGCATGACGCGTCAGAGAATCAACTCCCAGTAACCCACGTCGATCCATTTTTCGAACTTCCAGCCGACCTGCTCGAACTGGCCGATCTTCTTGAAGCCAAGTTTTTCGCTGAGCGCGACGCTGGCGGCGTTCGGCAGGGCGATGCCGCCGATGATCGCATGCACGGATTTCGCGCGCAGGGCATCGATGAGCGCGACGTACAGCCTGGTTCCGAGGCCGCGACCGGTGGCGTCCTTGTCGAGGTAGATGGACGACTCGACCGCGTAGCGGTAGGCGCAGCGCGATTTCCATTTCGAGGCATACGCATAACCCAACACGCGGCCGTCTTCGTCCCATACAAACCATGGCAGGCCGGCCGCGAGCGTGTCGCTGACCCGCTGCCGCATTTCGTCATCTAGCACGGCCTCCTCCTCAAAGGTGATAACCGTGTTCAGGACGTAATGATTGTAGATTGCGGCGATTGTCGCGGCATCGGCGGGGGTGGCGGTACGAATCATGGCGGGAGTGAAGTATCCGGTGTGGAGCACGACTCAAGGCAAGGACGGTCATGGAGGTGGAGCCCGCGCTCCGTGCGGGCTATCGCCGCCCGGTGTGACGGCCGAGAATTCAACAGCATGTCGCTCGTGCCCGGCAGGAGGGTCGGTCTCCTGACCGACCGCGGCCGGCCGGGAGGCCGGCCCTCCACGAAGATCAATCCAGGCTCCAACTTGAATGTTCAGCCTTGCATCGCGGACCATTGCTCCATGCGAGCTGGACCTGCACGGAGTGCAGGTCTCACTTTAAGGCGCCGTTCTCTTACTTCGCCGTCAGCGTCGTCTCGGCCGGAGGCAGGCCTTCGGCGGTGGCCTTGAGCGTGATCGTGCCGGCCCCGCCCAGCTTCGTGCGGACGATGACGAGAGCCATGCCGTTGTACGCGCTGCGGTCCTTCGATTGGAACGATTCAAAGCTCGTGGCATCGCCGTTGTCGGTCGCCGCGATTTCGGCGGGACCCGTCACCTCGAAATGGAGGCGGTTGGCCGCGCGCGGCACGAGCTGGCCGGTCGCATCAAGGATCCGCACGGTGACAAACGCCAGGTCGGCGCCGTCGGCATGCAGATCGGCGCGGTCGGCGGTCAGGGTGAATTTCGCCGCCGGACCGGCCGTGCGCTCGACGTCCTCGGCCCACTTCGCGCCGTTCTTGTACGCGACAACCTTGAGTTCGCCGGGCGCGTATTTCACGTCGTCCCAGCGCAGCCGATAGGTACCGGGCGCCTTGGTCTTCCGGCCGAGCGACTGGCCATTGAGGAACAGTTCGGCTTCGTCGCCGGAGGTGTAGACGTGCACCGGCGTCACCTGGCCTTCCCGGCCGGGCCACGTCCAGTGCGGCAGCAGGTGCGCCATGGGGAGGTCGGGACGCCAGCGAGCCTGGTAGATGTAATAACGGTCCTTCGGGAAGCCCGCGAGATCGACGATGCCAAAATACGAGCTGCGGGAGGGCACGAGGATGTGGCCGGTCTCCTTGAGTTCCTTCTCGGCGGCGGCGCTCCGGGCCGGGTCGGTGAATTTCAACATCTTCGTCGAATGGGCGTAGTAGGGCGTCGGCTCGCCGAGGTAATCGAACCCGGTCCACACGAACTCGCCGGCCACGTTCGGGTTTGTGTCCTGGCCCTTCCACTCGGCATCAGGCGACGTGGCCCACGGCTCGGCAAACAGGTCGTAGGAACTCACCTGGAAGTCCTGGCGCGCGATGGGGTCGAGCTTGTTGTCGCTGAGTGGGAAGAAGTACTCGCCGCGCGAACTGATGGTCGACGCCGTCTCGCTGCCATACAGCGGCATCGTCGGGAAGGCGGCGTGGAAGCGCGCATATTCCTGCGGCTTGTAGTTGTAGCCCATCGCATCGACCGCGAGTTGCATGCCGTTGTAACCCGAGCCGATGCCGTCGTAGGCGGAACTGATCGGGCGCGTGCGATCCTCCTCGCGGACGATGCTGGCGAGGTGGCCGGCGAGCTTCCAGCCCTCGGGATCGTGCTGGTCGGGTACCTCGTTGCCGATGCTCCAGAGGACGACGCTCGGGTGGTTGCGATCGCGGCGAACGAGGGCGCGCAGGTCGCGTTCGTGCCAGTCGGCAAACACCTCGTGATAGTCGTTCGGCCGCTTGCCCTTGATCCAGCAGTCGAAGGCCTCGTCCATGACGACGAAGCCCATGCGGTCGCAGAGGTCCAGCAATTCGGGAGCCGGCGGATTATGGCTGGTGCGGATGGCATTGCAGCCGAAGGAACGAAGGATCTCGAGCTGCCGTTCGAGCGCGCGGACGTTGATGGCCGAGCCGAGCGCGCCGAGGTCGTGGTGGTCGCAGACGCCGTAGATCTTGAGCGGCTCGCCATTGAGGAGGAATCCACGGTCGGCATCGAACACGGCGGTGCGGATGCCAAAGATCGTTTCGTAACGGTCGATCTCCGTGTCGCCTTCCTTCAGCGTCGTCACCGCGAGATAACGATGCGGGTGAGCCGTGCTCCAGAGCTGCGGCTGCGTCACGACGAAATTCTGCGCGACCGACGCCTGGCGACGGGCGGGGATCGGCAATTTCGCCGGGGCGACCGCCGTGATGGCTGCGCCGGTGGTCCGGCCGGAGTCGTCCAAGGCATAGAGCTCCGTCGAGGCCGTGAGTTCGGCGCGGCTGTCGGTTTCGTTGTCGGCGAGCACATTGACGATCACATCGGCGGCCGAGGTGGAGACCCGCGGTGTGGTGACGACCGTGCCCCAGTGGGCCACGTGGACCGGGCCTGATTTCACCAGCCAGACGTTGCGGTAAATGCCGCCGCCCGGATACCAGCGGGAGGAGTCGGGGGGATTGTCGAGGCGGATGACAAGGACGTTTTCCGCGCCGGGCTTGAGATGCGGCGTGAGATCGACGGAGAACGACGTGTAGCCGTACGGCCAGCCGCCGATGAATTGCCCATTCAGCCAGATTTCCGAGTAGGACATGGCGCCGTCGATCTCGAGGCTGATGTGCCGGCCGGCGTCTTCGGCGGGCAGGGTGAAATGTTTCCGATACCACGCGACGCCCCAGAACTTGAGCTTGCCGGTGTCGCCGGGATACTCGTACCGGAAGGGGCTCTCGATCCCCCAGTCGTGCGGCAGGTCGAGCTGCCGCCATTTCGAGTCGTCGTAACCCGGCTGGGTAAGCTGGACGTCACCGCCGAAGTTGCCCGCGGGGCGTCCCGGGCGCGGTGCGGTCGGGTCGGCCAGGTCGGCGGAAGCAGCGAGCAGCCAGGGCCGGGCGGAATGATAGTCGAGTTGCGGGATGGTCCAGTCGCCATCGCGGGCGAATTCAAAACGCCAGTCGGCGTTGAAGGAGAGGCGCTCGCGCACCGGGGCGGCGGCGAGGAGGACCGGCAGCGTGGCCAGGAGGGCAAGGGAGCGGAGCTTCATGCGCATGGGGGTGAGGGGTTGGACTCGCAACCGCGGGTCGGGGAAACCGAGGAAACAGGATGAGCCGCGATTTGGCGAGGGTAAGACCGCGCCTCGCGGACAGTATGAGCAGACCTGCGCCTGACGATGAGTCAGGGTTTCGGCGCGAGGTGGCCGGCGGCCACGGCGTCATCGATCATGCGGACGGCATATTCCCAAAGGGCCCGCGAGCCCTCGGCGGCGTGCGCATTACGGGCCAGCACGCGGTCCTGCGTGACCCCGTGCTTGCGCCACGCGTGGCCCTCGGTGCGGCAGTTGAGCAACATCGGGTGAACGCGATCGCAGGCGGCGGCGAACTTCGCCTCGGGCGTCTGGCGGGCCTCGAACTCATCCCACAAGGCGCGGAATTCCGCGGCCTGGTCCGGTGGCAGGAGCCCGAAGATCCGCGTGGCGGCCACGGCCTCGCGTTCATGCTGGTCCGCCATATTCTTGGTATCGTAGGCGAAAGTGTCCCCGGCGTCGATTTCCACCAGGTCGTGGATCAGGACCATCTTGAGGACGCGCAGCACATCGAGCGGCTGGTGATTCGAGTGCTCGGCGAGCACAACCACCATCAGGGCGAAGTGCCAGGAATGCTCGGCGCTGTTCTCGGCCCGGCGGCTCTGCGTCACCACCGTCTGGCGGAAGACCTCCTTGAGCTTGTCCACCTCGACGATGAATTCGATCTGGCGGCGAAGGCGTTCGGCGGGGGTGTTCATGGCTGGAGCAAAGGCGTGAGGAGGCGGACCCAAATGGCGTAACCGGCGGGCTTCATGTGGAGCATATCTGGGCGGAAGAGCTCGGGCCGCGGCTGCCCGTTCGCATCGAGCATGGCGGGCCAGACATCGACGAAAGTCAGCCGCGGGTCGGCCGCGCACTGGTCGGCGATCAGGCGGTTGCCGCGCTCGTACTGTTCGTGCAGCCGCCAGCGCGACGGGCTCGGTTTCATCGCAATGAACAACAGGCGCGCACCCGGGAGGCCGGCGTGAAGCTTGGCGACGAACGCGTGGAAATCTTGCGCCACAGTTTCTGGCGCTTTGCCTGCGGCGATGTCGTTGTCGCCGGCGTAGAGCACGACGGTCGCGGGGTGGTAGGGCAGGACGATCCGGTCGAAATAGAAGACACTGTCGGCCAATTCCGAGCCGCCAAACCCGCGCTTGATCACCGGCCGGCCCGGGAAGTCGGTCGAGAGCGTGTTCCAAAAGCGGATCGACGAGCTGCCGACGAAAACGATGCCTTGTTGCGGCGGCGGGTGGGCGGCGTCGTCGTGCGTGAGGGCATCGATCTCGCCCGCCCAGTGGGCGGGGTCGGCCGCCGCGGTGAGCGCGAGGACCAGGCTGAGGCCGAAGGCGTAAAGGGAACGGCGGAACCGGGAACGGACCATGGGGGAAAAATTTGGGCGGCGCGGTCGCGGGGCGCAATCATCGGTTTGCGACGCGGGCTTGCGCGCGTCGATTTCCGCTGCTTGCTGGACGGATGCAATTCGCTCTCCGCCTTCCCCTGGCGGCGCTCGTGCCGACCCTGGCGCTGGCCGCCTGGCATTATCCTGCCAGCAAGACGGTCGACCACGTCGACGATTATTTCGGCACGAAGGTTGCCGATCCGTATCGCTGGCTCGAGGACCTGGACTCGCCTGACACCACGGCCTGGGTGCAGGCGGAGAACAAGGTTACCTTCGATTTCCTGGCCACGCTCAAGCACCGCGAAGCCATCAAGCAGCGCCTGACCGAACTCTACAACTACCCGCGGTTCGACCTGCCGTTCAAGGAAGCCGGCCGCTACTTCTACACCTACAACACCGGCCTGCAGAACCAGCCGCTCCTCATGGTCAAGGACCGCCTCGATGGACCGGCGAAGCTCGTGCTGGACCCGAACACGCTTTCCGCCGATGGCACCGTGTCGATGACCGTCTGGGACGTTTCGCCCGACGGGAAGTGGCTCGGCTATGGCACGTCCGCGGCCGGCTCCGACTGGACCGAGCTGCACGTGCGCGACATCGCCGCGGGCACGGACGCGACCGACCTGATCAAGTGGGCGAAATTCTCCGGGCTCAGCTGGACCAAGGACAGCCAGGGTTTCTTCTATTCGCGCTTTCCTGCGCCCAAGCCCGGCGAGAACCAGGTGTTCGGCGAACTCGGCAACCAGGCGATTTATTACCATCGCCTCGGCACGCCGCAGGCCGACGACGTGAAGATCTTCGCCACGCCGGAGTACCCGAAGCGCGGCTGGTCGGGGGCCGCGACCGACGACGGCCGTTATCTGCTCATCTACGGGTCCGAGGGCACCGACACGCGCCACCGGCTCTACTATGTCGACCTGAAGGACCCGTTGCATCCCGACATCACCGGCCCGGTGGTGAAGCTCATCGACGAACTGGAAGCCGAATACACCGTGCTCGACAACGTCGGCCGAGAGCTCTTCGTGCGCACGGACCTCGACGCCCCGCGCAAGAAAATCATCGCCATCGATCTGGCACACCCGGCGAAGGCCGACTGGCGCGTCCTCGTGCCGGAGGCGCCTGACGTCATTGAGTCGTCCATCGTGGCCGGTGATCGGTTCGTGGTGAACTACCTGCACGACGCCCACAGCCGCGTGCTGACTTACGATTTCGACGGCAAGCCCGCCGGCGAGATCGCGTTGCCAGGCATCGGCACCGTCGGGGCGAGCATTTACGTGCGCGACCAAGCCGGCCTGACCGGCGAACGCGGCGACCGCGAGCTGTTCGTCAAGTTCACCTCGTTCATCCAGCCCGCCACCTCCTATGTGCACGACCTCACGACCGGCGCGACGCGCGCGGTCGAGGAACCCAAGGTCGCCTTCGACCCGGCGCTCTACGAGACCGTGCAGGTGTTTTATCCCTCCAAGGACGGCACGCGCATCCCGATGTTCATCACCCGGCGCAAGGGACTGAAGCTCGATGGCTCGCATCCGACGCTGCTCTACGCTTACGGCGGCTTCGATATCTCCCTCACGCCTTCGTTTTCGCCCAATACCATCGCCTGGCTTGAGTTTGGCGGCGTCTATGCGCAGCCGAACCTCCGCGGCGGCGGCGAATACGGCCGCGAGTGGCACCTGGCCGGCACGAAGGAACGCAAGCAAAACGTGTTCGACGATTTCGCGGCAGCCGGGGACTGGCTGTGCGCCAACGGCTACACGTCACACGACAAGCTGGTCATCAGCGGCGGCTCCAACGGCGGGCTGCTCATCGGCGCGACGATCAACCAGCGCCCCGACCTCGCGCGGGTGGCGCTGCCGGCCGTCGGCGTGCTCGACATGCTGCGTTTCCACAAGTTCACCATCGGCTGGGCGTGGACGAGCGACTACGGCTCCGCCGACGACCCGGCGGGGTTCAAGTACCTGCGGGCCTATTCCCCAGTGCACAACGTGAAGGCCGGCGTCACGTATCCGGCGATCCTCCTCACCACGGGAGACCACGACGATCGCGTGCTGCCCGCGCATTCCTTCAAGTTTGCGGCGGCGCTGCAGGCGGCGAACCCGGATCCCGCCTTCCCGGCTTACATCCGGATCGACGTGCGCGCCGGCCATGGCCAGGGCAAGCCGATCGCCAAGCAGATCGAGGAACTGGCGGACAAGATGGCCTTCGCCCTCCATTTCGTCGGCACCGGTGCGGACTGATCGGGTTGGCGAGGGAGCGGGCCAACCTCGTGATTCAGGACAATTGATCGCGGAGTTAAGCCGCTCCTACAAAGTCGGCCGGACGTGCAACCTTGATTTGCGAAGCGGTCCGGCATGGCTATCTCCGAGCGCATGTCACCTCTCCATGACCCGCTCAAGGTCGGCGCGCTCACGCTGCCGAATCGCATCATCATGGCCCCGTTGACGCGCTGTCGCGCCGGGGCCGGCCGAGTGCCGACCGACCTGATGGCGAAGTATTACACCCAGCGCGCTTCCGCCGGATTGATCCTGTCCGAGGCCACCTCCGTCGATCCGATGGGCGTGGGCTATCCCGACACGCCGGGCATCTGGTCGGACGAGCAGGTGGCGGGCTGGCGCAAGGTGACCGAGGCGGTGCACGCGGCGGGCGGGCGGATGTTTCTCCAGCTCTGGCACGTCGGCCGCGTGTCGGACCCGATCTATCTAAATGGAGCGCTGCCCGTCGCGCCCAGCGCCGTCGCCGCGTCGGGCCACGTCAGCCTCGTGCGGCCGCAGCGGCCACACGTGACCCCGCGTCCGCTGCAGCTCGCGGAGATCCCGCGCGTGGTCGCGGCCTACCGCCTCGGCGCCGTCAACGCCCTGCGCGCCGGATTTGACGGCGTGGAGATCCACGGCGCCAACGGCTACCTGCTCGACCAGTTCCTGCAGGACGGCTCGAACCTCCGTACCGACGAGTATGGCGGCTCGATCGAGAATCGCGCCCGGCTCGCGCTCGAGGTCGCGGATGCGGCGATTTCCGTCTGGGGCGCCGATCGCATCGGCTATCACCTCGCGCCGCGGGGCGGCTCGACGGGCATCAAGGACAGCGATCCGGCGGCCACGTTCGGCTACCTCGCGACGGAGCTTGGCCGCCGCAAGATCGCCTTTCTCTGCGCGCGTGAATCGCTGGAAGGCCCGCGCTTCGGCCCGGTGCTGAAAAAAGCGTTCGGCGGGGTCTACATTGTCAACGACAGCTTCACCCCGGAGTCCGCCGCGCGGGTGATGGCGGCAGGGGAGGCCGACGCCGTCGCCTGGGGGAAACTCTTCATCGCCAATCCCGACCTGCCGCGCCGGCTCGAGTTGAAAGCCGCGCTGAACACGCCCGATGCCGCCACGTTCTACGGCGGCACGGAGCGGGGCTACACCGACTACCCGTCGCTGGCGGCATGATGTCATAAATTCCCCGACGGTCCGACGGCGGCCCGCGCGTGCGGGATTGCCTTTTTTCGTGCGCGGATGTTCTTGTGGCGCTTCCCATGAAAATCCTAGTCGCCGATAAAATCTCACCCAAGGGAGTCGCCTTTCTGCGCCAGCAGCCGGGCTTTGAAGTGGTGGAGGCGTACGGGTCGTCTCCGGCCAAAGTGCTCGAACTCGTGAAGGATGTGCACGCCATCGCCGTGCGCTCGGAGACCAAGATCACCGCGGAGGTGCTGGCCGCGGCGCCGCTGCTCAAAGTGGTGGGGCGCGCCGGCGTCGGCGTGGACAACGTCGACGTCGAGGCGGCGACCGAGCGCGGCGTCATCGTGATGAACACGCCGCTGGGCAACACCATCGCCACGGCCGAGCTGACCTTCACCCACATCCTCTGCGGCGCGCGCCCGGTGCCGCAGGCGGCCGCCTCGATGAAGGCCGGCCAGTGGGACCGCAAGAGCTTCTCGGGCCTCGAACTTTTCCGCAAGACGCTCGGCGTCGTCGGCCTCGGGCGCATCGGCTCGGAGGTCGCGAAGCGCGCCCAGGCCTTCGGCATGCGGGTGCTGGCCTACGATCCGTACCTGGCGCCGAGCCGTGCCAAGGTCATGCAGGTCGAGGCCGTGACGCTCGATGAATTGCTGAAGCAGTCGGACTACATCACGGTGCACATGCCGTTGACCGAGCAGACCAAGTACATGATCGACGAGGCGGCGCTGGCGAAATGCAAAAAGGGCGTGAAGCTCTTCAACTGCGCCCGCGGCGGCATCATCAAGGAAACGGCGTTGATCGCGGCGTTGAAGTCGGGCCACGTGGCGGCGGCCGGCCTGGACGTGTATGAGGAGGAGCCGCTGGCCAAGGACAGCGAGCTGCGTTCGCTGCCCAACGTGACCCTGACGCCGCACCTCGGCGCCTCGACGGCCGAGGCGCAGGACGCGGTCGGCGTGGAGATCGCGCAGCAGATTGCCGACGTCCTCAGCGGCGGCGTGATCAACAACGCGGTCAACATGCCATCGCTCGACGCCGCCACGCTCAAGGTCGTCGGCCCGTACCTCGACCTCGGCGCCAAGCTCGGCACCCTGGTGCAACAGCTCGCCACGGCGCGCGTCGAACGCCTGCGCATCACCTATTGGGGCAAGGTGGCGGAACTGGACGCCAACCCCGTCACCCGCGCGATCCAGCAGGGCTTCCTGCGCCGGATCAGCAGCGAGACGCTGAATTTCATCAACGCGCCGACGATCATGGCGCGGCTCGGCCTGGAGGTGGAGGTCGTGAAGTCGAACAGCGACGCCGATTACACCGACCTGATCCTGATCGAAGGCCTGCAGGCCGATGGCGTGACCGTGTCGGCCACAGGCACGCTGCTCGGCACGGCGAACCTGCCGCGGCTGGTGGCGCTCAACGGGCGCGACGTCGAGGCGGTGCCCTCCGGCGTGCTGCTCATCTATGAGAACCACGACGAGCCGGGCATCATCGGCATGGTCGGCTCGCTGCTCGGCAAGGACCGCGTCAACATCGCGGCCATGTCGCTGAGCCGCAACAATGCGGGCGGCATCGCGCTCTGCGTGCTGAATCTCGACAGCGAGCCTTCGGCCGCAGCCCTTAAGGAGTTGACCAGCCATCGCGCCATCAAGCACGCTGCGGTCGTCAACCTCTGATGTTATCCGCCTGGCCCATTGGTTCCTTCATCATCGGTTACCTGCTCGGGGCGCTGCCTTTCGGCTATCTCGTCGCGCGTGCGCATGGCGTCGACATTTTCAAGGAAGGCAGCGGCAACCCGGGCGCGACGAACGTCAAGCGCGTGCTGGGCGAGAAGTTCGGCGCGAAGGGGAAGCGCGCGGGCAACCTCGTGTTCGCCCTCGACGCGCTGAAGGGCGCCCTCGCGGCCGGCTGGCCGATGCTGCCGTTCATCGATCCCCCCGATGAGCGGATGCTCGGTTTGATCGGCGTGATCGCGGCGGTGCTCGGGCACTCGTTCTCGCTCTTCACGAAGTTCAAGGGCGGCAAGGGCGTCGCCACCGCCGCCGGCGGCCTGGTCGTGCTGATTCCCATGAGTTGCCTGATCGGCGCCGGCGTCTGGGTGCTGACTTTCCTGGTTACGCGTTACGTGTCGCTCGGCTCGATCCTCGCCGCCGTCGCCGTGCCGCTGGCCAGCTGGTTGCGCGGCAACCCGCTGCCGCTGAATGTCGTCGCCACCGCGCTCGGCCTCTTCGTGATCATCCGCCACCGCGAGAACATCCGGCGGCTGCTCAACGGGACCGAGAGCAAGTTTGCGCGGAAGCCATCGGCATCGGCCTAGACTTTCCGCATTGGCTTCCGATGGGATCGAGACGTCTCCAGCGACGCTCGAGATCAGCCGTACTGCGTTGGCAAGGTGAGGATGCTGCGGGGGTTAGTCACACGCCGGGCCGACCCGGCCATCGGCTGGTATGACGCATCGACCGAACAACCGTCTTGCCAACCGGCGGCGCCAGCGGGCATTAAGGCCGGTTTTCCGTCCCCTCATGTTAACCGCAACGCACCGGCCCTTGCCCCTCGTCCCACTCCGGCGGGATGGGCCGGAGGGATTTTCCTGGTAGGGTTTCAGCCATGGCACTCATCGTTCAGAAGTACGGCGGCACGTCGGTCGGCGACATCGACCGGATCAAGAACGTGGCCCGCCGCATCAAGGCGTCCCGCGACGAGGGGAACAGCCTGGTCGTGGTGGTTTCGGCCCGCTCAGGCGTCACCAATGAACTCATCGCGAAAGCCAAGGCGATTACGGACCGGCCGGACACGCGCGAGATGGACATGCTCCTCGCGATCGGCGAGCAGGAAACGATCGCGCTCACCGCGATGGCATTGCAGGCCATCGACGTGCCGGCGGTGTCCTATACCGGCGCCCAAGCCGGCATCCTGACCGACGAGGTGTTCACGAAGGCGAAGATCAAGCAGATCGTCCCGAAATCGATCACGAAGGACCTGAAGGACGGCAAGGTGGTCATCGTCGCCGGCTTCCAGGGCATCAACGAGGCGGGACAGATCACGACACTCGGCCGCGGCGGTTCCGACCTGACGGCCGTCGCGCTCGCCGCCGCAGTGCGGGCCGATGTCTGCCAGATCTACACCGACGTTGATGGCGTCTACACGGCCGACCCGCGGATCGTGAAGACCGCGCAGAAGCTCGACGAGATCAGCTACGACGAGATGCTCGAGCTGGCCAGCCTCGGCTCGAAGGTCATGCAGTCCCGCTCGGTCGAATTCGCCAAGAAGTACGGCGTCGTGTTCGAGGTGCGCAGCAGTTTCAACCAAAACCCAGGAACCATCGTGAAAGAAGAAGTCGCCTACATGGAAAAGGTCGTCGTGCGCGGCGTCGCCCTCGACAAGGACCAGGCCAAGGTCGTCATCAGCAGCCTCCCGGACAAACCTTCCGCCGCGGCGACCATCTTCAAGGCGCTCGCCGACGCCAGCATCAACGTCGACATGATCGTGCAGAACGTCGCGCACACCGGCGGCGTGGATCTGACCTTCACGCTGCAGCGCGACGATGCCCACGGCGCGGTCAAGGTGCTCCCGGCCGTGCTGAAGAAGCTCGGGGGCGGCGAGGTGAAAGCCTTCGACAACATCGCCAAGCTCTCGGTTGTCGGCGTCGGCATGCGCACCCACGCTGGCGTGGCGGCGGCACTCTTCACCGCCCTGGGCGAGGCGGGCATCAATATCCAGCTCATCGGCACCTCGGAGATCAAGATCACCGTGGCGGTCGATCGCGCCCGGGCCGACGACGCCATGCGCGCGGCGCATTCGGTCTTCGGGTTGGATAGAAAGAACTGAGAAGCGCACAGCCTGTAGCTTCCGTTTCGTGTCATCCTGAGCGCAGCGAAGGATCCACGACTTTCGGGTGGTATGTGGCTGGATTCTTCGCTTCGCTCAGAATGACACGTCACGTGGCATGAAATTTGTTTCCACCCGCGGCCGGACCGAGCCCCACAGCTTCTCGCAAGCCGTGGCGGTCGGCCTCGCGCCCGACGGCGGGCTCTTCCTGCCCGAGCGGCTGCCGGATCTTGCGGACCGGCTCGCGAGCTGGCAGAAGCTGGGCTACGCGCAGCTCGCCGCCGAGTTCCTGGCCATCTTTGCCACGGATCTGGGCGCGGACGTTCTCGCTCCGATTGTGCAGCGTTCGTACGCGCATTTCTCGCACCCGGAGATCGCGCCGCTGCGGAAGCTCGACGATCGGACCTATGTGCTCGAGCTCTTCCACGGGCCGACGCTTGCTTTCAAGGATTTCGCCCTGCAATTCCTCGGCAACCTCTACGAGCGCCAGTGT
Organism: Lacunisphaera sp.; assembly: GCA_035549095.1. Taxonomy (GTDB): domain Bacteria; phylum Verrucomicrobiota; class Verrucomicrobiia; order Opitutales; family Opitutaceae; genus Lacunisphaera. The sequence continues at coordinate 9,011 of DASZRV010000057.1, read as the reverse complement.
GAACAGAGCGGCCGGGCGATCAACGTCCTCGGCGCCACTTCGGGCGACACTGGAGCGGCGGCCATCCACGGCCTGCTCGGCAAGCCGCATACCGCGATCTTCATCCTGTATCCCGACGGGCGTGTTTCGCCGTTGCAGGAACGCCAAATGGCCTGCACGGGTGCCGCGAACGTCCATGCCATTGCCATCGAAGGCAGCTTTGACGACGCCCAGCGGGTGCTGAAGGAGCTGTTTGGCGACAGGGATTTCAGCCAGCGGCACCGCCTCTCAGCGGTCAACTCGATCAACCTCGCGCGGGTGCTCGCGCAGTGCGTCTATTACCTCTACGCGTGGCTGAGACTGCCGCCAACCGAGCGCAGCCGGGTGGAGTTTGTCGTGCCGACCGGCAACTTCGGCAATGTGTTCGCCGGCTGGCTGCTCTCGAAGATGGGCGTGCCGATCCCCGGGTTCAAGGTCGCCACCAACCAGAACGACATCCTGCACCGGCTGTTCTCGACCGGCGAATATCGGGCCGGCGCGGTGCATGCCAGCCTGGCGCCGTCGATGGACATCCAGATGGCGTCGAACTTCGAGCGATTCCTCTATTACGAGCTCGGCGGCGATCCGGAGCAGGTGCGCCAGGTCATGGCCAGGCTGAAGGAGTCGGGTTCGTATCGGTTTGAGAGTTTTGACCGCTCGACGTTCGGCTCGTCCGCCGCCACCGACGCTGATATCACCGGGATCATCCGCCGGGTTTATGAGCGCCATGGCTACATCGTCGATCCGCACACGGCCTGTGCCTTCAAGGACCTGAATCCGGACCGTACGAGCGTCGTCCTCGCCACGGCCCACCCGGCGAAGTTCCCGGCCGCCATCCGCGCCGCCATTGACCGGGAGCCGACGCATCCGGCGCTGGAGGCATTGAAAACTTGTCCGATTGAGAAACACCGGCTGCCGGCGCAGGCGGCCGCGATCAAGGCCTTCATCGAGCAGCGGGCGGTTTGAGGCCTGCGCGAGTAGGGGCGTGCCTGGTGCACGCCCGGACGCGGTCCAGCCGCGCCCCTACACCCCGCGAACGAATCACAGCGGCTGCAATTTCGGTGCGTACGGCGGACTGAGGCTGGAGCCGGGCGGACGGTTGTGCATCGTGGTGGTCCATGGCTTTTCAGGACCATTTTTCCACGCAGGCCAGGACCTACGCCAAGGCCCGGCCGACGTATCCCGCCGAGCTCTTTGCCGAGCTGGCGCGCCTGGCGCCGGGTCACGCCCTGGCTTGGGACGCCGGGGCGGGAAACGGCCAGGCCTCGGTCGCGTTGGCCGCGCATTTCGAGCACGTGATCGCAAGCGAGCCGAGCGACGCCCAGCTGGCGGCGGCGATGGCCCATCCACGGGTCGAGTATCGCCGCAGTGCCGAGCTCCTGCCGGGGGCAGAGGACGGCAGCGTGGACCTGGTGACTGTCGCCCAAGCGGCCCATTGGTTCGACCGGCCGACCTTCTATGCGGAGGCGCGGCGCGTGCTCCGGCCGGGTGGGGTGATCGCACTCTGGGCGTACGAGCTTTGTCACATCTCCCCGGAGATCGACGCGGCGGTGTTCCGCTTTTACAAGGGCCCGATCGGCCCTTACTGGCCGCCGGAGCGCCGGCACACCGAGACCGGCTATCGCGAGTTCGAATTTCCCTTTGCTGAGTTTCCTTTTCCGCACCATGCGATGGAACACGACTGGACGCTGGCAAATTTTACGGCGTACCTGCGCAGCTGGTCGGCCGTCAACCGCTACCTCAAAGAACACGGGCGCGACCCGGTGGACGAACTCGAGGCGGAGCTGGCCCCGCTTTGGGGCCAAGGCGCGCGGCGGATCTCGTGGCCGTTGTCCGGCCGGATCGGCCGCGTGTGAGGATTGGTGGAGGCGGGGTGCCCTCACCCCGCGAGGCACGACGCGTGGCCAACCGCGGGACGAGGGCGTCCCGCCTCCAATGAAAATGCGGGCTCCACCTCAGAGCAACGGGGCGAGCAGGCGGGCGATTTCCTCGCCGATTACCGGCATGACGCGCCGTTCCTTGCGCGGCTCGGGCATGGGCTTCGACAGCGCGAAGATCTCGTTCATCCAATCGGCGATGCGCAGCGCCTCGATCCTGGAATAGGTGACGGCCCCGACCTCGAAGTTCACGAACAGGCTCCGCAGGTCCATGTTGGCCGAGCCGAAAAGGCCGATGCGCTCGTCCGCGAGCAGCATCTTGGCGTGATTCATGCCCGGCTGGTAGAGGAGCACCTTCGCCCCGGCCGCCCGCAGCCCGCGGAGGTAATATTTTCGCGCGAGGTCGGTAATGGGATGGTTGGAACGGGCCGGTACCACGAGGCGGACGTCCTTGCCGGCGCGCGCCTGGACGAGCAGCGAGCGGTAGAGGACCTCATCGGGAATGAAGTACGGCGTGACGATCCAGATGCTTTGCTCCGCCTGCTGGACGAGGGAAAGAATGCCTTCATAGAGCGGGTCGCCGGCGACATCGGGACCGCTTGCGACAATCTGCAGTTCGCTGTCACCGGCGGCGGGTGGCGGATCCGGCGGCAGCTCCTTTTGCAGCGCAGCGAGCGACTGGCCGCTGGCGAACGCCCAATCGGCGAGGAAGATTTCATTGAGCAGGGCGACCGCGGGACCCTCGACCATGGCGCCGAAATCGCGCCACCGGCGACGATGGTGCGCGGGCCCCATGTACTCGGTCGCCAGGTTGCGCCCGCCGATCGCGCCGTGACGATGATCGATGACCGCCAGCTTGCGGTGGTTGCGCAGGTTGGCGGAGCCGCGCGTTTGCAGCGGCACCACGGGCATGAATTTCACGACCTCGCCGCCCGCCTCGCGGATCGGGTCGCAAAAACTGCCGCTGGTTGCGAAGCAGCCGAGCGCATCGAGCAGCAGCCGGACCTTCACGCCTTCGCGTGCCCGTTGGGCGAGCAGTTTCACGACCCGGCGACCCACCGGGTCGCGTCCGAGGATGAAGGTCATGAGATGGATCGTGTGCTTCGCCTCGGACAGGCCGCGCTCGAGGAGGGCATACGATTCCTCGCCGGTGGTGAGGAACTCGATGCGGTTGCCACCGAGCGGGGGACTGGCGCCATTAGTCGTGAAAATGCGCGCGAGCGGGCTGTGGGCGGCTCCCGAAGCCGGCATCTTCGGCACGATCGGCACGAGGCTGGCCTTGCGGCTGGCGAGCTGCCGGAGCTTGCGGCCGCCGAACATCAGGTAGAGCGGCACGCTGACATACGGCACGAAGGCGATGGCCAGCAGCCAGGCGAAGGTGTTGCTCGGGCGGCGGCGTTCGCTGACCAGGCGGGCGATGGCGAAGAGGGCCAGCAGCACGCCGATGACCGTCAGCAGGTGCGGAAGAACGCCGTTGATGAACGGGTGCTCCCGCAGCGCATGGTAAAAGCCTCGCAGCGTTTCCATCGGGTTCGAGGATGTCCCTTGGGACACGAGTTAGCAAGGCGGGTGTCGGCAAGGGCGTGAGCCCGATCGGTGGGAGCGGCTTCATGCCCCGAGAGAATTGAGCTTCGAATCTGAAGCCGTCGGGGCATCAAGCCCTCCCACATGCGGAAGGCATCGCCCGCTATCGCCCTTCGGGCTACAGCGCGGCAGCCTTCGCTGGCTTGCCGAGCCGAAGCTCGGCTGCGCGCGCGAAGGCTGGTGGTGGAAGGTGGATTCGAACCACCGAAGGACGGAGTCCAACTGATTTACAGTCAGTCGCGTTTGGCCACTTCGCTATTCCACCGACGCCAAGGGAAGGGCGAAAGAAGGGGACTTTGCCGGCTTTGCCAAGCGGTTTTTTCAAACCAGGCCAAACCGCTCACAACACGCCGGCTTCGCGAAAGCTGTAGTACCCGCGTCCCTGCGGATCGGAGGCGGCGCGGCCAATGATGACATGGTCGAGCAGCTCGATGTCGACCGCCCGGGCCGCCTCGCGCAGCTGCCGCGTGACCTGGACGTCAGCGGCGCTCGGCGCCGGGTCGCCGCTCGGGTGGTTGTGCGCACACACGACCGCGGTGGCACCGTGGCGAATAGCTTCGCGGAAAACCTCGCGGGGGTGGGCGAGGCTGCTGGTGGCCGTTCCTGAGGTGATCTCGACCTGTTTTAGCAGGCGATTTTTGCGGTTCAGGCAGAGCACCCAGAACTTTTCGACCGCGAGGGCGGCGGTTTGCGGCAGGAAATGCCGGTGAACGAGTTCCGGGCGGTTGAACGACTCCTCCGCCTCGGGCCGGTGCTTTTGCACGCGATGGGCGATCTCCATCACGGCGACCAGTTGCAGGGCCTTGACCTGTCCGATGCCGGGCAGCCGGCGGAAGTCCGCTTCGCTCCATTTGACCAGCGCGGCGAGCGATCCGGCCTCGGCGATGAGGCGTTGGGCGACGGCAATCACGTTGTGTCCCCGGCTGCCGCTCCGCAGGAGCAGGGCGAGCAGTTCGGTGTCACTCAGCGCGCCGGCGCCCAGTTGCTCGAGTCGTTCCTGCGGACGGTCACCGACCGCCAGGTCCTTTAACCGGAGGGGCTGGTAGATTTCGTTGCTCATCGGGCCGGGGCGTTTCACCCGCCGGCCGCGAGCGAAACGCACTTAGAAGTGCTTGATGTAGGCGTTGCGCCTCAGTTTCTCGAGCCAGCGCTCGGTGGCCTGGCGCGTGCCCTGCTGGAGGAGCGTGTGCTCGATCTCCGGGCGGACTTCGTCGATCGGCTGCAGGCCGGCATATTTCCGGTCCTCGACGAAAAGAATGAAGGCACCCTCGGGCATGATCAGCGGTTCGCTGTGTTCGCCCTTCTTCAAGGCGAAGATGACGTCGCTGAATTCCTTGCGCAGGTCCGAGCGACGCTGCCAGCCCCAATCGCCGCCCTTGCCCTTGCGGGAGTCGTTGCTGTATTTGCGGGCGAGGTCGCCGAAATCGGCGCCCGCCTTCAGCTGGTCCATCACCTCGTCCGCCCGGGTGCGCAGGGTCTGGTCGGTTTCATCGGCTCCGCGGGCGAGTTGGATGAGGCGCAGGTGGACGCTGTCCTCCTGGTAGAACCGATCCTTGTTCTCGTTGTAATAGGTCTCGATCTTCACCGGGCTCACCGTGCTGGCAGATTTCTGCTGCTGCTGCCGCATGTAGCCGTAGATCATGTCCTCCTCGATTTCCTTGCGATAATCCTTCTGCGAGATGCCGCGCGAGCGGAGGTAGGCGAGGTACTTGCTGCGATCGCCGTCGAACTGCGTGATGATCGTCTCGGCGAGCTGGTTGTCGATGTAGCTGGCCGGCACCTTCCGCTTCTCGTCCTTGTAGAAGTCCTTCACGATGAGGACGCGGTCGATGAGGTTCTGGATCACGTCCTCCTGCAGCGACTCCAGCTTCTCGTTAAACTCCTGCTCGTTCCGGCTCTGCTTCTGGATCTCGGGAATCAGCGGCCCGATTTCGCGGCGCACGTCGTCCACGGTGATGATGTGGTCCTCGACAATCGCGGCGATGCCATTGGCATACCGCAGATTGAGATTATCGGGTGGCGGGTCCTTCACCTCGGCGCGCGCGAATGAGCCCGCCGCAGCGGTCACGAGGAGGCAAATCGTTGTTTGGCAAAGACGTCGAAGCGTCATGAACTGGGCAAATTGATCAGGAAAGTGATTATTTCCTTCAACCTTGCAAGGGGGGTGGGAGCGGTCAAGCGGGGAAACCGGCTGCTTAACTGGATGAAGTCGTCGCGCTGGCCGGAGTTGCGCAGGCACTTCAGGCGGTTGCCTTCGGTTTCGACGGACAGAATGTCCTTTTGTTCCGCCCGCACCCGGATTTCGGTGACGAGCAGGAGCGCGCGGACCTCGTCGCCGAATTTGCCGAACCGGTCGCGCAGCTCGGCCTCGATGTCCTTCACCTGTTTCGGACTTTCGGCCAGCGCCAGCCGGCGATAGACGTCGATGCGCAGGCGTGTCTCGCCAAGGTAGGCCGCCGGCAGCCGCGCCTGGATGCGGTCGATCTCGCCCTCGACGCGTTCGGCGAGCTTCAGGGCCGAGAAGCTGTCGCCGGCCTCGGTCCGCGGCGCCTCGGCGCCTTCGCCGACGAACACGAAATCCAGCTTCACGGCGGCGCGGATGCGGGCCGCGTGTTTTTCACCCTTCAGTCGCGCCACGCTCTGGCGGAGCAATTGGCAATAGAGCTCGAAGCCGACCCCGACGATGTGCCCGCTCTGCTCGGCGCCGAGCAGGTTGCCCGCGCCGCGGAGTTCGAGGTCGCGCATCGCGATGCGGAAGCCGGCGCCGAGCTGGTTGTGCTGGCGGATCGCGCTCAGCCGCTGGCGGGCGAGATCGAGCAGCCGGGTATGACGGTGCAACAGCAGGTAGGCGTAGGCCTGGTGCTTGAAGCGCCCGACGCGTCCGCGCAGCTGATAGAGCTGCGACAGACCGAAGCGATCGGCGCCCTCGATGATCAGCGTGTTGCAGTTCGGGATGTCGAGCCCGCTCTCAATGATCGTCGTGCAGACGAGCACCTGGTATTTGCCGGCCACGAAGTCCGTCATCGTCCGCTCGAGGCCCTCCGCGCCCACCTTGCCGTGGCCGACGCCGATGCTCAGGCCGGGCAGCAGTTCCCGCAGGCGCGCCGCCACGACATCGATCGTCATGACGCGATTGTGCAGGTAGAACACCTGCCCGCCGCGCCGCACCTCGTGCTGGATGGCTTCGACCACCAGCTTTTCTTCGTAGCTCTTGACGATGGTCTGGATGGGCAGGCGGTTGGCGGGTGGCGTCTCGATCGTGCTGAGGTCGCGCGCGCCGGTGAGCGCGAGGTAGAGCGTCCGCGGGATCGGCGTGGCGCTCATCGAGAGCATGTCGACGTGGGCGCGCCACTGCTTGAAGACCTCCTTGTGCTTCACCCCGAAACGCTGCTCCTCGTCGATGATGACCAGCCCGAGGTCCTTGAACTTCATGTCGGCCTGGATGAGCCGGTGCGTGCCGATGAGGATGTCGATGCGGCCGGCGGCGACGGCCTCGACAATCTCCTTCTGTTCCTTGGCCGTGCGAAACCGGCTGATCATCTCGACCGCCACCGGGTAGCCGGCCATCCGTTCGCGGAAGGTGTTCAGGTGCTGCTGCGCGAGGACGGTCGTCGGCACCAGCACCGCCACCTGCCGGCCGCCCATGACGGCCTTGAAGGCGCCGCGCACCGCCACCTCGGTCTTGCCGAAGCCGACATCGCCGCAGAGCAGCCGGTCCATCGGGCGGGAGCGCTCCATGTCGGCCTTGAGCTCGACGATCGCCTTGGCTTGGTCGCGCGTCTCGGTGAAGGGAAACGCGGCCTCGAACTCGCGCTGCCATTCGTTGTCCGGCGGGAAGGCATGGCCGGGCTGCGCCTCGCGCTTCGCCTGGATCGCGAGCATCTCGGCGGCGAGGTCGAGCGTGGCGCGCTCGGCGGACTGCCGCGCCTTTTCCCAGCGGCCCGAACCGACGCGGCCCAGCTGCGGTCGCGTCTTCGACAGGCCCACGTAGCGGCTGATCAGGTGCGACTCCTGCAGCGGCACGTGCAGCGTGACCTTGTCCTCGAATTCCAGCGAGATGACCTCGCGAATGCCGTCAGCCGATTCGAGCTTCGTCAGCCCGCGATAAAGGGCGATGCCGTGACCGAGGTGCACGACGAAGTCGCCTTCCACGAGTTCGGAGAAATCGAGCAGTTGGTCGACCGCCGACGGTGTCGCCACGGCACGCCGGGCCACCGGCCGTCGCGCGCGGCGGCGCCCGAAGATCTCGGTCTCGCTGACCCCCACCCGGCCGAGGGATTTCCCCGTGGGAGCGAGCTTGCTCGCGACGATTTCCGCCGAATCGCGAGCAAGCTCGCTCCCACGATGGATGATTCGGAAACCTTCGTTCAGCGCGCCGCGGAGCCAGCGCGGACGTATCTTCCGCAACGAGGGCGTTTCCTCCAGCAGTTCGCGCACGCGTTGCTCCTCGCCTTCCATCGACACGACGAAATCAATCTCGAACCCCTCGCCGCGCCAGCCCGCGACCTTCTCCAGGAAATCACGCCGGGCGTCCTCCTCCGCTTGCAGCCGCTCGTGCGCCAGGAGGTGCTCCTCCGGATACGATCGGTGGTGGGCCAGTGATTCGGTGTCCCAGGTTTCCTCGGTGGCGGCGCCATCGAACAGGCGGCTGGCGAGGTCGAGGTCGCCGACGCCGAACAGCTTACCGCACGCCGGTGGCAACCGTTCGAGCGGGCGGGCGTCGTCGTCGCCCGCGAGGGTGTCGAGCAACTCCTCGATCGCGGCCGGCTCGAGCAGGATGACGGCGGATGTGGCCGGAAGGTAATCCAGCAGCGACGCGGCCGCGGCGGTGGCATGTAATTTGGGCGCGGCGGTGATGACGACCCGGTCGAGCTGGTCGCCGGAGCGCTGCGTGACGGGATCGAGGGCGCGGATCTCCTCGATCGTGTCGCCGAAGAAATCGAGCCGGCAGGGTCGCGAGGCCGTGATGGGATAAATATCGACGATGCCGCCGCGAACGGCGTACTGGCCGGGCGCCTCGCACACCGCTTCGGAGTCGTAGTCGAACGACCGCAGCAACTCGACGAAGTCCGCGAAGGATTGCTTTTCGCCGCGACGCAGTTCGATCTCGCGGGCCGCGAAATCTTCGGCCGCCGGCACCGGTTGCAGGAGCGCCGCCGGCGTGGTCAGGATGACCAGCGGCGTCGGCCGCGGGCCACGCAATTTGCTGAGCACGGCCAGGCGATCGCTGGCCGCGGTGAACGCCTCGCGCAGGTCGCGGCTGTCCGTCTGTGCCTCGGGGAAGCTCACGATCTCCACCGGTGCCCGCGGGCCGAGCGCCGCATGAAACAGCGCCATATCCTCGGCGAGGGCATCGGCCTGCTGCGCCTCTTCGTGCAGCACGAGCCAGACGCGTGCTGCCTCCCGACGCACCAGCGTCGCCACCGCGAACGCTCGCGCGGCCGGACAGACGCCGGTGATCTTGGTGCGGGCGGGAGGCGCGGATTCCATGCGGGAGGCTGAAAGAAGCCCAAGTCGCCGGTGAGCGCAACC
>DASZRV010000056.1:0-73022 GCA_035549095.1 Lacunisphaera sp. | reverse complement strand
CGCCATCATGCAGGCGTAATCGACCATCTTCTTGCCGATCCCGCGGTGGTGGTAGAAAGGCATGACATAGAGTGAACCCAGTTCCGCGGCCTTCGGGCGGTCCGGGTAGACCTGCAGGGAAACGCACGCGATGATGTTCTCGTCGATCTCGAACACGGAGAACTGCTCGATGTTCTTCTCGATCGCCGCCTGCGTCCGGTAGAGCAGTTCCTCCCGCTTCACGGCCTGGCGGGTCAGGTTGTGGATGGCCCGCACGTCGCGCTTGGTCGCCTTGCGGATCTGCTGGTATTCGTTGCCGTGGATCAGCGTGCCGACGCCTTCGTTGGAGAAGATCTCATTGAGCAGCCCGTCCAGCAGCGTGCCATCCAGCAGATGGACCCGCGGCGTGCCCGTCTCCACCGCCCGGACCGCGTTGGCCGCGGTGCTGCGCATGGCATCGTTGATCGACTCGGGCTTGTGCTCGAGGATGTCGCGGAGCGTCGCGGCGGAAATCTGGTGCTGCAGCTTGCCGTTGATCTCGAGGCCGGCGTGCGGCGTGAGGTAGATGATCTTCGTGGCGCTCAGCGCCTCGGCGAGTTCCGCGGCCAGCAGGTCGGAGTTCACCCGCAGCGGCCGACCGTCGCGATCGAAGCCGATCGGGTTGATGACCGGGATTACCTGCGACTCGATCAACTGCATCAGGAATTCCTTGTCGATGCGGTCGACGCGCCCGGTGAACTGGAGGTCAACGCCCTTGATGATGCCGACCGGTGCCGCCCGGACGGCGTTAGTCAGCGCCGCCTTGAGCCCGTTCTGGGTCAGGCCCTCGATGACCAGATGGGTGACGCGGGACGAGGCGCGGATTGCCAGGTCCAGCGTGGCGGCATCGGCGGCCCCGGTGCCGGTGACGTCCGTGATCGCGATCGAGCGGGCCTTGGCCAGCTGCATGAGCTGGTGCCCGATGCCATGCACGATCACGATCTTGATCCCGAGGCTGCGCAGCACCGCGATGTCGGTGAGAATGTTCGAAAAATTCTCGTCCGCCACGATGATGCCGTCGGCGGCGATGACAAACGTCTGGCCTTGGAAACGCGGAACGTACTTCAGGATGCCGCGCAGGTCGGTCGGCTTGATGTCAGCGCCATTGCTCATTTATTCGGGAGCGCCTTCATCAGGCATCTCGCCGCGCTCGTCAATGGGGATTGCGGCCCGCGCCGCCGCCGCCGCGCTCACGCCTTGAGCTCGACAATCACTTGAATCTCGACCGTCGAGCCCTTCGGCAGGCCCGCGGCCGCGACCGCCGCGCGCGCGTGCCGGCCGGCGTCGCCGTAAAGCAACCCGAACAGCTCCGAGGCGCCATTGATCACGGCCGGGCTGTCGGCAAAGCCGCTCACGGCGTTCACGAAGCCCGTGACCAGCACCACCTGCTTCACGCTGTCGAGGCTGCCGGTGGCCGCCTTGATGTTGGCGAGCGTGTTCAAGGCACAGATGCGCGCGGAATCATAGCCCGCCAGCACCGTCTGCTCCTTGCCGACCTGGCCGGTGTGCGTCATCTCGCCATTGAACGAGCTGATCGTGCCGGCGAGGTACAGCAGGTTGCCGGTGCGGACATACGGCACATAACTGCCGGCGACCGCGGGCGGGTTGGGAAGTTTCAGGCCGAGTTCGGCGAGTTTGGCTTCAATGCTCATGGGGATTTCCTCGGGTTAATGAATTCGAATGTGGCGACGTCCTCCACCTTGACGGGCTTGTCGAGGACTCCGATCTCCTGCAGCAAGGCAATCTGCTTCTGCAGGCGCGCCGCCGTGAGCTGGCCGGCGGCTTCGCCCCGGACAGGATCGCCGAGCACCAGTTTGTAGTCGTTCATCGCCTTGATGCTATAGGCCATGAACTCGGGGGTGAGGTCGCTGCGCTTGGCCGCCAGCAATTGGTTGGCGGGCGACGGGTCGCCGGTGAGATAATCCACCCAGCCGCGCACGCTGGCCCGCACGAACTTTCCGACGACGTCCGGGTGTCGCGCGAGAAACTCATCACCAGTGAACATCACGCGGTAGGGTTCGTAGGTGTCGCTCGCGATGAGCAGCGCGCCGACGTTGGCGCCGCGCTGCCGCGCAAAGAAGGGTTCGTTCGTCACGAAACACTGCTGCACCAGCGTCGGGTCGTTCATGAAACGTGCGAGGTCGCCGACGAGCGGCATCAGGTTGAAATGGATGCCGAGCTTCTTGCGCAGCACCTCGAGCCAGGTCGAGCCCGCGCCCGCCATCAGGGTGCGGCCCTCGAGATCCTGGAGCGTGCGCAACGGGTGCTCGGCATGAAACAGGATGCCCTGCGGGTCTCGCTGCATCTCGGCCGCGACCATTTTGATGGGCACGCCGCGCGCGATCGCCACGATCACGTCGTCGCCATTGGTCATGCCGAGGTCGGCCCGACCGAGGGCGACACTGGACATCACCTGGGCATTCGGTCCGCCCGGCAGGATTTCGACGTCGAGTCCCTCGGCGGCGTAGTAGCCCTTCGCCAGTGCCTGATAGTAGCCGCCGTGCTCCGGCTGGGGGTACCAGTCGGTCTGGAAGCGAATCTTCACCCGCCCGGCGGGGTTCGAAGCATCCGCCTCGTGACGACCGCAGCCGCCGGTCAGCAGCGCCAAGGCGGTGGCGAGAAAAACGAACAAGCGTGGATTCATCTTAGTGGTCATGGCGCTCGAACGAATCGTGCCATTGGTGGAGCAGCGCCCGGTTGAGCCAGGCGACCGCGGCGACGAAAATGAAACCCAGCAGGCAGCTGGTCAATGCCGTGGCGAAAAGTGCCGGGATCTTGATCTGCGTGTTGTACCGGTACACGAGAAAACCCAGGCCGCCGGTGCCGCCTGCGGCGTTGCCGACCATGTATTCGCCGAAAATCGCGCCGATCGGCGCCAATGTCGCCGCAATGCGCAGGCCGGCCAGGTAATACGGCAGCGCGGCCGGCACGCGCAGCAGCAGCATTTCCTGACCGCGGCTGGCATTGCACATGCGAAAAAGCGCCACGAGGTTCATGTCGGTCGAGAGCAACCCCTGTGTCGTGTTGGCCACGATCGGGAAGAAGCTGATGAGCCAGGTGATCGTCACAATGCCCGGCAATCCCGGGCCCGCCCACAGCACAATGATCGGGGTCAGCACGATCACGGGCGTCATCTGCAGCACGAGCAACCAGGGATAGAGCGAGGCCCGCAGCGAGCGCGAAACCCCGAGGCCGAGGGCCATCAGGAAACCGAGCGCGCCGGCGAGCAGAAACCCGGCCAGGGCGCCGATCGCCGTCTGCCCGGCCGCAGCCGCCAGCGCCGCCCTCTCCTTCCACGCCGCCGCGATGATCTCGAGGGGCGTCGGCAGGATCCAGCTTTGCAGTCCCGTGGTGGTGCGCACGACATACCACAGCACGACGAAGAGCAGGCCGCTCGCCGCCGGGAGTAACCAGAGCATGATCGGGGGCAGCTTTCTCATGCGATCACGGGCTCCTCGACCTCATGCAGCCGGCGGCTGACCTCGTTCACCTTCGCCTGGAAGTCCGGCTGCTCGCGCAGCTCCGGGCGCCGGGGATACCCGAAGTCGACCCGCACCTCCGCGTGGACCCGGCCGGGATTGCCGGCCATCACGACAATCCGGTTCGACAGGAACACCGCCTCGGCGACGGAGTGGGTCACGAACATTGCGGTGAACGGCGAGGCGGCACGCAACGCCAGCAGTTCCTCGTTCAGCCGGTTGCGGCTCATTTCATCCAGCGCGCCAAAAGGCTCGTCGAGTAGCAACAGTTGCGGCGAAAGGGTCAGGGCCCGCGCGATGGACACGCGCATCTTCATGCCGCCGGAGAGCTGGCGCGGGTAATAGGATCCCACCTTCGCGAGCCCGACGAGTTCGAGCATGGCCCGGGCGCGGGCCGCGCGCTCGGCCGCCGGCCGGCCCCGCAGGCGCAACGGCAGCTCCGCGTTCTGCTGCGCCGTCAGCCACGGCAGCAGCGTGGCGTCCTGGAAGATGAAGGCCTGCCGGTCGCGCGCCTGGCGCGGCTTCATGCCAGCCACCGTCAGCTCGCCCTGCGTCCACGGGCTGAGCCCGGACACGAGTTTCAGGATCGTCGATTTGCCGCAACCGCTGGGCCCGATGAACGTGATGAAATCCCCGGCAGCCACGGAGACGGTGATGTCTTCCAGGATCACCGGCCCGGCGCCATAACGTTTCTGCAGCGCGCTGAATTTGACGATGGGTACGTCTGCCGCCATGAATGGCTTCCGAATGGACACAAACGCGTCTAAAACGCCAGCCACTTTGCCGCTCGCCGCGTGGCAGGCGATGTCGCCGGCGCAAGCGGCGCGCGAAGTGCACGAGCGCATCCGCCAGCTCGCCCCTCCCCAGCGCAACGCCGCCCTGGCGTGGTTGCGACCGGAAGCGGATTTGGCGGAGCGTTTACGTGTGGGAGGGGCTTTATGCCCGGAGCGTGACGCTTCGGGGCATACCGCCCCTCCTACTGCTATTTCTTCACTGCGCGCCGTTCCGTACCTGTTGAAAGACCTTTTCGACCTTGCAGGCGTGCCGATGCGCGCGGGCTCCACATTTCTCGACCAGGTGCGGCCGTTGCCGTCGCACGACAGTGCCATCGTGCAGCGCCTCGCCCAACTCGGCGCCGCCTGCGCAGGCAAGACACATCTGGTTGAATTCGCCTCCGGGTTGACCGGCGAGAATCCCCATTACGGCGACTGCCCGCATCCGATTCGCCCCGATCGGCTGAGCGGCGGCTCGAGCAGCGGCTCGGCGGCATTGGTCGCGGCCGGCGTGGTGCCGCTGGCGATCGGCACCGACACCGGCGGCTCGGTCCGGGTGCCGGCCTCCTGGTGCGGCCTTTATGGGTTCCGACTGACCCCGCGTGACCCTTTCATCGCGGACGCGTTTCCGCTGGCGCCGACGATGGACACCGCCGGATGGTTCACCGTTTCCGCCGGCGACATGCTCGCCACGTGGACCGCGCTGGTCGGCCCAACCGGAACGGCCAGGAAAGTCCGCGGTTGTCACCTGCCGATGACCGCGTTGCTGCCCGCAGCGGAGCCTGAAACGGCCCGCGCCTGCGGCGCGGCGATGGCGCGATTTTGCCCTGAGGCCGACCGCGACACCGCGCAGGCACTGCTGCACGCGTGGCGCGATGGCGTCGATGCCTACATCACCATCGGCATGAGCGAGGCGCACGCCGTGCACCGCGACTGGCTCGCACCGTATCGCGAGCATTATGATCCGGTCATATGGCAACGCTTCACCGACGCCGGCCACTTCGCGGCGGAGCGAATCGCCGCTGCCCGCGCGAAGCTCGAAGAAGTGCGCGCAGCTTTCCGTGACTTTTTTTCCTCTGGTTACGATTTTCTCGTCCTGCCCGCGGTCCCCAGCCCGGCGCCGCGCAAGCCGGATTGCACGCCCGAATTGCGGCGCCGCATCCTGACACTGACTGCGCCGGCGAGCTTGGCGGGTTTGCCGTTGCTGACGATTCCCGTGTCGCTGCCCTCCGGCCTGACTGCGGGAATTCAGGTGATCCTGCCGAAGGCGGCGAGTCCGGTCGTGCCGCAGCTGTTGCGCTGACCACGCTCAGAGCCAGCCGAACAACCCGGCGGCATTCTCTCCCAGCACCGCCGCGCTTGCCCCCGCCTGCCTCGCCTCGGCCACCAGGCTGGAAATCGCCGGCTCGGTCTCCGTACGCGGATAGAGAACCAGCGGATAGTCGGAGCCGAACAAGATCCGCTCCGTCAGCGGCCGGTCCCACACTTCCGCATCATAGAGGAGCGGTGAAGCGGCGGTATCGAACCAGACATTGCGCAGGGGCACGACCTCCGGCGACCACGCCAGTCCGCCGCCCCAATGGGCGAGGATGAACTTGGTCGCGGGAAACTCCCGTGCGAGGCGAACGAAATCCTCCAGCGGCGTCTCGATCCGACCAAGGTAAGGACGGCTGGCCGGATCGGTGACATGCAGGTTCACCGGCACCTTCCACTCCGCGGCAATCGTGAGCACACGGCGCCAGACCGGATCGTCCATCCGGAAACCCTGGGAATGCGGAGAAAGCTCCCCCAGCCCGCACAGACCGTCGTCCAGCGCCCGCCAGGCTTCGTCGCAGGCCGCCGTGCCGGCCCGCGGGTTTACCGTCGCAAACGCGGACAGCCGGTCCGCGTGGCGGCGCACGCACTCGGCATAGAATCGATTCTGCATCAGACAACTCTCGTGCGTCTCCCAATACCACCCGAGCAGCACGGCCCGCGCGACGCCCGCGGCGTCCATGGCCCGCAGCAATCGGTCGACCGATGGAAAGCCCTGGACCGGGTGGCCGTTCTTGCGGCGGCGCGTGTGCAGCTTTTTCCAATGCGGCTCGCCCCAGGCGTCCGCCCAGGCCGCGGGGTCCGCGTTGATGTCCGCAGGGTAAAGATGCACGTGGGCATCGACGATGACCATGCCTGACGTTCCCCGCGGCCTTCCCCCGGCGCAAGCGGGATCGCGCTCACCGAATCGCGGCTAGACGTGCACCGGCCGCACGGGCGCCGCGCTCACGACGAGCAGCGGGATCGTGGTGTTGTGCCGCACGCGATCGATGGTGCTGCCATGGATGATGTCGCCAATCAGCTTGTGCCCGTGCGAGGCCAGCGCGATGAGATCGCAGCCGGAACTGGCGGCGATCCGGACGATCTCGTTCGGCGGATTGCCGAGGGCCAGCAACGTATCGACCTCGATGCCTTCGGCGCGTAACCCCTCGGCGCGGCCCTTCAGGTAGGCGGTGTCCTGTTTCATCTCCTCGGATTCGGCGAGGTCCAACTGATCGAAATTCCGCGCCGCCCAGCCGTCCGCCACGTGCAACAAGAGCAGCCCGGCGCCGCAATGCCGGGCAAACGCACTGATGTGCGGCACCAGCTTGTCGTCGGCCGGTCCATTCTCGAGCGAGACCAGGATCTTCCGGTACATGGGGATGGTTTCAGCGGCCGGTGAGGCCGGCGATGTCCAACAGCAGCTTCACGTTGAGCCCGATTATGGCGAGGGTGACCGCCCAGCCGAGCACATTTATCCAGCGGGGATTGACGAATTCGCCCATCTTGGCGCGCTCGCCGGTGAAACGCATCAGCGGCCAGCAAGCGAATCCGAGCTGCATGCTCAGGCAAACCTGGCTGGCCACGATGAGCGACGTCGATTTCGATTCGCCGTAGATCCCAATTACCACCACCGCCGGCACGACCGCGATGGCCCGCGTGATGATCCGGCGGAGCCAGGGGCGGATGCGCAGGTCGATGAAACCCTCCATCACGATCTGGCCGGCGAGCGTGCCGGTCAGCGTGGAGTTTTGTCCCGACGCCAGCAGCGCCACTGCAAACAGGACGCTGGCGAAGGTCACGCCGAGCACACCATCAAGCAGGTGGTAGGCATCCTGGATCTGGGCCACATCCTGGTGCCCGCTGCCGTGAAACGCCGCGGCCGAGAGCACGAGGATGGCGCCATTGATGAAGAGCGCGAACATCAGCGCAACGGTCGAGTCGATCGTGGCGAACTTGATGGCCTCGCGCTTGCCGCCGGCCGTCTGCTCGTATTTGCGCGTCTGAACGATCGAGGAGTGCAGGTAAAGGTTGTGGGGCATCACGGTGGCGCCGAGGATGCCGATCGCACTGAAAAGCATCGCCGGGCTGCGGATGATCTCCACCGAGGGCACGAAGCCCGCCACGATGCCGTCCAGGGCGGGCTTGGCCAGGAACAGCTCGACCGCAAAACAGCCGCCGATCGTCAGGATCAGCGCCACCACGACTGCTTCCAGCCAGCGAAAGCCATGGTGCTGGAGCAGGAGCACCACCATCACGTCCGCCGCCGTGATCAGGCAGCCCCAGACCAGCGGGATGCCGAACAGCAGTTGCAGCGCGATGGCCGAACCGATGACTTCCGCCAGGTCGCAAGCCGCGATGGCCAGCTCGCACAGGATCCATTGGAACCAGACGACCGGTCGCGGGTAGTGGTCGCGGCAGGCCTGCGCGAGGTCGCGGCCGGTGGCGATCCCGAGCTTCACGCAAAGGTGCTGGAGCAGGATCGCCATCAGGTTCGAAATCATGATGACGGACAGGAGTGCGTAGCCGAATTTCGCCCCCCCCTCGAGGTCTGTCGCCCAGTTGCCCGGATCCATGTAGCCGACCGCCACCAGGAAACCTGGCCCGGAGAATGCGAGCAGCTTGCGCCAGAAGCCCACGCCGGAAGGCACGGCCACGCTGCCGTGCGACTCGGCCAGGCTGCGGGCCGCCCCCGCCTGTCGCCAGCCGGACTCCATCGGGTTGCTCGAATCCACGCTCATGGTTCCGATTCGCCGGTCAGAAGTTCCAATTGAACCGCAGGACATGATTCCAGTCGGCCGCGCCCGGCGAAAGTCCCCGGTACACGGCGAAGTCCCACCACATCGATTCCGAGAGGCTGTAGGTCACGCCGCCGCCCAGTGATCCTTCCCATGGCGTACCTCCGGTCGATTTCCCGGCCGTGGCTTCGCCATAGATCCCGACAATCGAGGTGAGCTGCCGCTGCACCACCATCGATGAATACCAGAAGGTATCATAGCCGGTGTCGTCTTCGTTGCGCAGGAAGTCGAGCTCGGCCATGGCCGCCACCGAGAAGCCGCCGAGCTTCGTCGCCCACGGCACGATCACGCCGCCTTCCACCGCCTTGTTGCCCACCCCGCCGGTGTTTGTAGGAATCTTCACGTAAGGCAGCAGCGCCACCTGCGTGCCGGACGCCGCATCATCGTAGAACCGCCACTTGGTGCGGAAGTAGATGTCGCCGATGCCCGAATCGCGCGTGGTCGTCCCGCCCGAGTTGAATTTCTGGGAGAGGAACATCTCGGCGCCAACCTGCACGTCGAGGTTGGACGTGATGCCCGTGGTCAGAAACGTCGAGGCCACGCCCAGCGCGGTGTAGTCGGTGCCCGCGTCGTGGTTGAGCGTCAGCGAGAGCGCATCCATTTCGAGCAGGAAATGGCCGGGCGCCACGGTTGTCGGCCATTCCGTGATCTGGGCGGACGCGGTGCCCAGCAGGAGGCAGGCGGCGAGCCACCAGCCGCGGGCAGTTTTCGGGTTCATCGCCCCTGTCTATGGGGCTGGTCTGGGATTGGGCGCAATAATAAAGTTAGTCTAGGCTAATTTCGATTGCGGAGGCGCGCAGGGAGGCCCGCTTCCCCCTTGTCAGCCCGCAGCCGGCCTGCATTCATGGCGGGGCATGTCGCAGCGCCTCGCCCGCACGGTCCTGGTCATCACGCTGGCCTTCTTCGGCGCCTTCTTTTTCTGGCCGCTCGCCCAGGTCCTGCGGGGCGGCTTTGTCGACACCGCCGGCCGGCCCACCCTGTCGTTCATCACGGCGCTGCTCTCCGATCCACTTTATCTTGGCGCCCTGGCCAATTCAGCGCTGCTGGCGCTCGCCACCACGATCGCCGCGTTTGCCCTCGGCCTCCCTTTGGCCGTCCTCGCGGACCGTTTCCGGTTTCCCGCCAAGGCCCTGCTCGGCTCGCTCGTGCTCGTGCCACTCATCCTGCCGCCGTTTGTGGGCGCGATTGGCATCAAGCACATACTCGGCCAGTATGGCGCGCTCAATGCCCTGATCATCGCCGTGGGCCTGGAGCCCGCCGGCTGGACCCACGACTGGCTCGGTGCGCACCGGTTTGCCGGGATCGTGCTGGTCAACGCGCTCAGCCTATTTCCAATCATTTATCTCAACGCCACCGCCGCGCTCGCCAACATCGATCCCGCGATGCTGGAAGCGGCCGAGAACCTGGGCTGCACCGGCCTGCGGCGCTTCCGCCGGATCACACTGCCGCTCATCAAACCCGGGCTCTTCGCCGGCGGCACCATCGTGTTCATCTGGGCGTTTACCGATCTGGGCGTCGCCCTCGTGTTCGACTTCCCGCGCCTGCTTCCGGTCCAGATCTACTACGGCCTCCGGGAAATCGGCGGCAATCCGTTCCCCTACGCCCTCACCGCGATCATGCTGCTCGGTTCCGTGGCGATCTACGCGCTGGGCCGCGGCCTTTTCGGCCGAGACGCCCATGCCATGATGGCCAAGGCAACGCATGCCGGCGGACCGCGGGATTTGCCGGGGGGGCGCGCCTGGCTGTGCACCGCGGTGTTCGCCAGTGTCACGTTCGTCGCCGTCCTGCCGCATCTTGGCGTGCTGCTCGTGGCGTGCTCGAACGACTGGTATGGCACCGTCCTTCCCACGGAGTTCAGCGTGCGCAATTTCCAGCTGGCCCTCGGCCACGACCTCACGGTCCCGTCGATCGCCAACAGCCTCAAATACGCCAGCGCCGCGACGCTCGTCGACCTCGGCCTGGGCGTCGCCCTCGCCTACGTGATCGTGCGCTCGCGCGTGGCGTGGCGGCACGTGCTCGATTTCGCCGCCATGATGCCCCTCGCCGTGCCGGGCATCGTGCTCGCGTTCGGCTATCTCGCCATGAGCCAGGATGGACGAATGTTTTCCTTCCTGAACGCGACCCGCAATCCGACCGCGCTGCTCATCATCGCGTACTCGATTCGCCGGCTCCCCTATGTGGTGCGGTCGGCGGTGGCGGGCTTCCAGCAGACCAGCGTCACGCTGGAGGAAGCCGCCCAGAATCTCGGCTGCCCGCCCCTGAAGGCCGCCATCAAGGTAACGCTGCCACTCATCGGCGCGAACCTGATCGCCGGCGGCCTCCTGGCTTTTTCGTTCGCCATGCTCGAAGTCTCCGACTCCCTCGTGCTCGCGCAAAAGCAGGTCTTCTATCCGATCACCAAGGCTATCTACGAACTCTTCCAGTTGCTCGGGGACGGTGAGGCGATCGCCTCGGCGCTCGGCGTCTGGGCCATGGCCTTCCTCGGCATTGTGATCGCCGCGGCCACGGTGATCATGGGCCGCAAGCTTGGCGCCCTGTTCCGCACCTGAGCGGCGTCTGTTCCCGATGGTCTATCTCATCGCCGTTTCCTTCCTTTGGGCGTTTTCTTTCGGCCTCATCAAGGGGCGGCTCGCCGGCATCGACAGCTCGTTCATCTCCGCCGCGCGCCTGTTGCTGGCGCTGCTTGTGTTCATCCCGTTCCTGCGCCTCCGGGGACTGCGGTTGAAGCACGCCGCCGCCCTGGCCGGCATCGGGGCCATCCAGTTCGGCCTGATGTACCTCGCCTACAACGAGAGCTTCCGTTACCTCGCGGCCTGGCAAGTCGCGCTGTTCACCATCACCACGCCGGTGCTTGTGACACTGCTGGCCGATGCGCTCGATCGCCGCTTCCGGCCGCGGGCGTTGGCGGCCGCGCTGCTGGCCGTGGCCGGCACGGCGGTGATCGTCTGGCAGGCGCCCGGCGGAACGTTGGCCGGGGTGCTGCTCGTCCAGGCGTCCAATCTTGCCTTCGCGGCCGGCCAAATCCTCTACCGCCGCGTTCGCCAGTGGCCAGGGCTTCCGTCCGAACGGCAGAGCTTCGCGTGGCTCTACCTCGGGGGCTTCGTCGTCGCGATGGCCGCGCTGTTCACCGGCGGCGACCTCACGATCACTTTGAAGGGCTCGCAACTCCTCACGCTCGCTTATCTCGGGCTAATCGCTTCCGGCCTCGGTTTCTTCCTCTGGAACAAGGGTGCGCTGCAAGTTAACGCCGGCGTGCTTGCCGTCATGAACAACGCCAAGGTTCCGCTGGCCGTTGCCTGCTCGCTCCTCTTCTTCGGCGAATCCGCCAACCTGCCGCGGCTGCTGGCCAGCCTGGCACTCCTCGGCGCGGGCGTCTGGCTGGCCGGGGGCAGGCCCGCGCCGGCTGGCCCGTCGTCGTCCCCCCCGTGAACCTTACTCTTCAGACCGACTCTCTCGCGATCTGCCGGCTGGATGCCGACAGCCGCGTGCCCGCTTGGGCGACCACGGCCGGATGCTTTCTCTCGATTACGCGGACGACGGATGAGCTCTCGATCGTCTGCGTGGACACGGTCGTGCCCAGCGGCGTACGGCACGAGCCCGGCTGGCGGGCGTTCAAGCTCGAGGGGCCGCTGGACCTCGCTTTGACCGGCATCCTGGCTTCCCTGCTTGAGCCGCTCGCGCGCGCCCAGATCAGCATCTTCGCCGTCTCAACCTTCGACACCGACTACATCCTCGTCAAAGCCAGCCAGACCGAAGCCGCGGTGCAGGCGCTGCGGGCCGCCGGGCACAAGGTGCAGACGGGCTAGTCTTGTCCACTGCTAGCTGAAAACGGAGCCACACCAACACCGCTCGTCTCCCGTTACAGCACCTTCGCCTTCCGAAAACTTGTGGCCACGATCGTGCCGAGCAGCGCCAGGCCAAGCGCGCACACGATCGCCGCGCCCGTCGGCAGGTCGATGGCATACGAGGCGTACAGGCCGGCCACGCTGGCCAGCGTGGCCGTCACCCAGCCGATGAGCAGCCGGCTGCGCAGTTTTTCAGCCAGGAAGTTCGCGCACACCGCAGGCACGATCAGGAACGAGAATACCAACAACACGCCGCCGATCTGCACGAAGCTCGTGACCACCCAGCCGAACATCGCGTAGAACGCGAAATCCCACCAGTGGATCGACATTCCCCGGGCCGCGGCACCGTCGGGGTCGAAAGAGATCGCCAGGAACTTCGCGCGAAAAAACCAGTGCACGAGGCCGATCACCACGAACAGCCCGAAGGTTCGCAACACCTGCGCCGGGGTGACCAGCAGCACCTCGCCGATCAGCGTGCGACGCAGCTCCTCGTTGCCTTCCGGGCTCCGGCTGAGCAGCAGGATGCCAAGGGCGGCGGTCACGACGTAGACGATCCCGATCAACGCCTCCTGCGGCACGCGGTGGCTTTTGGTGCGCGTGAACGTGAAGATGCCGGCACCGACCAGCGTGAAGCCGAGCGAGAGCGCGTAGCTCTCCCAGGAGTCGGCCTCGTAGTGCATCAGGATGCCGAAGCAGGTGCCGAGGGCGGCCACCTGCGCGAGCGACAGGTCGACGAAGATGATCTCGCGCTCGACGATGTGGAGTCCGAGATAAACGAGCAGGCCGGGCAGCAGCAGGCAGGCCAGCAGCGGCCATTGCATGATTTGGAATGATTCGAGCATGGGGACAGAGATTGGGGGTGATCAGGGCTGGGCGGCGAAAGCTTTGGCCGTCGAATTGACGAGATAGTCCATCCATTCGAAGTAGGTTTCGGTGCCGGGACCGCCGGGAAACGAAGGCCAGTCGAGGACGGTCGCGTCCGTGTGGCTCGCGACTGTTTCCGCCGTTTTGCGATTCTGGTACGGCTGCACCGCAATCAAGTGGAGGTGATCGGCTCGCATCTTCGTGATGACCCCGGCCAGATGCGCAGGCGTCGGCGGGATGCCGGGCTTCGGCTCGAGAAACAGGTCCATGGGCAGGTGGAATCGCCGGCCGAAATAAACCCAGTAGTTGTGATACGTGACGACGGGGCGCCCGGCATACGGTGCGAGCGCCTTCTGCCAGACGGCCAGCCGCGACCGCAATTCCGCGGCGAACTTCTGCTCATTGGCCTGGAATTGCGCCGCAGACCCGCCTTCGAGTTCGCCGAACGCGCGGGCCATGTGCGCTGCGACAATGCCGGCGTTGACCGGATCGGTGAGAAAGTGTGGGTTGCCCGAGGCATGGATGTCGCCCTGCGACCGATCGAGCACCGAGGGAACTTCGAGCAAGGTGACGCCTTCGGAAGCAACGATACGGCCGGGTTTGCCGCGTTCGATCCGTGGATTCCGCGCTCCCTCGAGGAGCGGCGTCAACCAGCCCGCCTCGAGTTCTGCACCCCCCTCGATGAGCGCGTCAGCGCGGTTGAGTTTCACGAGGTAGCTGGGCTTGGCGTCGACGAAGTGCGGGTCTTCGGTCGGCTTGGCCAGCACCGTCAGGTCGATGGCATCGCCACCAATGGCCGCGGCGATGGCGCCCAGGTCGGGCGTGGTCGCCACGATGTGCAACTTGGCGGAGGCGCTGGCGACGGCGAGACCCAGCAGGACGGGAAGAATGAAGCGAGGAAAGGCTTTCATGGGAGTGAAGGGATTGGGTTCAGTATTTGTGTGCGGCGTGGGCCCCGAGGCCGAATTCGAGCTGCATCCAGACGGAGTCGGCGTCGCCGAACTGCTCGCCGTGATCGTGGTTGTATTGGAGGCGAACCTTCGAAAATTCGCTCGGCAGGAAGGTCACGTCCGGCGAAAAACGCCAGCGCCGGCCGCGGAAGGGATCGCTCGGGTCGAAAGCGCCGGCGTTGCCGTTGACCGAGTCGAACCGCACGCCGGCGATCCACCGCGGTTTGAAGCCATAGACCAGTTGCGAGTAGAAGCCGTAGTCCCTCAGCGATTCGGCCGGCAGTCCGGCAACGACGTCCTCGCCTGCTTCGAAGCGCCGGTAGAGCGCTTCCGATTGCCACGCCAGGAAGGGAAAGCCCTGGGTGGCGTTGGCCGGCTTCCATTTCCAATAGAGATCGGCGCCGTAAACCTCGGTGCGGGCGTGCGGCCCGGTGTCGTTCGGCCCGAACGCGCCCGAGACGCCGGCCAGCAGGGTTTGCGTATCGGAGAGGTCAAACGAGCTCGCGATTCGCGGGACAAAAAGCAGGTCCTGCGCGCCGTGCAGCGGGCGGGCGAACGTCGCGCGGCCGGCAAAGCGGCTGACGTTGTCCGCATCGGGCTCGCCCGGGTTGCGAAAGCTGAAAGCGGTTCCGCCTTCGCCGTCCATCACGCTGAGGAACACCTCGGTATAGAACGGGGTTGGCGCCAGCCACGACACCTGCGCGCCGAGGCTGCGCAATCCGTCCGGTCCGAACATTCGGTTCAACACAAGCGGCGCGTCGGCGAAGAACCATGTGTGCGGGTGCTGAGGATTCTGGCGCCCGAAGGCCGCGAAATACTGGCCGGCCTTGAGCTGAAGGTTGGCCGGCAGAGCGGTCGACTCCAGGAACGATTCCTCGAGTTCGATCTCCGTCTCGTTGTTTTTGTCCAGCTTCAGGACGATGTTGGAGAAGCCCTTGAAGTAGGGATCGACGGCGCCATCGACCGCGATCTCCGCATTGCGCAGGGCGAAGCCGCGTTTGATCGGGTCGTGGTCGCCGAGCTGGAGAAAGGAGGACGGATCCTTGACGCTCGACCAGCCCGCATCGAGCACGGCGCCATAGCTGATGTTCATGTAGCTGGAGCCGGATCGCACGCCGCCTGGAGACGACGACGTCGGCGGGGGCGGCGCGACATCCGCCTTGGTGGGCGGCGCGCCGGCAGCCAGCTCGGCGGCAAGTTGTTGTTCAAGGTCATTGCCGGTCCCGGCCTTGGCCGTCGGCGCCGGGGGTGACAACGCAGCCAGCTTGCGGCTGAGCTCGTCAATTTGTTGCTGCTGTTGTTGGCGAGTCTTCTCGAAATCCGCCTGCATCTGCTTGAGCTGCTGGCGCAAATCCTGGATCTCGTCGGCCCGGGAAGCTCCCGGAGCCAGGAGGAGTGAGGCGGAGAAAACCGCCACGGGGAAAGGAATTCTCATGGTTGTGCGGAACAAAGGTGGCAAGGAATCGACCGCGGGCCTCAGGCCAGGCGATCTGACGCCGCGCGATCGTGCGCCGGCATCGGCGGGCTCGCGCCTATCCAGGCGCGGCGAGCATCACGTCATTCCTTAACCAACCGGCGGACCACGACCCGGCAGCAGGCGGTACCTCGGCTGATGCACGAAAACATCGTGCGTCAACGCATACCGCACCTCGCGCCATTCCACGGCTGGCGGCCCGGCCATGATCGGAGAAGTCAGGTCGACACCACCGGCGAAGACCGCCACGGCGCAACTGTCACCGCCCGGAGCATGGCTTCCCGCGTGCAGCTGTTTGTGCATCACCGGGCTCGCCGCGAAAAGGCCGAGCGCGAACACCACCGCCACGCAAACGACTGCGATCAAGCGGCGCACCGTCTCACTGTGGATCCGGCGGTTTTTCTCGGCCATCGAGCGCGACACCTTCTTCGGAATTATCGTCAGGTCAAGCCAACGTCCGCCGGCGATTTCAGGCCACGTCGAGATCGGCCCGGGCCGCCTTTTCCAGTCGCGCCAACGCAGCGCGCACTTCGGCGTCAGAGGGACCTTCCACGAGCAAGCGGAGCTTCGGCTCGGTGCCCGAGTAACGCACCAGCACGCGGCCTTTGGCGCCGAACTCGCGTTCGATCGCGGCAATCTCCCCGGGCAACGTGCGCAGTGACTCCAGCGGCAACTTCTCGCGTACGGCCAGCGCCGTCGAGCGCTGGGGAAATCTGGCCAGCACACGGCGAAGTTCCGAAAGCGGCCGGCGCGTCGCGAGCATGACTTCAATCACCTTCAGCGCCGCGACCAGTCCATCGCCGGTCGGCGAGATCTCGGAGCAAACAACGTGCCCTGACGACTCGCCACCGAGGGTGGCGCCTTCGGCCAACATGCGTTCGACGACATAGCGGTCGCCCACGGCGGATCGGCAGACTCGGCCGCCCGCCGCCGTCACCGCCGCATCGACCCCGAGGTTGCTTTGGACCGTGACGACCAGGGTCTTGTTGGGCAGCTTTCCGGCCTGAAGCGCGTGCAGCGCGAGGATCGTTAGGATCTCGTCGCCATCCAGGACGGAGCCCGTTTCATCGCAAAGGACGCAGCGGTCGGCGTCGCCGTCGTGCGCAATGCCCAGGCGCACTCCGGCGGCGCGCACGGTCGCACCAAGCTTTTCCGCATGCTCGCTGCCAACGCCCTCATTGATGTTCCGGCCATCGGGCGCATCACCGAGGCGGATGAGTTCCGCTCCATAACCGCGGAGAACTTGCGGGCTGGTCACGCAGCCGGCCCCGTGCGCCGTATCGAGCGCGATGCGCCAGCCGGCCAGCGATCCCGCCGGCAGCAGCGCGCGGGTAAGCGCGAAATATCTTTCGAGCGGCGCGGCAAACGGAGCGATGGCGGCGACCGCACCGGAAGGCCCCGCTTCCGCCGGCAGTAGCTGTTCCATGCGCAGCTCCTCGGCATCAGTCAGCTTGAGGCCAGACGGACCGAAGAACTTGATGCCATTGTCCGCCGCAGGATTGTGCGACGCGGTGATCACGACCCCCAGCGCCGCACCTTCACTGCGCGCGATGAGGCTCACCACTGGCGTCGGCACGATACCCAGGCTGATGGGATCGAAGCCCTCGGACTCGAGACCTGCCGCCAGCGCGTGCTCGAGCGCGGAGCCGGACGCCCGCGTGTCGCGGCCAATGAACACGTCCTCGGAACGGAAATCCGGCCGGGCGCGGGCCAGTCGCCCGGCGGCGGCCCCGAGGCGCCAGGCGAACGCCTCGTTCATGACGGGACCGCCGTAGGGTCCGCGCACGCCGTCCGTGCCGAAGTAGCGCCGGTTCATGATCGATAAAACTCGCGCGTGGCGGCGATTTTTCCGGCAACCGCGCCGCCCAACAGGAACTCGCGCGCCGGCGCGATGCCGTCGCGAATGTTGGCGGTGCGGCCCACGATGTGCAGGCCGACGGCCGCATTGAGCACAATGGTGTCCGCCAGGCCTCTTGGGCCCTTGCCGGCCAGCAGAGCCTCGACCAGCGCCAGGTTGGCTGTGACATCGCCGCCTTGGATCTCGGCGAACGCGCTGGGCGCCAGGCCGAAATCCTCGGCCCGCCACTGGGTGTCCACGTCGCGCAGACGGCCGATGCCCCGCACGTGGTTCACCGTGGCGGTGGTCAGTTCGTCGATGCCTTGCTCGTCCGCGATGACGCCATGTGCGACCAGGCCGGCGTCCTGGCCCATCGCCTCGAGCGTGCGCGCGAGCTTCTCGATCATCGGGCGCGCATAGACGCCCAGCAGGATGTGCGCCGGCCGGCCGGGGTTGATCAACGGACCGAGAATATTGAAAACCGTGCGCCGGCCTTGCGCCGCGAGTGCCTTGCGGACCGGAGCGATGTGCTTGAACGCCGGATGATAATTCGGCGCGAAGAAGAAGGCGTAGCCGAGCTGGTCGAGCGCCTGCCGGACTTTTTCGGGCGGGGCGGACAGGTCCACGCCCAATGCCGCCAGCAAGTCGGCGCTCCCGCACTTCGAGGTGATGGCACGGTTGCCGTGTTTCATCACCGGCACGCCGGCCGCCGCCAGCACCAGCACGACCAGGCTCGAAATGTTGAAGCCGCCGGCATGATCGCCGCCGGTCCCGACTACATCCAGCGCCCGCGGCGCCCAGGCCGACACGCCGGGATCGATGGCGAGGTCGCGAAAAACCCGCGCGAAGCCCGCGATCTCTTCCGGCGTCTCGCCCTTGTTGGCCAGCGCAGTCAGGAAGGCGGCCTTCAGCTCATCCGGCTCACCCGGGGCGGCGAGCGCGGCGGCCGCGGCGGCTACTTCGGCGGCGGAGAGATCGTGGGAGGCGGCCAGTTGGGCGGTGAGGTCGGCGAAGAGGGACATCCCGCGGCGAGCACAATCTATTCGCCCCGGCGCGCAAAGCCTAAATCGCGGCGGGCCAGTGCGCCATCTGGCTCGACAGGAGCGCGCGCATCATGAGACTTCCGCGCGTGTTTCATCGCGCCCGAGTCCTCTGCCGTTTCCTCCTTCCAGGATTGTTGCTGGCGCTAACCGCGCGCGCCGCGGAGCCTGCGCGTGCGCCCGTCGCCGAGCTCAGCGCCGGAGATGCCATCGTGCTCGGGCTGGTCGAGGGCGTGACCGAGTTCCTGCCCGTGTCCTCGACCGGCCATCTCATCATCGCGAATGACCTGCTCGGCCTTGAGTCCGACCGGCAGCTCACGGACCGATCCGGGCGTCCGCTTTGGTACAAAAAGCCGTCGCCGAAATATCCGAATGGTGTGCCGCTGACGGTCAAACTCGCGGCGGACACCTACACGGTGATCATCCAGGTTGGCGCGATTGCGGCGGTGCTCCTGCTCTATTGGCGCCAGGTCCTGTCCATGTTCACCGGCCTGGGGAATCCGCGCAGCGCCGGATTTCGCCTGCTGCGCAATGTCCTCCTCGCCTTCGTGCCCGTCGCGATCGCGGGCCTTACGTTGCATGACCTGATCGATCGCTATCTGTTTTCCACCGGCGCGGTCATCGGCAGTGCGGTGGCGGGAGCGGGCCTCATGTTCTGGGCGGAGCACTGGCGGCGAACCCATGCCCTCGACGCGGCAGACCGCCTGCCGGCCGACCTGCCGCCGGCCAAGGCCGTGGGTATCGGGGTGGCCCAGTGTCTGGCGCTTTATCCGGGCACGAGCCGCTCCATGGTCACAATTGTCGGCGGTTACCTGAGCGGGTTGAATCCGGTGCGGGCCGCGGAATTCAGTTTTCTGGTGGGGCTGCCGACCCTGGCCGGGGCGGCCTTTTACAAGGGCCTGAAATCGGGCCCGGCGATGATCGAAGTGTTTGGTTGGGGCCACGTCATCCTCGGCACGGTGGTGGCGGCAATTTCGGCCGCGATTGCCGTCCGATTCCTGGTTCACTTCCTGACCCGCCATGGACTCGCCTTATTTGCGTATTATCGCCTGATTCTGGCGGTTGCGCTCCTCGTGTTTACCCTGGTTCGAGGGTGATCGGCGCGGCGACTATAAACCTTGACGGCCCAAGAGCCGAACCTTACCACCCTCAGCCTTATACCAGAAATTGCCACGGTTTTAACGAGCCCGGGGCACTGCTCATTCCCTCATCATGGCCAATCCGAAACGCAAACAGTCCAAGCGCCGCAGCGCCCATCGCCGCGCGGCCAACGCCCTCCAGGCTCCCACCTTCGCCAAGGACAGCGACGGCGGTGCATTCCGCCCCCACCGCGTTAACCCCAAGACCGGCATGTACCGCGGTCGGCAGGTGCTGAACGTCGAGGTTTAAGCTCCGCCCGGCTGGATTTTCCCGCCATCGACACCCCCACGGCCAGTCCCGCGACAGCCCAGGCACGCATCGCGGTCGACGCG
Organism: Lacunisphaera sp.; assembly: GCA_035549095.1. GTDB lineage: Bacteria > Verrucomicrobiota > Verrucomicrobiia > Opitutales > Opitutaceae > Lacunisphaera. The sequence goes on along the minus strand of DASZRV010000056.1, from coordinate 53,179 downwards.
ATGGGCGGTGACTTGGGCCCTGCCGAGGTCGTCGAAGCCGTCAAGCTGACACTCGCTTCCGGCGAGGACATCGACCCGATCGTGCTGGTCGGCGACCAGGCCGTGCTCGAGCCGCTGCTCATGAGCGCCGGCCTAAAAGGCGACGCCCGCGTCTCGATCACGCATGCCTCTGAGGTCATTACCATGGAGGACAAGCCGCTGCGTGCCATCGCGCGCAAGAAGGACTCCTCAATGGTGCGGTGCTTTAACATGCTCAAGGACGGCACCGCCACGGTGGTGGTCAGCTCGGGCAACACCGGCGCCCTCATGGCCGGCGGCAAGCTCATCGTGGGTTCCATGGACGGGGTCGAGCGCCCGGCGCTCGCCGCCGTGATTCCACGCGATGGCGGCCACTTTGTCCTGATTGACGCCGGCGCCAACCCCACTTCGGAGGCCCTGCACCTGCTGCACAATGCCGTCATGGGCGCCGACTACGCCCGCGCCGTGCTCGGTGCGGCGTCGCCCCGCGTGGGCCTGCTGACCATCGGGACCGAGGAGGGCAAGGGCACGCCGCTTACCAACGAAGCCCACGAACTGCTCAAGAAGGCCGAGGGCGTCATCAATTACCTCGGACCGGTCGAGGGCTTTCAGGTCTTCCGCAACCATGCGGACGTGCTCGTGTGTGACGGCTTCGTCGGCAACTCCCTGCTCAAATCCTGGGAGTCGATGGCCAAGTTCATCAAGGATCTCCTCACGGACGAGATCAAGCGGACGCCCTTGCGGACCGCAGGCTACGTGCTGGCCAAAGGCGCGTTCGACGCGATGAAGGAACGCCTGAATCCCGACCGTTACGGCGGCGCGCCGCTGCTGGGGATCCGCGGCAACATCCTGAAGGCGCACGGCTCGAGCAATCGTTTCGCGTGGGCCAGCGCGATTCGCGCGGCAGAGAAGACGATCAAGCACGATCTCTATCACCACCTGGAGCAGGACATCGCCCGCGCCAATGCGCTCGCCGGCTTGGGCGTCCCACCCACCCCGGTCACCTGATTCAATTATGGCCTCAGTCATCATAGCCGGCGTCGGCTCCTACGCGCCCGAACGGGTACTCACCAATGACGACCTCACCAAGATGGTCGACACTTCCGACGAGTGGATCCGCACTCGCTCGGGCATTCGCGAGCGCCGCATCGCCGCGCCGGACCAAGCCACTTCGGACCTGGCCATCAATGCCGCGAACGCGGCCCTGAAGGACGCCGGCGTCAAGGCCGAGGAAATCGACCTCCTCATCGTGGCCACCGCCACGCCGGATTATCCCCTGCCCTCCACCGCCTGTGTCGTCCAGCACAAGCTGGGCATCCCGCCGCACGCAACCTGCTTCGACATCTCGGCAGCGTGCTCCGGTTTTCTCTACGCCCTCGAAATCGCCTACGGGCAGCTGCTGACCAATCGCTACAAATGCGCGCTGATCATCGGCGCGGAGAAGCTTTCGTCGATCGTCGATTGGAAAGACCGCACGACCTGCGTGCTGTTTGGCGACGCCGCCGGCTCCGCCGTGCTGCGCAAGTCCGACCAGTCGGGCATCGGCATCATCGGCTCCGACCTCGGCGCCGATGGCGAGATGCTCGAACTGCTCTACACCCCGGCCGGCGGCAGTCGCTGCCCGGCGAACAATGCCACGGTGAGCGAAGGCGGGCATTTCCTCCGGATGAAGGGGCGCGAGGTCTTCAAGAACGCCGTGCGCGTCATGGAGACCGTGGCCCGTGAAATGGTGGAACAACACCACCTTACTTTTGACCAAATCAACCTTGTGATCCCCCACCAGGCCAATCACCGCATCATCGAGTCGCTCGCCGGCAGCCTCGGGGTTCCCCTCGAGCGGTTCTATGTGAATCTGGACCGTTTCGGCAACACGTCCGCCGCCTCGATCCCGTTGGCCTTGGATGAGGCGCGCCGCGCCGGCCGGATCAAGCCCGGCGACTATACGCTATTGGTCGCGTTCGGGGCTGGCTTGACCTACGGTTCCACTCTTATTCGATGGTAATCGCCCGAATCATGCGTCGCCTCCCCCTCGCCTTCACCGCTGCGGCCATCGCCGCCGTGTTCGTCCAACCCGCCCGGCTCGCCGCGGATCTGGTGTGGACCCCGGGCACGGGGTGGCACCTCGAAGGCGGGGCCCTCGGAGGGCTCGACACGCCCGATGGCCGTCGCGCGCTCGATTACATGAACAAGGGCCGCAGCGCCGAGGAAGCCGGCCACACCCGCGCCGCGCGCAAGGACTACGAGGTCGTCGCCAAAAAATTTCCCAATTCGGTGTTTGCCGCCGAGGCGCTGTATCGCACCGGCTCGATCTACCAGAAGCAGCACAAGTACTACAAGGCGTTCGACACGTACCAGGCGCTCGTCTCCGCGTATCCGAACTCGGAGAAATTCACGCAGGTCATCGGCGAGCAGTACCGGATTGCCTCGGATCTTTTCGAGGGCAAGCGGAACCGGATCTTCTGGTGGCTCCCGGGCTTCCGGAACCGCGAGAAGGCGATCGGCTATTTTGAGACGATCGTCCACACGGCGCCGTACAGCGACTATGCGCCGCTGGCCTTGATGAACGCCGCGCGTGGCTATCACCAAATGAACGAGACCGAGGCGGCCATCGATGCGCTCGACCGGATGATCAACACCTATCCACGCAACGTGCTTACGCCCGACGCCTACCTGAAGATCGCCGAGGCCCACGCCTCGCTCGTCGACGGGCCGTATTACGACCAGGCGTCCACCAAGGAAGCGATCACCTACTATGAGGATTACATGATCCTCTTCCCCGGCGACGCCGGCATGGCCTCGGCCGAAAAGGGCCTGAAGCAGATGAAGACCGTGCTCGCGAAGAGCAAACTCATCCTGGCCGACTATTATCTCAAATACCGGAAAAACTACAAGGCGGCCAAGGTCATGTACAACGAGGCGATCACGGACTACCCGGATTCCGAGCAGGCTGAAAAGGCGCGCGCCAAGCTTGTCGAGGTCGAGGCCAAGCTCGCCCAGGCGGAAGCCGCGGCGGCCGGCAAGCCGGCGGATGTAAGGCCGGCCGAGCCCAAGAAGAAAAAGCGCTTCCTCTTTTTCTGAGGACCGCCGCATGACGCGCGCCGCCCAGCTGCTCCGGACGACGGCCACCTGGGGCCTTATCGCCGCACTGGCCGGCTGCGCCAGCTACCATCTCGGCACTGGCTCGGAGCCCAAGTTTGCCACGCTCTTCATCGCCCCCGTCGCGAGCATCACGACCATCCCGCAGGCGCAGGCGCTCATCACCACGCAACTGCGCGAGACGATCGGCCGGGACGGCCGGGTCCGGCTGGTCAATTCGCCCGAAACAGCCGATGCGGTTTTGCAGGTGACTTTGCTGGCCTACGACCGCTCCGTGGCGGTTTCGCTGCCGACCGACACGGGCCTCGCGCGACGCTTTGACGAGACGCTGCGCGCCGAGGCAACCCTCACCGACAATCGCTCCAAGACGGCCATCTTCACGAAACGACCCCTGGCGGCGGCACGCGGCGTATTCACTGACAGCGGCCTGATTCCTTCGGAATACCAGGCGTTGCCCCTGCTGGCGGAACAGCTCGGAAACCAAGCCACGCATGCGGTGCTCGACACCTGGTGAGCACCGGCGAAATCGCCGTGCCTCGAATCCAGGATTGAGCCTTGGCCGCTGACGGCCATCAGTGGTCCTGCTTCCCATGATGCACCCGCCCCAACTCGTCCCCTCGCTGCTGGCCGGCGACCATGCCCGCCTTGGTGACAGCGCGCAGCTGGCGGTCGATGCCGGTGTCACCTGGTTGCATGTCGACATCATGGACGGCCATTTCGCGCCGAACCTCACCTTCGGGCCCGAGACCGTGGCCGCGTTGCGCCGGGCGGGTTCCCGACAATACCTCGATACGCATCTCATGCTCGAGGAGCCCCATCGCTACATCGAAGCGTTCGCCAAAGCCGGCTCAAGCAACATCACCATCCACATCGAACCCCGCTACGACCATCGCGGCACGCTGGCGCGAATTCGCGAGCTCGGCTGCGCGTGCGGTATCACGCTGAACCCCGGCACCCCGGCCAGCGCGATCGAACCGCTGCTCGATGCGGTCGACCTGGTGCTCGTCATGACGGTCCAGCCGGGTTTCGGCGGGCAGTCCTTCCGCAGCGACATGCTGCCGAAGCTGCGCGAGATCAATGGCTGGCGCCAGGCGCGCGGTTCGAAATTCCGCCTCGAGGTCGACGGTGGCATCGACCTGGAAACCGCGAAGGCGTGCCGCGAGGCCGGCGCCGACACCTTTGTCGCGGGAACCTCTTTCTTCAAGGCGCCGGACAAGGTCGCCTTTGCCCGGGCGATGGCCGCACTGGCCTGAGGGGCCGATGGAGACGCGCCACGGCGAATATCTGATCTCTGACGACCCCGCCCGGCTCGACGCCGCGGCCATCCACGGCTACCTGCGGCGCTCGTATTGGTGCGAGAACATCCCCCTCGAGACTGTCCGGCGCAGCCTGGCCAACTCGCTCTGCATCGGGGCGTATGCCGGTGCGAGCCAGGTGGGACTGGTGCGCGTGATCTCCGATTACGCCACTTACGCTTATCTTTGCGATGTCTACGTGTTGGAAGAACACCGCAGCCGCGGCGTCGCTCGGGCCATGATGACCGTCACCGTGCGACACCCGCGGCTGCAAGGATTGCGCAGTTGGAACCTGCGCACGAGGGACGCTCATCCCCTCTACGCGGAATTTGGATTCCAAGTCGTGGACGATCCGGGGCGTTACATGATCCGCCGACTCCCCGGGGGCTACCACACCGCCCCAGGCTCAGGGACCACCTGAGCGCGCGACCTCCGCCGCCCGCGCATATTGGCGACGGAAATGATCGCCCAATTCGCGCGCCAGCCTCAGCTCCGCGGCCTTGTCGCTCGATTCAATGACCTTCTTGATCCGTCCGCCGGCGTACTCGTAATCGACGGCGGCAAGATCCTGCAGGATTGCGGTAGCCTCGGCCGCGCGCCTGGCATCAATGCCGGGCGCATGGATTGCGCGCCAGGTTTCCCTCAACTCCTCGTGCGTGTCCTGGCACATCACGCGGGCGATGAAAGCGATCTCCCGGAACAGGCTTCCGGTCCAAGCCGGCTGGTAGACCAAGGCTGTGCCTCCGGCGTAAGGATTAATTTCGGGATCGCTCCGAAACTCGCGCCAGTCCTCGCGGGAGTAAAAGTCACGGCGCACCGGCAAACGCCGCAAAGCATACAGCTCCGGGCCCCCGGGCGTGCCGGGCTTCTGGCTCCACAGCTTCTGCCCTTCCAATGAAAGCAAGAACTCGATGAACGCTTCCGCCGCCGGACGATGATGCGCTCCCCGCAGGATGCCGACCGGATCCACCGAATACGCGGTGCCGCCCGGCGGCGCCGCAAAGCCCAGGCGATCGCCTCCGCCCCGACGCCGCGTGGCCTCAACCTGCCCGCGCCCGTAGAAATCGATGCACATTCCCGCGGCACAGTTCCCCGCCGCCACATCAATCGGCGGCTTTTGCGAGGTGTCCGTGAAGTATCGGGCGTTGGCGCCAAGCTGCTGCAGCAATCGCCAGCCCTCCAGCCAGCCTGCCTGCACTGCCTCCGCCTCGAGTCTCGCCCGCGGCAGTTCGGGCCGGGCCGCCTGCAACCGCTGCAACGCCGCATGCATTTGCTGCTGAATTACATTCTCGAACGCCTCGGTCATCGATCCGCTCTTGGTGGGATCGCACAAGGCGAGCTCGCCAAAATAGCGCCAGTGCGCCAAGTCCGTCCACTGTTCCGGCGGGCGCGTGAAGCCCAGCCGCCGCAGTGCATCGCGGTTGTACAAAATGCCGTACGAGCCGAGGACATACCCAAACCAGCGGCCTTCCCGGTCCCAATAGGTTTCGCCGGCATGGACGCGCGGAATCACTCCGTCGGCAAACCATTCCGGGTGCCGATCCAAGATGGCGCTGCGGACCAGCCGCCCGGCGCGGGCGTGGTCCGAAAACGTGTAGGCATCGCCGCCGAAAAACAGATCGATGCCACAGCCAACATCCGAGTCGAGAAACGCCGCCCGGGCGGCCCGCGCCTCCGGGGTGGCGTCGGTCGCCAGGTTGCCGTCCTGCGCGCCGGCTTGCACGTCGGCGCTCCACGCCCGATGCAGATCAGTGGTCCAATGCAATCGGAAGGCGGCCGTGTATTCCCCCTCGAGAAATCGCGAGATCTCGCTGGTGCCGCCCAGGACGCGCCAGTCGATCGCAATGTTCCGGCCAGTGTGCGCCCGGTACCAGCGCGGGAATGCGAGCCCAATCTCGTGCCGGATCGCCTCGTTGTTCGGCGTCACGATCACCAGCGTCTCATCAACGCCGCGCGATCCGCCCGACGATTTTTGGAGGGCAAAGGGCAGCGCCACGATCGCGGCCAAGCCCAGGAGAATGAGGGCGCGCTTCATCGAACGGGCGCGGCACTCACGGTCGCAGGATCACCACGTCGTCCGGCGCCACGGCGGCATTCAGCGCTTCGCTCGCGGTCGTTTCCGCATGCCGGGGATTCCGCTCGTGGATCCTCAGGGTGAGGCCGGCTTCGGTCACGAACGCATACTGCGCCACGTCGCCCAGGTAAACGCTTGCCCCGATCCGTCCCCGGACGGAGTTCTGCGCTGCCGCCTGCGGCTGCAAATTCCAGCACTCGGGGCGGATAGAAAGCGTGACGTTGTCGCCCGCCGCCGGCCGATGGTCGGGATCGCCCGGGACGCCCTCGAAGGCCCCGAGGGCCGTTTCCGCGATGAAACGATCACCGGCACTGACGGTCACCCGCCCGGGCACGAAGTCGGTTTCCCCGATGAAGTCCGCCACGGTGCGCGAGTGCGGGCGCCGGTAGATCTCGCGTGGCGTACCGACCTGCAGGATGCGTCCGCCGTCGAGGATCGCCATGCGATCGGCCGCGGCCAGCGCCTCCTTCTGGTCGTGCGTGACATATACGGTGGTCAGGTGATGCTCCCGGCAGATCCGCCGGATTTCGCCCCGCATTTCGATGCGCAGCTTCGCATCAAGATTCGACAGCGGCTCATCGAGCAGCAGGCAGCGCGGGCGCACCACCAGCGCACGCGCCAGGGCCACGCGCTGCTGTTGCCCGCCGGAAAGTTGGTTGGGTCGGCGCGCCGCGAAACCGTCCATCCGCACCGAAGCGAGGGCCTCGGCCACCCGGCGATCGCGTTCGGCGGGCTCAACCTTGCGCTCGCGGAGACCGAAGGCGACATTCTCCGCCACCGTCAGGTGCGGCCACAAGGCATAACTCTGGAAAACCATCCCGGCATTGCGCCGGTGCGGCTCCAATCGCGTCACATCCTCCGCGCCAAACAGGATCCGCCCGCCTTCGGGCAGGTAGAACCCGGCCAGGCACCGCAGCAGCGTGGTCTTGCCGCAACCGCTGGGCCCGAGCAGGAAGAAAAGTTCGCCGGCCTGGATCAGCAGGTCGAGGTCGCGGAGTGCAACCACCGGGCCGAACCGCTTGGTCAACTGCTGAACCTGAATGGATGTCATCGCAGTAAGCGCGGTCGCGCGAGGCAACCGGCGGCACCGGCCCAAGTCAAAACCAATCCCGGTCCCGCGTAACGGTTTGCCTTGGCGGGCGGTTCCGGTCTTATCGCCCCATGACGAAGCTGAAGGGTCCGCCCGAGCTCAAGCACCTCGACCACGTCCTGGTCTCGCCCGCCGCCATCAAGCGGCGTATCGCGTCGCTGAGCGAGCAACTCAACGCGCATTACGCCGACAAGGACCTCATGGTCGTCGCCATCGTCAACGGGGCCCTGATATTCACGGCGGATCTCCTGCGCCAATTGCGCAGCCCGCTCCGACTCGATTGCCTGCGCGCTTCCAGCTATCACGATGGCACCAAGGCGACGGGGGAGCCGCGGATCGTCGACCAGATGAAACTCGACGTGCGCGGGCACCATGTGCTGCTGGTCGACGACATTCTTGACACGGGCAAGACGCTCGCGGCCGTCGCCAGCCTGATCAAGACAAAGGGCGCGGCCAGCGTGGAAACCTGCGTGTTGCTCGACAAAAAGGCGCGCCGCGTGGTGCCGTTTGAGGCGGACTACGTGGGCTTCGAGATTCCCAACGAATTCGTCGTGGGCTATGGCCTGGACTTCAACGAGCGCTACCGGAACCTGCCCTGCATCGGCGTGCTGAAGCCGCAATATTACGCCGGGCCGGCCTGAGAAGATTCGCCTTGCGCCGGCTGCCGTGCCGGGTTTGCTCGGTTTCCCTGCTTTGGAGAGATGGCCGAGTGGCTGAAGGCACAGCTTTGCTAAAGCTGCATAGGGGAAACTCTATCGAGGGTTCGAATCCCTCTCTCTCCGCCACCTTTCCCGGTCAGCGCGGACGCTCGTATTCGATCGACTGGACGAGGCCGCCGCGAAAGACGACGCTGAGGCGCTCCACCTCCACCCGGCGGTCGTAATCGAGATACCACGGGTAGCCCGGATTGCGCCAGGCATAGTAGTGGTGCCACCAGCCGCGATAGAGTGGCGCGCCGCTTGGCATCGCATAGGTGATGTAGTGCCAGACCTCGCTGGTGCCATTGGCGTCGGTTCGCGTCGTGTAGCGGTCGGGTTCGCCGAGCGCCAGCCGGACCATCTCGGCCGCAAAGCCTACCTGGATCTGCCCGTGCCTGATCAGGTCCTGTTGGGCGGGGGTGAGCTGGTTGAAATACTCCTGGTTGCGGCTGATCCGGGCTTCCGGGGTTGCACAGCCCCCGAGCAAAGCGAGGAACGCAACCAGCAGGACGGCGCGAAGGGCGGGATTCGTTTTCATGGTGACAGCTGTCGGGTGCGACAGCCGGATGGTCGTACGCGTTCCCCGCAGTTTCCACCCGCGAGTGGCGACCTGCCATGGGGCTGCCGCAGGCCCGCATCATCGGGCAAAACCCACGGTAGCTCCCGAAGCACTTTACAGCCGCGACGGCGGCGACAAAGTGACGCCATGCCGTCGCCCTCGTCCGCTCCCCTGCTCTTCGACTTCCGGCACCTTGATGTTTATCGCGGCGAGAGGCGCGTCCTGCACGCGTTCGACCTGCAGGTCCGGCGCGGTGAACATATTGCGCTCTTCGGGCCAAACGGCTGCGGCAAGTCCACCCTGATCAAAACGCTGACCCGTGAGCTTTATCCCGTCGCTCACCCCCGCCTGCGCTTCCAAGTCCTGGGGCGCGATGACTGGGACGTCAACGACCTGCACCGGCTGCTCGGCATCGTGGCGCTCGATTCCCTGCACCAACTCTCGCATGAGGTCGTGGTACGCACCGTGACGGCACGCGAGCTCGTCCTTTCCGGCTTCTTCGGCAGCCTCGGCCTCTGGCCCCACCAGCGCGTGACCCCGGCGCAGCAGCAGCGCGCCCAGGCGCTTTTGCGTTTCCTGGACATCGCACACCTAGCGAACCGGCCGGTGTCGGCGATGTCCGCCGGTGAGCAGCGCCGCGCGCTGATCGGGCGGGCCTTGGTGCATGACCCGGCCGCCCTTATCCTGGACGAGCCGACGAACAGCCTCGATCCCGGCGCCGTACGCGAATTTCGCCTTTTGCTGCGGAAGCTCATTCGCGCGGGCAAGACCCTGGTGCTGGTGACGCATCATGTCTCCGACCTGATTCCCGAGATCGAGCGGGTCATCTTGATGAAGGCCGGTCGCGTGATCACCGACGGACCACCGGCGCGAATCGTCACGTCCCGAACCCTGTCCCGCCTCTTCGGCACCCGGTTGAACGTCGTGCACCGGGCCGGCCGCTTCAGCCTCGTCGCCGGTTAGGCGTCGCGATGAACCGTGCCCGGCGAAAACGCCGGCAGGCACACCGCGATGTATTCCGCGCCCTCGGCGTGCGGCGAGCTGTATTGCACCCACTCACCGCGCGGGGCGTGGACAGCCTGCCCAGCCTTGACGGTCAGCGTGCCGGTTCCCGTTTTCACCTGCAGTTCGCCGCGCAGCACGAGCGTGAACTCGTCGAATTCCGGGGTTTGTCCGGGCTCGACCCAGCCAGCCGGGCTGCGCATCCGGGCGATGCTCGTCGCCGACGTGCCGCTGTTCACGCGGCCGACAAATTCCTCGATGAGCTTAGGTTTGTTTCCGGCGGCTTCAATGACGGTGGGTTGCGGAATGAGGGTGGCCATGGTTGGCGACGCCAGGCGTCGCAGTCGGGAGTTATTGGCTGGGAGTTAAGAGACAGAAGGCTCCAAGAAAAAGCCCGCGGGATTCGCGGGCTTGATGTTTGGCTTTACGCTTTCCGCTGATCGCTTGCCGCTCAGTACCGGTAATGCTCCGGCTTGTACGGCCCGTCGACCGGCACGCCGAGGTATTCGGCCTGCGCTTTCGTTAGCTTGGTGAGCTTCGCGCCGATCTTGTCGAGGTGCAGGCGGGCCACCTCCTCGTCGAGATGCTTCGGCAACCGGTAGACGCCGATCTTGTAGGTGTCCTTGTTCTTCCAGAGGTCCAGCTGCGCGAGCGTCTGGTTGGTGAAGGAGTTCGACATCACGAATGACGGGTGACCCGTCGCACAGCCGAGGTTCACCAGCCGGCCTTCGGCCAGGAGGTAGATGCTGCGCCCGTTCGTGAACGTGTACATGTCGTACTGCGGCTTCACGTTTGTGCGCTTGGCGCCCGACTGGTTGAGCCGGTCGACTTGGATCTCATTGTCGAAGTGCCCGATGTTGCAGACGATGGCCTGGTCTTTCATCTGCTGCATGTGCTCGAGCGTGAGGATGTCGCGATTGCCCGTCGTGGTGACGTAGATGTCGGCCACCCCGAGCGTTGACTCGACCGTGTTGACCTCGAAACCCTCCATCGCGGCCTGCAGCGCGTTGATGGGATCGATCTCCGTCACGATGACGCGCGCGCCAAATCCTTTCAGCGAGTGCGCGGAGCCCTTGCCCACGTCGCCGTAACCGCACACGCACGCGACCTTGCCGGCGATCATGACGTCGGTGGCGCGTTTCAGGCCGTCGGCCAGCGATTCGCGGCAGCCGTAGAGGTTGTCGAACTTCGACTTCGTGACCGAATCATTGACGTTGATGGCCGGTACGCGGAGCTTGCCCTTCTCGAGCATCTGGTAGAGCCGGTGCACACCAGTGGTGGTTTCCTCGGACACGCCGCGCCACTCCTTGGCCAGGGTGGTCCACTTGAGCGGGTCCTCCTTGTGCACGCGCTTGAGCAGATTCTTGATCACCTGCTCCTCGTGCGAGCCCGACGGAGTGTTGACCCAATCGCTGCCCTCCTCGAGTTCACAGCCCTTGTGGATGAGGAGCGTGACGTCGCCGCCATCGTCGACCACCAGCTGCGGGCCCTTGCCACCGGGGAACGAGACGGCGCGGAGCGTCAGCTCCCAGTATTCCTCGAGGGTCTCGCCCTTCCAGGCAAACACCGGTGTGCCGCTCTGCGCAATCGCGGCCGCCGCATGGTCCTGGGTCGAGAAGATGTTGCAGGAAGCCCAGCGCACATCGGCCCCGAGTTCCTTCAGCGTCTCGATCAGCACCGCGGTCTGGATCGTCATGTGGAGCGAGCCGGTGATCCGAACGCCCTTGAGCGGCTTGGTCGGGCCGAATTTGCGACGAACCGAGAGCAGCCCGGGCATCTCGTGCTCGGCGATCGAGATCTCCTTGCGACCCCATTCGGCGAGGCTCAGGTCCTTGACCTGAAATTCGGGGGTCGGTGTCTTGGTGGAAGTGGAGGCCATGGGTTCGGTGCTTCGAGGTTATTTCACCGCCGCGCGCAGGGCGGCGACTTTGTTGGTTTGCTCCCAAGGCAGGCCGGCTTTGCCGAAATGCCCATAGTTGGTCGTCTGGCGATAGATCGGCCGGAGCAGGTTGAGTTGGCGGACAATTTCGGCCGGTTTGAAGCCGAAGACCTTCGTCACCGCGCGGGCGATGCGTTCATCCGCCACCCTGCCCGTGCCCATCGTATCAACGTACACGCTGACCGGGTCGGGATAACCGATGGCGTAAGCGACCTGGAGTTCCGCCAACCCGGCCAGACCCGCCGCGACAATATTCTTGGCCACCCAGCGGCACATGTAGGCGGCCGAGCGATCGACCTTCGAGGGATCTTTCCCGGAGAACGCGCCGCCGCCATGCCGGCCCCAACCGCCGTAGGTATCCACGATGATCTTGCGCCCAGTCAGGCCCGAGTCGCCCTGCGGTCCGCCGATGACGAAGCGTCCGGTCGGATTGATGAGGAATTGCGTCTTCTTCGTCAGCATGCTCGCCGGGATCACCTTCCGGATGACATGGTCGATCAGGTAAGACTCGATCCGGTCGTGCGAGATGTCGGCCGTGTGCTGGGTGGAAATGACGACGTTTTCGACCGCAACCGGGCGGTCGTTCTCGTAGCGAATCGACACCTGGGATTTGGCATCGGGGCGCAGCCAATGGACCGCTCCGCTCTTGCGCAGCTGCGTCAGCTTCCGGCCCAGCCGGTGGGCAAACATCACTGGCGTCGGCATGAGTTCGGGCGTCTCGCTGCAGGCATAGCCAAACATGAGGCCCTGGTCGCCCGCGCCCTGCTCCGCAGTCTTCTTGCCCTTCGCCTTTTTCGCATCGACACCCTGCGAAATGTCCGGCGACTGACGCGTGAGATAATTGTTGATGAAGACCGTGTCGGCGTGAAACACGTCGTCGCTATTGACATAGCCGATCTCGCGAATGGCCGCGCGCACGATCGCCTCGTAGTTCAGGCGCGCCTTCGTGGTGATCTCGCCCGCGAGGATCACCATGTTGGACTTGACCATCGTTTCGCAGGCGACACGGCTGCGCGGATCCTGCGCCAGGCAGGCATCAAGCACGCTGTCGGAAATCAGGTCGGCAACTTTGTCGGGGTGACCTTCACCGACCGACTCGGAGGAAAAGACAAATGAATTGGCCATAGATTAAAGCTCTGAAAAAGACCGGTATCCCGAGGACGTGCAAGGAGAATATCAACGCATTCGTATTCCATGATACGAATGATTCACCGACAGAGACAAGGTGTTAGCCCTTATCCGCTTGCGATGTCTCATATCTGCATGCTGAACAATCCGAGCGAGCGATCCCGCATGGGATTCATGGGGAGGCAATGCCCGAACCAACTCTCAACTCGTCAGGGATGGAGATCGTCGCCAGCAGCGACGGGATTCCCGGGCTCCTTAACGGCGATTCCGAAACATCGGGAGACCCGCAGGCGACTAAAGGAGACGAACACAGGCGCGAGCTGTTCGATCCAGATTCGATCGCTGTTCAGCCCGGGCATATGCCACCGCGTTCGCCCTGTCGATGGACCGAGCCGCACGCGCGGCATACTCCTTCCGGGCGCGATTGTGTCATCATCCGGCCGGCGTCGTATGATGGCTTGCGCAGCTTTCAGGCCCGCTTTAGCAGGATCAACGACATCGAAACAAAGCGTTCCTCGTGCGAGCCTCCGAGGTCCCATTCATGGCTGAAACTCCTCATCTCGATCCTGCTGCCATTGCGGCGCTGAGCTCGCTCGGGCCCGAAGGCGACACTTCGTTTCTGCGCGAGTTGATCGACATCTATCTCGCGGACGCGCCGCAACGTATCGCCGAGTTGGACGCAGCCCTGGCGCGCGGCGATGCCGGCGTCGCCCTGCGCGCTGCGCACACCATCAAGGGAAGTTCGAGCAACTTCGGCGCAACCCTCCTCGCCCACCGCGCCCAGCAGATCGAAGCGCAGTGCAAGGCTGGCGACTGCGCCGCGGGGCTCGCCCTGCTGCCCGCCCTCAAGGCGGAAAGCCGCCTGGTCGCCGATGAGCTCCAGCGACTGCGGGGCGCCTGAAGTGCGAGCGATGCCGGCCGCGACGCGAATGCTTTCGGCCCTGTTCCTGGGCGCGGCGATGACGATCTGCGCCGAAGCCCTCGAGTGGGAGACCGATACGGTCCGGGTGACGATCGCACCGTTCCAAGCAACCCAGGACGTCGTTTTTCATTTTCGCAATCGCGGGGCAGCCGCGGTCGCGCTCACCGACATCGAAACGAATTGTGACTGCCTGGCGGCCGCGGCGGATCGCACCACGGTCGCACCCGGGGAATCCGGTGAGATCAAGGCAACGTTTACGATCGGCGACCACGCCGGTCTCTACGAGCGGTTGATCACCGTTAGGAGCGACGACGCCAAGGAACCCAAATACCTGCACGTCGAGATCGAGGTGCCGGAGACCTGCTCGGTCGCCCCGCGCAGCCTGCAGTGGAAGCTCAACGCCAGCCCCGCCGCTGCGTCCGTCACCGTCAAGGCCGCCGCCGGTCTCGTCATCGATTTCACGGAGGCGGTGGCCACGAACGCCGCCTTTTCCGCCCGATTGGAAACCGTGGAAGCGGGCCACTCGTACCTGGTGCACGTGCAGCCAACGGACACAAGCAGGCCGATCAGTGCGGCGATCCGGATCTTTGGCCACGACCAGGCGGGGCATGCCATTGTGGCCAGCGCCTACGCGACCGTGGAGTGACCGTCAGCGGTAAAGCGCCGTGACGGGCGTCGCCGTAAGCACGTTGTATTGGCGCATGGCCAGCCGCCACCACGCGGCGAGCCGGTCGGCCGGCTCCTTCCACAGTTGCTCGTGCAGCCAGATCATGGAATCGGCATCGAGCAACAGGGCCATTTTCTCGCGATGCGCCAGGACGAGTGGGCCCTCGGCCAGGAGCCGGGCGCGCAGCCGCACGAAATAGGTCCTCACCGCGTGGCTGCCCTCGCGCTGCCGCAGGAGCGACACGTGCACGGCGTTGACGTAAGGATCCAGCACCGCTTGCAGCAGTCCGTAATCGGCGCGGAGTTGCGGGATCGGCTGCATCAGGCGATAACACTCCTCCATATGCTGCCGCAGCCGGACCAGCTCGGGTGGCGGCTCCGTCTCCTCCGGCGTGAGGAACAATCCGAGCTCGCGCGCCCGCTGCCCAAAGCCGGCCTTCCCGAGGAAAATCGACAGCGGCGCGGACAACACCAGGCCCGCCAGCACCGGACTCAGCCACCAGAAGAACTGCGGGGCCAGAATGAACGCCGAGACGCCCCAAACGAGCCCAAAGGCCGTCTGCCCCGAATGCGTGATGATCGCTTCGCGCCAGTCGGTGTCGTCACTGGCTTCGCGCCGCTGCGTCACCCAACCGATTCCCTGTCCCAGGAGAATGTAGAAGACGAATTTGGCGTGGAACATCATGTTGATCGGCGCGAGCAGCACCGACCCGGCGGTTTCCAGCACCGCACTGCTTACCAGTCGCACGGGCCCGCCGAAGGCCTCGGCGCGTCGCACTTTCAAGGCCAGCAGGACGCTGACCAGCTTGGGCAGGAACAACAGGAGGAGAGTGAACGCGAAGAGCGCCTGCGCCTGCGGCACCTCGACGATATACCCGAAAAGCGACATCAGCGTTTCCGCGTGGTACTCGACTCCGGGGCCGGCCCGCAGGAGACGGAAGGTGTAGATGCTGCTCAACACCAGGAAAAGGAGCCACAGCGGTGAGGCCGCATAGCCCATGATGCCCTGGAGCAGGTGAAACCGGTTCGCGGGATGGAAGCCATGTGCGAAGAGCAGCCAGCTGTGCTGCAGGTTGCCCTGGCACCAGCGCCGGTCGCGCTTGGCGGCGTCGATCAGCGTCGGGGGTCCTTCCTCGTAGCTGCCTTCCAGATCGTACGCCAGCCACACGCCCCAGCCCGCGCGGCGCATCAAGGCGGCTTCCACGAAATCGTGGCTCAGGATCCGGCCGCCAAACGGCTCGCGGCCGGGCAACTCGGGCAAACAGCAGTGATCCATGAACGGCGCCACGCGGATGATCGCGTTGTGCCCCCAGAAATTGCTTTCGCCCTGGTGCCAGTAATTGAGGCCGGCGAGGAAGAGCGGCCCATACAGGCGGTTGGCGAACTGTTGCAGCCGGGAGTAGAGCGTCACGCCGTTCACCACCCGCGGCGCGGTCTGCACGATGCCCACCTTCGGGTTGCGCTCCATCATCGCCACGAGCTTCAGCAGCGACTCGCCGGTCATGACGCTGTCGGCGTCGAGCACCACGAAATAGCGGTACTTGAGCCCCCAGCGCCGCAGGAAATCAGCCACGTTGCCGCTCTTCTTGTTGATGGCGATGCGGCGCTTCCGGTAGAAGACGCGGCCGAAGCCGTTGAGCTGCTTGCAGAGCTCCACCCAGGCGACCTCCTCCTGGATCCAGTTGTTCGGGTCGTTGGAGTCGCTCAGGATGAAGAAGTCGAAATTCGCCAGCCGGCCCGAGAGTTCGAGGGAGCGGTAGATCACGCGCAGGCCTTCGAACACCCGGCTCGGGTCCTCGTTGAACACCGGCATCACCACGGCGGTCGAGGCCAGCGGCAGGTCCGCCGGCGTGTCGCCCTCGAGCGAACGCGAGATCCGGTAGGGATCGCCCTGGCGGTTGACGACATACAGGCCGAGGAGCGCCGTGGTGAACCCGACGGCGATGTGGGCGAACAGGAGGACGAACAGCGCGAGCATCGCCCAGGCGATCGGCGTCATGCCATTGCGCCACAGCAGGTCCGCCATGAACCAGCTCGCCAGGCTGGTCAGGAGGAAGCTCAGGGAGAAGAACGTCGCGCGCCGGCGGGCCACCCGCGCCCGGTCCACCTGGTCAACCGTGAAGACCGTCGCCATCGTTCAGCGCGTGGCGCGAAACACCAGCGCAAGCACCGCGGCAAACAGCAGCCACAGCAGCAGCACGCGGACGACGGGCAGGCGCTCGATCCGTTCGAGCGTTTCGCCGGCCGCCTCGGTGATGGGCCCGAGATCGATCTCACGCGGCACCATGCTGGAAACCGCCAGGTCGGGACCCGCCTGCACCGAGTGGTGCTGCATGGCGGCGACAAATTCCGGCGGAACGTTGCGCTCGCTGAGAAACGCATACGGCCAGCGCTGCATGCCGTCGGAAAGCAACAAGGCGACCCGCCCCGCCGCGGCGATGCGGTTGTGCGGGAGGTCCTTGGCGTTGAGCAGCTCCGCAAACCAACCATCCATGATCCGGTCGGTCTCCTCGATCGCGAGTGTCGACGGCTCCAGCGCGGGATTCTGCTCATGGCGCCGCGCAGCGGCCTCGAGCACCAGCTGAATCAGCCGGCTCTGGTGCAGGCGATTGTGCATCCGGTGGGCGCGCAGGTAGTCCTCCACGCGCAGGTACGCGGCATTCCACTGGTCCAGCGTGCCTGTGCTGGGCCGGAAGGTCAGGGACTCCAGAGATAGCTCCATGTTTCCGTCAGCACATGCTGGCCTTTGCGCAGAAAGCAACGGAGTTCCACGGGCTTCCCGCCGGGCTCGGGTGAAATTTCAAATGCCACCCGCCATGTCCCGCTGAAGCGATTCTTCTGCACCACCGCCGCGCCGTCCTGGTGTGCGCCGGACATCACCGAGACCACTGCCTCGATGGCGGAGTCGTCGGGCTCGCGCCGGAGATACGGCCCGTCGAATTCCAGCACGAAGCGGCGCAACGCCGGCCGGCCCATCACGGCCGCGGTGCGCGTCGATGTGACAAATCCCGCCGGCGGCCACCGCGCGGGATCGATGAACCAGTGCAGGTTGTATTCGAAGGTGATCGGCTCGCCCGGCGGCGGCAGCTGGGCCGGCACCCAGAACGCCACGATGTTGTCGTTGGTCTCGTCCGGCGTTGGCAATTCCACCAGGCGCACCGCGCCGGCGCCCCAGTCCCCCACCGGTTCGACCCAGGCGCTCGGCCGCTGCTGGTAGTAGGCCTCGAGGTCGTCGTAATGTTCGAACACGCGGTCGCGCTGGAGCAGCCCGAATCCGCGTGGCGCACGGTCCATGAACGAGGCCACGCGCACCGTCCGCGGGTTCGCGAGCGGCCGCCAGATCCACTCGCCGGTCCCGGTGGCAACCAACAGCCCGTCGGAATCGTGCACTTCCGGCCGGTAATCATCCCGCGCCCAGCCCGTATTCTCCCCATGCGCAAACATGCTCGTGAGCGGCGCGACGCCAAAGACGGCCGGGTTCGTCCGACAGAACACAACGGCCCGCACTCGGATCACCGTGTCGGCGCCGGGCGTGATCACAAAGCGGTAGGCACCCGTGACACTTGGCCCGTCCAGCAACGCATACAGGGTCAGCGCGCTTGCGCCCGCGACGGGCCGCTCCACCCAGAATTCCCGGAAGGCAGGAAACTCCTCGCCGCCCGGCTCGGCGGTGTTCAACGCGATGCCGCGCGCCGAGAGACCGTAGCGCATGTCGCGCCCGAGAGCCCGGAAGTAGCTGGCGCCGAGAAAAACCGCCAGTTCGTCCATCTTGTCGCGGCGGTTGAGGGCATTCAGCACGCGGAAGCCCGCGAAGCCCATGTCCGCCGGAACGTGCCATGGTTTGCGCCCGCCGTAACGGAAGAACTCGGGCGAAAACGGAATCCGGCTCGGCTCGCCCCGCGTGAGCTCGTTGATCTGCACGGTCTGCGTATACAACCAGCCGGGGTGGAAGAACTGAAGTTCGAACGGAAGTCCTTCCCGCCGCCACCAGGAGTGCGCCCCATCGAAGTTGATCATCTGGTAATCGTCGTAGTTGAACTTCTTCAACCCCTCCGGCACGGGCGAAGCCGGCGCCTGGTAGGCCGCCGCCGCCATTTCGCGGGCGCGCCGTTGCAGCATCTCGAAATCGAACGGCGCCTCCCGGGCCAGGAGCGGCCCGGCGCCGAGGACGAGCGCGCACATGCACCTGAACGCTGTTCTCATTTCTCGAGAAAAAATCCCCGCTGGCGCTCCGAGATCGGCAGGCCGGCGCGCTCCATGACCTTGAGGAGGTCCTCCCAGATGCCACGCTTGGAACGGTTGCTGTTGTTGCGCAGAATATAGGACGGGTGATAGGTCACCATGACCGGGCGGCCATTGAACTCGTGCCAGCGGCCCTTGATTTCGCCGAGGGTGCGAAACGTCCCGGCCCCAAGCAATCCGCCCGCCGCGGTCGCGCCAAGCGCCACGATCAATTGCGGCTGCACGATGTCCAGCTGCGCTTTCAGAAAAGGCAGGCAGAAATTCATCTCCTGTGGTGTCGGCGGCCGGTTGCCAATCTGCACGCCCGCCCCGCTCACCGGCATCTCCGGACGCCAGTTCATGATATTGCCGATGTAGACGTCCTCGCGCTTCAGACCCATGGCCTGGATCATCTTGGTCAGCAGCTGTCCGGCGGGACCGACGAACGGTTCGCCCTGGATCTCTTCGTCCGCTCCCGGGGCTTCGCCGCAGAAAAAGATTTTGGCGTCCAGGCTGCCGACCCCGAGCACCACTTTCTTGCCCGGGCGCACGTGGGCGCAACACACCGGGTGGTTCAACACCTGGTCCCGCAGCGCGGCCCACCGGGTTGCCTTGTCGCCGCTCGGGAGGACCACGGTCGGCGGTTCGGCCGGCAAGGCTGCGCCGGCTGTCGCGGGCGCGGCCATTCGTGCACTCGCGGCCGCTCGCGCTTGGATAACCGGTGGTTCCGGCGCCGGGATCGGCTCCACCGTCTTCGTCCCGGCGACCGCGCGGCGCAACTGCTCGAGGCTTTCGTCCGTGACGGCGACGGTCCGCTGACCCTCGGCCTTCAAGCGACGGAGTTCCTCGTGGAGCGCTTCCAGGTGTTCGCGGGCGATCATCGCAATCAAACGGGCCGAGCGGCCAGGAGTTTCTCCACGTGCTTGGCGAGAAGGTCAAATTCCAGGTTGACCGGCTCGCCTGGCCGGCGGGCATGGAGATTGGTCGCGGCCATGGTGTGCGGGATCAGCCAGACGGCAAATTCCTCCGCCGCCACCTCCGCGACCGTCAGGGAAATGCCATCGATCGCGATGCTGCCCTTGGGCACGACATAGCGCATTCCACCCGCCGGCACCCGCACCCGCAGGTAATGGTCCTTCCCTCTTGCCTCAAGGATAGCGACCGTGCCCATCGTGTCGATGTGCCCGGTGACGAAATGCCCACCGACCTTGCCGCCGAAACTCAGGCTGCGCTCGAGATTGACGAGTGCGCCCGACCCCAGGCTGGCGAAATTCGTGAGCCGGCGGGTCTCCTCGAGCAGGTCGAAGTGCAGCCGGCCCGCCTCCAGCTCCACCACGGTGAGGCAGCAGCCGTTCACCGCGATGCTGTCGCCGAGCTGCGTGCCGCGCGTCGCCACGTCGGCGGCGATCACCAAACGCCACGCTTCTGCCGCCGCCGTGAAGGCCACCACGCGACCGGTTTCCTCTACGATGCCCGTAAACATGGTCAGATGAGTTTCACGCGGATCACCGCCGTTTCGGCGCCGCGCCCGACCAGGAACACGACCTCCGAGCGCTCCTTGTCCTCTTCGACTGCATGCAGCAGGTCGAGCGCCTGCTGGTAGCTGGTGAGCTCCGTGCCGTCGATCTCGCGAATCCAGTCCTCGGGCCGGAGTCCGGCGGTGGCCGCGGGGCCACCCGGTTTGAGGAAGTGCGCGACCACGCCCTTCGTTTCGGAAGGCGCCACGCGCATCGCGATGGCGTCGGCGTAAAGGAATTCGCGGACCGTGACACCGAGACGATCGAAATAGTGCCGTTCCGCCTCGCGCACCAGCTTGGGTTCGCTGCCCAGCTTCACCTTGATCTCCTGGCGCTCGCCACCCCGCATCACGGTGAGGCCGAGCGTGTCGCCCGGCCGGTGCAGCAGCAACTGCTGGCTGAAATAGCCCGCGACGACCCGGTCGGGTTTCAATCGCGGCAGCGGCGCGCCATCGATGGCGAGCACGATGTCGCGGTCGCGCAATCCCGCCTGCTCGGCCGGCGTGCCGGCTGCGATGTCGCTGAGCACGACGCCGGACTGGTTCTCCAGCTTCAACAGTTTCGCGACGTCCGGATCCATCGGCTGCAGCCCGTAGGCGCCAAACCACGGCAATGGGCGCCCGGTCACGGTTTCGGGAACGCGGTGCAGGTACGGCAGCACCTCGGCCGCCAGCTGCACGGCGCTGCTCTCCTCGATGTTGACGAGCATGATCGGGCTGCCGTGCTGGTTGCGCGAAAACAAGAGGTAATTCTGGCCAAAGGACGGCAGCGCCAGCCCGGCGAACTCGCCCGCGGCATTAAAGACCGGCAGGCCCGGGCCGGCCACATCGCTGCCGCAAATGGCCGTTTCCTGCGGCAACTTCATCACCGTCGCGACCCGCGACATCAGAAAGTAAGGCAGGAAATCCTCGTCCTTGCCGCGCAGGCCGATGCCCCACAACTCCTCGCTCAGGGCCGGCGACGATTTCATCGCGGGCCAATGCGTGATCGGCACCAATTCGCCGCGCAGCTTCGGGTCGACGCGAATGAAATGCCAGCTCGTGAAAGCATCCTGGCCGAGATACTCGGCCCGCGTCGCCTCGGTGCTGCCCGCCTGATACACCTTGAATTCCTTCAACTGCGCGGGTGCCACGTTGGGCTGGATCGCCGGCCCGGGCAGGATGATCGTTCCCTGGTCGTCGATCACGGTACCCAGGACCGTGACCGGCTGGCGGTCAATTTCCGACTGGATGAAGAACTCGACTTCGACGACGGACTTCAATCGCTCCTGGAACAGCTCGGGGAGCGTGGCGGCGCGCGATGCCCCGGTAACGAGCAGAAACAGGCAAAGCAAGGGACGGAACAGTCTCATGGCTTCAGGACGTAGAGCGAGATGCGCCGGTCGCGTTGCGCCTCGACGAGCTGCGGCGCGGGGTTGGCCTCATAAGCGCGGTAGACCTGCTTGAGTTTGTCGAGCTCCGTCACCAGTTCATTGCCCACCTTGGTGATGATGTCGCCGTGTTCCAGCCCCGCCTCGGCCGCCGGATACCCCGGCTGGACGCCCAGCACAAGCACGCCGGTGTCGTCGGCCAGCTGATGTTCGCGGGCGTACGTGCGCGTGACCTTGCGCACGCTCAAGCCCCATTTTTCGAACGCCCACTCCTCGCCCACGCGACTGACGAGCTTCTCCGTTTGCAGCGAGAGCGCCAGCGTCTGGCTGCCGCGCTTGACACTGAGCTGGACCGTGGCGCCGACCGGCAGGATCGCGATCGACTGCTGGATCGGCGGCAGCTGTTCCGGGAACCGCCCGTCGAGCTTCTGTCCGTTCAGCGTCAGGACCACGTCACCGGGCCGCAATCCCGCCCGCGCCGCCGGCGATCCGGGATCGACCCCGTTCACCAGGAGCCCGGTGTTGACCGCCAGCGCATAGAATTTTTCGAGATCCTGCAGGACGCCGGGCACCAGGCCGATGTAGCTGCGGGTGATGGAGCCGTGGCGCACGAGTTCAGTCGAAACGCGCCGCGCGACGTTCGATGGAATGGCAAACCCGAGATTCTCGGCCCCGATGTAGGCGCGCGAGTTGATCCCGACCACACGGCCGTCCTCCGTGACGAGCGGGCCGCCGCTGTTGCCGGGGTTGATGGCCGCGTCGGTCTGCAGCCAGTTGTTGAACAACCCGGTTTCGTAACCCCGCACGCCGTGCGTGTCCTCGAAGGGACGCCGGTTGTTCGAGATGATGCCGCGGGTCAGCGTGCGCGTGAGGCCAAAAGGCGTGCCGACGGCGAAAACGGTCTCTCCGGGATACAGGGCATCGGAGTCGGCGAATTCGGCGGCGGTGAAATTCAATTTGCGGCGTTTGACCTCATCCAGATCGAGCCGCAGGACGGCCAGGTCGGTCCAGTGGTCCCAGCCGACCAGCTTCGCGCCGACGCGTTCCAGGCTGGCGAGCGTCACCAAGATCTCCACCGACTGCGGGCTGGCCACATGGGCATTGGTCAGGATCAAGCCGTCCTGCGAGATGATCACCCCGGAGCCGATGCCGCCCGTGAAGCGCCGGGCCCCGTCCGCAAACTCGATCTCGCGCACGTCGATGCGGACCACCGCTTCGAGCAAGCGGTCGAAACCGCGGCTGATCGCGCCCGCCGCGACGACGGGCAGCCACAGGACGGCCAGGGCGAGCACGACCGGCCGGCGGATGATTGACGGTGGGGGCGAATCTCTCACTGTGATGGCTTCAAATCGATGGCAACCAATTGCAAAGACTACGACTTTCTGGAGATCGAGCCGCATTGGCAATCTTTCTGGGAGCAATCCAAGGCATTTCACGCCGAGAATCAATCGAGCCGCCCCAAATACTACGTGCTCGACATGTTTCCCTACCCTTCCGGCGCCGGCCTGCACATCGGCCACCCGGAAGGATACACTGCCACCGACATCCTGGCGCGGTATAAGCGGGCGCGCGGCTTCAACGTCCTGCATCCGATCGGCTGGGATGCGTTCGGTCTCCCCGCCGAGCAGCATGCGGTCAAGACCGGGACGCATCCGGCGAAAAACACCGCCGCCAACGTCGTCAATTTCAAGCGCCAGATCAAGGCGCTGGGTTTTTCCTATGACTGGCAGCGGGAACTCTCCACGACGGATCCCGCCTATTTCCGCTGGACCCAGTGGATCTTCCTGCAGCTGTTTCGCCGGGGCCTGGCCTACGTCGATGAACGACCGGTGTGGTGGTGCCCGGAGCTGCGGACGGTGCTCGCCAATGAAGAGGTCATTGACGGCCGCTCGGAAGTCGGCGGTTTCCCGGTCGAGCGACGCAACCTGCGCCAGTGGGTGCTCCGCATCACCGCTTACGCCGAGCAATTGCTCGATGGCTTGAAGGATCTCGACTGGCCCGACTCCACCAAGCGCATGCAGGAAGCCTGGATCGGGAGGAGCGAGGGCGCCGAAGTCGTGTTCAAGCTCGAACGCCCGGAACTCGGCGACCTGCGCATCTTCACCACCCGGCCCGACACCCTCTTCGGCTGCACCTACATGGTCCTGGCGCCGGAACATCCGCTCGTATCCGCGCTCACCACCGATGTGCAGCGCGAGGCCGTGGACCGCTATCGCCGCAAGGCCGCCGCCAAGAGCGATGTCGAGCGCATGTCCGAATCCGCCAAGGAAAAGAGCGGCGTCTTCACCGGGAGCCACGCGATCAACCCGGTCAATGGCGCCAAGGTGCCCGTCTGGATCGCGGATTATGTACTCATGGGCTATGGCACCGGGGCCATCATGGCCGTGCCGGCCCAGGACGAGCGCGACTGGGAATTCGCCAAATTGTACGACCTTCCCATTGTCCGCACCGTCCAGCCGCCGGCCGATTTCGCGGGCGACGCCTGGACCGGCGACGGCCCGGCGATCAACAGCGCCCACGGCGACCTGAGCCTCAATGGACTGAACGTGGCCGAGGCGAAGGCGCGCATCATCGCCTGGCTCGAACAGCGCAAACTCGGCGAGCGCCGGATCAACTACAAGCTGCGCGACTGGCTGTTCTCGCGGCAGCGCTACTGGGGCGAGCCGTTCCCCGTCGTCTGGGTCAGCGAGGCCGACTACCGGCGCGCCGCGGCGATTCGCACCGACCTGCCCGCCGCGCCCGTGACTTTTGTCGAAAATGGGATGACGCAGTTCGCGATTTCACTCCCGGAGTCCGCCCTCCCGCTGGAACTGCCGGAGGTCCAATCCTACCTGCCCAGTGGGACCGGCGAAAGCCCCCTCGCCAACGTCACAGACTGGCTCGAGATCTGGTTCGACGTCCGCACCGGCGCGAGCAAACCGGCGAGCCAGCCGCGGCCCGCGGGTGATGCCTGGGTGCGCGCGCGGCGCGAGACGAACACCATGCCGCAGTGGGCCGGATCCTGCTGGTATTATCTGCGCTATTTGGACCCGCACAACTCAACGGCGATCGCCAGCCGCGCCGCGCTCGATTATTGGGGCATGCCTGACCTGTATGTCGGCGGCGCCGAACACGCCGTGCTCCACCTGCTTTACGCACGCTTCTGGCACAAGGTGCTGTTTGACCTCGGAGTGGTGCGGGAGCGCGAGCCGTTCAAGCGGCTGTTCCACCAAGGAATCATTCTCGGCGAAGACGGCCAGAAAATGTCCAAGAGCCGCGGCAATGTCGTCAACCCGGACGACATCATCCGCGCCTACGGCGCCGACACGCTCCGCCTTTATCTCATGTTCCTCGGGCCGCTGGAGGCGATGAAGCCTTGGAACCCCAAGGGGATCGAGGGCGTGCATCGTTTCCTGAAGAAAGTGTGGCGGGAATGTCTCGATGCCGAAGGGGCGGTCAGTGCCCGCATCGTGGCCGATGGCGCGTTGTCCGCTGAGACTGACCGACTGCTCCACGAAACGATCAAGAAGGTCGGCGATGACATCGAGGGCCTGCGCTTTAACACGGCCATTTCGCAGATGATGATTCTCGTGAACGCCCTGCAAAAGGAATCGCGGCTGCCCTCCTCCGCCGTGCGGGATCTTCTGCGCCTTCTGGCTCCCTTTGCCCCGCATCTCGCCGAAGAACTCTGGACCAGGCTGGGCGGTTCCGGATCGTTCATGTCGGCCGGCTGGCCCACCTACGACGCGGCAAAACTCGTCAGCCACGTGATCACCGTGGTCCTGCAGGTTAACGGTAAACACCGCGGCGACATCCAAGTTGACCGCGATATCGCCGAAAGCGATCTGGTGCGTTTGGCCTTAGCGCACCCCAAGGTTGCACCCCATGCCGAGGGCAAAGCCGTTAAAAGAATTATCTATATCAAAGGCAGATTACTTAATTTATTGATTTGAGCAGACGTTACGTTACTTAATCCCACGCGAATTAGTCTTGTGTATAGGGGCTACACCCTATTTTGTATGGGTAATTGAGCGCCGTCGCTCGCTATCCAACGCATATTCAAATTCCACTCAGACCATGAAAACCAAACTCCTTCGTTTCATGTTGGTCTGCCTCTCGATTGGCCTCGTCGCTGCACCTTCTGCCCTTGCCCAGCGTCAACTGGGGAAAAAGCGCGGCCCCACCAGCAAGATGTACGTCGCGCAAGCGCGGGGTGAGACTCTCATTCGAAGTGGCGATCGCGTCTACACCGCCCAGCAGGCGTCCGCGTTTGACGCGCCTGGAACCGTGATCGAAACCAAGGAAAATGCCCAGACTGCCCTGGTCTACTCCAACGGCGTCTCGATGACAATCGCGGCCAACAGCCGCGTGGAAGTGAAACGATTCGAACAGGAGCCCTTCGAAGCCGGGAAAGAGCCGGTGTCCGATTCACACGCGGAACCTTCCACCTCGCAGAGCGAAATCCATCTTTCGCGCGGCGGTGTCGGCATCACCACCAGTGATTTCGCCACCGGCAGCACCATGGTCTGCACCACGCCGCTTGGTTCAATCAACATTCGCGGCGGGAACATTTCCATCAAAACGACCGACGATGAGACCATCATCGACCTGCTGGACGGCTCGGCGACGGTCTTCGGCGGTGACTCCGATCCCGCCGGCACCACCATGCAGCCGGGCGAGCGCATCGTTCTCCGCCGGCCGGGCGTGGACAAGCCGCCGGTGTTTTTTGCCATGTCGATTCCCGCGAGCGATCTGTCTGCCGCCAAGGACCTGGTTGCCATTGCCTCCAATGCCCGGGCCACGGTGACCTTTGAAGTCATCGAAAAGAAAGCGGCGGTGGGCCTCGATGTGCCGGTCACCGCGTCAACTGCCACGGGAACCTCCAGCGGATCTGCCTCAAGCACCAGCAGCAGCCAGGCCACTGCGCCCGGCAATGGCCAAACTCAAGGTGGCGATGCCGCCGCCGGGGCCGCCGCGGATGACACCGTCCAGGAAATCGTCGCGAAGCCGACGGTGCCGGCGCAACTGCCCATCAACGTGGTGGTCAGCCCATCCAAGCTGAACTAGCGTCCGTGATACGACCGGCTCATCTCCGCGCCGTGCTGGCCGTGCTCTGTTGCACCCCGGCGTGGCTGCCGTCCGCCCGGGCCTTGCTCAACATCGACGGCACGCGAAACCAGGTCTTCGTGTTTGGCTCGTGCTCCTTCGCCTACAACTCGAACATCTTTGCCGATGCCAGCGGGCGCGGTGACTACACCTCGACGGCCGTCGCCGGCATCGAGTTGAAACGGCGCGCCGGAATCATCGCCGTCAATTCCACGACCAAGGTCACCTACCAGCTGTTCAACAAATATACCGACCAGGACGCCCTGGATCCGAACTTCACCATTGAGTTCACCAAGACCACCGGGCGGCTCACCGGCTCGCTCCTGGTGCGTGCCTTTCGCGAAAGCCGTTCCGACAGCGCGGTCAACCTGCGCACGAACTCCTGGCATTTCCCGGTGACGCTCAGCCTGAAGTACCCGGTTAACGACAAGCTCTACGTCACGTCCGATTCCGATTTCGTGCACCAGCGCTATACCGAAACCAATGCCCTGGCTAATCTCACCGAGTATTCGCAGTCGGTGGACGTGTTCTATGTTTACACTTCGAAGCTGGATCTCTCCGGCGGCTATCGCGTCCGCATCTCCAATGTCACCCTCGGCCGGAATTCAACCGACCATTGGTTCAACCTGGGCGCGACCGGCGGCCTTTTTGCCAAGCTTTCCGGCACGGTGCGGGTCGGCTACCAGTTGCGGGAGACCGCAGGCCGGAACGGCGAAAACTACACCCATGTGAACGCCATGGCCGGGCTCTCCTGGCCCATGACGCGCAAGCTGGGTTTCACCGGCCAGCTGAGTCGCGATTTCAATACCATCGCCACCGGCTCCAGCGTCGACGCCACGGCCGGCAGCCTGACCGCTACCTACACCGTGAATCGCAAAATTTCGCTCGACACCGCCATAACCGGCGGGGTGAACAAGTTCCTCGGGCTGACCACCGGGCACCGCCAGGATGAGTTCTTCTCCTGGGACTTGGGTGCGAACTACCGGTTCAACGAGCACTTGAGCATCGCCGCCTCTTACTCCTATTTTCGGAACTGGTCGTCACTGGCGTTTTCTGAATTCACCCGCCAGGGATACAACCTAGACTTCTCCAGCCGCTTCTGACTCCGCCATGAATCCTGCCCGTCCATACCTCTGCTGGCTGGCGCTCGCCGTCGCCCTCGTGCTTGCGCCGGCGCTCCAGGCCCAGTCGGGCGCGGCCGCGAAGGGTGAGAGAAAGAATTACGTGCATACGCTCGCCCTCGCCGACCGGCTGCGGGTCGCGGTTTTTCAGGAGGATGACCTCACCACGCTGACCCGCATCGATGCCCGCGGTCGGATAAA
Organism: Lacunisphaera sp.; assembly: GCA_035549095.1. GTDB lineage: Bacteria > Verrucomicrobiota > Verrucomicrobiia > Opitutales > Opitutaceae > Lacunisphaera. Next base: position 25,178 of record DASZRV010000056.1, on the reverse strand, counting down.
CCTGCCCTTGATCGGCGAGATCAAGATCGGCGGCATGACCATCAATGAAGCGCAGACGGCCATTGAGAACGCCTACAAGGACGGCCGCTACCTGCGCAATCCGCAGGTCACGATCAACGTCGAGGAATATGCGCCGCGGGAAGTCTCGATCCAGGGGCAGATCCGCAACCCCGGCCGCTACACGCTGCCCATCGAATCAACGTTGACGGTCGTCGAACTTGTGACCAAGGCCGGTGGCATCACCGACATCGGCAAGGGCACCGCCGTCACCATCACGCGCATCCTGCCCGACGGCACGAAAAAGGTGTTCACCGTCGATGTCGACAGCATCATCAAGGGCAAGAAGGGCAACAACACCGACGATAACAACTTTCTCCTCCAGGCCGGCGATTATGTGTACGTCCCCGAGCGTCTGATCTGATTACCGCGATGTCCGCACCCGACGTTCTCCCCGCCACGGCCCCGCTCCGAACCCCGACCGGCCCGTCGCTCCATGGCAACGACAACCAGGTCGTCGAGCGACGCTCGCTGCGGGATTATTACATCATCCTGCGGGAACGCCTCTGGATCGCGCTGCCGGTCGCGCTCCTGGTCTCGCTCTCGTTCGGCTACTGGCGGGCCCAGGAGGTGCCCATGTATTCCAGCACGGCGACGATGCAGTTTGAGCGGCCGGAGCGCGTCGTCATCAGCGAACAGGTGGTCGACACCTCGGTCCGGTCGGACATCGACCTCAACACCTACCTGCAGATCCTGAACAGCGGCCGCCTGCGCACCATGATCGCGCAGTCGCTCACGCCCGATGAGGTCAAGATCCTGCAGCGCCCCTACCTCAAGGACCTCGCGCCCGGGGCCAATCCCCCGCCGGTGTCGGGCCTGATCGGCGGCGCCTCGATCGCCTCCATCCGCAACAGCTTTCTCATCAGCATCACGGTGGCCAACCGCGACCCGGAAGGCGCCGCCCTGATCGCCAACAAGTACGTGGAGCAGTTCATGCGCTACCTGATGGAGAACGTCGGCGGAAAAAACGAATTCGCCGTCGACTATCTCCGCGGCCGGGCGGAGGAGCTCCGCAAGGAATCCGAGGCCGCCGAGACCCGTCTGCAGGACTACCGCCGCAAGAACAACCTGGTCTCGCTCGACAACAGCATCAACATCATCAGTGAACGGCTCCGGGCCATCAACGGTACGCTCACCACCGCGCGCCTTGCGCGCCTCGACGTCGAGACCCTGCTCGGCCAGATCGAGAAGATGAAAAAGGAGGGCGGCAACCTCCTCGAGATCGCCTACATCTCCGGCTACGGCAACATTCCGACGTTCAAGGCCCAGCTCGCCGAGCTGAAGAAGCAGCAGGCGGTCCTGAGCGAACGCTACCTCGAGCGGCACCCGAAGATGATCGATATCGCCAACTCCATCGATGTCGTCAGCGGCCAGGTTACCCGCGCCATCGACCAGGCCATCGCCGACTTGCGCACGCAATACGCCAAGCTCCAGGAGACCGAGGCCTCCTACGAGCGCGAATACAAGGAGGCCGAGCGCGACCAGCTGCGGCTCGGCGAACTCTCGGTCGAATTCAAGAGCCTCGAGAACCAGGCGCAGGTCGCGAAGAACAATTACATCCAGATCCTCGACCGGCTCAACCAGACCACGACCTCCAAGAACCTGGAAAACATCCCGGTCAAGCCCCTCGACCGGGCCCTGCCGGCCGGTGCGCCCTTCACCCCGAACCTGCGCAATATCCTCAAGACAAGCATCGGCATCGGCGTGCTGGTCTTCGCCGGCGTGGCCGTCGGCCTGAGTTTCCTGGACGATCGGGTCAAGAGCGCGTGGGACGTCGAAGGTTTCATCGGCGCCCATCTCCTCGGCATCATCCCCGAACTCGGCGACGTGCCCGACACCGAGAAGCACTCGCTCGTCAACAGCAACAAAACCTCACCCGGATCGGAGGCCTTCCTCAGCGTCTACAGCGCCGTGAAGATCCAGTCGAAGCTCGACTTCCCCAAGTCGATCCTCGTGACCAGCACGATCCCCGGTGAGGGCAAGACCATGATCAGCTGCAACCTGGCCGCGTCCTTCTCGCGCCACGGCAAGCGCGTGCTGATCATGGACTGCGACATGCGCCGCCCGATGTTGCATCGCCACTTCAAGCTCACCAACGAGGCGGGCTTGATCGCGTGGTTCGAGGCGGGCGCCACGATTCCGGCCGACCCGTTTGCCGACCCGACCCTGGGCCTGACCAAGGTGGACGAGAACCTGTACCTCCTGCGCTCGGGCGGCCGATCGAAGAGCCCGACCGAACTCCTCGAAACTCCCGTTTTCGGCCAGTTCATCGAGGCGATGAAGCAGCACTTCGACCTGATCGTAGTCGATTCGCCGCCCATGGGTGCGGTGACCGACTCGCTGCTGATCTCGGCGCGCACGGACGAGGTGATCTACGTGTGCCGGTTCAATCGCGCCTATCGCAAGCACATCCGCCTCTACATTCGCCAGCTTCGCGACAGCAAGAACGAGCTCCTTGGCATCGTGCTCAACGGTCTTTCGTCGCGACGCATCGAGTACTACTCGAACTACCGTTATTATCGGAGCTACAAGAAATATTACGGCTCGCAGTCCTAGCCCGGCTGCCCGCGCGCATACCCCGGTGCCGGCTTGCCGTGGGCGGCAAGCCCCGGCAATTTGACGCGCGATGCCCTCCGCCTTCCTTCCCGCCGGCTTCGACGCCACGCGCCCGGTCGCCCTCATCGCCGGCCGCGGCGATTATCCGGTGCTCACCGCCGCATCCATCCGCCGCGCCGGCGTCCCGCTCCGGTTGATCGCGATGGACGATGAAACCCGGAGCGACCTGATCGACAGCTTCACCCCGGCCGAGCGGATCACGCTGAATGTCGGCCAGGTGGGCCGGATGCTCGCCGCGCTCAAGGATTTCGGCGCTGGTTACGCGCTGATGGCGGGCCAGGTGAAACCGAAGAAGCTTTTCCATGGCCTGGTGCCGGACTTGAAGGCGGCGGCGATCCTCCTGTCGCTGAAGCGACGCAACGCCGAGACGATCTTCGGCGCGATCGCGGCCGAGATCGAAAAACTTGGTGTCACCCTCCTCGATGCGCGGGCGTTTCTCGACGACCAGCTCGCCACCGCCGGCGCCATGACCGGCGGCCGGCTGGGCACGGACGACGAATACCTGCAGCATGGCATCCACATTGCCCGGGAAATCGCCCGGCTCGACATCGGCCAGGGCTGCGTGGTGCGCAAAGGCACCGTGCTGGCCGTCGAGGCCTTCGAAGGCACCGATGAGATGCTGCGCCGCGCCGGCGGCTTCAAGACCGACGAATCCCTGTTCGTCAAGACGGTGAAGGCCCGCCAGGATTTCCGTTTCGACGTGCCGGTGTTCGGTCTGCGCACGCTCGAGACGATGCACGCCGCGGGCCTGCATGCGGCCGCCCTCGAGGCGGGCAAGGTCATCATGCTCGACAAGCCTGCGGTCGTGGCCCAGGCGCGAGCCTGGGGCATCGCCCTGCACGGCTTCTGAGTCGCGCGGACCGCGCGACTTGCACTTTCCTCCCGAGCACGCACATTGGGTCCCATGCCCGCCGACATCGTCGAAGTTTCCATCAAAGGCCTGATGCCGACCCCCAACGGCTGCGCCGTTTTCCTCGGCAACGACGAGAAGGTTTTCGTGATCTATGTGGATCCCAGCGTCGGCAGCGCAATCTCGATGACCATCAATGGCGTGAAAAAGGAGCGTCCCCTCACCCACGACCTCATCAGCCACCTCCTGCTCGGCTTCGAGATCACCCTCGAGCGCATCGTCATCAACGACGTCAACGACGGCACCTATTTTGCCCGCATCATCCTGCACATGCAAAACGAACTCGGGCGCAAGTTCCTCGAGCTGGATGCCCGCCCGAGCGATTCCATGGTGCTCGCCCTGCAGCAGAAGCGCCCGATCTTTGTCGCCCGGCGGGTGTTCGACCTCGTCGAGGACATGAGCGAGATCCTCGAACGCGTGCTGAAGCAACAGAAGGAAGAACCCAAGGACGAAGGCGACCAATGACGGGCCCCGGTTCCCGCCTGCCGCCCCCGATCGCGGCCGGTCAGCCCTTGACCGCCCTCGCCCCGATGCAGGATGTCACCGACCTGCCTTTCATGCGCGTCATCGCGCATTACGGCGCGCCGGATTATTTCTTCACCGAGTTCTTCCGGGTGCACAGCCAGTCGCGCCCGGAGAAACACATCCTGCGTTCGATCGTTGAAAATGCCACGGGCCGTCCCGTGTTCGCCCAGCTGATCGGCGAGCATATTCCCGACATGGTGCGCACGGTGCGCGAGCTGCACGCCTACCCGATCGCGGGCATCGACCTCAATATGGGCTGCCCCGCGCCCAAGATCTACAAGAAGAATGTCGGCGGCGGCCTCCTGCGCGATCCCGCCAAGGTCGACGAATTGCTCGGCGCCTTGCGCGAGGCGATTCCCGGCCTGTTCACCGTGAAGATGCGCATCGGGTTCGACTCGACCGAACACTACGGCCGGATCCTGGAACTCATCAACCGGCACTCCGTCGACCTGCTCAGCGTGCATGGCCGCACGGTGAAGGAAATGTACCGGAGCGAAGTGCATTTCGATTATGTGGCGCTCGCGGCCCGCACCGTCCGCTGCCCGGTCCTCGCCAACGGCAATGTCACCTCGGCGTCGCGGGGCGTCGAGATCCTGCGGGAAACCGGCGCGGCCGGACTCATGATCGGGCGACATGCCATCCGCAACCCCTGGATCTTCCGCCAGTGCCGTGAAGCCCTGGCCGGCCGGCCGTCGGCCCCGGTGAAACTGGCGGAGGTGCGCGAGTATATCGACCGGCTTTATCGCGAAACCCAAACGCCCGGCATTCCCGAGGCCGCGCACGTCGCCAAGATGAAGAAGTACCTTAATTTCGTCGGCCAGAGCGTCGATCCCGCCGGCGCGTTCCTCCACGACATGCGCCGGGCCCACACCGAGGCCGAGTTGTTTGCCGTGTGCGACCGACACCTGCTCTCGGCGCCGGACCGCGAATTCTCGCCCGAACCCCACGCCGGCGTCATTGCCCGGCCCAACTGCGAGACTCCCGTCGAAAGCTGCTCGCTTGACGCGGTGAGCGCCTGACTACTCGAGACCGAGGATCTTCCGGCCGGTGCTCGAGATCATCTGCGGCACCCACTGCGGGTCCCACACGATGTGGACAATCGCCGACTCCACCGTCGGCAGCGCTGCGATCTTTTGCCGGGCTTCCTCGGCAATCACCGGGCCCATGCCACAACCCGGCGCCGTGAGGGTCATCTTGACCTCAACCTTGTTGCGCCCGGCGGCGGTGGGCTCGATCGCCAGGTCATAGACCAGCCCGAGGTCGACAATGTTGACCGGGATCTCCGGATCAAAGCAGGTCTTCAGGGTCTCCCAGACCGCCTGTTCCGAGAACTCCCCCGCCGGCCCGGCACCCGCCGCCGCTTCATCCGGCGTGAAACCGGCGATCGCTCCCGCGTCCTCGCGCGCGATGCGATACAGGCCGCCATCCGTCCGCACGGTCACATTGCCACCGAGCGTCTGGGTGATGAACACCCGCGTCCCGGCCTTCAGTTCCACCCGGTCGCCGGCCGGGATGGCCGTCGCCGGGCAATCGCGCTCCAGCTTGGGTTCCTGATTCATGGGCAAGGACGCGTCAGTTGAACTGCAGTTCGAACGGCAGCCGCGCGTAGAGCCCGCTCGGGTCGTTGAAATGGGCGAGCGTGCGCAATTCCGCCGTGGCGCGATCAAAAAACTGCCCGAGCGGTCCGGCCGTGGCGGACTGGTCGTGACGCCGGCCCTCGAAGGCTTCGGCAAACGCCTCGGCGAACATCTTGCGCCGCGGATACTCCGCCACCCGGAAATTTTCCCCCAGCCCGCCTTTCTTCGCGGCATACTTCACCGCTGCGGCCAGACCGCCAATCTCGTCGGCCAGCCCCAGCTTGACCGCCTCCGCCCCGGACCAGACGCGGCCCTGCGCGATCTCCTCCAAGGCTTTCGGCTCGATCTTCCGCGCCGCCCCCACTTTGCCCAGGAACTGGGCGTACACCCAGTCGACGCTGTCCTGGAATACCGCGAGCTCGTCGCTTGTTTTCGCCCGCGTGATCGTGAGCAACTCGGCCAGCTTGCCGGTCTTCACGGTATCGAAGGTGAGACCGAGTTTGTCGTTCGCCAGGCCCTGGATGTTGAGGAACATCCCGAATACCCCGATCGAGCCGGTGATGGTGCTGGGTTCGACAAAGATCCTCTCGGCGCAGGTGGAAATCCAATAGCCACCCGACGCGGCCACCGTGCCCATCGATACGATGACGGGTTTCGTCCGGCCGAGCTGGCGCATCTCGCGCAGGATTGCCTCCGAGGCCGACACGCTTCCGCCCGGGCTGTTGACCCGCAGCACCACGGCCTTGACGTTGCGATCCTGCTGCAGCTCGCGGAGCATGCGCGCCATCTTCTGGCCGTAAAGAACGCCGTCCTCGCCGCCGAAACCATCGACGATTTCGCCCTCGGCATAGACGATGGCGAGTTTGCCCGGGCCGCCACCAAGTTCGACCCGCTTTTCATCGGTCCGATGCGCCACCAGGCCGCCGGTCGACACCAGCTTGGCATAATCGCGCAGCGCCACCTGCTTGAATGGTTCACTCGACTGCCGCCGTCCGGTCGCGGCCTTGAGTTCGTCCAGCACCTCATCCAAGTATGCCACGCGGTCGACGAGGCCCGCCTTCAGCGCATCATTGGCGCGAATCAGCCCCTTCGCATCGGCCACTTTCTGCACTGTGCCGGGCGCCAGCTTGCGGTCGTGCTCGATCGAGGTGGTCAGCGTCGCCCAAACGTCATCGAGCAGTTTCTGCGTCTGCTCCCGGTTTTCGGGGCTCATGTCGCGCCGGGTGTACGGCTCGACCGCACTCTTGTACTTGCCCACCCGCGTCACCTGCACACCGATCCCGAATTTCTCGAACGCACCAGCGAAGAACATCGGCTGCGTGGCCAGGCCGGGCATGAGGATGGCCCCGTACGGATCGAGCACGATTTCGCTCGCCACCGAGTCAACGTAGAGGTCGCGCGTCGTTGCAAAATCGACGTAGGCCTTCACCGGCTTCCCGGACGCCTTGAACGCCTGGATCGCCTCGCGCACTTCCTTCAGCGCGGCGTAACCCGAGCTGTAGCCGGCGGCCCGGACCGAGCCGGTGAGGTAAAGACCGGCAATGTCATCATCGTGCGCGGCCGCCTCGAGCGAGCGCGTGACCTGGCGCAGTTGCAGGGTGCGGAGCCCGCGATCGCCGAACGCTTCCATGATCTGGTCCAGGCCTTCCGTCTGTGAGGGCGCATCCCGAATCGCCGCCGCAAGATCGAGGACGAGATACGAGCCGCGCTGCACCGTCACCGTCTTCTTCTGCCCCAAGGCCGCAAAGGCGGCGAGGACCAGGAAGCAAAGCACCATTCCGCCAAGCGCAAAAACGATCAGGGCCATCAAGGCCGCAAAGAACGACGTGAAGAAATTCTTCATGCGTGCGACCGTAGGCAGTGCCGCCGCCACCGCCAGCGAAAAGCGATTGCTGGGCCGTGAGTTGGACAAACGGTAATCCCAATCGATGAATGGCATGCGCCGGGCTGAAATCGCCCGCGTCCGGGCCCGGCGGACCAAGAATGGCTTCCCATCCGCGTTTGCGCGCCAATAGAGTACGGGCATGAGTGAGAAAAAGGAACTGCTCACGACCAGTCGAAAGGCCCTCGCCATCAACCTCGACGGCACGCGCTACGGCACGATCGCCGAGATCGGGGCCGGCCAGGAGGTCGCGCGCATCTTCTTCCAGGTGGGCGGCGCATCCGGTTCGATCGCCAAGACGATTTCCGCCTACGACATGACCTTCAGCGACGCCATCTACGGCAAGGCGCCGCGCTACGTCTCCCAGGAGCGCCTGGATACGATGCTCGACCATGAATACCGCCTCCTGGAGGAACGGTTGTCCGGCAAGCGCGGCGAACGCACCAAGTTCTTCGTGTTTGCCGATACCGTCGTCACGAAAAATTTCAAGGGCACCAACGACGGCCACGGCTGGCTCGGGGTACGCTTCCAGCACAATCCCCTCGAGGAGCCCAACGAGGTCATCATCCACGTCCGCATGTGGGACAAGGAGACCGTGGCGCAGCAGGAGGCGCTCGGCGTCGTCGGCATCAACCTCGTCTATGCGTGCTTCTACTACACGGCGGAGCCGCAGCAGTTCATCCAGTCGCTGGTCGACAACATCGGCGTGCAGCGGGTCGAGATCGACATGATCCGCTTCAGCGGCCCTCTGTTCCAGCAGGTCGACAACCGCCTGCTGTCACTGCACCTCGTGCAGTTCGGCCTGACCAATGCCGTGATGTTCGGGCCCGACGGCGGTGTCCTGCAGCCGTCAGAGGTGCTGCACCACAAGGCGGTGCTGGTCGAGCGAGGCAGCTTCCGCCCGGTCACGCACGTCAACGTCGACATGCTGAACTGCGCCACCGCGCAGTTCATGCAGGAGCCCACCGTCAAGGGGAAGGACATGGTCGTGCTGATGGAAATCACGATGAACAACCTGCTGGCGGCCGGAGATCTCGATGCCGACGATTTCCTCGCCCGGGTGGACATGCTCGCGCACATCGGGTTCACGACCCTGATCTCGAACTACTCGGAATTCTACCGGCTGGTCTCCTACTTCCGCCGCTACACGAAGGAAATGATCGGGGTCGCCATGGGCATCAACAACCTCCTCGAGATCTTCAACGAGAAGTATTACGAGGCGCTCGAGGGCGGCATCCTCGAGTCCATGGGCCGGATGTTCAAACACGCGGTCAAGCTCTACATCTATCCGATGCGGCAGGACGCTTACGACCGTTACCTCGCCAGCGGCCATCCCGCCAGCACGGTCACCCACGTGCCGAGCCATGCGTTCGCCTCGGGCATCATGATCACCGCCCGCAATCTCCAGGTCACCGACCGGCTGCGCAACCTCTACGCCCACCTGCTCGAGAACCACAACATCGACTGCATCGTCGGCGCGAATCCGGACTATCTGAACATCTTTTCCCGCGACGTCCTGCAGCGGATCAAATCCGGCGACCCGAACTGGGAGACGATGGTGCCGCCGAAGGTGGCCGAATTCATCAAGGAGCGCCGCCTCCTGGGCTATGCGCCCAAACCGCCCGAGACCGCCGCCGCGGTTTGAACCATAGAGCGACGGTGCCCGGGACGCGCTTTTGGCGTGTCATCGGGCTGAATCGCGCCCATCTGTTTCCGTTCTCGCATGCGCTTCCACAAGTATCACGCCCTGGGCAACGACTACCTCGTCATGGATCCGGCCGATTTCCCCGGCTGGACGGCGCCGGATCGCGCGCAGATCCGCGTGATCTGCCATCGCAACTTTGGCGCTGGCTCCGATGGCATCCTGTGGGGCCCGCTGCCGTCGGCGCGCGCCCAGTTCGGCCTGCGCATTTTCAACCCCGATGGATCGGAAGCGGAGAAATCCGGCAACGGGCTGCGCATCTTCTCTCGTTATCTTTTCGACCGGAAGCGCGTCGGCACCGAGCCCTTCACAATCGACGTCCCCGGCGGGGTGGTCGAATCGCGCGTCATGCAGGATGGCCGCCTGATCACCGTGGCAATGGGACGCGTGAGCTTCCGCAGCGACCAGATACCTGTCGCCGGCCCCGTGCGGGAAGTTTTGAATGAGAAATTCTCGATCAAGGGCCGGGAGTTCACGTATTGCGCCGCGGGCATCGGCAATCCCCATTGCGTCATCGTGCTGTCGGAGATCACCCCGGAGCTGGCCACCACCTTCGGCCCGGCGATCGAGACGCATCCGAATTTTCCGAACCGGATCAATGTCCAGTTCCTGCAGGTTATGGATCGGCGCAACGTGCGGATCGAAATCTGGGAACGCGGCGCCGGCTATACCCTCGCCTCGGGCAGCAGCTCGAGCGCATCCGCGGCCGTCGCCCACAAGCTCGGGCTGGTCGAGGCCCACCTCACGGTGCACATGCCTGGCGGCGAGATCGGGATCGAGATCTCACCGGATTTCGCGATCAAGATGACAGGCCCGGTGACCGCGGTTGCAGAAGGAAACCTGCAGCCCGAGGTCTTTTCGACCAAGGTTTGACCGCCGCGGCCGCGCCCTCACTCCGCGATGCGGCGATCTCGGCCGGCAAGTCACGGAGGTTTGTGCTTTGCGGCCCGCCGCTTCGCCACTAGCTTGCGGAAGTGACCGGTTGGCTTGGTGATTTTTTCCGCATGTGGTGGGCGTTGCTCTATTGGAACTTCCGCAAGAGCTGGTTCCGTCTGCAGGGTGCCCACCGCGACGATTGTCCGTGCCAGAATCCCAGCGACTCCGGACTCGCCTACGATACGCGCTGCGATGCCGTCGCCTTCTGGAACCGCCCGCGACGCTTCCGCAAGGTGTGCCCGTTGCTGGTCGAAACGAAGGACGGCTGGCGCTGTTCCGTCGAGGCCGAGGGCGTCCGACCCTTTTGGGGCCGCGTCGCGCTGACCTATGGAAGCGCGCTGGTGGCGCTGTACCTTGCCGGCACCGGGGCGGTTTTCCTGGCCATGCGCGCCGCGCACTATGAGGTCAACTACGCCTCGGTGGTGTCGCCCTGGCACTGGCGCGAGTTGCGCGGAGCCCAGGAACGCCTTTACGCCCGGCGGGCTCAGCAGGCGCTCCAGCAGGGGAACTACCAGGAAGCCATTCTCGCCCTGGATATGGTATGCCAGCTCGACCCGCGAAATTACAGCGCCGGAATCGCACTCGCCGGGCTGACCCAGGTCGCGGCCAATCCGTTCACCGCGGAGCACATCTACGAGCGGCTGATGGTGGACGTCCCGGAGAAGCGCATCCAGACGGCGCAGATCTGGTTCCGCACGCTCCTGGCCCGCGGGGCTTACGACAAGATCATGCCGCTGGCGCAAACGATGCTCAGCGAAGACCCGGCGCAGCGCGGCGCGTGGCTCAATGCCCTGCTCTTCTCCGCTCGCCAGGCCCATGATCCGAAGTTCCTGGCCGATGTCCTCGTGAAGGATCCGCACCTGCCTGATTGGTGCAGCGAGCTCATTTCCGTGGAAAAAGAGCTGCTCGAAGGACGTGTCGCCGCGGCGCTGCCCGACCTCACCCGGCTCCGTCGCGAACCCGCCGCCAACTACCTGCCCTATTACCAGGTCGACCGGCTGCTCCTGCTCGGACGCGTCGACGACGCTAACACGGTTCTCAATGGGTATGGTGATCAGATGCAGCCCGACGAAGCGTCGTTCCTGCGGTTGCGCGTGTATCGCGCCAAAAACTGGGACAGCCTCGCGGCGGCCGAGTTGGAACACCTGCTGCAGTTCCCGATGGCACCACGGGTCATTGCGCAATTCTGCGCCTACCTGATCAGTCACCCCAACGCCACCGATGCCCGGCGTTACTACGCACGCTTCGCGGCCGCAGCCCCGCCGATCGGGACTGACACGGTCACACTCTACCAAGCGACGTACCTGGCCATCGCCGCCTCGGGCGATGACAAATCGGCCGAAGAGGTCCGCCGGAAGATCATGCAGTTCACCGCGTCCGATGCCCGGGTGCTGCGTGGGGTGTTGGAGTTGCTCAAAGCCGGGCAGCCGGACCCACGACTGGCCCGGGTCCTTCCGCTCGTGCCGCTGCCCACGGAGGTTATGTTCGCGATTGTCGAACGGCTCGGACCAGGGGCGCGCCGGCCATGAGCAACCCGCCCGCACGCGAGAGTTGGCCACGCAGCATTTGGGCTCTGGTCGCGGCCCTGGCACTCCTTTGCGTCATCTATTGCCTCAGGCTCTGGCCGGAATGGCGCAACAACCCCGATCTCTCCCACGGCTTCTTTGCCCCTTTCATCTTTGCCCTGCTGGTCTGGGAATCGCGCCGCCTCGGCCCGCTCCGCTGGCTGCGGCCCGGCGGCTGGCGACTGCCGCTGCTCGCGGTCGCCCTCATCTCGGGCTTTGCGCTGTTCGCAATCGCCGGACTGATCGCCGCCTCCCTCGGTTGGTCGCACGCGCTGGTTTTGTTCCTACTCGCACTGTCCTTGGCCGCTTTTCTGTTTTCCGGACTCCTGCTCCTGGCGGATGAATCGATCCGTCTCGTGCCGTTCAATTGGATCAGCCTGACCGCCATCCTGCTGTTCGTGCTGGTCGCACCGTTGCCCGTCGGCACCTATTCGCGCGTGACGCTGGCGCTCCAACATTGGGTGACCGGCAGCGTCATCCATACGCTCCACCTCATCGGCGTCCCAGCCCGCCAACACGGCAATGTGATCGAGCTGGCGCGGACCACCGTCGGCGTCGAGGAGGCCTGCAGCGGCATCCGCAGCCTGCTGTCCTGCATCTATGCCGGTTTCTTCTTTGCCGCGTGGCAAGTCCGCTGTCCGCGTCGGCGCGCGGTGTTGATCGTCGCCGCGCCGCTCCTGGCGCTCGCCATGAATTTCCTTCGCTCGCTGGTGCTCACCTTATTGGTCAATTCGGGCAGGGATATCGCGGGCTTCTGGCATGATATGACGGGATACGCGATTCTAGGCGTCACCGCACTGGTCCTCGGCGGACTGGCCATGCTCATGGAGACGGCGCCGGCGGCATCAGGGCCTGATGTCACTCCGGAGCCGACTCCACCCGCGCGCGCACCCCGCCGGCTCCTTTGGTGCACGCTGTCCGCGACCACCTTGCTCGCCCTGTTCTATCTCCTCTCCTCGCGCCCGGCGCTGCATGAGGGCCGGCCGGCGCCGGATTTGGCCGCGCTCCTTCCCGACGAGGCTCCGGGATGGCAGGTGTTCACGCCGCGGGATTTGTATCAGTTCGCCGGCATTCTCAGCACGACGCATCTGGCCGAGCGGACTTATGTGCGCAAGATCGACGACAGCGATTTCATCCAACTTACGGTCTATGTCGCATACTGGGCCGCCGGGCAGGCTTCCGTGAGCCGGGTCGCGTCGCATACGCCGGACGCCTGTTGGCCCGGGGCAGGATGGAGCCCGCGCCCGCTGGTTGATACCCGGCAATCCCCGGCCATGCCGGGCATGTCCCTCGCGCCCGGCGAGCACCGGCTCTTTGAAGACGCCAGCGGTTTTCGCCAGAACGTCTGGTTCTGGCATATCTATGACGGGCGCGCCATCAGCTACCAGGACCCCTATTCGGTCCCCGCCCTGTTGCGGCTGGCGCTGCGTTACGGTTTTCGCCGCCAGGGCGACCAGCTCTTCATCCGAATTTCGAGCAACAAGCCGTGGCACGTGCTTGCGCAGGAACCACTCGTCCGGCAGGTAATCGGCAACCTCGTTCCGCTCGGACTTTGACCATGCCCCTGGCCTTGACCAAACAAGAGAAGACGGCGCTTACCGTGCTCGCGCTCCTTTTGATCCTGGGCGTTATTGGCCTGCTGGTCCTGTGAACATGCGGGCGAGTCGTCTAGCTGTGTCGTATTCGCTGCCCAGGCATCCCTGACCTCGGTATGGACGTAGTCATTCCGCAATGCAGCAGGCACAGTTCCCGCCCATCCACGTCCTGGCCATGGTCCCGGACGAGCGTCCGGTCGTGCGGCCTGCAGCCATGAAGGCGTCGGAACCGTCAGCAGCCCCAACCGAGCCCGACGACGATGAGGGCCGCCGGCAGGCGAGACTGATTGCGGCGCTAGGTGACGGCAACCGACAAGCCCTGGGCGAACTGTACGATGCCCTGTCCCGACCGCTGTACTCACTGGCCTTTCGGATCACCCAGGACGCCGCGGAGGCGCAGGACATTGTCCAGGACGTCTTCGTCAAGATTTCCAGCCAGGCCGCGACTTATCGCGTCGAACGAGGCTCGGTGTTCTCCTGGGCGGCGACGCTGACGCGAAATCGCGCCATCGATCGGATCCGGTCACGCCGTCGCCGGGACGAGCTGCTGACGGGAGCGATTGAAGATCTGCAGCCCGCCGCTTGGCCGGGCGATGCCGATACCACGGCGGCACTTTGGCTGCGCGAAAAGGTCGCCGCCGTCCGCGCTGCCGTAAATACCCTGGCGCCCGAGCAACAACAGGCCATCGAACTGGCCTACTTCAGCGGCCTGACCCAGCAGGAGATCGCCACGCGGCTCAACGAGCCGCTTGGCACCATCAAGGCCCGGATTCGCCGCGGCCTGCACAAGCTCCGCGAAACCCTTCCCGCCCGCCTATGATCACCGAGCGACAGGAGGAGCTGGCCAGTCTGCATGCCTTCGGTCTCCTCGAAGGCGCCGAAAGGAACGCCTTTGAATCCGAGCTGGCCACAAACCCGGAACTGCAGGCTCTCCATGCAGAATTGGTTTCTGCCGCCGCGGCCCTCGCCCTGACGTCACCCTCGCACGAACCGCCGGCCGGACTGAAGGATCAGGTGCTCGCCCGGTGCGCGACGGCCTCAATGGAACGCACCCGGCCGAATCGCCCGGTGCCATTTTCGCTGGGGCGGGTGCTGCCATGGGCTGCCGCCGCTGCATTTGCGTTGGTCGCAGCATGGTACGGCCGGGAGGCCGCGGTCCTCCGCGACCAAAATGACGCGCTGCGCACCGACCGCGAACTGGCCGAAGTCGCTTACAAGATGGCCCGGAGCCAGCTGGACGAAAGGACGCTCGTGGCGGAAAGGATGATCAATGACCTCGGTGCGAAGCTGCGGCACTCCGAGGACCTCGCCCGGTTGAAGATCAGCGCCCTCGCCTCGCTCGCAGGCAATACTCGGGAGGCGCAGGTCATCGCGGTCTGGGATCCCGATCAGCAGGCTGGACTGCTCAGCCTGGACAAGCTGCCACCGATTCCCGAAAGCCAGGACTACCAGCTTTGGATCGTGGATCCTAACCACAAGGATCCGGTCAGCGCCGGCGTCTTCCACAGTCCGGCGGACGGCCGGATGGCGCTGCCTTTCTGGCCCGATCATCCCGTGGCCAAGGCCACCGCGTTTGCGATCAGCGTGGAACGAAAGGGCGGCGTCGCCAAAGCGGAAGGACCCATCGTCATGATGGGTCGATAGCCGGACGGCGGCAGCCCGCGTCACCGCGGGCAAGCCTCCGAATCCGAGGAAATTGCGCCGACCCGCGGCCGGCGCACTTGGCACTTGTCACAGCGAGCGCCGCTGCAAGGCTTTCTGGCGCATGATTATCAAACCGAAGGTCCGCGGATTCGTCTGTGTGACCGCCCATCCCTCCGGCTGCGCTGCTCATGTCCAGCAGCAGATCGACTACGTCAAAAGCAAGGGTCCAATCGTCCACGGGCCGAAAAAAGTCCTGGTGATCGGCGCCTCGACCGGCTTCGGCCTTGGCTCGAGAATTGCCGCCGCCTTTGGCTCCGCCGCCGGCACCCTCGGCGTTTTTTTCGAACGTCCTTCAGAGGAAGGCCGTCCCGCTACGCCGGGCTGGTACAACACGATCGCTTTCACCCAGGCTGCCCGCGCGGCCGGCCTTTACGCCCAGAATATCAACGGCGACGCTTTCTCCGATGAGATCAAGCGCCAGGTGATCGAGACGATCCAGCGTGACCTCGGCCAGGTCGATTTGGTGGTCTACTCCCTCGCCTCGCCCCGACGACAGCATCCGCGAACCGGCGCCGTGCACAAGTCCACGCTTCAACCCATCGGCGCACCTTACACCAACAAAACCGTCGACACCGACAAAGGCATCGTCAGCGAGGTGACCATCCCGCCCGCCGATGAGGCGGGCATCGCCGACACCATCGCCGTGATGGGAGGTGAGGATTGGGAAATGTGGATGCAGGCGCTCCTCGACGCCAAGCTGCTCGCCCCGGGGGCAACCGCCGTCTCGTACTCCTACATCGGGCCCTCCCATACGTGGCCGATCTACAAGGACGGCACCATCGGCCGCGCCAAGATTGACCTGGAGCGTGCCGCCAAAGCCATCGACGCCAAATTGAAGGCAGCGGTCGGCGGACGCGCCTTCATCTCGGTCAACAAGGCGCTGGTCACCCAGGCCAGCTCCGCCATCCCGGTCGTCCCGCTCTACATTTCCATCCTGTACAAGGTCATGAAGGCAAAAGGCCTCCATGAGGCCACCGCCGAGCAAATGCAGCGCCTGTTCGCCACGCAGCTCTACCGCGGCGGCGCGCCCAAGCTCGACACTGAGGGTCGCATTCGCGTCGACGATTGGGAAATGCGTGATGACGTCCAGGCCGAGGTGGCCCGAATCTGGCCGCAGGTCACCACCGAAAACCTCGCGCAGCTTACCGATATCGCCGGCTATCGGGCCGAATTTCTCAAGATGTTTGGCTTCGGTCTACCGGGAATCAACTATGAGGCCGAGGTCGAACCGCATGTGCCGATGGCGTGATCGGCGAAGCATAAAGTCTCAGACAATTAAGGATCAGGAAGGCACCTGGCAGCCGGCCGCCTGTTAGTTGCCCTTGGTACTTCCCACTTTCAAACCTCATGCGCGTGGTGATACAGCGCGTTAGTTCCGCCAGCGTGACCATCGCCGGCCGGGTCACGGCGCAGATCGGTCCCGGGCTTCTCGTCCTCTTGGGCATCGAGTCGGCCGACACCTCGGCCGATGGCGAATGGCTGGCGGACAAGATCTCGAAACTGCGCATCTTTCCCGACGAAGCCGGCCTGATGAACCAATCGGTCGCGGACGCGGGTGGTGACGTGCTCGTCGTCAGCCAGTTTACCTTGCACGCCAGCACGCAGAAAGGCACGCGGCCGTCTTTCAATGCCGCCGCCCGGCCTGAGATCGCGCGACCGCTTTACGAGGAATTCGTCGCGCAGGTATCCGCGGCGACTGGCCGGCCGATTGCCACCGGCGAGTTCGGCGCGATGATGGATGTCGCCCTCGTAAACAACGGACCGGTCACGCTGATCCTCGATTCGAGGCGCCGCGAGTAACGCGAAGCCACTATTCCGGCTGCGCAAGGTAAGGCTCGATCGGGCGGAAGCCCGGCCGCCCACATGCGGCGTCGCGATCGCGCGCCTCGGCGAAAAGGTATACCGCGTATCCGCCGAAACCGCCGCCACAGTATTTCCAGGCAAGCGGGCGGCATTGCCTTGGCGCTTCCCCAGTGGTGGCGTCACCCGGCAATGGGTCCATGCCTTCCGCCCGCTGGACCGCATAGGAAGCCCGGATCCCCGCGGCGATTCCGTCCAAGCTGCGCTGCCAGACACCCTCGCGCGCCAGCGCGCCCGCGCGTTCGATCGCGTCAAAGTCCCGCGGCTGGTCGGCCACGCCCGGGGTCGAATGCTGCGTACCTGTCCAATAAAGGGCCATGCGACCGCGCAGGAAATCGCCGCTGTGTTTGATTTCGAGTTCCGGGCGCGGTCCGCTCTTCCAAACGCACAGCCCGGTCTCCGACACCACCGCCGGATCCTGCCAACCCACGCCGAGATCCAGCTCCGACGTCACCCCGCTGCGGCCGTTCAACATCGCCCAGGCGGCGCTGCCGCCCAACCCTGCGTTGCGTTCATAGGGCCACTCGCGCAGGGACACCGTGGGTGAGATCGTGCAGTTGACCACGTAGGCGCCGGGTCGGGCGAAGCGTGGCACATCCAGCCAGCCGCCGCCAAAGTCGACGCGCAACGGCGCTTCCTGGGGTGCCCGGATGAACCGGACGATCTCAGTCGTGGAGATGGGCGGAAATTTCGGCGGCGTTTTCGGCAGGATCACGTACTTTGCCCCCACCTCGGCGCACAAGGCCTGCTTGCGCTCGCCATACTTGTCGTCGTCCGTCACCGCCAGGATGTTCGGTCGCAACGCAAGAAAGTGTTCTCGGAAGTCGAGCCCATCTTCGCGACCACAGCCCACGACGACCGCGTCGACCATCCGCAGCGACGCCAGCAGCGCCCGCTTGTGCTCATCCGGCAGCGAACTGCGCCGCTGCTTGTGCGCCCACAATACCTCGGCCGAGGCGAAGCAAACGGTCAGGTGGTCACCCAACGCCCGGGCCTCTTCGAAAAACTGGATGTGCCCCGCGTGAATGATGTCGTAACAACCGGAGACGAATACTCGCTTCATGATGGGCCGGCGTCATTACCCGCGCTCGCCCCGCACGGCTCAAGCTCCGTTTTCCGGACTAGTCCTCAAACGCCGCCACGCTCACCGAGAGACCGTTGTCCTTTGGCCCGAGTTGCAGGATGAACGGCGCCGCCGTTTCCGCCCACGCCTGGGCCTTCGGGTAGCTCGCCGCCCCGTCGCTCCATGCCTGGCGGAGCATGTCGGTGTCGATCACCCCGGGATTGAGCGGGACCGCGGCCATGCCCTCCGGCAGTTCCTGGGCCAGCGCCTTGGTCAATCCCTCGATGGCGTATTTGCTCGCGCAATAGGGCGCCACTTCGGGCGACGTGCTGCGACCCCAACCGGAGCTGAAGTTCACGATCACCCCGCGTCGGCGCTCCGCCATGGCGGGAACGAAATGGCGGATGACATTCGCCACGCCCTTGATGTTTACGTCAACCAGCCGGTTGAAATCTTTGGCCGGCACCTGCCAGAGCGGCGCGGGCGTGTTCATGAGCGCGGCGTTGTTGATGAGCAGGTCGGGCGCGCCCAGCGCCGCCAGCGTCTTTTCGGCCCAAAGCGCGACGCGGTTCTCCTCGCTCACATCCAGCGTCGTGAAGTCGTGCGGCGCCGGGTACGTGAAACGCATGTTGACGATCTCGGCGCTACGGCCGCAGCCGGCGACCGTGTGGCCATGGCTCATATACCACTCGGCCAAGGCCCGGCCGAGTCCGCGGGTGACACCGGTGATGACGATGTTCATGGCGAAATTTCGCGCCGAACTTCCTCCCGAGGCCAGCCCAAATCCCCGGTTCAGCGCGCCTGGAGGCGGATCTTGTTCAAACCCTGCTTCCGGCACGCGTCCATCGCCTCGGTCACGAAACGCAACGGCGTGTTCTCGTCCGAGCGGATCACCACGGTGATGTCCTTGCTGATCCGGCCGATCTGGTGCACGAGCGATTCAAGCGTCTCCATGGTCGCCGGGCGGCCGTCGACGTCAATTTTGCCATCCTTTGCGATGCTGATCGTCAGGGATTCCTTGAGCTCGCTCTTCCCGGCGGTTTCCACCTTGGGCAGCGTCAGGTTCATGGTCGTGGCCGACTTGAACTGCATGGTCACGAAGGCGAAAAAAATCAGCATCACGAGCACGTCGATCAGCGGCACGAGGTTCAGCTCGGGCCGCCGCCGGTGCTTCTGGTAGAGCCCGCCGCTCATTCGGCTTTGGCCGCCCGGGCCAGGATGCGCTCCAGAAGCAGGTCGATCTTGACCGCGTAGTTCTCGATCTTGCGCGTCAGGTAGCCGGCCGGCACGAGGGCGAACATGGCCACGACGAGGCCGATGACCGTCGCCGACAACGCCAGCGCCACGCCTTGGGTGAAGGCCACGGGATCGGGCAGCCCGGTTTCCGGCGAGATTTGCGAAAACACCTTCAGGAGACCGGTCACCGTTCCCGTGAGGCCGAGCAGCGGGGCGAGGGTGTAGATGACATCGAGGTACGGCACCCCGCGTTCCATCCGGTTGATCTGGAGTCGGGCGAAAGCTTTGACCGATTCCGGGTCCTCCTTGTGCGTGGCGGCGAAATCAATGATCCGGGCCAGCACCGAGTGCCGTCCGCCGGTGCCAGGCTTGCCCTCGACGATGGCGTCCACCAAGTCGTTGGGGAGCACGGCGGCGTTGCGGAGAGCGTAGAGTCGCTCGCAAACGATGTAGATCGAGATGATGGAGCACAGGCCGAGGGGATAGATCAACAGGCCGGCGCCCTTGAAGATTTCGAGCATAGTTTTGGGGGAGTGTGATGCCGGCCTTATGACGCCCACAAGTCTGAAAGGTTCACTGCCAACGCATTATTTCGCATTTTTACGAGGTCGCGTGGCATCGGCACCCGCCCAAAGAAAACGCCGCCGACGCCCGGGGCATCGGCGGCGCGGGGAAAACAACTCTCAGGGCGAGACGCCGCTCTCCTCGGTGGGCGACTTGGCCTTGAATTCCAGCTTGTCGCCCTTCCGCACGACCAGGAACGGCTCGCCTTCCTTGACCTCGCCCCTCAGCAGCGCCTCGGCGAGCGGGTCCTCCAGGTGCTGCTCCACGGCGCGGCGCAGCGGGCGGGCGCCATACTTCTCGTCGTAGCCCTTTTCAATGAGGAAGGCCTTCGACTCCGGCGTGAACTCGAGCTGGATTTTCCGGGCGGCCAGGCGTTTCACCACCTTGCCGGCCTCGATCTCGACGATCTTGAGGAGGTCATCGCGATTAAGCGGGCGGAAGACGACGAGGTCGTTGATGCGGTTGAGAAACTCGGGCTTGAAGATGCGCTTGGCCTCGTCGAGCACCTTTTCCTTCAGCTTGTCCAGGTCGTGGAAATCCGACGAACTCGCCGCGGCAAAGCCCATCGTCGTCTGCCGCTGGATGAGCTGCGCGCCGACGTTGGTCGTCATGATGATGATTGTGTTCCGGAAATCCACCGTGCGGCCAAGCGAGTCGGTCAGGCGCCCGTCCTCCATGATCTGGAGCAGCAGCTGCAGTGCATCGGGGTGCGCCTTTTCGATCTCGTCGAACAGGATGACGGAATACGGCCGGCGGCGGACGGCCTCGGTGAGCTGGCCGCCCTCCTCGTAACCCACATACCCCGGAGGCGAGCCGACCAGGCGGGACACGGCGAACTTCTCCATGTACTCGCTCATGTCGATCTGGATGAGCGCGTCCTGGTTGCCGAACATCTGCGCGGCAAGCTGCTTGGCGAGCTCGGTCTTGCCGACGCCGGTCGGGCCCATGAACATGAACGAGCCGATCGGCCGCCGCGGATCCTTGAGGTCCGCCCGCGAGCGCCGCAGCGCCCGGGCGATGGCAACCGTCGCGGGATCCTGGCCCACGATGTTCTTCTGCAATTCGCCCTCGAGGCCGAGCAGCCGTTCGCTCTCCTTCTTTTCCAGGCGGCTGAGCGGGATGCCGGTCCATTCGGCGACGACGACCGTCATCTGCTCCTCGTCGACCACGATGCGGGTCTCGTCCCGGGTCTTCTTCCAGGTTTCGATCTGTTGCTCCTGCTTGGTGCGGAGCTGCTTTTCCTGGTCGCGGTACTTGGCCGCCTGCTCGAAATGCTGCGCGGCGATGGCCTGCTCCTTCTGGGCGCAAACCTCCTCGATCTCCTTGCTGAGCGTTTCGATCTCGGGCGGACGGTTCAGCGTCGTGATGCGCGCCCGCGAGCCGGCCTCATCCATGACATCGATCGCCTTGTCCGGCAGAAAGCGCCCGGTGATGTAGCGATCGGACAGCTTGGCGGCCGCCTCCAGGGCCTTGTCGGTAAAGGTGGCCTTGTGGTGCTCCTCGTACTTGCCGCGGATGCCCTTCAGGATGAGTACGGTGTCGTCGACGGACGGAGCCTCGACCTTGACCATCTGGAAACGGCGGTCGAGCGCGCTGTCCTTCTCGATATACTTGCGGTACTCGTTGAGCGTCGTCGCGCCGATGCACTGCAGCTCGCCGCGTGACAGCGCGGGCTTGAAGATGTTGGAGGCGTCCATCGCGCCCTCGGCGGCGCCGGCGCCGACGATGGTGTGAAGCTCATCGATGAAGATGATCACGTTCTTCGAGCGCTTGATCTCGTCCATCACGGCCTTGATGCGCTCCTCGAACTGGCCGCGGTACTTCGTGCCCGCCACCATCAGCGCGAGGTCGAGGGTGATGACCTTCTTGTCCGCGAGGATCTCGGGCACGTTGCCTTTGGCGATCTCCTGCGCGAGGCCTTCGACGATGGCGGTCTTGCCGACGCCGGCTTCACCGACCAGCACCGGGTTGTTCTTCGTGCGCCGGCACAGGATCTGGATGACGCGGCTGATTTCCTTCTTCCGGCCCACCACCGGGTCCATCTCGCTCTTGCGGGCGAGCTCGGTAAGGTCGCGGCCGAACGCCTTCAGCGCGGGCGTCTTCACCTCTTTCTTGTCGTCGGGATTGCTCCCGCGCGGCGCCACTTCCTCGCCGCCGCCGCCCGCGCCTTCCCCGCCCTGGCTCGACGAGAACTGTGGGTCGAGTTCGCGGAGGATTTCATTGCGGGTCCGCTCGATGTCGATCTCCAGCGTCTTGAGCACACGCGCGGCGACGCCCTCGCCCTCCCGGAGCAGCCCAAGGAGAATGTGCTCGGTGCCGACGTAGGAATGGTTGAGCGCCTTGGCTTCCTTGCCGGCCAGGGCGAGAACCTTCTTCACCCGCGGCGTGTACGGAATGCTGCCGACCGGCGTCTTCGTCTCCTGGCCGATGCCCACCTGCTTCTCGACTTCCGCGCGAACGGTCTCGAGATCGAGGCCCATCTTCTGCAGCACGCTCACGGCCACGCCCTGCCCCAGCTTGATCAAGCCCAGGAGGAGGTGCTCGGTGCCGACGTAATTGTGATGAAAACGGTCGGCTTCCTTGCGGGCCAGCGCCAGCACCTGCTGTGCGCGCGGCGTGAAATTGTTCATTGGTTCCATGTGAAGTGATGTAGGGCCGGCTAGCGACTGGCGTTAGTGAAGTCAGGTGCCGGCACTTTGGCAAACTCGGAGCGCAGTCGCGCCGCGCGCAGCACGTCGCGCTGCGCCGGGTCGAAGGCGCCCTTGGCGGCGTGCTGGATGTGGCCGGGCTGGCACTCGATGAAGAGCCGGTCGACGACGGCGCGCTGGTCTTCGGGCATGACGCCGAGATCGATGCCGAGGCGGATCAGCGAGAGCAGGTTCATCGCCTCGTTCGAATTCAGGAGGTGCCCGTTCTGCAGGATGCCGTAGGCGCGGCCGATTTTGTCGTAGAGCTTGTTCGGGTCGGACTCGCTCAGCTTGTCCCGGGCGTTGAGCTCCTGCTCGATGATGGTGGTGAGCACGCCGTGGAGGTGCTTGATGATCTCCTCCTCGCTTTCCCCCAGGGTGGTCTGGTTGGAAATCTGGAAGATGCTGCCGCTCGCGTCCGAGCCCTCGCCGAACAGCCCCCGCACCGCCATGCCGAGCTGGTTGACGGCGCGGACCACCTTCTCCATCTGCCCGGTGATGACGAGCGCCGGCAGGTGCATCATCGCCGAGGCGCGGATGCCCGTCCCGAGGTTCGTCGGGCAGGCCGAAAGATAACCGAGCTTCGGCGAAAAGGCGTAGTCGAGGAACTCCTCAAGCTCGGAATCGAGTGTGTTGATCGTGTTCCACACCTTCTTGAACTGAAAGCCGGCGCGCAGCACCTGAATGCGCAGGTGGTCCTCCTCGTTGACCATCACGACGCAGGACTGGTCCTTGCTGATGACGATGCCCGAGCCAGCTTTGGCGTGGCAGAGTTCGCGGCTGATAAGATGGCGCTCAACCAGGATCTGCTTTTGCAGCTCATCGAGGCTCTCGACCGGGATCGCCAGCCCGCGCTTCATTTGCGGGAGCGCCGCCACGGCCTGCATGCACCGGTCGCGAATGTCGCGCCGCTGGGCGTCCTTCGCCCAGCCGGGGAAAGGTTCATGCGCCAGGTTGCGGGCGAGGCGGATGCGGGTCATCAGGACCACTGCGCTCTTCCCCGCCCCGGAGTCGGTCAACTCGGAATGGGCGTCAATCAGCTCGTTGATCTTCATTTCAGTCGCCTTTCTTGGGCGTGGCCGCGGTCCGGACTTGGTGGATCTCGTCGCGATACCGGGCGGCATCCTCGTAACGCTCCGCCTTGATTGCGGCATCGAGCTCCGTCTCGAGCTGCGTCAGACGCTCGTACAGCGACCGGCGCTCGAGCGCGCGCTTCGGCACCTTGCCGGCATGAGCGATGCCCTTGTGCATGGTTTCGAGCATGGGCTCAATGACCCCGCCCAAGTACTGGTAGCATTCCGGGCACCCAAAGCGTCCGGTCTTTTTGAAATCCTGCTGCGTGAATCCGCAGGCCTCGCAGCGCCCGTCGCCGACTGGTTCCGGATTCAGCGAAGCCTTCAGCAGGAGGTCCGCCAGCGAGAAGCCGCTCGGGTCGGTGACGCCCTTCGCCTGCGCGCATGCCTCGCACAGGTCCACCTTGTGTATCTTGTTGTTTACAATCTGGGTTAGGTGAACCGTCGCGGGCTTCGAGCAGAGATCGCACTTGAGTGAATTGGCCATGTTCTTGGTTCTAAGGGATGATAGCATCCCCGGCGGGAAACGCAAATTGCGTCCGGGTAGGCCCTTTCCCCTTCGATGGACATGCCAAGACCTCCCTCTGCTGGCAAGTGCAGAGGCGGTCAAAACGCCTAGATTCGAGTGCCTTCCACCAACACACGCTTGCGGAAACTGGCGAGAACCTTGGCCGTGATCGGACCGGGTTTCCCGGAGCCGATCACCCGGCCATCGAGCTTGACCACCGCGATGACCTCGGCGCCCGTGCCGGAAAGGAAGCACTCGTCCGCGCACCAGATGTCGTAGCGCGTCAGGTTGGCCTCGCGCATCGGGAGGCCGAGTTCCTTGGCGACGTCGAAAACGGTCGAGCGCGTGATGCCCTTGAGCGCCCCGGCCGACGCGGCCGGGGTCAGGATCTCGCCCTTGTGCACCGCAAAGATGTTGTCCGCCGTGCACTCGGCCACGTGCCCCTGCGCGTTCAGCATGATGGCCTCGAGCGCGCCCGCCTGCTTCGCCTCGATCTTGGCGAGGATGTTGTTGAGGTAATTCAGCGACTTGACCGTCGGCGGCAGCATATCCGGCGAGATCCGGCGCGACGCGACGGTGACGATGCTGAGGCCATTGTCGTAATACTCCGGCGGGTAGAGCTGGATCTTGCTCGCAATGATGAAAAGCGTCGGCTTCTCGCACAGCCACGGCGCCAGCCCGAGGTCGCCTGGGCCGCGCGTGATGACCAGGCGGATGTAGCCGTCGGTCAGCTTGTTTCGCCGGCAGGTCTCGCACACCGCCTCGGCCATGTCGGCGCGGTTCAATGGGACGGAGAGAAGGATGGCCTTGGCCGACATCTCCAGCCGCTCCAGGTGCTCGTCGAGCCGGAAGACATTGCCGCCGTAAATCCGGATGCCTTCGAAGACGCCGTCGCCGTAAAGCACGCCGTGGTCGAAGACCGACACCTTGGCTTCCGCCGAGTCCACATACTTGCCATCCAGATAAACAATCATGGCGCGGACCATCCCACAAAGCCCGTGGCGTTGTCCAGTCCACTGATAAGATTTGCGCTTGTATACGTCGTTTGGGGCACAAACTGTCCCGGCACGGGCCGGTGTTTTCCCACCATGAAAACCCACCCCGCCCTCCCCGGCTTC
>DASZRV010000055.1:0-1619 GCA_035549095.1 Lacunisphaera sp. | reverse complement strand
GCCGCCATCAGCGTGGTGGCGCCGGAGCAGCGGCTCGGCAAGGCCAACCGCGATAAGCTGATCGAAGCCGTGCGCGCCGCCGCCGACGGGCTCTCGCACCGGCTGGGTGCGCCGTAGCCGGGATTCAACCCCTCCCCCATCGTTGGGGGAGGGCAAGGGAGGGGGCTGCTCGGTAGAGCAGCAACACGCCGCTCCCGACTTTCATCCTCTATCGAGTCATCCCCCTTCCTAACCCTTGTATCTAGACAAGGGTATCCGGTCATGAATGATCGACACGGTTGCAAGCGGAAGCCCGTCAACCCTCTGGTTTTGAAGACCGTGGGAGAGCTGGGGGCTCCGCTTGCAGGTTCTCCGAGCCCGAACAGTCGCCGGGGCCGCGCTGCGAGCCCGTATCTGCAAGGTCGGGCGAAGAGCCGCAGAAAGGGACCGGGAATGTTCGTTGGGATCGATGTTTCGAAGGCTCGGCTGGATGTGCACGTCCGGCCGACGGGTGCGGCCTTTAGCGTCGCGCGCGACGAGGAAGGTCTGGCGGCTTTGGTTGCCCGGCTGAAGGCACTGGCGCCAAAGTTGGTCGTGCTGGAGGCGACGGGAGGCCTGCAGTTGCGGGCCGCGGCGGTGCTGGCGGCGGCCGGGCTGCCGGTGGCGGTGGTCAACCCGCGTCAAGTCCGTGACTTTGCCCGCGCCACGGGCCGCCTGGCCAAGACTGACGCGCTCGACGCCGAGGCGATCGCCCGGTTTGCCGAGGCGGTCCAGCCGGAACCCCGGCCTCTGCCCGATGCCGAGACCGACCGGCTCAACGGCTTGATCGTCCGCCGGCGCCAGATCGTCGAGATGATGACCGCGGAGAAGAACCGGCGCCATCAGGTGACCCGGCCCGATCTCAAGGCCGATCTCGATGCTCATCTCGAATGGCTGGGCAAGGCCTTGAACCGGATCGACGAGGATCTCGACAATGCCGTGCGCTCCAGCCCGATCTTCCGAGCCAAGGAAGAATTGCTGAAAAGCGTCCCAGGGATCGGTGATGTCGCGTCTCGCACCCTGCTGGCCGAGCTGCCCGAACTGGGCCGCCTCACCCGGCGTCAGATCGCTGCCTTGGTCGGCTTGGCACCCTTCAATCGCGACAGCGGCACCCTGCGCGGCCAGCGCACCATCTGGGGCGGGCGCGCCGCCTTGCGGGCAACGCTCTACATGGCCGCCCTGGCCGCCATTCGCCACAATCCCGCGATCAAGGCCTTCCATGCTCGCCTGCGGGCGGCCGGCAAGCCGGCCAAGGTCGCCATCACCGCCTGCATGCGAAAGCTGCTCGTCACCCTCAATGCCATGGTTCGCGACAACAAACCCTGGCAAACCGCTTGACTGGCAACACAGTCGCTCTCCCCCGCTTCGCGGGTGGAGAGGAAAGAAAAAGAAGAAGCGCCGTTCAACCTAAGTGGCAGACTTGAATTTCTTCACACTCCTGAAGCCGGGATGACGAAGGCGTGAACGCGCCTGTCCTCAGCCGAGGATGTGGTAGCCGCCGTCGATGTAAAGCGTCTCGCCCGTCATGGCACCGCCATAGGGGCTGGCGAGAAAGACGCAAGCAGCACCCACCTCCTCGATCGTGACCAGGCGGCGCGCCG
>DASZRV010000054.1:0-90226 GCA_035549095.1 Lacunisphaera sp. | reverse complement strand
ATTCGAAACTGCTGCCACCCGTAGGTGTCTGGACCGTGTCTCAGTTCCAGTGTGGCTGATCATCCTCTCAGATCAGCTACCCGTCTTAGCCTTGGTGAGCCGTTACCTCGCCAACTAGCTGATAGGCCGCGAACTCCTCTATTAGCGTCAGGCCTTGCGGTCCCTGACTTTAGTATGCCCCTCAGGCGAGGGACAACCACATGCGGTATTAATCCGGCTTTCGCCGAGCTATTCCACACTAAAAGGTAGATTGTTCACGTGTTACGCACCCGTTCGCCACTGAGTTTACAGTGTATTGCTACACCGCAAACTCCGTTCGACTTGCATGTCTTAACCACGCCGCCAGCGTTCATTCTGAGCCAGGATCAAACTCTCCGAAAAAATCAGAGAGTCATGAACCTAGTGATTCATGAACTACTGAACTTTGATACGGATCGTTAGATCCGCATCGATTTGAATTTTGATTGGGGGTCCCAATCAATCGCACAAAGTAAATTTCAAAGAACCGCCCCTTGGTAGGGGAAAGATTGCCACCAGATCATTCGCATTTTCTCTCGTCAACCCTTTTCCCGAGCTTTGTCGAAAAAAGTTTTTAAGGAACTCTCCGGCGCCCCTTTTTTGTTCACCTCACCGACGAATTTTCGCCAGCGGTAGAACGAAGGGAGACGCGACGATGCAAACTGCGATTTCGCAATCAAGTTCTTTCTTTATCTCGTAATTGACATATTTGTTTCTGGTTTAGCGACAGTTTGTTACGTAACGTTTTTCCCGAGATCATGCATCGCCAAGAGTAAGAGTCGAGCAACAGTCGACGCATCGTTTTTGCGGAGACGATTGTTGTATCCATTCATAGGCTACACGAGATTCGGCGCTTCCGGCAAAAACTTGAGATTTTGCCCTCGAGCGAAGGCTCATCCGCAACGACGGGCGGGCGCCGAATACTCCACGCGCCCAGTGCCGTCGGGATGCATGCCAACCTGCCAAATGCCGCAGCGCTCGTCCATATTGTCTGGTCCCCGCCAGGACGCCCATATCGCCGGCGCGCGGTACCATGCGACGTCGTTGCTGGATCGCAGCCCGGCGCCCGGTCAGATGGCCGCCTTTCGATAAATGGCCACTGATTGCCCCTTCATTCGGATTGGGAAAAACAGCGTAATCCACCAGATTTTCCTCAGAAAATCATGTTTTTATGGTAGAAATTGACGATTTTTACAAAAAGGCTTGGTGATGGAAATTCCATGATTGCTATGGTCCTCCAAACCGCCTTTGTAAGGCCCTCCTCATACGAGTTCCTGCCCACCTTTAACTCAACCGGAGCCAATCTTGGACCTCAAACAGATTAAGCAAATCATCGAGTTGATGAAACGCTCCGAACTCTCGGAGTTCGAATTCGAGGAAGAAGGATTCAAGATAAAGATAAAACGGGGCTCGAATGGTTTCCCGAACGCCTCAGGCGGATCAGGTTCAGCCCACCCTTTCACACAGATCTCCGCGCCGGTCGAAGCCGCGCCGGCGGCACCGCAGAAAGCGGTCGCGCCGGTCTCGTCGCCGGGAGCGGATGAATCGGGATTCACCTACGTGAAATCACCAATGGTGGGTACTTTTTATCGCTCTCCTTCCCCTGAGAATCCTCCGTTTGTCGATATAAATGCCAAGGTCGAGGAAAAGACCGTCGTTTGTATCATTGAGGCCATGAAGATCATGAATGAGATCCAAGCCGAGACGAAGGGCACCGTGGTCGAAGTGCTGGTTGAGAACGGCCAGCCCGTGGAATACGGGCAGCGGCTGTTCAAAATCAAGCTCGGTTGAGTGGTTCTTGGATTCCAGCCGGACTCATAGTGTCCGGCTTAATTATTTTACATCAGCATGATACAAAAGATTCTCATCGCCAACCGCGGTGAAATCGCGCTTCGCATCATCCGCGCTTGTCGCGAAATGGGGATTAAGACCCTCGCCATCTATTCTGAGGCGGACGTCCAATCGCTCCACGTCCAATTGGCGGACGAAGCCATTTGCATTGGTGGCCCGAAGAGCGCCGACAGTTACCTTCGCGCCGACAGGATCATCAGTGCCGCGGAGATTGCCGACGTGGATGCTATTCACCCTGGATATGGCTTCCTCTCAGAGAATGCCAAATTCGCGGAGCAATGTGAGTCGTGCAACATCAAGTTTATTGGGCCGAAGTCCAAAAGCATCCGGATCATGGGCGACAAGGCCGTGGCCAAGGATACTGTTCGCAAGGCCGGCGTCAGCACCGTTCCAGGATCGGATGGCCCAATAGATAACGAGAACGAAGCCGTTAAGCTGGCCCGCAAGATCGGATATCCGGTCATCATCAAAGCGGTTGCCGGCGGCGGCGGCCGCGGCATGCGAATCGCCCATAACGATGTGTCCTTTGCCAAGGAATTCCACGTAGCGCGAAGCGAAGCCGAAAAAGCCTTTGGCAACGGCGCAGTCTACATCGAGAAGTATATTGAAAAGCCCCGCCACATCGAGTTTCAGATTCTCGCGGATAGTCATGGCAAAGTTCTTCACCTGGGTGAACGCGACTGCTCGGTGCAGCGCCGCCATCAGAAGCTGATCGAAGAATCGCCCTCGCCGTTTCTGACGTCTGATCTCCGGAAAAAGATGGGCAAGGCCGCCATCAAGTCGGCGGAAGCGGCCGAATATCAAAACGCCGGGACCATCGAGTTCCTCGTCGATGCCAAGGGCAACTTCTACTTCATTGAGATGAATACGCGCATCCAGGTGGAGCATCCCGTCACGGAAGAGGTGACTGGCATTGACCTGATCAAGGAGCAGATCAACATCGCCAACGGCGCAAAGCTCGATTTCGACCAGGGCGACATCAAATTCGAGAAGCACGCGATCGAATGCCGGATCAATGCCGAGGACCCGGCGCGCAACTTCACCCCGTCGCCCGGAACCATCAGTCTTTACTATCCGCCCGGTGGCTTGGGCGTTCGCGTGGATTCGCACGTTTACAGCGGTTATGCGATCCCGCCATATTATGACAGCATGATCGGGAAGCTCATCTGCTTCGGGCCCAATAGAAAGATCGCGCTGCAACGGTCTTATCGGGCGTTAAGCGAATATTTGATCCGAGGTATTCGCACGACGATCCCTCTGCACAAGGCGATCATGAGTGATCCTGTCTTCATAGAAGGGAAAGCCACGACGGCCTATATGGAAGACTTCATGTCCCGCACGCCGATCGACCTCTTTTAGGCAACCACCGTTGCCTTTGGTTTCGTACGCCGGTTTCGGGCCGCCTCGAACGCGCGGCAATTCAGCTCCCTGCCTGTTAGATGAGTCGTCACGCTTATTGGCTCTCCGCCGCCCTGTTCATCGCCCTCGTGCTGGCCAAATTTGACCCGGCAACTGGCTTCACGAGCCTGATCCGCTTCGGCGACACTTGGGAAAACAAACGCCTCCCGACTCTCCAGTCGCTGCCGATCGCTACAGTCAGCGGCTCCAACGGCTACGATGGGCAATTTTATGCCACCCTCGCCATTGATCCTCTGCTCCGCGACGCGCAATTGGGCCAGGTTCTTGATGCGCCGGCTTACCGGGCACGGCGAATCCTGGTGCCGCTGGCCGCATACGCGGCAGGATTCGGCCGACCTTGGTGGATTCTGCAGGCTTTCGCCCTGGTGAATGTATCCTGCTGGTTTATTTTTGGCGCACTTCTACGTCGGATTATTGACGAACCGGGATGGATCGGATTCGCACGATGGTTCGCCTGCCTGTTTGGCATGGGAGTATTGGACAGCGTCCGGCAATCGCTCGTCGATCTGCCCGCGCTCCTTCTCCTCGCGCTAGCCATCGAAGCCGGCAAGCGCCAGCACTCAGCGCGCGAGGCAACTTGGTTTGCCTTGGCCGCGCTCGCCAAGGAAACGAGCCTTTGGGGCGCGGCTGCCGTCCAGGCGAAGAATCTCATGGCGGGGTCCTGGCGCCGCCCGCTTATAGTCCTTTTGTCGGCCGGGCTTCCTATAGGCCTATGGTCAGTTTACGTCGGGAGTCGTTTTCAGAACCCGGCTTCTTCGGGCTTGGGCAACCTCTCGTGGCCTTTCGCCGGCCTGCTGACCCAGCTGCGATATTCATTGCGCGAGCTCTCATTCGGCAATCTCGACGGCCGCTACAGCTTCGGCCTTCTAGCCATGGTCGGGCTGGCAACTCAAGCCGTTGTCCTCTGGAGGCGCCCTGATCGTGAGTCTCCATGGTGGCGCGCAGGCGCAGGCTATTCCGTTCTCCTGGTGTTTCTGAGCTACTGGGTCTGGTCGGGTTACTGGGCGGTCTGTCGAGCCGTGATGCCTATGACCATTGCCTTCAATTTGCTCCTTTCGGGCCGAAGGTTCTGGCCGTTTTGGCTCTTGGGCAACTTCACGCTCCTCCACGCTGTCTGGCGATTCCTCTAGCGCATCCGGCGTCTCTGTTTCGAGGCGGATAGACCGGGGTTTAGCGTCGGATCAGTTCGAGATCGCACCACTCGCCGATCGTTCGCGAGCTGCGTAACCAGGCTGGCACCATCGTGGCAAACGTCGCCTCCACCGCCGAAGCTTCACGCGCCAGGATGCCACTCAATACCAACGTTCCGCCCGGCGCGACGGCTCGGACCAACTCTCGCGCATGGCCGATCAGGATGTCCGACTGAATATTGGCCATCACCAACTCTGCTTCGCGACCCGCCAGGCCGCCGGTAAGGTCGGTGCAAAAGAATTCGACCTCTCCGGCCAGGTCGTTGAGGAGCGCATTCTCCTGGCTGACCTGAACGGCAACCGGATCGAGATCGAAGCCGGACACCTGGCGAAAGCCCAGCTTTGCCGCCGAAAGCGCGAGGATACCCGATCCGCAGCCAGCATCGATCACTCGTTGGTTCTTTGATCCAACGCGCCGTTCGTACTCGACCAGGCGCTCAACCACGAGGCGCGTCGTCTCGTGATTACCCGTGCCAAAAGCGAGCCCCGGATCCAGCCACAGCACTTTCCCGCCCGCCGGGAGCTTGAAACCGTCTCGCTCCCAAACCGGCACCCAATGCAGTGATCCAAATCGCCAGGCTTTGAAATGCGCCTTGTAGCTGTCCTTCCAGTCAGCATCCGCCAATTCGCGCACGATTGGCTCGCCGGTGATGGAGCTCTCGGGAACCACCGCCCGCAGGGTGCTCAAAGTCGCCACGGCTTCGGCGGAGGAGGCAAAATATCCCACCAGCCATGCCGACGCCGAATCGCGGTCCTCGATGAGCATCAGCCTTTGTTCCTCTCGCTCGCAGAGGATATCTTCCAGTGCACCCGCGGCGGATACGGCGACGGCAACCTTCAGTTCCACGATGGCCATCTTTCAGGACTTCGACTCACGACTCAGCCGTGCGATGACTTCCGGGAGCAATGCGTGTTCGGCACTGTGCACCTTGGCTGCCAGGCTTTCCAAGGTTTCCCCGGGTTCGATTGGCACGCGCGCTTGGGCCAGGATGGGACCACCGTCGACCGCCGGGGTCACCTGATGCACCGTACAGCCGGTCTCCGCCACTCCCGCCCGCAAGGCCTGTCCGATGCCGTCCAGTCCCGGGAAGGCCGGGAGCAAACTGGGATGCAGGTTGATGATCCGGCCCGAAAAGGCCGTCAGAAACTTCGGTTTGATCACCCGCATGAAGCCCGCCAGCACGATCAAGTCCGCGCGGGCGGTTTCGATCGCTGCAATGAAACGGTCCTCACCTGGTCCTTCGAGTTTGGTCTTGAAGGGTGCCGGGTCGATGTACGCGGCCGGCACGCCAAATCGCGGCCCGAGCGCAAGGATGCCCGCATCCGGTTTGTCCGAAAACAAGTGCACGACCCGGGCATCCGCCAGCTTGCCGGCCGCCTCGGCTTTCAGGATCGCCTCGGCATTGCTGCCCCGGCCCGAGCCTAGGATCACCACGCGCATGATCGACTCAGAAGAACTTACGCGCCTTTTCGAAGAAGTTTTTTGCCATGGGCTCGTCCGTATCGCCGCCGAGCCGCGCAAACTCTTCCAGTATTTTCTTCTGCTCGGCACTCAAATGCGTCGGCACCTCGACCTGTACGCGAATCAGCTGATCGCCGGTCGCGCTTCCCCGCAGGTGCGGCATGCCGCGCCCTTTTAATCGGAAGGTCGTGTTCGACTGGGTTCCCGCCGGAATCTTCAAAGCCGCCTTCCCTTGGAGGGTTGGCACCTCGATTGTGCCACCGAGCGCCGCGAGGGTGAACTTGATCGGAATCTCGCAAAACAGGTCGTCCCCCTGGCGTTCGAAAATCTCATGATCCCGCACATGGACGACGATGTAGAGATCGCCAGCTTCGCCACCCATGACCCCGGCTTCGCCGTTTCCGGACGAGCGCAGCTTGTTGCCCGTGTCGACGCCGGCCGGGATCTTCACGTTGATCTTCGCGGTTTCGTTCACCCGGCCCTCGCCATGGCACTTGACGCAGGCCTTTTCGACGCGGGAGCCGGAGCCGTGGCAGGTCGGGCACACCTGGCGCACGTGGAAAAACCCGCGCGAGGTGGTCACCTGGCCCGCGCCGCGGCAGGTCGGGCAAGTCGTGCGCTTTGAGCCCGGTTCCGCGCCCGATCCATGGCAATGGCTGCATTCGCCCAGGCGGCGAAACGAGATTTCCTTTTCCACCCCGTGCGCGGCTTCCTCCAGCGCGATCTCCAGATCGTAACGCAAGTCTGAGCCACGCCCGGCACCACCGCCGTTGCCGCCGCCACCCCCGAAAAATTCTTCGAAGATCCCGCCACCGCCACTTTGCTGCCCGAACACCTCGCGGAAAATGTCGAACGGATCGTGGAAACCGCCGCCACCGCCAAAGCCCGCGGGCCCGCGCGGACCCCCACCCTGCTGGAATGCCGCATGCCCAAATCGGTCGTAAGCTGCGCGCTTCTCCGGATCCTTCAAAACTTCGTAGGCCTCGGAGACCTTCTTGAACATCTCTTCGGCTTCCTTGTTGCCCGGATTCTTGTCCGGATGGTACTGCACCGCCTTCTTGCGATAGGCCTTCTTGAGGTCCTCCTCGGACGCGTTCTTTTCGACGCCGAGGAGTTCGTAGTAATCCTGTTTTTGTCCGGTCGCCATGGATTACGCCTTGTTTTCCTTCGCCGGCCCGCTTGAGACAACGACGGACGCCGGTCGCAGCAAACGACCATTGAGGGAGTAGCCGAGCCGGACGACCTGGCTGACGCTTTCCTCCGGCACATCAGCGCTCGGCTGGTGTGAAATACACTCGTGAAAATTCGGGTCGAAGCGCTGGCCGGAGGGGTCGATCTCCTTGAGGCCGTGCCGCGCGAGCGTGTTCTTGAACTGGTCCAGCACGGCGGTCACGCCCGCAATGATGGCGGTCACCTCGTGCTGCTGCTTGGCCGCGGCCAGGCCGAGGTTCAAATTGTCGAGGACTGGAATGACGTCTTCCATGAGGCCGGCCGCGGCAAACTGCCTGAGCTCCTCCTTGTCGCGCAGGCTGCGTCGCCGGAAGTTCTCCAGGTCCGCCATGGCCCGGACATAACGTTCGTAGTTCGCCGCCGCTTCCTGTTTCGCAGCGGCGAGCTGGTCCTCCGGCTTCGGCGCCCGCATTTCCGCGGCGGACGCACCGGTATTCTTGTCATTCGCTTCGTTTGGCAATGGATCGGTCATCGGGACGGCGCACCATAGCCTATGGTCGTCTCTTATCAAGCGAGTCCAGCAAGCCCCTCAGCTTTTCTCCGGTCTTGGTCCCGGCGTCCCTGACGGGGCGCGCCAATTCCGTCAGCACGTCCGGGCGGTCCTTGAACATGCTCCCGATCGCGTTGGAAACAATGCCCAGCACCGCTCCGGTAAAAGGCGAGACGATCTTGGTCACGCTGTCGACGTCGTGCAGATCGCGGCGCAGGGCGAGATTGTATTCGCGCCGGGCCGGCCTGGCCCCCGAGTAATCGGCAAAGACGAGTTGGTCGAACTTCAACACAAGGTGCCGAATCAGAAATGACCGCTTCGAGCTCGAGCTGGCGGGCCGGCTGGCACCCGCAAGCCCATCCTTGAAGATGGTGGCGTTCCAGGCACCGCGTTCGTTAACCACCAGCGTCAGCTTGGGGAGGTCCACCACGATCTCGTCCGCCACAAAGCGATCGCCCAGCAGTGAAAGCAGGTTCACGTCCGCCCGGAACTCCCTGAGTTCGGCAAAATCCGACAACGGCCAGCCGGACGGGTTGCGCAAGACCAATCCCCGGATGACGGCACGGCCGGTGAACGGATTCGCCGCGACCTGTTCGACTTGGATTGAGAATCCCGTTCTGGACCGAACGACCGACGCTACGATGCTTGGCAGCAGGACGACCCAGAGCATGGCGCCCACGGCGGCGAGCACCGCAAGCAGGAGCAGCAGCTTGAGGCCGCGCAACATGGTCAGGTGAAACGCTCGGTAACCAGCACGACCGACGGCACCGTCGCGCGGAATCTGAACGCGGCCTCGAAGGGCAACAGGACGTTGTCTCCCATTCGCAACGCTCCATCGCCATCCAAGGCGCCGGCGGCCAACGAAAGAATCCGCGGCTGTTCACGCGCGGCGAACGCGAGCGTTGCCCCCGCGGAGAGGTCCACCCGGCGCAAGGTGAACAACGGGCTGTCCACCAACAAACCGGGCCCATGCAACAGGTGTGGCGCGGGAGCCGTGTTCGCCGCCAGGCACTCGAGCGACTCGCGAACATGCAACTGCCTTGGTTTGCCGTCGAGTCCCATGCGTCCCCAGTCGTAGACGCGATACGTGGTGTCGGAGTTTTGCTGAATCTCGAGAATCATGTTTCCGGCGTCGATTGCGTGCATCGTTCCGCTGTGGATCAACAGGGAGTCGCCGGCCCTGACCGCCAGCCGCTCCAGGCAATGTTCAACGGTGCCCGCGGCGATGGCTTTTTCGAATCTCTCGCGCGTCACGCCGGGCCGCAGCCCGGCGTACACGGCCGCGCCGTCATCGGCCTGCGCGATGAACCAGTTCTCCGTCTTCGGCTCGCCGCCAAGTTTCGCCGCGATCGAGGCGGGCGGGTGCACCTGCACGCTCAGCCGGTCCCGGCAGTCCAGCCATTTGACGAGAATGGGAAACCGGTGCCCCCGCGTCCATGTCGGACCCATGATTTCCGACGCGTGGTCATGCAGGAGTTCGCGCAAGGATTTTCCCGTCCAGCGTCCGTCCGCGACGACAGACTGCGCCTCGTCGCGATCCACAATTTCCCAGCTTTCGCCGATGGGCGCCTCTCCCGGCAGCGCCCGCCCGAGAAAGCTGGCGAGTGTCCGACCGCCCCACACCCGTTCCTGGTACACCGGTTTGAACTGGAGAAATGAGGACATGTTGAGCTTAAACGATTTGGACGGATGATCGCGGGGGGCTTTTACATTGACCCTCCGTCGCTATGGACCTGCAATTCCGCTAAACGTCACTGAAAATGCCGAAAGCGGAGAGTTCAAATCCAAAGGCCCGCGAAAAAGACGCCGTATCCTTCGAGGGGCCGCGTCACCGTCCGCATTGGTTGGCGGCGTTTGTTTGCTTCGTCATCGGTGTTTTGCTGCTTGTCGCCCTGATCGATTACGAGCCGGCGCAAAGCGTGATGACCCAAGTGGCCGGCAAAAGCGAGGTGGTCAACGGGGTTCAGCAGCTGGTGCCGACAAACACCGGGGTGAAGCCGAACCTCGTCGGTGTGATCGGCGCCGAGTTCTGCTGGTGGTCCTACCACCTGATCGGGGTGTCAACCTGGTTCATTCCCGTCTTCCTGCTCTGGATGGTAAATGTGTACCTGCGGTTCGCCCGCGTGCTGGGGGGCCGCCGCTTCATTTCGCTTGCGTGCTGCATTGTCTCGTTCGCGGCCCTCATCGACATGCAGGAACTCTGGTTCATGGACAAAGCCCTGTTCACCGCCGGTCCGGGCGGTGTACTCGGCTCGTTGATCTATCGCGATGTCCTGCGGGACAGCCTCGGCGTCTTCGGCGCGGGCATGATTTTGGGCACGATCTATTTCATCGGCATACTGCTGATCTTTCCCAACGACATTGCGGCGGAAATCGGTCGCATGATGCATGCCTTCGCCGAATGGCGCCAGAAACGCGCGGCCCTCCGCGCCGCGCGGGCGGAAGAGTTGCGAAAGCAGCGCGAGGAAGCGGCGAAGCAGAAGGCGGCTGCCGCTCTCGCCGCGAAGGCCGCTCCTGCGACACCCGTCCCGCCGGTCATTTCGCCTGCCGGCGCCAGAAAGGTCGCGGCGAAGGGCGGCGATCCGTTTGCCGAAATGCCGAAAGCGCCGGTGGTGCCGGAGATTTCCAAACCTGCCGTCGAGCCGGCGCCCGCGCCAACGCCCGCAAAACCCGCCGGCCGCACCGCGAAAACCGTCGAGACTGTCCCCGAGGCGAAGGCCACCGCCGCGGCCGGCAAGCTGCAGCTCAACATCGTGAAGCCGGAAGAGACGAAGAAGGCCAAGGTCACGCTGCCGCAGAGCGACGACAAGGATTATCAATTCCCCTCGCTTTCCCTGCTGCGCGAACAGGTCAAATTCGACGCCGCCCATTCCGAGGAAGAGCACCGGCACAACGCGGAAAACCTCCTGCGCATCCTCAGTGAGTTCGGCGTCGAGGTCTCCCTGGGCGAAATTCACGTCGGACCGGTCATCACCCGCTACGAGGTCGTTCCGGCGCCGGGCGTGCGTGTCGAAAAGATTTCCGGCCTCGACAAGAACATTGCCCTGGGCATGCGGGCGCAATCGGTGCGCATCCTCGCACCGATTCCGGGCAAGGCGGCGGTCGGCGTGGAGGTGCCCAATCAAAAGCCCACGCCCGTCGGCATGCGCGAGATCCTCGAGAGCGAGGACTGGGTGGGAGCCAAGGCCGAGCTGCCGATCGCACTCGGCAAGGATGTCAGCGGCAAGGCGCTTATCTCCGACCTCACCAAGATGCCGCACCTCCTCATCGCCGGCGCCACGGGTTCGGGCAAGTCCGTCTGCATCAATTCCATCGTCGCCTCGATCCTCTATTCGAAAAGCCCGAAGGATGTGCGGTTGCTGATGGTCGATCCCAAGGTGGTCGAGCTGAAGATTTTCAACACGCTTCCGCACATGCTCATTCCGGTGGTGACCGAGCCGAAAAAAGTGCCTGCGGCCCTCAAGTGGCTGCTCGGTGAAATGGAACAGCGCTACCAGATTTTCGCCAAGGCCAACGTCCGCAACATTTATGGCTTCAACAACCGCCGGCACGAGCCGAAGCACGAGTTTCCGCCGGCTGAGCAGCAGTCCGAACTCGAGGGCGTGGCCGAGGAGATCGAAATACCGGACCACCTGCCATACATCATCGCGATCATCGACGAGCTGGCCGACCTCATGATGGTTGCGCCGGCTGAGATTGAAACGAGCATCGCGCGCCTGGCCCAACTGGCGCGTGCTGCCGGCATCCACCTGATCATCGCCACGCAGCGCCCGTCGGTGAATGTCATCACCGGCGTCATCAAGGCCAACCTGCCTTCACGCATCGCCTTCCAGGTGGCGTCGCAGGTCGATTCCCGCACGATCCTCGACACCAAGGGCGCCGACACGCTCATCGGCCGCGGCGACATGCTTTTCTCGCCGCCGGGCACCTCGCGGCTGGTCCGGGCGCAAGGCGCGTTCGTGGCCGACGAGGAGATGTCGCAGATCGTTGACTTCCTCAAGCGCAACGGCCCGCCGCAATTCGCCACGTCCGTCCAGCAGCAGATTGACCGCGATTCGCGCGATGAGGACGAGGACGGTGACTCCGACGATGCGGATCTCGGCGACGACGAGGAGCTGTTCCGCCAGGCGCTCGATGTCCTGCGGGCGACGCGTCGCGCCTCCACGTCGATGCTGCAACGCAAGCTGCGCATCGGCTACAATCGCGCCGCTCGCATCGTTGAAATCATGGAAGAGAAAGGCATCGTGGGCCCGGAGAACGGCTCGTCGCCACGCGAGATCCTCGTCGATCTGGATACTTATGACTTGGGCGGGTCATCCTGAGCGGTGGAGCGAAGGCCCGCGTCGCCGTCGCTGGCGCTGAAACCCTCGGCCATTCCGCCCGGCGATTAGACTTTCAAAACCACTCCAAAACCACTTAACACACTGCCATGCAGACGATCGGCGAGAAGCTTGAGGAGGCGCGGAAGCGCAAGGGGATATCCATCCGCGAAGCGGCCGAGACCACCAAGATCCGCAGCGATTATCTGCAAAAATTCGAAGCCAACTCCTTCGATATCGACCTGCCGCCGCTTTATATCCGCGGCTTTCTCCGCACCTACACCCGGTACCTCGACCTGGACCCGGATCGGTTCGTCAATGATTACAACGCGCTGCTGGCGAACGAGGGCAAACCGGTGCGCCGCGAAAGCCATGGCCGCGTGGATTTCGGCGAGAGCGCGCGGACCGTCGAGGCAACCGAACCGAACTCATCCGGACGCACGGCCCAGGAGCGCGCACTGATGCTCAAATTCGGCCTGCTCGCCGGGGGCGGACTCGTCGTCGTGGTGCTCATCATCCTGCTGGCGAATGTGCTGTTTTTCCATACGCCGGCGAAACCGGCCGCGTCCGTCCAGTCGCCCGCCGCTAGCGTGCAACCGGAGGCGTCGCAAACGCTCACGCTCACGGCTATCGATACGACCCGCGTCAAGGTGGTGCAGGATCTCGACGGCACGGTGCTGTTCAATGGCTCCCTGGCCCGGGGCGAGTCGAAATCGGTCAAGAAACAGGGCAAGCTTCTCATCACGGTGGAAGCAGGCAAGAACCTCCGCATGGAGGTGAATGGGCGCAGTTATCCCATCCCGCTTGAAGGCTACGGTCGTTTCGCCCTCGACTGAGCGGCGTCTCAACGCAGCGCCACCGGCGGGCCCAGCACCTCGCGCAACAGGAAGGCCCGTCGCAGCGATTCCGGCGAGCGCAGGTCGTCGTCGAGCGCACCCCGCAGGGCGGCGACGCGCGAAGATTCATGGTCGGCGACCGACTGCTCAAACTGCAGTCGCCGCAGTTCGGCTTCCTTCATCTCCTTCGCCATCCTGAGCTGTTCGGCCAGGGCGGCCTGCTGTTCCAGGATCTCCGCCTGTCGCTCCACCACCGCGCGGTCCTGGGTCGGGCGCGCGGGCGCCGTACGGATCACCGGCGGCTCGGGCGCGTGCACCTCGATCAACTCGCGCAAGATCGGCGGCAGTCCGGGAAGCCCCACCTCTCCAGCCGGCAAGGGCAAGGGCCGCACGGGTGCAGCGGGCGCGCCCGCGCCCTGACCCATTCCGCGATTGCGCTGATCGATCTTGCGCTGAATTTCCTCGCGAATGCGCCGGGTGCGCTCCGCCAATTCGGGATCGCTGAAGGTCTTCTCGGCCGGCTCCGAATCAACCGTTGTGTCGCCGCGTTTCCGCTGGGTCAGCCACCATGCGATCGCGCCGGCAATCGCGATGATGACCTGGAGATTGTGGCTGATCCAGTCCATGGGTGCGCGCCCTTCCCGTCCTTACTTCTTGGTATCGGGATGCGCGATCGAACCACGCATCGCGGTGTCGGATTGAATATTTTCCATCCGGTAGTAGTCCATGACGCCGAGTTTGCCTTGGCGGAAGGCCTCTGCCATCGCCTTCGGCACCTCGGCTTGGGCGCGCACGACTTCCGCCTGCATCTCCTGCACGCGCGCTTTCATTTCCTGCTCCAACGCGACCGCGGCAGCGCGCCGGATCTCAGCCTGGGCTTGCGCGATGCTCTTGTTCGCTTCGGCCTGGGCCTCCTGCAGCTTGGCGCCGACGTTTTCGCCAACATCGACGTCGGCGATGTCGATCGACAGGATCTCAAAGGCGCTGCCGACATCGAGGCCGCGCGAGAGCACCGTCTTCGAGATGCTGTCCGGCGACTCGAGGACGCTCTTGTAGCTCTCGGCCGAGCCGATCGTCGTGACTATGCCTTCGCCCACGCGCGCGATGATCGTCTCCTCCTTGGCGCCGCCGACAAAGCGGTCGAGGTGAGTCCGCACGGTCACGCGGGCCTTCACCTTGACCTGGATGCCGTCCTTGGCGACGCCGTCGATCGTGGAGCGTCCCTGCTCGGGGTTCGGGCAATCAATCACCTTGGGATCGACGGAGGTGCGCACGGCCTCCACCACGCTCTTGTTCGAGCCCTTGGTGGCGAGATCGATGGCGCAGGCGCGGTCCCAGTTGAGTTCGATGCCAGCCTTCTGGGCCGCGATGATCGCCTGGACCGTCGGCACGACGTTGCCGCCGGCCAGATAATGGGCCGCGATGCGGTCGGTCGTCAGTTCGATGCCGGCCTTCACGGCCGTGATGCGGGCATCGACCACGAGACTGTAGGGCACGCCGCCCAGGCGCATGCCGACGAGGTTGAGCAAGCCAACGGGAGCACCGTTGAGCATCGCTTTCAGCCAGGTGCCGAAGAACGAGACCACGACGAAGAATACGATCAGGGCGGGAACGCCGATCAGGACCAGAAGGATGGGTGTGCTCATGTTGGATTGTGGGTAACGATTAGACGGAAATTATCGACGCCGACCACGCGCAGCCTCGCGCCTTTCGCCACGTGACCGGATTGGGAAAAGGCCTCGTACCGGCGGCCGTCGACGCGTACGTAGCCGCTGGGGGCGAGGGTTGTAATCGCCTCGGCCGCCTTGCCCACCACGGTTTGCAGCTCCGCGACCGCCGGCTGGCTGACGGTGCCGGAGGTGGACTGCACCACCATGTTTTTCCCAAGACGCGATTTCGGCAACCAGACCAGTTCAAGGTAAAGCATCGCCCCCAGCAGCAATGCGGCGGTCCCCGTCGCCAGCATTCCTCCCAGGGCGCCGAACCGGACGAACGAGACCACACAGCCGACCGTCATGAAGATGGCGCCGACGACGCCGAGCACCGCCCCCGGCATGAACACCTCGCCTGCCAGCAGGAGCACGCCGAGCAGAAAGAGCAGGATGACGGCGTTCATACCTCCGCCTTCTCCACGATCAGCGCGAAATCTGTCCGGCCGCGCACGACAATCGCCTCACCGGGATAGACCGCGCCAACCTCGACCTTGGCCTCGAACCGGCGGCCGGCGATCTCAACCTGCCCGCTCGGACGAAGCGCCGTCGCCGCCACGCCCCGTTGGCCCACCAAGGCGCCGATCTCCGCGGCAGACGCCGGCGAGCCGCCCGTCACTTGTGCGGTGCCGCCGCTGGTCGAGGCCACGACCATCTTATCCCACATCCAGCCCTTCGGCAGGAAGCGAGCCAGCAGGAGCCCGAGCACCACCGCGATGACCAGGCCCAGGCCGACGTTCTGAAGCGGCCGGACAAATGCATCGCCGGACCACGCCACCGTGAACGGCTGGCCCGGCCAGAGGTCGGCCATCGCCCAAACCAGCGAACCCAGCATCAACACCAGTCCGAACACCGCCAGCACCGCCACGCCGGGGAAGAAGAATAACTCCAATCCCAGCAGCAACAGTCCGACGGCAAAGACCAGGAGCGGTTCATGGCCGGAGAAGCCCGCGACATAACTGCCGAGAAAAACAATCCCAAGGAGCACGATGCCCGTGATCCCGAAGGCTCCGAAGCCAGGCGTCTTGAATTCGATGAACAACGCGAGCAGGCCAAGGCCCAGCAGCACCGGCGAGAACTTGGTGAGGTATTGCGCCAGGACCTCCGACCAGGTCACTTCGAATTGTCGGATGGTGTAGTGGTCCGCCCCGAATTTTTTCGTGAGCATCGCATCGATGTCGCGCGCCACGCCGGCGCCCAGCAGCGGCTGCGGGGGATCGCCATAAGTCTTGTTCGCCTCGGTCGCGGTGAGCGACAGGAGTTCGCCTTTCGGCTTGAGCACCTTGTCACCGATCTTGAGCTCGTAATCGGCGTCGATCATCGCGGAGATGACTTCACCCCGGTAGCCTTTCCCCTCGGAGATCGCCCGCACGCGAGCCTTGAGGTAACTGACCACCTTCTGTTTCATCGTCGGGTCGATGTCCTTGCCTTCCGCCGACACGGGCGCGGCCGCTCCGATGACGGCATCCGGCGCAAACCAGATCTCCCCGGTGGTGGCGGAAATGAAGGCCCCGGCGGACATCGCCTCCTTGTCCACGTAAGTCAGGGTCTGGCCATGGAATTTCCCGAGGGCCTCCATGATGTCGAAGGTGACATCGAGGGCTCCGCCCGGCGTGTCCATGTCCAGCACCACCGCATCGGCTTTCTGGTCGGCCTCCTTCAGCCCGCGACGCAGTATGTACAGGATCGGCCGGTTGATCTCGGACTTCACCGGGATCACGTACACCACGGCCTTGCGCCCCGCGGGGACGGCGTCTTTGGCAACCGGCGTGGAATCCGCCGTGGCCGGTGCCGCCGCCGGTGTTTCGGCCACAGTCTCCGCCGCCACCAAGCCAGTCAGGAACATGGCGCAAACGGCTGCAGAGGTGCGGACCGGCTGGAACATCGGACCCGGAGACTACCAGCCC
Organism: Lacunisphaera sp.; assembly: GCA_035549095.1. Lineage (GTDB taxonomy): Bacteria > Verrucomicrobiota > Verrucomicrobiia > Opitutales > Opitutaceae > Lacunisphaera. Next base: position 73,795 of record DASZRV010000054.1, on the reverse strand, counting down.
ACCTTCCGCACGCAAGCGCGCTCAGGTTACAACCCGGCGGGCCGATTCGAGATTAGGGCAGGTTCACGCAAAATATAACTGACTTTATATTGGAACGATGCGCCCTTTTTGTTTTACCAACACTTCCATGGAACGGATCCCCTACCTCGGGCAAACGATTTTTCGCTGGCAGGTGGGCGCGTCCTCTTTCCTCGCGCTGCCGGAGATGGGGGCGCGACTGATGAACTGGAATGTCACCCTTGGTGACGGCAGTGTTCGCGACATCATCTACTGGCCGGAGATCGAGACCCTCGACAACATCGCGAGCGTCCGCGGCGGCAATCCCATCCTCTTCCCGTTTTGCGGGCGCTCGTATGATCGCGGTGAGATTCATTTCTGGCGGGCCGAAGATGGCGTGCGCCGGCCCATGCCCATGCACGGCCTGGCGCGGCAGGGACCGTTTCGCACGATCCGGCTCGATGAAGGCGGCTTCTCGGCGCAATTCGTGCCGGATGAAGCCGCCAAGGTCGCCTACCCCTACGATTATGAGTTTGTGGTCAGCTATCGCTTCGAGCCGCTGGGTATTTTCGTTGAACTGCAACTTTCCAACCTCGGCCGCACGCCGATTCCATGGTCCGCCGGACATCACTTCTATTTCACGTTGCCTTGGAGCCCCGGGCGGACCCGTCGCGACTACGTAATCGAAACGACCGCGACCCGTCACCTCGTGCGCGATGAGCAGGGAGGGCTGGTGTCCGGGCCGCGCGTCGCGACGCGGGAGTCCGTCGCAGCCAAGGAACTCGTGGACCTGATCCACACCGGCCTCCGCCGCGATGTATTCGCCGTGACCGAAAAACCGTCGGGAAGCAGGCTGCTCTTCCGCAGCGGCATGGCGAACAGCAGCGCGCGGGAGTTTGCGATCGTCACCTGGACTGCGGATGAAAAGGCGCCATTTTATTGCTTCGAGCCTTGGATGGGCCCACCGAATGCCCCCGAAACCAAGGTCGGGTTGCATCACGTGGCGCCGGGCCAGAGTCAGAAGTTCTACGTCGAGATCACGTTGGGATGATCTGCGGTCACAGCTGGCGCGGCATGGCAGCCACACGCACCCGGGATCTGCGCAGCGGAGAATTTTGCGTTACTTTTCACCCGTCTGACCGTCTAATTTCCCCATGACTCTGCCCGTCGCATTCATCGAAGGCATCGGTGGTCCCGAGCTGATGATGATCATGTTCATCATCCTCCTGCTGTTTGGCGCCAATCGCCTGCCCGACCTCGCCAAAGGCCTCGGCCGTTCCGTCCGGGAGTTCAAGAAGGCCGCCAGTGGCGTCGAGGAAGAGGTGCGGCGGGTGATGGAAGAGCACGACGAACCCGAGTCACCGAAGAAGCTGCCATCCTATTCCGGGACGATTCCTGCCGGCGGCGCTGCCGCGGCCACCCCGCCGCCGGCGGCCCTGCCACCGGCGCCTCCCTCCCCGCCCGCGGCGGGCGGCGAGCCCCAGAGCTGATCACTCGAAGAGCGGATTCCGGTTAAATCGCCACACGGCGATGATCATCACCGCGGCCGTCGTGCCTGCCAGGATCCCGACGATCGGCAGAAGCTGCGTGAAGCTGTTGCCGGCCCACAGCACGGCCCCAAATCCCTCGATGGACCAGTAGACGATCGTGAACCGGGCGATGTGCTGCATGAACTCGGGCATGAAGCTGACCGGGAACCAGGCTCCGCCGCAGGCGCTCATCGTGATCACCAACAAGGTGGCCAGGCTGCGCGCCGCCTCGGCCGAGCGGGTGATGGCCGCCACCAGCATGCCGAATCCAGTGCACGCCCCGGCCACCATGGCGCAAACGAGCACCAGGCTGCCGAGATGGCTGTAGACTTCGACGCCGTAGAGAAAATGTCCCGCGATGAAGAGCACCATCAACTGCGTCAGCCCGAACAGCACGCCATAGAGGAAACGGCTCCACAGCAATTGCGCACGACTCACCGGCGTCGATAGCAGTCGTTCAAACAGCCCGGCATTCTGCTCGTCGAAGAATGCCGCCGCCGAGTTGCTGAGCGCGAACAGCAGGAACATCACCGCGTAGCCGCCGATGATCCGCGTTGCCGCCGGGCTCTTGACGTCGCGCCCGACAACCTGCTCGGAATCGATTTTCACGAAACGCGAAAAGAGATCACCCGCTTCCGCCTTGGTGCCGGGCGCACCTCCATCTTGGGCCGATGCGATCTCATTGAGCCCCAATTTGCCCTCGGCGATGTCGTGCTCGATCGCGTCGGCATCACCGCCAAACGCCTTGGCCAGCGCGGCGGCGATCGAGTGATTGAATTCCCGCAGCCGCGGCGCGCCGAGAAACCTGCCGGCCCTGGCCTGCAGCGCCTGCCCGAGCAGCTGCGGCACGCTGGTGAAAATGGTCTTCTGCAGCAAACCGTTGACGGTTTGGGCTTCGATGTCGTTGCGCGGGTCGGAGAGGATCTTCAGGTGCAGCCCGAGGAGGTTCTCGCTGACGAGATCGGCCGGGATAACCAAGGCGTAGCTGAAGTTGCGGTTTTCGATTTGGGGGCGCAGGTCCGACTCGGTCAGCAGCCGCGACCGATGGTCGGGACCTTCGGTCTCGGTGATGAGGCGAAATGCCTTTTGCGCGCGCAGCGCCTCGACGAGTTTCTTTCCCGCCGGGCTGTCACTTTGGTCGACCACCGCGAGCGGGATGCCGCTGGGTCCGCTGTCGCTGCGCCCCAGTCCAAAAACCAATCCCACGATGTAGATGATGACCAGCGGCACGAGGAAGGTGAGCATCAGGGCGCCACGGTTGCGCCGGAGGTTGGCAAAATCTTTGCCGAGGAGCGTGAGGAGGATGCGCATGGGAGTCCTTATTCGCGGATGTGGCGGCCCGTCAGGTGAAGAAACAACGCCTCGAGGGTTGGCCGCTGGCTCGTGAAAAGCCGCGCCGGCAGGCCCAGCGATTCGGTGAGCGCATAGAATTCCGAGAGCTTGTATTCCGGCGGCGGGCGAAATCGATGCGTCCCGTCAATTGTCGTCAGCTCGCCTTGGGCGGGGAGCCGTCCGGCCAGCGCCGCGGTCCGCCCTTCGGCGGGAAATCGGATCTCCTCGGCAAAGGGCAACAGGGTCAGCAGGTCGTCGAGCGTCCCGAGCGCGAGAATGCGCCCGTGGTCGATCACCCCGATGCGCGAGCACAGCCGTGCCGCCTCCTCCATGTAGTGGGTGGAGTAGATGATCGTGAGCCCGTCACGGTTCAGCCGTTCGAGATACTCGAAGATGGCGTTGCGTGACTGGGCGTCGACGCCGACCGTCGGCTCGTCACACAACAACAGCTTCGGGCGATGAAGGAGCGCCGCGGCGAGGTTGAGCCGCCGCTGCATGCCACCGGAAAAGGATTTGACCGGATCGCGGCGCCGCTCGCCCAGCTGCACCGCGGCCAGCGCCTCGTCCACCCGCGCGCGCAGCTCGGCTCCCCTCAATCCGTAGAGCTGGCCGAATATCCGGAGATTCTGGTCGGCGCTCAACTCCTGGTACAGCGCGATATGTTGCGGGACGAGGCCGAGCGCCAGCCGGCCCGCGGCATTGCCGGTGGTGAGCGTCACGCCATCGAGCGTGATCGAGCCGGCGTGGGCGGACCGCAACCCCGCGACCAGCGACATCAACGTGCTCTTGCCGGCGCCATTGGGCCCGAGCAGGCCGAAGAACTCACCGCCGCGCACCTCCAGCGAAACCTCGTCGAGGGCGGTGATGGTACCGTATCGTTTGACGACATTCCTGATGTTTAGCATCGCAGTTTCTCCCGGGTCGGTGGGCGCTCAGTAGGCCGGGCGCCGGCGCCGCTGGCGATGCGGAAGCCGCCGACGGAAGTCATGGTCATGCATGACCCCCGCGTTTTCCCGGAAACGGGAAAGGGCGATTTCAACTTCGCAGCATCCGCGCGCGGGACCGGCGGTGACGAATGCGCCAAGAAAAATCCTTTTGACTGCAAACGCGCCACTTACATCGCGCCCTGCAACTTGGCACGTCCCTTGCGTGTAGGTAGGGCAACAGACTTTCCAACATGAAAAAGACAACTCTCCTTCTCCTGACCAGCCTCGCGGTGCTCGCCGTCAATGCCAGTGCCGCCCAGAACCAAACCGATGATGACGTCGTGGTTCTCCCCACCTACCAAGTGACCACCCCGCGCTACCAGCCGGCGGAAAAAAAGGTCAACGAGAGCCTCGCGGCCCTGCGCCAGCAAGCCCAGGCGCCGATGGTCCTCGCCCCCGACGTGCCCGGTTTGCGGAAGCTGGCCCTGCAGGAGCAGACACTCGAGCGGGCCGCGGTGGAGGTGAAGACCCTCCAGCTCGCCAAGCTCTGATTTTTTCGGTGCAGTGCGTTCTTTGCTAGTGTGTGTGTCAAAAAACCCGCCCCGTGAGGGGCGGGTTTTTTTGTGGCCGGCGCGCCGGCGTCGGCGAAGATCACGCCATGCCCGACGACCCACCCGATGAGCCGGTGGCGATCCCGATCACCGGCGAATTGGACCTTCACACCTTCCGGCCCGCCGACGCGGCGAGCCTCGTGGAAACCTACCTCGCCGAATGCCGGCGTCGCGGGCTGCAACGGGTGAGAATCATCCACGGCAAGGGCACGGGCACGTTGCGCGAGACGGTCCATGCGCAGCTCCGGAAGCTGCCGGGGGTGGCCGGATTCTCACTCGGCGACGAGCACTCCGGCGGCTGGGGCGCGACCTTGGTTACACTCGCGCCCGACGATTCCAGATAATCATTCGCGACTTCCGCTCCGCGCCGCGAGTCGTGTAGAGAATCACCACCATGACGAATCCCATGCACGAGATTGACTACCGAATCAACGGCGACGACATGCAGTTCGTCGAGATTGAGCTGGATCCCCAGGAAGCGGTGCTCGCCGAAGCCGGCGCCATGATGTTCATGGACGATGGCATCGCACTGGAAACCATTTTCGGTGATGGCACCGCCCAGACCAAGGGACTCATGGGTGCGCTCCTGGGCGCCGGCAAGCGCGTGCTGACCGGCGAATCGCTGTTCATGACCGTATTCCAGAACCAGGCGTCGGTTCGGCGCACGGTGGCCTTCGGCGCGCCGTATCCCGGAAAAATCCAGCCCGTGCACCTCGGCCAGATCGGCGGCGAAATCATCGCGCAGAAGAACGCGTTCCTCTGCGCCGCCAAGGGAGTGAGCATCGGCATCGCCTTCCAGAAACGTTTCGGCGTCGGCTTGTTTGGCGGCGAAGGTTTCATCATGGAGCGCCTGCAGGGCGACGGCCTCGCCTTCCTTCACGCCAGCGGCACGCTGTACGAGCGCCAGCTGCAACCGGGCGAGATTCTCCGCGTCGACACCGGGTGCCTGGTTGCGCTCCAACCCGGCGTCGATTATGACATCGAAATGGTGGGTGGCATCAAGACGGCGCTCTTCGGCGGGGAAGGCCTTTTTTTCGCGCGGCTGCGCGGCCCGGGCAAGGTGTGGCTGCAATCGCTGCCTTTCAGCCGCCTCGCTTCGCGCATTGTCGCGGCGGCGCCGCAGACCGGCCGCGGCGGTCGCGAGGAAGGCTCCGTGCTCGGCGGTCTTGGACGCCTGATTGACGGCGATAATCGCTGAGCCCGCTTATCCCGCCCGCGCGCCGCTCATCACTGCGGGGTTGAGCCGGGCCATATGGCCTGTCAGAAGTTCCCGCCATGAGCACAACTGTCCTCTATGCCCTGATCATGGCCATCGGCCAGATCGTCCTTACGCTCGTCGGCTATTTTCTCGGCTATCAAACCGACAAGATCAACCAGGGATCCTGGTTCGGCGTGGTCCCGCTAGTGTACGCGATCACCATCTACATCCTCGGCATTCGTGCCGTCCGTGAGGAATCCGAGGGAAAATACCTGACCTATGGCAAGGGGGTCGGGACCGGGATGATGATCGCCCTGTACTCCGGCATCATCGGTTCCATCTACGCTTTTGTTCATTTCTCTTACATCAACCCGAACTTCACGGATTACCTCGTCGAAGCTTCCCGGGTGAAATGGGCGGCGGCCGGCATGTCCGATGCGCGGATGGATGCGGCGGAGAAAGGGGTGCGCCTGTTCACGCGCCCGGCGATGCAAGCGGTGGTTGGTTTTTGCATGAGCATTTTCTTCGGCTTGGTCCTTTCGCTGATCGCATCGGCGTTCCTCAAGCGCAACCCACCCGAGGCCGCCCCGGTGAGCTGACTTGCACGGAGCAGCGACGCCGCATTGCGCGCCAGCTGCCTTCGGTGCAACCTTGGCGCCGGCCACCCCGGCGCCTTTGTTTTTTAGAACGGCCGGTTGTCGTCCGACACCGGTCGCGGCGCGCCATGATGGCTGATCTTGGTCTTCTCGCCGCCCGGCAGCAAGGGTACGGTCTCCGGCTGGAAGTCCTCCCCCGCTTCAAAGTTGAATGTATCTCCTTCCAGCTTGCTCACGCGCTTGCTGATATCCGCTGGCAGCTGGGCACGCTCCTCCGCCGTGTTGATCGGGCCCTCGAACAGCACCTTGCCCTTGGGGTCCTTGACGCTAAGGTTTCGCTTCCCGTCTGTAATCTTGATCTCGATCGAGCCGTCGTCGTCCGAATAGGAGATGTTGCTCTTCGGCAGGTCCACGATCGTCGAGCCCTTGCCCGCCCGCGTGACAATCCGCACGCCCGGCCCGACCAGGAAATTGCCCCGCTCCCGCTCGATCATATGCAGGACATCCTTGCTGTCATCGGCTGACATCCCCGGGAAACCGCGCCACACGAATCCCCGCTGCTCACCAGGGGGAGGCAGCGGCAGGTTGCCCACCTCCATCTCCCCGGGATTGAGCGTGTGGAAGAACATATTGTTCGCATGCTTCGGCACCTCGTGCGTGCCGAGTTTCACGGTCACTGTCGTCTCCTTGCCGCCGCGCACCAGGGTCAGCTTGATCTCGTCACCCGCCTTCTTGCCGCGCACCAGCACGCTCAACTGATGGGTGTCGATGAGAATCTGATCATCGAGCTTGGTGAGCACGTCGTCTTCCTTGAGCACGTCGGCCGCAGGACTCTTGTCGAGCACGCGCATCACCACCAAGCCCACGCCCTTGGGCAGGCCGAGCTGCGCGCTGAGCGTGCGGGTGATTTCCGCCGTCTCGACGCCGAGATACGTCACCGGCTCCTTGACGCCGTCCTCTTCGGCCTCGCCGTGAAAGACGACATGGTGCGGTGTGTCGATGTCGATGCGGCGCATAACGGATTTGGAATCGGCCCGGGCGGCGGGGATCAGCACGGCTAGCGCCAGCGCGGGAGCAATGCGGTGGAGAGAATGGTACATGGAATTGGAGGGGTTGGAGGTTGCGGGTTGATTAGTTCAAAGTGGCGGGGATGACGCGGATTTCGTCGCGCGGCACGCTCCATTTCAGCGAAGCGTTGGTGCGCGGGTTCCGGAACGTGTAGGTGTCGAGGAAACGATAGCGCACTCGCCGCGCCGAGCGGTCGTCATCCAGGTAGATCGTGCCCTCGTCCTTCATGTCGTACAGCACGTTGGTCGCGGCCACCTCAGGGAAGCGCGTCGGGGCGACCACGTTGGCGATCGATGTGCCCGGTGCAGCGGCGGTCCGCCGTGCGGCCGGCGGCAACGTGCTGACGGCAGTCTCGTGTATGGAGAGATTCCGCCAGCTGGCGGCGGCAATGATCGCGACGATGGCAGCCAGCCCGGCCAGTTTCCAGCCGTGCCATTTCCATCCGCCGAGGTTGGTGGCCGAGGTGTAGCGCCGGACAGATGCGGTTTTCTCGTCCGCCGCCAGTTCGCGCGCGATGCGTTCCTTCAACCCGGCCGAAGAGCCATGCAGGCGCAACGATTTTAATTCCGCTTCAAGTTCGTGAAATGATTCATCCATGGCAGAGAGGATTGAGTTCCTTGCGCAAGGCGGTCAGTGCATAGCGATAGCGCGAGGCGGCGGTGTTGAGCGGGATGCCGAGGCTGTCGGCGATTTGCTCAAACGTGAGTTCGTGCCAGATTTTGAGCACCAGCACTTCGCGTTGCTCCGGCGGAAGCCGCCGGAGCGCGGCTTCAATCTCCCGCTGGCGATCCGCATCTTTTCCCGGTGCCGGTTCGAAGAAGGGTGCCGCTTCGTCCAAGCCAAAGCGTTCCTCTCGCACGGCCCGCCGCGAATCGCGTCGAGCCAGGTCGAGCGCCGCACGGCGAATTGACGTGACCAGCAGGGCCTTCGGGTCGCCCGGGAGTCCGCGTTGGTGCCGCCAATAACGAACAAAGGCTTCCTGCAGGACGTCCTCGGCATCGGCCAGCGAACGGGTCCATTGCCGCGCGCACAACAGCAGGCGTGGACCATGGACTTCGAACCAGGTTGACCAGCTGCCGGGCGCATGTGCTTCCTCCATGAATTCCGTGCGGGGTTGTTTCCTGAAGAGCGTCACGACCGGAAGGATTTGTCTAACGTGGCCCGGGCAGCGGAAAGATGCCGACATTAAAAGAGGCCGGGGGTTCAAAACCCACCGGCCTCTGTTGCACTATGATCTACTGAGTAAAATCTCAGCGGCGCGCGTAATCGTTCGCGCTAACCCGGTAGTCGACCAGCGCGAGGGCGACCAGGATAGCCACTGCAACATAACCGACACCCATCGCCATGAGATCGGCATAGCTGGCGGCTACGTGGCTGACGACCGCGGCGACAAGCGCAAAGACGGTCGAACCGGACAGGATGGCTTTAGTTAGGTTGGTTTTCATAAAGTTACGTGGTTGGTGTTTCGTGGTTGGGCACCTGCTTCGGTGCTGCCGGGAGAATACAGCCATCCTTGCAATAGCCAAAATACTTAGTTTCTATGAGTACCATAGTCTTTACCTATGGAAATCTACCAACTGCGTTACTTCTTGGCTGTGGCCGAGACAGGCAATTTCACGAAAGCGGCTTTGCGCAGTTTCGTGTCCCAACCGTCCTTGAGCCAGCAGATCATAAATCTGGAAGAGGAGCTCGGACAGAAGCTCTTCCAGCGCTTAGGCCGGAAGGCGGTCCTGACGGAAGGGGGCGAGCTGCTCCTCGAGCGGACGCGTCGGATTCTCGCCGAAGTGGATCAAACTCTGGGCGAGCTCAAAACAACGCCGGAATTGGGGCCCAAGGTCCTGGTGGGATCGATCCCAACCGTCGCTCCTTTCTTCCTCCCCGCCGTGACCGCCTACTTCCGGGCCAATGACATCCACGTTAACCTGCAGACCCAGGAGACCTTTTCGCAACCGCTCGTGGAGTTATTGCTGGAAGGCAAGCTCGACTGGGCCCTGCTCTCGCTGCCGGTCAGTGAGCCTCGCCTACTGATCGAAAAGCTCTACAGCGAACCGCTCTTGCTCGCCGTCGGCGCCACGCATCGCCTCGCCACCGCGTCGACCATCAGCTTCGCCGACCTCCGCGAAGAGACGTTCATCATGCTGGGTGATCCCTCGACACTGGCGGCGCAGACCCAGCACTTCTGTGGCGACAATGACTTCGAACCGAAGATCGGCCACCGCTGCGGCCAGCTTGCCACGGTGAAGTCGTTCACGGCGATGGGCCTCGGGGTGAGTGTGTTGCCCCAAAGCGCCCGCGGCGCGAACGACCCGGCCGGACTCGTCTTTCGCAAGTTCACGGACTCGGCGCCTTCCCGCGATATCGCCCTGGTGCGGCATCGTCATCGGCACCTCGGTCCCGGCGCGATGGCATTTGCCGACGCCGCGCGCGCCGTGGTCGGGCCGTCCCCGCTCAAGGAACCGGCCCAGCCCCGGGCTTCGCCCGGAAGCTGAGTTGCGCCGGGCGCCGTCTTGTGAATCGTTCCCCGGCCATGCCCGGCCCCCCCGACCACCATGCATTGTCGCGACCGCGTGAACTCACCACGCTGGTGGTCCTGTGTGCGGTGCAGTTCACGCACATCCTCGATTTCATGATCATGATGCCGCTGGGCGCGCAACTCATGCACGCCTACGGCATCTCGCCCGCGCAATTCACGCACCTCGTCGCGTGCTACGGCATCGCTGCGGCGCTCAGCGGATTCGCCGGCGGGTTTGTCCTGGACCGGTTCGATCGCAAGCGCGCGCTGCTGGTCCTCTATGCGGGCTTCGGTCTCGCCACGCTCTCCTGCGGCTTCGCGCCGAACCACCGCGTCCTGCTGCTGGCCCGCCTCGCCGCCGGTGCGTTCGGCGGCCTGGCGAGTTCGATGGTTACCGCCATGGTGGCGGATTTCATTCCGCCCGGCCGGCGCGGCCGCGCCATGAGCCTCGTCACCGCCGCCTTCCCCGTGGCTTCGGTGCTCGGCGTTCCCGTCGGCCTGATGCTCGCGGGACGCTTCGGCTGGCACGCCGCCTTTTTCTTTCTGGCGGCCTGCAGCGCCGTCAACCTCGGCATTGCCGCGCTGGCCCTGCCGCACCTGCGCACCGCGGTGCACGATCACCAACCGTGGCGCCAGATGAAGGAGATCCTGGTCCACGGTGTTCATCGCCGGGCGTTTGCCGTCGGGACGATGCTCGGCATGACCGGCGGCATCCTGATCCCGTTCCTGGCGCCTTCTTACATCATCAATGTGGGGCTCGATGAGAAGAACCAGCTGCCGGTCGCCTACGCCGTCGGCGGACTCGCCACCGCATTCAGCACGCCGGTCATCGGCTGGCTGAGCGATCGGGTGGATCGCTTCCGCCTGCACCTGTGGATGTCCGTGGCTGCGACGGGAGTGACACTGGCCATCATGCGACTCGGCCCGGCTTCACTGGCATTCGCTAGCTTCATGCTCGCGCTTTTCATGGTGAGCATGTCGGGACGCTATGCGCCGGCCATGACGATGATCACCAACGCGGTCGAGGCCCGTTACCGCGGCGGCTTCATGAGCATCAATTCCGCGTTGCAACTTGCGGCGAACGGCGTCGCCAACATCCTTGTCGGTTTTTATGTGACCGAGGACCCCAACGGGCATCTGCGCGGACTGCCGATGCTCAGCTACGTCGCCTGCGGCTTCTTCGCCTTGACCATCCTCTTTGCCCTCGAGCTGCGCGCCGCCGCCCCGCATGTCGCCCGCGTCAGCCCGACCGGAGGATCCCGGGCAAGGGCCACGGCCTGAACCGCCGCCGGTCTCGCGCCGGTGTCAGGTCCCGCCCGCCTTGCGCGCGGCCTCGAGTGCCGCGATGGCCTCGTTCAAGGCCGTCTCGAATTCCTTCTTGCGCGGATCGAAATCGGATGAGTCGGCGTTCCTCAATTGGGCGACCAGCTTGTCGCACTGCGCCAGGCGATCGTAAACGTCCGCATACCGCTTTTTGACCGCCTCGGTTCCGTTCCGGCTTTCCGCGTCCACCTGGGCCCGGATCGCGTTCACCTGGTTGGCCGCGGCCTCAACGTAGGCTGTCACCGCCTTCTGATAGGCGTCGTCGGGCGTCTCGACTGCATGGAGGCCGCCTGCGGGGCCGAATGCCATCGCGAGCCAAATTCCTGCAATCCAGCCGACCTGACGAGTGATTTTCATGAGCTGCATAGGTTGCCCTGACCCGCCGGCGCACCGGATGTTTCGGCTTTTTCCATGGTGCAGCCCGTTGGGTGCCCTGAAACACGTTGCGAACACGATCAGGGATCACATGGTGCGGTTGTGGCAGTCACCACCGACATGCGCCCGGCCGCCGGAGCGCCCACCGGCGGGTTAACCCGACCGGAACTCCTCGCCCCCGCGGGTGACTGGGAGTGCGCCCACGCCGCGGTCGAAAACGGAGCCGATGCCATTTATTTCGGCCTCGAACGCTTCAATGCCCGGATGCGCGCCCGGAACTTCACGGCCGCCGACCTGCCCAAGCTCATGGCGTTCCTGCACCAGCGCGGCGTGCGGGGTTACGTGACATTCAACACGCTGGTCTTTGCCGATGAACTCGCCGCCGCCGCGGAATATCTCCAGGTGATCATCCGGGCGGGTGTCGACGCGGCCATTGTGCAGGATGTCGGCATCTGCCGCTTGATTCGACAGCTCTCACCCGACTTCCCGATCCACACCTCCACGCAGATGACGGTCACGAGTGCGGCCGGGGTGAAATTTGCCGCGGAACTCGGCGCGAACCTCGTTGTGCTGGCGCGCGAAAATTCGCTCAAGGAAATCACCGCGATCCGCGAAGCCTCCGCTACGGCCGGCGTGGCGCTGCCACTCGAGGTCTTTGTCCATGGGGCGCTCTGCGTGGCCTATTCCGGCCAGTGCCTGACCAGCGAGTCGCTCGGCGGCCGCTCGGCCAACCGCGGCGAATGCGCCCAGGCCTGTCGCATGCCTTACGACCTGATCGCCGATGGCCGCCCGGTGGAGCTCGGCGACCGCCGCTATCTCCTCAGCCCCCGCGATCTTGCCGGCCTCGATGTCCTGCCCGACCTCGTGCGTGCCGGCGTGGCCTCGCTGAAGATCGAAGGCCGGCTGAAGAGCCCCGAGTACGTAGCCAACATCACTCGCGTTTACCGCGAGGCGCTGGATCGCGTCCTGGTCGAAGTCTTCGGAGCTTCGCCCCGGCCCGAAGCGGCCGTTCTCGAGGATTTGCGCCGCGGGAGTTCCTACGATCTCGAGATGGGGTTCTCCCGCGGACTTCACACCGGCTGGTTTCGCGGCATCGACAATCAGGAACTCGTGCATGCCCGATTCGGTACGAAGCGGGGTGTATACCTCGGCCGCGTGACCCGGGTGGAGCGCGACCGGGTGTCGGTGCGCCTCGAAGGCCCGGCCAAACCCGGCGACGGTATCGTGTTCGACGCCGGCCGCCCGGAGGACAAGGAGGAAGGCGGCCGCATCTACCAGCTCGAACAACGCGGAGCCGAGGCCGTGCTGCGCTTCGGCGCCACCGACCTCGACCTCGCCCGCGTCCACGTGGGCGACCGCGTGTGGAAGACCGACGATCCCGCGCTCGATCGGCGCGTTCGCGCCAGCTTCGACGGCGACCAAATTCGCTTCCGCCGGGATCTCGATCTCGAGGTGCACGGCCATGCCGGCGCGCCACTCACGCTCATCGCTAATGACCGGCACGGACATGTGGTTCGCGTCGAGTCCACCTCGGCGCTGGCGCGCGCCGATCGCCAGCCGCTCTCCACGGAACGCCTGCGCGACCAGCTGGGCCGGCTGGGCGGAACCCCGTACAAGCTCGGGCGCCTGGAGAATCATCTCGAAGGCAACGTGATTCTCCCCGTCAGCGAATTGAACGACATGCGCCGCCGGGCGGTCGTCGAACTTGATGCCCTCCGGATCGCACCGCTGCGCTGGCAAGTAAACGAGACGGCCAGCCCGAGGTTCGTTGCGCCGATTGCGAGCGACACGAAAGGTGCGCCCCCGCCCGAGCCGGAGATCATCGCCGTGATCCGTGAGCGCCATCAGCTGGCCGCGGCTTGGAACGCCGGCGCCCGCACGATTTACGCCGAGTTCGAGAATCCCAAGCACTATCGCGACACCGTGGCGGAATTCCGCCAGCTACAGGCGACGGACGCGCCATCGGCCGGCGCCTCCTCCCTATGGGTGGCTCCGCCCCGGGTCTTCAAGCCGGGCGAGGAATGGATCCTCAAGCAGGTGCTGTCGTGCGAAGCGGATGGCTACTTGGTGCGAAACTACGACCACCTGCAGTGGTTCGCAGGACGGCGGCGGCGCGGCGACTTCTCGCTCAACGTGGCCAACCCCCTCAGCGCGGAGTATTTCATCAACCAGCACGGGCTGGAGCGCGTGACCGCCTCCTACGATCTGAACGTCAGCCAGCTCGAGGCGCTCCTCCAATCCGCGCCACCGGCGTGGTTTGATCTCACGCTACATCAGCACATGCCGATGTTTCACATGGAGCACTGCGTGTTCTGTGCCTTCCTTTCGAGCGGCCACGATTATCGCGATTGCGGGCGGCCCTGCGACCAGCACCGCGTCGCCTTGCGCGACCGCGTGGGCGCCGAGCACCCGCTCAAGGCTGACGCCGGTTGCCGCAACACCGTCTTCAACGCCCGCGCGCAAACCGGCGCCGAGTTCGTGGACCGGCTGCTGGCCCTGGGTGCACGGAACTTTCGCATCGAATTCCTGAATGAGAGCGCGGAGGACGTCGCGCGTACCGTCAGCCGGTACCGCGACCTGCTCACCGGCCGGCTCGCCGGCGCAGACCTGTGGCGCGAGCTCAAGCTGATCAACCAGCTCGGTGTCACCCGCGGACAACTCGAGGCGCCGGCCCGCACGTTGGCGCGCAAAGGCGGCTGATGGGCGCCGGGCGGCCAGCTCGTTTCATCCCTCCGGGCTAATCCCGACAAAAACCGACGGTCCGAGCCAAAAAGAGTCGCCTCGGCGAAAAGCCGACGCCTAGGCTCCCGCGCACCCTGACATGAGCGAACCCCGCAAGCCATCCACGCCGGCAACCCCGGTGGCCCTGAGTCCTTCGCCCAACCTGGAGATCAAGGACGCGCAGATCATCTTCGAGCCGATCTGGGACGACCTCGAGGCGCACTTCGGCCGCGACCACCTGCGGTTCCCCAAGGAGATCATCCTGCTCGGCGGCGCTCCCGGTGCCGGCAAGGGCACCAACACGGCGTTCATCGCCAAAACCCGCGGGCTCACTTGCGCGCCCATCGTGATGAGCTCGTTGCTCGACACGCCGGAGATGAAACGCATCAAGGATGCCGGCGGCATGATCGGCGACCGCGAGGTGCTCGCCGTGCTGCTCCGCCAGCTGCTCAAGCCCGAATACCGCGACGGCGTCATCCTCGACGGATTCCCGCGCACAAAGGTCCAGGTCGAGTGCCTCAAGATGCTTTACGGCAAGATGACGGAGCTGTGGCGCGAATTCTATGGCACGCCGCTCGCCATGCATTTCCGCCAGCCGATCATGCAGATCGTCGTGCTCTTCGTGGACGAGAAGGAGAGCGTGGCGCGCCAGCTCAAGCGCGGCCACGAGACCAAGGCGTACAATGAGGAGGTGCGCCGCACCGGCCAGGGCGTCGAGCGCGAGGAACGCGCCACCGATTTCGACGAGAACCTCGCGCGCCGGCGCTACCTCGTCTTCAAGGAACAAACCTGGGACGCCCTGCTCTCCCTGAAGAATGTTTTCTATTACCACCTGATCAATGCCCAGGGCGGTTTTGGCGAGGTCGAGCAGAACATCGCGGAGGAACTCGCCTACCAGAGTTCGCTCGAGCTCGATCCGCGCACCTTCGATCGGCTGCGCACCCTGCCGCTGGCCAGCGAGATCATCCTCCATGCCCGGCAGGAACTGGTGAAGCGCCTCGACGGGTACGAGCTGAGCAGCCCCGAGTTGTTCCAGCGCGTGGTGACCCTGGTGGAGAAGAAGATGATGCCGATCATCCGGCGCCATGCGCTCGCCGGGCAGGCGAACATCAACAGCGAGGACCCGGCGCTGCATGAGCCGGACGCCCTGGCCATGCTCATCGATATCTTCTCCGAGCGCGGTTACCACGCCGTGGTCGATGTGCATCGCATCGAGATCCCCGAGACGATCGACCTGACGACCGGCAAGATCAGCTGCCGGGTCAAGAAGGTCTATCGCACGATCATTCGCTTCAAGGGCTCGGAGATCCGCCGCGGTTGACCATCCCGGCGGCGAGCGATTCGCCGCCGCGGCCGGGTGCTCGGATATTTCCGCTTCCCGTGGGAGCCCTGGCGCCCAACGCTCGGCGGGTCATGGCTGCCATCACATCCAGGTCCCGACTGGTTTGCTCGCTTCGTCGTATCTCCGCCGTCCCGGTGTTCTCGCTCGCGGTGCTGGCCGCGCCGTGCCCTGCCCGCGCGGTCGATGCCGCCACGGTCACGTTGCGCGGCGCGACGCCCGCCTCGCTCCTCATCGGTTGCGGCGCGTCGTCCCGCGACGTCCGCGATCCGCAGATCTCCGCGATGATCGCGCGCCAGTTCAATTGCCTCACGGCCGACAACGAGATGATGCCGGCGATGCTGGTGGATGACGCGGGACACTATGATTTCACCCGCGGCGACATCATCGCGGGGTTCGCGCGCGACCACGGCATGCCCTTCTTCGGCCAGATGCTCGTGTGGCACCACATCACCCGCGACTGGCTGTTCAAGGATGCCGCCGGCAAGCCCCTGCCGCGCGAACTCGCGCTGAAGAACCTCCGCGACTACATCCAGACCGTGGCCGGACATTATCGCGGCCAGGTCAAGGCGTGGAATGTCGTCAATGAGGCCATCAGCGACGACGACGGCCAATACCTCCGGGACACGCCGGCGCGCCGGGCCATCGGCGATGATTTCATCGCCAAGGCTTTCGAGTTCGCCCACGAAGCCGACCCCGCGGCCGAGCTCTACTACAACGACTACAATATCGAATTGCCGGCCAAGCGCGCCAAGGCCCTGCGGCTCCTTCGCTCGCTGCGTGAGGCCGGTGTGCGGGTCGATGCGATCGGCATCCAGGGTCACTGGCACCTGGAGTGGCCGGAGACATCCGTGATCGTCGATGCGATCCGCGAATTCTATGCCGCGGGTTTTCCCGTGATGATCACCGAACTCGACGTGGACGTGCTGCCCCGAACGGTGAGCGGCGCCGACCTGGTCTCCGTCGAAGAAGGGCCCAATCCTTACCCGCACGGCCTGCCGGCGGAAATGCAACAGCGGCTCGCCGCCCGCTATCGCGAGATTTTCGAGGCGCTGCTCACGCCGCCGGGCGTGACCATGATTACCTTCTGGGGACCCGACGACGCGCATTCCTGGCTCAACGACTTCCCGGTAAAGCACCGCACGAACTATCCGCTGCTCTTCGATCGCCAATCCGAACCAAAGCCCGCGATGTTCGCCGTCGCCGAGGCGCTGGCCGCGGCCAAACACCGCGACGAAAAGCGCTAGCCGGGCCGGTCGCAGCAGCCAAGGCGCGGAGTTCGCCTCCGTCTGCCAGCGGGATTAGGCCGACTACAGCCGCACACCTCCGCGGCTTCTACGCAATCCCTCGAGCCAGTCGGTCCTTTTGAGCCAGGCGCAGCCGTGGCAGATTGATCCCGTCAGGACGCCCATGTCGCGCGCGCTTTTCCTCGACCTCGCCGCCCGGCGGCATCGGGTTCCGATCGCCGCGGACCTCGTGTTGCACCAGCATGCGGCGCCGGCCCGGATCGTCGTGAACGGCGACCTCCTGAGCGGGATTGTCGCAGAAGCTGCCGCCGCGTTTCGTACGCCCCTGGCCTTTCCGCTGATGGACCTGCGGCTGGAAAAGTTGGAACTGCTCCGGTTCTTTGGCCTCCCGGCCGATGAGGCGGAGAAATTTCATTTCAGCACCGCGCCCTCACTCCCGCAACGGAGAGCGTATGCACGGTCGCTGCGCCGCACGGCTCCAGGTCCGGCCGTTGCATCGGCGATCAGGTCGGTGTATTGCACCCGCGCCCGGACGAAGCTGTTCCCGATTGCCATGTGCATCGGCCCGTACTCGCTCGCGTCAAAATTGATGGCCGATCCGATCACGCCGACCTATCTTGCCGGCTCCGGCGTAACCGCCACGGAAGAACCCGACGTCGCGCTGCTTGAAGCGTGTCTCGAGTTGGGCCTGACCTGCATCCTGCACGAGGTGGAGCTCGCCCTGGCCGCGGGTGCCGAAGCCGTGTTCGTCGCGGAACCGGCCGCCAACCAGGTCTACTTCTCGCCCCTCCAACTGGCCGCGGGCAGCGATATCTTCGACCGCTGCGTCCTCGCGCCCAATCGACGCATCGCCGACCTGGTCGCCGATCGCAGGGCCGAGCTGATTTTCCACTGTTGCGGAGAGCTGACGGACCAAATGGTCGCAGGCTTCGGCACGCTGCGGCCCGCCATGCTCAGTCTCGGGAGTTCGCGGTCGCTGGCCCACGATGCGTCGCTCGTGCCGGCGGACACGGTTTTGTACGGAAACATCGCGTCGAAACTCTTCTATTCGGATCCGCTCATGCCGCTCGCCCGCGTGGCCGGCGATACGGCCCGCCTCGCCGCCGCGATGGCCGTCGCCGGCCACCCCTTCATCCTCGGCACGGAGTGCGACACGCTGCACGTGCCGGAGTACGCGGAGACGATCCGGCGCAAGGTCGACCGCCTGCTCACCGCCGCCTGAGCCCGGCTATTTCGCCAGCACGCCGGTCACGATCAGGAAGGCGATCAGGATACCCATCAGGCTTTCGCCGGCGATAAAACCCGAGGCGACCGGCACGACCGTCTTTTCGGCCAGCGCGGGCTTGGCGCGTCGCAGCCATTCGGCCGCGGCGGCGCCGAGGAACATCGCGATGCTGTTGCTGCCCGGCACGACCATCGCGATGCCGATGCCCGAGGGCGAAGGCAGAAGCGGACGGAACGGCCGGGGCGCGAAACGCCCGAGCAGTTCCAAGGCCACGCCGAGCACCGCGCCCACGACGATGGCCGTCCGGGACGATTCCTGCAAAGCGCCAAGTCCGCCCGCAAAGGCTTTCGAAACTCCCGCCCACACCACACAGGAGGGTGCCGGCCATGCTTCGCCACCGAGCACGCTCGGGTCCGGCAGGATTAATCGAAACGCGGGCACGACGACGATGGCGCCGGCCACGACACCGAAGAGCTGCGCGTAGAGCTGGTGCCGCGGGCGGGCGCCCAGCAGCCAGCCGGTCTTGAGCGTCGTGAGGAGATCGGCGGCATGCAGGCCGATGCCGCCCGTGACGTTCGCCGACATGATGTTGCCCGTGAGGTTGCCCGGCGTGATGACCCCAAAAAGCATCTGCGTGACCGGCCCGAGGGCCTTCGTGGGCGTGACGTCCGTCTCGCCCGTCACGCGCGCGGCGACAAATCCCATGAGCACCGCCAGCGGCACGGCGATCAGTCCGGCCCAGAGCGGAATCTGAAAAAGCCAGACCATCAGCGCAACGACCGCCGGCGAGAGCACGAGGAATCCAGCCGGGAACCACCACTCCGGACATTCGACGGCGGAGATCCCGCCGTTGTCAGCCGCCGCCGGTCGACGGCGAAAGATTCGAGCCAGGCCGCTAAACGAGCGCGCCACGCTTTTGTAGTCGATGGCGAATGAAGTGATGCCGGACGCGACGAGGATCGCCGCACCCGGCCAGAGGGTCCATGCGACGATGGCCTTGTAGCTCACGGTGGTGACCAGCCCCTGCGCCACCAGCGCCGGTGCCAGCACGGCATAGGTCAGCACCGCGCCGAGCAGCAGCGACCAGCCGGTGCGAAAACTCATGAGCGCCCCGCCGCCGAGCAGCACGACCTCAGCCTTGAGCGCCAGCGTCCATTGCGCCAGGGCACGGCCGGCGACCGAGAACGGCAGCGGAATCAGGTCCGGCACGATGTGCCAGGCGTCGCGCAACCACGTCAGGACTGCCGCCGCGACGGCCGAGCCGGCCAGCCATTTCGCCTTGCTCGCGCCGCCGCCGGCCGCGGCATCATGGATGGAACGAATGGTCTCGGCGGTCGCCGTGCCGGTGGGGAAAGCCAGGCCCTCCTGGTTGATCAGCTGGCGCTTGATCGGAATCGCCGCAAACACGCCGAGCGCGGCGATCAGGGCGAACCACAACACCATGGGTAGCGGCTCGGGCCGGGTAGCCGTCACCATCAGCAGCGCGCCAAAGGCGGCCATGTTGCCGCCGCCGGTCATGTAGCCGGCGCCTGAGGCGACCGTCGTCAGCGCATTGTTCTCGAGGACGCCCAGCGGCTTCTTCACGAGCCGCGCCGCTTGGAGAAACTGGAACGCGCCAAAGGCCAGGATGCAGGCGGTGAGCGTGACGCCCATGCTCCAGCCGGTCTTGAAAAAGACGTACAGGTTGGACAGGCACATCGCCGCGCCGATCAACATCCCGATGAGGACCGCCCGCACCGTGAGGTTGGCATCACTTGGACGGTAGACGCGGGCCAACCATTCGGCCTCGCGATCGGGCGCAACGGGCACCGGTGGCGGGGAACTGGTTTCGACCACGGACATGGGGAGGGATCCGGTCGAGTTGTTTCGGTTCAACAGGGCTGGTGGCCCCAGTCTTGTTCCTTCAATTCGCGTTCGAACCGCGCCATCTGCTCGTCCGGGGTGAGCTGGTTGGCGCCTGGCGGCGGCATGGCCGGTTGCGCTCCGCCGGTCGCGCCCGACGCCGGCGGCGGGGCCGCCGGGGCATCGCGCGGAATCTCAGGGACGGAGGGCTCGGGCATGGCCAGCGTCTTCGCGCCCGCGGTTCAGTCTTCGCCGACCGTGACCTTGATCTTCTTAGGCGAGGCGGTCGGGTCGAACTCGACCTGCACGTCGGTGGTGAGCGCGTAGAATTTGTTCGGACCGGCCGCGTGCAACACGAGGTCCGCGCCGGCGAAATTCATCGCCAAAAGGCCATCCGGCAATCGCCGCACTTTGGTGACGTCATTGCCGCGCGGATAATCGCCGACGTAGCTGTCGAGCACCGTATTCGGCAACAGGAACTCCTTGTGTCGCGGGTGACCTAGTTCGCGCACCCAGATGTTGCGGTAGCGGACAGGATTGCCGTGGTCCTGGAACGAAATCGGCAGGCGCTCCGGATGTGCCGAATAAGGCCGGCGGCCGATCCAGCCGGTCGGGCCGGTCAGCTCCACATTATTCTGCACGAGCACGCCGTTGTGGAAGACGGTGAGACGCGCCTTGGATTTGATGCTGCCATCGTCGTTGAACCTCGGCGCCGTCCAGATGATGTCGTAGAACTGCCATTCACCGGGCGGACGCGAGGCGTTCACCAGCGGTGGATATTGGCCGTAGACGGAAGCCGCCGAGCCGTCGGCGTAGGTCTTGTTGTTGTAGGAATCGAGCACCTGCACTTCGTAGCGATCGACGCCGAAGAAGACGCCGCTGTTGCCCCGGCCCTGGCTGTTGCCGTGCGAGGGGCTCGGTGCCGACCACTCGACATGGAGCTGGCAATCACCGAAGGATTGCAGCGTGCGGGCATAACCGCTGCCCGGCACGCAGACGAGGCAGTCGTCCTTGACGACCCACTTGGTCGGGCTGCCGTCCAGCGCAACCCAGGCCGACGTGTCCTTCCCATCGAACAGCACGGTGGCATCCGACGGCGGCGTGCCCGGCTGCTCCTGGGTGCTGAAGCTGCCGGGCGTCACGACCGGCGGAAGCGGCCGCTCACGATCGTGACCGAGCCAGTGTGGATCGGGCGCGGCTTGCAGCGCGGCGGCGAGGACGAGGAAACCAAGGGCGGGAACAGCGGGGCTTTTCATAAAGGGGTTGGCCATGTTTGGCGCGGCCAGAACCGGTGTCCAATGCAAATCGATTTGCGGCGTCGGTGCCATCAGGGCTCCGCGAATTCCGGCGGTTTCGCCGCCAGCGCCTGGACTTCGATGTCGCGGTAGTAGACCTCGGCGCCTTCGGTTTGCAGGCTGATCTGGCCACCGGTGAGCGGCGCGGGCGCAGACCCGTCCAGCCGCTCGGCGTGATGCAGCCGCATGACGACCTGGCCATTGACGATGTGAACGCTGTCACCGTTCCAGCAGATGAGCTCGAGGGTGTTCCACTCGCCGTGCGGCTTTTCCGGATCCCCGGCTTTCACGCAACGGTTGCCGATGGGCGGCCGCGAGATGAAGAGCGTCGGCGTGCCGGCGGGATCGTAGTGATACAGCTTCCGGCCGCCGGGCGAGGTTTCCGGGCGCGCGTTGACGGTGATTTGGGTGGCGATGGCGTAGAGATCACCCATGTCGTGCTCCTGGATCTGGAATTCGATCGAGCGCGGCCAGGTGCCATGGTCGAACCCCGGCTCCCCGTGGACGAAATAGAGCAGGCCGCAATCGCGGGGCGCATGCAGCTTGTAGCCCCACTTGCGCTCGCCCCATCTCACCTGCACTCGCACCCGGACGTTTTCGAACGACTCGCGCGTCGTCATCGTGCCAAAGCCCTGGCCCGTGATGTGGATCGCCGGCCGCCCGCCGACCTCCTCCACGTTGAACACTTTCAAGGGATCGTGGTTCACCCCGATCGGCCCCGCGTAGCGGCCTTGGGCATTCCGGGTCATCCCGGGCACGTCCCAAGACGCGTCGGGCGTCGCCAGAAAGGTGTCCCAGCCGGCGAGATCGCGGCCATTGAAAAGCGGCCGCCAAGCCGGCTCCGCCGCCGCCAGTGAGCCGGCGGACAGCAAGACGCCGAGCATTCGCAAGAGGATGTTCGCCGCAGTAGTCATGACCCCTGAAGCCTGCCGGTGGTGCCGCGCGGCGCAATCCCGCATCGTGACACATCCTTTACCACAATGTTCTGGCCTCCGCCCCGCAACCTTGGAACCTTCCCGCCATGAACCTTGCCGACGCCCGCTCCGCCGTCATCCAGACGCTCAACCGGATGAACGTGCTCTTCAACAAGCCCGTGTTCGATGAATGGGTGCTGGTGAAGATTGCGGCCGAACAGGGCGCTATTCTCGCGTATGGAGGTCCCCGCGCCGACGTCTACCAACGGCAGTTCAAGGAGGACATCGTACCGCTGCGCGCCGAGCTGGACCAGCAGCACCTCACGGTCGGCGACTTTGCCTTTGTTCAGGATGCCGCCGGCACCCGGTTCGACGCGTGCATCCGCCTCGGTCCCGCCGCTTACCTTTTCTGCAATCACACCGAGAAGTCGATGGCCGACCTGCGGCAGGACCCGTTGTGGATCGAGGCGCAGAAGCCTTTCGTGCAGCTGAGCGAACGCTTCCGCGCGGACCCGCTCGCTTGAGGCCGGGTCAAGCCAGCAGGCCGGTCCAGACAAACCAGCCGTAAGCGGCCACGAGGATTGCGCCCGCCCAGCGGGGCAGCCCGCCCGTCACCAGCAGGAACACGGCGTGGACGGCGACCGACCCGAAGAGGATGAACAACCCCGTGGTGAAGAAGCCGGTGATCGGCAGCGGCTTGACCAGCGCGAACAGGCCGAGGCAAAGCGGAATGCAGATATGCCCGTCGCCGACCTGGGAGGTGTAGACGACGTCGGCCCGGCGTTTCCAGCCCCAGTAAACAGCCAGCACGGCATTCGGCAGGACCATGAGCCAGCCCGTCAGCCAGCCGAGGTGCGCACTGCTGATGAGCCCACCCTGCTGCGTCGATAGCCACGTCACCAGCCAGTCGATCGACTCGTAGAGCAGGTACGCGCAGGCCAACACCACGAGCGAATCGATATAAAACATCAGGCCGAACGAGACCCGCGCCCGCACATTGTGCTTCATGACATCAAAGACCTGGAAGCTCTGCCAGAAGAAGAAAATCCCGACGAGCAGGAGCCCGTCGTTCCGGTCGAGCCGGCCGTCGCGCCCGAGCGCCCACACCGCGCCGGTGAAGAACAGGACGGCCACGAGAGTGAGCAGCAACGAAAGCCGGTTGAGCTGGCCTTCCGTACCGGCGCCCTTTCCGGCTTTGGCGCTGCGGGGCTTTCCGGTTGATTTCGGTAAAACCTGCAGGCCCCAGCAGATCGCCGGCCCGCCGAGCAGCAGCGTGAGGTTGGTGACGTTGTTGACCAGGCAGTTCGTCATGACCTCCCCGGCGGCACCGTCGCGCGCCACCATGATCGCGACGAAGATCAGGTTACCCAGCCCCGAGCAATATGGCATGATGAGCGTACCGAGCGCGGTGCCCTCGAGTCCGTGGTCGAGCATAGCCTCCAGCCGCCAAAGCATCAGCAGCGACACGCCGAGGAAAATTCCCAAGTAGGCGGCCGGTTCGTTCAGGCTGAAGCTGTCGAGGAGCTGGGGAAGCACGACCCTGAATGGCCCGAATCGGGGCGGCTGTCCACCCCGTCATGGATGGTGCGTCACTGCAGCCGGAGCGGCAGGCGCATCCAGCGGGTGTAGGCTTCGCCGAGGATGGTGCTCGTCTTCGGGTCGGGACTGTCGCCGGTCTTCAGCGCATACACCGGGGTGAAGTCGCCCAGCACCGCGCAATAGTCGTTGTTCACCATGATGCCGATCAGCTCGGCGGTCTTGCTGAACACCAGGTCGCCGCGCTTGGGCGCGATCTCGCCGAACAGGCGCGTCGTGATCCGGTTGTCGAGCTTCACGTAGTTGGGATTGGCGGGATCGAGGCGGAACGGCGTGTCGCCGTAGCGGCCGTCGTCGGCGCGCACGAGCACGGCCTCGGGAAACTTGAATGGCTCCTTGGCGAGACGGTAAACCTTGGCGCCCATCAATGCGGCCAGCGCACCGTCGATCGGCGCCACGACCAGTCGCGGGTCCAGACGGAGAAAATCCAGCTCCGTGACCGGCGCATTGAAAGTGCCCCGGAGCAGCTGCCCGGTGACCTGGTCGTAGTCGGTCGGCACGTCGCTGAGGGTGAACGGCGTGTCGTTCATGTGCAGCAGGGCGTAGATCTTGTCGCCGTCGCTCACCAGGACCGTCGACACCTCCTTGTCCTTGACCGTGGGGCTGAACAGCCCCGGCCGGCGCGCCGTGATCTTTGTCTGCACGCGGTTGGCGAGGAATTCCGAGAAGATCTGGTTCGTGTTGACCGGGCGGTTGTCGCGGATCTCCTTCGTCAGCTCGCCTGACTTCTCCGCCAGCTGGCCGACGCCTTGGGCGAGCTGCGTATTCTGCTCCTGCACCTTGGCGCGCTCGAGCCGCTCGGCCTCCACCTGCTGCTTCGCCGCCGTGAGGTCCTGGGCGATAAGCTGCTTCTCCTGTTCCGCCACGCGGACGGCCACGTTGAGATTTTCGATGCGCTGCCGGGCCTCGGTGTTCTGCTGCTCCATCCGCGCCAGTTCCTGCTTCTGGCGCTCGGCCTCGGCCTTCCGTTCCTCGAGTTCGCGCTGCATCTTGGCGAGCTGCTCCTTGCTCATCGTCGCCTCCCGGGTCGAGGCGACGTAGCGCTGCTCGAGTTCGTGCGCGCTGGCTTGGGTGGCGGCCAGCGTGTTCTCAAGCTGGCCCTTCTGCTGCGCGAGCGAGGCCAGGTTTTTCTCGCGCTCGGTCAGCGAACCCTGCGCCGATGCCAGTTGCTGCGCGAGCTGTTGGCGCGAAGCCTTTTCGTCCTCGAGGGAAATGCGCATGAGTTCGACCATGTCGGCGTTGACCGCCGGGGCGTTGGCGGCGGCGCGAGGCGCCGCCGTCTCCAGCTGCATGTGCGTGGGCTCCGCCTTTTCCCAGCGCGTCAGCGCCAGGAGGTTCAGCAACAGGAAGTCGCAGATGATCAGGAGCAGCGTCTTGTTCATGACGGCGGATCAGGCGGCCGGCTGCTGGATCTCGAGGATCAGCTGCCGCTTGTACGGCCGGACGTGGCGGATCTTCACCAGGGCGACGCAGACGATGCCGAAGAGATTCGACGAATAGGCGGCGAGCAGGTTGGCGTCGATGACGTGGAGCACCTGCAGCACCAGCGCGGTCGCGGTGCCGGCGATGCCGATGTACAGGCCGCCGTCGAAGAGGTTCTCCTCGTTCTCCATGAGGCGGAGCTTCGTTGCGGACGGCACCGGCTGGCGCGACACCTCGGAGATCTTGAGCAGGCAGACGACATACATGCCCATCTGGACGGCGGCGAATATCGTGATGGAGAGGACGGTCGAGAGTTCCATGTGGTTGGTTGGGTTGGAAGCGGACGCGGCGGCGGCCGGAGCGGCCAGGTCGCCGACAATGGGGACGGCAAACTTAAGGGTGTATTCCGAAACCGGCGCGGCCTTGAGCAGGTACGGCTCGGAGAAGGCGAAGAAGATGAACGTCAGGATGAGGGCGATCAGGCTGCTGCCCATGCGGGGAAAGGCGCTCCGCAGGGCCGATTCCACCGAGAGAAAGAGCCGGCGATCGATGCCGCGCAGCAGCAGGAACACGCCAAGAAAGAACGCCGCGTATTTCGCCAGCAGGGCCAGTTCGGGATGGCGCAGCGCGAAGGCGGCGCCGACTTCGAACTCCGGCCCGGCGCCGCGGGTGACCGGCACCTGGCGCGCGACGAGCTGTTGCACCGCGCCCTGGCCAAACGACAGCGCGAGCTGCAGTTGCTCGGCCCCGGGCCGGCCGAAGGTGATCAGGTAGTGCGCCACCGAATCGGCGGAGCGAGCCATGAGGGCCGCGGTGTAGATGACCGACAGGTGTTCAGGCGCGATGCGAGCGAGGTGGGCAAACTGCCCGACTGTTCCCAAGCTGCCCGTCGTCCGCAACAGTTCCGACAGCTGGATCCAGTTCAGCCGCTGGCCCAGCGCGAGAATATCCAGGTAGAAATCCTCGAGCGCACCCATCTGGCCGGTGGCGATCGCCGTTTCGGCGAGCCCGCGCACTTCACGCTGCAGCGACGCCGAGAGATGTTCCGTCTGCCAGAGATAGGCCGAGAGCAGGATAACGGCATCCAGCGGCTGACCGCCGGGCCGCTGGGCCGGGACAAAGCGCTGGGTCGTGGTCAACTCGGCTGTCTTGAGCAAAGTCTGCACGGCCGGCAGACGCGACACCGCAAGGTACCGGCGCAAATTGTCGCGCGACTGCTGCAACACGAGAAACCTCAGGACCGGCTGGGACTCCGGCGAGGCGGCGCCACTGCGGCTGGCCACCAGCGGCTCGAGCGCCACGTCCCAGCCGCCCCAAGGAATCATGTCGGGGTGGTTGCGCGCGAACGAGTCGAACACCACACCGAGCGCCCCGGCGCCGGGATCGCCGGCCTTGCGCGCCGCATCGAGCGCCAGCGCCGCCGGGCCGGGTTTATCGAGGTCCAGCAACTCACGCCCGAATCCCGAAACGCTCAGGGTATCGCGCCCGGCCTCGCGCAGGAGCGCGGTGTTCAGCGACTTCACGTTGACCGGCAGCAGCCAGGCCAACGCCAGCAAGGCCAAGCCAAGGGCGAACCAAAGTTGCCACGGAGCGGCACGAACCTCGGGGGTGTTCGGCGAGGCGGGCATGGCTTGGGAGATAAGGGATCGGCGCAATGAAACAAATTTATTTGCGGCCGGCGAGCGCCGGCAAATAGCTTGCCTGGCTGTTCCCGACCCATGCCTTTGCCAATTGTTCACTATAACAACCCGATTCTCCGCAAAAAAGGTGCGAAGATCACGGCGTTTGACGCCAAGCTTGCGGTGTTGGCGGAGGCAATGATCGAGACCATGCACGCCGCCGAAGGCATCGGGCTGGCGGCGCAGCAAATCGGGCAGGCCATTCAGCTCTGCGTGGTGGATCTCCGGCCGGCCGAAAGCAAGTTTGCCTGGGAAATCGACGGCACGCGTCCGCCGCTGGACCTCTTCATGCCACTGGTCCTCGTGAATCCGGCAGTGACCGCCGTTCCGCTGCCCGAAACGGTCTACGAGGAAGGTTGCCTCTCATTTCCAAATATCCGCGGCGATGTCGTCCGGCCCGACGAGGTCACCGTCCGCTTCCAGGATACCGCCGGCCATCCGCACACCCTCACCTGCAATGGTCTATTTGCGCGCTGCATCCAGCATGAGGTGGATCACCTCAACGGGGTGCTCTACATCGACCGCATGAGCAAGGATGTCCTCGGCCTGATCGAGCCGGAGTTGAAGGCGCTCAAAAAGCGTACCCGCGAGGCCGCGAAGAAATCCTGAGATGGACCAGCCTGCACCGCGTCGCACCCGTTCCGTCGCCACCCGCACCGGTGATGACGGCACGACCGGCCTGCTTTTTGGCCAGCGGGTGCCCAAGCATCACCCGCAGATCGAGACCGTGGGCGCGCTCGATGAACTCAACGCCGCGGTCGGCCTCGCCAAGGCCAGCCGCCCTTCGCGCACCGACGCAGCCGACCTCGAGCACATCCAGCGCGACCTCATCGCCCTGATGGGCGAGGTCGCCTGTGCGGAAGAGGATGTGGCGCGGTTCCAGGCCTCGAAGTTCGCGCGGCTGGCCGAAAGCGACCTGGCCCGCATCGATGCTGCGGTGGCGGCGATCGAGGCGCGCTCGCCGGATTTTTCGGGTTGGGCGACCCCGGGCGCCACGCCGTACGCCGCCGCGCTCGATCTCGCCCGCACGGCGGCGCGCCGGGCGGAGCGCCGGATGACCGGCCTCGCGGGCCATGGCCGCAAGTTGCGACCGCTTCTGCTTCAATATGTGAACCGCGTCTCCGACTTGCTCTGGCTGCTGGCGCGAGTCGCGGAGCAGTGACTCACTATTGCTTTGTCTCAACCGCGCCCGCGCGTCTTAAGTCCTCTCATGCTCGTCGCCCTCCTTCTCATCGTCCTCGCCGCGCTGTATCGGATCCTGCCGACGCTGGACATGGGCTTGGCGAACATTTCCCCCGTGATGGCGATCGCGTTTTGCGGTGCGGTGTACTTTCGCCGGCGTTGGATGTGGCTGGTCCCCTTCCTCGCGCTGGGCTTGTCGGACCTGTACATCGATCATTTCTACGCCAAGGAGTACGGTTTCAGCTGGCCCCTCATCGGCGTGCTGGCACGCATGGCCTGCTTCGCCGTGGCTCTCGGCCTCGGCGCGTGGGTGGCGAAGCGCAAATCCTGGTTGAGCCTCCTCGGCGGCGGCCTGCTCGGCGCGATCATCTTCTACCTCGTCACCAACACCCAGTCGTGGGCGTCCGACTCGTTCTACGCGAAGACGCTGGCGGGATGGTGGCAGGCGCTGACGATCGGCCATCCGGAATACCCGCCGACGATCTACTTCTTCCGCAATACACTCTTTGGCGACCTCCTCTTCACGGGCCTGTTCGCCGGCATCATGGAATGGATCGCCCACACCAAGGGTGAACCGAGTCTCCTCGACGCCAACGACGACGAAGCCGAAGAGAGCGACGAGGAGCCCGAGGCGGTCGAAGCCGAGGTGAAGGAGTAGGCGCGGCGCGAGCCGGGCGCCCCCACGAGCCGGGGGCCGATCGGGTTCGCCGTTGACCCAACCCGCGCGGCGGGATTGGATGCGCCGAGTTTATCACGGCAACTTCGTTCGGAGGCTACCCCCATGAATCCGACACCCTCGATGGATCGGCGCACCTTCCTGAAAACCAGCGCCCTGGCCGGAGCCGGGCTCGCCCTGTCCGCCAATCGCGCCCCCGCTGCGCTCAGCGAGCGCAATCCCAATGACCGGATTCGCGTCGCATCGATCGGCGTGGGCACCCAGGGCCACCGGCTCCTGCAGGCGGTGCAAGCCGTCCCTGGCACGGAAATCGCGGTGATCTGCGATCTCTACACCGGCAACATCCGCCGCGCGCAGGGCCTGTGCACGAACAAGGACGTGCGCATCGTCAAGGAGTGGGAGAAGGTCGTCGCCGACCCGACGATCGACGCGGTCATCATCGCCGTGCCGGATTTCTGGCATGAGCCGATCACGGTGGCGGCGGCGCAACACAAGAAGGACATCTACGTCGAGAAGGGCTGGTGCATTGCGCTCGACGAAGCCAAGCGAATGCGCGCGGCCGTGAAGGAGAACAAAGTTGTGATGCAGCTCGGGCACCACATGAACAGCCTGCCGCAGTTGCACAAGGCGCTGGAAATTTACCGCTCCGGCGCGCTGGGCAAGGTTCCGCTGGTGCGCGGCTACATCGACCGGACCAACGCCCATCCGGAGTGGAAGTTCTACACCGATTATGGCATCCAGGAGCTGCCGAAGGATGCCACCGCGGAAAACATTGACTGGGCCCGCTTCGTCGCGCACAGCCCCCACCCCAACCGGCCGTTCGATCCCGAGCGCTTCTTCACTTGGCGGCGTTATTGGGATTACGGAACCGGCATCGCCGGCGACCTCCTGACGCACGTCTGGGACGCGATCAACATGGTTCGCGGCATGGGCATCCCGGAAAGCGCGGTCACCCAGGGCGGCAAATATTTCTGGAAGGAGGATCGCGAGGTGCCCGACATGTGGCACGTGCTGTTCGATTACCCGAAACAGGACCTGGCGGTGACGTTCAACTGCAGCTTCCACAACAGCCATGCCGGAGAAATGATTCAGTTCCTCGGACGCGACATGACGATGGAGGTTTCCTCCGAGTTCTGTCGGACGTACGTCGCCGAGTGGCGCCCCGAGGGACACGAACGGATCATGGCGGGACGGAAGCTGGCCGCGGAGACCCGCAAGGCCGCGCAGACGCTCGGCATTCCACCGCCCCCGACCGCCGTCGCACCCGATTACGTTTACCACGATGGCGAACTGCAGGTCACCTCACACATGCAGAATTTCTTCGACTGCATCCGCTCGCGGGAGCTGCCCCGCTGCCACGTCGACCGCGCCTTCGAAGAGGCGGTCGCGCTCCTCATGTCGCTCGAGTCCTATCGCCGCGACGCCAAGGTGAAGTGGGACCCGGTCCGCGAGGAGATCGTCTGAGTCGCCCCCGCCGGGTTCCGCTTACTTCGTTTTCATCACCCAGACGCCGTCCCACTTTTCGCCGGGCGGGTGGGCCTTGAGGTAATTGCAGCGCTCGATGTAGGTCTGGCTGAGCTTGTCGCCGGGGTGGAGGGCGAGCGCTTCCTGGAAGCCCTGGATCGCGCGGTCGAAGTCGCCTTTGCGATACAGCGCAAGGCCGTTGCGGAACTGGTTCACCACCTCCTGCAGGCGCGGGAAGGTCTCCTCGGTATGGAAATCGAGCACCTCGTAGACGCCGATCGGCTCCGTCTTGCCCTTCACGATCACCTTGTCGATCTCGCGGGTGCGGTAGGTGCCCTTCATCTTCCGATAGGTGAACTCGCTGATCAGGATCTGCGCCGAGTATTCCTTGCAGGCGCTCTCGAGCCGTGAGGCCAGGTTCACTCCATCGCCAATGACAGTGTAGTCCATTCGCTTCGGCGAACCGATGTTGCCCGACACGATCGTGTCCGTGTTGAGCCCGATGCCCATGAGGATCGGCTTCTGGCCGCGGGCCTGGCGGCGCGTGTTCAGCGCGCGCAACTCGGTGATCATCGCGATCGCGGCGCGCAGGGCGCGGTCGGTGTCATCGCCGCGCGGAATCGGAATGCCGAACTCCGCCATGATCGCGTCGTCGATGAACTTGTCGAGCATGCCGCCCTCGGCCGTGATGCAGTTCACCATCAGCGTGAAGTATTCGTTGAGCAGCGCGACGGTGCCTTGGGCGCCGAGCTCCTCGGTGAGCGTGGTGAACGAGCGGATGTCGGAAAACAGCACGGTGGCCTCGACGCTCTGGCCGCCCAGCGCCTCCGCGCCCTCGGCCAGCAGCCGGTCGGCCAACCCGGGATCCATGTAACGCGCCATGGTCGACTTCATGCGCTTCTCATTGCTGATGTTTTCGACCATCAGCAGCGTGCCGACGCGTTTGCCCTTGAGGCTGATGAGCGGCTGGAGCGTGAGGTTGACGCTCAGCTTCTCGCCGCGCGCCTCCATCTCCGCATCCATGAGCACAACGGGCTTGGCGCCGGGCGCCTCCAGGGCCTTCAGGCGCTCGAGCACCCAGGCATTGGCCCCGGTGAAGAACTCAGCCACGGGTTTGCCGATGGCGTCGGCCTCGCGCAGTTTAAAAATGCGATAGCCCGCGGCATTGCAGGTGTGGACGCGCCCCTCGTCGCTCAGCGTGATGACGCCGTTGGACATGCTCTCCAACATCGACTGGTTGTAGTTGCGCATGTTCTGCACGTCGTCGAAGAGCTTCGCGTTCTCCAGCGCGATGGACACCTGGGCGGTGAACGCCTTCAGCCGCGACTCATCCTCGGCGGTGAACGGTCCGCCGCGCTTGTTCAGCGCCTGGGTGACGCCGATGACCTTGCCGTGCTTGTTGACCACCGGCACGCACAGGATCGAGCGGGTGAAGTAACCGGTTTTCTTGTCGAAGGCCGGGTTGAAGCGCAGGTCGGCGTACGCGTGCGGGATGTTGATCGTCTTGCCCGACTGGAAGACCGCTCCCGCGATGCCGGCGGTGTTCGGCAGCTTGATCTGCACGGCGTTGAGACCCTCGCCCACCTCGGACCAGAGCTCATTGGTCTTTTCGTTGTTGAGGAACAGCGTCGACCGGTCCGCCTTGAGCATGCGCGTGGCCTCGCTCATGACGCGCCGGAGCAGCACCGACAGTTCGAGCGAACTGGTGATGTCCGCCACCAAGTCGAGGAATTCCATCTCCTGCTGCCGCGTCTTGCGCATGCGCTCGATGTATTGCGAGCTCTGGAGCGCGGACGCGGCCTGGAGCGCCATGGCCTCGAGCAGTTCGAGGTCCGCCGGTGTGAAGGCACCCGTGCGCTTGTTCAGCGTTTGCACGACGCCGATGACCTCGCCCCGCGCCGTGCGGATCGGCGCGCAGAGGATCGACTTGGTGCGAAAGCCGGTCTTTTCGTCGATGTCGCGATCGAAGCGCGGATCGGCGTAGGCGTCGTGGACGATGAGGCCCTGGCCGCCGTGAAACACGGCGCCGGCGATGCCCTCGGTGTTGAGCAGGCGGATCTCGCGGTTGAACGTGCCCTGGGCGACGCGCGAGTAGAGCTCGCCCGTCACCGGGTCGTTGAGGAACAGCGACCCGCGCTCGGCGTCGGTCTCGTTGGCCGTCACCTCGACCAGCGTGGCCAGCAATTCGTCGAGGTTGTCGATGGCGGCGACGCGCTGCGTCAGCTTGATGAGCATCTCGGAGCGGCGCAGGCGTGCCTGCAGCTCGGCGACGCTCTCGCGACCGTTGCGGCGCTTCGGCGCGGCCTTGGGTTGGACATCAGCTTCCATGTCGGGCTTCCAGTTGGGCGCGGAGCGCCGCGATGGTTTCGTGCAACTGTTTCAATTCGTCGTGATGGGTCCGCTGCTGGCGGGCCAGGGTGTCGCGATGGTCGAACAACTCGCGTTCCAGTTGTTCGCGTAGCGCCTGGATCGTCAGGTGGAGCTGCCGCGCTTCGTCGTGGCCGGCGGTCAACGCGGCCTGGACCGCATCGTCCTTCGCCGCCTGGAGCGCCTGCAGTTCGTCGCGCAGCGTGCTGATCGTGGTGCGCAGGATCCGGATTTCATCCGCGCCGGCGGCCACGGCCGCCTGCACCGCTTCCGCCCGGCCGGCCTCGAGCTCCTCGAGCCGCGTGCGCAGGGCGGACACGGTTTCCCGCAACTGGCGGATCTCGCGCTGGGCTTCGAGCAGTTCCTCGCTCCGGCCGGGAGCCGCCTCGGGTTTGCCTGCCAGGGTCGCCTTGTCCACAGCGCGCCAGTTTCCGCCCGCCTGCGCGCGTCGCAAGCCGAGAATGAGCCCGGCGGCCGCGTCAGAGCAGGTCGGCCGCGAGCTCGGCGAGCTTGGAGCGCTCCCCCTTCGCGAGTTTCACGTGCGCGGCCAGGGCATGGCCCTTCATCCGATTGTGGGTGTAGACGAGGCCGTTGCTGCGCGAGTCGACGTAGGGGTTGTCGATCTGCGCCGGGTCGCCGATGAGCACGAGCTTCGAGCTCTCGGCAATGCGCGTGATGACAGTTTTGACCTCGTGTGGTGTGAGCTGCTGCGCCTCGTCCAGGATGAAAAACCGCCGGGCGATCGAACGACCGCGAATGAAGCACAGGGCCTCGATCTCGACGACGCCATTCTTGATCAGCCGCTCGTAGGGCTTGATTGGCGCGAGCCCGTTGCCGTTGCCGTTGTGCGGCGGCGGGCTCATCAGCGCGAGGACATCGTCGTGCTTCTTCTTTTTCTTGGCGGTCTTCTTGCTCGCGAACTGCGGCTCCTTAGGCGGCTTCGAGGGCATGAGGACCTCGAGCGCATCGTGGTAAGGCTGCAGCCACGGCTTCATCTTTTCCTCCATCGTGCCCGGCAGAAACCCGATGTCCTTGCCGAGGGCGATGACCGGCCGCGAGATCGAGAGGCCGTCGTAGCGCGACTTCTCGTCGGTCGTTTGGTAGAGCGCGCAGGCGGTCGAGAGAAGCGTCTTGCCCGTGCCCGCCTTGCCGAAACACGTCACGAGCGAAATCGAGTCGTCCATCAGCGCGTCGACGAAGAACTGCTGTTCGAGATTGCGCGGGCGGATCGGGATGCCGCCGGGGGCTTTGACGAAATCCGGAATGTGGAGCCGCCGGATCATGCCGTTGCCGTAATAACGCCCGGGCATCGTCTTGCCCTCGGGCGTCATCAGCAGGCAGTACTCATTCAGGTAAAGCCGGCCGGCGATGTCGGCGGACAGTTCCAATTCCCCCTCGGAGCAGAAGCGCTGCATCTCGTAGATGTCGAGCGAGAAGGTCTGGTAATCATTCTCGTCGGAGTCGGCTTCCGGCACCTTGTCGTTGAGGTAATCCTGCGCCTCGAGGCCGACCGCCCGGGCCTTGAGCTGCACATTGACGTCCTTCGTGACGAGGATGGTTGGCGGCGGGAAAGTTTCTTGCACGAAGAGCGCGCTGGCGATGATGCGGTTGTCCTTCTTTGTAAAATCCGACAGGACGGCGCGCAGGCGCTGCATGGCCGGCGATGACCAGTTGTTCTCGACCAAGTACCGGTTGATGATGACCGAAAGCGTGCCACCGGCGGGGAGCTTGACGCCCTCGTGCATAGAACGTGAATCCGGCAGGAGTTCCTGGAGAATACGATGCACGCGACGGGCATTGCGGCCCCGTTCCGTGGACTGCTCGCCCTTGATCGCGTCGAGCTCCTCCAAGACCTCGACCGGAATCGCCAGGTTGTTCTCCTCGAACTTGAAGATCGACTGCGGGTCGTGGAGAAGGACGTTCGTGTCGAGAACGTAGGTTTTTGCTTTTACTTCGACCGACGACTGCGGCGGGTTCTGCACCGCGCTAGATGTGTTTTCCATCTCGTGGATAACTTGTGAGCAACAGATGTATCCACTTGGACGGTTTGTAAATGCAGTAATTGCAAAATTGCGAGCAACTCACTGCGTCACGCGCGCGGCGGCTCGGGTTTTTTCGGCTTCGGCGCGCCCCAGAGGCGAAGAATATATTCCGCGAGGTTGAGCAAGCGCGTCGGTGTCGCCCCCGGGGGCTGCACCGCCCGCAACGTCGGCACATGCGGGCTGCGCTCGGCGACGTAATCTTTCAACTCGCGCTCAAGGTCGCGGGCCACATCGCCGCTCGCCGAAGGGCGTCGCGAGAACTCGAGCGCCTTGGCCTGCCAGTGTCGTCGCTCCTCCGGATGGGTCGACCAATAGTCGAAGACGATTTGTTCGATGCGATTAAGGCTCACGGGCAACGGTTTTTACGAAAACGGCGGCATTGCTTTTGAACATCCATCTGGTAGGAATGTCCACGCACACTCAACCAGACACCCACATGTGGCAGAAATTTAAAGAACAAATCCCTGCGGTCGTGCTCACCGCGATCCTCGTCATTGGCGCCGCGTTCCTTTTCTACCAGAAAACGGTTAACGAGCTTGCCCTGAAGCAACAGGCGGAGATCCAGTCCCTGCGCGATCAGACCAACGCTGAAATGAAGGCCAACGCCGAGGAGACCCGGCGTCATATTGAGGCCGTCAACCAGCTCCTCAAAGACGCCATTTCCAAGCGCTCCGCCGACGTCTTCATGACCGAGGAGGAAGTCCAGAAGCTCAACCAGGAGCGCATGAACCAGCTGGCAGAGGCGATCGCGCAGAAGATCCAGCCTTACAATCCGTTGCCCAAGACGCCAGAGGAGGCCGAAAAGCTGCAAAATGAGCAGGTCGACAAGGTTTCGAGCCGGATGGCCGAGAAGATCTCGCCGATCCTCAACGAAATGTCGAAAGACCAGCACCTGACCCAGGAGTCCATCGAGAAGTACAGTCAGCGGATCTCGGACCAGATCAGCGGAGTACTCACGGCGGAGATGTCCCGCAACCAAGAGCTCAACAACGACCTGTTGAATTCCCAGGCGGTCGCGCACGACGCCATGAAGCTCTCACACGAGATCACCGCGCTGTACCTCAGCAGCTTCAAGGATCAGTCACTCATCACCCGCATCCTCTCCCTGCCGGCCAACGTCGTCCGCGACGCGGCCAGCATGAGCATCGTGAACAGTTCCGACCGCAAGAAGATGGAGGAGCGCCTCGTCAACGAGATGAACGCCCTCGAGAAGCGTATGCAGGAGATCGACGCCGCCGCGCCGAAGAAATAACCCCATTCGACTTCAACTTCCCGGGCCGCGTCGCAAGGCGCGGCCTTTTGCTTTTCGCCAGCGCATAGTGGGCGTCGCGGAACACAAATCTTCGCTTCGCTCCGTCACTCGAGCTGCTATTGAGCCATCCTCCGATGCCTTCCACCCCGATTCGAGTCACCCGCGACTCCGCCCGACGCTTCATGCGCCGCGCGGTGCTTTTGGATCGGCCTGCCCCGAACCTGGCCACCGCCCTCGACCACCTTGGCTACGTCCAGATCGACCCGATCAATGTCTGCGGACGCATGCATGACCTGATCTTGCGGCATCGCGTGGCCGGATATCGCGCAGGCGATCTCATGCGTCACCTCCATGGCCATGGCGCGGCCCCGCCGGCGGAGTCGCGGATCGCTTTCGAGCATCACCTTCCGACGCTGCATACGCTCGTGGCTCTCACGCCCGATGCCTGGCCCCACCTGTTGGCCGAAATGCGCCAGCGTATGCGGCGCCCCGGCGCGTGGTCGGGGCGGCTCTCGCCCAAACAAAATGAACTGGCCGTTCGAATCCTGGCCGAAATCGCAGCGCGGGGGCCGCTGTGCTCCGAGGATTTTGCCGGGACCGGCCGGGCGCGGGCGGTCTGGGGTTCAGCCACCCAAGCCAAGGCCACCCTGCAAAAGCTCTTCTTCCACGGCCGCCTCCTCATCGCCCGCCGAGGGGAAGACCATCGGCGCTATTACGACCTGCCCGAGCGCGTGCTGCCCTCGGCCATCCTCCGCCTTCCGGAGTCAACCGCCGCGGAAGCCGCCCGATGGGAAACGATGCTGAAGCTGCGCCAGCGCCGGCTGGTGCTCCTGACGAAAAACGAATTGCCCCGGGTCGAGGATCTCGTCCGAGCCGTGCGCGTCGAGGGCTGTCCTCTCCTCCATTGTTTGCGATCCGATCTGCCGCTGCTCGAGGCCTGCCAGGCCGGTGCCGACGGCGAACCGTCACCAACGCTTCTCCTGCTCGCTCCGCTCGACCCCTTGATCTACGATCGCCGGCTGACCCGCGACCTCTGGAACTTCGATTACACTTGGGAGGCATATACGTCTCCATCCAAGCGCAAACGCGGCTACTATGCCCAGCCCGTGCTCGCCGGCACCGAACTTGTCGGGCACGTCGATGCCCGGGCCGATCGGAGTAGCGGCACACTGGTCGTCGTCGGGCGCAGCATCCGCCGGCCTCACCGCTCAGCACCCGCCGTGGCCGATCTCGCGCGGTTTCTCGGCCTGAAGTAGTCACGTATTGCGTTGCGCCGGTCTGGCCGTGGGAGCCTAGTGGGCCATGGCTCAATCCATCCCCCGGGAATTGGCCGAGAATGCGGGCCTCGCCTTTGTGGGCGAGAGGATGGCGGCCGCAGCCTGCATCCCGCCAAAGTTGGCCGAGCGCATGCTCGGCACGCGCAATCCCCATGGCAAACCCAACGCCGATGTGGTCCGGCGGCTGGTGACCGCGGCCGACCCGCGACACCCCGATTTCCACTGGCAGATCGATTTCCCGGCCGGCATGAGCGAACGCGAGGCCTCCCTCTACGAACATCCTTTCCACCACCTTTATCGCACGTTGCGTCCAAATCGCGATGGATGGTGGCAGAACGCCCACGCCGACCAGGCGCTGCGGGCCGCCCTCGCCCGGCGGGAACGATATCTCGCCACTCCCATCGGCGGTGATCCGCCGGAATTCATATGGTTCGATGCGACGGTGATTCCGGATGACACGCTGCTCGCCGTCGCCCGCGACGATGACTTCACCCACGGCGTGCTGCAGTCGCGCGCGTTCGCGGCGTGGTGGCACCGGATGCACTCCCGCCGCAGTCCGACCCTCGCGCTCGACAGTTTTCCGTTTCCCTGGCCGCCGGGCACACCCCTCCATGCCTTGAGCGCGCCCCAGGAAGAACAACGCCACGCCGTCGCCCGCGCCAGTCGCGCCGGCGATGCCGACCGGCTCGATGAAGCGGTAGTCTCCGCCTACGGCTGGCCGGCTGATCTCGACGACGACGCCCTGTTCGAGCGGCTCGCGCAATTGAACGCCGCCCGCGCGGGCTGAGTCGTCACGGGTTGTCCCCGGCGAATTTCCACGACGACACGTAATCACGCGGCAGCTTGGTGCCGAGCAGGTGGGCGCGCACCATTTCGATCGGCATCGTGCCGCCCCGCAGGATGCGGTCGTGAAACTCCTTTTCGGTCATCCGGCCGGACTTCACCAAGCCGGCATAAAGCGATCGCAGCTGGATGGCGCCCATCATGTATCCGACCTGGTACAGCGGGGAATAATCGCCGTTGAACGACCGACGAACTTCCCCGGTCGCCGTGTGACGGTCGTGGCCGACCCGCTCGACCAGAAAATCGATGCACTGTTGCGGGGTCCACCGGCCAAGATGGAAATTGAGCGAGAAGATGATTCGCGCGCAGCGATGGGTCCGCCAGAACAGCGCTCCGGCGCGATCCTTCGGTGTCTGCTGGAAGCCCAGGTCCCACAGGTGAAATTCCCACCACAGCGCCCAACCTTCGACGTAAAACGGCGTGTAGAAGAGCTGCCGGTGCGGGTTGAAACGATCCGCCACCCAACCCTGCAGGTGATGCCCGGGGATGAGTTCGTGAAACACCGTGGCATGGCAGAAATGGGTGTTGTTGGCGCGGAGGCTGTCGAGCTTCTCCTTCTGGTCCATCGTGTCTGCGGGGTACGACACGATGATGCGGTCCCCGCCGAGGAAGAACGGGTTGGTTTTCTGGCGCTCGGGCGACATCATCGTCATCAGCCAATCGTCGATCGCCAGCGGCGGGATCGTCACCAGATCCCGCTTCGTCACGAAGTCCACCGCCTCGTAGGCCTGCCGGGCGATCAACGCCGGCTGGTCGCCGGGCGCGACGTAGTCCTGCTTGACCTTCTCGAGCGCCGCCCGCCAGTCGTCGCCGCAGCCCATGTCGCGCGCGACCTTCTTCCACTCCGCCTCGCACCAGGCAAATTCCTTTTCCGCCACGGCGATCAACTGTTCCGGCGTGTAGGGCATCATCTCGTGCTCGAGGTCGAGGTTGAGTCCTTCGACGCCAATCGGATCGCCCACGATTGGCTCGTCCTCGCCCGGCTTTACGCCGACGATTTTCTCGCGGAGGAATTTCGCATAATCCTCCATCGCGGCGGAGAGCTTCTTGTACGGCTCCCGCGTCCACCAACCGAACTGCGGGTCAAACGTGTCGTAGAATTCGAACCAATCCTTGAGGGTCCGGCCCAGCTCGCCCAGCTCGTTGGCCGCGCGGTATGCCACGATGCGGCCCGGCTTCGGCCCGTCGCCCTCAAGCGTCTTGCGCGCCGCGTCGATGGCCGCGCGCATCTTCGCGAGGGTCGCCGCGGCGTCCGGCGGGCGGACCGGCTCAAATTGCCGCCGGGCCTCCTGCAGTGCGGCGATATCGTCGGACCAATCCATAAAAGGTGCCATCTCCGCGTGGCGCCGATCCTCGCGCGCGAGGAGGCCGAGCTCGTAACGCAATTGCAGGCGCAGGAGGTGCCAATCGATCCGGCCTTCCGCTCCCAGCGAGTCGTAGGGGATGGCGTCGAGCTTTGCCTGCCAGGCTTCGTAGAAAGCCCGCAGGCGTTGTCGGCGCTGCGCCGATCCCGGCACGGAGTAGAACCTGGTCAGCGAGTCGCGGTCGGCGGTGAATCGCTCGATCAGCTCGCGCAACTCGCTCGATTGCGGCTGCGCCAGCACGGCGAGGTCCGGCACATAGAGGTTCGCGTCACGCTGCGCTTGGGCGGGTTGGCCGTGGCGCAGGTCCTCCGCGCTCGCTCGCGCCGTCCCACCAACGAGCGCCGCCATCAGGATCCAGCAGGTCGGGTTCTTCATGGGGATGCGCGAGTTTCCCCGGCCGCCCCCGGTCGGCAAGCGCGGAGTGCCCGGTCCGTCGAGCCGCTGTGCCGCAATCGAAGCCGCCGGCCGCAGGGCCGGCGGCTTCAAGGGACAGTCAAGTCGTCCCGCAACTCAGAATTTCCATTCCGCGCCGCCGTAGGCGCCAAGGCCGGTCTGTGGGTAGCCGTTCACCTCCTCGTATTTTTGATCGAGAAGGTTTTCGATCCGCGCCTTCAAAGTCAGGCACGGACTCGCCTGCCACGCGGCGTACAGGCGGACGACCGTGTAATCCTCGGCCTGGATTGTCGCGAACGTCGCCGCATCGACGTCCTGCCGATCCGAAGCGAACGCCAGCCCCGTGCCGGCGCTGAAGCCGCCGCCGAACTCGTGCCAGAGGTCGACGGAACCGCTCTGTCGCGGCCGGCGCAGCAGCCGGCTGTGCTGGGTCAGGTTTTTAGCGTCGAGATAGGTGTACGCCAGCCGCACCTTGGTTGCGCCGGGCAGGTCGAGCTTGGCCGCCAGTTCGACTCCCTGCGTCCGCGCCGCTTCGACGTTGCGCACGGTGCTGGGAAACGCGCTGAAATCGAAGGTGATGAGGTGATCGAGATCGGTCCGGAACCACGTGGCGCTGAGCGTGCCTCGGTCGGCGGAAAGATAGTAGTCGATGCCGCCGTCCCACCCGCGCGCACGCTCGGCCTGGAGGTTGGGATTGCCGACGTAGAAGGCGCTTTGCCCGTAGAGGTCGAGAAAGCCAGGTGCGCGGAATCCGGTGCCGTAGCTCGCGCGCAGCTTGAGGCGCGAAGCGGGAGTAAGCCAGGCGACTGTCGCACGGCCTGTCGTGGCGCGCCCAAATGTGTCGAAGTCGTCG
The DNA here is from genome assembly GCA_035549095.1 of Lacunisphaera sp. Lineage (GTDB taxonomy): Bacteria > Verrucomicrobiota > Verrucomicrobiia > Opitutales > Opitutaceae > Lacunisphaera. The sequence continues at coordinate 33,335 of DASZRV010000054.1, read as the reverse complement.
TTGCGCAATCCCGCTGTCACGTACAGTCGGTCAACGGGCGTCCATTCGTCCTGGGCGAAAAAGGCCAGGAGTTCCTGCCGGTTGTTGATGTCGCCAAAACCGGTGTTGCGCGTCGTGTTCATCTCGGCCGTGAATCCTCCGGTAACGCGGTGCCGCGGGTTGGGTGTGTACGTGCTTTGCCAATCCAGAACCGCGCGCCGGTTCTTCACGAGCGTCACCTGGCGGCCGAATGGTCCCGGGTTGTCCGAGACAAACCGGCGGTCCTGGCCGCCGAGCACGACATGGCTGGTCAGGTCGGGGGCGAGACTGAGGTCGGCAAACACCGTGGCGAGCTGGTTGGTTTCGCGATCCTCGTTGTCGGGATCATTGGTGTAGCGATCTCCGGGATCGCCGTATTTTGCCAGGAACCCGCGCCAGGTGACGCCGACCGCCGCGGCATCGTTGAGCTTCCGGTCGTAACGCAGCGCATAGGTCGCGCTGTCGAACGCGTTATTCGGACGCTCGTTGTCCGAGTGGCCGCCCGCGGCGGAGAAGGTCCACGCTTGTTGGGTGTTGCCCGCCTGCGCGCTGAACGCGCCCTGCACGGTGCCGAACGAGCCGGCCTCGGCCGCCACGGAACCATGCGGCGCACCGGTACCGCGATTGCCGCGCAGCGATACGACACCGCCGACAGCTTCGCCGCCGTAGAGCGTGCTTTGCGGTCCGTGCGCCACTTCGAGACTGTCGCAGGCTCCCAGGCACGTGCCGCCCAGCGCAAAGGCGTAGTCGGTGTTCGGATCGTTGAAACGCAACCCGTCGACGAGGAAAAGCGTCTGGTTTGAGTTGCTGCCGCGGAGGAAGAGCGAAGTGAGGGCGCCGCTGGCGCCGCTGCTCAAGGCCGGCGCCCCCGGTACGCCGTGGAGTGCGCCGAGCAGCGAATCGACCTGCATACGCTTCAGTTCGTCGGCGGAGAGGGCATCGACGACCGTGCCGGAGGTCGTGACGGAAATCGGCGTGCGGGTCGCGGTGACGACGATCGGGACGAGGTTTTCGGCGCCGGTTTGCGCGAGCGCCGGGAGAGCCGGCAGGAAGCCGGCGAGGAGGAGGCGTCGCCAGGACGCCACGATGTGGTGTTGCATGATCTGCAGTTGCTGCGGCAAGAGCAGATCGGGTCGATCCCGTGGGAGGGGCTTCACGCCCCGACAGGTCGCGGAATGGACCCGCTCCCACAAAAACGCCGGCAATCCACTCCCACCCTTCAATGTGCGTTGAAGGTTTCTCGCCAACGCGCGCACTACGCGCCGGCGCGGTGAGTCTCCAAAGGTAGATGTTCGGACTTCGCATATCCGCACGCTCCGCGCGCCAAGTACGAAGCATCAAGTTTCCAAGTGACAGGAGGGAGGTCCCCTTCCTGTTACTTGCCCCCTTGTTACTTCCCACTTCGCGTGCTTTGCGCGCACCTCTCCCCTCGCCTTCGCCGGCTGTCCGACTGGCTTTGCTCCCGTTCCTGATCGGGATGGGGGTTCGTGATGCGTTACCGCAGCGCAACTGTGGCCGATTTTCACGGCCTTCCCTATGCTTTGGAGTTAGCAAAGAACCTCAGGCCGGCGACAATTCCTCCCATCCCAGCTCATTCGCAAGCCCCATTTCTGTCAGCGGTTACGTCATAACCGGAGGCAATCGTCACCATAAACGACTGGCGGCTTGCATTTATCATATCATCGAATCTTGATGTATCGATACCACGATGGAACTCACCAACCGCCAAATCCATGCCGGCGCCGAGCTTCGCCACCTCCTCTCCCAGCGCATTGTCATCCTCGACGGCGCCATGGGGACCATGATTCAGCAACATGGGCTGGCCGAGAAGCAATTCCGTGGCGAGCGTTTCGCAGCCCATCCCCACGACTTGCGCGGCAACAACGACCTGCTGTCGCTCACCCGCCCGGATATCATCGAGGCGATCCACCTTCAATATTTTGAGGCGGGAGCAGACGTGGTCGAGACCAACACCTTCAGCGGCACCTCGATCGCTCAGGCAGACTACAAGCTGGAACCGTTCGTGGCCGAAATGAACACGGCCGCCGCCCGCATAGCTGTATCCGCGGCACTCAAGGCGGAGGCGAAGTTCGGCCGCCGGTGCTTCGTCGCCGGTGCGCTCGGGCCGACCAACCGCACGCTCTCCCTCTCGCCCGACGTCAACCGGCCCGATTTTCGCGCGGTTACCTGGGACCAGGTCGTCGCCGCTTACGCCGAACAGGCCCGCGCGCTCATCGCGGGCGGGGTCGACGTCCTGTTGATCGAGACGATCTTTGACACGCTAAATGCCAAGGCGGCGGCCTTTGCCGTGAACCAACTGTTCGATGAAATCGGCACCCGCCTGCCCGTCATGATCTCCGTCACGATCACGGACGCATCGGGCCGCACACTTTCGGGGCAAACGGTGGCCGCCTTCTACAACTCCATCCGCCATGCCCATCCGCTGAGCGTGGGCATCAACTGCGCGCTGGGCGGGGCGCAGATGCGGCCTTATATCGAGGAACTCGCCGGCCTGGCTGAAACCTATGTCTCCTGCTACCCTAATGCCGGCCTGCCGAACGCATTCGGCGGCTACGATGAGACCCCCGCCGCCATGGCGCAGGTCCTCGGTGAGTTCGCGGCCAACGGCTGGCTGAATTTTGTCGGCGGCTGCTGCGGCTCCACGCCGGCGCACATCGCCGCGATCGCCCGGGCCGTCGCCACGGCCAAACCCCATGTGCCGCCCGCGGACACGAGCCATCGACTCCAACTGAGCGGACTCGAACCGCTGGCCATCGCGTGAACGCGGGGAACGTCGCCATGCGCAACAACGCCTCGCAGTTCATCGTTATCGGCGAACGGACCAACATCACCGGTTCGCCCAAGTTTGCGAAAGCCCTGAAGGCCGGCGACTGGCCGGCGTGCCTCGCCATCGCGCGCCAGCAGGTGGAGTCCGGCGCCAATCTGCTCGATATCAACGTCGACGAAGCGCTCATCGATGGCGAGGCCACGATGGTGAAGTTCCTCAACCTCATCGCCGCCGAGCCCGAGATCTGCCGCGTGCCCATCATGCTCGACTCCTCGAAATGGAGCGTGCTCGAGGCGGGCCTGCGCTGCCTGCAGGGCAAGGGCATTGTGAATTCGATTTCGCTGAAGGACGGCGAGGAGGAGTTTCTCCGCCGCGCAAAACTGCTGCTCCGCTACGGCGCCGCGGCGGTCGTGATGGCTTTCGATGAGAACGGCCAGGCCGCCACGTGCGACGAAAAGGTGCGGATCTGCACCCGCGCCTACCGGCTCCTCACGGAAAAACTGCAGTTCCCGGCCGAGGACATCGTTTTTGATCCCAACATCCTGACCGTCGCCACCGGCATCGAGGAGCACAACAATTACGCCTGCGATTTCTTCGAGGCTACCCGGGTCATCAAGGCCACCCTGCCGGGCGCAAAGGTCAGCGGCGGCGTGTCTAATGTCTCGTTCTCATTCCGCGGCAACAACCCCGTGCGCGAGGCGATGCACACCGCCTTCCTGTACCATGCCATCGCGGCCGGGCTCGACATGGCGATCGTCAACGCCGGCATGCTCGGCGTGTACGATGAAATCGATCCGGTCCTGCGCGAACTCGTGGACGACGTCCTGCTCAATCGCCGCCCGGACGCGACGGAACGGCTGATCAACCATGCGGAGCAACTCAAGGCGACCGGCGGCAAAACCCAGGCCCAGGACTCCGGAACCCAGGCCCAAGACGCCTGGCGAAGCCTTTCCGTCGAGGCACGGCTGAGCCATGCGCTCGTGAAAGGCATCGATGCCTTCATCGATGGGGATACCGAGGAAGCCCGCCGGAAACTCGGCAAGCCGCTCCTGGTCATCGAGGGTCCGCTGATGGATGGCATGCGCGTGGTCGGCGATCTTTTCGGCGCCGGGAAGATGTTCCTGCCGCAGGTGGTCAAGAGCGCGCGCGTCATGAAGAAAGCCGTCGCCTACCTGCAGCCGTTCATGGAGGAAGAAAAGCTCTCAGCCCTCAGCTCTCAGCCCTCAGCTTCAAGATCCGCAGGGCGGATTGTGATGGCGACCGTCAAAGGCGACGTGCACGACATCGGCAAGAACATCGTCGGCGTTGTCCTCGCCTGTAATAACTACGAGGTGATCGATCTGGGGGTCATGGTGCCGTGCGAGAAGATTCTCACCACCGCGGCGGAAAAGGGCGCGGATGTCATCGGCCTCTCCGGCCTCATCACGCCGTCGCTCGATGAAATGGTCCACGTGGCGAAGGAAATGGAGCGCAACGGGGTGAAGTTTCCGCTCCTGATCGGCGGCGCCACCACCTCGGCGGCGCACACCGCCGTGAAGATTGCACCGGCGTATTCAAACCCGGTCGTCCACGTGCTTGATGCTTCGCGCGTCATCGGCGTCGTCTCGTCCCTCCTCAATCCGGAAGCCAAGCCCGGCTTCGTCGCCGAGACCCGCGCCCGACAGGATAAGCAGCGGGCCGACTTCGCCGGTCGCCAGGGCGCCCGCCGGCTGTTGCCGCTCGCCGAGGCGCGCCGGCGCGCCCAGCCCACCGACTGGTCGACGGTCGATATCCCGAAGCCGGAATTTCTCGGTACCAAGGTGTATTCCTCCGCCTCAAACCTCACACCTCCTACCTCCCGCCTTGAACTCAGCGAAGTCGCTGAGTTCGTCGACTGGGGCCCGTTCTTCAGCGCTTGGGAACTTCACGGCCGTTTCCCCGACATCCTCACCGATGCCGTCGTGGGTGAGGAGGCCTCCAAGCTTTACGCCGACGCGCAGAAGATGCTCGCGCAAATCATCGCGGAGAAGCGCTACACCGCGCGGGCCGTGATCGGATTCTGGCCGGCAAACTCGGTCGGCGACAGTGTCGAGGTCTATGCCGACGAGTCGCGCTCACGGGTGCTGAAGACCTTCCACTTTCTCCGCCAGCAGAACGAAAAGCCGGCGGGCCAGTTCAACCACTGCCTAGCCGATTTCGTCGCGCCGAAGGATTCCGGTCGGATCGATTACCTCGGCGGCTTCGCAGTCACGGCGGGACACGGCGTTGAGGCTTTCGCCCGGGAATTCGAGGCGAAGCACGACGACTACGGCGCCATCATGGCCAAGGCCCTCGGCGACCGGCTCGCCGAGGCCCTCGCCGAGCTGATGCACAAAAAGGCCCGCGACTTCTGCGGCTACGGGAAAACCGAGAATCTGGCGATGAAGGACATCATCCGCGAAAAATACCGCGGCATTCGTCCCGCGCCCGGTTACCCCGCCTGCCCGGATCACACCGAGAAACCCCCGCTGTTCGATTTGCTCCATGCGGCCGAGGCGGCGGGCATCACGCTGACCGAGAGCAACGCCATGCACCCGCCCAGCAGCGTCAGCGGCCACTACTTCAACCATCCCGACTCGAAATACTTTGCCGTCGGCAAGCTCGCGAAGGACCAGGTCGAGGATTATTCCGCTCGCAAAGGCCAGCCCGCCTCCCTCTCCGAAAAATGGCTGGCGACGTATCTGGATTATTGACCGGCGTCGCCGGAGCGACGGAGCACGGGAAGCGAGCTCTGGCTCGCTCAGTCCTGCTCCATCACTTTCACCCGGGCGGCGAACGCGGCGTCGGGCGAAATGCGGATCTTCCGGCCGCTGGTCGTGGTGAGGTGGCGGATCGTGACTTGCTCGGTCAGGTGGTACGGAAAGGGCCGCGTCGCCGTCGCGGGCGCCGGGCCGTCGGGGTCGTTGAAGAGGTAAGGCCCTTGGTCGTCCTGCGGGTGCTGGTGGTCGTCGATGACCAGGCCGTCGATGACGATCTCCCGCGGCATAAAGCAGGGATAACCGAAATCGTGCCGCCCGCTGTTGCTGGCGTTGAGGAGGTGGGGCGCGCTTTTGGTTCCACCCAGGGGGACCCACCGGCAATTGCGAATCACAACCGTGCCCTCCCAGGTGCTGCCGTAGTCGGCGCGTAGCGAGATGAGTGCCCGGCTGGTGAAGGTGGAATCCTCAACGCTCAGCAAGCCGCGACCGATGGCGTTCAAGCCGACGTAGCCAATGGTGCAGTCCCGGAGCGTGTAGGTGCCCGACACGCCCTGGTGCGTGTCCATGCGCGACAGCGTGCAGTGCTCCAGCAGGATGTTCTTGCAGAAGTTGGTGCCGATCACACCCCAGCGCGTCGTGTCGCCGATACTGTCCATGCGGACGCCGGTCATCGTGAAGTTGACCACCTCGTTGGCGATCAGGTCGTAGCTGCCCATGCTGACCGGTTTGCCGGCGGCGCCGATCGTCGAGTAGGTCTTGTGGCCGGTGACGAAGCAGTCGCGAAACGTGACGTTGGCGCAGCCGTGCGCCGAGAGGAAGCCGTTGTAGGGATGGCCGAATTCGCCCTCGCCCACCACGTGGTGGACCAGGCCCGTGACGGTGGTGTTCGAACGGGTGATGGCGATGTTGCGCGACCAGTAGTTGTAGCCCTGCGCCTGCTTCATCCGGTTGGCCGTCGTCGTGAAGATTCCGCCCCGGAGCACCAGGGGGCGCTCATCGATCGGCCGGGCCTCGACCTGGGTGACTTCGTCGTAGTCCCAGTCGATGTCGCCCTCGATGGAGCCGTCGCGCCGGAGGATGAAGCAGTCGCGCTGCGCCGAGCCGTTGTTCTGGTTGAGGCCCTCGCGGATGTAGCGCTTGCGGCGGCTGTTCTCCACCCGCACCCAGCAATCGCGCGGCGGATGCACGTCGAGGTGCCGCTGGTCCCGCGTCAGCCGGGGAATCGTCAGCTGCACGGGCGCCAGCAGCGACTGCACGGAGAAGAGCGAGGCGCGGTGGTTCTCGACGTCAGTGTCGTCGATGATGAAGCGCGAGGTACCCCAGTCGGTGTCGGTGGCGATGATGGCCGTGAGCGCGCGGCGGCCGAGGTGGTACGTGGCGCCGGGCTTCGTCTTCACCGGCAAACCGTGGGCGTTGGCAAACGCATGCGCGCGGACAATGGCCGGCAGGTCGTCGGTCACGCCGTCGCCGGCGGCGCCGAACGCCTCGTAATTGACCGGTTGGTTCGCCGGACCGGGGGACTCGCTTCCGGCGGCGGCGACTGCCAGGGTGGCGCCGAGGGCGATCCTTCGCCACCCTATGCCGGCGTTGCGAATCAAATGGGACGAGACAAACGATCGCAGGGTACAGGACATGGGTAATAACCGGGGAGGCGGAACCAACACACCCGACCCGGCCGGCGTCGTCAAATCCTCGTCCGACGGGTTCGGCGTCGACGGCCGGCGTCCAAGCCAGCCCGGCGCCTCTGCGCGTTGGCGTGGGCATCGGTCCCGCCGCACCATTCTACCCGGCGGCGGATCGCCGGTGGAAATCGAGGTGCCGCGGGTACGGGCGAAAATTAGTTGTAACCCGGCGACCCCGTCCCGGGTTGTTTACCTCGGAACCTCAACCAAGGATCCGACATGTATGCGTTCTTCATGGGACTTCGGTCCATCTCCCCGGCCGACCTGAACCAGTTAATGCAGGCCGAGCCCATCACGATCGTCGACGTCAACGCCCCGGAGCGCTGGCGCGAGACGCATGTTCCCGGAGCGAAAAACCTCGACCCGGAGAACTTCAAGGCGAAGGACCTGCCAGCGGACAAGTCCGACACGGTGGTGTTCTACTGCTCCAATCTCATGTGCAGCAAGGGACCCAAGGCAGCAAGCCGCGCCAAGAAGCTCGGCTATCGCAACGCCATGGTCATGTCGGCCGGGATCAAGGGCTGGCAGGGCGCCAACCTCCCCGTGGAATCGGCCGCCTGAGCCCCTTCCGCCCGTAGGGCTGCACCTTGGTGCAGCCGGGAGCGCAATCGTGGAACATCGCGTTCGTCGACGACAACCTGCGGGGCTGATGGCCCCGCCTCCACGCGTAATTGTAGGGCTGCACCTTGGTGCAGCCCACGGGTTTTGGAATCGCTGTGTTCGCAGCTGGACCAAGGTCCGGCACTTCCGGCCGGCCGGCCGCAGTCGTGATGATGACATTCTCGGTTGGACCAAGGTCCAGCCCTACCTGCCGTCCGGACGACTCCGATGCAATGACACCGCTCAGCCGGTCGCCGGCTTGAGCAGCGGGTAAACGCCGTCGGCGTCGGGCCCGGTGTACGCCTGGTTCCAGCCGCCGAAGAAGTCCATCAGGCGTTTGCGCGAAGCAAGTTCGACCGACACCAGCTTGCCGGACGTGTGCGCCCAACGCACGAACTCAAGCGGCGTGCAAGCGAGCCCGATGCAGCAGACGGGCCCGTCCTCGCTGGGATTGGCCGTCACCCAGCTGATCGAAGTGGCCGACGGCTGCCCGAGCAGCGCCAGGCACAGGCTGTCGAGTTGCAGGGCATTCCCGCTTCCGCCTTTCCGCGAGGTTGCCTCGCGCTGGGCCGCGCCGAGTTTCGCATTCAGCGAGGCGGCGGCTTCGTTCTTTCTTTCCACATAGGCTGCATCCACCGCGTCCGGCAGGTTGATATTGCGCCAGGCCCGCTGCATTTCCTGGCGCAGCGACACGCGGGCCGCGGCGATGGAATTCGGCGAGAGAATGTAGCGGCCTTTCACCAGGAACGGCGAATGGCGCACCAGGCTCGCCTCCATCTCGGTCAATTCGAGATGCGGCAGGTCGAGGGGCACGCCGATTTCGGTCTGCTGCTCGGGCTGATCCTCCATTGCCCAATCCAGGTAGGTGTTCGTGTAAGCGACGATTGCTTCCGTCACTTTATCGAATTCCGCCCTCGGGCACTCCACGCCGAATCCAGCCGGCAGGAGCAGGCTGTCCGCGGTCTGGTGCAGGACGCCTTCCTTGCAGATGTTGCTGTACATGCGCTTGCCCTCGAGCACCCGCGCCACGACCTCGATGCACGACACGTCGATGTCGAAGGCGCCGGCGACGCCGTTGTCGCGGACCGCTTTGACGTACGTGTAGGTTACGTTGCGCACCCCGTGAGGCTTGCTCGTGAGCTTGAAAACCTTGCCGACCGCGGCCTGCCAAAGCTCCCGCAACGCAGGCTCTTCGGCCCAGCCCGGCGCAGGTGCGATTGGCTCCGGTTCGCTCATCGTTTGGCATTATCGCCGGCTTTGTTCCCCGCACTCAATAAATTCGATGTCACAAACGGTGCGGCGGACGTTTTTGAAAAATCTTTAGCAGATCCGTCAGGCCGGATGCGGGGAGGGCGGGATGCAAAGTCCGGCTCGGATCGAATTTCGACCTTACGCTCCGGCGCGCCGGGCGCCGGCTCGCGCTTTCCGGCGCGCGGCCCGGCAGCGCCCGACCATCGGGTCCGCGCCCATGCGGGCGAAGGCCTTCTCTGCCGAAGTGATCTCCAGATCGGCTTCGTCGTGATCTCCACAAGCCAGGAGAATTTCCGCCAACCGGAGCCGCACATGCGCCACGTTGATCCGCGATCCGGCCTCCAACCAAACCGCCAGCGCCTTGCGCAAGGCTTCGATCGCGCGCTCGGGTTGGTTTTCCGCCAAGGCCGTTTCCGCCGTAGCTTGCTGCCAGGCTGCCTCGCAACCGGCCGTCGCCCGCAGGTCGCGCGACTGCTCGAGTTCAGCCAGGCTGCGCCGGGCCAGCGGGAGGTGGCCGGCACGTGCGGCGAACCTGGCCAGGTGCGCCAGCAGGATGCCGCGCCTCCGCCCATCGGCCCAGCTGGGTTCCGCCAATCCTCGCTGCAAAGTCCGAATGGCCGCCGCAAACCGCCCTCGTTCAGCCTGAAGCAGCGCCCATCCCGGCAGCGGATGCCAGCCCAGCTCGTGAGCCTGGCGGAAGGCGGATTCCGCGCCAGTCACATCGCCACGCAGCAGGCGGATCTCACCGAGCACGCGCCAGGCGTCACCCTCGGCATACCGGGCGCTTTCGGCCAGCAGCTCCCGCGCCTGTTCAATTTCCGATTCGGCCTTCTGCAGGTCGCCGAGCAGACACATGACCTCGCCGCGGTGCAGGCGGCAAAGGCCGGGTGCGCCAAAAGCGGCGTTCTGTTTCACCCAGCGGGTGAACTGCTCGGTCCACTGCCCGGCGCGATTGAGGTCGCCCCGGTCGAGGTACGCCCAGATCACGCTGCAGAACACGATGCCCGAGACCCACGGGCTGACCGTTCCGGCCAGCGTGGCCGCCCCGGCTTCATCCAGGTGTACGAGGCCGCGTCGAATGTCACCCGTCGCCAGTTCGATGTGCCCGCGGTAGACGAGTCCCAATACTTCGACGTCCGGGTCGTGAACCCGACGGGCCAAGGCTTCCGCCTGCTTGGCGAGTTCCAAAGTCCGGGGCAGATCGCGCTCGAACAGGGCGATGCGCGCGGCCAGCCAGAGGTGCAGGCCATGCTCCGGCGCCTCACGGGTTTCTTCCGCCAGAAACACGCCGGCCCGCCGATGCCAGCCCTTCGCGATCGGCAGCGCCCGGCCCTCGAGGTTCACGTTGGCCAGGGTCAAGGCGGCGCGCGCGGCGCCGAGACGGTCGGCATTCTGGATGTGGGCGGCCACCGCCCGCTCCAGCGGATAAATCGCCTCGTTCGGCTGGCCGATGTAGAGCGCGGCGCGGGCCCATTGCTCAAAGTCCGGCGCTTGGAGCCGGGTTTCCGCGACCACCTTGCGAAACTCCTCGATCGCCCCGGGCCAGTCGCCCCGCGCACAGGCCTCGCGCGCCCGGTCGAGACAGCGGTCGCCGGCGGACGGCGCCGGCGCCGCCTCGAGTTCCGCCACAAACCGATAGCCCTGCCTCGAGAAGGTCCGGATCGCGTCGCGCTCGCCGCCGGCGAGCAGGCACGACCGGATCAGGCTCACGATGCGCATGATCGATGAGTCCGTGACGATGACGTTCGGCCAGATGGCCGCCAGCAGCTCCTCCTTGGGCACCACGCGATCCTGGTTCCGCACAAGGTAAACCAGCAGGTCGAAAACGCGCGGCTGCATCTCACGCACGCGGCCGTCCAGCCGGAGTTCCCGCCTGTTTTCATCAAGTTCAAATCGACCGAAGCGGAAGACCATGGACGTGGACGAAAGTTGAGCCCGCACGAATAAGGAAACGATAAGGCGGGGAAAAGGACTTTCGCGCGCCCTTCCGGTAGCGTCGTCCGGTGCCGGCCGCTTTCGGTCCGGCGCGCCAACCCAAAGAAAAACAACGAACATAGAACATGAAAACCTACGTCATCTCCCGGCCCGCGGCCTGGGCCTCCGCCGCGGAGCTCTCGTCTGCCGCCGAGGTCTCCAGCCGTGTCGGCAATGAAGAAATGCCCGATCGGGTCCGTTGGATCCGCTCCTACGTCACGCGTCACGCCGGCGGCCGCTTCGGCACCGTCTGCGTGTATCAGGCCACGGGTCCGGACGCCGTCCGCGAACACGCGCGCCGTGTCGGCATGCCCGCCGAGCACATCACCGAGGTCGCCGACGCCGTCATTGTGCGGCCGGACCCGAGCTTCGCCTGAACCTTCCGCAGCAAACTTCCCAACCTACATGACAAAATCATCTTCCCTTCCCCTCTCGATCCTCAGCGCCGCCCTGCTCGCCGGGTGCCATGTCGCGACCACCGCGGCCGAAAAATCCACGTACCTCGACGTGCATGAATTCGGCCCGGGCAAAGTCAATGCGGCCGCCGTCGCCGAAGCGCACCGCAAGGACCTGGCCGTGCAAGGCAAACACGGCGTCAACTTCATCGATTACTGGGTCGATGAGGCCAACGGCACCGTCTACTGCCTTTCCGAGGCGCCCGATGCCCACAGCGTGGCCGACACGCACCGCGAAGCCCACGGACTGATGCCCAGCCGGATCCTGGCTGTGAGCGGCGGAGCGACCGCCGCGCCGCTCGGCGGGAAAAAACTGTTCATCGACATCCACCAGCTCGGCGCGGGCAATGTCTCGGCTCAGGCGGTCGCCGAGGCCCACCGCAAGGACCTCGCCACCCAGGGGAAACATGGCGTGAATTTCCTCAATTACTGGGTCGATGAGGCCAATGGCACCGTGGTCTGCCTGTCGGAGGCGCCCGATGCCGCGGCGGTCACCGAAACCCATCGGGAAGCCCACGGGCTGCTGCCGACGCAGGTCGTCGAGGTTACGCCAACCAAGTAGTCGCTGTTCCCGGCGCCGGGGCTCGCGCGGCCCCGGCGTCCGGCCCGCCCGGAGACATGGCACCCAGTCCGGCGTTTCTCGCCCCTCCGCTCCCGCGCCGCCGCACGGCCTGCCGGCTTTGGTCCAATATTTGATTGGCCTGGCGCTTGCCGGACTTCGCGTTTCCGTGACTGTCTGCGCTGCCCATGAAATCCCCGCACCGTCAGCTACACTTTGCCGCCGTGCTCGCGTTCGCCCTCAGTGCCTCGTTCGTGTCCGCGGCCGAATCCGCCGCGCCGGTCGAGCCGTATGCCCCGCCGGCCCCGGCAAGCGCCACGCTCAAGGACACGTTTAAGAACGCGTTTCTCGTCGGCGTGGCCCTGAATCCGCGGCAGTTCGCGGACACCGACCCGCGCACGACCGAGCTGATCACGCGCGAGTTCAACTGCGCGACGGCCGAGAACGACATGAAATGGGAGCTGCTCGAACCGAAGCCGGATGAATTTCATTTTGCCGCGGCGGACCGGTTCATCGACTTCTGCAATCGCCATGACTTGGTGGTCATCGGCCACAATCTTTGCTGGCATGCGCAGCTGCCCTCGTGGGTGTCGAAGCCCGAGCCGGGCCAGGAGACACTCACGCGGGAAGTCCTCCTGGAGCGCCTGCAGAACCACATCCAAACCGTGGCCGGGCACTTCAAGGGCAAGGTGCGCGGCTGGGACGTCGTGAACGAAGCGATCGCCGATAAGACCGGCGAGTACCGAAACTCCGTTTTCTACAAAGTCCTCGGACCGGAGTATCTCGTGCTCGCGTTCAAGTGGGCGCACGAGGCGGACCCGAATGCCGAGCTCTACTATAATGACTACAATCTCGATGCCGACGACGCCAAGCGCGCCAAGGCGGTCGAACTGGTCAAGTACCTCCGCGACCACGGCGCCCGGATCGACGGCATCGGCCTGCAAGGACACTACAATCTTACCACACCTACTGTCGCCAAGATCGACGAAACCATCGGCATCTTCGCCGGGCTCGGCCTCAAGGTGATGATCACCGAACTCGACGTCGAAGCCATCCACGACCGCCGCGTGTCCGGCGCCGTCGACGCCAACCCCGGCGGCAACACCTGGCGGCCGCGGTTCTTCCCGCCGATGGACGAGGCCAAGGCCAAGCTGTCGCTCACCGACGCTCAGGTTGCGGCGCTCACGCCGGTCATCGATGAGGCGAGCAAGGACATCCGCGCCGCCATCACGGCCACCGAATACCAGCGCATCGGCGAGATCCGCGAAAAGACCACCGCCGCCATCGACAAGATCCTGACGGAAAGCCAGCGCGCGCCGTACGCCGAATTGACGCGGCAGGCCTTCATCGGGCCGCCGCCGAAGCCGCTCACGCCGGAACAGCAGCGGGAACTCGCCCAGCGCTATGGCGAAATCTTCGAAGTCTTCGCGAAGCACAAGGCGGACATCACGCGCGTGACCTTCTGGGGCCTGCGCGACTCGGAATCGTGGCGCCGCCGCAGCCAGCCGCTGCTCTTCGACGACAATCTCCAGCGCAAGCCCGCCTACGACGCTGTCATCGCCGCCGCGAAGAAGGCGGGGCTGTAATCCCCCGTCGCCTCCTCGGGTGGAATCATGCAGTTGATGGTGAAACCTGCACTCCCGTGCAGGTTGAGCTCGTCCGGACTGTAGGGTCGGGCCTTGGCCCGCCCTCGTACGCGGTTCAGGTTTCGGGGTCCAGGTCGTCGCAAGCAACGACCCTACAAGACGGACTCAGTCCGCACGGAGTGCGGGCTCCACCTTCGGCCCCATCTTGCTGCCAAGCGATGGGCCGGCTCGCCTGCCTGCTCGCCTCAGGCGCGCGTCACCAATGATGGCATCGGGTGGACTTCGTAGCGAAACCCGAGTCCCGACCTGATCGCCGGGTCGGCCGCGCAAAGTGCCGCGACATCGGCGTCGTCCGGCACTTCCCAAATGCCAACGCCGAATGCGCCCGCCGGGTCGGCCACCGGCCCGAAGGCCACCGCCCAGCGCTTGGCCGCAAACTCGCGCAGGTAGGCCGCGTGGGCTTGCATGACTTGGAGCTCGGCGGGAGTCATTGTCCGGGCGAAGTCCGCCCGCGGCGGGTGCAGCTTGCAGTAGTAAGCCTTCATGCCGGCAGCGTGCGCAGCGGCCCGATGCTTTCGAGACGAAACTCAGGGTTCGGCCGCCGGGACCGTTTTGCCGCGCTTGATCGCGGCCACGGCGTCCCGCACCGCGGCGACGGCGCGGTCGTGATCCGATCCCGCGGTCGGCACCGGCCGGTGGTCATCATCATCCGGCACCAACGCCTCCACGTAGGCGGCGGTCAACGCGCCCACCTGGTCCCTGTCGTAGTCGGTTCGCGCCTGCACCACGGTCATGAGCAACAGTCCCTGGCGCACCGCCTCGATGGCGCGCCGGATCCGCGGCTTCACCACCATCAGCACGCCTTTGATCGCCATCCGCGCAAAGAAGCCCGCGCCGTCTTCCTTGACCGCTTCCGCGACCAGTTCGTCGAGAACGTGGTCAAACGCATTCTTTGGCGGCAGGTAGAACACCCAGTCGAAATGAGTGAACAAACGGTCCTCGAGGTCGGCGGCCCGCAGCGCGCACAATTTCGCTTCGAGTTTCCCCGGGTCGAAGCCCTCGGCCCATGCGACCTGGTAGAGCTTGGCGCCAATGCCCGCGAGCGGCAACGGCAGCGCGGTGACGATCTTCTCGAACTCAAGGTCATCCTTTCCGCTTTGCCCTTCCTCGTCGTTCACCACCTCGCGCCAGCGGTCCAGGGTTGCGACGAGTTCCGGTGCACGCGCCGCCACCGTCGGGTCCAGGCGCCCGGCCCGGGCCAGGGCGAGAAACTGGCGGAAAACGAAGATCGGATGCGGCTCGCCCTTCCGGCCGATGATCACGAGCCCCTTGCCCGTCGACGGGGTCACCGCCTCATAGACGACCTTCACGACCTCCTCCGCAAAATCCCGGGCATAGCGCCGGTCGCCACCCGTGCGCGCGTGGATCGAGATCGCCAGCTGCTGTCCGTTCACCACGAACGGCGCCAGTTGGACGTACGGCATGAATTTGTCGGAGACCGCACTGTCCGGTTCGGCTCGCAGGCCCGGGGCGGTTAGGAGCCCCGCTATCCCGGCCAGGAGCAGCCCTGGGATAAGGGCCCGCGACGGGGAAAACGGAACACGGGCGCGCGGGGCCGGCGCGGCGGGCAAGGCAGGTTGATTCATGCGTGCTGCTTAGCACACTGTCGCCCGCGTCATAGTTGCAGGCAAATCGCCCGGGCAGGACGTGTTAGTTCTGCTTGCGCCGCGCATCCACCGGCGGTCGAATTTCCGTATATCTTCGCGATGAACCCCGTTTTCAAAATCACGCTGGGCCTGCTGTGCACCGCCGTCGTCGCTTCGGCCGCGAACGATCGCATCATTACCGCCGTGTTCTCACGCGCCGCCAATGGCTATCACCGTGAGCGCGAGGCCGACGGCTCGTACAAGCGCGAGTACTACGCGCTGACCCCGGGCCACTATTATCCCGGTGTCGGCAAGGACGGCTCGATCGACCCGGTCAAGTTTCCCCAAGTCGCCAGCCTCGCCGCACAGCTCCTCGCCACGAAGAACTATTGGTTCGCGAAGGATGCCAGCCAGGCGACACTGCTGCTGGAGATCTCGTGGGGCAAGACGATCCCGCTGAACGACGGCGTTTACCGTGGGAACACCACCGCCTATGTCGACGTTATGAATCAGCTCACCGCCATCCGAAGTGGGTCGACCCCCTACAACGTCGGCCCCGAAGGTGGAGGTCCCAGCCAGACTCCCGCCGGCCGGCTCAACTCCATTCCCGCGCCGTTGGATCGAAAAGCCGGTGGGGCGCTGTCGGCTCAGGCGCAGCTCCGGCAGGCTGCCGAGGACGCGGGAGACTTGGCCCTTACCCAAACGAACATGTTCAATGACCTGCGCCGCAAAGCGGACGAGCACAATGCGAACCTCCTGGGCTATACCGAGGAGATCAACCGACGCGAGAACCCCACGCAGTTCGGCGGCGCCGGCACTGCCTTGGAAGACCTGATCGAAGATATCGAGAACGAGCGCTACTACATCATCATTGCCGCCTATGACTTCGCCGCCGCCAAGAAGGGCGAGATGAAGCAGCAATGGGTCACGCGCGTGAGCGTGCAGGCCCAGGGCAACAGATTCAACGAGTCCGCCGCGTACATGCTCGCGAAAGCTTCGCGCTATTTCGGCCAGGACAGCGGCCGGCTGATCCGCGAGTTTGATCGCGAAGGCAAGGTAACGCTCGGCGACCTCCAGGTCGTTGGCGTGGTGCCCCAGTCGCAGGTCGAGAAACCAATCGAGAAGAAATGACCGCTATGAATACCCCCGGCCCACTTGCCATCCTGGCCCTGCTGTCGGCGGTCGCTACGGCCTCCGCCTCAAACGATCGCATCGTCACCGCGGTCTTTTCCCGCGTCAGCAACGGCTACCACCGCACCCGCGAGGCCGACGGCTCGTTCAAGCGCGAGTATTACGCGCTCATGCCAGGCCATTACTATCCGGGCGTCGGCAAGGATGGGTCGATCGACCCGGTGAAGTTCCCGCAGGTCGCCGGACTCGCCGCGCAACTGCTCGCCACGAAGAACTACTGGTTCGCGAAGGACGCCAGCCAGGCGACGCTCCTGCTGGAAATATCCTGGGGTAAGACGGTCCCGCTCAACGATGGCATCTACCGGACCAATCTCGATTCGTTCGCCGCGGCCATGAGCAACCGCATCTCTCCTTACGCCTTCGGCGGCCAGGCACCCGCTGGGCGATTCACCGCGGATGCCATGACCGCGCAGCGGGCCGCTCGCTTCGACGAGAACGACGAGAAGGAACAGGCGGTCGGTGAGCTCGTGCTGTTTCAGGCCATGCGACGCGATGCCAACCAGCACAACGCGAGACTTCTCGGGTATGTCGACGAGATCAACCGGGGCGATTCGGCCGCACGCTTCGCTGGGCTGGGCTCGAACTACGACGACCTCATTTCCGACATCGAAAACGAGCGCTACTACATCATTATCGCGGCCTATGACTTTGCCGCGGCCAAGGCCGGGCAGATGAAAAGACAGTGGGTCACGCGCGTCAGCGTCCAGGCGCAGGGCAATCGTTTCAACGAGTCCGCCGCCTACATGCTCGCCAAGGCGTCAAAATATTTCGGCCAGGACAGCGGCCGGCTGATCCGGCAGTTCGATCGCGAGGGCAAGGTGACGCTCGGCGACCTGCAGGTCGTCGGCGTTGTGCCCCAGTCGCAGGTGGAGAAACCGGTCGAGAAAAAATGAAATGAGAACCCGGCCCCGGATCTTCCTCCTCCTCGCGCTCGGCGTCGCGACCGCCTCCGCTTCGACCGACCGGATCATCACCGCCGTGTTCTCGCGGACCAGCGAGGGTTACCATCGGATGCGCGAAGCCGATGGCTCGTTCAAACGCGAATACTATGCCCTCATGCCGGGCCACTACTATCCCGGCATCGGCAAGGATGCGTCCATCGACCCGGTCAAGTTTCCGCAGGTCGCCGGCCTCGCCGCGCAGCTCCTCGGAATGAAGAATTACTGGTTCGCGAAGGATGCCGGCCAGGCGACGCTTCTGCTGGAGATCTCGTGGGGCAAGACCATCCCCTCGAGCAACGACGTCGCGAGCGCGAACATGGCGGTGACCTCCTCGGCCTTCAATCACTTCAATGATACCATGAAGTCGCTCAAGGCGCTGGAAGAGGCGGAGGCGCAGGGCGGGCAGGCCCTCACCCGCGGCCCGGATGGCGCCGCCAGCAAGGAAAGAATCCTCGCCCAGGACGCGGAGAACGACCTGCAAAACAGTCTCTATGAAATGAAGATGTTCCAGGACATGCGCCGGAACGCCGACGAGCACAACGCGAAGCTGCTCGGCTACGTCGAGGAGATCAACCATGGCGACACCCCGGCGCGTTTCGCCGGGCTGGGGACCAACTACGACGATCTCATCTCCGACCTCGAGAACGAACGCTACTACATCATTATCGCGGCTTACGATTTCGCCGCGGCCAAGAAGGGAGAGATGAAGCAGCAGTGGATCACGCGCGTGAGCGTGCAGGCCCAGGGCAACCGGTTC
Source organism: Lacunisphaera sp. (assembly GCA_035549095.1). Lineage (GTDB taxonomy): Bacteria > Verrucomicrobiota > Verrucomicrobiia > Opitutales > Opitutaceae > Lacunisphaera. Next base: position 15,170 of record DASZRV010000054.1, on the reverse strand, counting down.
AATGAGGCCGCCGCGTACATGCTCGCGAAGGCCTCGCGCTATTTCGGTCAGGACAGCGGCCGGCTCATCCGCGAATTCGACCGCCAGGGCAAGGTGACCCTCGGCGAACTGCAGGTCGTCGGGGTGGTGCCGCAGTCGCAGGTTCAGGAGCCGCCGGCAGAAAAGAAGTAGGGCCGGTCTGCGACCGACCGGAGCCGCTTGGACGGCCGCAATCGACGGCGGTTCTGGACATCGCTCAGCTGGATTCCTCGCTCCGCTCAAAATGACACGAATTGGGGAACGATACTTGAGACGGTCATCCTGAGCGAAGCGAAGGATCCAGCGTAGTTCAGGGCTCAAGGCGGAGGTTCGGATTGCGAACATTGCCTCCCACTGCGTTTCCACGTTTGACCGCACGCCGCCCCGCCGGCGACACTGGCGCATGCGCCTGCTTCGCTCCACGCCGCTGCTGCTCGTCGCGTTGATTGCGCCAACGCTGTTCGCCGAAAAAATCATCCCCGACATTCCATTCGCGCGGGTTGGTAACACCGAGCTGAAACTCGACGTCTACCTGCCCGATGCATCGCCGGCCGGACTGATCGTGTGGGTGCACGGCGGCGCCTGGCGCGCCGGTTCGCGAAAAGGCTGCGATCTGAAGGGCATGACCGCCTTGGGCTGGGCCGTCGCGAGCGTCGATTACCGGCTCTCCACGGAAGCGCGGTTCCCCGCCCAGGCGCACGACATCAAAGCGGCCATCCGCTATCTCCGCGCCCATGCGGCCGAGTACGGTTATTCGGCCAACCGCTTTGCCGTGGCTGGTTCGTCCGCTGGCGGGCACCTCGCCGCGCTGATCGGCGTGACGAACGGCTTGCGCGAACTCGAAGGAACGGTCGGCGACAATTCCGGCGTGTCGTCCGACGTGCAGGCCGCCGTCGTGCTCTACGGCGCCAGCGACCTGACCACCATTCTCGCGCAATCGACTCCCCATGGACTTTCCGTGCGGGTACCGGCACTCGAGCTCCTCCTCGGCGCACAACCCGACAAGGTCCCGGACCTGGCGAAGCTCGCCAGCCCGTTCTTCCATGTGGACGATCGGGACCCGCCGCTGCTCCTCGAGCATGGCGACCAGGATCCGCAGATGCCGGTCAACCAGGCGCTCGAACTCCAGTGGGCCTACGAACAGGCGGGCCGGCCGGTGGTGTTCAAGATCATGCATGGCTCCGGCCATGGCGGCCCGGCCTTCACCACTCCGGAGAATCTTGCCTTCATCGACCGGTTCCTCCGTGCGCATCTGGGCCAATGAAGCAATGGGTCCGAATCAGGATCCGGCGCCCGACCGTAAACGGCGGCTGAGATATGAGAGATAGCCGACCGCGGCGAGATCGACGATGATCTTGAAGTAGAGATCCATGCGCGCGGCGCCGATGAAGCCGACAAAACTGACGAGCATCGCCCCTAGCATGGTGCCGAAAACCAGGCCGAAGGCATGGCGCCGCTCCCAAGCAGGATGGGCCGACCAACGCGGCACCGTCAGCAACGCGGCGATGACGAGGCCGACGCCGGCCACGACCGCGAGCGCCGGCGGGAATGCCGGGGCGACACCAAAACCCAGCAGCACGAGGCCGTACAGAGGAACGGCCCAGAGGCCGCCCGCGAGGCCAAGAACCCAAGGCGAAGGCGGCGGGCGCGGCGACGAGCCTCGCGCCAACCACGCACGGCAGGGGCCGACGGCCGCGAAGACCAGGCTGATGATGGCGACCAACGCGGTCGCCACCGCCACGAGCGGAGGATTGAAGGCGGGCTGGTGAAACACCTTGGTCCGGGCAATCTGCGTCCAGGTAAACCAGGCGAGGAAACTGCCGACCGCGAAAAGCGCCGGCGTCAGAACCAGGCCGACCCGCCCCAGCCATGGCTCCCGACGCCAGCGGGGAAAAATGAGTTCGGCCAGCTGGATGGGCAGAAAAACGACAAAGACCGTTTCGTAGGCCAGCGCCCAAAGGAGGTAGACGTAGTTCACGCCGAACGCACGCGCGTAGACCTGTCCCTTGATCTGGATTACCATCGGCGCGAGGGACGTCTGCTGGATGATGCATTCCTCGGCGACGGAAAGCGCCAGGGCAAGGCACAGCACATTGCGCCAGCCGAGGTCCCAGCGCCGGGCCGCCTCACGGATGAGGAGCGCGCCCCCGCCCCAGACACACATCTCGATGGGGAACACAAAGAGCGAACTGAGGCGAGTCGCGCCGGGGAGCACTTCGGCGAGCAAAGGGGCGAGGAACACGAGGACTAGCGCCGGGGTGCGGCCCGGTGCGGGGGATGGCGTGGAAGCAGGGTTCATAAGGAAAGACGCTTCAGCGCGCGGTGCGCCGACGCGACCGGGAGCGGGCCGGCCGGGCGGAGGCAAGAATCTCGCGCAGATCCCAAGTGAGGCTGCCGTCGCGCATTTCGGCGACGATCCGGCCGAGCCATTCGTGCTGCGCCCGGCAGAGCACCAGGTCGTGTTCCATTTCGATCAGGTTGATGCGACCAACCCGCGGGGTGTGCGTCGCGAGAAGATTCTCCATGCCGGCGATGGCCGCGGCGAGCGCCTCCCGTCGCTGCGCCAAGACCGGCGCCGCCTCGGCCGGCGTGAGATGCACGAGATGGTCCAGGGCCACGGCGAACGAGGAGACATCGCGCCGGACCTCGCCCAGCATCCGGGTGATCCAGTCGGCGACGCGCGCCTTACCGGCCGCCGTGATGCGATAGACCGTGCGATGCGGCCGCCCGCCCTGTCGGGTCGTCCCGACTTCCTCGATCAATCCCGACTGCAGCAAACCGGCCACGGCGTTGTACAGCGACCCCGCTTTCAACACGAGCCGTTCGTCCTTGTGCCGCTGCTTCATCAGCCGGCGCATTTCGTAGGGGTGCATCGGACGTTCCCGCAGCAGGCAGAGGACGGCGAGGGCCCAATGCTGGCGCGGCGAGGAAACGGCCGCTTCCGGGGGAATCTGACTCATAGCTCTCGATGATTAGTCAATCTTGACTAATGGCAAGGCTGGATTTTCCCGACCCGATCCGCGCCAAGACACCAGTTCGGGCTTCGCCGACGGAAGTAATTCGGTAACCTTTACCTTCGGTCACAGGTTGTCAGGGGATAGCCCTGCCGGCCGCATGGCCGGCGACACATTGCACCCCATGCACCAATTCGCCCAAGACCTGCGCCACGGCTGCCGGTCCTTGCTCAAGAGCCCCGGTTTCACGCTCGTCGCCATCGCGACCCTCGCCCTCGCCCTCGGGGCCAACACCGCGATCTTCACTTTCGTCAATGCCATCCTGCTGGAGCCGATGCCCTACCCCGATGCCGACCGGATCGTCCGTGTCCTCGAGAAACGGCCCGACGGCGGTCGCAACGGCATCTCAACCCTCAATTATCTCGACTGGCAGAAGGAGAACACCTGTTTCTCCGCGATGGCGGCGCGCAACGGCGGCTCGGTTTCGCTCACCGGCGTCGCGGAGCCGGTCCTGCTCCCGGGCGACCGGGTGTCGGCGCACTATTTCGACATCTTCGGGATCAAGCCCGCGCTCGGCCGCGCCTTTGTCGATGGCGAAGACCAGGCCGGCAAGGACCACGTGGTCATCCTGAGCGACACGCTGTGGCGCACCCAATTCGGCGCTGACCCGAGCCTCGTCGGGCGCGCGATCCAGTTGGATGGCGAAAGCTACACGGTTATTGGCGTGATGCCCGCCGGCACTCCGTTCGAACGCGGCTATGCGCGGCTCTGGCGGCCGCTGACCTTCAAGCCCGACAATATGACCCGGAACTTCCACTGGTTCGGCGCCATGGCGAAACTGAAGCCCGGCGTCACGCTCGAGCAGGCGCGGGCGCAGATGGACACCATCGGCCAGCGCATCGCCAAGGATTATCCCGACTCCAACAAGGGCTGGAGCGTGGCGGTCGACCTGCGGTCCGAGGTCGTCATCGGCCCCGAGCTGCGGCAGTCACTCTACGTTTTGCTGGCCGCGGTGGGCATGGTGCTCCTTATCGCCTGCGCCAACCTCGCGAATCTCTCCCTCATGCGCGTTGTCGGCCGGGAGCGCGAGATCGCCATCCGCATCGCGCTGGGGGCGGGCCGCTGGCGGTTGCTTCGTCAGTTCCTGACCGAGAGCCTGCTTGTTTCGCTCGCCGGCGGCGTCGCCGGCGTGTTGCTCGGCCGGGCGTCAGTCGGACTCCTGCTGGCCAGCATGCCTTCCTATACTTTCCCGCAGGAGGCGCACGTCGCCCTCGACGGGCGCGTGCTGCTCTTCTCCTTCCTGCTCGCGGTCCTCACCGGCCTCGCGATCGGCCTCTTCCCGGCGTTCCAGGCGGCGCGCCCCAGCCTGACCAATGCCCTAAAACAGGGCGGGACCGGTGCGAGCGCCGGCTCGCACGCGCGCGTCCGCAGCGGGCTCGTCGTCGCGGAAGTTGCCCTGGCCTTCATGCTCCTGACCGGCGCCGGCCTCCTCATGCGCAGCCTGTTCAAGATCAGCGCGGTCGACCCCGGCTTCGATGCGCAAAATGTGCTGACCTTTCGCCTCCCGGTGGCCCAGAGCCAATATCCCGACCCCGCGGGCTTCTTGAGTTACCTGGAGCAGATCCGGACCCGCCTGCGCGCGCTGCCGGGTGTCGCCGACGTTGCCCTGACGTCAAGCCTCCCGATGCAGGGCTGGGGCTATGGCATGCCGTACCAGATCGCCGGGGCGAAGACCGTCGACCGGGCCAATCGTCGCGCCGCTTTCTTCAAGATGGTGTCGCCTTCCTATTTTCCCAGCCTCCACCTGCGCCTCATGCGCGGCCGCTTCCTGGCCGACACCGACCGGCAGGGCGCACCGCACGTCACGGTCATCAACGAGACCATGGCCCGCAAGAACTTCGCCGATGCCAACCCGATCGGCCAGCGCATCCTCGTCCAGGAGATCGTGCCGGGGAAGACGCAGCTCGGGGACGAGATCCCGTGGGAGGTCGTCGGCGTCGTCGCCGACGAGGCGGTCGGCAACCTCGACGAGAAACCCGACGACAACCCCGGCATGTACGTACCCGTCGCGCAGAGCCCGACCTATTACATCAGCATTGTCCTCAAGGGCGCGGCCGATACCGCGCTGTTGCGCGAACCGATCAAGCAGGCCGTGCGCGCCCTCAACGCCGACCAGGTGCTCGCCGAAATGAAGACGCTCGACACCATCCGGGATGAATCCCTCGGCAGCACCCGCGTGCGCATGGTGTTGCTGGCCACCTTTGCCGGCATCTCGCTCCTGCTCGCCGCCCTCGGCATTTATGGCGTCATCTCGTATTCGGTCACCCAGCGCACGCGCGAGCTCGGCATCCGTTCCGCGCTCGGCGCCAGCCAGGGCCGGATCCTGCAGTTGGTGCTGCGCGATGGCATGGGCCTGGCAGTGCTCGGCCTCGTGCTCGGTGTGGCCGGTGCGTTCGGCCTCACACGCCTGATGCAAAGCCTCCTGTTCGGGATCCAGGACCGCGATCCCGTCACGCTCGCCACGGTGTTCGCGCTGCTGGCCGCGGTGGCATTGTTCGCCTGCCTGTTGCCGGCCCGCCGGGCGGCCCGGGTGGATCCGCTGGTCGCCCTGCGCTGCGAGTAAGGCGCCGTCCCGCCCCTTTGCTGTTTCCAAGGCGGACGAAGGGTGCATGCTGTCGGCACCCCATGAAAACCCGCCCCTTCCTCGCTTCATTTGTCCTGTTCTGCGCCTCGCTCGGCTTCGTGCGCGCCGCCGATCTCGTGGGCCAATGGACCACCGAGTTCGACACCCAGATCGGCACCCAGAAATACGTGTTCGAGTTCCGCCGCGACGGCGACAAGCTCGCCGGCCATGCGAAATTCGAACGCTCGCTCGGCAATGGCGAGGTGGACCTGAAGGACGTCAAGCTCGACGGCGCCAGGGTTTCGTTCACCGAACCATTTGCCGTCGAGGGCCAGGAAATGCCGATCACCTATGCGGGTGTCCTCGCAGGCGATGAGATGAAGCTCGAGCGCCATGTCGGCGATTTCGCCACCGAGCAACTGGTCGCCAAGCGTGCAGCCGCGGCCGAAGAACCCAAGACCGCGCCCCGCCACTCGCGCTGACGCCACTCGCGGCCCCGCCTGGCGCCCGCTCGCGGGCCAGTCGGTGTTCACCCCATCCTGAGTCCGGCCATTTGTCTGGTGCGTCGGAGCCGGCGCTCCGGATTTAAATCCTTTTCGCAGAACTGGGCCTCCCTGCGTGCGTCTATTCGCTTATTCGCGAATGACCACGCCCGTTTCCCCCCGCCGTCCGGCCCCAGCCTGGCCGCTGCGGATTCTTTATGCCGATGACATGCTCGAGCTGCGTCGGATGATGCGGCACATGCTGATCCTCGACGGGCACCTGGTGGAGACCGCCGAAGACGGGGAGGAAGCCTTCGTGCTGGTCTCGCGGGCCGTCGACTTGTTCGACCTGATCATCACCGATCACCACATGCCCCGCGCCAACGGGCTGCAGTTTGTCCGCCAGCTGCGCACGCTGCCGTTCGCCGGCAAGGTGGTTGTGTTCAGCTCCGAGTTGTCGGAGCTGGTCAACGATCAGTATCGCCAGCTCGGCGTCGACCTGATCCTGGCCAAGCCGATCTTCCCGTCCATCTTCCGCGCCCACCTGCGGGACCTTTTCGGGAAGTCCGGCGCACCCGCCAATACTTCGCCGGCACCCGCTGCTTCCCACCCGGCCTGAGCCGCCGGGTTTTCGCCGGGCAAATTTCGCCTTTGGCCGGGCCGGCCGTTCGGTTTCAATGGCGCCCATGCGCTTCCCCAAGCTATGCCTGCTCTTGCTCGCCACTGCTTCCGCGATGTTCGCCGTCGACCTCCCGCCGCTCGCGTTGAAGGTCATGACCTACAACCTGCGGTTCGCCAGCGAACACGGTCCGAATGCCTGGCCCGCGCGCCGTCCGGTGATGCAGACGTTGATCGCGCGCGAAGCGCCGGACGTGTTTGGCACGCAGGAAGGACTCTACCACCAGCTGCGCGAACTTGCCGCCGGGCTGCCCGGCTATGATTGGATCGGACTGGGCCGCGCCGGCGGCAGCAAGGACGAGTTCGCTGCCGTCTTCTACCGCACCGACCGGCTCGAGCCGGTCGCGTTCGATCATTTCTGGTTGTCGGACACGCCGGAGGTCGTCGGCTCCATGACCTGGGGCAACCATTATCGCCGCATGGTCACCTGGGTGCGCTTTCGCGACCGCCAATCCGGCCGGGAGTTCTATTTCTGGAACACCCATTTCGACCACCAGGTCGAGCTGGCGAGGCAAAAGTCCGCCGAACTCATCGTCCGGCGGCTGGCGGAACTCGATCCCGCCGTGCCGCTCATCCTCGCCGGCGACTTCAACTCCACCGCCGGCAGCAGCCGTGCCTACGAGATCCTCACGCGCGAAGGCGGCCTGGCTGACACCTGGAAGCTCGCCGTCCGCCGACGCAACGAGGACTTGGACAGCTTCAACGATTTCAAGCCCGCGAAACATGCCGGCGAGAGGATCGATTGGATCCTCGTGCGCCCGCCGGCCTCGGTCGACACCGCCGCCGTCGTCGACTACGAGGGTTTGCCCACGTTCCCGAGCGATCACTTTCCCGTGACCGCCACGGTGCGGTTTCCGTAAGGATCCCGCGCGGCTCGCTCAGAATCCGAGCGACTTGCGACGCTCTTCCGCGCCGGGCAGCGGATCCTTCTTTGTCGTGATCGAAGCCGCGCCGCCGTCCTTGATCGAACGCGCCTGCGTGGCGTTGAACTCGGTGTTCTCCGCGAACTCCGCCGGCACGTTCTGCTCGGCATAGATCGCCTGCACCGGGCAGACGTCCACGCATGCGCCGCAGTCGATGCAATCGTCGGGGTGAATCACGACCTGGTTGTCCATTTCATAGAAACAGGCGACGGGGCAGACTTCGACGCAATCGGTGAACTTGCATCCGTTGCACTTGGACGTGACGACATGTGGCATGTTATTTTTGGGTTGAGGGCTGCGTGGAAAGGGTAAGCCGACCGGCCCCTAGCAAGGCGATAATTCCCCGGCCCGCAATGAAAGTTTGGCGAAAGCCTCGAGGGGAAATCTTATGCCCATGTGATTTAGTTCTTGCTTAATTAAGCATCCGCTTAATCTTGGGGCCATGCAAAGCCTCCAAGCCATCGCCGACCCGACGCGCCGGCGCATCGTCGAACTGCTGGCGCAGGGTGAGCGCACCGCCGGCGAGCTGGTCGACGAGTTCGACCTCAGTGCACCCGCCATCTCCCAACACCTGAACGTGCTCCGCGAAGCCGGCCTGGTCGTCACCCGCGCCGAGGGCCAGCGCCGGATCCAATCCCTCAACCCGGCCGGCTTCGACGAGCTCGACGCCTGGTTGGAACGAACCCGCAGTTTCTGGAGCAAGCGTCTCGACGCCCTCGAGCGCGAACTCCAGGCCGACGACGAACGCAAAAAGAAATCCAAGTCATGAAGATCAACAACGAAGCCCTGGGCCAGTTCACCGGCCCCGCCGAGGTCCGCCTCGTCCGCCTCCTCCCCGGCCCCATTGAACGGGTCTGGACCTATCTCACCGACCCGGAAAAGCGCGCGCTCTGGTTTGCCGGCGGCCCGATGGAGCCCCGTCAGGGCGGCAAAGCCGAATTGTTCTTTCATCACAAGAACATCGCGCCCAACGAGACGCCGCCCGAGGATCACAAGCAGGTCCAGGATCCCGGCTTCAAGATGGCGGTCACGGTGCTGCGCTGGGAACCGCCGCGCGTCCTGAGTTACACGTTCGACGACGAGTCGGACGTCACCTTCGAGCTCACGCCGCAGGGCGACCGCGTGATGCTGGTCCTCACGCACCGCAGCCGCGGCACCGACGTGCCTTTCATCACCGGCTACGCCGGCGGCTGGCACACCCACCTCGCCCAGCTCATCGCGCTCCTCGAGGGCGCGCCCCGTCCGCCGTTCTGGCCGCTGCACGCGCAGCTCAAGGCAGAATATGCCAAGCTCCTCCCCAACCGTTCCTGAATCAATCCGCACCGTCTCCACGCATGAAAGCACCCAAGGTCGTCTCCGAGAAACAATGGCTTGCCGCCCGCCAGAAGCTGCTCGCCAAGGAAAAGGAATTCACCCGCGCCCGCGATCGGCTGGCCGCCGCCCAACGCACCCTGCCCTGGACGAAAGTTGAAAAACCGTACGTTTTCGAGTCGGCGCGCGGCCCGGTGTCGCTGGCCGACCTCTTCGGCGGGCACAGCCAGCTGGTCGTCCAGCATTTCATGCTCGGCCCGGGATGGGAGGAGGGCTGCAAGAGTTGTTCCTTCATGATGGACCACTTCGCCGCCACCGTGCCGCACCTGGCGGCCCGGGACGTGGCGTTCGCCGCGATCTCGCGGGCGCCGCTGGCGGAGATCCGGCGTTTTCAGAAACGCATGGGCTGGGCGGTGAACTGGGTCTCCTCCCATGGCACTGATTTCAATTACGACTATCACGTCTCGTTTACGCCGGAGGAAATCGAACGCGGCCGGGGTTACTACAACTTCGCCGAGCGCGAACTGCCGGTGGAGGAGCTTCCGGGCGTGAGTGTCTTCGCCAAGGACAAGTCCGGCACCGTGTACCACACCTACTCGACGTACGGTCGCGGGGTGGAATTCATCATGGCGACGTACCAGATCCTCGATCTCGTCCCGAAGGGGCGCGACGAGAACCCGGACTGGCCGCAGGATTGGGTCCGACACCACGACCGCTATGGTCGCCAGCGTGCCGCATCCTGACCGCCGGTCGCGCCGGTCCGCCAAGTGGTGGGCGGCAACACTGCTGCTCGCGGCCGCGCCGAAATGCGTGGTGTGCGCGCTGGCGTGGTTGCCGCTCGGTGCGTGGCTCGGCTGGAAGTCGGTCGAAATCTGCGGCACGCCTGCGAGCGCCGGAGGGATTTCATGGGTGCCGTTCGCCGGCGGCGCCTTGGGATTGTTCATGGTCTTGCGAATGGTGTGGCGGTCCAGAGCCCGCGCGTAATTGCCGCCGGTCAAACGAACACCCTTCCCGCGAAACCCTCTCTCGACCTTGCCAGGAGGGTCGGCCTCCCGGCCGACCGCTTCGCGGAATTCCGGCCGGTCAGGAGACCGGCCCTCCACCGCTCCGGATGAAGATAGTGCAGGTAATTGTCCGAGGCACGTCATCCCAGGCACAGCGAAGGATCCAGGGAGAGTCGGAACGAATTAACCGGACCAGTCCACCAGCTCCAATCGGGCGGCTGTCCAACGTCAGGACCTGCACAGGATACCGCTGTGCTTCTGCTCCGCTCAGCGTGCAACCTTGGCGTCCAGGCAATCCCGCACCATCTGGAGAAGCTTGATCGCATCGAACGGCTTGTTGAGCCGCACGGTACCGGCCGGCCAGGGTGATGACAGCGTGGGACTGCCGGGAGCATAGCCGGTCATGATGACAACCTTCAGCCCCGCCTTGGCCCGGATGAGCTGGGTGGCCAGTTGCACGCCGGTCATGCCTTCGGGCATCAGGAAATCAGCCAGCAGCAGGTCGAAGTTGCCTCCTTCCTCCTCCCATTTGCGGAGCGCCTCCGGCCCGTGGGCCGCCTCGCGCACCCGGTAGCCGCCGCGGCTGAGCGCCAGGCAAACCATCGCGCGAAGATTTGGCTCGTCCTCGACCACCAGCACGGATTCGTGCCCGCCGGTGATCGGCGCGGTCCCGGTGGTCCCGGACACGGCCGCGGCGCCTTCCTTCAGCGGGAGAAAAATTCGGAACGTGGTGCCGGCCCCCGGGGCGCTCGTCACTTCGATCCAGCCGCGGTGCTGCCGGACAATGCCATACACGGTCGCGAGGCCGAGGCCCGTGCCCTTGCCGGCAGGTTTGGTCGTGAAGAATGGTTCGAAAATTCGCGCCTTGGTCGCCTCGTCCATGCCGCTGCCCGTGTCGCTTACCTCCAGGCAGCAATATTCGCCGGCGAGCCCCCCGGCCGCAGGCGGCGCGGTGCGCACTTCAGATCGCAGGTCAACCGTCAGCCGGCCGCCGTTCGGCATGGCGTCTCGCGCGTTGATGCACAGGTTCATCAGCACCTGCTCGATCATGCCCGGGTCGGCCTCGACCCACAGGACCTTGTCCACCGCCACCAGTTCGTAGGTGATGTGTTCGCCGAGCACGCGCCGGAGCATCTTGGAGGCGTCCTCCAACACGACGCGCAGGTCGAGTCCACGCGCCTCCATGCTCTGGCGGCGGCTGAACAGGAGCAATTGGCGGGTGAGACCCGCTCCACGCAAGGCGTACCGCTCGAGCTCCGCGAGGCCGGACACCAGCTTGCCCGTCAATCCGCTCTCGAGCTGCAGCAGATTGATCTGCATGAGGATCACGCCGAGAATATTGTTGAAATCATGGGCCACGCCGCCGGCCAGCTGGCCGAAGGCCTCCATCTTCTGGGCCTGCAGGTAGCGCGCCTCGAGATTCTTGCGCTCGGTGATGTCGCGCGAAATGCCAACCAGCCCGGTGATCCGCCCATCGGTGTCGCGCAACGGTACCTTGGTGCTCGAGACCCAGGTGATTCGCCCGTCCGGCCAGGTTTCCTTCTCCTCGACGTCGATCATGGGGACGCCCGTCTCCATGATGCGCTGTTCGTCGGCAAAAGCCTGGCGGGCGTGCTCCGAAGTAAAGATATCGTCGTCGGTCTTGCCGACGGCCGCCGCGGCGTTCGCCAGGCCCGAGCGCTTGGCCATCGCGTCGTTGATCTGCACGAAGCGGCTCTGCCGGTCCTTGAAATAGACATTGTCGGGTATCGCCGTGACCAGGCTGTGGAACAGCGCCTGCTCGCGCCGCAGCGACCTTTCCGCCAGCTTGCGCTCGGAGATGTCGCGCACAATCGTGACGCCGTAGTCCCGATCGAGCGTCACCTGCGACAGGCTGACTTCCACCGGATACACGGACCCGTCCTTCCGGCGGTGGACTCCTTCGATCGTGGCTGAACCCGCTTTCTTCAGGCTATCGCCGAGTCGCGAATACGACGCCGGGTCGGCATGCGGATCGAGATCAAAGATCGTCAGGCCCAGGAGTTCATCACGCGTATAGCCGAGCATACGGCACGCGGTCTCGTTGACATCCAGGATGCGCCCGGTCCCCGGCTCGACGACTTCGATGGCATCGGTGGTGCGCTCGATCAACGCGCGGAAGAGCTCGAGCTTCTTCTCGACCTCTTTTCGCTCGGTGATGTCGCGGTCGATGCCCCGGTAACCGCACCAGGTGCCGTTCGCGTCAAAGATGGGCATGGCGCTGGTCTCGATGATCACCGGATGGCCGTCCTTGTGGAGGTTGATGTTCTCCACGCCCACCAAGGGCTGCCGATTGTCGGCCACTTTCCGAAAAACCGGCTCCAGCCGGGCGGCCTCGCTCGCCGGCATGAGCATCAGTACGGACTGGCCCAGCAACTCCTCCGGTTCGTACCCGAGCAGGTCGCGGACCCGGGGGCTGACATAGGTATAGTTCCCCTGCGCGTCGACCTCCCAAATCCAGTCGCTGATATTCTCGGTCAGGTTCCTGAATCGCTCCTCGCTTTGCCGCACGAGGGCCTCGATCTTCTTCCGCTCCGTGATGTCCTGCGCGGTGCCGTGCAGCCCCACGACCACCCCGTCCGCGCTGCGCGTGGCCTCGCCGCGGGCCAGCATCCAGCCCGGCTGGCCGTCGGGGTGGATCATCACCAGTTCCAGCTCATAGGGATCGCCCGTTTCCCGCGTTCTCCTGACGGCGGCATCCAAGGCTCGCCAGCTCTCAGGGGCGAACAGCTTTTGCTGCGCCGCGTAGTCCGGCGCGGGCTTGGTCGGGTCGAGTCCGAACATCCGGTAAAGCTCCTCCGTCCAGGTCACCCGCCCGGTCGCGACATCGAGCTGCCAGCTGCCGACGAGGGCGATGCGCTGTGCCTCCTTGAGCTCGGCCTCGCTGCGCCGCAGCGCCGACTCCGCCTCCTTGCGCTCCGTGATTTCGCGATAGTTGATGACGATGCCCCGCACGCTGGGGATGTGCAGCAGGTTGGTGCCCGTCACCTCGAACCAGCGCGCCGCGCCGTCGCGCCGCAGGATGCGCACCTCGATCGATGCGGCGCCCCCAGGTTCCCGGACCAGCGCGGCAAACGCCGCGCCGGTCCGGCGCCGGTCGTCGGGATGGACGAAATCGAAGGCGCTGCGGCCGATTAATTCTTCCGTCGGGTAGCCCAGAACCCGCTCGGTGGAAGGGCTCGCATAGATGCGGTGCCCGCGGACATCCAGCACGGAGACGGCCTCGAACGATTTCTCCACCAAGGCGCGAAAACGCGCTTCCTCCCCGCGCAATTTCTCCTGGCTCTGCTGCAACGCCAGCTCCGCCTGCTTGCGGTCGGTGATGTCACGAAGGTTGCACTGCATCACCGTGTGGTGATCGACGGCATAAACGGTGCTGACAAATTCGATGGCGAGCCGCCGGCCATTCGCCGCGACGATGGCCCGATCTTCGAAGTGGACCGTTTCATGGCCGCAAAGCTCCGCGAAAGCCGTGGCGTCGGCGACGAGGGCCCTGAAACCGCTGATTTCCCAGAGCCGCTTCCCAACCAGTTCCTCCCGCGACCGGCCCAGCAGGCCGATCAGGAAGGGATTCGCGTCGACCACGACCCCCGTGCCGGCGTTGATGATGAGGATGCCATCGCGGGAGGCTTCGAACAGGCGACGGTAGCGGCTCTCCGAGGCGATCAGTTCCGTCTCCATCATCCGCCGCTCGCGCCGCGCGTGCGCCTCGCGCAATTCGCGCGTGACGGCGGCGGGCAGCCGCACGAGGCGGTCCTTCATCACGTAGTCATGCGCGCCGTTGCGCATGGCCTCGACCGCCACCTCCTCGCCCACGGTGCCCGAGATGATGATGAACGGAATGTCGAGCCGGGACTCGCGCAGGATGGCTAGGGCCCCCGGCGCATCCAGGTGCGGCATGGTATAGTCGCAGAGCACGATATCCCAAGCCCGACGGGACAGTGCCTGCCGCATCGCACCGGCGGTCTCAACCCGCTCCCATTTCACAGAAAAGCCGGCCTTCGCCAGCACATCGACCACCAGGTCCGCATCATCGGGCGAATCCTCGACAATCAACACCTGCAGGGGCTCACTCATGCCTTCGCGGCCGGTGGCGGCGGCTCGTTGAGCAGCAGCCAGTAGAGGCCGAGTTGTTTCACCGCGGCGACAAACTGGTCGAAATCGACGGGTTTGCGGATGTAGCTGTTGGCGCCGAGATCGTAGCCCGCGATCACGTCGCGCTCTTCCTTCGAGCTGGTGAGGATCACGGTCGGGAGCCGCTTCGTGCGGGCGTCACCACGGATGCGGCGGAGCACATCGAGGCCGTCCACCTTGGGCAGCTTGAGGTCCAGCAGCACCAGGCCCGGCGCGACCGCCCCCGGGGCAAACAGGTAGTCCAGCGCGGCCGCGCCATCGCGCACGACGTCCACGCGATTGGCGACGTTGCATTGCTTGAATGCATCCAACGTCAGCGCCACGTCGTCGGGGTTGTCTTCCACCAGGAGGATCACGCCATTTTTCATCGTTCGGGAGGGTTGAGGGTGAAAAGGAACATCGCGCCACGATCGGGCTCGCCTTCGGCCCAGACGCGCCCGCCATGGCGGAGAATGATCCGTTGCGCGGTCGCCAGGCCGATGCCGGTGCCGGGAAACTCGTCCACCGTGTGCATCCGCTGGAAGGCGCCGAAAAGCTTGTCGACGTACCGCATGTCGAAGCCCGCGCCGTTGTCGCGCACGAAGAACACGCGCTCGCCGTCCCGGTCCTCGGCGTCGAACTCGATTTGCGCCCCGTCCCGGCGGCTGGTGAACTTCCAGGCGTTGCCCAGCAGGTTTTCGAGGACGATCCGCATCAGGGCCGCGTCGGCCGTCACCACCAGCTCCGGCGCGATGCACCACGCCACGTGCCGGGCCGGCTCCCCGGCGTCGAGCCCGGCCGCGATGGCGCGGGCCATCCCCGCCAGCTCCACCGGCCCCGGGCGCAGATCCGCGCGCGCCGTGCGCGAGAGCTGCAGGAGGTCGTCAATGAGCGTCGCCATGCGCTGCGTGGCGGCCCGGATGCGCGAGAGGTGCTCCCGGCCCGGAGCGTCGAGCGCGGCGGCCTGGTCGCGGAGGAGGATCCGGCTGAACCCGTCGATGCTCCGCAAGGGGGCGCGCAGGTCGTGCGAAACGGAGTAGCTGAAG
>DASZRV010000053.1:0-9108 GCA_035549095.1 Lacunisphaera sp. | reverse complement strand
AGCTAAGCCCCCTCCCTTACACCCTCCCCTTAATTTTAACTGTCACCCATCAGAGGCCGAAAGTGTCACCCATCAGTGTCTCAACACCCGGCGACCCCGCCCTACAGTGGCAGCGTCAGCGCCGCCCGCGCGCCGCCTTCGGGCCGATTCGCGAGCGTGACGTCCCCGCCGTGCAGGTGCGCGATCTCCCGTGCGAGCGCCAGCCCGAGGCCGGTGCTCTTGCGCGTGCCGCCCGGCCGCGGCAGCGAATAGAACCGCTCGAAGACCCGCGGCAGCGCGAACTCCGGCACGCCCGCGCCGTTGTCGTCGACTGTGATCGTCACCCGCCCGCCCGCCGCTTCGGCGCGAATCCAGACCTCGCCGCCAGCCGGCGAAAACTCCTGCGCGTTCTGCAGCAGGTTGACGAGCGCCTCGCGCAATAGCACCCGCTCCCCGCGGATCGTGGCCGCCACGCCCTGCACCCGCAGGGTGACGCCGATCGCCGCACAGGCAGGCGCGAGCACGGCGGCCGCTTCGTTCAGCAACTCCGTCACCTCGACCGGCGCCGTCTGCTGCAGCGCCTTCCGCGCCTCCAGCGACGACAGCTCGAGCAGCCGCTCGATGATCTGCTGGATGCGCGCCGACTCGGTGCGGATGTTGGCGAGAAATTTCCGTCGCTCCTCCTCCGGCATCGCTTCGTCGAGCAGCTCCGCCGCGCCGCGGATTGCGGCCAGGGGCGCCTTCACCTCGTGCGCGAGGGCCTGCGTATAGCGCTCAGCGTGCTTCCGCCCTTCGAGGGCATCGCGCATTTCCTCGAAAGCCTGTGCCAGCGCGGCGATCTCGACCGCGCGTGACAGCGGCGGCCGCACGGGCCGCCCATCGCGCACCGATTGCGCGTAGACGGTGAGCCGCTCGAGCGAATCGGTCAGCTTGGCGGCAATCCACCACCCCGCGACCACCATCACCGCGGCGATCAGCATGGCGACGGCCGCCAGCTTGCGACGCTCGGCCCAGATGACCGCATCGACACTGCGAAACGAACGCGACAGCACCAGCTGCGCCGCCGTGTCGCCGGCCAGCCGGACCGGCGCCGTCACCGCGATGTCGAGATCATCCCGGTCCGGCGCCTCATCCAGCAGCCGCGCGCCGAGGCTTCGGGTCGCGGTGTTGTAGGGCGCCGGGGCCGATGCCTCGTGCGAGTCGAACAATGTCTTCCCGTCCGGCCCGAGGACGCGCCGCCGGAACCCGGCGGGCCCGCCGAGCACCTCCGCGGCCTGCGCCGGCGTGCGACCGGCCAGCGCCGACGCCAGCAGCCGCGCGGTGTCCTGCATGCTAAGTCGGACCGCCGCCACGTACCGCGGCCGCACCTCCGCGAGGATGAACCGCATCAGCACCGCAAATCCGACCGCCGAGGCGGCGACGTAGACCACAAAGATGGCCGTGCGGATCTTCACGTCTCATTCCCGCAACGAATAGCCCAACCCGCGATGTGTGACGATCGGGTCGGCGTCGGCCGCCACGGTCCGCAGCTTGGCCCGCAGCGTCTTCACGTGGGCATCAACCGTCCGGTCGAGCGCCGCGCCGGGATCGTCCCAGGCCGCGTTCATCAATTGGTCGCGGTTGAACACGCGGCCGGGTGCCGCCAGGAGGGCGGCCAACAGCCGGTATTCATTGCGCGTCAGGTCGAGCACGGTGCCCCGGTAAGTGATCCGGCAGCGTGCCTCGTCGTGAGTCCATTCCGCCGGGGCCGGCGGCGGTGCCGCGGCCCCGCCGTTGCCATTCGTCCGGCGCAGGACGGCGCGGATGCGCGCCGTGAGTTCGCGCGGGCTGAAAGGTTTAGCCAGGTAGTCGTCGGCGCCAAGTTCCAGCCCCACGATCCGGTCGACCTCGCTGCTGCGGGCCGTCAGGAAAATCACCGGCATGGCACCCAGCCGCTGGATCTCGCGGCAGACGTCGAAACCGCTCATGTCGGGCAGCCCGACGTCGAGCACGACGAGCGCGACCGGGCGCGCGCGCATCTCCGCGAGCGCGTCGCGACCCGTCGTCTTCCACACCGGCTCGAATCCCTCGGTCCGCAATGCGTAGACAATGGTCTCGGCGATGGCGGTTTCGTCCTCAACCACGAGCACGATCTGGCGCTGCGGCGGCATGGCCGAAGCGAAAAGTCCCGAGCTCCAAGTAACAAGTATCAAGTAACAAGTACCAAGAAGTCAGAGTAACGCCGCCCGGAGGTTTCCACTTGTTACTTGGCCCTTGTTACTTGTCCCCTGCCCGCTGTTCGCGGGCCTAGAGGTCCCCGTGCTCCGGCCGGAGGACCAGCTCCTCGACGACCGTCCGCCGGCTGAGCCGGGAAGTCTCCAGAATCGCCCGCGCAATGTCCTCGGCGGGCATGAGCCGCGCCGGCTTCACGCCGCTCTTCGCCCACGAGGGTGTCCACGTCGCCCCAGGGTGAACGGAGGTCACGCGCAAGCCGTGCCCCTTCGTCTCGGCGCGCAGCACCTGCGCCAGGCCGGTGACGCCGAATTTGGCGGCGCAATACGCCGCGCCGTTGGGATAGGCGGCGAGCCCGGCAATCGAGCTCATGAAGAAGATGTCGCCCCGCCGGCGTTTCAGCATCGCGGGCAGGAAGGCGTGCGTCACCAGGAAGGCGCTGCGCAGGTTCACGGCGATCATCCGGTCGAAATCCGCCACCTTGGTCTCGGCAAACGACGCCTGCACGAAGGCGCCGGCGTTGTTGACGAGGATGTCCGGGGCGCCGAAATGCGCGGCCACCGTGCGCGCCATCTTCCGGACAGCAGGCTCTTCGGTCACGTCGCAGGGGAAGATCTCGACCGTGGCACCGAGCCGGAGGCACTCGGCCGCAACCGGTCGCAGCGTGCGCTCGTGCCGCGCCACCAACGCCAGCCGCGCCCCCGGCAGGCCCGCGGCGAACACCCGCGCGATGGCCGCGCCGATCCCCTGGGAGGCACCGGTGATGACGACGACGGGCTTCTTCTCTTGCTCGGACTTCATTCCCGGAAATTCCAAACGCCAAATCCCAAAGTCCAAAAAGATCTCAAATCTGAAATTTCAAATGCTTCCATCTTGTTTGGCATTTCGTACCTTTGGCCTCGTTGGCGTCAGCACAACAGGCTGCCGAAATCCATGAAGTCCGCGGTGAACCCGCCCTGCACGCCCTTGCAGATGACGCTGACCGCGTCGTGCGAGTGCAGCGACTCGAGGTGCGAGCAGGCGATGCGGAAATCGGCGATGCGCGGCTCGGCGTCGAACACGAGGTAGAGCTGACGCGCGGCATCCTCGACGAACTTGAGGTAGGCGCCGTTGAGTTCGGCAAACGCCTGCTCGTCCTCGCGCTTGACCATCACCTGCGTCTCAGTCTGCAGCGCCTCCAGGCAGAGCGCGTGCACGTCCTCAATCCAGATCTTCCTGCCCTCGGCCTCCTCCAGCGTGATGCGGGCCTTGCTGCGCTGCGAATGCGGGACCCCGTAGGCGCCGCGCTTGTCGCGGGCGTGCTCCGTCAGTTCCGCCGAGCACGGGCAGGCCGACGAATAGACAAAGTCGAAATGAATGAACCGGCGGTAGCGGCCGTCGCGCGTCATCACGCCCTCGAACGCCACGCTGTAGAACTGGTAACCCTCGAGGTTCGTGCGCAGGCTCGGGCGCAACATCGGGTAGGAGAAGGAAATCTTCAGGCGCGCGTCCTTCGATTCCACCTTGCGCAGGTAGGCCTTGAGGATCTTGCCCATCCACTCGCCGGTCGTGACGTCGGCCCGGTGCTCGTAGAAGGTCCGCATGATCCGGCTCATGTTGATGCCCTTGAGGTCCGCCTCGAGCGACACCGTGCCCGTGACGCTCGTCTCGAGCGTCAGGATCTTGCCCGCCTTGGTGCGGTACTTGAGCGGCAGCTTGAAATTGTGGATGCCGACCTGCTGGATCGGCACGTGCGCGCCCTGGATCGTTTCGTGCGCCACCTCCATCATGTCCGGCATCGAGGCCCGGTAGGCGGCGTCGGGCCGGAACTTCCGGTCGTAGGCCCGCTTGATCGGCGGCTCCTTGCCGCAGTTCGAACGATGGAGATACATCTGTTTCATCGAAAGGATTCCCGCGGGCGCGACGCCGTCATGCGCCCGGGCCGAAGAACTCGGCGAAATTCCGCGGCGTTTCGTAGAGCCGCACACAATGCAGCCGGCCGGCCGGCAGCAACGGCTCGATCTGGTGCCAGAAGGCGATCACGAGGTTCTCCGTCGTCGGGATGACGCCGCGGAGGAACGGCACGTCCTCGTTCAGGTTGCGGTGGTCGCAGCGATCGACGACCGCGCGGTGCAGGATGCGTTTCAATTCCCCGAGATCGATGATGTAGCCGGTATCCGCCGCCGGCTCGCCGCGCACCGTGACTTCCAGCACGTAGTTGTGCCCGTGCCAGTGCGGGTTGGTGCACAGCCCGTACTGCCGGCGGTTCCAAGCCTGGCTCTTTGTCGGGTTGTGGAGCCGGTGGGCCGAGTTGAAATGCACCTGCCGCGTGATGAACACCGTCCCGGCCAGTGGACGCACGCGCGCCGCGGGCTTCTTTCGACTGGAGGCGCGGGACGGCATGGAGGGCCAAGCGAAACCAGATTCCCCGTCGCGTCAACCCCGGGGCCCCGGCGGAATCCGGTTGAACCGCGCCGGGCGCACGCCGACACTCGGCCGCCCGCGAACTGTCCTCCCCCGATGAAGATCCGCAAGGCCCTGATCACCGCCGCCAACCCGCGCCAGCGCACGCTGCCGCTGCAGACGCTCGTCGATCGTGATGGCGAGACGAAGGCGGCCCTCCAGATCGTGCTCGCCGAGGCCGCCGGCGCGGGTGTCGAGGAATTCGGCGTCGTCGTCTGTCCCGGCGACGAGGCGAACTACGCCGCGGCGTGCGGGCCATTCCGGTCGCAGGTGCGTTTCATCGTCCAGTCGGGGCCGCGCGGTTACGGGCAGGCCGTGCTCTGCGGGCGCGAGTTTTGCGGCGGCGAGCCGTTCCTCCACATGGTGGGCGACCACCTGCACGTCAGCCAGTCGCAGGTCGGCTGCGCGCGGCAGTTGATCGACGTCGCCGCGGCCGAGGCGTGCCCCGTCTCGGCCGTCCAGCCCACGCATGAAAGCCTGCTGACCTCCTACGGCACCGTCGGCGGCCGGCTCGTCAGCGGCGACCGGCCGCTTTACCAGATCGAATCGGTCCTCGAAAAGCCCACGCCCACGCTCGCCGAGCAGCAACTCATCGTACCGGGCCTGCGCGCCGGTTTCTACCTCTGCTTCTTCGGCCTGCACGCGGTCGACGCCGCCATCTTCGACTACCTCGAGGCGGCCCGCGCCGCCGCGGGCGACCAGCCGTTCGGCCTGACGCCGTCGCTGCACGCCATGGCCGCGCGCCGCCGCTACCTCGCGCTCACGGTCGCCGGCCGGCGCTACGACATCGGCTCGCGGTACGGCCTGCTGCTGGCGCAGCTCGCCCTCTCGCTCGCCGGCCGCGACCGCGACACGGTGCTCACGCAGATCGTCGAGCTCCTCGCCCACCCGGCCACCGGCCAGCTATGAACGTCCGGCTGCTCGACCTCATCGCGTCGCCTGGCGCGACCGTGCGCGACTGCGCCCTCGAACGCTGGTGCGCGGGCCGGTCCGCTGGCGAGCTCCTGGCGGCCGCGGCGGAACTCGACCAGTACCGGCGCAACGAAACCAACCTGTACCGGCGCGTCCGGGCGTTGTTCTTTCTCAGCGCCCTGCACCGCTATCACCTGCCGGCCCTGCCCGAATACCCGCGCGCCGGCCGCGTGCCCTTTGCCGGCTTCCAGTTCCTGCTCGAACGCCGGTTCGAGGAGGCGATCGGCGTGTTCCAGCGCGAGCTCGGGGAGCGCGGGCCGAACGAAACCCTGTCCAGCGCGCTGGCGGCGACGTACTATGCGCTGGGCTTCCAGACCCTGGCCGACCAGGTGCGGCGCACCGTGCGCTCGACGCGCGGCAACGCCTGGATGTTCCGCCTCGGCCATCCGCTCGACCAGGGCTTGCGCGTGCGACCCGAGTTGCTCGCGCGCGACGGCGCCAACGCCCCGTTGCCAATTCTGCGCGAACAAACGCCCGTGCGCATGGACCTCACGCACTGCGGCTGGAGCGACATCTTCTTTCTCGGGATGGATTTCCCCGAGGGCGCGCGCGTGCTCAATATCTCGGTCGACCTCGGCGTGCACGGTCGCGATGCCGCCCCGCGGCCTCCGGTCGAGGCCTGGTTCCGCGTCATCGACGAACCGGTGATCCGGCTCGCCAGCGTCGACCTCGGTGCGAGCGCGGTGTTGCGCCAGCTCGACGAGGTCTTCGATTTCGCGCGCGACTACCTCGGCTTGCTCAAGGCCGCGGTGATCGCGGCCGGCCTCGTGCCGCCGGGCATCGAGCGTTCCGGTACGTCGCTGGCCGAATTGCTGGCGCGAATCTTCGGTCCCGGTCGTGGCTTCGAACTCGTCAGCAACGTCAACCGCATCCCGAAAGGCTCGCGCCTCGCCGTGTCGACCAACCTGCTCGGCGCGCTCATCGGCACTTGCATGCGTGCCACCGGGCAGATCGCCGCGCTCTCCGGGCCCATGCAGGAGAGCGAACGGCGCGTTGTCGCCGCGCGTGCCATCCTCGGCGAATGGCTGGGCGGCTCCGGTGGCGGCTGGCAGGATTCGGGCGGACTCTGGCCGGGTATCAAGCTGATTGAGGGCACCGCCGCGGAGCCCGACGATCCCGAGCATGGCATCAGCCGCGGCCGCCTGCTGCCGCGGCACACGCTCCTCGGGCCGGACCGAGTTTCCCCCGCGGCGCGCGCCGCGCTGCAGGATTCACTCGTGCTGGTCCACGGCGGCATGGCGCAAAATGTCGGCCCGATCCTCGAGATGGTCACGGAAAAATACCTCCTGCGCAGCGAAGCCGAATGGCAGGCGCGCCAGGAGGCGGTCGCCACGCTCGACCAGATCCTCGGCTTGCTTGCCGCCGGCGACGTGCGCGCGCTGGGCCGGGCGCTGGAAGCGAACTTCACCGGGCCGCTCCAGACCATGATCCCGTGGGTGACCAACCTCTACACCGAGCGGCTGATCGCCGGCACGCGGGCGCGGTTTGGCGACGACTTCTGGGGCTTCTGGATGCTCGGCGGCATGTCCGGCGGCGGCATGGGCTTCATCTTTGCCCCGAGCCGGCGCCGCGAAGGCCAGGAGTTCCTGCAACGCTTCATGCTCGATACCAAGCGCGAACTCGAGGCCGCCCTGCCGTTCGCGATGGATCCGGTCGTCTATGACTTCGCGATCAACGAGGGCGGCACCGTCTCCACCTTGCTCCGCGGCGACGCCGCCCTGCTGCCCCCCGGGTATTACCAGGCTGAGCTGCCTTCGTGCCTGCGCCGCGACGAGGCCGAACTCACCCCGCGCGAACGCATTGACGTGCGCCAGTTCACCGCCGCCGCGCGCGCACAAGCGGAGTTCGCGTCGGTGCTGGCCGTCCTCCTCGATCGCCGGGCCGAGTCGACCCACGCCGCGCTTGATTCGAACGGGCGTCTGCGCCAGCTCCTGGCGGCCAATGGCTTTGATGCGGCGCAGCACGAGCAGATTCGCGCCGACCTGCACAGCGGCCGGATCGGCTTGGCATTGAACCGACTGCCCGCGGCGACCCGCATCGAGGACGCGGCGCCCGGCGACCTCGCCGACCTGGCGCGACCCGACCCGGCCTGGCGCGCCGCCGGCGAAGAGGCGCTGCGCCGCGGCGAGGTCGCGATTGTCACTTATGCCGCCGGGGCCGGCAGCCGCTGGACCCAAGGCGCCGGCGTGGTGAAGGGCCTGCATCCTTTCGCGCGCTTCGCCGGCCGGCACCGCAGCTTTATCGAAGTGCACCTGGCGAAGACGCGCCGCACTGGACAAGCGGCCGGCATGACCGTCCCGCACGTCTTCACCACCAGCCATCTCACGCACGCGCCGATCGAACGCACGTTGGCGGGAGTCGCGGGCGCCACCCTCGGGCGCGACGTCTGGCTCTCCCCGGGCCGTTCCATCGGCCTGCGCCTGGTGCCAACGCTCCGCGACCTGCAGTTCGCCTGGGAGGAAACCGCCCAGCAGCGGCTCGACGAGCAAAAGCAGAAGATGCGCGACAGCATCCGCGCCGCCCTCGCCCAGTGGGCGCGGAATGCGGGCGAGGCATCGGACTACACCGACAATCTGCCCGAACAGTGCCTGCACCCGGTCGGACACTGGTTCGAAATTCCCAACCTGCTGAAGAACGGCGTGCTGGCGCGGCTGCTCGCCGCACGGCCGCAACTCCGCACGCTGCTGGTGCACAACATCGACACTCTCGGCGCGACCGCCGATCCGGCGGTCATCGGCTGGTTTCGTTCGACCGGCGCCACGATCGGCGGCGAGGTCATTTCCCGGCGCATCGAGGACCACGGCGGCGGGCTCGCCCGCGTCAACGGCCGCCTGCGGCTCGTGGAAGGCCTCGCCCTGCCACGCGAGGAGGACGAATTCGGTCTCACTTGGTACAACACCAACACCTGCTGGATCGACCTCGACCGCCTGCTGGCCCTGTTCGAGCTTCGTCGCGACGAGCTCGGCGATCCGGTGCGGACCGCCGATGCCGTGCGCCGTCTGGCCGCGCGCGTCCCGACGTATGTGACCCTCAAGGAGGTCAAGAACCGCTGGGGCCACGGCCAGGAGGACGTGTATCCGGTCACCCAGTTCGAAAAGCTCTGGGGCGACATGACCGCGCTGCCGGAATGCCCATCCGAGTTCGTCATCGTGCCGCGCGCCCGCGGCCAGCAGCTCAAGGACCAGGCCCAGCTCGATGGCTGGCAGCGCGACGGCTCCGCGGCCGGCATCGCCGCGCTGTGCGATTTCCCGTGAACCAGGTCTCGTCGGGGCGCGCCTGGCGCGCGCCTTGTGTAGGGCCGGCGCTGGCGCCGTGCCGTCTGCAGGTGGAGGGCCGGCCTCCCGGCCGGCCGCGGTCGGTCAGGAGACCGACCCTTGTAGCTTGATGTGGTATAGGAGGGATGTGCTTCCAACGGGACAGAAGTCCGGTACACCGAGCCGACCCAAGAGAGCTAATGACTCCGCCTGGAGATCGGGCCGGACTTCTGCCCCTGCGGCCGAGGCC
>DASZRV010000052.1:0-62357 GCA_035549095.1 Lacunisphaera sp. | reverse complement strand
CCCCCCCCCCCCCCCCCCCCCCGCGACCGCCTCAGTTCTGCCGGAACATTCCGCCGATATCGGGCATCTGGAATTTCTTCAGGCCGGGGTCCGGTTGGAAGAGAGAATCCGGCAGGGAGCCGGGCTCGATCTTTGTGACTTCCATCTTGTAGGTCTCCTTGCCCCCGGCGTCGTGGGTAACGACCCGCAGTGGGAAGCCGCCCTTGCCCTTGAGCACCTCCTCCCATTTTGCGCCCGCCGGGCTGCTGGCCTTGTGACCTCCGCCGAACATGCCACCGAGGCCGCCGCCGGACGGACGGCCACCGCCGCCGCTGCCGAGGCCCATGAAGGTGCCAAGGTCGGAGGCCACCCACACGTTGGTGGTGTTGCCCTTGTCCTTCACGACCAGCTCATCGCATTTGTGGCCGAGAATGGTCTCGGTGCGACCGGTGCGTTCGACCTCGGCCGTGCCTTCGTTGGCCCGTTGGGTGGCTTGTTCGACCGGCTTCTTGATCGGCATCACCATGTACATGCCCTGTTCGGGCATGAGCATGGTCATCTCAAGTTTTTCCAGGTCCATGATCGAACTCACGGCATGGCCCTGCGCGTCAAAGTCCACGCGGACCTTTTGTCCTTTCATCGAGTAATCCATGTTTTGGCCGTGGCCACGGTCGGAAGAGAGGGCGAAGGAGACCTTGCCCTCGAATGCTTCGACCCCGAATGCGTGCGAGGCGACCAAAAGGCCGCCGATAACCAGAAAGCGGTGCAGGAGGTTCATGGCCGGCGATGGTACTTGGCACGCGGTATGACACAAGCCGGCACTGACCCCAGACACCCCGCGATTGCTGGATTTTGCCCGCTTGAAACGGCGTTGCCTCGGGCGCCACCCGGCGGAATGCTCACCCCATGCCGTCCGAATTCAGCATCACCCGCCAGGTCGAGTTTGCCGAGACCGACATGGCCGGGATCATGCATTTCGCGAACTACTTCCGCTGGATGGAGGCATGCGAGACGGCTTTCTACCGGTCGTTGGGATTGCCGCTGGTGTCGTTCGTGCCGGGACAGGTCGTCGGCTGGCCGCGGGTCAACGTTAGTTGCGACTACCGCGCGCCCCTGCGCTTCAACGATATCGTTGAGGTGACCTTGCTCATCGAGAAGCTGGGGAAACGGTCGGTCACCTACGCCTTTCGTTTTCGGAAGGACGGCCACCTGGTGGCGTCAGGCGAGGTCACCGCAGTGTGCGTGACCGGCGAGAACGGGAAAATGGTGGCGCAACCCATTCCCGCCGACGTGCGCCGGCATTTGGCGCCGGCGCCCGCCTCGGCCCTGCGGGACACCTAGAGCCGGAACGGCGGCTGCGACTCGCCCTTCGCCCCCAACGCGAAGATCCGCACGGCTTCGGCTTTGCCGCGCACCGTCACGGCGCCGAGTTGCCGACTGGGCGGCGGATCGGACATCGCCCGCAGCGTGCTCTCGCTGACGATGATCGGGGTATCATAGCTGGGTTCCTTGGTCAGCTCTTCGAGCCGCGAGGCGAGGTTCACGCCGTCGCCGATGACCGTGTAATTGAGCCGTGTCTTCGAGCCCATGTTGCCGGCGACGACTTGCGCGGTGTTGATGCCGATGCCGAACGCCAGGGGCGGCCGGCCCTCGGCCGCGAGTTCGCGATTGAGCTCGTTGAGCGCCCGCGCCATCTCTCGCGCGGCGGCGATGGCATGGCTGGCGGCGTCGGGCAGGGCAACCGGCGCCCCGAACAGCGCCATGATCGCATCGCCGATGAATTTGTCGATGACGCCGCCGTGTTGCTCGATGATGGCGCTCATGCGATCGAGGTAGCGGTTGAGCAGGTTGAGGATCTCGGCCGGCGCCATCTTTTCGCTGAGGCCGGTGAAGTTGCGGAGGTCGCAGAAGAGGATGGTGACCTCGCGCTCCTCGCCGCCCAGCTTGAGGTCCGACTGGAGCAGCTGCGTCGCGATCTCCGGGGAAACAACCTTGCCGAGCAGGTCGCGCACCCGATCGCGCTCGGCCAGCCCCGCGCTCATCGAGTTGAAGGCGCCGGCGAGCTGCCCGAGTTCGTCGACCCGCCGGAGGGTCAGCCGTTTCGAGTAATCACCGCTGGCGACATGTTTCGTGTGGTCGGCCAGCAGCTGCAGAGGCTGGCTGACGCCGCGCGCGATCCACAGCGCGGCCAGCGTGGCCGCGGCCAGCGCGGCGAGCGAGATCCACAGTACGAGGCGCTCGAGTTCGCGTGCCGGCGCCAACTCGGCTCGCAGCGAACGCTGGAGCACGATGGTCACGGCTGCCTCCCCTTGGAGGTCGAGGTTCTCGAACAAGGTGACGAACGGTTCCCGATCGAGGTGGACCATTGCACTGCCGCGCGCCGGGCCGGCGGTCGTGTGGTCGAAATTGAGGATTTGCGCCGCCATGGCCGGCGGGAGTGTCGTCGACAGGATCCGGTGATCCTCTTCGTCGGGATTGGACGCAAACGTCACTTCCAACCGCGTCGTGCTCTTGATCGCATCGGCGAAAGCCTTGTCGATCGGAAAGGCGAGGCCGAACCACCCGGCGACATTGGGGTAGGGAGCATACAGCGGCACCACCACCAGCACATGGAGCTCGTTGGCCAGGTAGGAATACCCGCTGGCCTGCTCCATGTCTCCATCGGCCGCATGGGTGATCAGGTTTTGGAACGGCCCGATGTTTTCCTTGCCGAGATCCCGGTTGCGGACGCTGACCGCGAGCATCTCCTTGTCCGCCGAGAACAGGGTGATCACCGGAGGCTTCGAGGTCGCATTGAACCGCAGCCGGTCGGCGTAACTGTCGAGCGTGGAGCGGAGCGTCTCCTTGTCGAGCGGGTCCTGCATGATGAGCTTCCGGATCTGAAAATCATTGCTCATTACCTTGGCGCTGCCGGCCAGGAAGTTGATTCGCTCGGCGAGGTTTTGCCGGAAGATGCGGGCACCAACCTGCAGGTTTTCATCGATGTGCTCGATGGCATTGGCCTCGTTGATGCGGGTGATCAGCAGGTAGACCGCAGCCAACACCGCGGCCAGGAGGCCGAGCAGCAGACAGACAAGCCGGGTGCTGAAGCGCCGGAATTGGAAAGGACCGCGCGCCATCCCTGAGCCTCAGTAATCGGTGGACCGGCCGCTGGGGGCGCGGCGGATGCGCTTGTCGGGCTTGAGGGCGACCGAAAAGTCCAGGACGGTCTGCTTGGTCGGATCCGACGTGATTTCCTGCACGAGCGGCGACGGCGCCCGCGGATGCCAGACCTCAAGGCGGTAGCGACCGGCGGGCAGCGGCGGCAGGGCGGCGGCGCCCGTGGCATCGGTCATCGCAAAATAGGGCGTTGGGAGCACCACGATGTAGGCGACCATCCAGTCATGGATGTTGCAGCCAATGGTCACGATGCCGGGGTTGTCGAAAACCACGGCCTCGGAAGCGCCGGACTGGTAGAGCGGAATTTCAAACCGCTTCGGCTTCGATAGTGAGTAGACATGGTGCTGCACCGTGTCGTGGTTGGGAAAATTGACGGTCGTGCCAACCTGGATCGCTGTGACGTAAGGACGGAATTCCTGGTCCTTCTGCTCGATCTGCGCGGGTGCCGGGTTCACCGTCGGCGGCGCGGGATGGTCGAGGGGCGTGGCGGACACGACGGCATCAGCCACTGGCTTGCCCTCCAGCGTGGTTCGGACGACGACCTTCACCAACTCCTCGGCTTGTGTGGCCAGGCCGAACATGAGGGCGGCGGCAACGGCGAGGATCCGGGCGGGCATGTCAGAAGCGTTTGATGAAACTGAGGGAAAGCAAGCGGGTATGAAATCCCTCGCCCCGGCCGACCACCGCGGTCTGTTCAAACCGGAGCGGCAGGGAACAGTCGCCCGTCAGCGCGGGCGAGAGCTCGATCCAAAAACTGTCCGCGTGGGCGTCGATGGTGTAGCCATACCAGTGCGGACCGAAGGTCGGGATTTCCACCGCGTTTTTCCAGGTGGCGTAAGCATACGGGTACCTGGCGCCGGCGCCGCCCAGCCATGCATACACCACCTGCTCGCCGAACTGGCGCCGGGCTCCCGCGGAGAGTTCCCACGTTTCCGTGAGGTCGTACCGCACCTCGGCGGACACCCCGCGGTTGTGGTAATCATACGTGGCGGCGCGACCGTCGTTTTGCAGGTAGTTGGCGGCGACGATCGTCTGCCACGAATCGTTCCACCGCTGGGTCCACGAAAGGTCGGCGGTGAACCGCGTGCCGTTGTGCTCGGAATCGCGATAGGTACTGGCCGCGTAGCAAACCTCCGCCCGGAAGGCGGGCGCATACGGGCCCAGGCCCAGCTTGCGCCGGACCGCGAGCTGCAGGCTGGCATCGGTCCGGTCGAGGCCGTCATAGCGCGGACAGGTTTCAAATTCGAGGCCGGCGCCATACTGCACCGCGACGTCGCGCGAAAGCTGGCGGTGCCATTCGGCATCGCCGCTTAGCCCATACGTGAACGCATCGTGTTGCGCGCCGGCGAAGGGCGTGCGCGTGATGTTGTCCTCCCACGTGGCCGACGCCGCGGAACTGAGGATGGGGCCGGCGATGCCAGGCAGGCACGCACCCGTCACCGTGGCCGCAACGGAGAGGAGACCGAGTAACTTCAAAGCAAGCCCTTGATAACCCTCCAGACGGTTTCCGCAACAATTCGATGGCCTTCCACGGTCGGATGAATGCCATCCGCCTGGTTCAGGCGGGAAATTCCGCCGACGCCCTCGAGCAAGAACGGAATAAGGGTGACATGGTTGCGCCGGGCCAACTCGGGATAAATGGCCGCGAACTCGCGATTGTAGTCCGGCCCGAGATTGGTCGGGAGCTGCATCCCGGCGAGAACGATGGCCGCATGGGGATCCCGGGCCCGCACCTTGTCGATCATGGCTTGCAGGTTTGCCTGCGTGGTGTCCGGCGCGATGCCGCGCAGGCCATCGTTGCCACCGAGTTCGATCACCAGGATGTCAACCGGCTGCTTCAGCACCCAATCCAGCCGCCGCACGCCTCCGGCCGTGGTGTCGCCGCTCAGGCCGGCATTGACCACGCGCCACGAGGCGCCCGCTGCGTCGAGTTTCTTCTGAATCAGGGCAGGGTAGGCGTCGTCCGGGTCGAGGCCGTACCCCGCGGTGAGGCTGTCGCCGAAGAACACCAGCGTCTTCGGCTCCGCCGCGCCCAGCGTTGCCGCCAGCCACAGCCCCAGCGCGACCGTTCGCCACGTTTGGCTTTTGCCCTTTCGGGGAAGTTCACTCTTTGTCGTGGCCATGGAGTCCCCTCCAACGTCTGGCCAATTCATTCTAAAAGTCGAGCGCCTCGCCAAAACCTACCCGACGGCGACGGGCCCGCTGAATGTCCTGCACGACGTCTCGTTTGCGCTCGGGGCCGGCGCCGCCTGCGCGATCGTCGGCCCATCGGGCAGCGGGAAGACCACGCTGCTCGGTCTCTGCGCCGGCCTCGACCAGCCGACGACGGGCGCGGTCTGGCTCGAAGGCCGTGAGATCGGCCGGCTGTCCGAGGACGAGCGCGCCTTGGTGCGCAATGAATGCGTCGGCTTCGTCTTTCAGAACTTCCAGCTCATCCCGACCCTCACCGCGAGGGAGAACGTGCTCGTGCCGCTCGAGCTGCGTGGCGACAACGCGGTGGAATCGGCGGCCGCCGAGCTGCTCGGACGCGTCGGGCTCGGCGACCGGCTCGACCACTATCCCGCCCAGCTCTCCGGCGGCGAGCAACAGCGCGTGGCGCTCGCCCGCGCCTTCATCAACAACCCGCGCATCCTCTTCTGCGACGAGCCAACCGGCAACCTCGATGGCGACACGGCGCACGCCATGATCGACCTCATCTTCGGCTTGAACCGCGAACGCGGCACGACCCTGGTGCTCGTGACGCACGATCTCGAACTGGCGCGCCGCACCTCGCGCATCCTCCGCCTGCGGAACGGCGCCGTGGTGGCGGACGAACCGGTGGGGGGCTGAGCCATGGGCTTCATCCTGCGCATGGCGTGGCGGGACACGCGCGCCAGCCGGCGGCGGCTGGTGCTGTTCTCGCTGGCGATTGTCCTCGGCGTGGCGGCGCTGGTTGCGGTCGGCGCCCTGCGCGACAACCTGCGTCGCGCCATCGAGGCGCAGACCAAAACGCTGCTCGGCGCCGACCTGACCCTGACCTCCCGCAACCCGTTCGAGGGCGACGCCGCGAAATTCGCCGCGAGCCTCGGCGGGGAGCAGGCGCGCGAGATCGCGTTCAATTCGATGCTCGTGATGCCCTCCGCGGGCGGGCAGACGCGCCTCGTGCAAGTTCGCGCCATCGAGGGCGGCTTTCCCTTCTACGGCAAATTTGACACCGAGCCGGCGACGGCACCAGCAGCGCTACGCGACGGGATGAACGCCATCCTTGAGGAGAGCCTGCTGGTGCGGTTCAACCTCAAGCCGGGCGATCGGGTCCGGCTCGGCGAGTCCGAGTTCACCGTGGCGGGTGGGATGCTGGCCGTGCCAGGCGAGTCGGCGGCCGTGGCGACGCTGGCGCCGCGCGTGTTCATCCCGCTGGCATCCGTGGAGAAAACAGGGCTGCTCAAGGCCGGCAGCCTCGCGCGGCACCGCCTTTATTTCAAATTCGCGCCGGAAACCGACGTCGAAAAACTCGTGCGCGACCAGCGCGACCGGCTCCGCGACCTGCGGCTCGGCGTCGACACCGTGGAGGAGCGGAAGCGCCAGCTCGGTAATTCGATCACCAACGTCAATTCGTTCCTGAGCCTCGTGGGCTTTGCCTCGCTCTTCCTCGGCGCCATCGGCGTCGCCAGCGCGGTGCACGCGCACGTTCGGCAGAAAGTGCCGACGGTCGCGATCCTGCGCTGCCTCGGTGCTTCGACCCGCACGAGCTTTGCCATCTACCTGTTGCAGGGCGTCGGCCTCGGCATCCTCGGGGCGGTGCTGGGCGCCGCACTCGGGCTGCTGGTCCAGGTGGCACTGCCGGGCTTGCTGAAGGATTTCCTCCCATTCTCGCTGGACGTCGTGATCTCCTGGCCGGCGGTGGCTCGCGGCGTCGGCGCGGGCGTGGTGGTCAGTGTTCTTTTTGCGCTCCTGCCGCTGATGGAAGTCCGGCGGGTATCGCCGCTGCTGGCGCTGCGATCGGCATTTGCCGGCGAAAACGGCCGGCGGCGCGACTGGCTGCAGCTGGCTTTGGCGGCGCTCATCATTGCCACGATCTTTGCCTTCGCCATCTGGCAGACGGGCCGCCTGCGCTGGGGCGTCGGCTTCGGCCTCGCGTTCCTGCTCGGCTTTGCGGTGCTGGCGGGCCTGGCACGGGTGATCTCGTGGCTGGCGCGCCGGCTCACCCCGCGGCGGCTGCCCTATGCCTGGCGACAGGGCGTGGCCAACCTGCACCGTCCGAACAACCGCACTCTGCTCCTGCTCGTTTCGCTCGGGATGGGCACGTTCCTGATGATGACGCTCTACCTGACGCGCGACACGCTGCTCGGGCAGCTGCGCATTGTCGGCGGGAACGACCGGCCGAACCTCATGCTGTTCGACATCCAGGACGACCAGATCGACCCGCTGCTCAAACTCGTCGCGGCGAACGGTGCGCCGGCGCGACAGCACGCTCCCATCGTCACCATGCGACTCGCCTCGATCAAGGGACGCGATGTGGCCGACATTCTGAAGGAAAAGGATTCGCGCATCCCGGCCTGGACCTTGCGGCGCGAATATCGGTCCACCTACCGCGCGCAATTGAGCGACACCGAGACGGTCACAGCCGGCAAGTTCACCGGGCGCATCCAACCCGGGGCGGAGCGCGTGCCGGTCTCGGTTGAAGAGGACCTTGCGCGCGACTTGAAGGTGAAGCTAGGCGACGAGCTCGTTTGGGACGTGCAGGGCGTGCCGGTGAAGACCTACGTGGGCAGCCTGCGACATGTCGATTGGCGGCGGTTGCAGCCGAACTTCTTCATCGTGTTCCCCGAAGGTGTGCTGGACGGCGCGCCCAAATTCCACGTGGTCGCGCTGCGCGTCGATTCGCCGGAGCAGTCGGCGCGCGTGCAGCAGGCGGTCGTGCAGGCCCAGCCGAATGTCTCGGCCATCGACCTCGGCATCATCATGCAAGCGATCGATGGCGTGTATGCGAAGGCGACCTTCGTTGTGGAATTCCTGGCGCTGTTCACGGTCGTGACCGGCGTGATCGTCCTCGCCGGGGCGGTTTTGATCGGACGCGCGCAGCGGCTGCGCGAAAGCGTCCTGCTCCGCACGCTCGGGGCCACCAAAGCGCAGGTGAACCGCATCATGTTGGCGGAGTACCTTGCGCTCGGCACGTTGGGCGCCGCGGTCGGTGCGGTCCTGGCGGTGGGCGCGAATTGGGCGCTGGCCTTCTATGTCTTCCAGATGAAATGGTCGCAGCCATCGGTGCTGGTCCTTGTTGCCGGATGGGCGGCGGTAAGCGCAGTCACGGTGGCGACCGGGCTCATATCGAGTCGCGGCATTTGCGATCACCCACCGCTCGAAGTGCTGCGCCAGGAAACATGAGGCCTCGGATCCTCAGCTTTCATTATACATTGCGTGACGCCGCCGGGCGCGTCCTCGACACTTCGCGCGGCAACCAGCCCATGGACTGCCTCGAGGGCGCCGGGCAGATCATCGACGGCCTGGAGGAACATCTCGGCCGCATGGCGCCCGGCGAGAAGCGCTCTGTGGCGGTGCCGCCGGAGCGGGGTTACGGCGTGCGCGAGGCCGGGTTGGTGCAGAAAGTGCCCCGGGCGCGGCTGCCGGTGACCGAATTGAAGGTGGGTGACCAGTTCCAGACCGGGGCCGACCGGCACGCGCCGGTGGTGACGGTGGTGGCGATCGAGGGCGACGAGGTCACGCTGGACGCCAATCATCCGTTGGCCGGCCAGACGCTGTATTTCGAGGTGGAGCTGGTGGCGGCGCGCGCAGCCACACGCGAGGAGTTGCCAAACGGCGGGCAAGCCTCCTAGCTTCCGGCCCCCCATGAAAGTGCTTGGCATAGATGTCGGTGGCTCCGCCTTCAAGGGCGCACCCGTCGAAACCCGGACCGGCCGGCTCCTCGCCGAGCGCCATCGCGTGCCTGTCGCATCGCCCTGTCCGACGCGCCAGGGCGTGGCGGCGGTCCGCGAGATCGTGCGCCATTTCCATTGGCAGGGACCCATCAGCCTCGGCTTTCCCGGCATTATCAAGGGCGACTGCATTGGCGCGGTGGGCAACCTGGGCGCGAACTGGGAGGGTAAGAACGGGGCCGCCCTTTTTGGGCGCGCGGCCGGCCGCCGCGTGCGGTTGATGAATGACGCCGATGCCGCCGGGCTCGCGGAAATGAAGTTCGGCGCCGGGCGCGGGGCGAAGGGCACGGTGTTGATGCTGACTTTCGGGACCGGCATCGGCTCGGCGCTCTTCTACCAGGGCCAGTTGTTCCCGAATGCCGAACTCGGCCACGTGCCGTGGCGGGGCAAGCCCTTCGAACGTTACGCGGCCGCCGCCGTGCGCAAGCGCCGTCGGCTGACCTGGCACCATTGGGCGAAGCGCGTGAGTGTCTACCTGGCGGTGATGGAGCGCCTGTTTTCCCCGGAGCTGATCATTGTCGGCGGCGGGGTGAGCAAAAAGGCGGACAAGTGGCTGCGTTACGTCAAAACCCGCGCCAAGGTCGTGCCGGCGCGCATGCACAATGACGCCGGCATTGTCGGCGCGGCGCTGGCCTGGGAATTCGAACAGTGAGCCCCGTTCAGGGTTGAGGGCGCCATTCATCCGGGCGCTGCTGCCGTTCATCAAATCTGGGTGCAACTCGCGCGAAAGGCCGGGTGTATTGCTCCCATGCGACCCACGCCCGGTTTTGTTGCCCGTTCGACCCCCGCATTGGGGGTACTTGACGCCAAAAACCCCCGGCTGGTCGCTCTGGCGTTTCCGTCGCCGGCCCGTCTCGTATTCCTGAACCCGTTCGTAGTTATCAGTTGTGTTGCAGAGGGGTCCCATCGGGGCCCCTCTGTGTTTAGGGCCGGGTCGGGGATGTCGCGTAAAGCGCTGGCCATGGCGGACCATTTGCCTTCAACCTAACCGACCAACTGTTTCCCATGCCTGAACCTACGATCCAACCCGCCCCGCCAGCCGTCGTTCCGAAGAAAAAGAAGAAATCGAAGCGCACGCTCATCGTCGTGCTCGTTGCGCTGGTGCTCGTTGCCGTGATCGCCGCCGCGATCGCCAAGTCGCGTCAAAAGGAGCCGCCCATCCCGGTGACGGTCGAGAAGGCCGCGGTCCGCAACCTGACCCACTTGGTGACCGCCACCGGCAAGGTGCAGCCGGAAATCGAGGTCAAGATCTCGCCGGAAGTCTCAGGCGAATTGATCGAAATCCCGGTCGTCGAAGGACAGCAGGTCAAGAAGGGCGACCTCCTCATCCGCATCAAGCCGGACTTCTACCAGGCCCAGCTGGAGCAGCAGCAAGCTGCCTTGGCCTCCTCGAAGGCCGCCAGCGTTCTCAGCCAGGCACACTTGACCAAGGCGGAGCAGGATTTCAACCAGTCGCAGGAGCTTTATTCGAAGAAGCTGGTGTCGGACGCCGACTATACCGCCGCCAAAACGAACCTCGAGGTTGCCAAGGCCGACTTCGAATCGTCCGTCGCCCAGATCAAACGCACCGAGGGCTTGCTCAGCCAGTTCCAGGACCAGGTCAACAAGACCACCATCCTGTCGCCGGTTGACGGCAGCATCACCTCGCTGACCAGTGAGGTCGGCGAGCGCGTTGTCGGCACCGGCACCTACACCGGCACCGAGATCATGCGCATCGCCAACCTCGACAACATGGAGGTCCGCGTGAAGGTGAACGAGAACGACATCATCAACGTCAAGCCCGGCAACACCGCCTCGATCGCGGTCGACGCCTTCCCCGGCCGGAAGTTCACCGGCACCGTGCGCGAGATCAGCAGCTCTGCAATCACGACCGGCGCGCAGTCCGCCGCCTCCTCGGCTTCGGACGACGTCACGAACTTTCTCGTCAAGATCAGCATCAAGGCGCCCGACGCCAAATTGCGCCCGGGCATGAGCGCCACCGTCGACATCGAGACCCAGACGGTGAACGATGTCGTGACGGTCCCGATCCAGAGCGTCACCGTCCGCGCCGAGGGCGGCAAGACGGCCGAGGAACTGCAGCAGGCCCGCGCCAAGGAAGCCAAGGAGCGTTCAGGCAACGACCTGGAGGTGACCACCGAGCGCCAGGAAGCCAAGCGGACGGCCAGCCAGCTCCAGCGCGTGGTGTTCGTGAAGACCGGCGACACCGTCAAGATGCGCAAGGTCGAGACGGGCATCGCTGACAACACCTACATCCAGATCACCAACGGCATCAAGGCGGGCGAGGAAGTCGTCTCCGGCACCTACGCCGCCATCAGCCGCCGCCTGAAGGACGGCAGCAAGGTCATGATCGAGAAGCCCAAGAAGGACGACGCCAAGTGAGCCACGCGCTTCCCGGCCGCGACCTGCCATGACTTCCGTTCCCGCCAGTTCCGCCACGCATCCGGCGACGCCACGCCTCTATCGCGAACCCGGCCCGGTCGTGATCGAGATCGAGCATGTGACCAAGCTCTACAAGATGGGCGAGGAGATCGTGCACGCCTTGCGCGGCGTCTCGCTCACCGTCCGGCGCAACGAGTATCTCGCCATCATGGGGCCGTCCGGCAGCGGCAAGTCGACCATGATGAACATGCTCGGCTGCCTCGACACGCCGACGAACGGCAAGTACCACTTCACCGGCAAGGATGTGTCGGAAATGACCGACGACGAACTTGCTGACATCCGGAACCGCGAGATCGGCTTCGTCTTTCAGACGTTCAACCTGCTGCCCCGGTCGAGCTCGCTGCAAAATGTGGAGCTGCCGCTCGTGTACGCGGGACTCTCCCCGTCGGCGCGCCGCGAGAAGGCGATCCAGACGCTGCAGAACGTCGGTCTGGGCGAGCGCATGTCCCACAAGCCCAACGAGCTTTCCGGCGGCCAACGCCAGCGTGTCGCCATCGCGCGCGCGCTGGTGAACAACCCGGCGATCATCCTCGCCGACGAGCCGACCGGCAACCTTGACTCGAAGACGGGCGAGGAGATCATGCAGCTGTTCGAGGAACTCTATGACCAGGGCAACACCATCATCGTGGTCACGCACGAGGAGGACATCGCCCGGCATGCCCGCCGCATCGTGCGCCTGCGCGACGGCCTGATCGAAAGCGACGTCCGCCAGCATTGACCCACCGCCGCCGTGCTCCGCCTCCTCAACGAATTCATCGAGTCGTTCCGCATCGCCTTCACGCAGATCCGGGCGAACAAGATGCGCTCCGCGCTGACGGCGCTGGGCGTGATCATCGGTATCGTGGCGGTGACACTCATGGGCACGGCGATCCGAGGCATCGACACCGGCCTGGAGAACAGCCTGGCGATGCTGGGCGAGGATATCCTTTACGTGCAGAAGTGGCCGTGGGGTGGGGTGGAGGACTGGTGGAATTATGCGAACCGGCCCCCGATCCAGCCTGAGGATGCTGAGAAGCTGAATCGCATCATTGCCGCGACGCCCAACAGCCTGCTGACCGTCGCCGTCGGCGTGGTCGGCCGCGGCCTGGCGGTCAAGTTCGAGGACAACAAGGTGAGCAACGTCTTCGCCGTCGGCACCACCGCCGATTACGCCCGCATCAGCAACGTCGACTACAGCGAGGGGCGGTTCTTCAACGAAACCGAGTCGCAGACCGGCCGTTCCGTTGTGATCCTCGGCTACGACGTGGCGCAGGCGCTCTTCCCCAACAGTTCCCCGCTCGACCAGATCGTGCTCATTGGCGGGCACCCGTTCCAGGTGATCGGCGTCTTCGTCAAGCAGGGCGAGTTTCTCGGCATCTTCAGCTTCGACAACCAGATGGTGCTGCCGCTGGGGGCGTTTCGGAAATATTTCGGCTCACGACGCGACGGCCAGCTTCGCATCAAGATCACCGACAAGACCAAACTGGCCGACGCCAAGGAGGAACTGATCGGCGCCATGCGGCGCGTACGCGGGCAGAGGCCGGGTGAGCGAGACAATTTCAGCGTCAACGAGCAGCAGGCCTTCAAGGCGCAGCTCGACCCGCTGCGGCGGGGCATCGCCATGGCGGGCCTGTTCATTACGGGGCTGTCGTTGTTCGTCGGCGCCATCGGCATCATGAACATCACCTTTGTCAGCGTGAAGGAGCGCACGAAGGAGATCGGCACGCGCAAGGCCCTGGGCGCCCGGCGCCGCAGCATCCTCCTGCAGTTCCTGATCGAGGCAGTCTCCATCTGCCTGATTGGCGGGGCCGTCGGGATGCTGGTGGCCTACCTGATGTTTGCCGGTATCCAGCACCAGGCGCCGAATTTTCCGGTGCGCTTTTCGCCCGACTTGGTCGCCATCAGCATGCTCGTGTCGGTCGTGACGGGCGTGATCTCGGGCTTCGCCCCGGCGTGGGGCGCGTCGCGCCTCGACCCGGTCGTGGCGCTCCGCTACGAATAACCCGCCATGCGACTCGGCGAGATTCTCCGCATGGCGTTGGGTTCGCTCGGCGTGAACAAGCTCCGCTCGTTCCTGACGATGTCCGGCATCACCATCGGCGTGTTCTCCGTCATTGGCGTCATGACCGCGGTGACCGCCCTGCGCGAGTCGATCGAGACGGGCCTGAGCTTTCTCGGGTCGAACATGTTCCAGTTCGCCAAATTTCCCGTCACGGGCGGCGGCGATGGTGCCTCCCGGCGGCGCTACCAATTGCGGCGGGACATCACGCTGGCGCAAGCCATGCGTTATCAGCAGTTGATGCACGACGTGACCGAGGTGATCTGCCTGAAAACCTTTGACCAAACCGGCCAGGCGCAGGCGGTGTACAATGGCCAGAAGACGACGCCGGGACAGACTTTCGGCGGCAGCAATGAGTATTTCATCACGGCCAACCAGTTTACGATCGACCAGGGGCGCAACTTCACGGCCGACGACGTGGAACTGGCGCGACCGGTCATCATCATCGGGCAGGGCATCCTGAAGAAGCTCTTTGTCGCCGAGAACCCGCTCGGCAAACGCATCAAGATCCGTGACCGCACCTACACGGTCATCGGCACCTTTGCGGAGAAGGGCAGCCAGTTCGGCAACAGCCAGGACGACATCGCGATGGTCCCGATCACGCGTTACCTGAATGATTTTGGCGCCGAAAACGTCTCGATCAACATCGCCACCCAGGCGCCCAGTCAGGCCGTGTACAACGAGACAATCGAGAAGGCCATCACCGTGATGCGCATCGTCCGAGGTCTGCGCCCCGAGGACGAGAATGACTTCGAGCTCTACTCCAACGACTCGCTGATCGCGGCCTTTGCCAAGGTGGCCGATGTCATCGCGGCCGGTTCCTTTGTGATCAGCGGCATCGCGCTGCTCGCCGCGGGCGTCGGGATCATGAACATCATGCTCGTGAGCGTGACCGAGCGAACGAAGGAGATTGGCATCCGCAAATCGATCGGCGCGCGCAAAAAGAATATCCTGACGCAATTCCTGATCGAGGCGGTCACGATCTCGCTGGCCGGCGGCCTGATGGGCATCCTGCTGGGCGTGGCGGGCGGCAACGGCGTGGCGTTGTTGTTGAAGGCCACCGCGGTGTTCCCCTGGCACTGGGCGTTGATCGGCGTGCTGGTCTGCTCCGGCATCGGGGTCGGCTTCGGATTTTATCCTGCGTGGAAGGCGTCGTCCCTCGATCCAATCGAGGCGCTGCGCTACGAGTAGGCTTGGCAGGGCGCGCCCGGCGCGGCAGGTTTTCGGGATGCAGTTTCGCGTCCAGTGCACCAGCCGTCCGGGAGCAGGCCAGTCCGCAGGAGTCTGGCCATTGCATTTTTCGGCGGCGATGAACCCGCAGGGCGAGACCGTCTGGCTCCTGCAGGTGTACCTCCGGAGGCTGCTCGCTGCGCTCGCCCTGCTGGCCGTGGCCGGCTGGCTGCTGGGGTCGCTCGGGCTGTTTCTCTGGCTCGATCGCGAGCCGCACAACCAGGTGGGCTGGGTCGACCTCGCGGCGCCGTGGCGCTGGTCGGGCTTGCGGGCCAAACGCGGCGACACCGCCATCCTGGCGGCCACGGATGAGATCCGGGCCCGGCAATATGTCGAAGGCTACTATCACCTGCGCGTCGGCCTGGCGCGCTCCCCGGGCAACGCCGCCGGGCGGCTGCTGCTGGCGCGGATTCTTGCCCCTTCGCAGCCGGAGGCCGCCATGGCGGCGCTCGAGGAGGGGCTGCCGTACTCCGGGGACAATCGCGACTTCCTCGCCGGCTTGCTTGCGTTCTATGCCAGCCAGCAAATCCATGCGCATGCGCTCGACGTGATCGACCATTTGCTCGAGACGCGCGCGGCCACGCTGCCACCCGCATCCCGCCTTCTGCTGCAGTGCGCGAAGGTGGTCCAGTTGCTGGACCTGGAGCGGAACGTCGAGGCCGGCGCGGTCTTGGACAGCATCACCGCGCCATCCGGCGACGCGAATGCGCGCCTGCTCGAAAACACCCGCCTGGAATACTTCGTGCGCTGCCGTCGCTTGGACGAGGCGCGCCAATTCGCGGCGGAACATCCGGTCCCGAATCCGGGCGATGCGACCCGCGCGCGCCTGGAAGCCGAACTGGCCGTTGCCGCCGGGGATGCGGACCTGCTGCAAGCTGCCCTGTTGCGCATGAAAGCGGCCGCGCCGCTCGCGCCAACACCCTATCTGTTTGCCATCCAAGCCTGGCAGCGACTGAACCGGCAGACGCTGCTGGAGGCGGCGGAACGCGAGTATCTTCGCCTCTTTGGGACGGACGACGCGGCGATGCAGGCGGTGGCCGCCCTGGCGGTGGAACTGCGGCTGCCCGAATTGATCATGCGCGCGCAAAACGTCTCGGTTGCCAACCGGCACAGCAGCTTCGCTTTCAAGGTCCACCTCACCGAGGAGGCACTGCTTGAGGGCAAGCTGGAGGACGCGATGCGTCGCCTGGCCGAGTGGGAAAACAGCGTGGACACCCTGAAACCAATGCAGCGGTTTTATCCGGAATTCGTCCGGCGCCTGACTCGCGCCGCGTTCACCGGCACGCCGGACCAGGTCGATATCCTGCTGGCGCACCTGGCGGAAGGCCGCCTGCAGGCACAGATGCCCAGTTTTCTCCGCGCCATCGCCGTGCTGGAAAACACCGGCAATGCCGCCGGCGCCAACCGGGTGCTGCAAGCCGGCCTCCGGCGCTACCCGCACACCGATTCGCTGCTGGCCGCGCAGTCGCGCCTTGAATCCAAACTCGCCGTCGCCCCGGTGCAGGAAGCCAAGCCCGCCACAGCGGCGACTTTGCTCCCCGCGACCGCGGCCGAGGCGCTCAAACAGCTGGATGAATCGATGCAGTCCAATTCACCGGTGGCGGCTCGCGACCTGCTGCGGGCGATCCGGACCCAGAAGCCCGCTTGGTTGGCGACCGTGGAGCCCGAAATCGCGCTGCGGGAGATCAAACTGGCGTTCCTGACGCTCGACCAGCTTAACGCCCGCGGCCTGGCCCAGTCCTTCCTCGACCGGAATCGTGATGAGGCGCTCATCCTCCGCTTGGTCGAGATTGTCGGCTGGCTCGCCGAGCACGGCAAGGGCGACGCCGCGCAGGTGCTCTACCGCGAAATCGAGGCAGCCCCGGCGGCCACGAACCGGGTGCGTGTGGCGCTGAAGGCGCTGCCCCTGGCGGACGACCTGGCGCCGGCGGCCACGTCCGCCGCCGCGGCCCTCGCGACGCTGGACCGCGAGATCGAGACCCGCCAATGGGCCCAAGCCGCGCAATTGCTGAGATATCTGCAGGACAAGCCGCCGGCCTGGCTCGACGGGGCGCGCATGGAACTGAAGGCGCGCGAGGTGTCGATCCGCCTTGGCCTGTACGAACGTCCGCTCGCGCTGGATGCCCTCAAAGAACTCGTCGTTCGCGGCGGCGCCGCGCGCAGTGCCGCCTTCAAGCTGGTGCGTGACCGGCTGGCCTCCGGCGATGACGAAACGGCCGTCATGCTCGCGCGCGAGATCGTGCGCCTGCTGCCCGACGACCCGGCGGCGCGTCGCTTGCTCAACGAGGCACAGGCGCCCAAGCCGTCCGAGTAGCGCGGTGCAAACCGCGTCAGTTGTTCGCGATGCCGTCGTCGGCCAAGGGGCCTTGGAGGCGGCGCCGCAGCCGTTGCATCTCGATTTCAGCCTTCAAGGCGGCGGCGAAGAGTTCGAGTCGGCGGCGGGTCACGACCGTCTCCAGCAGCCGTTGCTTGAGCAGGCCATCCTCGCACATGTTGAACGCGGCCACATCGGCAAACGTGTCGACATCCTCGATGCTCTCGAGGAACTGCGTCATGCCCTTCGGCGTGGGTGTCCCCAGCCGGCGCCGGAGGTTGAGCAGCCGCATGACCTCGAGGCGGAGCAGCTCGAGTTCGGCCTGGTGCGCCCCGGTGGTGGTCGGAACCGGCGCAATGTGGATGACGCGGTAAGGCTCTTCCCGGACGATTTCGATCACGGCAGCGCGACACACGCCTTGGAGCAACAGGTCGGACGTGCCGCGTTCACCTTTTTGACACGCTCGAATGACGCCGACTGACACCATGGGGTGCAACGGTTCGAGCACGTTCGACCTGGCCTGCCGCCGGGTATCAAGCTGGCCCACGGCGAACAAGCGATCGGTGGCCAGTACGTCCCGCAGCATCTGGCGATAACGCGGTTCAAAAATATGTAGCGGAAGCAGCGCCTGCGGAAAAAAGACGGTATTGGGCAACGTCATCACTGGCACCGTCGCGGGAACTTGCAGCTGGTCCATGCGGGAATACTGGCCTGTTTGCCGGGAAATTCAACCGCCGGCCGGCTTCAAGAGCGCCGCGCGATCGACCAACCTGCCGTGGTGAACCACGAGGTGAATCTTCTCGGTGTTGGCGATGTCGGCGAGCGGGTCGGCATCAAGCACGATCAGTTCCGCCACTTCGCCGGGGTGAATGCCGGCCGGCCGGCCCAGGAAGGCGTCCGCGCTCGTCGTTCCCGCCGCCAGTGCCTCCCACGGCGAGTAGCCGGCATGTTGCATCAACCAGATCTCGCGATGGAGGGAATAGCCCTGGAAGGTCCCGAGGTTGCACGTGTCGGATCCGGCCAGCATCGAGATGCCTTGCGCCTGAAATTTCTGAAAGGTTTTCGTATCGTTGGACAGGTCGTCGCTCTGCCACCGCAACGTCCGCCGGGCGCGGGCGCTGAAACGCGCCGCGTCGCGGTACGAGTCAATGCCCGCCGCAGGTGCCACCGCGCGGAGCAGGGGATCGTCGAGCAGGGCCGGCATCCGGACGAAGTCGGCCACGTCGCTCTGCACCGCCATGGTCGGGATCGAAAGCACCATCAGCCTTGCCCAGTGGCCGACCAGGTCGTCGGGGACAACTTCATCATCGTCGAAATGGGTGATGGCATCAGCGCCGGCCTCGAGGGCATCGCGAGCGTTCTGCCACGAGCTGATGTGGACGACGGTCTTGGTTCCGGCCGCGTGCGCCGTGGCGACGGCGGCACGGAGAACGTCGAGGGCGAAGCCCGGGCGATTGCCGAACCGGCCATTCAGCAGCTTGATGACATCGGGGTGCCACCGGCTGATATAGGCGGACAGCGTGGACTTGGCCGCATCGGCCGACGCCAGGCCCCAGGGGCCGAATGCGAGACCGGCGCAGTAAATGTCGGCTTCGCCGGCAGCGGCAGACGATTTGGCGCGCTGGCCATCGCGCGCGGCGAAGATGTCGTCGAGATTGCGCGTCCCAAGTTCAAGGTACGCCGTCACCCCGCAATAGAGCATCAGTCGCGCGGTCGCGCGCGGATCGAGGTCCTGGTCGGTCCCGTCGGCAAACACGTTGCCATAGGAATGAACATGGAGATCGACCAACCCCGGAATGATCCACTTGCCCGCCAGATCGATTACCTGGGCGGACGCGGGCGGCAGGCCCGTTGGGGTGGGAACGACCCGGCCATCCACCACGACGATGTCGGTCCGGATCGAAGTGTGCGCAGCAGGATCGACCAGCTGCGCGTTGCGCAACCACAGTTCGACGGCGCGTCCGTCGGCGAGTGGAATCAGCAGGGCGAAAGCCAGCAGCGAGGCGTGGAAGGTCTTCATGCAGTCGTGGATCGGGGTGGGACGGGTTCCGCGGCAAAGCGGTTAAGCTGCATACGCAGACGGCGCTGGCAAACGACTGCGCCCGAAATGTGAGCACGAGTGTGCCACGGTGTGACAGCATGGCGTCACGGCTAACGGGCTGGCTCAGTTTCTTGTTGGTCACAACTTACGCATCCAATTGAATACAAATTATTAGAAATATAGTCGCTGCGAGGCATGACCATTGCTGAGGATCTTGCATGAGCAGAATTCTCGGCATCGATTTGGGCACGACGAACTCGTGCATGGCGGTCATGGAAGGCGGCGAACCCGTGGTCATTCCAAACGCGGAAGGCGCGCGCACGACACCGTCAGTGGTTGCCTTCACGAAGACCGGCGAGCGCATCGTCGGGCAGGCCGCCAAACGGCAGGCTGTGACTAATCCGAAGAACACCATCTTTTCCGCGAAGCGACTGATCGGGCGCAAATTCACCGAGGTCAGCGAGGAGGCGAAAAATTTTCCGTTCAAGGTCGTTCCAGGAAAGAACGGCGACGCTTACGTCGAGGTCCAGGTGGGCGACAAGACGGAGCAGTTCGCCCCGCAGCAGATCTCGGCCTTTGTGCTCGGGAAATTGAAGACCGATGCCGAGGCGTATCTCGGGGAGAAGATCACGCAGGCGGTCATCACGGTGCCGGCGTACTTCAACGACGCCCAACGCCAGGCCACCAAGGACGCCGGCAAGATCGCCGGCCTGGAGGTCCTGCGCATCATCAACGAGCCCACGGCGGCGTCGCTGGCCTACGGTCTCGACAAGAAAAAGGACGAGAAGATCGCGGTCTTCGACCTTGGCGGCGGCACATTCGACGTCTCGATCCTCGAAATCGGTGACGGCGTGTTCGAGGTGAAGGCCACGAACGGCGACACGCACCTCGGCGGCGACAACTGGGACGATGCCATCATCGCCTGGCTCGTGGACAATTTTAAGAAGGAAAACGGCATCGATCTCCGCAAGGACCCGATGGCACTCCAGCGCCTGAAGGAGGAGGCCGAGAAGGCGAAGATCGCCCTGTCGTCGGCGACCACCTACGACATAAACCTGCCGTTCATCACGGCCGACGCCTCCGGGCCGAAGCACCTGACCGTGCAGCTCAATCGGGCCAAGATGGAGCAGATCTGCGACAGGCTCTTTGAGCGCTGCATCCAGCCGTTCAAGAACTGCCTGAAGGACTCCGGCGTCAGCTCCGACAAGATCGACGAGCTGGTACTCGTGGGCGGCATGACCCGCATGCCCAAGGTCGTCGAAATCGCGCGCGGCCTCGGCGGCAAG
This sequence comes from Lacunisphaera sp., assembly GCA_035549095.1. GTDB lineage: Bacteria > Verrucomicrobiota > Verrucomicrobiia > Opitutales > Opitutaceae > Lacunisphaera. The sequence goes on along the minus strand of DASZRV010000052.1, from coordinate 41,959 downwards.
CCGCCGCACCAGGGAGTCAACCCCGATGAGGTCGTCGCCGTCGGCGCGGCCATCCAGGGCGGTGTGCTCAAGGGCGATGTCCGCGACGTGCTGCTGCTCGACGTGACGCCGCTGACTCTCGGCATCATGACCGCGGGCGACGTTGCGACGCCGATGATCCCGCGCAACACGACGATCCCGACCAAGAAAACCCAGATTTTCTCGACCTACAGCGACAACCAGCCGGGCGTCGAAATCGTGGTCCTCCAGGGCGAGCGCCCGATGGCGCGTGACAACAAGAATCTCGGCACGTTCAAGCTCGACGGCATCCCGCCGGCGCCGCGCGGCACGCCGCAGATCGAGGTCACCTTCGACATCGACGCCAACGGCATCCTGCACGTTTCGGCGAAGGACCTCGGCACCGGCAAGGAGCAGAAGATCACCATCCAGAATTCATCCGGCCTCTCGAAGGAAGAGGTCGAGAAGATGACGAAGGAGGCCGAGCTCAATGCCGCCGAGGACGCCAAGCGGAAGGAGACGGTGGAGACCAAGAACCAGCTCGACACCACCCTCTACCAGCTCGAAAAGACCCTCAAGGACGCGGGTGACAAGCTGCCCGGTGACGTGAAGTCGAAGTTCGAGACCGCCATCAAAGATGGCCGGAAGGACCTCGAGAGCAACGATACCTCCCGCATGAAGGCCGCCCTCGAGAATCTCTCGAAGATCGGCGCCGAGCTCTACCAGCAGGCGCAGGCGGCCGCCGGAGCCGCGGGTGCATCCGCCGGCGGGCCGGCCGGCGGGCCGACGGACGCCGGGAGCGAGCCGAAGAAGGCCCGTCCGGAAGGCAAGGTCGTCGATGCCGACGTCGAGATCGTCGACGAGGACAAGAAGTAACTCTGCGCGAACCCATTTCGGATTACCGGAATGGGTTCGCTTTTCTCCCACCGTTTTCTCAACTCAACCCCCCACCAATAACCATATGGCTAAAGTAAACATCAAACCCATCGGTGATCGCGTGCTGGTGCAGCACATCGAGGAAAAAGAACAGGTCCGCGGCGGAATCATCATTCCGGACAGCGCCAAGGAAAAGCCGCAGGAGGCCAAGGTCATCGCCTTGGGTTCCGGCAAGAAGGACGAGAATGGCAAGGTCACGCCCTTCGAGGTGAAGGTCGGCGACCGGGTGCTGATCTCGAAGTACGGCGGCACCGAGGTGAAGATCGAGGACCAGAAGTACACCCTGGTCCGCGAGGACGACATCCTCGGCGTCATCGCCTAAGGGCCGCTACGGCATCTCAAATCTCAAATCTGAAATCTCAAATCAACCAATCACATGGCAGCCAAACAACTCCTCTTCGATGAGAACGCCCGGCAGAAGATCCTCCGCGGCGTCGAGCTCCTCTCCAAAGCCGTCAAGGTGACGCTCGGCCCGAAAGGCCGGAATGTCGTCATCGACAAGAAATTCGGTTCCCCGACCGTCACCAAGGACGGCGTGACTGTCGCGAAGGAAGTCGAGCTTCCCGACCCGTACGAGAACATGGGCGCCCAGATGGTCAAGGAGGTCGCCTCCAAGACCTCCGACACCGCCGGTGACGGCACCACCACCGCGACCGTCCTCGCCGAGGGCATCTACCGTGAAGGCCTGAAGAACGTGACGGCCGGCGCGAATCCGGTTTACCTTAAGCGCGGCATCGACAAGGCCGTCGAGGCCGCCGTCGCCGAGCTCGCGAAGATCTCCAAGAAGGTCAACGACCGCGAGGAAATCCGCCAGGTCGCGACCGTATCGGCCAACTGGGACACCACGATTGGCGAGATCATCGCCGACGCCATGGACAAGGTTGGCAAGGACGGCACGATCACCGTCGAGGAAGCGAAGTCGATCGAGACGACGCTCGACGTGGTCGAGGGCATGCAGTTCGACAAGGGTTTCCTCTCGCCGTACTTCGTGACCAACGCCGAGAGCCAGGAGGTCGTTCTCGAGGACGCCTATGTCCTGATCCACGAGAAGAAGCTCTCGAACCTGCAGGAAATGCTTCCGCTGCTGCAGACCGTCGCCAAGGGCGGCAAGCCGCTCCTGATCATCGCCGAGGAGGTCGAGGGCGAGGCCCTGGCCGCGCTCGTCGTGAACAAGATTCGCGGCACGCTCAATGTCTGCGCCGTCAAGGCTCCCGGCTTCGGCGATCGCCGCAAGGCCATGCTCGAGGACATCGCGATCCTCACGGGCGGCAAGTGCATCACCGAGGACCTCGGCCTCAAGCTCGAGAACCTCACGCTCGCCGACCTCGGCCGGGCCAAGCGCATTACGGTGGACAAGGAAAACACCACCATCGTCGAGGGCGCGGGCAAGGCCGCTGACATCCAGGGCCGCGTGAAGCAGCTCCGCCGCCAGATCGACGAGACCACCAGCGACTACGACCGCGAGAAGCTCCAGGAGCGCCTCGCCAAGCTCGCCGGCGGCATCGCTGTCATCAATGTCGGCGCGGCCACCGAGACCGAGATGAAGGAGAAGAAGGCCCGCGTCGAGGACGCCCTCCACGCGACCCGTGCGGCCGTCGAGGAAGGCATCGTCGCCGGCGGCGGCGTCGCGCTGCTCCGCACCGTCAAGGCGATCGAAGCCCTCAAGCTCGAGGGTGACGAGGCCTCCGGTGCGCAGATCGTGCGCCGCGCCATCGAACACCCGATTCGGGCCTTGTGCTCGAACGCGGGCGTCGACGGTGGCGTCGTGGTCAAGGAGGTCCTCGGCAACAAGGGCAACTTCGGCTACAACGTGGCCACCGACAAGTTCGAGGACCTCGTGAAGGCCGGCGTGGTCGACCCGACGAAGGTCACCCGTACCGCCCTCCAGAACGCCTCCTCAGTCGCCGGCCTGCTGCTGACCACCGAGTGCATGATCACCGAGATCCCGGAGAAGGAGAAGGCCCCGGCCGCTCCCGCTGGCGGTGGCATGGGCGGCATGGACTACTAAGTCCGGCCAAGCCAGTCGCACCAACTTCAAGGCGCGCCCTGCGGGGCGCGCCTTTTCTTTGGCCGAATTAGGGTAGATGGCGGGATGGCGGCGGGTGACGGCGCGCCTCCAGATGGCGGGAAGATGTCGGCCCGATGCGGTCAACCGGAGACCAAACCCATGATGCGACGCAAGAATGTGATGAACGGAAGCGTGCCGATCGCCAGGGTGGCGCCGGCAATCTGGCTCTTGATTGTGGCGCTTTCATTGCCGTTTCGAGCGGCCGGCGATCCGCCGGGAGAAATCGCCGAACGAATCGACGCCCTACGGGCTCAGATCGCGCATCACGATGAACTCTATTTCAAAAAGGCGGCACCGGAAATCAGTGACTACGCTTACGATCAACTGAAGCGCGAACTGGCCGTCCTGGAACGCGATCATCCCGAACTGGCCGCGGGGCGTGGCGATGCGGCGATTGGCGACGACCGCTCCGGACGATTCGCCACCTACCCGCATCGCCAACGGATGTTAAGTCTGGCCAAGAGCTATACCGAGACGGAACTGCGGGCGTTTGCCGCGCGAGTATCGCGTCAGCTCAGCCGGAAGGACGTGGCCTACGTCGTCGAGCCCAAGTTCGACGGACTGGCCATCAGTGTGACCTACCAGAATGGCCGTCTCACCCGGGCCGTGACGCGCGGCAACGGCGACGAGGGCGACGATGTCACGGCCAATGTCATGACGATCCGCGGGCTCCCGCGTCAGTTGCGGTCAACCTCTCCGGAAGGCGGGAGCAATCCGATCCCGGACCTGATCGAGCTTCGCGGCGAAATCTATGTTGGGTACGCGGAATTCAACCGCATCAACCGCGAGCGCGAGGCCAGCGGCGCAACCTTGTTTGCCAACCCGCGCAACCTGGCGGCGGGCACGCTGCAGCAGGTCGATCCCGCCGTGACCGCGGCGCGGCGGCTCGAGATCGTTTTCTATGGACACGGAGCGTGCGAACCGGCGTTGACGTGTCCCGGCTCCCAGTTGGACCTGCTGCGCCGATTGCGCGCGTGGGGTCTGCCCACGGTAGGCAACCCCCGGCGGGTGACGGACGCCGATGGCATGTGGCAGGCGGTACGCGAGGTGGGGCAGGAGCGAGGCCACTACGCTTTTCCCACCGACGGCGCCGTCGTGAAGGTCGACGATGCGGCGGCACAGCGTGAACTGGGTGAAACCAGGAATGCGCCGCTTTGGGCCATGGCTTTCAAGTTCGCGCCGGATGAAGTTGAAACCCGGCTCCGAGCCATCGACTGGCAGGTGGGCCGGACCGGAGTGCTCACGCCGGTGGCGGAACTCGATCCGGTCCAGTTGGGCGGATCGACGGTTTCCCGGGCGTCGCTTCACAACGCCCGCGAAGTTGTCCGGCGCGACGTGCGCCTCGGTGATTACGTGATGGTCGAGAAAGCCGGCGAGATCGTGCCGGCCATCACGGGGATCGACCTGAAGCGAAGGTCCCCGGCTTCGACGCGCTACGTACTGCCCACAACCTGCCCGGAGTGCGGCACGGCGTTGCGACCGCTGGCCGACGGCACGGCATCTTTGCTTTGCGCAAATCAAGATTGTCCGGCGCAGGTGCGCCGACGCCTAGCGCACTTTGTGTCGGCTGACGCGATGAACATCTCGGGCCTGGGGGCCGCATCCATCGACAAATTGGTGAAGGCAGGCCTCGTTCGGACGCCAGCCGATCTTTTTCACCTGCGGCGGTCGGGCCTCCTGCAGTCCGGCGTGGCTTCAGAAACGACGGCCGATCACGTGTTGAAAGAAATTGAACACAGCAAGCGGGCGGAGTTGTGGCGGGTGATCTACGGGCTGGGCATTCCCCGTGTGGGGGCAACGACGGCGCACGTGCTGGCCCTGCGCCTGAATTCCCTCGAGGATCTGGCGCGGTGGGAAGGCAGGCAACGGGGCTTCGGAACCGCGGTACCGGCGGCAGACTTGGCTCCGGATGCTGTCGCGGCCTTGGACGAATACCTGCGCAGTCCGTCTCATCGCGCCCAGGTGCTGGCACTCGCCGAACTCGGAATCGGCCGCACAGAATCTGGACGGGCCACCGCCGGGCCACGAAAACTGGCCGGGAAGGTTTTTGTCCTGACCGGTGCGCTGCCGCACTTCACCCGTAGCGAGGCGACTGAAAAAATCGAGCAGGCCGGGGGCCGGGTTGCTACGGCGGTTTCGCGCCAGACCGACTATGTGGTATTCGGGGATGGCAGCGGCTCGAAACTCGACGCCGCGCGCAAGATCGGGGTGGCGGAGATCGACGAGGCGGGGTTGCTCCGCTTGCTGGCCGGCGAGTGAATCCGCATCCTCCCCCACGAGGCGCGCCCGTCATATGTTAGGACGCCCTTGAATTTCCCGGGTGTGGTGAGTCTATTGTAGGACATTCGGACCTGATGAAACTTACCCCTCTTCGTCCCGGACCTACCATTGCCTTGGCTGTTGCGCTGCTCCTGCCCGTTGCGGTGCCCGCCCAGAACATCGCCATCGCCGTCGATGTGACAAAGACGGTGCGAACGGTGGATGAGCGAGTCTTCGGCGTAAACTCGGTCATGTGGGACTCACAAGCTTCGACCGACCAGACCATCTCGCTCGCCCAAGCGGCCGGCATCCGGACCATCCGCATTCCGGGGGGGTCGCTCTCGGATGAGTACCATTGGCTGTACAACAAATCCTTCGACAACAACTGGACTTGGATGACCGGCTTCCCGGGGTTCATGAAGCTGGTTGCTGGCGCCGACGCGCAGACCTTTGTCACGGTCAACTATGGCTCGGGCACGCCGCAGGAAGCGGCGGCTTGGGTGGCCTATGCCAACGCGAGTTCGTCGCTTCAAGGCACGGCAAACGACGTGGCCCTGGGGGTCGATAGCAAGGGCTTCGACTGGAAGACCGCCGGTTACTGGTCGGCCCTGCGCAATTCAGCGCCGCTCGCCACGGACGATGGCAGCAACTTCCTGCGCGTCAGCCGCTCGAATCCGTACACGCTCAAGTACTGGGAGATTGGCAACGAGTGTTATGGCTCGTGGGAGACAGACCAGCAACCGTCGCCGCACGATCCGGCGACTTACGCCACCCGCGCGGCGGAATACATCACGCTGATGAAAAAGGTGATTCCGACCATCAAAGTGGGTGTCGTTGCGGTCCTGACCACCGAGAACGGCAACTACCATAATTGGACGCCGGTGATGCTCGCGAAAATGAAGGAGCTGAATGTGGTGCCGGATTTCATCATCTACCACAGTTATCCGCAGGGCCCCGGCAATGAGTCGGATGCCACGCTCCTCCAGCTTTCCCTGAAGTGGCAGAACAACGCGGCCGACTTGCGCCAACAACTCACCACTTACCTCGGTGATGCCGGGAAGGGCGTTGAAATAATAGTGACCGAAAACAACTCGGTCTTCAGCGATCCCGGCAAACAGAGCACGAGCCTCGTCAACGGACTTTTCCTCGCCGACAGTATCGCCAACGTGCTGCAATCGGAGATCAACGGCTTCATGTGGTGGGCGCTGCGCAATGGCACCCCCACGAGCAACGGCGCCATCGTCGGCAACATGAGTTCTTCCCTCTATGGGTGGCGCAACTACGGCGATTACGGTATTCTCTCGACGCCAGTGTCCGGCGGGGCTTCGACCTATTACGAAGCTTATCCGACCTATTATGCGATGAAGCTGCTCTCGGACTTCGCGCGACAGGGCGACACGATCGTGCCGGCGACCAGCGGCAGCACGCTCCTTTCGGCTTACGCCGTAAAACGCGCCGGCGGTTCGCTCGGCCTGCTGGTGATCAACAAGAGCCCAACCGCCACTTACACGGCGGATGTCACCCTGACCGGTTTCACCCCGGCCGCGTCGGCCAATGTCTACTCTTATGGCATGACGCAGGACAACGCGGCCAAGCCGGGTGGAACCGGTTCGACTGATATTGCCACGTCGACCCTCACCGTCGGCAGCAGCTTTTCCACCTCGTTCACACCGTACTCGATGACGGTGATTTCCATGGCGGCCGGATCGAGTTCGACACCCACGCCGACACCCACGCCCACGCCGACACCCACGCCCACGCCGAGTGGTGGTGGGGGAGGCGGCGGCGGGGGCGGGGGAGCGGTGGATACATGGTTTATTGCCGCACTGGTGGCCTTGGGCCTGGCTCGATTCATTCGGCGCCGGCGTTGAGGTTCAGCCCGCCAGGAGTGCGGGCTCCATCATCCCGTTCTGGGCTTCCGTTGGCCGCGGCCGCCTGTTTTTGTTTTTCGTCATGGAAGTCATCTTCATGGGCACGGGTACCTCGCAGGGTGTGCCCATGATCGCGTGCCACTGCAGCGTATGCACCTCGGCCGATCCGCGAAACCGGCGGACGCGTTCCTGCCTGCACGTCGTCATGGACGACCTGCACATACAGGTGGACGCCGGGCCCGAGTTTCGCCTGCAATGCCTGCGCGAGAGCGTGGAGAAGATGGATTTCTTCATTCTGACCCACGGCCACTCCGACCACGTGATGGGCATGGACGACCTGCGCCGGTTCTGCGATCTGCTCGGGGGAACCGCCCTGACGGTGTACACCACGGACGAGGGCATGCGCCGCGTGCGGGCGATTTACCCCTACGCCATCGGCGAGCGGCCGGCTGCGGTGGGTTATGCCGCATTTCGCCTCGAGCCGATGCCCGCAGCGCTGGTGCGACCGCAAGGCACCATCCGCTCAACGCTCTTGCCCCACGGTGGGATCAACACGCTTGGGTTGATATTTGAGGAAAAGTCATCGGGCCGGAAATTCGTTTATTACAACGACTGCAAACGCGTGCCGCCCGAAGCGCTCGAGCTGGCGAAAGGAGCGGACGTGGTGGTGCTCGATGGTCTGCGGGTGGAGGAGCATCCGACCCATATGAACATTGCCGAGGCCTGCGAGGTTGCCGCCATGATCGGCGCGCCGATCAGCTACCTCACGCATCTAACCCATCGTGTCGATTTTGAGGAATGGAACCGCCAGCTCCCAGCAGGGGTGCAACTTGCCTACGACGGGCTGAGGCTGAGCTTGTGACGGTTTGGTAGTTTTATGACAAGCCATTGAGATAGAGCTTGATTTAAATCCCACTATTTTAATGTAGTTTAGGGAGATCGACTATGAAACTCTCGAAACGAGGTGAGTACGCGCTTCGCTCACTGATCAACCTTGGCATCGCGTCCAGGGTCGGGCGATCGCTTGTGCGTGTCACCGAACTCGCGAAAGCGGAGGAACTCCCGGTCAAGTTTTTGGAGCAGGTGATGCAGCAGTTGCGGGAAGCCGGTTTCGTGGAAAGCGAGCGCGGCAAACACGGCGGCTATCGTCTCGCGAAACCACCCGAAGGGATTCGCATCGGGGAGGTGGTGCGCCTGATCGATGGCCCCTTGGCCCCGATCGGCTGTGTGAGCCAGACCGCTTATGAGCCATGCAACTGCCCGGACGAGGCGCACTGCGGCCTGCGCATGCTGATGCTCGACGTCCGGAATGCCATCGCGGCGATCCTGGACCGGTATACGCTGGCGGACGTCGTGGAGGTGACGACGCGGAAAATGTCCCGTGACGGCATTCCGCTTCCGTTCAGTGCCGCGGCGACGCCGGCCGTAAGCAAACGCTTGCGCGAAGCACGCAAGGGAGCGGCGCCGTCCAGCCCCGCCGAGGGGGTCATCCATCAAATCCTGGGAGACTACGCCATATGAGCCGGGCCAAGGAATCCAACGAGCCTTCGCGGTCATTCGCATGGCGCCACGCGGCTGAACAACGGACCCGACCTCGGGAGGCTTCCTGCCCACCCGAACTCAAGATCACCATGAGGCTCTCGTTCCTCCCCCGATTCACTTCCGCCCTGCTGGCGCTGCCGGCATTCCTGGCTTTTGCGCGGGCCGACGAGCTTTCGCAGCTCCGCGAGCAGCTCAGGGTGCTCGAAGCGAGAATTCTCGTGCTCGAACAGAAGCAGGCAATCCAGGCCGAAAACGACGCGGCCCCGAAGAAGGCAGCGAAGGTGATCGTGAGCGACAAGGAATTCGCGCTGGCCTCGCCCGATAGCGCCAATTCGATCAAGCTGCACGCTCTCGCCCAGCTCGATCTCCGCTTGTTCTTCGCGGACCAGGCCGCGGCCACCAACACGTTTGTCCTGCGGCGCGCCCGCATCATGGCTGACGGGACGCTGGACCGGGACTTCAGCTTTCAGGTCGTGCCTGAATTTGCCGGCAGCAGCGTGGGCATCATCGACGCCCACCTCGGGGTCGCGCTCAGCCCCGGCCTGCTGGTCAAGGTCGGCAAGTTGAAACCTCCGATCGGGCTCGAGCAGATGCAGTCGGACTCATGGACCTTCTTTAACGAGCGGTCGATCGTTGCGAACCTCGTGCCGAACCGCGATCTGGGGGTGCAGGCCTCCGGCGACCTGCTTGACGGGACCCTGAGCTATGCCGCAGGCATCTTTGGCGGCGTCCCTGATGGAGCCAGCACCACGAATTCCGATTTCGACGATGACAAGGACCTTGTCGGTCGGGTCTATTACTCTCCCTTCAAAAATGAAAAGAACCCCGCGTGGCGGGGCCTATCCTTCGGAATCGGCGCCAGCCTCGGGCGCGAGCAGTCAGGTTCCGGCGTCACCGGGGGCTACAAGACCGATGGGCAGCAGACCTTTTTCAAATACGTGTCCACGGCGGAATCGGACGGCCAAAGCTGGCGCATGGCCCCGCAACTCGAATACCGGAACGGGCCTTTCGGTCTCATCGGTGAGTACATTGTGTCGACCGTCAACCTCCGCCCGACGGCGACCGGCGCGAAAGCCGAGTTCCGTAATCGCGGCTGGCAGATCGCCGGCGGCTATGTCCTGACCGGCGAGGATTCTTCCTTCAATGGCGTCGTGCCGCGGACCAACTTCGATTTCGCCCGCGACACCTGGGGAGCCTTCGAAGCGACAGCACGCTTCGCCAACCTCCGGATCGATGACGCGGCCTTTCCGCTTTTCGCTTCTCCGGCCAGCAATGCCGATGAGGCAAGCTCACTCGGGCTGGGCTTGAACTGGTACCTCAGCAAGGCGGTCGCGCTCAAACTGGACTACTACCAGACGAAATTCGACGCGCCTCCTGGCGCGCCGGCGGTTCCAGTGACGCCGCTCCTTCGCCAGGACGAAAAGTCCCTCATCACGCGCTTCCAGGTGTCGTTCTGATCCCCGCCATGAAGCTTTCAATTCTCTTTGTGATCATGGCCGTCTCCCTGGCGGTCGGCCGCGCGGAGAACGTCACCTTACGCGTCGGCTATTTTCCGAACATCACCCACGCGCAGGGCATCATCGGCAGCGAAACCACGCGCGAACAGCACGGCTGGTTTGAGGAGCGGCTCGGGCCGGGCATTGTCGTGCAGTGGTTTCCCTTCAATGCCGGGCCGAGCGCCATGGAGGCGATCTTCGCCGGTTCGATCGATCTCACCTACGTGGGACCCAACCCGGCCTTGAACGCCTACATCCGGTCCCAGGGGGACGAGATCCGGGTCCTGGCGGGAGCCGCCGAAGGTGGCGCGGCCCTCGTTGTCGCCGCCGACGGGCCGATCGCAAAACCGTCCGACTTCCGCGGCCGGCGCCTGGGCACGCCTCAGCTCGGCAACACCCAGGACGTCGCGGCGCGAGCCTGGCTCAAGGCACACGGCTTTCGTGTCACCCTCACCGGCGGCGATGTGCTCGTGGTTCCCACCGCCAACGCCGACCAGCTGGCACTTTTCCAGCAAGGCCGGCTGGATGGCGTGTGGACGGTCGAGCCCTGGGTTTCTCGCCTGGAGCTGGAAGCTCATGGCCGCGTATTTCTCGAGCAGGCGGATGCGGTCACGACGGTCCTGGTCAGCAGTGTGCGTTTCCTGCGCGAGCACGCGGAGCTGGCGCGGAAGTTTCGTTTGGCGCACGCGGAGCTGACGGCGTGGATCAACGCCCACCCGGGAGAGGCGCGCGAGAAGGTCAAAGCCGGCCTCGCCGCGGTCCTGCGCCGCGAGCTGCCGCCGGCGGTGATTGAAAATGCGTGGAAACGCCTGCGCTTCACCGACGGCGTCGCCCAGGCGCAGTTCGTGGCCCTCGTCCAGGACGCCCAAACCGTCGGGTTCCTGCGCGACGCGATTCCTCTCAACCGGATGTTCTCCTCGCAGCCATGACCGTCGCCCAGGAACTCCAATCGCCGGAATCCGCCCGGCTCACGCTCAACCAGGTTTCGAAATGGTTCGAGACCGCGCGCGGCCGCGTCCAGGCGCTCGAGAATGTCAGCCTGCAGATTGCCGAAGGCGAGTTCGTCTGCCTGGTCGGACCCAGCGGCTGTGGCAAATCCACCCTCCTGAACATGATCGCCGGCCTCGAGCTGCCGGAGCAGGGGCGGGTCCTGGCCGCCGGCCAGCCCGTCAAAGGTCCCAACCGGGAACGGATGATGATGTTCCAGGAGTCCGCGTTGTTCCCGTGGCTCGACGCTTTCGGCAACGTGATGTTCGGCCTGAAGCGCAAGCCGGGGCTGACCGACCAGGAGCGACGCGAGGTGGCCAACCACTATCTCCGCCTGGTGGGCCTGGAGAAGTTTGCGCAGGCGGCCGTGCACGAGCTGTCCGGCGGCATGAAGCAACGCGTGGCGCTGGCCCGGGCACTCGCGCCGAACCCCCGCGTGCTGCTGATGGACGAACCCTTTGCGGCGCTCGATGCCATGACCCGCGAACAACTCTATGGCGACCTGCAGCGGATCTGGACGCAGCGGCACGTGACGATCCTTTTCGTCACCCATAATGTCCGCGAAGCTGTCTGCCTCGGTGATCGCGTGGTCCTCTTCTCCCCGCATCCCGGCCGGATTCGCGATGAATTCCGCATCGAGCTTCCCCGTCCGCGGGACATCAACAGCGTGGAGGTCGCGAGCTACGCGACGCGCATCACCCGCGCCTTGAAAGAATACATGGAATACGGAGCCGGCATCTGATGAAACGCGCCTTGACCGCCATCCTGTTCTTCGCGCTGCTGATCGTCACCTGGCACGTGGTCTATGTGCGGAAGATCTGGTCGCCCGTGCTGGTACCGTCGCCCGAAAGCGTGGGCCGCTATCTGTGGGACATCATCGCCGACGGCACACTGGCCTCGAGCGTGGTCGTGACACTGAAGCGCCTGCTGGCCGGATATCTCCTCGGCCTGGCGGCGGGCGTGCCGCTCGGCTTCCTGACGGCGCGCGTCCGGCCGCTGCGCGACACGGTTGGCGTCCTCGCGCTGGGCTTGCAGGGTCTGCCCAGTGTGTGCTGGGTGCCGCTGGCCCTTCTGTGGTTTGGGCAGACCGAGAGTGCGATGCTGTTCGTGGTCGTCATGGGCACGCTTTGGTCGGTCGTCCTGGCGACCGAGACCGGCATCCGCAACGTCAACCCGGTCTACGTGCGCGCCGCCCGCACGATGGGCTCGCATGGTCTCCATACCTGGGTGACGGTTATGCTTCCTGCATCGCTGCCGTTCATCGTCAGTGGCATGAAACAAGGCTGGGCGTTCGCATGGCGTTCGCTCATGGCCGCCGAAATCTACGTGACGATCCTGACGGGATTTGGGCTCGGGCACCTGCTGCATTACGGACGTGAGCTCAATGCCATGGACCAAGTCGTCGGCATCATGTTGGTCATCGTCCTGATCGGATTGCTGGCGGACAAAACGCTCTTCTCGCCGTGGGAGAGGTTCTTGCACCGACGCTGGGGGACGGGAAAATAATCCTATGTCGAGGACTAGGGTTGCATTACGGACAAATGGAGTAATCTAATAAACAAAACGTTTTTAACCGAAAACAACCCCGCAAGTACCATGGCCAAGATATACAACGACATCACTGAAACGATCGGTAACACGCCGCTCGTCCGCTTGAATCGCACGGCCGCCGCCCATGGCGCCCAAGCCGAGATTCTCCTCAAGCTCGAGTTCTTCAACCCGCTTTCCAGCGTCAAGGACCGGATCGGGTTCTCGATGATCGACGATGCCATGAAGGCCGGAAAGATCACCAAGGACACCGTCCTCATCGAGGCGACCAGCGGCAACACGGGCATCGCGCTCGCCTTTGTGGCGGCAGCCAAGGGCCTGAAGCTGATCCTCACCATGCCCGAGACGATGACGATCGAACGTCGCAAGATCCTCAAGATTCTCGGTGCGCGGGTGGTGCTGACCGAAGGACCCAAGGGCATGAAAGGAGCCATTGCGAAGGCCGAGGAACTGCAGGCGAAGATCCCCGGTTCGATCATCCTCCAGCAGTTTGCCAATCCCGCCAACCCCGCCGTCCACCGCCGCACGACCGCCGAGGAGATCTGGCGCGACACCGACGGCAAGGTCGACATCATCGTGTCGGGCATCGGGACGGGCGGCACCATCACCGGGGTGGGCGAGGTGTTAAAGCCCCGCAAACCCAGCCTGAAGGTGGTCGCACTGGAACCCGAGACCTCCGCGGTGCTTTCCGGCGGCTCGCCCGGCCCGCACAAGCTGCAGGGACTCGGCGCCGGCTTCGTGCCGGCGGTGCTCAACACGAAGATCTACGACGAGGTCATCCGGGTGAAGGAGGCCGACTCGGGCCCGATCTCGAAGCAGGTGAGCCAGCTCGACGGCATCCCGATCGGCATTTCCTCGGGCGCCGCCGTCTGGGCCGCCCTGCAACTCGCCAAGCGGCCGGAAAACAAGGGCAAGCAGATCGTCGCGGTGATTCCGTCCAGCGCCGAGCGCTACCTGTCCTCCTGGCTCTTCGCCGACCTCAACGTCGAGAGCGACAACGTCGACGACCTCATCCCGGCCGCGACCACCTGACCCGATCGCAGCGATCGGACTTCACCGGGCGGACTTGGGTCCGCCCTTTTCTTTTTCGTCGGCTTGATACCAGCGATAGAAGGCGACGCCGAAGTAAACCATCGCGACGGCCATGCCGATCAACTTCATCATGACGCCGGCCAGGATCTGGTCACTGGCAGCGGACAGGCCGGCGAGCCGTGGTGCATATTCGTAGGTGGGATAGAGCACGTCCGGGGAGAACGTGATGTAGGCGAATACCGGGATCATCGCGATGATCACCGCCGCGAGGTAAACCATCTGCGCACCGTAGCTGATCGGCGGATACTCCCGGGAAGGACTCAGGACCGGCCACCAGTAGAAAAGCGCGGACCCGAACATCAAGAAGTGTTCCGCGATGTGCACCTCGCGATTCTGCAGGGCCCAGTCGTACAGCCACGGTAGGTGCCACACGCTCATTACAACGGTATAGACCGACCCGCAGACCAGCGGGTGCGTCAAAAGGCCGAGCAGCGGTCGCAGGCCCGGTCGGCCGGTCACGACCCCGACCAGCCATTCCGGCAGGCCGGCGAGAAAAAGGATGGCGGCGGGATAGATCAGCAGCTGGTGCTGGAGCATGTGGGCGCTGAGCAGGAAGCGCTCGGCCACCTGGTCGAGCGGCGAACCCACGGCCAGATAGAAGACGACAAGGCCGGAATAGAATCGAACGGCTTCCCGGCGCGGATAGGCGGCACCGGGTGCAATCCTGGCGCGCAGGGGCCCCGTGAGGATGGCGTAGAGCCAACCCAGGAAAATCAGGCCGCCGACCAGGAACGGTTCGTTGTGCCAGTGGGCCCAGTCGATCATGGCGATGTGTTCAAGGCTGTCCGCTAGCCAAGCCATTAACCGGCCGGTGGCGAGTCTCCGTTCCCAGCTGATCCCGTCGTAGAAGGAATACTATTGAAACAAAAAAGGCCGCGCATTGGCGCGGCCCCAGGGTTAGGTCGGACCGGGCTTCAACCGATGCTGAGCCGCGCGAACTCGAGCGCGGCCGCGCTCAACGGCTTGCTCGCGTCGGCCCCAAAGAGGTGGAGCAGGGCGAACATGGTGAAGCCGGCGAGGATCAGGCCGATGAAGAAAAGGATCGTACAAAACACCTTGTCCCACTTGAGGTGCATGAAGACAAAGATGACGAACATGAACTTCACGGCGGAAAGGATGACGAGCGCCGAGACCACGAACCACTTCACGATCGGCAGGTAGACCAGCACGACCTCGACGCCGGTGATGACGGCGAGGATCATCGCGATCTGGATGAAGATATGGAATTTGCTCGGCTCGTGGTGAACCGGGGCGTCGGCGGTGGTGGCGGGGGCGGACATGTTAGACGTATTCGAGGAGGTAGACCGCGGTGAAGATGATGATCCAGACGATGTCGACGAAATGCCAGTAGAGGCCGATCGCCTCGACGTCCCCGGCGTTTTTCTCGCCGAACTCAACCGCCGAGCCGGTGCGCGCGAACCAGGCCAGCGCGACGAGGGCCACCACGCCCACGGTGAACGGAACGGCATGCAGCGACAGCAGGTGGCCGAGGCTGGCCCCATAAATGACCTGGATCATCGCGGGCACGAACCAGATGAACGCGACCGCGGCCGCGATCGCGAGGGCGCCGAGGTGGAGGAAGTTCATGGCCAGCCCGCCGCCCTCGGCCGGCTTGAAGGTGCGGACGTACATCATGCCCAGGAGCAACACGCCGATGGCGACGTGCGTGCCGTGGGTGCCGGTGAGCGTGAAAAAGGTGGAGCCGAAGATGCTGTTCGAAAGCGTCATGTGCTTCACCTCGACGAAATGCGTGAACTCGAACACCTGGCCACCGAGGAAGATGCAGCCGAAGAACATCGTGCCGAGCAGCATGGTGCGCGTGCTCTTCACATTGCCGCGCTGGATGGCATTCACCGCGAGCGCCATCAGCAGCGAGGACATGAGCAGGATGAACGTCGAGAAGGACGTCAGCTCGATATTGAAGATCTGCGTGGGGACCGCGTTGCCCGGGGGCGGATTCAGGCGGTAGACGAGATGGGTCGAGATCAGCGCGCCGAAGAACATGCAATCCGACGCGAGGAAGGCCCACCAAAGGAGCTTCTTGTTCGGGATGCCCGTCGAGGTCGTGCTGTCGTGATGATGGTCGATGAGACCGGTGGCCGCTTGGCTGCTCATGAAGATAGGGTCTGGGATCTAGGTTCTAGGATCTGGGGGCCGGTGCCGGCGGCTCAGTGGTGGGCGCCGTGGGACTCGATGGGCTTGCCGTCGGCGTCGAGATGGATGTGGTAGCCGCCCGGACCTTCGAGGGACCAGAGATAGCAGGAAAGGAGCATGAACACGAGGCCGGCAATCGATAGGGGCAGGTGGCTCGAGAGGACCTGCTTGCCAAGCATCACCACCGGGTGGTGCAGCTGGGCGAAGTTGAAGGCGCCAAACAGGAGACCGAAGGCGGCGAGGAACGGATACCATGACTGGTCTGGCATGTGGATCCCGCCGTGTTCGGACTCCGTCTTGATGTGCTCGGCCTTCTCCTTCGCGATCTCGTCCTTGTGGTGCTTCTCGTACCACCAGGCATCGCGCGCATGCACCGTCGGGATCGCCGCGAAATTATGCTCGGGCGGCGGCGAGGGAATCGACCACTCGAGGGTGCGGCCGTCCCACGGATCGCTGCCGGCTGGCTTGCCCTTGAGGAAGCTCCAGACGAGCACGGCGAAGTAGGTGAAGATGCCAACGCCCAGCAGGTACGCGCCGCAGGTGGCGAACAGGTTGCCCTCGTTCCAGCCCATGTTGGAGTCGTAGGTCCAGGTGCGGCGGGGCATGCCGTTGAGCCCGAGGAAGTGCATCGGGAAGAACGTGCAGTTGAAACCGATGAAAATGAGCCAGAAGGACAGCTTGCCCCAGAACTCCGGCACCATCTTGCCGAAGAACTTCGGGAACCAGTAGTGGATGGCGGCAAGCAGCGCAAAGGTGGCGCCGCCGATCAGCACGTAGTGGAAATGCGCGATGACGAAGTAGCTGTCCTGCTGCTGGGCGTCGGCCGGCGCGGCGGCATGCATGATGCCGGAGAAGCCGCCCATCATGAACATCCAGATGAAGCCCAGCGCGAACATCATCGGGACGCGTGTGACGATGCGGCCGCCCCAGAGCGTGCCGATCCAGTTGAAGATCTTGACGCCGGTTGGCACGGCGATGGCCATGGTCGCGAGCGCGAAAGCCGCGGTGGCGACGTTGCCCATGCCCGTCGTGAACATGTGGTGGCTCCACACGCCGAAGCCGATGAAGCCGATGGCCGCGCCCGAGAAGACCACGATCGGGTAGCCGAAGAGCGGCTTGCGCGAGAAGGTCGGCAGGATTTCCGACACATAGCCCATTGGCGGGAGGATGAGGATGTAGACCTCGGGATGGCCGAAGACCCAGAAGAGGTGCTGCCAAAGGATCGGCTGGCCGCCATTGGACACCTCAAAGAAGTTGGTGCCGAAATTGCGGTCGAACATGACCTCGACCAGGGCGATCGCGATGGCCGGCAGCGCCAGGATAAGCAGGAAGCTGGTGACCAGCGCCATCCAGGTAAACACCGGGAGCCGCATCATCGTGAGGCCGGGCGCGCGCAGGTTGATGATGGTCACGATGAAGTTCAGCGACGCGACGATCGAGGAGAGGCCGAGGACCTGGAGGCCGAGCACCCAGAAGTCGGTCGAGAGGTCGGGGGTGAACTGCTTCGACGTCAGCGGGGCGTAGCCGAACCAGCCGATGTCGGGCGCACCGCCGAATTTCCAGCTCGGGAAGAGGTGCGAGAGCCAGCCGACGTTGAGGAGGATCGCGCCGACGACCCAGACCCAGAGCGAAAAGGCATTGAGCCGGGGGAAGGCAACGTCGCGCGCGCCGACGTGGAGCGGAATCAGCAGGTTGAAGAACGCGGCGTTCAACGGCATGATCGCGAGGAAGATCATCGTCGTGCCGTGCATCGTGAAGAGCTCGTTGTACGTCTGCGCCGTCACGAAGTGGTTGTTCGGCACGATCAGCTGCGTCCGGATCATCAGCGCCTCGATGCCGCCGACGAGGAAGAACAGGATGGCGAAGCCGCCGTAGAGCATCCCGATCCGCTTGTGGTCGACGGTGGTCAGCCAGCTCGACAGGCCGGTCTTGGCCGTCGGGCGGGCGAACAATTCAAAGGACTTCGCGGGCGCGGACTTCGCGCCCGTGAATTCGGATCTGGCGAGGGCTTCGGCCATAAAATCGGTGGGACGAGGGCTTACTTCAGGCTGTGGAGATAGGCGACGAGCGCATCGATCTCCTGGTCGTCGAGGTGGAACTTGTACGCGCCGGTGTCGACGTCGGTGTAGCCGCCGTTGAACATCTTGTTGCCCGGCTTGAAGTGGTTCGGATCCTTGATCCAGGCGTGCATGCGCTCGTGGGTGTTCTCGAGCACGCCGGCGGCGATCGTGGTGCGGGCGCCGACATGGGTGAGGTCCGGGCCGGTGATGCCGATGCCCTCGTGGCCGCGAATCGTGTGGCAGGTGATGCACGTCTTCTCGGAGAAGAGCTTCCGGCCCTGGGCGACCAGCGCGGCGTCTTCGCCGGGCTCGACCTTCTGCATCTCATGCCAGGCCGCGAGCGGATCGGCGTCGAATTGCGGCGAAGCCGACAACGCCTCGCCCGGCGCCATCTTCAAGCTGGCAAACTGGACCTTCGGTTCCTCGGCCGCCTGGGCCGTCCCGGCGGTCACGGCGCGGCCGGGCTGCTTCTGGTTTTCCAGCCAACGGGCGAAATCGGGCGCGGACAGCGCGATCACGCGGAAGCGCATGATCGCATGGGATTCGCCGCAGTACTCGGCGCACTGACCATAGAAATAACCGGGCTTGTCCGCCTTGAACCAGAGGAAGTTCGCGCGGTTGGGCACCATGTCGACCTTGCCGGCGAGCTTGGGAATCCAGAAGCTGTGGATCACGTCGACGGTGCGGAGGTGGACGCGAATTGGCACGCCGGCCGGCACGACGAGCTCGTTGCCCGTCACCAGCGGGCCTTCGCCGCCGGTCACCTGCTTCACCATCTCGGAGCTGTATTCGAACTTGAACCACCACTGGTAGCCGGTCGCGGTGATTTCGTAGGCCGGCCCGTTTTTCAACTCTTCCTCCGGCACGTCATGCGTGTACCAGATGCCCTGCACGGTCGGGACCGCGATGATGACGAGCAGCAGCACCGAACCGACAATCAGGCCGATCTCGACCATCGGGTTGCCATGCCCCTGCGGCGGCGGCTCGGCGTGTTCGTCGGCGTCGGTCTTGGCGCGGAACTTGATCTGGGCGTAGGCGAGGACGCAACCAACCACGACGAAGATGAACGTGCACACGTACACCGTCACCATGAACAGGTTTTGCTGGTGCTGGGCGACGGGACCGGCGACGTTGACGGTCGATTGGTGCCCGTGGAGGCTGAACACTTCGGCCAGGCTGCAGCCGGTCAGAAAGAACAAGCCGGAAATGGCGGCAAATGCGGTGGCAATACGGAGAATACTCCGGTGGACGAAGCGTGGGCGGATCATGTGTAGCAGTGGGAGCGGCGGAGCGGTGCGCCGCAGAAGGAAATCAGCGCGAGAGTTCGCAAATAATCCGGCATTTCAACTACAAAACCGCGCGCCCAAATTACCTATTAGCAACACCTCTGGACTATTATTCCAAGCCGACATGGTATTAGGAAATTCACCACCTCGCACATGCCCATTGCACCCGCCGGCGGGTTGTGCGATAGTCGCCAACCCATGAAAAAAACCATCCTTCTCCCCCTCCTGGCCGCCGGCCTGATCCTCGCCGGCTGCGGCAAGAAAAACGAGACGGAGGCCGCGGCGCCGGCCCCGGCCGCGTCCGACGCGAACGCGGCGGCAGTCTTTGAGTTCACGGCCAACGACTCGATGAAGTTCAACCTGAATCGGATTGAGGCCAAGGCGGGACAGGACGTCACGGTCAGCCTTACCAACATGGGCGCGATGCTGAAGGCCGCGATGGCGCACAACTGGATTCTCCTGAAGAAAGGCGTCGACCCGAAGGCCTTCACCGATGCGGCCGTGATGGCAGCCAAGTCCGACTACATTCCGGCTGACAAGGCCGACCAGATCATCGCCCACACGAAGCTCCTCGGACCGAAGGAAACCGACGAGATCAAGTTCAAGGCGCCCACGGAGCCGGGTGAATACACCTTTCTCTGCAGCTTCCCGGCCCATTACCTCGCCGGCATGCATGGGGTCTTGGTGGTCAAATAACCCTCGCATCGGGAGCGGCCCCATGCCGCGAACACTTCGAAGCCGGCCCGAGGGCCGGCTTTTTGCTATCCGAAATGGCGGGCGCTTGGCTGACTCCAGGGTGGAGCCCGCAATCCGTTGCGGGCTAATCCTGCACGGAGTGCAGGATCCACCTTCCACCGAGCAGCTCAGGTCACCGGCGCCGCCGGCCACCAAACGTAGAGGAAGAAATACACCAGCACCCCGGTGACCGAGACGTAGTACCAGATCGGAAACGTAACGCGGGCCCACCGCCGGTGGGTGACGTAATCGCCCTTCAGCGCGAAAAGGAAGGTGCGCGGCACGAGGTAGGCGATGGCCATCGCAAGCACGATGTGGGTCGTCAACATCGTGTAGTACACGGCGCGGAGCGTCGGATTCTCACCGCCAAAGGGAGTGTGCACGCCATGGATGAGCGCCTTGTGCGTGACATAGCCGACCAGGAAGAGCGCCGAAACGACGCCCGCCGTCAGCATGACGACGCGGTGCGCGTCGCGCTTCCCCTGCTTGATCAGGACAAAGCCGATCGACATCAGCACGGTCGCGGTGGCGTTCAGCGCGGCGTTAAGGGTGGGGATCTCGTGCACGGTCATCTAAGGGAGTGGCAAGTGACCAGTGAAGAGTGACAAGCAGGGACAGGCGGAAGGTCAGGTCTCGTCACTTGTCACAGGTCACTCATCACAGCTTGAAGATCATCCGGTCGGCGACGAGCAACCCGAGCAGCAAGGGCAGGTAGGCGATCGAGATCAGGAAAAGACGGCGGGCCTCCACTTCGCGCCGCGCGGGGTCGAGAAAATGGAAGGCGGATTTCGCGATCCAGAGGCCAAGCGCCATCGCGAAGGCAAAGTAGTACCACGTGCAGTACCCGAGCAAGGTCGGCAGGATCGTTGCGGTCACGAGCAAGGCCGTCCACACGAACGTCCGGCGCGACACCTTCCGGCCGCTCGGATCGACGACCGGCAGCATCGGCATGCCGGCGGCCGCGTAGTCCTTGCGATAGGTCCACGCCAGCGAGAAGAAGTGCGGCATTTGCCAGGTGTACAGGATGGCGAACAACGTCCAGCCAAGCGCGGGATTCGAGCGGCCGGCCGCGGCCCAGCCGATCATCGGTGGCAGGGCACCGCTGATCGCGCCGATTTCCGTCGACCACCGCGACCAGCGTTTCGCCGGGGTGTAGATGGCGAGATAAGCCACCACCGTCGCGAGACCGAGGAAGGCCGACATGCCGTTCACCCATTTGAACAACACCGCCATGCCGGCGACACACAACGCCCAGCCGAGCACGAAGGCCGAGCCGGGTTGGATGATGCCCCGGGGCAGCGGCCGGTCGGCCGTCCGCCGCATCAGCGCGTCCACGTCGCTTTCCATCCACATGTTCAAGGCAGCCACGCCGCCGGCGCACAGGGCCGTGCCCACCACAACAAACACGGTGCGCGCCCAGTCCCAATAGGAATAAGGCACGGCCGCGAGATAACCGACCATCGCCGTCGTCACGGACAGCATGCTCAGGCGCGGCTTGGTCAGCTCGAGATAATGCCGCCAGTTCGCCTCGGATTCGGCGGGCAGGGCAGGAGCGGGAATCTGTTCCTGGGCGGGCGTCATGCGGTCGGGGTCGACTCCATCGAGGCGCGATGCGTGAAAAACACCACCACGAACGTCGTGGCCAGCGTCAGGGCGCCGACCAGGACGTGGCCGGTGGTCATGGCGACGCTGCGGGCCGTCCAAACGATCTGGGCTCCGAGCGAAATTTGCAGCGCGACCAGGGCGATCGGCAGCAGGCTGCACGCGCGCAGGCACGGCGGCAGCGTCTTCTCGCGCCAGAGAAAATGGCCGTACACGAGCACGGCCACGCCGATGAGCGCCGCCAGCACGCGGTGCGCGAACTGCAGTTCCACCCGATAATCCCACTGCAGCGGCAGCAAACCGCCCTCGGGCGTGGACCACGGAAACGTGGGGATCGCCATGCCCGCATAATTGTGGCGCATCGTGGCGGCCACCGTGAGCTGCACAAAGAGCAGCGCCACCGTCCACCACCCGAGACGGCGCACACGCGCACCGGCGCGCCCGGTCCGGTCCTCAATCCAGGGCCGCGACTCGCCCGCGGCGATGGCGAAAAGCACGCACACGAACACCTGCGCGAGCACCCCATGCGGGATGCGCAGCATCTGGCCGAACGACATCTCGAAGCCCGGCACATGGATCCGGTCGAAGAGCACGCGCGTGCCGCCGAGCACCCCTTGGAAGACCACGATGCCCAGCGCCCACCAGCCGAGTTTGCGCAGCCAGGCGCGTTCCTCGCGACGATGCAGCCACACCGCCAGCACGATCGTGATCAGGCCCATCATCGTGCCGCTGATCCGGTGCGAGTGCTCCGCGAACTTGTCGATGTGCGTCAGCCAGCCATGTGGGTTGACCGAACCATTGGACAACGGCCAGTCCGGGAAGGCCATGCCGGCCCCAATGGTGGTCGTGAACGCCCCCAGCGCCACCAGCACGAAAACCCACGCGCTGCCGAGCGCGGCAAACCAGGCGAGGCCGGGGTGATAGGTGGCGGTGCGGGACATCTGCGTGGCGGGCGGGAGGAAAGGGCCGAAGTGAGCGCCCGGGGCGGCGCAGCGCAAACCTTTTGACAATTGGCGCCATTGGCAAATGGGTGTGGGCGATGAAGTCGAGTTATTCGCTCCGCGTGCGACCGGTCGCACTCCTGCTAATGACCGGTGCCTTGTTCGTCGCGGCGGGCTGTGCCCGGAAGGAGACCGCGACCGTCGCCGACGCCGCCCCGGCCGTGCCGGGCGAGAAGCGATACCCGCTCAAGGGTGAGATCATCGCCGTGAACAAGGACCGCGGCACGCTCACCATCACGCACGAGGCGATCAAGGACTACATGCCGGGCATGACGATGGAGTTCAAAGCCGCGGCGGGCGACCTCGCCATCGCCAAACCGGGCGAGCACATCCGCGCCGAGCTGGTCGTGCGCGGCCAGGATTTCTCGCTCGAGAAGATCTGGCCCGACGACACGGCCACGGCCGCCGCGCTCGCCGCCTCGGCCAACACCCTCGCCCAGGACACCGTCATGCGCGGGAAGGGGGCCTATCGCGAAATCGGCGAGACCCTGCCGGATTTCACCCTGCTGGATCAGGAAGGCCGCACCGTTTCCGGCAGTCGCTTCCGCGGCAAACAGGTTGTGCTCAACTTCATCTTCACGCGTTGCCCGGTGGCCAACATGTGCCCGGCGGCGACCCTGCGCATGATGGCCCTGCAAAAAGCCGCGCACACTGCCGGCGTCACCGATCTCGAACTCGTGTCAATCTCGCTCGATCCGGAGTACGACACGCCGGGCGTGCTGAAGGATTACGCCGCGGCGCGCGGCATCGACACTTCGAATTTCAGTTTCCTCACCGGGCCGGACGCAGCGGTGCGGCAAATGCTCGCCCAACTGGGCATCCTGCGCGAATTCGACGGACCGACCATCAAGCACACCCTGGCTACCGTGCTGGTCAACGAGCAGGGGAAGATATCCTACCGCGTCGATGGCAGTGTCTGGACCCCGGACGAATTCATTGAGCACATGCGCAAGGGATGAGAAATTTCGACCAGATCATCACCGGCCAGCCGGAGGCGCCGAAGCCGCGGTTTGAATGGTTGACCGCCGCCCAACTGCGCTCGGTGGCGATGATCACGCTCGGTGCCATCGCCTTGTTCGTTACCGTCCGCCTGCTGCCGACCGGGACGAACCTCAACCACATGGATTTTCGCGTGGAAGGGAAGGGGGCGATCGAATTTTGCGATCCCGCCAATCCGCAGTTCATCCCCGTCGTGGCGGTGAAGTCGCCGGTCGCGCTGGCACTCCGGTCGGATCGTCCGCCGGCGCAATACCAGTCGGTCAACTTCGTCCTTTCGCTGCGCACGGCCAGCGGGAAGCCCATCGCCCCGGAAGACCTGGTAATCGCACACACCCGCAAGCTGCACCTGCTGATCGTCGACCCGACGCTGACGGATTACCAGCACGTGCATCCCGAACCGGGCCGCAAGCCAGGCGAATGGGAGTTCTCGCTCACGCCGGCCCGCGCCGGCACGTACCGGGTCTTTGCCGATTTCACCCCGGTGGCAACCGGCCGCGGGTTGTACGCGTCCGCCGATTTCGAGGTGCCGGGCCCGGTGGCCCGGGTCACCCAGACGCCCAACTCGCGCTGGCAGGACTCCGGCCTCAACTTCGAGCTGGAGATGCCGCCGATTTTCAAGGCACGCCAGCCCGCCGACCTCGTGTTTCACGTCACGAACCAGGGTGCCGGCACCGATCCCGTTCCGCTCCAGCCCGTGATGGGCGCCTTTGCGCATCTCGTGGCCTTTGACGCCGCGCGCAGCGGCTTCGCTCACCTGCACCCGCAGGAGACCGACCTCTCGAAGCCGCCGGACCCGGTGCATCCCGCGCTGCATTTCAAGGTCACGATCCCGACCGCCGGGCGCTACGTGATCTGGGCCCAGGTCAAGGTCCACGACCGCGAGATCTACGCGCCGTTCTGGATCGACGTGCTGTAGACGAATCTCCGCGGGTAAATGGGGTAGGTCGGGCTTTACGCCCGACGAGTCGGGCGTAAAGCCCGACCTACAAACAGGGCCTCACACCGGCTCGCCGGACAGCGCCAGGGCTTCACCGGACACCCCGCCGAGGAAGCGCGGCAACTCGGAGCCCGGAAAACTGCCGAACATGCCCGGATGGCAGCGAAGCAGGCCCTCGCGCGAGAGGCGCAGCATGCTGCGCATGTTCAACTCGGGATCGTTGCAGAAGAAATGCGGCGCGGCGCG
This sequence comes from Lacunisphaera sp., assembly GCA_035549095.1. Classification (GTDB taxonomy): domain Bacteria; phylum Verrucomicrobiota; class Verrucomicrobiia; order Opitutales; family Opitutaceae; genus Lacunisphaera. The sequence goes on along the minus strand of DASZRV010000052.1, from coordinate 17,143 downwards.
GTTCGGCCACACGATGCTGCCGCGCAGGACGTCGCCGATGATCGCTTCGCCTGACGCCAGGACGACGGAGACCGAACCGGGCGTATGCCCCGGCGTGATCACGACCTTGCCCTTGACGCCATAGGGCTCGAGCGGGAATCCCGCGCGGAACGCCAGGTCGGGCTCGAAGGGTTCGTATTGTTCGTCCACAAACGGTCGCACCAGCCGCCCGAGCGTACCCTGGGCTGCGAGCACGCCATTCTCGCCGTGGGCCGCCAGCGGACGATCGCCCAGGTGCAGCGCGATGTTCGCGCCGCTGCGTCGCCGCAGCTCCGCCGCGCAGCCTGCGTGGTTGCTATGGCCGTGCGTCAGGAGAATCAGGCCCAGTTGTCTGGGCTCGACGCCGTTGGCCTGCAGTGCGGCCAGGATGCGCTGCAAATCGCCCGGGGCACCGGTATCGACCAGCACCGGCCGATCCCCGAGCAGCAGGTAGGCATTGGAGATGGCGCATTTGATCCGGACGAGCATCGAAGGGTTGGTTCAACCACGGATGATACGGATTGGCACGGATGAAAAAAAGGCAACTCGCGCCGCCATCGTCTCAGCGTCGCGGTGAGTCAAAGGCTGCTCGGCCGCGACGGACCCGGTGGCCCCGAACTGGCGAGTGTCGCCTCCCGGCTCAGAACTTCAGGTGCTTCACCGTCAGACCGCGGTTGATAAGCTGCTTGAGCGAGTCGATGCCGATGCGGATGTGCATGGTAACGTGTTTCTCGTCCACAGCCTTGTCGCTCTCGACCGTTTTCACGCCCTCCGGCGTCATCGGTTCATCGGACACAAGCAGCAGCGCGCCGGTCGGCACTTCATTGGCGAAGCCGGTCGTGAAGATCGTCGCGGTCTCCATGTCGACGGCGATCGCGCGCACGCGGCGAAGGTATTTTTTGAAATTGGTGTCGTGCTCCCACACGCGGCGATTGGTGGTGTACAGCGTGCCGGTCCAATAATCGCGGCGGTGATCGCGAATCGTCGTCGAGATCGCCTTCTGCAGCGCGAACGCGGGAAGGGCGGGCACCTCCGGCGGCAGGTAGTCGTTGCTCGTGCCATCGCCGCGGATGGCGGCGATCGGCAGGATGAGATCGCCGATCCGGGCGCGATGCTTCACCCCGCCGCACTTGCCGAGGAACAGGATGGCCTTGGGCGACAGCGCCGTCAGCAGATCCATGACGGTCGCGGCCGCGGCGCTGCCCATGCCGAAGTTAATGATGGTGATCCCGCCGGCCGTGGCGCTCGCCATCGGCTTGTTGCGCCCGTGGATCGGCACCCGGTGCCATTGGGCGAACAGCTCCACATAGCGGTCGAAGTTGGTCAGGAGGATGTAGCGGCCGAAGCCCTTGAGGGGCACGCCCGTGTAGCGGGGGAGCCAGTTCTCGACGATCTGTTTCTTGGTTTCCATGCTTTGCCCGCGATATTTTGTCTCGGGCCGGAGCGATGGCAAAGCCAAAGGGGCCGCGGGTGGCGCGCTCCGAGCGGGCCGCGGCAAGGAAAGCCCAGCACTGGACAAGATATGGCGAGCGGGAGCGGGCCGTGGGGCGTAGGGTTCACTACAAACCGGAATCAGTGCCGTCCGGAAGCGCGCGGCCTGGACCTCCCGCGGAGGCGCGCCGTTTGCCCGGCCGGGCGGATCGATCCCCGAGCCCAGGAGCATGCCCATGAAAACCACCCCGCTCTTCTGGCTGGCCCTGCCCACGCTCGCATTGCTGGCCGCCTGCAACCCGGGTCCGAAATCGGGCCGCGGGTTTGTCCTGCCCGAAGGCGATGCCGTTCGCGGCGAGAAAGCCTTCGTTGAGTTGAAATGCACCGAATGCCACCGCGTCGACGGCGTCGCCAGCCTGCCCGCCCCGGTCGACCCCGCCCAAAGTGTGTTATTGGGCGGCGAAGTGTCGCGGGTGCGCACCTACGGGGACTTGGTGACCGCGGTGATCCATCCGGCCTACGCCCGCACGGTCCATGTGCCCACGATTGGCGGCAAGGAGATGAACATGCCCAACGTCAACGAGACGATCACGGTGGCGCAGCTGCGGGACATCGTGACGTTCCTGCAGCCGCACTACCGGCCGCTGCCGCCGGTGGATGATCGCTACAACCGCTGAACCATGCGACGCGTCGGCCTGGCACTCGTTTTCTTCTGCCTTGCGGCTGCGACCATGGCCAGAGCGGCCGCGCATGTCGATTTCATCAAGGTCGAAGGACCAATCGGTCCCTCGACCGCGGGCTACATCGGTCGCGCCCTCCACCAGGCGAAGGCGGACGGGGCCGAGTGCCTGGTCGTCCAGCTCGACACTCCCGGCGGCCTGCTCGAATCGACCAAGGTCATCGTGCAGGCGTTTCTCGCATCGCCGGTGCCGGTGACGGTCTACGTGGCACCCGCGGGTGCGACGGCGACCAGCGCCGGCTGCTTCATCACGCTCGCGGCTGACATCGCCGCGATGGCCCCGACCACCAGCATCGGGGCGGCGCACCCGGTGGAGATTGGCTTCAACCCGGTGGGCGGTGGCGAAAAGACCGACGACACGATGAAGACAAAGCTGGAGAACTACGCGGTCAGCTACATCGAAACCATCGCCGACCGGCGTCATCGCAACGTCGACTGGGCCAAGTCCGCCGTGCGGGACAGCGCCTCGATCACCGCGGACCGCGCCTTGGAACTCAAGGTCATCGATGTCATCGCCCCGGACCTGCCCGAACTGCTGGCGCGGATCGACGGGCGAAAGATCGGTGAACCCACGCTGCAGACACACGGCGCGGCGGTCGTCGACATCGCCATGACGATGAGCGAACGGGTCTTCCAGCGACTCTGGCGCCCCGAGGTCATGTTCATCCTGATGCTCATCGCGATCTACGGCATCATCGGCGAGCTCAGCACGCCCGGGGCGATCCTCCCCGGCGTCCTGGGTGCCATCGCGTTGATCCTCGTCCTCTACATGGCGGCGATCCTGCCGATCAACCTGGCGGGGCTGGCGCTGATCGCGCTGGCGGTCGGCCTGTTCGTGGCCGACGTCTACGCGCCGACGCACGGCGTCCTGACCGCCGGCGGGGTGGGGTCATTTTTCCTCGGCGCGCTGATGTTGTTCGACCGGACCAACCCGGCGCTCCGACTTTCGCTGGCGCTCATCGTGCCGGCGACCCTCGTGACGGCCTTGTTCTTCATCGCCGTGGTCGGCGCGGGACTCCGCGCGCAGCTGCTGCCGGTGCGGACCGGACGCGAGGCGATGGTGGGACGCGTGGTGGTCGCCTCCGCCCGCATCGACGCCACCGGCGGCTGGCTGTTGTTCGAGGGGGAACGCTGGAGTGCCGTCAGCGAAACCACCGTGGAGCCCGACCAGCTGGTCGAGATCGTCGGCCTCGACGGCCTGACGCTGAAAGTGAAGCCCGCCCATTCTTGAAAAGGATCCTCCCATGAATGAAACGAGTGTTCGGCTGTTCAGTCTCGGCTCGTGGTTTCTACCACTGTTCATCCTCCTGGTCCTGCTGCTGCCCCAGGCCTTCCGCATCCTGCGCGAATACGAGCGCGGCGTGATCTTCCGGCTGGGCAAGCTCCACCGCCTCGGCGCCAAGGGCCCCGGCCTCATCCTCCTGATCCCGTTCGTTGACCGCATGGTGCGGATGGACCTCCGCGTCGTGACGATCGACGTCGCCAAGCAGGAGGTGATGACGCGCGACAATGTGCCGGCGACCGTCGACGCCGTGGTCTATTTCCGGGTCATCGACCCGGTGGCGGCGGTGGTGAAGGTGGAGAATTTTCTCAAGGCCACCGCGCTCATCGCCCAGACGACGCTGCGCAGCGTGGTGGGGCAGGCGCCGTTGGACGACCTGCTTTCGCAGCGTGAGTCCATCAACCAGAAGCTGCAGGAAATCATCGACCGCCAGACCGAACCCTGGGGCATCAAGGTTTCCGCTGTCGAGGTGCGGGACGTCTCCCTGCCCGACACCATGAAGCGCGCCATGGCGAAGCAGGCCGAGGCGGAACGCGAGCGCCGGGCGAAGGTGGTGAATGCCGAAGGCGAGTTCCAGGCGGCGGAGAAGATGGTCCAGGCCGCGCAGATGATCAGCGAGCAGCCCATCGCCCTCCAGCTGCGTTTCCTGCAGACCATGCGGGAAATCTCCAGCGAGCACAACACGACCACCTTCCTGCCGGTCCCGCTCGACCTGTTTGCGCCGTTTTTGAAGAAGGACAACCTGCCGAAAGGGTAGGGCGGGTCGAGTTTCCCTGTCCGCTTATTCTGGATTCGTCGCTTCGCTCAGAACGACACGCTTTGGTATTGTTTCCCCGATTTTGTCATCCTGAGCGTAGCGAAGGACCCAGTTGCACGAAACGTCACCCACGCCGCGGCGGCGTCAGGCCAACTTCCGGCGCCTTGGGGGACAAGTCGCTCCACCTTTCGTGCTACCAGCGGCCGCTGGCTTCGACGCCCCAGGTGAAGGGCGCGCCCGGCGTGGCATGGCCGACGCCCGGCGTGATCGCACTGTAGTAAGCCTTGTCACCGAGATTGCGGGCGAAGACCCGCACCTCGCCCGCGGCGAAGGCATAACCGACATGCGCGTCGAGCAGCGCATAGCTTTCCTGCGAGAACATGGCCGTTTCCTGCTCATCGTAGAAAGTCCGGCCCGTGATGGTGGCGCCAACACCGGCAAACAGCCCGTGCGCGGGGGCATAGTCGACCCGCAGGGCGGCATTGCCCTTCGGCACATAGGGCGCCTGGTTGCCGGAGTAGTTCGCCCCGGTGAACGGATCCGTGAAATTCTCCAGCCTCGCCCCGGTGAGCCCGGCGGCAAACCGGACCGTCACGTCCGGGGCGGGTCGCCACGACGTCTCCAGTTCAAGTCCGAGGAGGCGAGCGCGCCGGGCATTGACGACGAGGTATTCATCGGTGCCGGTGTTCGGCACGGCGAACGAACGCTCGATCTGATAGCCGCGCACGTCGTAGGCATAGGCCCTCGCGGTGGCCGACCAGGCCGATCCCGGGCCGGACGTGGTGACGGCGGCCTCCGCTCCCCAGGTGCGCTGCGGATCGTAGCCGGCCAGGGCGGGCTGCCCGGTGTAGGCGGAATAGCCACCGGCCTTGAAGCCGCGGGCAATCGTGAAGGCGGCACTCGTGTTCGCGCCGAGCCGATGTGTGGCGGTGACACTGGGAAGAAAGGCATCCCACGCATCGCTCCGATCGAATACCTTGCTTGTGGGCACGATCTCCGTGCGGGTGAAATCCTTTTCCGTGCGCTCGATCCGCGCCCCGGGCGTGATTGTCCAGCCGTCGGCGGGCTGGAATTTCGCCTGCCCGAACAATGCGAAGGTGTCGCTGCGAAGGTCGAAGCTCGAGTTCTCGTAAGGAAACCCGGCGAACGTGCGATTCGTCGAGCCTTCGGTCCGGGCGTGGGAATAGAAGGCACCGCCCGAGAAACGTTCCCCGGCAAAGCGCACCTCCTCGTTGAAGGCGCGCTGCGACTGCGTGAGGCTGGAGTCGAAATCGAAGCCGCCGAAGACGACGAGCCGGTTCGCGTAGGGCGAGAGATCCCAATCTGTAAAGCTGGACGTGGCCGAGAGCGTGCCGGCCGGGAGATGCTTGGTCACACCGACCGAAGCGGCGGTGAAGTCGGCATCGGCCACACCCTCTTTGCCGCGGCTGACCGCATCGAAGGGACCGCCGAGCGGCACGAGCGGCTGTGCGCCATCGCGGCGGCGCACGCCGAGCGCCTGGACCGAGAGCTCGAGGTCCTTGGCCGGACGGTAATGCATTTGGACGCGGCCATACGTCGAACGCTGGTTGTCGACCGGCTGGTGGAGCTGCGTGTTGGTGATGTAGCCATCGCGCTGGCTCGTGCCAACATTGGCGGACACATCCATCGCGGCGGTGCGCGCCGACTGCGCCGTGGCCGCAAACGCCAGCAGCCCGTAGTTGCCCGCGGTGCCGCTCAAACGCAGTGCCGGCTGCGCCCTGGTCGGGGCCGAGGTGAACTCAATCACGCCGGCATCGCCCGCCCGGCCGAATTCCGCCGCGGTTTGTGGGCCGCGGTGAAGCGTCACCTGCGCGAAGTCGAACAGCGCCCACGGAAACGTGAACCCGCTCGCAAGCGGAATGCCGTCCAGGTACACGGGCGCGGAGGCGTCGCTGAAATAGGGGGTGTTGCCAAGCCCGCGGAGGGTGGTGGTGGTGCCGAAGCCCTGGGCCCCGGCATCATTGACGGCGAAGCCCGGAGTCTCGCGCGCGAGATCGGCAAAAGCGCCAACGGCATTGTCCAAGACCGGAACGACCGATGCCTGATTCGTGCTCGCGGGCACCTGGTCACTGACCGAGACGGCGGGCAGAACCACGACATCGCCGCTCGCGCCGAAGCCGGCGAGGGCGGGAGCGAGCACGGACAGGAGAACATGGCGTCGGAACATGGAACTCATCGGCATAAGGCGCTGAATGGGACTTCCCGCCGCCAAAAGCGCAAGCCCCGCGTGCGTCAGGTGCGCGGCAGGTTCGTCAACATTTCCGGTCGAATAGCCAAAAGGTTCGCGAAATTTCTTTGTAGCACGTGCTCGCGGGTTGCCAGCGGTGGGAAACTGATTCTTCTGGACTGAGTCCATGCTCCGCGCCGCTCCGTTACCCCGCTCCGGCCCGCGCCGGGCCGTCCTCTGCGTCATTGCGCTGGGACTGGCAATAAACGCACCCCGCCTTCACGGCGCCGCCGCTGCGCCCCTTGAGAGTTTTGAGCGCGATATCCAGCCGGTGCTGGAAGAGTACTGCTATGATTGCCATGGCGATGGCGCGAAAAAGGGCGGGGTCCGGCTCGACGGCTTTGCGAGCGACGCCGCGATCACCGACCATGCCTTGTGGTTGCGCGTGATGAAAAACGTTCGCGCGGGCATCATGCCGCCGGCGGACGAGCCCCGGCCGCCGGCGGCGGACGTGGCGAAGCTGATGAGCTGGATCAAGACGGAGGCCTTCGGGCTGGACCTGCAGCACCCGGATCCCGGTCGCGTCACGGTGCGACGGCTCAACCGCGTCGAGTACCGCAACACCATCCGCGATCTCATCGGCGTCGACTACGACGCGGAGAAGGAATTTCCGCCTGACGATACGGGCCAGGGTTTCGACAACCTGGCTGACGTGCTGACCATCTCGCCGATGCTGCTCGAACATTATCTCGACGCCGCCCAGGCGATCGTGGCCGAGGCCGTGCCATCGCGGTCGCGCACGGTGGCTGAGTACGCCCTGAGGGGCCGCGACTTTACCACCATCAAGGTCGACGCCCCGGCGATGCTCGCGGCCGCGCCGGCGGCGCTCGTGGCCGAGAGCTCGGACACATCTTCGTCGGCGACCGGTCCCGCTCCCCAAGCGGCGGCTACCGGGCCCTTCAAACGACCGGTGCCGCAGGTCACGGGCGAGGGGCTCGACCTCAGCTACTACACGCCCGCGGTCGTGGCCGCCCGTTACGAGGCCAGATACGCCGGCCAGTACCAGGTGACGATCAACCTGCGGGCCATCGAGAGCTACGTCGACGACCAGTTCGACCTCAACCGCTGCCGGCTCCTGTTCAAGGCGGACGGCGAGACGCTCTTCAACCAGGAGTTCGTCCGCGAAGGCGACAAGACTTTCGAGTTCACCTTCGATCGCACGTGGACCAAGGGGCCGCACGAGCTGGCCTTCGAGGTGCAGCCGGTCGGGCCCGACCGCGACCAGAAGCGCATGCTCCGGGTCCGCGTCAACGCGGTGACGGTTCGCGGCCCGCTCGCCGAGAAATACTGGGTGCAGCCCAAGGACTACACTCGGTTCTTTCCGCGCCAGGTGCCGTGGCGCAAGTCCGCGCGCCATGCCTACGCCGAGGAGCTGCTGCGCGATTTCGCGACCCGCGCCTATCGCCGCCCGGCGGACCAGGCGACGGTCGACCGGTTGGCTGCGATGGCCGATCGCATCGCCGGTCAGCCGGGCGGGACCTTCGAAGCGGGCGTGGCGCAGGCGATGGTGGCGGTGCTGGCCTCGCCGCGCTTCATCTTCCGCGAGGAGGACGTCGAACCGCCGCGGGCGGGCCAGGCCTACCCGGAGATCGACGAGTACGCCCTGGCGTCGCGTCTGTCGTACTTCTTCTGGTCGTCGATGCCGGACCAAGAGCTCTTCCGGCTGGCGGCCGCGCACCGGCTGCGCGCCGAGCTGCCGGCACAAATCGGCCGGATGCTGCGGGACCGGAAGGCGCATGAGTTCATCCGCAACTTCACCGGCCAGTGGCTCGAGGCGCGCGACATCGGCAACGTCCAGATCAACTCATTCGACGTCTACCTGCGCGAGCACCCGAACCCGGCCATTGAAACGGCCCAGGCCACCTTCCGGCGGATCAACCAGATTCCCGAGGACCAGCGCACGCCGGCCGAGAAGGCCGCCTTTGCCGAGGCGCGCAAGACCTTCCTCAGCGTCCTGCGCGCACCGCGACCCGACCTGAACTGGCGCCTGCGCGACGCCATGCGCCGGGAAACCGAAATGGTCTTCGCCCGGGTGATCAACGAGGACCGCAGCCTCGTCGAGTTGATCGACAGCGATTACACGTACCTCAACGAGGAGCTGGCGAAGCACTACGGGATTCCCGGCGTCTCCGGGCCGGAAATGCGGCTGGTCACCCTGCCGCCCGGCAGCCCGCGCGGCGGCGTGCTCACCCAGGGCACGGTGCTGGCGGTGACATCGAACCCCACGCGCACCTCGCCGGTGAAGCGCGGGGTCTTCGTGCTCGACGCGATCCTCGGTGCGCGGCCGCCGCCGCCGCCGCCGAACATCCCGGCGCTGGAGGACGCCGCCAGCCCGGAAAAGCTCCGGCAGATGTCGCTGCGCGAGAATCTCGCCCTGCATGCGAGCAACGAGATGTGCGCCTCCTGCCACAGCCGCATGGATCCGCTCGGGCTCGCGCTGGAGAATTTCAACGCCATGGGCGCCTGGCGCGACAGTGAGTTCAACCGTCCGATCGAGCCCGCGGGCAAGTTGATCACCGGCGAAAAGTTCGCCGACATCCGCGAGCTCAAGCACATCCTCGCCCACCAGCACCGCCGCGACTTCTACTACTGCTTTGCCCAGAAACTGCTCACCTATGCGCTCGGGCGCAGCCTCGAGTACTACGACACCGAGACGGTCGACGAACTCGTGGCGAAGCTCGAGGCGGCTGGCGGCCGGCCCTCTGCCCTCTTGCAAGGCATCGTGATGTCGGCACCGTTCCAGCAACGCCGCCCGGTCGAGCGCGAGCAGGTGGCAGCCGCTTCCGCCGGTCCCGTTTCCACGACCTCAAACCGCTTAGCGCCATGAAAAACCCCGCCCTTGCCCCGACCGATCGCCACCTCGCCGCCATGAGTCGCCGCCATTTCCTGCGCGGCGTCGGAGCGTGCATCGCCTTGCCGGCCTTCGGCTCGCTGCTGCCGGGCCGGATGTTTGGCGCCGCGACCAATGCCGGCGAACTCGGGCTCGCGACCACCGCCACCGGCGCGCCGCTGCGCACGGCTTTCGTGTTTTTCCCCAATGGTGCCATCCCGAGCCACTGGTGGCCCGAGGGCAGCGCGACCGCCTTCAAGCTCAACCCCACGCTCGAGCCGCTCGGCGCCATGCTGCCGCATGTCCAGATTCTCGGCGGCCTCGCGCAGCACAACGCCGAGCCCGGCAACGACGGCGGCGGCGACCACGCGCGTGGCAACAGCGTGTTTCTTACCAGCGTCCGCATCAACAAGAGCGCGACCGAAATCCACGCCGGCGTATCCATCGACCAGGTCATCGCCAAGCACATCGGGCACCTGACCCGCTTCCCCTCGCTCGAACTCTGCTGCGACTCCAACCGCAAGTCCGCCGATTGCGACTCCGGTTATTCCTGCGCCTACCAGTACAACATCTCCTGGCAGTCGCCCACGACGCCCATGCCGCCCGAGTCGAACCCGCGGCTGGCGTTCGAGCGCCTCTTTGGCGCCGGCGTCCACGGCGAGCGCGCCGCCAACGCCCAACGCCGGATGATGGACCGGCGCTCGGTGCTGGATTTCGTGCTCGACGATGCCAAGGCGATGCAGCGCCGCCTCTCGCGCCAGGACCAGGAGAAGCTCGACCAGTACCTCACCGGCATCCGCGGCGTCGAGGAGCGCATCCAGCAGGCCGAGCGCTTCGGTGCCAATGTCGACCCCAACCAGGCGACACCGGCCGGCATCCCCGCCCGCCATGCCGAGTATGTCGAGCTGATGTACGATATCATGCTCCTCGCCTTCAAGACCGACTCGACCCGCGTCGCCACGTTCGTGCTCGGCCACGACGGCGACAACCGTTCGTTCAGTGAGATCGGCATCACCGAGGGTCACCACGACCTGTCGCACCACCAAAACAATCCCGAGCGTGTGGAAAAGGTCGCCCAGATCGACCGCTGGTACGTCGAACAGTTTGCCAAGTTCCTCGCCAAGCTGGACGCGACCCCCGACGTCGACGGCCACTCGCTGCTGCACAATTCGCGCATCCTCTACGGCAGCGGCAATGCCGACGGCAACCGCCACACGCATGTCAACCTGCCTCTGCTGCTCGCCGGGCACAACGGCGGCCTTTACCCCGGCGGCCGTTACCTGCGGCACGACAATGTTCCGCTCGCGAATCTCTACCTGAACCTGGCCGACACCGCCGGCGTCACCGACCTTACGCGCTTCGGCGACTCCACCGGCCGCCTCGCGACTGTAGCCTGATTCGTAGGGCTGGACCTTGGTCCAGCCGCGCCGTTGGTCTCGCCTCGCCCCGCGAGCTATTCGTTCTGAACGTGGAGAACTTCCGCCTTTTGGTTGGCCGAAAACAAGAGATGGGGAAGGGGTGATGCATTACCCGCTTCTGGCCTGGCAATTGAGCGGCGGCCAGCGATCTGTGCGTGGGTCAAGCGCCGTGACCGCTTCACTTCTATCGCACTTCAAACCTGAAACTATTCGTTTCCCGGGTCTGGTCCGCACGTCTCATAGTCGATCGCACGTGAACAAGTGCATTCACCAATTGCGTGCGATCAGGGCTCTTCACGGCGAACATTTAAGATGAGCCACGGCTGGGCTCCAGTCCGGACGGTAGCTCGGGCGATTGGTTAGCCCTTTTTTTTGCCAATGATCGGACGCAGCCGTGTCTCGAACTCTGTTATTGCCCGGTTGATCTCTGGCGTGAACCGATCCAATTCGGTCTCATTTTCGCCAAGATAATACATCACAGACCGCTCCTCGCGTTTTTCGTCGAGCGTCGTGCGTCGTCGCTGAAAACCGGGCTTCATCGCTTGGATGTGATCCTGAAGTGCCATCATCAACTCAGCTCTGAGCTTTCGGAGTGGTATCATCAGTGAGATGAATTCTGCTCCCCATTCGACCTGAGCATCAAGAGCACGATCTTCCAGCACCCGAAAAGCATCATTCAGTATCTTGAATCGCTCCTCATAAACATGAGCAGTGCCCTCAGCTCGAAACTGCTCTTTCAGATGACCAGTCTCCTCGCGCATCGCCTCAGGATACTCGAAAGCAAAGATAGCGGGATTTCGAACATGTTTAAACGCCTCCCGAGTCCGGAATGCAGCCTTCAGCACTTCCTTCGCGAGTGTATATTCAGCGGTGCCCCTTTAACTGAAGTCGCCAAGTTCGCAATCCGACGAAAGCAAGCACTGCCGCCGTGATCGCCGTCAGCGCTTTGATCTGCTCGCTGGCCGCGCCTAGTTGACGCCAAAGTTCGCTAAGGAATTCAGGCCGCATGTATTTTTTGCTAACGTTCAAGATGAGCCACGGCCGAAGGCCGTTGGCTCGGGCGACCGGTTGGGCACTTTCTTAAGGATGCGATTTGCGACGATGACGCCAGAAGCGCTGGGAGACCACTGGCGCAGGTCCGGCTCATCCCGTAGATGATCATGACCGAATTTCGAGCCGTGCTGCTCGATCATATCTGCTTCCTTACTCAGGAATGCGGCGACGCGTCGAAGCTCCCGTGGCGACGCCACGAATGTCGCCTCGCTAAGCAGTAGCAGCCCGTCGGCAGATGCTTTCTTTTTCGCACGACCGTAGATCGCAAGTTTCATAGCGATTCTTCTGCCCAACGTTGTTTGTGCCACTGGCAGTGGCTTAATCGGATCGGGATCTGATCGAAGTCCGGGCATTGGCTGAAATGCGGATCCCGCCGAGTCCTCGACCGATTGCTTGGCTGTCCGGGCCGGGTTGGGCGTGAGGAGAGGCATGGGAATGCTGGCGGGAGCTGCGGAGCGATCCGGATTCGGCCCATGACCCGTATCGCTGACGTGACCGGAGACTGGATTTTCCCGGGCGCGACGCAAAAGCAAACTTACCGGGCCGCCGGGGCCGCTTGATCAAAGGACGGCTGCACCAAGGTGCAGCCCTACGAGGTGCAGCCCTACACCTGTTCAGGCCCGGGCGAAGGTGTTGGCCGTGTTGAGGTGCTCGGGACCGACGTACTTGGCTGACTGTTCGTCGGCGTGGTAGCTCGAGCGCACGAGCGGGCCGCTCTCGACCACGCCGATGCCGAGCCCGAGTGCGAATTCCTTCCAATGGCGGAATTCTTCGGGCGTCACCCAGCGGTCGATCTTCCAATGCTGCGGCGTGGGCTGGAGATATTGGCCGAGCGTGAGGATATCGGTTTTGTCCGACGCGATGTCGCGCAGGCACTGCTCGATCTCCTCCCGCTGCTCACCGAGGCCGAGCATGATGCCGGTCTTGGTGGTGAAGCCGCGGCCCTTGGCATGCCGCAGCACGCCGCGCGAGCGGTCGTAGCGCGCCTGCACGCGCACCGGCTTCTGCAGCCGCTCCACCGTCTCGACGTTGTGATTGAAAATATCGGGCTTCGCGTCGAGCACAGTGTCGACCTGTTCGAGCCGGCCCTTGAAGTCGGGCACCAGCACCTCGATGGCGCACTGCGGGTTCAAATATTTCGTGGCGCGGATCGTCGCGGCCCAGACGGCGGCGCCGCCGTCGGCCAGGTCGTCGCGCGCGACGGACGTGATGACGCAATGCCGCAGTCCCATGCGGGCGACGGCATCGGCCACGCGGGCGGGCTCGCCCAAATCGTGTTCGGTCGGCCGGCCAGTCTGGATCGCGCAGAAGTTGCACGAACGCGTGCAGATGTTGCCGAGGATCATCACGGTGGCGGTGCCGCGCGACCAGCACTCGCCGATGTTCGGGCATTGCGCGCTCTGGCAAACCGTGTGGAGGCGGTTATCGTCCACGAGCCGGCGCGTGGCTTGGTAGCCCGGGCCGGAGGGCAGCTTGGCGCGGAGCCAGTCGGGTTTGCGCGAGGTCGAAATCATTCTTGGGGGCGAAACAACCACAGATGCACACAGATGCACACAGATTTTTCCCGGTTACGCTGGAAGTAGCAGGCCTTCATCCGTGTTTATCCGTGTTAATCTGTGGTTTAACAAAATCCGCAAACAGGCTCCAGAATTCCGCGGCGAGCACGCGCTTGATTTCGGCCAGGTCGAGTTCGCGGCCGAGTTCGAGCTGCATCGAGGTCACGGTGCCCTCGGCGGCGGTGATGCCGCACGGGACGATGCCAGCGAAAGGCGCGAGATCCGTGTTCACGTTGAGCGCGAAGCCGTGGAAGGTCGTCCATTTCTTCACGGCCACGCCTATGGCAGCGATCTTGTGCGACCCAAGCCAGATGCCGGTCTTGCCCGGGTTGCGCCCGGCGGCGAGGCCGAAGGTGCCGACCGCGTTGATCATCACCTGCTCTAGCAGGCGCAGGTAGGCGTGGAGGTCCTTGCGCGCGGCCAGGTTGACGATCGGGTACCCGACGACCTGGCCCGGACCATGGTAGGTGATGTCGCCGCCGCGGTTGGTCGTGACGACCTCGATGCCGCGTTGCCGCAGCTCGAGCGGATTCCACAGCAGGTTGGACTCGGCGCCGCGTCGCACGCCGAGCGTGAACACCGGGTCGTGCTCAGTGAAGACCAGCGTGTCGCCGATTTCCCCGGCGTTGCGGCGCGCCACCATCTCCTCTTGGCGCCGCCACGCATCCGCATAGCCGGTGCGCCCCCAATCGACGGTGGTGGCAGCGAGGGTGGCGGCGGATGAATCCATGGGCGGACAACCTCATCCAATTCTGGAAAAGCCGCAACCACCGACCGGTGGCCTGCCTGAACCTGGCGGCGGGGTGCTCTCACCCTGCTGGGGGGAGGCGTTCGCGATAACCCGCGGGACGGGGGCGTCCCGCCTCCATCGGAGCCCTTGATCGCGGCGATACCCGCGGCCCCGGGCCCACTTTCCGTTTGCCCCGGCCCACCGGGCTCCCAAGGCTGCGCCGCTCCATGAGCGAGACTCCCGAGGACATTTCCCACGACCAGTATGCCGTGCGGCTGAAGAAGCTGCAGGACATGCGCGCGGCGGGCTTCGATCCGTTCCGCGCGAACGCGCCGCAGACGCATTTCTCGCAGGACGCCAAAGCACTGTACGTCGAAGGCCAGGACTATGTGGTGCCCGTGGCCGTGGCCGGGCGGCTCGTGACCTTCCGGGTGCAAGGGGGCAGCTCATTCGTGAAGATCCAGGATCAGCAGGGCCAGATCCAGCTCTACTTCCGCAAGGATGTGCTCGGCGAACAGCGATACGGCGATTTCAAGAAGCTCCTCGACCTGGGCGACATCATCGGCGTCGCCGGCACGCTCTTCAAAACGAAGACCGGCGAGATCACGGTCCGCGTTGATGCCTTCACACTGGTATCGAAGGCCCTGCGCCCGCTGCCGGAAAAATGGCACGGGCTCACCGATCCCGAGCAGGTTTACCGCCAGCGTTACCTTGACTTGATCGTCAATCCCGAGTCGCGCGCCCGCCTGCTGCTGCGCAGCCGCATCGTCGCCAGCATTCGCCAGACGCTCGCCGGACGGAGCTTCCTCGAGGTGGAAACGCCGGTACTGGAGGGCGTGGCCGGCGGCGCGGCGGCGCGGCCGTTCGTCACGCACCACAACACGCTCGGCTCGGACTTCTTCCTGCGCATCGCGCTCGAGCTCCGGCTGAAGCGGTTGCTCGTCGGCGGCTACGATCGCGTTTTCGAGATTGGGCGGATTTTCCGCAACGAAGGCATCTCGCGGAAACACAACCCGGAGTTCACCATGCTCGAGGTCTACCAAGCCTACTCCGACTTCCGTGGCATGATGGAGCTGATCAAGGCCATCTTCACGGACCTCTGCCGCGACGTGCTCGGTACGTTTGAGGTCAAGCACGCCGCCAGCGGCCAGGTGATCAACTTTGCCGGCGAGTGGCGCGAGGCGCGCTACTTCGACCTCATTGACGAAGCGGTCGGTTTCAAGCTCAGCGCGATGCGGAACTCACCCGATTACCGTGCGAAGGCGACCGAGGCCGCGCAGAAGCTCGGCTGCGAGGTTCATCCCGGTTGGGAGAACCACGAGATCGTCAACGAGATCTTCGGCAAGAAGATCGAGCCGACGCTCATCCAGCCGACGTTTGTCACGCACCTCCCGAAGGAGCTTTGCCCGCTGGCCAAGCTGAATGCCGACGACGCGGGCTTGATCGATGTGTTCGAGCTGTGCATCGGCGGCATGGAAGTGGCGCCGGCCTACTCGGAGCAGAACGACCCCTTCGTGCAGCGCGAGATGTTCGAGAAGCAGGTCGGCGAGGAGAAGCAGAAGATGGACACGGATTTCCTGCTCGCCCTGGAGCACGGCATGCCGCCCGCCGGCGGCATGGGCGTCGGCATCGACCGGCTCTGCATCCTGCTCACCGGCGCCGAGAGCATCCGCGACGTCATCCTGTTCCCGTCGCTCCGGCCGACAGAGGCAAAGTGAACCACGAATAGACACGAATGGACACGAAGCCCGGAATCTGTGATCCATTCGTGTGAATTGGTGTCCATTCGTGGTTACCCATGCCTTGGCCAATATATCTAGCGCTTAAGCAGCTTTTCCCGACCGGGCGGGTGTCGTTCTTCACGTTGATCTCGGTCTTGGGTGTCGGACTCGGGGTGGCGCTGATGCTCGTGTCATCGAGCGTCATGGGCGGCTTCGGCCACCAGATCCGGCAGATGATCATCGACACGCAGGGCGAGGTGCAGATCCGCGGTCACGGGCCCTTCGCGCCCACCGAGGCGATCGAGAAGGCCATCGCCAGCGTGCCGGCGGTGGCGGCGGCCGCGCCCTATGCGCAGGGCGTCGTGATGCTCGAATTTGACCGGCGGCCGGCGTTCCCGACGATCCAGGGTTTCGACCTCGACCGGATGCGCCAGGTCATCCCGCTCGAGCGTTACCTCAAGGCCGGGTCGCTCGACGATGTCGACGACGACTCGGTGATCCTCAGTTCCATCCTGGCGAATTCGATCGGTGCGCGGATCGGCGACAAGGTCAGCGTCTACTCGCCGCTCATGCTCGAGCGGTTCAAGCGCAACGAGGTGCTCCTGCCGCGCGAGGTCCGCGTGGCCGGCATCTTCGAGATCGGCCACCAGCAGCTCGACAGCTCGACAGTCATCTGCTCGCTGCGCCTGATGCAGGATCTCTACGGGCTGGATCACCTCGTGCATGGCTACAATGTGCGGCTCAAACCCGGCGCCGATCCGGACGCCGCGGCCGCCGCGCTCAATGCGGTGCTGCCGCCTGTCGCCGGGGCGCTGACCTGGTTCGAGGCCAACGCCGATTTCCAGGCGGTCGTCGCGTTCGAGCGCAACATGATCTTCTTCCTGCTCACCTTCATCGTGATCGTGGCGGCCTTTTCCATCACGAGTTCGCTGCTCGTGACGGTCGTGCGGAAAACCCGCGAGATCGGCCTGCTCGGGGCCATGGGTGGCCGGGCCGGGCATGTGGCGGCGTGCTTCTGTGCGCAGGGTTTGTTCATCGGCACCGCGGGCACCGCCGTGGGCCTTGCGCTCGGCGCGACGCTGCTGCACTACCGCGACAACATCGTCGGCGTGGTGGCGGGGGCGACGATGGGGCGTGACGTGTTCGTGAAGTTCTACCAGTTCAGTCACCTGCCGGCCTTCACCGAGACGAAGGACGTCGTGATCATCATCGTGTTCTCGATCGTGGCCTCGACTTTGGCCGGCCTGATTCCCGCCTGGCGCGCGGCCCGGCTCAAACCCGTGGAGGCGCTGCGCAGTGAATAGGCGGAACTGTAGGTCGGGCTTTACGCCCGACATGTCGGGCGTAAAGCCCGACCTAC
>DASZRV010000051.1:0-33944 GCA_035549095.1 Lacunisphaera sp. | reverse complement strand
CCCCCCCTACAACGGAACCTAGATGAAAACCATCTCCACCGACTGCCTCGTGCTCGGCGCCGGCCTCGCGGGCTCCGCCTACGCGCTGCAGGCGGCGGGGGCGGGCTTCAAGGTGCAGCTGCTCTCGCTTGGGCCGCCACTTCAGGCCAACAGCGACTGGGCCCAGGGTGGCATCATTTACGAAACCGCCACCGACCCGACGAAGCTCGAACAGGACATCCTGGCCGCCAGCGACGGCACGGCGAATCCCGCGGCGATCCGGCAGTTGGTGAACGAAGGCCCGGCGGCGGTGAAGGAGCTGCTCCTCGATGACCTGCGGGTAAGATTCGACCGCGATGCGGCCGGTCATCTCGACCTCGCCCGCGAGGGCGGCCACAGCGAACGCCGGATCATCCACGCGAAGGACACCACCGGTCACGCTATTCTGCAATCGGTCGCCGCCCGGGTCGACGCGACGCCCGCCATCACGCGGCGCAGCGGGTTCGTGGCGATCGACCTGCTGACGCTCTCGCACAGCGCGTCCAACCGGCAGGCGCGCTACGAGCCGCTGACGTGCTTCGGCTGCTATGCCCTCGACACGGCGAGTGGCGAGATCTGCGCCTTCGTCGCGAAGAAGACCATCCTCGCGACGGGCGGGCTCGGCGGCATCTTCCTGCACACGACCAACCAGCCGGGCAGTGTCGGGCACGGTGTGGCCATGGCGTACCGGGTCGGCGCGCGCCTCATCGACCTCGAATACGTGCAGTTTCATCCGACGGTCTTCCTCCGCGCCGGGATGCCGCCTTTCCTCATCACGGAGGCATTGCGCGGCGAAGGTGCGGTGCTGGTCGATGCGGCCGGCCGGTGCTTCATGGACGACGTGCATCCGCTGGGCTCGCTGGCCCCGCGCGACGTCGTCGCGCGCGCGATCAAGCAGCAGATCGCCGCCAGCGGCGAACCCTGCGCCTGGCTTGACCTCGGCGCGATGAAGCCGGAATTCATCCGGTCGCGTTTTCCCGGCATCTACACGAAATGCATCGCGCATGGCCTCGACATCACGCGCGAGCGGATTCCGGTCGTGCCGGCGGCGCACTTTTCCTGTGGCGGCGTGCATACCGATCTCGCCGGCCGCACCAATGTCCGCCACCTGAATGCCATCGGCGAAACTGCGTGCACCGGACTGCACGGCGCGAACCGTCTCGCCAGCACCTCCCTGCTCGAGTGCCTCGTGGCGGCGCGGAGCACGGCGCGGGCGGACGCCACGGAGCTGGCCGCGTGGAAGTCTCCGCTGCCGGAACCGCGCGAGTGGACCAGCCCGGCGCAGGAGGCCGACCTCGTGCTCGTGCAGCAGGACCTGCAGCAGATCCGCAACACCATGTGGAACTACGCGGGGATCATTCGTTCGCCGCAGCGGTTGGCGCGCGCCCGCCGCATCCTGCTCGAGCTGCGCGAGGATATCCAGGCGTTCTACCGCGACTGCCGGCCGACGCGCGAATTGATCGAGCTGCGCAATGCGGTGCAGACCGCCTTGCTCGTCGTCCACGCCGCCTCGCTCAATCCCGTGAGCAAGGGCTGCCATTTCGTCGCGGGCGACGCCTGAGCGGGGCTCGTGGGCGGATCGCCGGAACGGAGCGCACGCCAACCTAAGCACCCGATGCCCGGCCTGGGATACGAGACCATCCTGCTCCTCGTGGCGGCGGCGCTGGTCGCCTCCACGCTCGCGGCCGTGACCGGCTTTGGCGGCGCGGCCGTGCTGCTGCCCGTGCTGGTCTTCGCCTTCGGGACGCGCGATGCGATTCCGATCCTCGCCGTGGCGCAGCTCGTCGGGAACGGCAGTCGTGTGTGGTTCAACCGGCGTGAACTCGAATGGCGTGTCGTCGGCTGGTTCGCGGTGGGGGCAGTGCCGTTGGGCCTGGCCGGCGGATTCCTTTTCGCCCGCGCGCCGCTTGGCGCGCTCACTCGACTGCTCGGCGTTTTCCTGCTGCTGGTGGTCGCCTGGCGGCGGCTGCGGCCTAAATCCCAAATCCGCCCGACCCAGCGCGGGTTTGCCTTCATCGGCGCCGGGGCGAGTTTTCTGTCGGCGTTGGTTGGAATTGTCGGACCAATCATGGCGCCGTTCTTCCTGGCCTATGGGTTGGTCAAAGGCGCCTACATCGGCACCGAGGCCCTCTCCACCGTGGTGATGCATGTGACCAAGCTTGCGGCCTATCGCAGCGCCGCGGTGCTCCCCGGATCGAGCATCACCGCCGGGCTGGTCCTGGGCCCGCTGATGGTCGCCGGTTCGTGGCTCGGCAAGCGGATCGTGGACCGCTTGCCGGAGAACGTTTTCGTCGTGCTGATCGAGGCGACGATGACGATCGCCGGGGTACTCTTTCTCGTGCGCGGGTATTGAGAGCCTGGTCTGATCGGGTTTAATCAGGGACCAGGCGCGTCGGTGCGCCGACGTGCGACCGGCGGCTTGCGCACCATGAACTACGCCTTCGGTGTCCGGCCCCCAAACAAGGCGCCGCGCGCGTTGGAGGTGATGGCGACGACGCCCGGATGGGTCAGCTTCCGCTCGGCGGTGATGGCATAGTATTGTACCGAGCATCCCTTGGCCGATCCAATGGTCTGCAGGCCGTGGCGGGTGAGTGAATCGCCGAGCGCCACGGTCGGCAGCGGGAAGGCGCCGAGCCCGTCTTCGGCCGCCACCTTCATCAGCGCGGCATCGTCGTATTCCGCCACGACGCGCGGTTGGATGCCTTGTTCATGAAACCATTTTTCCAGCGTCCGGCGGAGGGCGGCGCCCGCGGTGGGCAGCAACATTGGCTGCTGGTGAAAGGAGCGGGGAAAATTCCGGCGCAGTCGGCGGGCGAGTTTGGATTCGGCGCAGAAGGTCACGCCGCATTCGCCCAGCAGGTGGTTGTACGTTTTGAAGGGCAGGGCACTGGGCGCCGGCTCGTCGGCCAGCACGATATCCAGGCGGTAGACGGCCAGCAGCGCCAACAGGTCCGAGGCCTTGTTCTCCAGGCACACCGCCTGGACCGGCTGGTGCAGCCCGAAAACCGGCTTGATCATCTCGTGGCTCACCAGCTTGGGCAAAGAGTCGGCGATGCCGATGTTGATGCGGAGCGGGCGGACCGTGGGTTGTTGCCGGACCGATTGCAGCAAATCCTGGCCCAAGGCAAAGATCTCCTCAGCGTAGCTGAACGCCTGGTGCCCCATCTCGGTGAGCGTGAGGCCGCGCGAGCCGCGGTGAAAAAGCTTCTCGCCGATGACGCCCTCGAGCGCGGCGATCTGGGCGGAGATGGTCGGCTGCGACACATGCAGTTTCTCCGCCGCTTTGCGCAGGCTGCCCTCCTGGGCCACCATCCAGAAATAGCGGAGATGATGATAATTCAGGAATTCCACCTCCGCAGCCTCATTAGGATTATCCTAACGCCGCAATCGAAAACTCGTAATATACTAAGGACGCAGGATGGGGCATAGTCCGCACGATGAAGGAAATCATGCCATCACCACTCGCGCGCGGCGCGGTCCGGATTGTGACCGCCAGCCGGCTTCGTGCGGAAGGCTCGGCCGGCGGCACGATCCTGGTCCCCGTGGACTTTTCCCGCCGTTCGGAACGTGCCCTCCGCCACGCCGCCCTCATGGCCGAGCGACAAGGATGTTCGATCATCCTGCTGCACGTGGTGGAGGCGGATCCGTTCCTGATCGACCTGCACCATCTGCCCCTGGCCAAGGCCAAGGCGGAACTGCTGGACGAAGCGGAGACGAGGTTGAATCGGTTCGCGGCGAAGAGACTGCCCGCAACCCAACCCCGCCTCGAGATCGTGCGCTACGGACGGGTGGCGCCGGAGATCGTGCGCACGGCCCGCGAGGAGCGCTGCCACCGGATCGTCTTTGCCGCTGACCACCCCGGCGCCTTGAACCGGATGCGCCGCTGGTTGTTCGGCAGCACCGCCGCATGGGTGAAACGCCACGCGCCTTGCCCGGTGGTCTTGCTCGTCCCGCACCGCCGCGCCGCCCGGAGGTTCGTCCGTACCGCCGCGTCGCGGATTCCTTATGAGGAAGCTGTTTGAATGATCCACCAAAGCTCGCCCGAAATCTGACCCAACCATGAAACGCAATACGACCAGATCGAATGGCAACGGAACTTCCCCGGTGCCGACCCAACTGGACTACTCTCACCCGACGGCCACGGCGGTTTACGTCGCCGGCACGTTCAATGACTGGCAACCGGAAGCCACGCCGATGGTCGCATTGGGCGAAGGTCGGTGGACCAGGACCCTGCCCCTGGCGCCCGGGGTGTATGAATACCTGATCGTCTCCGACTACGAGTGGATTCCCGATCCCCGGGCCAAGGAAACGGTCCCGAATCCTTACGGGGGCCGGAATTCCGTCCTGCGCGTGAAGGGTTGCGGATCGACGGGCGCAAGGGCGATCGCGGCGGGGCGCCAGCCATGAAGATCCAATATCGGCTGCGAGGCTTTGACCAACGGCGGCCCGGGCCCCGGCCGCTGGACCGGGCCTTGGACGACCTGGGCCTGCACATCCCGATCTCCGCCGCCACGGTGGCGCTCGAACAGCGATGGGAGGCGAGTCCGCCCTTTTCCGCCTGGGTGGAATTGGCGGTCCCCGGCCCCGATATTCACGCCGCTGCGCGCGATCACACCCTCGAAGCGGTGTTGCGCAAAGTGGTCGACCGCCTCGCGGCCCAGATCGAGGACCGCAATCGGCGGCGACAACTGCGCCTCAAGCGTCGCGAGCCCTTTCGGACGGTAGCGAGCCAGTGGGCCCCGCGGACCCAGGCGTCCTCACCGCGTCCGCGTGGCCCGACGCCCGTACGCGGACAATCCGGCCGCCGGTAGATCTGCCGCGGTCTTCGCCCGGCTGAGTTCATACGCCGGGGCCAAGCGGAGACCCGATCCGGCCTGGCCGATCAACTCATAACCTCGAACTTTGATGCACCCCGCCAACATTCCACAGGAAAATTCATCATGAACCACACTCCCATCTACATTTCCCGCGACGATAATTCGAAGCTGCGGCGGTTGCTCGCGACCCCGATCTACGCTCCGGCCATGCTGGGACCCCTGCGGAAACTGCGCGAGGAGCTCGACCGCGCCATGGTCATTGATTCTTCCGCCCTGCCGGACGACATCGTCACCATGGATTCGACCGTGGAGTTCGAGGATCTCGCGACGGGCGAGATCGAGGAGTACACGCTCACATACCCCGACCGGGCGGACGTGGAGCAAAAGCGCATCTCGATTCTCGCCCCCATCGGCACCGCCCTCATCGGCTATCGGGTGGGCGACCGGGTGAAATGGCCGACGCCCGGTGGCATTCGCGAACTCAAGATCCGCCGCGTAACGAGCGAGATCGCGCAGCCGGCGGCGCAACTGGCCGGCGCCGCAGCACCGTAGCCCCGGCTCGGGGCGGGCGCGCGGCGGCAAATTCGTCGCTTTGCCCCGACGCGGCCTTGCCTGGCCTGATCAGTCGGCGCATGCGGCGACAAGCCGCTGAGGGAGGATCCCTTTCGGTCTGACCAAGTCGTTCGTCGCGGTGGGAAATTTGGTTCTTGGATGCGGCAATCGGCCTCGGCCTTGTAAGAAACTGCCAGTCGCCCCAACAGAATGGCGGATTTTTACATTCCAGCCACCGGACTCATGCTGACAACCCGCAGAACTCAGCCAGACGAATTTCAGCGGCACGCGCATACCCATGCCGACGGCTTTACAATTGTCGCCCGTCACGCCGCACCCCCAAAAAGGATCTCGCCGGAGCCATATCGAAACGCCGACTGGCCTCCGAGGCCAAAATCAGCTCATTAGGCTTGGGCATGCACTTTCCGTTAGAATCCGAACTGACGTTGGGAGGACTGCCTTCGGCGATCAGAACGCCTGACCGTGCGGTGCGATTGCCGAATTTCGGCGCAATTCGAGACCATTTTGTGGTTTATCTCGATGTGCTTGGCATCGGACCAAAGCTGCGGAGCGCTAAAAGTCCTGCAGATTTGGAGTCCATTTATCAGGTTCTGCGCCGAGTGCAGCAGGTGCTCGACCATCCCTCGCATGCGGTCAACAAGAAGGAGATTGGTCGTCGCAACCGGGAGGTCGGCAAACGAACGGTAGCCCTTTCGGACGCGATCGTTATGGCTGTCGATCCCGTTTCGTCGGACGCTGCAAGTTTCGGACCCTATGATGTCGTGTGCATGGAGATGGAAAATTTGGTCTGGGCTCAGGCGAAGCTGGCAGAGGAAGGAATCTTTGTGCGCGGTGGCATCGCTTATGGTAAGTTCTTGCTCCACTCGGACATTCTGGTCAGCCCGGCGCTAGTCGAGGCCTATCGGTTGGAGAGCAAAGTGGCGCTGTATCCCCGTATCTTGATCCATGCCGATACGCTGAAGAGGCTTCTGAGTCTGCCCGGTGCCTATGCCTATGGCGGCGAGCATCCGTTCTTGGGTAGTGTGTTGGCGGCAACGGATGCCCCTGAGCATTTCATGTTGGACTATCTCCAAGTGCTTGGGAATGCACGTGACAGCGACTGGGTCGAACCAAGGCTGTTTCATGAGTATCAGACGACTCGCGATTCAAAACGAAAGCAGAGACTATTGAACCTCTCGGCAGTGAAGGCCATGGCTTACACACTCCAGACCCACCGGGCCGCGGTGCGGTCGGCAGCCGCTAGGGCGACAGGGGCGAGGGTTCTGGAAAAATACCTTTGGCTGATGCGTTACCATAACGAAGTCTGCCGCCGAATGGGCGGTTTTCCACGGCAGCGGTTCCGCGCCCAGGAACTTCGCGGTATCCAATGGCGAAAAAAACGCGAGGTTTAGCAAACTGGCGAATGACCGAGGCGTATGCGGATACCCATATTCACCGCAATAGTCTTTGGGCATTGCGGCGCACGGGCGCCAACTAGGCCAACTCTCGAGCGAAACAGTTCGAGATTTATCCGAAGCCCTCCAAACTGAGCGACCAATGGATCCTAGAGGACTAGCTCTACGAGGCTGGGAGGAAATTCAATTTAGTGATACCAGCGAATCTACCATTCGGAGGGAAATGCTTTCGATTTCGCGAGAACTGGGTAAGCCGCTGCCAGTCCGGGCTGGCGACGATGTCTTTACAACATTGACTCCGACTGTCGCCAAGCTCGCTCGACCGAATTCCCTTAGTCGTCGATTCTCTTGCGGGGAATTTGAGCTGCATACCGACACGGCTCACTGGGTGACGCCTTGTCGCTATATCATGCTGGCGTGCGTTGATTCCGGTGAAGGAGGGCGACCGACACTCGTTCTTGATGCGAAGGCATTACCCTTAACTTCCAGTCAGACCGAGCTGCTCTATACTGCTCCGGTGCGGATAACAAATGGCCGGCGGTCCTTCTTTTCTACAATTCTGAGCCGCGGGCGAGAGTTCGTGCGTTTCGATGAAGGTTGTATGACCGGCCTTACAGCTCCCGCCCTGGCCGCCCTCCAAGTGTTAAAAAAGAAACACTGGCTCGGGCAAGTTGAGGAGTTCCGGTGGCGGCCTGGGGTGGGATTGTTAATTGATAACTGGCGCATCTTGCACGGACGGGGTTTGGCAGCTACAGAGGACCCCAGGAGGAAGCTCCTAAGAATTTCCATTTTATGAACCCTGGTAATCCTGCCCTTGCGCCCGATGCCTTGCGGGCAAAGTCCCAATTGTATGTCCAGCGCGGATTTCGGGCCAAGATCGCGGGTGACATTGAGGAATACCAGTTGTGGGCTTCGTTGGCCTTGGAGCTTCTTGGAAAGGCCGCGCTGGCCAAGGTGCATCCTGCGCTTGTTGCCGACCCTACCAGCAAGGAATCGCTATTTGCCGCCTGCGGCAGGCAAATCTCTCCAGATATAAAGACGATTGGAGCAAAGACTTTGTTTGATCGGCTCACACACATCTCAAAGGACTTTGACGCTAGGCATCAGCGGTTTTGCGATCAGATGGCCCTCCGGCGGAATTCGGAGCTGCATTCCGGCGAGGCACCCTTTGCTGGCATGCTGGCGGATGTTTGGGAGCGGGAGTATTGGGGGGCGGTTGACGTAATCCTCAAGATGCAGGACCTTACCCTGAAGGAGTGGGTGGGCGCTGAGAATGAATCGGCGCCAGCTCAAATCCTCGAAGCGGCCGGGAAAGCGGTGGAGTGGTCTGTTAAGCATCGCATCCAGCGCTGCGCAGACGATTTCAAAGCCAAACACAAGAACCCCGCAGAACTCCAGATGATCGTCGAGCGATCGAAAACCCGGGGGATGCCGGTGGAGATTGCGAGAGCCCTGTCGCCTTACGATGCCCACCAGTCCCACGTATGCCCAGCTTGCGCAGCAATGGGCTACCTCGGACTATCCTTGTGGGACGAGGAGGTGTCGGATGAAGAGGGTGAATTCCAGGACGACGAAGGCAATTGGCACCAGGAGGTGGTGGGTGAGCGCATTGAGAGCACCTACAACGTCGAGGAGTTTATCTGTCCGGAGTGCGCACTTCATCTCTTTGGAGTGAAGGAAATCGCGTCGGCTGAGTTGAAATCGGAAGTCACCACAGTCTCGATCCGCGAGCGAGAATATGAGCCGGAATACGGCAACGATTGATCATTAGCCGCGGTTCCGATCGTGGCCACACGTAGCCTCATTTTCTGTGTGCCGCCGAAGTTCGTCTGGACCTTCCGCACGAAGGCCGAGGAGCGGGAGTGGGGTGGATGCGAGAGGCGCGGCGTATCGTTAAGTTTGCAGCAGATTCTATCCTTGGGTTCTCGCAATCCTAGTTAGGACCTCACGGACCACTTGGACAAACTGCGCGGCGTTAGGGCCGGTGCGAAGCTCCTGAGTAAGCTCAAACTGGACGCCGGCACTGGTCGCGCCGCGGTTACAGATGTTCAGCTTCTCCTCACCAGGGAAACTATGGCCGGAGACAACCGTGGCGATGGACGCCTGCTTTAGCGCAGTCGCCAAAGCACTCTTTGTGCAGGCGTCGAGACCACCTAGGTAAACCGCTTCTCCTTCGCCTTCGCACCCATGAACCGTCACCACAATTTCGTGGTCTTTGATGAGATCGAGGCATTGCGGTTCGTCAAAGCGGTGGCTGGTAATGTGAAGAATCTTGTTTCCGCCACCCGGCTTAATACCGGTGAAGCGATAGAGGCTGAAATCAGCACCGGCAATTTGTGCGGCTAGTGGACCTGTCTTCAACTCAATGCCACCCGCATGGGGAGCAACCACCACCACCCGCGCATTTGGAACCCGGCGCACTTCGATAGTGAAGTCCGTGTTCTCGTGCTCGTGAGTTCTTAGGTGATTGAAATCTCGGTAGGTATCACTCATTTCATCAAACAACGTAACGCGGGCCAGGGGCCGGCCGTGGAAAAGCGAGGCTGCTTACGGTATTGCCGTTATCCAATACTACAGGAATTGCAGGTGACTCGAGTCCAATAGGCTCGATCCATTGGAGAGTTAGTTTTCCCCTCGATTGCGGCATAAGCGACACGACGGCCCATTCACTTCCGTCGATTTGATGACGCGCGGCACTGTAACGCAGGATCGAGTCCGCCCCACTCGCCCTAAACTCACCACTGTTCGCAACGAATACCTCACGAGAAAACAGCTGGTTTGCTCCATAGAGCTGGCCTGAAAATCGTTCAGATGGCACCGATAGGTAGCTGGCCGAGCGCAGATGACCGGTGAGAAATAAGAGGTAGGTGCGAGCTGGCGGCGCATCGCGCCGAACTTTGGTTTCAATGAAACAGGTTTCCTCGTCTTGGCTGGTGTGGCTGCCCTCCGTGCCGACAGGGAAATCCCGCCTGTCGTCGGCGACGCTCATCCAGTTGAGGTCGATCTTCGAGCCGACGCCTTTGAGTAGCCAGTAGAGCTCCACATTTCGATCCACGAATTCGATGCCAGCGGGCAGTGTCATTGGAAAATTGCGTCTATCGGAATGTTCGCGTATGCTACCTGTGGACGCACCGCGGAGGGACGAAATCTAGCTATGGACAGATTCAGGCCTTGGCGATGTGGTTGGGAGATATCAGCGTAAACGCACTGCTTTTCGCAGAGGCGAGCACTGGATATAACCTTTGGATTCGAGAGAATCGAGCGTAACGCTTAAGTTCTTGTGGAACCCGTGAGCGAATAGGCCGACATCGACCCAATCGTTCGTATTTCCAGCAATAGTTTGAATAGCCTGAAGAACTTCTTCCTCCGCCGGATGCAACGCTTCACTTCCGAACGACGGTGCGGTCGCCGGAACAGCCTTCTTTATCCGGGGTGCTAGGCCGGCAACCGTTCTGGTTACCAAGTGACCTTCGAGGTTCCAGTGTTGCAGTATTAGGCGGCCAATCTCGCACGGTAATTCGTCGCAGGTGATTTCGATCACACAACCTGAATCATCTGTTAACACGTCGTATGCTCTGGTCCGGGTCTCAAGCCGCCAGTGGTTCTCGAACCTGCAGTAGAATTCGGTTTTGCCGTAGAGTGGCGACGCGAGCACCTCGGCGAATTCGCTTACAGGGATCGGCATCGGCACACGGCAACGCGTTATCATGCTGTTAAATTTACAGACGAGGCTTGCCGGGCCAAGGCTGATTCAACTCTTTAGGGAATATCGCGAAGACGAATCATGGCCCGCGCCTGCGCTTGCCGCTCCTCAAGTCGGGTTGGCAATTGGCACCATGATGTGGCGCTCCTGGCCCTTGCGGATGATTGAGAGATCGACCTTTTCGCCTCGATGTTGCCGAAGTTGCTCCTTCAAGCTCGCGGGATTCACAACCGTGTCACCATTGATACCCACGATAATGTCTCCGTCTATTAGGTTGGCTAGGAAGGCAGGAGAACTGTCGACGACGGCCACGATGACCGCGCCGGTGTTCCGCTCAAGGGAACGCCGCTCGTTGTCGTCGAGTTCACGTGTGAAGATGTCCAGTTCCCTGGGCTTAAGTTTACGCATGAACACGGCGGTATAGTTGGTCCGCTCAATCGTCATGGGCATATACTGAGTGCTGACGGTCGGGCTTGTAGTCGTGGTGCTCTGGCCGTAATAATTGCCCGTGCCGTAGGCACTCCCACCGGTGCCGTATGCCGACGCGTTTACGTGTCCGGTAGTGCTAGTGGTGCTTGTTGTGCCGGGCTGGAACACTGGGATTGCGATTGTCCGCTGAATTGTGCCCGCAGATGAGGCGCTCAAGAGCACCACGTCCGCCGATACTTCCTTGGCTTTTTCCCTAAGTGAAAGGTGGTAGTCGAACCCTCGATTCGCCTCGAACGCCGCGGCCCCAATCGCGAAGTAGCCCTGTCGCATGAAGCTGAGCATCGTCTGCGGCCTTTCCCCTTCAGAACAGGTGACATAGTTGGTCTGTCCTGAAAATGAGGCGTAGCGATCCGGCTCGCCTGCGTTAGGATTGGGCGTATAGAATTCCTTGTAAGGACTTTGGCAGCCCCAAAGCAGTAAGCCTGAAATCAAAACGATCAGAACACGCGCGCTTACGATGGTCTTACTCATCGGGAGGGGTAAAAGGGCAAACACGTCATTCTAACACAATGCGCCGCATGTGCATTTCATTGTTTTTCCAGCAGTCGAAATAAATCCTGAAGCGATACGATCCGTGATGTCGATTCGACTAATGCCCCGCATGGCCCTGCGGGGCTTGGCCCGAAGGCAGGTTGATTTTCGATGCTTGGAGAATCAACCAGATTCCGCCCGGATTTCTGGTCGCTTGAGGCGAATGGCGAGATTTTGGGAGGCGGTATTGTCAACGCTACCAGGGTCCCCACGTTTCGTGCTGGGCGAAGTGCTCCAGCGCGCGCCGGTTATCGTATTTCTGGGAAACCCGCGGGTTGAAGAAGGCCTCGAATCCGGTGCGGGACCAGACCTTGTTGGTGGCAGGCTCCCAGACTGAACCGTCCGGGAGATCGACCCACGCATGGGCAATGCGCGGGTTGCCCAAGCCCTGGATGGAGCCGTGGGCAAGACTGGTGTCCGGATTGTAAAGGACGATCAGGCCGGACAATTCGTAGCAACGGCCGAGGCGTTCCTTGTGGGTAAGGTGATCGGTCGGATTGGTGAGGGCTTCCGCATTCATTTTCGTTTTGAGGGGTTGCTGAACATGGAAGAGATAGTTCCACCCCTTGCTCGTGCCCGCGCACCCTCATCTGCGGCGTCGCTTTACCGACCTAGGGCCGAGCTATTAACAGTTGGTCTGTGGCTTCATGATGCCGGCGAATACCGGAAATTCGCCGGCATTTGTCTCGCGCTTCAGAACCCGGGCACGTCCATCTACCGTATTTCAAATACGGCTTGTGGTGAGCTCGATCCCGGTAAAATGCCGCATGCCTGACACGAATAATCCCCTGACTCGCCAGGAGCTCTTCAACCTGGTGTGGACAAAGCCCGTGAATCACATCGCCGCGGAATTTGGGATCCAACCGGCCTCCGTGCTTAAAGCCTGCAAACTACTAGACGTTCCGCGCCCGACAACTGGCCACTGGGTCAAAGTCGAACATGGTCAGATTCCACCACGTCCTGCTCTCCCGCCATTGGCACCAGGACTTCCCAGCAGCACCAACCTTGGGCAGCTAATGCGCAAACGCCGGCGACGAGCGAAGGAGGAGCCGGACTCAGTAAGCCTCGCTGCGGTGGCGGACGCCCCTATAAAGTGGCATGCAGCCGTTCAAAAGACACGGGCCGCCTACCGTGGGGGCGATGTCGATCGCAAGTATGGCACGCTTTACCCCAAGTCGGAGTATTCTCATTTGTCGCTGTCTGTTACTCCGGGGTGTCTCGATCGTGGACTCCAGTTGCTGAATCAACTCGCGTCGCTCCTGGAGAATAACGGGTTCACGTTCGAGGCGCCCGAAAAGGGAAAGACACAGATCAGGTTGGTCTATGCCGCAACCGCCACCGAGGTGGGGTTTTTCATCAAGGAAGAAGTGGAGCGATACGAACGTGAGCTGAAACCAGAAGAGAAGGGCAAAGACCTCCACTATATCTGGGATCGGTGGCGGTATAAACCAACTGGGAAGCTCAGGCTGATCATCACAGAATTTCATCCCGAGGGGGCGCGGAAATCATGGGGCGACGGCAAGAACACCAAATTGGAAGATAAACTGGTCGACGCCGGTCCGGATTTCGTGGTCTGCGCACAGGGCAAGCGAGCCCAACAGTTAGAATGGGCGGAAAGGGAACGTCGCTGGGAAGAGGAGGCACGACTGCGGCGAGAAGCGGAAGCGCGAGAACGTGAAGAAAAGGATCGTCGCGAGGTGCTGTTCGGGGCGGCCAAGAATTGGAGGGAAACGGAGCAGTTGCAGGCCTTCCGCGTTGCCTGTGAAGCCAGATTGCGTCGGAACTCGCCCGACGGAGCTCTTAACCAGCTTCAGACAGGATGGCTCGAATGGGTAGACGCTGTGATTCGGGACACAAACCCGCTGACCGCGGGATTTCTAAAGCGCCTTGAACAGCCCCAGGATGTCGCTCCAACAGGGCTGTAGAATCAGCTCTCTTCCTCCGAGAGCAATCGGGCGGCAAAAACGTCGGACTTGCCGGCAATAGGGAGTATGAAACCTTACCGAAAAAGCGGATTGATGCCGTGGATCGTCACCGGGCGCGATTTTCTGCGCTACATTTACCGGGCGCTTCGCGAGTGCAGTCGAGGACGCGTTATTTTCTTCACCTACCGCCTTAGGGAGGAAAAGCAGCAGAGGATATTCATGGTCATGCGATGCCCAGTCCAAGAAAGGGACCATCGGAACGCCTGCGCTTCATTCGCTGCCGGACGGGTGAAAAGGGTGCGGTTAGAAGACCTGCCCTCGATTCGATGATAGTAGGGCGGCAATAATCGCGAATTGGCCGGCATAGCTGTGGGAACGTGTCCACCATTCCAAATTCTCGCAAAGCAATCAGCGCGTCAATCAGGTTGCGCCAGCACCGATGCAGGGTAGCCGCCATCACGCCAAAGGAATTGAGCGAACTACAAGGAGCGATCGACGCTAAGATTTGTCATCGTCGACGGTGTCGCAAAATGCTGAGCCGCGTTGATTCGGTCATCCTGGAAACGGGAAGGGAGCTCTTTGACGATTCGCTCGGGCTGGCGCTGTGGTTGTCCTCGCCGGCCCGGGGCTTGGGTGGCAAAGTGCCTCTGGACGCAATGCGAACGGAGCAGGGACGGAAGAAGGTCGCAAACATCCTGCGTGCGGTGGCTCACGGTGTCTTTTTGTGAGAGGTCTCGGTGCCATGGATGCGCTACAATACGTCCGGATCGAGAAACTGAGGCCGACGGAATCTCCGGCTTTCGCACCTGGAGACCCCGCCACATACGCCTACGGCGAACTGAACGATTCCGGTTTTTCGCTGCCGGTTGGCTACAACCTAGAAGGATGGATCCACCGTCTTCCGGAAGTTGGCGAAAGTTTGGTTGTGCTTAGGTGTGTGAGGAACGGTATCGAGCGTCTCGGGATCTTCTGCTCAACGCCGGTCACACAGATCGAACGAGGGCTCTATTGGACAACGAATTCAATCTATCGTGTTCAGCTGGTCCAGCCGCCGGCAAAATCCGGGGAATCGCCGAACGATAGCGATTAGACGGAAAAAACCAAAAATTGGTCGGCATAGTAGAGGACATGAAGACACCATCCTCAATCGGAATACGTTTTATCGGCGCCGCTGACTTCGCCTCGATCTTCACAGCTGGCGCGGTGACACTCTGGACCATCAACATTCTGTGGCTGGCAGTCCTGGCGGCGCCCTTTTCATGGGTTTGGAACTGGGCGGCCGTCCCCTTGGGCTCGCTGCCGGCAATCGGCTACGTTCGCGTATTTGGTCTCCTGATGCTCTGGTTCCTGCTCCGCCAAGCCCACGTTGGGTTGAAGCTGTCGGCCCGTTCGCAAGATCGGGATAGGCGGTAAAACACAGGCGGATCCTCGGAACACCTAGCGTCCGCCTCAATCCCGCCAGAATCACGCCATCGCTGACTGCGTTGACTGACATGAAGAACTTTCGCCGCCTTACCCCCGTATGAACTCAGATGCCTGGCTCTGGTGGACCGCGTCGTCTGCGCGGTTACCTACGGATGGCCTCCTGGATTGGGCTATTTGGCCAAGGTTTACGTCATGGCCGGAGACCGAGTTGCGGGAGTGATGAGGGGCTAGTCGGCCAGAACTCCGAGGAATAAGCCAATTGTGGCCGGGTATGTCAGTGCGATAGGTGGCCATAACTTACACGGGAAAACGAGTTGTGGCCGAATAACAGCCGTGGCCACAACCGATCGTGGGCCGGAGGTATCACCCCGTTTTATGGCCTGCCTTGCGTCTATCGGCCTCCGGACGATGTGTCAGTCATCACAGTGAAATGCCGCTGGGCGTCGATTGCGGTTGAAGGTTCCCATCGGAGATCGAGCACCTAAGGTTTTTCGAGGTCATGCAACTTCGCCAAAAAGAGCTCTTCGAGCTTCGCGGCATCGACCCCAAAGTGTGCTTCCCGGTGGTGATCGGCACAAAGAGCAATGACGTTTCGTGGGGTGTCGGGGCCTTGCTTGGCCAGGCCGATCACATGGTGCGTCTCGATGAATCTGACGCCATCCTGCGTCAGGAATCCGACCTTCCCGCAATGTTCGCACCTGCCTCTTGCCCGGCGCACCACATAGGCACGGATTTTCGGATCCCGTTTGAAGTGGGTGCCTATCTTCTTGGCGCGATCCGGAGCAATCGAACCTTCTGGCTTGTCGACGAAGTCATCAATGGCGTCCTGCTGCACAACGGTCTCGCCTAGACGATTGGTGAATTCCTGGAGTAGCGAAGATAGGCCGGGCAAGCGACTCCTGCTCTTCCCTCGAAGATAAGCCAAGTGACCGGCGAAAGCTGCCACTGCCTTCTTCAACGTCGGGAGTCCGTCATCGTGCTGAATTGACACGAGAAGATGGCGGGTTTGATCAATTTTCATCGCCCGGTGATAGGCAGCGCCGTTTAGCATCTGGCGTAGATTGCCGATCGAGAAAGACGCCGATGCCCTGTTCATCCCAATTGCTTCAAGTTGATCCAATGCATCTGTGAGGCGCAGACGATCGAGATAAACCTCACGGCCAAGCGTGTAGGCCATCGAATAGTGCGCGTATGTGATCTTGCCCATCTTGACGCCCTATTCCTTCCAGGCCTCGGCGGAGAGCGGCAGCTCATTGAGTTCGGCACGGGCCTCGCGCCACGTGGGGTAGTGCTCTTGTAGGAGGGTAACGAACCGTTCGCTATGCGTTGGCTCGAGCAGATGAACCATTTCGTGAACGACCACGTATTCGAGGAGGTCCTTCGGCTTCTTAACCAGCTCAGTGTTCAGGCGGATATGACCGGCGCGGTGATTGCAGCTGCCCCATCTGGTTTTCATCCGCTGCAGATAATAGCCGACAACCTTCACCCCAAGCTTAGGTTCCCATTTCCGAATTAACCCTGACACGACCGCGTGGAGTAATGCCTTGTGCCAGGTGTGGATGATCTCAGCGCGCTTATCCTTGGTGCTCCCCGGGCGCACGAAAAGAGTGATGCGCCGATGATCAACGGATACAGAAGGCTTGGTGTCCCGCGTGATTATCGAGAGAAGATGCCTCCGTCCCCAGAGAGAATGGCTCTCTCGTTCGATGAAGCGCCTGGGCGTTTCGCGGGCCTGGCCGCGAAGGTTGATCTGCTGGGCGCGAATCCAGCTCAGTTTGCTGATGGCATAAGCGCGGGCTACTTCCAGCCGAGTCGCTGTCGGTGCAGCCATGGAAACTCGGCCCGATGGCGGATGCACAGAAAGGTGAACGTGCTTAATTGCCTTTCGGGTCACCTGAACTGTGATGTCTCCAATTCTGATCGTGTCCGTCATCAGTAGCCGGGCTGGTGCTTGATAATCTCGAATATGGCGAGGGTCGCTTTGCGATCTCGCGACATGATCGGAAAGAGTGCATTTAGGACCTGTTTTTCGCGGGTTTCATCACCCTTCCAGCCAGCGGGAGCGTGCTCGCGCATAGCGCGGTCGATTTCCAATGCGAGTGCGGCAGTGCTTTGCACCAGATCGGAGCTGGAATCATTTCCCTGACCTGGTCTTAGAATGGATGGGAGATTGTTGAAAAGCACGATCGCCTCCGGTTTACCGTGGAGCTCCGCCGGAATCCCCGATGCCGGATGTTTGCCTGCCAAGCGCTTGACCAGCTCCTCGGCCTTCTTGAGGAAGGACTGATAGGCGGCTGCGTCAGCCCGACTCTGTTTGATCAGGTCGTCGAGCAACTTCGACATATCGGCGTAGAAGCGCGGGTCGGTGAGCTGGTCGCGGATGATCGTCTTGCGGACGTTGTTGATGATTCCCTCGGCAATTGCGTTCCGGGTCAAATTACCCTTCGCGTTCAACTTCCGAGCGATCGCGTCGTGAATGCCTGTTTGGACGATCAGCTCTGTGAGCGAGAGTGAATTGAGGTTGCCCATGTCTACGGCCGGGTCGGCTTGGACATACGTGTTAAGAAGGCGCCGCATGTCGGCCTCGTAAGGCTTTATGTCGAGCTCTTCGCCCGAGTGTTTCTTGATGGCCGAACGAACTTCACTATAGAAATCGACCTCCTTTTGTAGGGATGCTGCATCGGCATCCGAGTAGCCAGCCTCCGTGAGGTCCTGAGCGATGTGAGCGTAGGCGCGAACGAACAACGCTACCGCCTTGTAGAAGGAGACGCGCAATGCCTCTGATTCTGTAAGCGCTTTCGGATTGGCTGCGTCGCCGCAGAAATAGACCAGGAACTGCTCAACTTCACGTGGTAGCGGCACCGGCTCGCACAGGTAGCGTAGCGCTTCCCGAACGGAATCGAGCTGTCTTTTCCCCTCCTTGAGCCAATCCTTCAGCTCGACGTTGTTGCTTCCACCATTGCCCTGATCAATATCTAGCTCATCCGAGCTATAGACCGCGATAGCCTCCTGCACATCCTTGAAGAGCTCTTTGAAGTCCACAATGTAGCCATAATTCTTATCATCGCCGTCGAGGCGGTTGGTGCGACAGATAGCCTGGAAGAGATTGTGGTCATGCAGCTCATTATCGAGGTAGACATAGGTGCAGCTCGGTGCATCGAAGCCTGTTAGGAGTTTACTTACCACGATCAGCAACTTCATGTTCGCGGGCTCCTCGATAAAGCGCCGCTTGGCCTCGTCCTCGTAGGCTTTGGTTGTTTGGCCGCTCGTCAGGACGTGCTTCGTGTAGGTGTCAAACTTGTAGCGTTCGTCGCTATTGGCCGGTTCGCGGGAGATGGCGTTGTGGTTCGGCTCGAAGGAGGTGATGACGCCGCAAAACTGACCAAATGGTTTGCTCTGGAAAATGCGATAATAGTGGCAGGCGTCGTAGATGCTCGCGGCCACAAGAATAGCCGTGCCCCTGTCGTCATTTAGGCGCGGCTTGGTATCAAAATCGTGGATGATGCTCGCGGCGATTCGTGCCTTGCGCTCCTCGGCGCTCATCAGTTCTTCCATCGTGGCCCAGCGTTTGCGGATAATGGCCTTCTGGAAATTGTTTAGCGATTTGGTCTTTCGGGCGAAGTAGGCCTCGATGTCCTTTGGCGAGGTAAGCCGCTGGGGCACGTCGCGGGCCTCGTATTTCAAATCAAGAATGACTCCATCGGCGACCCCTTCGTGAAACTTGTAGGTGTGAATGTAGGTGCCAAAGATGTCGCGCGTCCTTAGTTTTGCGGCGTCTTTCTTAAGCAGAGGTGTGCCGGTGAAGCCGATGAATATCGCGTTCTCCAGCCAGCGCTTCATCTGCTTGTTCATGTCGCCGCCCTGCGTGCGATGGCATTCATCGACGAACACGTAGAAGCGGCCATGCACCGGGGGCGGTGGGCCTGAAAGATCCGTGGGATCAAACTTATGCAAAAGGGCGCAGAGCAACCGGGGTGCGGGAGCTCCCAGTTTGGCCACAAACTCAGCCCGACTCAGGATACGAGGCGAGGGCGAGTTTTCGCCGATGACCCCGGCATTCTTCATCACGCCCTCAATCTGCTTGTCGAGTTCGTCACGATCGGTGACCACGAGGATACGGGCCTCGGGGTCGTGTTCCAATAGCCACTTGGAGAGCAGCACCATGAGGATGCTCTTGCCGCTCCCTTGCGTATGCCAGATGACGCCGCCCTCGCGCTTGCGAATACGTTCCTGTGCGGCTTTCACCCCTGCGAACTGATGCGTCCGAGGCACCTTTTTGATGCCATTGTCGAAGATGACGAAGTTTCGGATGAGATCGAGCAGTCGGGACTTCTCGCACATCTCCGCCAGCGGACGATCCAACAGCGCCCCGGCGGTCAGAGGGGGAGTGGTGGCCGACTTCCACTCCACGAAGAATTCCTCCCTCGTCGTCACAGTGCCATATCGCAGACCTTGGGAATCGCTGCCCGCGAAAACGAGCTGCACTGTCGGGAAGAAGCCCTTATTGAAAATCTCCTCCTGATTGGTGATGAGCTGGCGCACGCCGTCGGCGATCTCCACCGAGCTGCGCTTGAGTTCGATGACTCCGATGGCGATGCCGTTCAGGTAAAGGACAAGGTCTGGACGCCGCTCGTAGCCGCCACGCAGGGTAACCTCTTCTGCCAGGGCGAAATCGTTCCTAGCTGTATTCTCCCAATCTACCAAATGCACATGCTCATGCGGTTTGCCGGCGGCGATCTGCACCGACACGCCGTAGCGCAGCAACTGGTAGGTGCGGAGATTCGCTTGATAAAGCGAAACACCCGTGGCGTCAGCTGCTGCCATCAGCTTCTGCTGGGCTGCAGCAATGTGTGCCTCAAAGTATCCTCGTGTCTTCAGGTTGGCGCGCAGCAAGTCCGCCTCGACGCAACGGTTGCTCTCCCGCTTGTTCCACTCGCCAAGGTAGCGGTAGCCCAGGCAATCGGACCGGGCCGCGTCCGTGAACAGGTCAATGACGCGGTTCTGCGTCTTGCGTTCGGAGCGGGGTTTCTCAGGCATCGCGGTTATCGGTTGAGTCCGAATTTTCTGGTCTTGAGAGCTAACATCCAATGACTCTCGCGGGCGGTAATGTCTGCATCAGAAGCATGTGTATCGGCAATCTCCAGAATGGAATACTGGAAATGCGCCATCTGACCCGGACCAATCTCTCGGAGCACACGTTTTAGCTCGACGTTACCCCCATGTCCGTTTTCGGCATAAGCGCACCATCGCTGCCAGATGCCCTGGTTTCCAGATGCCTTGCCGATGTAATGTCGACCGGTGGAAGTGTCGGTGATAAGATAGATGCCCTTGATATTGGCGAGAGCCCCGTGCCACGAGGCGATTTTCTGCTCAGTGATGATCTTGAGCTGACTATGGCTAAGAACCACCGCGTTGTAGCCGGGGAATTCTCCAATTGTCAGCTTCTCACGACGAATCTCGAGAATGGTGAGAGGCAACGTATCCGTGCTCCAGATGTATGAAGCTCGCCCACTACGCAGGTGGGATACAACGACTCTCCCGATCAAGTCGTTCTGCCCAGGAAGCAAGCGAGTATTGTAAATGAATGGAGTTCCTGGTCCCAGATTTTGCCGACAGCCCAATACCTCATAGACGCCGGCAAAGAGCCATTCGCTTTGGCCAAGGTCGACCAAGGCGATAATATGCCGACATTGAAAATTCCTCCGGTTTTGCTGCTCCTGCCATTCCTTAAAAGTGCCCGCGAAGAATATGTCGATGGGATGCTCCTTCCCATTCCAGCAGGCGAGATGCACCTTCAGACTATTCGCATCGACCCCGATTCCGGCCGCCTTGAGGAATGAGACGAACCCAATCATGATTCAGGTGTTCAACACCACGCTGTCCGGGGTAAACGGCAGGTCATCACGGCATGTCTCGTCGTCACTCATACAAGGCGAGTTCTCCCGGTGAGGAGCTCCTGCATCATGGCCTGCTTGAGGGCGCGGGTCTTTTCACGTCGCTGCTCCAACGCCATCAGCTCCGCGTCCATCTCCGCCAGCACCTCGGCGATGGTGGTTTGCTCGGGAATGTTGGGAACAGGAATCGTAAGTTTGGCGATGTTCGTTTTGCTGATGCCAGAGACCTTCGTGCCCACAGCGTAGAAAAGGAATTGCTGGCGGATGGCCGCAGTCTGGAAACAATATCGCCGATACGCATGCGCCAGTTCATCGGTCTTGCTTTTCGCGACGATAGTGTGCAGCCCAGCAATGAACGGCCTCTTGTCCTTGTTCACAACGACGACGTGCCTGCTCGTTCCCTCGTCATCCTCCGAAGCATCTACGAACACGACATCACCATCTTCGAGCAGAGACCTTGACGGCACTCGATATAGCGGGATGTCCAGCTTCGGAATGTCTTGATAGTCTGCCCTCACATCAATTGTGGTCTTTGTCGCACCGTGAATATCGCCGTAATGTAAGTAGCAATGGCCGTCCGATGAAAGCTGGTCACGGGACGCCGAGTAGCCGCCGCTGAAACTGAACAAGTCGCCAAGCGTCTTCACCGTCCACTCTCCATGGAAGCCGGGGAGGCGGGTTCGACTTGTGAGGAGTTGCTGCATCGCGGCTTGTTTGAGATCGCGTTTCTTGGCGATGAGCCGGTCCAGCCCGCCTAGCAAACCGTCCATATCCCTCAACGCCGTGGCGATGGCGCGTTGTTCGGGAATGGGTGGAGCAGCGATCGAATACTTTGCCACCTGAGGCGCGGTAAGCTGCGGCACACCTGTGCTCTCAAACGCAAACTTAACCCGTTCATTAACTGCATACGCAGTAAACCGTGCATCCAGCGCATCGAGTGGCTCCAAGACCAAAAGGCGAACTATTGGAAAAAAATCTTCTTCTCTGTATTCCGCGTGTCCAAGGTGACCTCGTGCGGTAATTGTCAGGGAATCGGCCTTTGCCCGGCGTTCGCTTGTGAATCCGTAGAGCCCATGGTCTTGCAGCGCATTTG
Source organism: Lacunisphaera sp. (assembly GCA_035549095.1). GTDB lineage: Bacteria > Verrucomicrobiota > Verrucomicrobiia > Opitutales > Opitutaceae > Lacunisphaera. Next base: position 12,082 of record DASZRV010000051.1, on the reverse strand, counting down.
CATAGATTGGGTAGGGATGACGTTCAGAACGTGATTTAGAGACGGAGTGTTCGGGAACGTCACCGCCAGCGTAGATTCGGAATTGGTGAGAAAGCTGAAAGACATTCCAATCCTCCGGTATCATGCCCAACTCGGTCTGCTTGTAGCCGGGTTTCACTTCCATACCGCTCCCATCTTTTTGAGGTGTTCGTCCACACGGTTGGCGAGCATCACCACTTCGTCGGTGAGCTGCGGCAGCGGGGTGGCGTAGCGTTCGGCGAGCTGGCGGATGCGGCCGGTTAGGGTTTGCGAGACGCGATCCAGCTCACCGAGCACAGCGGCGGCGAGGGTAACCAGCCATTTGTCGTCGACCACGAGGGTCTTGATTTCATCCTCGGTGAGAATTGGGTATTTGGCACCCAGTTTGGCTTCGAGGTTTTCCCGCGCAATTTTGAGCTGGGCCTTGGCGTCGGCCTGTTTGTCGAGCAAATTGGAATAGTCATCGAGGGCCTGACGTTCATCCGCGTAGTCCGGATCGCGGCCGATCTCCTTAAGGCGTGCCTTTACGGCTTTGGCGGTAATCTTCTGTTTTTCACCTTCCCCTTCGATGACTTCGGCAAGCAGCCCTTCCTCGCCGCTCTGCTCCTCCCGTTTTTCATCGAGCTGCTGTTCGATACTGGCGAGTTTGGCCTCGAGGGCGGCGATGGCATCTCGCTCCGCAACGAAGTAGCGCGCGACGAGTAGAGCGGCGGGGACGAGGTCGGACTTGAAGCGGCGCTTGCCCTTCTTGAAGTCTTCCTTCTCGGGCCAAACGAGTTTACCTTCCTTGTTTTTGACCTGGCGGATTTCGCGTGGCTGCGCGCCAGCCTTCCAGCCGCTCGCACAAATGAGGTAGCAATCATCCTGCATGATCTCGGCCCAGTAGTCCATGAGATGCTGATAGGCATCGTAAGCGTCGAGTAGCGGCGCGGGCTTACAGGTGGTGAGCAGGTCCTCGGCGATGGTCTCAATGAGTGGCTTGGGATGGCCGTTCTGGTCGAAACCTTTGAGTCGCGGGACAGAAGCCAGTTTCCATTTCGTGAACAGCTTTTCTGACGTTGCGGTGAAGGCGTTAAACTCTGGGTGTCCGAAGATTGTGGGCTTCACATCGACGATAGGCATTCGCAACTGACAATAGCCCGGGCGCGTGAACGGCTCGAACAACGCTTTACGCAGGGCCGGCATGATCGTCCAATACTGTGCCAGGCCTTTGACTCCCTTGGCGGAATCGCCGTCAACATCCCACTGGGGGATGCCGCCGCGCAGGTGACCGTCAATATCCTGCAAATCCTCCGGCTCAGAACTGTCGATATAGCGCGGGAGGTTAAGGTTGTAGTCGTTTTTCGGATCGGCGATTTCGGCGACCGGCACCATGCGGGCGTAGCGCGGGTCGCTTTCGTCCTGGCGGGTGAAGGTATCCACGATCTTGTGAATGTCTTGCTCACGGAGGCGGTTTTTCGGGCCGTCTTTCTTGAAGCCTTTGGAGGCATCTATCATGAAGATGCCCTTGCGGGCGGAGGCGTTCTCCTTGTCGAGCACCAGAATGCAAGCGGGGATACCGGTGCCATAAAAGAGGTTGGCCGGCAGGCCGATGATGGCCTTGAGGTAACCTGAGCGGACGAGCTGCTGGCGAATGACGGCCTCGGCATTGCCACGGAAGAGGACGCCGTGCGGCAGAATGCAGGCAGCCTTGCCCGTGCTCTTCATTGAGCGGATGATGTGCAGGAGGTAGGCGTAATCGCCCTGCTTTTTCGGTGGGACGCCCCAGGTGAAGCGTTGGAATTGATCACCACTGCCGCCTTCGCCCAGGGCGAGGCCGGTGGACCACGACTTGTCGGAGAAAGGGGGATTGGCTACGACGTAATCGTAGGTCCGAAGCATCTCGCCGTCCTTGAACTTGGGATCAAACAGCGTATTGCCCGAGATGACATTGGCAGTCGGGAAATCGTGCAGGATCATGTTCATGCGGGCGAGACCGGCGGTGGTCACGTCCTTCTCCTGTCCCTCCAGCGTGATGTGCTTGCCGGCCTCAGCGGCTACCTTCAACAGCAGAGAACCGGAGCCGCAGGTGGGATCGTAGGCTGTGGTGGAGGCGATGGAGTTGGCCGAAGAGATGCCGATAACCTTTGCAATGATGCGGCTGACCTCGGAAGGCGTGTAGAACTGGCCCTTGCTCTTCCCGCTCTCGCTGGCGAAGTGCCGCATGAGATATTCGTAGGCGTCGCCGAGGATGTCGTCGTTTTCGGCGCGGTTCTGGGAGAAATCGAGCGCGGGGTTCTCGAATATGGCAATGAGGTTCCCGAGCTTCTCCACCTTCTGCGCGCCATCACCGAGCTTGTTCGAGTCGTTGAAATCGGGGAAGTCAGTGCGCGCGAGCCGGGAATTGGCGTCGATCAGCGGCTGAATGACCTGCGTGTTGATGAGGTTGCCGATGTCGCTGTGGCCCTTGAGTGCGACCATGTCCTTAAAGCTGGCGCCCTTCGGGATGACGACGGGCGGCTCGAAGCCGTCATAGTTCCCGTATTTATCGGAGACATACTTGATGAACAGCATGAACAGGACATAGTCCTTGTATTGGCTCGCATCCATGCCGCCGCGCAGTTCATCGCAGGAGGCCCAGATGGAGGAGTAGAGATCAGATTTTTTGAGAGCCATTGAGCGGAAGAAATCGGTCCGCCCACTAAGGCCCGAATCGGTCTTCGCGTCGATGCTGATGTGGCTCGGTCCGCCAGGCATTGTCCGAAATTTTCCGGGACTGACGGCGAAAACGGTCGGTTCCGGGGGCAATGAGTAGTGTATGAAACGACACCCTCAGCGACACAAAGCCGCATGGCTGGCGAGACTCTCTCGCACCATTCGGCCGCTGGAAACGGCGGGTTCGCCGCAGTCGGTCGCATTTCTTGGCGCGGAGAGTGGACCGGCACGAACCGGGCTTGCGGTTTCGCGGGGAATCCACGGGGAAGGAAACGATTGTCGCCGCCAGCGCCGGAGCGCCAGCCCTAACGGTCAGGACCACGTGCCGTGAAGCACCATCGCTATACCAATAAGACCGGGTTCGTGACCGTTCAGGGTAGTAATTCCGGTGGGCGGTATAAGTCCCAGCTCGAACTGCACGGTTGCATGGGCAAGGTAATGGATCCTGCGGTAAAGACGGTGCGGCTACAAGAGCCGATGATTCGTTACATCAACGCGCGAGGAAAGAAGAGTCGCTATACCGGAGACCTGAAGATCGAGTGGCATAACCCCTCGCTCTGCCCGCAGGTCATCGAGGTCAAGTATAAGAGGGACCTTAAGCGCGACCCAAATCTCGCGATCAAGCACGAGTTGCTGCGGGTGGCATTTGCCGAGCAGGGAGTGGAGTTCCTGGTCTACACCGAGGATCAGATTCACGCACCAGAGTTCGAGATGAAGCGCTTCGTCTTCGGCTATCGGAACAACCCACCGTCAGCGTTCGACGAGGACATCATGACGGTGATGCGGCGGCATGGCACGATCTCGTTGGGCGACCTGCTCGCCGTGGTTGCAGGCACGAACACCTACGCGCAGGCCCTCGTGACGCCGGCGGTGTGGCGCCTGGTGAGCATTCATGCCCTGCGGGTCGACTTCACGAAAATTCTCGATGCGACGGCAAAAATCACTCTGCCGGCGGCATTATAGGGCAAATCAATCTCCGCCAACTCCCTCATGAACGACATCGCTGACATCAGCCAGGAATCAGGTTCCGCCAGCGGCGCTACGGCTACCGATGACTGCCATCCGGCAGCCTCAACTGGGCGCCTCTATCAGATCGGGCCCGATATGCCGCGGGTCACCGAGTGCGCCCTTCCCAACCAGGCGGAGAAGAGCATTGAATCCGGCAAGATCAGGCTGCGCTGGTTAATGCCCCTGGCGCTCTCGCGACTCGGCATGTCGTATGAACTCTGGGATCCGGCCCAGCAGAAGATGGTCGTTCACGATGAGCGGCTGCCGATCAGCCGATTCGTGAGGGATCTCGCAGCCGTCCTCAAGTGCGGCCCGGATCTCATCTATCACTTCGTCGACAAACTGGCTAAGACGCCAGGCGGGCCCCACAACGCCAAAGCAACGGATCTTCTGAAATCTGCTCAGGGCGGTGGTTCGGGCACCAGTCGACTCGGCGACAAGAAGGATGAGGTCTTGAATGAGGCAGTCTGGGAGGTGCGGGTTACCCGCGGAATTAAGCCGGGCCGCAAAGCGATGAAGGAAATCAGGAAGTTGCTCGGTGCGTCCGCGGCCTTCGCGAACCAGCCGTTGCCTAGTCCCGATACCATTGCGAAGCGGTGGAACACCGACGCAATCAAGGTGGCTAACGCAAATCCTTACGAGCGGGATCATCTTCATCGCATGTGCGGGGAGCCTGACAAGATCCTCGGTCTGAACGCAGTGATGTGCATCGACTGCGCTACGATGTCCAACGACGAATGTGAGGTTCGCGTGCTGGACGAGCAGGACCGGGATTTGGGGCCGGCGACGTGCGTGTGGGGAATCAATGCGGCGACCCGTGGCGTCATGACGGTGCTGGGATATCCGGGTGCCCAGAATGGATTCCTTGTTGGCCAAGCGATCCGACTGGCGTTGATCGACAAGACGCCGCTCCTGAAGGAATACGGACTTGAGGGGTATGTCTGGCCATTCCATGGGAAGCCGGGTGAGATCAGGCACGACCGAGGTTCGGAATTCATTAACCAGCATGTTGAGCGCGCGCTTCAGCAGCGTGACATCGGCATTCCGGTGAATGATAGCAGTCCGGCGAAGACGCCGCACTACCGCGGTGGTAGCGAGCGCTTCCATCAGTCAGCACAGTGGCTCTTCGCCGAGTTTCTGGACTCGCCGGCGGCGAAGAAGGTTTTGCGCTCGGTCAAGGGCAAGCCGAAGGCGAAGGGGATTCGCCTGAAGGACCTGAATCCGGCTTTGGTGACGTGGGTCGTTCAGGACTGGCATAACCGATCGCTGAGTGCGCTGGGTGGCGATTCGCCTCTTTCTCGCTGGGAAAAATTCGTGCAAGGCAAGAACGGCCTGCCCGCCTCCGGCGTGCCGCCGGCGCTGGAGGATAGCAACGATTTTCGGTATGAATTTCTCTGGGTGGAGCATCGCACGGTGAATCAGCTCGGGATTCAATTTCAGAACCGCAACTACCGATCGGACGAGCTCAACTGCTTCCTCAAGCCGAACTCGCGTTCCTCGGGCAAGAAGGTCGAGTTTCGCTTCAATCCCTACGTTATGGGTGAAATCCGAATGAAGGTGAAGGATGAGGACGGTGACCGCATCGTCTCCATCCCCTGGGTGCCGATCGACGACAAGTTCCGTCCGACTACTGACCTTGCGGCGCGCTCGAAGAACCCGACCTATTGGGAGTGGAAGCATCTCTATCAGGATCTGGTGAAGGGCAACACCGCAACGCCTTCTCCGAAGCTGATGGAGGACATGCAACGGCATCGCGAGGAACAGGCCGAAACCGGTCGTCTCAGGTCGAAGCGCAACATCTCGGACAATGCCCGCGAAGCGATGCGCGGGTTTGCCGCCGATAGTCTTCCCGAGGCTCGTCCTTCTCGGTCCTCTCCCCCGGTGACTCAGGAGCACTTTATGCCGGATGCCCCTATTTCCCCGCCTCCCAGTCATAAGTCCCGTGAACTCCTCCCGGTCGGTGACAACGGCAACCTCGAGTATTAGTTTTATGACCACCGAAACTCCCCCCACCGGTGACACGCCGCAAGTCGTGCCGCCTTCATCCAACCCGTCGGTCCGTCCCGGATTCGACCCCAAACATCCGCATCTGCGACTGGAAGCGGCGTCGCTGCTGACCGCTTCCGAGGCTGACCGCTGTTATTACATCTACCAGGATCGCTTCATCCTGCATCCGAATGCGAAGGATGCGTTGGCGGCACTCAAAGACATTCGCAACCGTCCCAAGGGCGTGCGCCCGCCGTGTCTCGCCCTCATCGGAGGCAGCAACGAAGGCAAATCGGCTCTCATCCGCAAATTTCTGAAGGATTTCGAGGCTGTCACCGACGAGACGGTCGCGGGCAACACCGACCAGATGCGTATCGTCTGTGTGGAGATGCCGCCGCGCGCCACCGAACCCCGGACCTGCCTCGCTATTGCGAGGGCAATGGGGTTGCCCGGCTATGGTTCGACCAAGTCGCGTGTGGTCAGCGACAATGTTTATCGTGCCTTGAAGGCGAAGGGAGTCGAGATGCTCATTCTCAATGAAGCTCAGCACGCGGCGCACCTTTCTGATCGGGAGCGCTCCGTGACGTGCGATCTCATGAAGGGAATCTCGAATCTCGGCATCAGCGTCATCACCGTCGGCACGCCCGAGCTCGGTCCGATGCTCTCGCATGACGTTCAGATCGCCAATCGTATGAGGATCGTGCGTCTCATCAGCTTCGCCAAGGGCGAGTCGTTGAGCGCCTTTCTCAACACGCTGGAGACCTTCTACCCACTGCCGGAGCGCTCGGACCTGGGCTCGCCTGAGCTGATGGCGGCGGTCTACCATCGAACGAACGGAATCACCGGTGAAGTGGTTCAACTTTGCAACGCGGCCGCGGTTCACGCGGTTCGGACCAAGCAACCCTGCATCACCTTGGAGCTTCTCCGGAAGACCATCATGTTGCCGCCGGCGAGTTCGGGCGTTGTTGCTGCGTAAATGGTTCCCCTGGCAAATCACCACGTGTCCGCGGTGCGACCGCTGGAGGATGAGACGCTAATCTCTTTTCTCCAGCGGTCCCAGGCGGAGGGCTGGATGACTGACGATGATTTTCAGTCCCTGATCGCGGGGGCGCCGCTGCAGGACGCATGGCTGGCAGAGCGGCGCGACTTCGACTGGCACTCGTTAAGTCGATTCGTTAACGCCACCCCGTCGGAGTTACATGGGATGTCGCAGCGGGGCCTGTTGCATGCACTCGATGATAATGGGCGTAGTCTCGAGGCACGTCACCTTGCCCCATGGTTGGGGCGTTCGGGGTATGGCGCACATTGTCCATGTTGCCTAAAAGAATCCCCTCACTGGAGGAAATCTTGGACCAGGCCTACGGCGCTCGTATGCAGGAAACACAACACCGTGATGATTCGGGACTGCGATGAATGCGGCGCACCGCTGGATTCGCTGACCTGGACGCAGGTTTGTCCAATTTGTCCATCGTGCCATCACCATTTGTCTTTGAATCCTGTGGTGGCGGCGCCCGAAATCCTGATTCTGGAGTCTAGGTCGCTCGACCGACGCTTCGATGCGATGCTGAGGCGGGCTCCCCTCCGTCGATGCGACTATGATCTCGCGCATTTTTCCGTGGTGTGGCGTGCGGCTGAGTTGCTGGGTAGCCATAGTGTTGGGCTTGCTGCGTTTCGAGCGAAGATTCTGAGCCTTCGGGGAATACTCGGTTCCGAGATTGCGCAGCCGACGGTTCTCAGCGCGCTGAGGCACTCGGAAAATGTGGTCGCAGCGCATCTGCTGTCCGAGAAGGAACCGGCCCTGGTTCAACATTTCTGGCTGTCTGTCGCTGACCGCGGATCGCTTAGGGGAGCTGAAAGGGAGGTCCTCGGCAAATTGCGCGACATTGCTGAGTCCCTATCGGTCCCGGTGGACGCATCGGCGGCCATTTCTCATCAGCTGACCATGTCCTTCGCCAACTGGCATGGGTCAAATGAGACTCCGAGGGCGGCCTGAGCGATGCTAGGTGGCACCCGGCCGCGCCACAATCTGCGTAACAATAGCGACGTTGCGACGTGCGGCGAAATGTCCGCCTTCTCTGCTACCATAGCGCGCGCGGTGACATAGTCCGGCACGTTCGTGAACCACCGGAGCACGCGGGCAGACAAACGCAGATAGGAACGCGCTCCGAGCCACGGGTATGGACGCACTCCAGCCAAGGCAGCATTCCATTTGGCCGTTGAATTAAGCAGGAGCGCATCAGCTCGTTGAGGATTGGGGCGCATAGTTCGGAGGCAATTTGTGCAGACGGGCCACGTCTCAAGCCAAAACAGAGGTGCCAGGCCGACATTTCCTTCCTGATAGTTGATCTCCGCACCGCAATTGGGACAGGTCGAGACCAGCATGTGACCGTGGATGGGACAGGCCACCGCCAAGCAGGTTCGCCAAAACCTCCGACCATAGGGCGCGTTGCTCAAGCAATCGAAGCATATCCGAACTGGCTGGTTGCAGCGCTTGGTGCTTGGCCGAAACGCCGGCACCAGCAAATTCTCCGCAATGCGTAGTCGATTCACGATTCGCCGGCCGAGGCGGAGGCACTGGGAAAAACGGTGCGAGAACTTTCCGGTTAGCGAGCTGTCGATGTCTCCGCGAGCCTGACTATAGCTAAGTCCGAACTCGATCGTGCAGAAGTCTGCCACTGAGCGATGTTGGCTGCTGGCGATACGCCAGACCAGCGAACCAGCCGTCTCGTCGGGCAAGGGAGGAACCGAGGTGGAAATTGTCCGATGGCGCGACATGACGACCTCAGTCGATGCCGTCGTGCGCGCGTCTTTTCCCGTTATTTCTTTCGGCCAGATCGAAGCTGTAAATCCTTCAGCCCGAGTTCATGCCAGGCTGGGTTGATAGGAAAGAGGGACTCCAACGGGACATCCATAACTCGGGCCAGCAGGGCGACCTCGAAGTCTCCGGCCCACCGGACACGGCCTTCCAGGGCTGCCACGATGCCGCGTGAGACATCCCAGCCGATCATTTGGCATTCGGCCGCGAGTTTCGATTGCGACCAGCCGAGTTCCGTGCGGCGACGCTGAATTGCCGGGCCGATGAGGTTCTTGGGCAATTTGGGAGGTCGCGGCATTGTCTGGAATTTCAGACTTGAAACTACAGGGTTTCCCGGACTCGAATGTCTGGAAAACCAGACAATATGATACCGTTACTTTTGGCCGGCCCACTCGGGTTCTCCCCAAAATGAATGCTCGAATCACTTTTTCTTCATTGCGCGGCGAATCTCCCATCAACGACGGGCAAACACTTTTGACATGCGCAATTCCGGTCAAAACTTGCCAATCTATGCGTGGCCTGCGGGGGCTCAAACCAGGTATGCTGTCCTGATTATTGTGATGGAAACCACAACAGATCAGGTCCGGATCGTCTTCGAGCATTTTCGAGGGCAAGATGGTGCGCTCAATTACGACCGATTGGTAGCCTACTCCCTGAAAAAGGTAACGCGCGCCAAGTTCATCGACCCGTCGGTCAGTGCTCAGCACGCGGCTGACTATGTAAATGAGGCAATCCAACGCTGCCTGCCTGGCCCAGATGGACACATTGCCCGGAGCCTCGAGGGCGATCTGCCAATCGAGGTGATGCTAAAAGGTATTATAGAAAGCCTGATTTCCCACGACCTGTATCCCTCGGGGATCCGAATTAGAATGAGGGGTGAATTCGGTTCTGTCGAAAACGATAACGGCGCACGCCAGCTAACTGCTGACGACTACGACGAGGCTCTCTGGAACGACTCGCAAGGAGACGCGGATATTCGGGAAACGGCGGGTCGGAAGATTGATGATAAACCGGTCATCAATGAGTTCATGCAATTCGTTCAACGAGATCAGGTGGTGCATCGAATGTTGCGGTTATTGATCGAGGAAGATATAGATGGACCGGCTGAACTCGTCGCAAGTCGAGTAGGCATCTCAGTCCCGGAAGTTTATCAGGCGCGCAAGCGACTCGAGCGCCTATGCAGGCAATTCGGGCAAGGGAGGACCAGAGAATGAACACACAATCGTTCAAGAAAAATGACGGACGCGGAACGGTGGAGAAGATCATTGATCTCGCTTTCGGGTCTGACGCTGAAATCGGGAAGATGACCCAAGGCGAACTACACCGTCGCTTGCACGACGCCGGCGCCGATCCAACCGCAGGGTGGGAGAAGCTGAATGGAATTTTGAAAATCGCCGAGGGGAAGATGCGATTGGCGTCGGCAAGAATTGAGCGCCAGCGCCAAATGCAAAGCAGCTCAATCGGCGCTACCATCCATGAAACGAAGGAGGCGATAATTGAGCAAATCAAAGGCTTGATTTCGCTTACGGGCGGGTCGGCCGTTTATGCCCGCAAATGGGAAGAGTCGTCGGTGGACGATCTCAAATCGCTCAGGGATGAACTGGTGAGGACGGCAGGCCGCGCTGCGAAAAAGAAGCGGGATGAGCAATAGCGCTGACAACGCTATGTTGATCCACGCGGCGGCCGAGGCACGCCGCTTCCTGGACAAATATGGTGTAACGGCGCCCAGTGAGATCGTATTGGAGGACCTCGCCTTTGCCGAGGATATCGAGTTGAAGATTGCGCCGTTGGTCGGCGCAGAGGCCCACCTTGTCCGAGTCGAGAATGTTGGTTCGATCACCGTCAGCGACAAACTGCGTTGTCGCGGATTGCAGCGGTTCGCCATAGCTCACGAGTTGGGCCATTGGTGCATGCACCAAGGTGTCCGGCAGAAGTTCTTTTGTTCTGCGGACGATATGCGCGAATATCGCAATAGCGGTCCAGAACTCGAGGCCAACACGTTTGCGGGAGAGCTGCTGATGCCGAAACATCTCATCGACACGAAACAGCTGGCGGATGAGCCGTCGTGGGACCACCTCCAGCGATTCGTCAAGGAGTTCGCGGTAGCCCCAATTTCAGCGGCAATCAGGTATGTCGAACTTGCGAAGCAGCCCGTGATCGCAGTCTTTTCCGATGGACGGAATGTTCGCTGGTGGCGGGAGAATCGTCAACGGACGGCTGGGCTATGGCTGGATTCCGAGCAGGAATTGGCCGTCGATTCGATTGCTTATCATGTGAGGGAATCGGCGGGCCAGGCTCCGTCACTGGAACAGGTGCCATGGGAAGCTTGGTTCCCTCACGTCCGAGCAGGAGATGACCGCGAGTTGTTTGAGCTGGCAGCACCGCTTGACGAGGAGGGAACGATGCTGTCCTTGCTCTGGATCCCGTCGTGGTCGTGAGCTTGGGGTCGGGGGGACGGCACACTTTTAGTGGAATTTTGGGGTGAGTATGGCGCCGTAGGGTGGGGAACCGGGCCTCAAAGTTGACACCGGCGGATCCGGGAGGCCGGCGACTGTAAGGAATCAACGGGGTGGTGAAGTAATTTCGTTCGGGCGAGTTGGGCGCGAGAACGTCGGATTCCCACGGGGGGCGTGCATTAACGAGAGTGAGGAATGCGTCCGTATCGGTTCGAGTTCGTTGGCTTAGGTTCGAGATCCAGTTCCTGACAGCTTCGCTGCTGCCGGGCTGGCAGCAATTTGTGAACAAGTTTTGACAATTAAGGGTGCCTTTTTACTTGATTGCTGGGGTAGAAATGGGGAGAAATGGGCCGTTCTGGGGGAAAGGGCCTCCGGGCATCCACACATGGCGCAAGCAGGGACAACCGTTTATTCCGGGCGTTTTGAGCACACGCTCGACGACAAGAATCGTCTCACGATTCCGTCGCTCTGGCGTTGGGTGCACACGGACACCGAGACGTTCCTCGCGATGCCGCACCCCGACGGCTACATCGCGGTGCTCCCTCCGGCGCGGCTGGAACGGCTCCTCGCGCAAGTCTCCGAGATGAAGTTGTCCGATCGCGATGCGCAGGCGGTCAAGGCGCGCATCTTCTCCGACGCGCTCCAGTTCACCTTCGACAAGCAGGGCCGCTTCGGCGTCAGCGCCGAGCTCCTGCGCCACGCCGGCATTACCAAGGACGCCGTCCTGAGCGGGATGGGCGACACCTTCAACATCCTCAGCCCGGCGCGCTGGACCGAGATGCAGCGCGCGACCGCGGGCGAGAACTTCGGCGACATGATGCGCCGCATCGGACTCTAAACATGAAAACGCTGACCACGCTCATCCGGCCCCAGCCGCTCCCCAAGCTTTCCTCTGTTTTCTGCGCCAACCGCCGCACGTTGTTGCGGGAGCCGATGACGATCGCCGTCCCGTGGAAAAAGCTCCATGCGCGCGCCCGGCCTTGAAGTCCCGCTCCGCCTCATGACCCCGGGGCACCAACCCGTCATGCTGCACGAGGTGCTGGAATACCTCGCGCCGCTGCCGGGCCAGGCCCACCTCGATTGCACCTTCGGCGGGGGAGGGCAC
>DASZRV010000050.1:0-90688 GCA_035549095.1 Lacunisphaera sp. | reverse complement strand
CTTGTCGTACTTGGCCAGGGTTTGCGGACTGGGCGCCTGCGCTCTCACGAGCGTCGGGCTCACCAGCGCCGCAACCATAAACGCGGACGTCAACAGACGTGCCGCGGACTGCTTGGTAGTCTTACGGGGTGCTTTCATGGGTAGAGAGGGTATCGAAACCAACGGATTAGGAGGGGACCTAACGGGGGAACACGGACCAACTGCGCTCTGACACGGCGAAGACGCCGGAGTTTCGCTGGATAGTTACATAGATGTTAAAAAGTTATCTTGCCTAGCAATGGCCACTTCTGCCTTACAGTCAGGCATGGCTTCAAAACCGCCCTCGCTGCGGTCCTTGGCAAAATCCCTAGATATCTCCCATACAACTGTTTCCGATGCTCTTCGGGGCACGGGAAGAGTCGATCCGGCGACCGTGAAGCGGGTGAAAACAGCCGCGCGCGAGGCGGGCTACCGTCACAATCCACTCGCCGCAACTTTGATGTCCGAGATGCGTCGGTCACGTGGCGGCACTTTCCGGGGAATGCTCGCGGTCGTGGGCTTGCACGAGCCGGCGCAACCGGCGCTCGGCACCGCCTTTCATCGTGAACTTGTGGTGGGAGCGACCACCCGCGGAATGCAGCTCGGATTCAAAGTGGAGGAGTTCACTGTCGGCCAAGCCGGCCTCACCGTCCCGCGACTCGACTCGATTCTCCAGTCGCGCGGAATCCATGGCGTCATCATCCTCCCGGAGTGGAATATCCCGGACTGGTCGAGGTTCGACTGGCTTCACTACGCCGGCATCTACACGGACTACAACATCGAGCGGCCCGCGCTGCACTGCGTCTGCTGCGACCACTATCGCTCCATGACCGGCGCGCTCGCGCGCCTGACCGCGCTGGGCTACCAGCGACCCGGGCTTTTCCTGCAGCAGCACCAGGACCAGCGGCTCCAGAACCGCTTCAGCGCCGCCTTCAACGGCTTCAAGCTTCCGGCGCCGCGGGTGCCGCCGCTCATCGTCGAGGAGCTGCAGCGCGACGAGTTCAACGCGTGGTTTCGGAAATTCCAGCCGGACATCGTGCTCGGACACTACACCTACATCCTCGACTGGATGGAGGAGTGCGGCGCGCAGGTGCCTTCCACCCATGGGTTCGTCTGCCTGAACGAACTCTACAAGACGAGGCCGTGCGCCGGCCTCGACCAGCAGCCGCGGGAGATCGGGGCCCGCAGCGCGGAGCTGGTCATCGCTCAGTTGCAGCGCAACGAGCGCGGCATTCCTCACTGGCCGACCACGACGACGATTCCCGCCCGTTGGGTCGAAGGTCCCACCGTCCGCTCCGCGGCCTGAGAGGTTCGCCGCTTCCCCGCGCCCGACGGGAATGGGTGGTGCAGGCTAGTGAACTATCTTCGAACCCATCATGAGTCGCAAGACCAGCATCAGAGGGTACCCACCTTCGCGAACTGATCGAGGCAGAGGCCGCTCGGGGAGGCGATGAACTTGAGAAGTCTATCTCCACCACCTCTGAGCGGCTGACCAAAGCACAGGAGAAGCTAAACCGGCTTACTCGTGCCTATCTCGACGAGGTAATCGACGAGGATTCGTACCAAGCAGCCAAAAGCGACCTCGTGATCGAAAAGGTCGAAATGAAGAAGAAAAAAGAGCACCTCCAGAAAACGAGGTCTGCTTTTTGGATCGAACCCGCTAAGGCGGTCGTAAACGCCTTAGAACTAGCGGGTAAACAGCAGGCAGAACGTTCGCCAGAGGCGGTTTCGGGACTAGTTCAAAAAATCGGAACGAACCGCCTAATTGCGCGAAAAAAAGTGACTGCCGGATTTGCTCAACCCTTCGACGTTATCGCGCAAATTCTCGCCGAGCTGAGGCGCGAATTTGCCGATAACGAGTTGCCTCACGGCTACAGGTCCAAGACCTGTCTAGTTCACCAAATCTCACGAAGTTCTATTTGGTGCCCGGGACAGGACTCGAACCTGTAAGCCTTGCGGCAACGGCTTCTAAGACCGTCGTGTCTGCCATTTCACCACCCGGGCGCGACGGGCCCCATTTCAAATCCACCGGAAAGGGAGGCAAGCGGGTAAATGACCTCCCGCCTCACGGCGCCTCGCCGAGCCGGTCGCCCATCCGCGCGTAGGTCTCGATGAATTGCGCGCTCTGCGCCACGAGATCGGCGTCGAACCGCAGGCGGCCGCGACCGAACAGCGTGATCACGCAGGAGCCGCCGAAGGCGAAAATTCCTTTCTCGGCCCCCTTCTCCACCGGGCGTCCGGGAATGAAGCCCTGCTTGATGCTGCCGACGTTCGTGGCTCCGACCTCGATCATCGCCACCGTTCCGAAAACGGGGTTCTCGATCAGCGTGAGCTCCCGCTTGTTCTCGACCAGGTAGCGGATGTTCCGCCGCAGCGCCACCGGGCTCACCGAATAAAGCCAGCCGTTGATCAGGCGGGACTCCTGCGGCGTACCGCCCACCGGAAAATGAAACCGGTGATAGTCCACCGGGCACAGCCGCGAGATGAGCATGGCGCCGCCGGCAAATTTTTCCGCCAGTGCCGGGTCGCCCAGCAGTTCGGCGAGCGTGAACTTCATTCCCTTCACGTAGAAGCCGGCCGACGCGTCCACGTCCGGAAACACCAGGTGCCTGCCGTCCGCCGGGAAAACCGCGAGCCGCTCCCCCGCCGCGATCGGGCGCGCCGCCGGCTTCAGCGCGCGATAGAAAAATTCATTGAAGGTCTTGTAGTCGAAAACCGTCTTCGCGAACTCATCCGCGTTGAGCCCGTATTTGGCGACGAACGGGATGATCCGGAAGGCGCTCTCCTTCTTGTTCATCTGCCGGCCGTACCACCGCGAGAAAAACGCCCGGCGCACCAGCAGCCACACGAACAGCCGGCCGGCGGGATTCTCATAGGCAAACCGCAGCCAGTTTCCGCCGTAGATCTCCTCCGTCGCGATCGCCCTGGTGTAGCGGTCGAAATAGCGGATGGGCGCGGCGGGCATGGAGCCGGGAAGTTCTCACGCCCGCGCCGCGGCGCAAAGCCTAAAAGGCCTCCCTCACTTCATCACCAGTTCGTCGTCCTTGACGCTGAACTTGACCTCGCTGCCCTCGGCCACCTCGCCACCAATCAGTGCGCGCGCGAGGCGGGTCTCGATGTTGCGCTGCAGGAAACGCTTCAACGGCCGCGCGCCGAACACCGGATCATAGCCTTTCTCCGCCGTCCACTCCTTTGCCTTCGCGTCGAGGCTCACGGTCACGCGGCGGTCGGCGAGACGCCGGTTGAGGTCAGCCAGCAGCAGGTCCACGATGCTGGTGATTTCCTCCAGCGTCAGCGGCTTGAAGAGGATGGTCTCGTCGATGCGGTTGAGGAACTCCGGCCGGAAGGCCTTGCGCAGTTCCGTCATCACGCTTTCCCGGACGCTTTCCGGGATCGTGTCGCCGGTCACGCCCTCGAGCAGATGGCGCGAGCCGAGGTTGGAGGTCATGATGATGACGGTGTTCTTGAAGTCCACGGTCCTTCCCTGGGCGTCCGTGATTCGGCCGTCGTCCAGCACCTGGAGCAGCACGTTGAAAACATCGGGGTGCGCCTTCTCGATCTCGTCGAAGAGAATCACGGCATAGGGCTTGCGCCGCACCGCCTCGGTCAGCTGGCCGCCCTCGTCGTAGCCGACGTAGCCCGGCGGCGCGCCGATCAGGCGCGCGACGCTGTGCTTTTCCATGTATTCGCTCTTAGGGCCGGTTTGACATACCACGGAAAAGACCTATTTTCCTATGCATGAAGGCGCCCCCGATGGCTTACAGCTACACCCGTTTCTCCTCTGAGAGACAACGGCAGGGCGACTCGGTGCGCCGTCAGCTCGAAGCGGCCGAAGAGTGGTGTAAAAACGAAGGTGGGGGACTTACGCTCGACACTTCTTTGCGCGACGAAGGCGTTCCTGGCTACATGGGCCGCAATGCCAAGGTAGGCGCGCTCGCGCGATTCTTGAAGGCAATCGAAGCGGGGATGATCGCGCCGGGCTCCGTGCTCGTCGTTGAGAATCTCGACCGCCTTTCCCGCAACGAACCACTCGAGGGCTTGGACCTCCTGAAGACCATCATCAAAGCGGGTATCGAAATCGTCACGCTGCATGACCGTCGGCGCTACACCCGGGAGAATTTGTCGCGCGATGTCGTCTTTCTCATCAACGCGCTGCTCATTCTCGCGCGCGGATACGAAGAGTCCGATACCAAATCGAAACGCCTTGTCGCGTCCTGGCAGAACAAACGCCGGGCCGCGGCCCAAGGTCGGGTCTTCTCCACTTGGACTCATCCGTGGCTGCGCGTTGTGGGAGCCCGGAAGGTAGGTCCGCGCACAGATTATTCCGAAGCTAAGATCGTCCCCATCGAGGAGCGCGCACAGATCGTTCGGCAGGTCTTCGCTTGGGCACTTGCGGGCAAGGGCTACGAAACCATCGCGAAGGAATTGAAGGCAGCAAAAGTGAAGCCATGGAATCGGGCGGGATGGTCACGGACGCGCATTCAGAAAATTATCCGCAACCGCGCGGTCCTTGGCGAATATCAGCCCCATCGCTATGAAGGTGGCGCCTACGGCAAACGCGTTCCTGACGGAGATGCGATCAAAGATTATTATCCCCGCATCATTTCGGATGATGTCTTCGAGCGAGCGCAGCCCACCGTCACCGGCAATCCGGGTGGTCGACACGGCCGCTGGGTCCGATTGCTTACAGGGTTGTTGGTCGATCCAAGCGAGAGGCGCATGCACGTTTTTGCCCAAGCGCAGAACAGATATTTCTTCTACGGCACCGACAAAAATCTGCTCGGACCGAAGGACAAAATGGTTCGCTGGTCGGGAGAGCATCTTGAGCGCTCCGTCGTTGCGGCCTGCCAAGGCATTGACTGGGAGCGCCTCTTTTCCGTGACCCTCGACACGGGAGACCGGGACCGACTTGATGCGCAAATCGCGGATCTGGTCGCCGAGGAAACCGTGATAAATGGCAAGCTGACGAAGGCAGCCGAGGCGCTTTTGAACGAAAGCGGTGCCTTTGGCGACGCCGTGCGGAAGCAGGCGAAGCAGCTCGAAACGCGACTCAACGAGGTGCGCAACGAACGCGCCGCGGCGCGCTCCGAGTTGGAGACTTTGCGCAGGAAGAGCGAGTCGACACCTTCCATCGCCGCTCGGCAGGTTCCGACCGAGGCCCCGGAACGCCGCAAGCTACGCGCGGAACTTCGCCGAGTCTTGACGAAAATTCAGGTTTGGCCGGACGGACGCACCCCCGATGCATTCTGGAAACCCGTTCTTGAACAAGCCATCGAGGACGCACCGAAACGGGCATACAAGGACCGCGCTGATTGTCACCTGATCGGCGCATTTCGCTTCTTCTTTGCAAACGGCCGGGAGATTACCGCCTACGTGACATTCCACAAGGAAGGCAAAAACCGCGAAGCCCGTGTCCTCGGCTACGCTAAGCCGCACGGGATGTCCGCGACCGAATGGGCGGAAATTCGAGCGCATGCTCGCCTTGGTGAGTCAGCCGTTCAGACGGAATCAACACTTCCCGCTCCCACCCGCCGGCGTGCGGCTTCGAAGACGTAAAGACGCGGCACCCGTCCTTCGCATCGAGCATCATCACGATCTCGTGGCCCTCCGGGATAAAGGCTGTTAGTTCCGCGGCCGTCATGCGCACCAGCGTGCGCACGCCGCGCCTCGCAACAAGGGACCGCCCCTACCGAAATCGGTGCACGTCGCCTACCCTGAACTCGGTAGGCTTCACCCTCACGCTTTCCCGGGCAGACGAATCTTTAGTCCGGGGTGCATCTCCTCGAGCGCGCTCGCCCAGTCTCGCACCGCTTCACTTCCCTTCAGTTCGCTCGATTCCAGAGCACGGGCGAGCGTTTCCGCATTGGCGCGATCCAGGCAGAGTTCGGTCAGACGCTCCCACCCGCTTGGATCGCCGAGGGCCAGGTCTAGCAGTTCCTTTGCGGTGCTCATCGTTTGATGACTATCGTCATGTTTTTACCAGAGCGTCAAATTTTCGTCCGTCGCACCGGCGCGGCCACCGCGCTGCGACATCGTGAGCCGGAGCGTTACCACGCCACGCGTCGAAGTGCGGCGACCACTCGCATCAGTTCTGCACTTTGAAGCGGTTTGTCGAAGAGCCGATCCACCGCGAGTTGCCTGTATGCCTTTTCATCCGCTGGTCTGAGCCCCGACGCGTGCACGATGATGCGACCAGCAAAACCCATCAACCGGAGCGCTCGAACCAGAACGAGCCCCGTGCTCCGCGGCATGTTGTGGTCAGTAATCACCAAATCGAAAAAGGCAGGTTGAGCTTTCACGCGCTCGATTGCGTCTAACCCATCAACAACACACTCCACAAAGTGCCCGACCTCGACCAACCCCTGCTTGAGCACAAGCGCGATGTGCGGATCGTCCTCCGCGCAGAGCACACGCAGCGCCTTTGTTTCACCATCCGAGATCGTTTCCCTGCGATAAGGCATGCCTAGTTCGCAGTGCCATGCTCGAAGCCACTCTGAAGGCGCGCGAGCAGGTGTTGAAGGTCAAAGGGCTTCGAAAAGACTCCTAGCGCGCCAAGCTCGGCGCTTCGTTTCTCGACGGCCGAACCGCCCGCTCCGGTCATGAACCAGATGGGGAACTGGCGACCCGCCATTGCCGCCAGCTCCTTCAATCGCACACCTGTCTCGAAACCGTTCATCACGGGCATGTGAACGTCGATCAAAGCACCATCCGCTCCCTCCCGCGCCATCTGCTCAATCGCCTCTGGGCCGCTCGCCGCTGACAACACGCGAAACCCAACGCCCGACAACATGAATTCGAGGGAGAGCCGCACCGACGCCTGGTCGTCGACTACAAGGAGCGCGCGACTCTTCGGAACTGATGGCGGAGGGTCGGAGTGAATCATGGTTCGTTAAGCAAACAGCGATTCCGTCAGAGGCAGCAGTTGCTCTGTTTCGTGTCCCTTGGTCACGACGTGATCGACCGACAACGACCGGTAGCGCTGAACGAGCGGCGTGGTGAGCGCGGCGGCGTGAACGATGATCCTACCGGCAAAATTGTTCTGCCGTAGCCATACGACCAGGCCTTCCCCATTCAACTCCGGCATTTGATGGTCCGTAACCACGAGATCGAACCGGCCCGGCGCCTGCCGGACCATCTCCAACGCCTCGCGACCATTCGGGACGGTCGCCACATGGTGTCCTGCTTTCACGAAGATCGCCTCCACAAGATCGGCATACATCTTGTGGTCCTCCGCCGAAAGTATTTCGAGTGTCCTTTTCATCCCAGACGGCAATCTTCACAGACAATAGTCATCGCGCTTCTGAGGCAACGCCACGGAAAGGCCAGATCTGGAGACTCGTCACCCTTCGTGGGATACGCGCAAATTTCGCCGATAGAACTCATCAGTGCCGCTACAATGGGCGACATGTCGCCCCTTTCCAGTCGTTTTTTCCGGCAGAGTGACGGGCGACTTATCGCCCATGCTTCGTAAGACCAGCAAACGCCCCAGTGGCTCGAAAAAGACTGATCGGAATTCAATCTCTGGTGCCGTCGCAAAGCTGCGCCGGCAACAGAACCTCACCCAGGAGGATTTGGCGGGACGCGCCGCGAGCACGGGCTGGAACATCAGCCGCGACGTGGTCAAACGAATCGAACGCGGGGAACGCGAAGTGACAGACGTTGAGCTTCGGCGGCTTGCCACCGCACTGCGGGTGCCGATCTCTGTCTTGTTCGACTGACGGCGGTCATTTCACCGGGTTAACCACGCAGGCGGACGCTCCAGCACCGCTCCGGCGGAGGTGGTGACCCGATCCGCGAACTGCGCCTGGCGGAGATACTTTTCCGGGATCGGTTTCACGGCCTGACTATACTTCATGAATTCGTCCTTCCGCCGGAAACGGAGCTGCTCCTCGAAAACCGGCACATAGATGACCGGCCGGACGCTCTTGCTGATTGCCATCACCCAATCGAGCGCGGGAAGGAGATCGATGTCGCCCGAGATCACCACGACAACGTCGGGTGTAAGCGTCTGCACGTCCCGCACGATCGCCAGCGCGAGATTTACGTCTGTCTGCTTTTCTTCCAGCGCGGTGAACCGTCGGTGCGGATGATGGCAGGTCGGCACCAGGCACGTCCGCTCCCGTTCGGCAAACTTTCCTTCCGTAATGGTGATCTTCGGTTGGGTCTTGAGCGCCGCCCACCACCGTAGCTGGCGGTCTCGCTTGTCCGACACCGCCCGCTTCCGATCAATCAAGGCGGTGAAGAGGCGCACATGGACAATGTCGTCATCCGGGCGGAGCAGTTCGCCGAGGCGCTGGTAGTTGATCCATTTCAGATCGGGGCGCTCGGTCAGCATCCCGTAGTAAAAGTTGAAACCGTCGATGTAGATGATGGACCGCTTGCGCGGCGCAGGAGTTGCCTCCGGTGTCATCGGCGATGGAGAGGTCATGAAAAAATCGGGATTCGGACTTGAAATTTCCGCGGATGGGGCGATTTTGTTGCCACTACTTCCTGCCGAAAGGCAGTCGGGGAGACATCGCGATTTCCCCACCTCAAGACCACGGGCAACCGTGGTCTTGTCGTTTTACCGGTGGGCGGACGGAAGTTCATGGAGTTGACGATTAGCAACGGTTAGACCGCCACCCCGAGGGTCAGCTCGTTCTTCACCTCGATTCGCAATGCTTCCTTCTCCGAGAGCTGACGCGCGAGGATCGCGAGCATCCGGTCGTGGAAGACGTTCGTGCGTTGCGGCACGGCAAAGCCGAAGTCGGTTTTTTCGCGGGTCCAATTCACGGACGCCGCGATGCGCTGTTCGCGCGCATCCCACAGGCGAATGTCGCCGCCGTCGTAAGCCGGAGACATGATCGCGAACATCGCCACCGCTTCGGTCGGCGAGTCCGTTTTGACTTCGAGCATGTAGTTTCCCGCGCGGGCTTGCCGGTAAATCTGATAACGGGACGTGTGGGCGACCGATGCGGACGAGACCGAATGTTCAGACATGTTCGTTTTCATAGGAGTGATTTTGATGTTTCGGCGAAGCACCGCGCTTCGCATCGCCCCAACTCTCCCTCCGTCCTCGGTAACCTCAATGGGGCGCACCTGCCGAGTTTTCGGGAGCCGTTCTACACTGATTTCGGTAGGCGCGGACGCTGTCCGCTCGGAGTGAGGCGGCGCAACGTAGCGCGGATGAAACGTTCCAATCAGATCGCGCTTTCGCGGTTTCGCGGCCGTGAAAACGGCCACCGTCGAGGAGGAGTCTGCTCCGCATCCCCTTCGATTCCGCCAGCGAACCTGCCCGTGTTGGTCGGCGAAGGCGACGAACGGAAATGTCGGCGCGCAGCCGGACGTGAATGCACCAGTCGTCGTCCAACCGGGCGAAGTGAAGAATTTCAAGCGTCGGCTTTTTCCCAGCAGGCCAGATGCGGCTCAATCACCTCTCGTTCTCTCTTTTGCCGCGCGGGTGTTCCCTGCTTGCGGGCGCTTCGCGTCCTTCCGGGCAATTCCGCCTGGGCGGAACGTTCTTTTTTCCCGGAGCGGTCTTGCTCTCTCTGGCGGTCCCTCCATCTGGGCCGCCGCTACGCGGACAGGGAGCGTTCGGGTCCTCCTTGAAAGGAATCCCCCCAACCGTCCCCTCGTCCCAGACGGCACCTCCGCCTCGGGTCGAGAGAGCAATCCCGCTCCTCAAAATCAAAAAAAGGAACTATATGCCCTCCAAGAACGCTCAATCCGCTCCGCAATCCAAGCCCACCTCGTCCGGCAAACTGCCGGTGAAGACGCTTCGCCTGGGCCGCATCAAGGCGGCCATCTGGGAAAACGAAGCCGACCAGAAGAAATTCTACAACGTCACCTTCGCCCGGACCTACATGGACGACGCCAAGGCCTTTCACGACACCGACAGCTTCGGCCGTGATGACCTTCCGCTCGTCGCCAAGCTCGCCGACCAGGCCCACACGTTCATCTTCGAACGTCTGGCGGAAGCGAAGAGCGAGCACAGCGAGTAATCGCTCTGCTCCCTCCCGGCGGCCGGTTTACACCGGCCGCTTTTTTTTGCTCAAGCGCGAGGTGCGTCAGCGGGCCAACGGCCCACGCGTGGACGGGGCCACGAATCGGCACCATGCGGTGCCGAGGGGATTCCAACCGATGCTCGCTACGCTCGAATTCTTCTAGCCACTGCCAGCCGCTGGTTCCGCCATTCTACACCCGGTCAAGGTCGTATCGCTTCGCGATCTCCACCACGCGGAATCACTCCGCTTCCCCCTCGTTGCGGACGGCAACCGTCCGCCGCCTCGGCGCTCCATCCACCGCTTTGACTTTCGGGTGTGGGGCGGAAAACGCCAATCGGCAGTGAGCGATAAGGTCACGTGAGGTGATACACGTTCATGCGCCGAACGGCGAATACCATGAAGACTGAAAATCCGTTCGGTGAGACGATCTATGCCTACACCCGCAAGCAGGCCATCGAGGATGGCGTTTTGGTGGACCTGAGCCATGTCGACTGCATGCGCCAGCACTGGAAGCACCACTTTGCCTGCACGGCCGCCGTGTGGAGCATCATCGAGGAGGCGCTGAAGGTCGAAGGTCAGGACGTGGCCGGGATTTGCCACGACATCTCCACGATGGCGAAACTGGCGACCCACGGCGCGCACAACACTTCTGTCGTCCGCTTCGAGGTCATCGTCGCGGGCGCCCAGCACGCCTTGAAGCTCCACGTCGGACCCGGTGACACGCCCGACCCCGTCCTCACGTTGATGCTTCCCATCGAAGACTAATCGAAGGGGCTATGCCCCTTTTTCGCCCGGCAGCCTCACGCCCGCCCGAGCGAAGCACTAACGTCGCACGATCCGCGGCGAGTTGCCCCAAGATTCGCTCCAGCTTTTCAACCCGAGCCACCTTCTCACCTCTGTGTCGGCCTTTCTGCCGTAGTCGCGGATGGAAATGTAAGGGTGCAACGCGCCGGCCTCGATGTCCGCCCGGACTTTCCGGCGGCTCTTGTAACCGGCCTTGTGTAACGCTCGCGCCGTTCGCACCCAGAGACCCGCAAAAGGGCCGGCGCTTTCGAGATGCTTGCGGTTATCCACGGGCCGAATTTTCGCCAGCGCACGGACGATGTGAACTCAAAACAGCAGGCTACGCGCTCGCTTGCTCCGGTCCGGCGGTCGCCGCCTTGGTGTCGTCCACGATGCTTTGTAGCTGGCGCTGGAAGCCCGGGTAGAAAATCTCGTTTGGCGTCACCCACACGTAGCCGCGCTGAATCGCGCTCAGGATCAACTGACCCTTATGGTGCAGGCCCAGCTTCGCCATGATCGATTTCCGGTGGGTATTCACCGTGTGTGGGGATATCCCCAGCTTCTCCGCGGCCTGCAAATCGTCCGAACCATCGCCGATCACTGAGAGCACCACTTGCTCCTTCTCCGTCAGTGCATCGAGCGTGATATTTTTCGGGCGTTTCAGGTGCTCGACCATCGTCGGACTCACGTAAAGGCGCCGCTGGATCACCTGCTGAAGGGCGGCTGGAAGATTTTCGAGGCCTTCCGCGTGCCCGTCATAGATTCCGTCGTAGCGGACGGTGCGCAGCATTTCAAAGGTGCGGGCTTCCTTGCGCGAGGTCAGGACGAGGATGGGCAACGTGGAATCAATGAACGGTTCGAGATGTTCCAGCCCGTCCATGTCGTCGATTTTCACCCCCGCCACGTAGAGGTCCGGCGGGTCGGCTTGGATGGCTTCCAGCGCGTCGAAGCCGTGCTGAAAAACCTGCACCGTCGCGTGCCGCCAAAGCCCCTTGATCTGCTCGCAGATCAAGTCCCCATACAACCGATCACCCTTTAACACCACGATCCGGGGAGATGGTTGTTTCGACGCCATATCCTCAAGACGCTTCCAGTTCCAATTTCAGCCCGCTTGCATCCGGATGCAAACGGCCGTTGCCAGTTCCCCCCGCAAGCAGGTCCGCCACGATGGCGTTCCGCACGAGGACCTCGGTTGCATCACGCATCGGCCGGGCGCCGAGGCGGTCACTGAAACCCCGCTGAATCACCACTTCCGGGACGGAGTCAGCGCAGGCCAGGGCAAGCCCACGCGACGAATGCGCCGCGCATTCGCCGGCGATCATGTCCCGGGCAATGGTGCGTTGCGTGTCGAAATCGAGCCGGTTGAAGACCACCACCTCGGAAATGCGCGCGAAAATCTCGGGGCGAAGTTCGCGTTGTGCCTCCTGTCGCACGAGGCGTTCCATGGTTTCGAACTTCGACTTCCGCAGGGCCATGATGCGCTGCGCGCCGATGTTGCTCGTCAGCACGACATACCAGTCCGAGAAATCGAGTTCCCGGTTGCGCCCCGTGGTCACGCGCGCGGCGTCGAGGATCTGCAGTAGCACGTCGAGCACGCGCTGATGCGCCTTCTCGATCTCATCAAAGAGCAACGTTCCGCGACCTTCGCAGCGGTCGAATCCTTCGGCGATTCGCCCGCCGATGGTCGCATCGCCCAACAGCAGCGGGAGACGGTCGGCGGTCTGATACTCCGACATGTCCAGTCGCACGACTCGGTCAACGCCGGTGACTTCGGCCGTAAATTGGAGCGTGAGTTCGGTCTTTCCCACCCCGGTCGGGCCGAGAAAAAGGAAACTGGCCCGAGGGCGGCCGCGCCTCGCGAGCCCGAGTTCGCCGTGCTGCACCCGTTGGCACACGCGATCGATGGCAGCGGTCTGGCCGCGCAATCGCGTTTTCAGCGCGGCCGGCAGACCGGCGAGCTTTGCGCGAATCTCTGGAGACAGCGGCATGACACTCCTCACCATTTAGCCTGAGTAGTCCGACTGTCGCCGGTGGCCGCGACCGAGTCCGGCGCGGGGCCCGTGTTGGCCCGGTTTTGACTGCGTTCGATTTCGAGGCGCTCGCGCAAGCGCAGCGCTTCGCCGCTCTGCTTCAACAGTTGCGCATACTGCGCCTGCATCTTCGCCTGCGTGTCCGCCATCGACACTTGCATCGACTGCATTTGGGCGGTGATGGCCTTCTGCTTTTCCAGCTCCGCATTTAGTTCCTCACTGGCCGGGAGCGGGGCAACACTGGCCGGGGCGAACACGGAGCGCGGAGCGGTCTCCGCCGGCTCCGCGCTCGCCGGCACCAGCGTGCGCCGATACACGGCGTGGGCTTCGTGACGAATCCTGGGACTTGCGGCCTCCCGGTAGCCGCGGACGTCATAGCGAGTCTCGACTGCCTTCCGTTCCGCTTTCGCGTCCACCACCGGCGCGGGAGCCGATGCCTGGCTCACGACCGTTTTCGGCGACGCGCATCCCGCCAACACTGCCAAAAATCCAATGAGTATCGAGGGTCGCATGGTCATCCTTTGTTGGGAGTTTGATTTGGTGCACCGGTCGCCGCCGGCACAGCTTCGAGTGATTGGGCGCGAACCCCCGCAACGCTCGCCCGCTGCGGATTGATCGCTTCGAGCACGTAGACGTAGAATTCCTTGCCGGCCGCGACGCGCACGAAGTAGCCGTTTTCCTCGATGTCCTTCAGCGTGCGTTGCGCGTAGAGTTCGAAGACATCCCCAGCACCCTCGCGCACCCCGTTGGAGAGCGAGCCCGTGACGGTGGTCCCGAGCGCCGTTTGGGTTCGGTCTTGGGTGCCGCGGGCGAATCCGCTCAGGGCAGCGGACGCCAGCATTTTCAACTCTTGTAGATTGTCGCTCGACATCACGTGGCCCTTCAAACCCGCCGAGCCGTCCGTGATCCCGTAGCCGTCAATTTCCTGGTCATACTCGCGGTCGAGGGCGACCCCGTTGAACGCGAGTTCGCGCCCGTCCTGCCATACGAATCGCCACGTGCCGCTCGCCGTCACGCGATCCCGCATGCGCCCGGCGCGCGCGGTGCCGTGCACCAGCGTGTTCGCCGGAATGATCTTCTTCCCGTTCTGCCACACGTCCTCGAGGAGGATCGCGATGACGGGCGTTTCCAGATTCGCGCTGTCGATGGTGTTCACGAGCTTGCATTTCAACAGCGTCCCAAACGGCATGAAGCGCTCGGGCGGTTCCGCTGCGCCTGAATTCGTCGAGGCGGCGGAGGCTTGGTAGCTTGCGAGCAGCGAGGCATAGCGAATCTTCTTCGGTGCCGGCGCCGCTTTCGCGGCGGCCGTTCGCGCCGTGCGACCGTCACCACTCGCCGGATTGAACGGCACGATGCCGTCGCCTTTCGCTCCCTTGCCGTCCTTGGCGCTCCCGGCCGGGCGCGCCTGTTGTGGCATGCCGTCTTCCAAGCCTTGGTTCAACGGCACCTCGACTTGGCCCAGCTCGACTTTTTTCCCATTCTGCGCGGTGAGGCGCGCCGCGGTTCGTTCGTCGCTCTGGTGCTTGCCGTAGATCGCGAGGCCGGAGAACAACACCACGACAAACACGACGAAGAGACCAAACTTGCTCTTCAGGAAATTGCCAACGCTCCGGGGGTTCATGGTTGGCTCCCTTCGGTGGGCGCTGACCCTTCGGTGTTCGCCGCGAGCGCTTCGCGCCGCGACGTGTTGATGAGAACGGTGAACGCGTTGTCCGCGCTCAGGTCGTTGCGATTGCCGTCCGGCAGGCCGACAATCGCGAACTCCGCGTCGGCGCTGGCTCCGGGGTCCAGCGAGCGCGGCCCGTTGGCGATTGATTGTTCGAATCGCTCCTGTGCAACGCGCGCCGCAAACGTGCTGGGCACGAGGTCAATCGTGCGATCCGTCGTGTTGTGCAGCCGGAGCAGGAACACGACGGCGTCTTCCTTCGAGAACCGATAGACCTCCTGCACCGTGATCTCCACGTCCGGCAGCGTAATCTTCCGGTTCTGCGCGCGGAGCGTAACACCCTCCACGGCCTTCGGCAGCGACTTCGCCAACACGGGATAAGCGCGCGCCCGGTCGAGCAGGCTCAAACCGATGCGCGGTGAAAACTTCACCGGCTCCGGCGGGGCATCGATCCGCTTCGCGCTCGTCGCCGACGACGCTTTGCCGAAGATCACGCTCGCGACCGAGTCCGCCGTGACTGTGCGCAATTGGATGATGTAGGCGGCCCCCTCGTAAATGGCCGTGAGCCGGCCGGTCGCTTCCGGTTGGAGGCCCTGCACCAGAATGAAGTTCGCACCGGGCGCATGTGTGACGTGAAAACGCAGCGGCGTCCCCTCCTCGACTTCGGTCGCCTCCCGCCCGCCATCGATCAGCATGTCCGCGCCGGCCACGGCCGTCAGCGGCCCCGGAAACATTACGGTCGTGATCTCGCGGGATACCGGGAGCTCGACGACTTGTTGTGCATCAAGCGAGAGGTTGCGAATCGTTTGCGCCGAAAGCGCCGACACCAACCCCAGAAAGATACCGATACGTCCCCACATAACACGTCCTCATGTTTTGATCGGCTCGACTTGGAACGCGGCCACGGCGGTGGGGTAACGCCCGTTGCGTGTCAGGTCGGGATTGACCAGGAATTTAAATTTCACGCGGTAGCGCAGCGCCTCGGTGATGGGTGCGCCTTGATAGGAGCCAACGCGGATCAACTGCACGTCCGCGGAAGTATAGAAAGCGTTGTCCCGCGTGCTGAGAATCTCCGGCACGCCGACCTCAACTTTTTGGTGAAGGGACTTCGCCTCGAACTCGGCCTTCGTGCTGGCGATTGCCGACTGCGCTTCCTTCGCCGCTTCGCGGAGGAAGAGTTGTTTCAACAGCTCGGGGTTGTCCGGCCCGCCCGGATTGCGCTCGAACAGCGCCTTGCACGCTAACTTCGTCTGCATCGCATGCAGGTCGGTAGCGCGCTGAATATCCACGACCGGCGAGACGTAATACGTCCCGAGGCTATCGATCATGAGCACGTCACGACGATGCGTGAATTGCTCGATCAGCATGTGGCGATCCCAGATCGCCCACGCCCAGGCGGCGACGGCGATACCGAACCAGAAAAGCGCCTGACGACGCTGGCGGTCAAAGATTGAGAGAAGAGCCGGCTTTGGGTTGCCGAACTTCGGCGTCACTCGTGGTGACTCCGATTCCGTGGTGGTGGCATTAGCGACCATCTTAACCTCCTACGATTTTCTAGGTGTGACGTTCTTAATCGGACGATCCTTCGTGTGGTGGCTGCCACCATGTTCGCCGCGCACCAAATCAATCAAGGTGCGCGCGACGGAGTGCTCGGCAGTCATGATTCGCTGCTGAGCTTTGTGCGACCTTTCGGTCGCCTTTTCGAGTCGTCGGCTAAGATTTGACATGGGCATCAATATCAATTGCCGCCTGATTCGGATCAGGCTCGTGAGGTTGACTCGGAAATTGGCTAGAATCGCGACGGCGTCTAGCGTGACTCGAAAATTCTGACGCGAAAGATTCGGTTGCCTCAGCATGTCGCTGTTGGGCATCGGCTGTCTTCTCTGCCGCCGCAGCATGCCGTCGCATAAACGAACCGGTGTAGAGACCTGAGAGCCCACTAATCGCGGCATTCGTCATTCGTGCGCTACCACCTCCCCGCATCGTGGATTCAGCACCGCTCGCACCCGCACCCGCCACGGCAGCGGCAGCCACAGCAAGCCCGCCGGCACCGCCGGTCGCTGCGGTGACAGCCGCGCCTACACCGCCGACGACGGCAGCTTGCGCGACGCCACCAGCCGCCTGAGCGAGAGCGACGCCGGGATTCACGCCCATCAGAAGGATCTTCGTTGTGACCCACGGCGCGAGAACGGAGCTAACGAGCATCCACGCTCCAATCAGAAGGACGGTTAGTGCCGGCGCGGCAATAGGTGCACCCACAACGAAAATCGGCACGAGGTTAGCAGTGGCAGCCGCCTCCAACATCGCATTCGTGACGACGGCGGCTATGACCCAGCCAAACGGCCAACAAACCAAGGCGATCAACCCGACAACGTATTTTTGCGCTACTGCCGCCATCGGTCGCAGCATGAAGAACGAAAGGAAGATTGGGCTCAATGCCCACCCAGCGGTGAGGAGCACGCCACCAATCATTTTCACGACGTATTGGACGCCCCACGAAAGCCAACCGAACAGCCAGAGCAGAGCGTAGCAGATCGCTGTGCCAATGGACTTCGTGCCCCAGATGATGTCCCACATGCTCGCATCCGGTTCGGCCGCCGTCTTTCCAGCGATGAAAGTGACGAATTTCTCGTCCACCTCCCGCGGGTTGATACCCAGCACGCCGCCAAATGCCATGACGACATCGTTCAACCGCATCAGCCATTCGCGAATGAAGAGGGTCGCGATTCCGATTAGAAACACCTTTGCGACGAGCCAAATGAAGGTTCCACCGTCGGGGCGACTCCGCACGCAATGAAAAACGAGACCGGCCGCGACGATTGAACTGCCAACGTATGCACATCCGCCCCATAGGTTGGAAAGGCCTTCAAAGTATGAAGGTGGAAGGATGCTGCTCGCGGGCGCGGCCATAATATTTACGGGGACTTCGAGGGCGGTGGGTTTTCCGCGGGCTTCGCGGGTTCGTTCTTTTTGAAATAGTCCGGTGTCTGGAAGGTCTTTGGCAGTTTTTCCATCTCCTTGCGCGCCGCCTCAGCCCGCGCTTTCGCGTCTGCGTCCTGCTTCCTTTGCACCTCCGCTTTGCGGTCGGAGCAGCCGGAAAACGCGAGCGCAACGGCACAGAAGAAAACGAGGTGTTTCATGAAGATTTTTGACAAAAATATTCATAAGTGGTGCCCCACTAAGGACGTATTGGATTTTCACTAACGTATTGAAGCAGGCACTCATAGTTCGGCTTGAAAGCCGTGGTGACCTTGGTCGATTCCTGCTGCGACAAGCGTTTCCGCGCCTCGGCTTCCGCCTCGCTTTGGGCATTGCCCATCGCGACGGATTCGGCGGCTCGGACCTGCACCTGGGCGGCACTTAATGCGACCTCTGAATCCACGGCCGCCAGCTGGCCGTATTGCGCCTCCAAAACTGCGGCGAGCTTCTGTTGCTCGGCTTCGGTTTCCGCCGCCTGCATCGCTTCGCTCGTCGCGGCGATCGCTCGCTTTAGGTTCTCGCGCCGCGTGTAAACATCGGTCTGCACTGTCTTGAATTCATCGACGGTTTCGGTGACCGATGCCGCCGTCTTGTAGCCCGCCGGATCGCGCGACACCGTCGCGCCGTCGAAATCAGAATAGGTAGGTGTCACCGGCGTGAAGATTCCGCCGCGAGTGTCCCCGAAGATTCCGCGGCCATCGACGCGAGCAATACCGTCAGCCCACGTTTTGACCTTGCTTGGCAGGTTGAGATCGAGGCGGAACTCCGGGAATCCAACCAGCGCTTTTACGTCCGCCATGTTCCCGAGGCGCTTCAACTGCGCTTCGAACTGCTGGATCTGCTGAATTTGATTGGTGATTTGCGACGCCTGATTCGAGATTTGCTGCGTCAGCGCAGCGTAGTTCATCGCGCTCTGTTGGATATTGGCGATGTCGATCACCGCCCATTGCGCGTGGCAGGGCACGACAACCCCAAAGCCGAAGAGGATTCCGAGGAGAAGTTTCGTCTTCATGATCCAGAGTCCTCCCGTGGCGCGACGACCCGGATCACTCTCTTGGTCGGTTCGCGGCGCACGCCGTCGCGATCCGATTGTGGCACGTCGATTTCGTAGTAGGTCTCCTCGTAGCCGTCGTCGGCGGCCGGACGCTGATTGGCACGGGCGATCCAATACTGCTGCTTTACGGCGTTTGATTGCCCTTTTTCGTAGCCGGCGAGGAACGCCTCCTTTTGGGACTTGTTGTTCAGATAGTTCACGGTCTCACCGACCACGAAGCCCGCCGCGGCGCCGATGGCGGCATTCTTGGCTTTTCCGTCGCCTTCCTTGGCGCCGATGTAGGCGCCGCCGGCGGTCGTGGCTGCGGTGGTCACGAAGTCGCGGGTGCCGCCCGCCGAGTTTGCGCTCATGGAACTGCAGCCCTGAGTGAGCAACATGACGACGATCATCATCAGCAAGCCGATGATGAGCGGTTGGCAGACGGAGAATACATCGAGGATTCGGCGCATGGCGGGACGTGGTTAAGGATTCAATCGCTGTTCACGGTGAGACGCATCTCGGGCCGGCGCTCCTGGCGCTCGACACACACTTCGCGGAGGCGCTGGCGATCGATCGCGTGTTCGATGAACTCGTTCGCCTCCAACCGGCCCGCAAGAAATTCCACGATCTCGGCTTTCGCCCGCATACGGTCAGCGACCGGCAGCTCGCTCGTCTCCAGAATCTCCTCCACTTCAGCGACCGCCTCGGGATCGGCTTCGGCACGCGAATCCTCGCGGTCGCTGTAGGGGGCGAGCGCCTCCCCGAGGCGTTCCTCCTCGACGAGTTCGTATCCCGCCAGCAACAGGTCGAAACCGGAGCGGCTGAACATCACGACTTCGGGTTCGCCTTCCCGGAGGACGCGACCGTCGGCGGCTAGGTCATTCTCCCGCTCGATCAGCCGGAAAAGGAGTTCATCCTTTTCTATATCGGCTTCGATGTGACGCTGCCGGTGTTGGCGGGTCGCGCCTTCCGAGTCGCCGAGCGCGGCGGGCGCAGCCGTCACGAAGGAATCGGGCAGCCGGGCCAGCGTGCGCGGCATGCCTACGACTGTCCCATCGGCCGCGAGCGCCCGGCGTTCCGCGAGATATTCGCGCCCGAGCACGACGAGCCGTTCGGCTTCTTGTTGAATTTCTCGGTGGGGTCTCATGCGTTCAGGCATTGGCGATGATCGTATTCAGCACGCCTTCCTGGCCCCGAAGGTCCGAGGCGCGCTGGTCGAAGTGCGCACCGGAGCTCGAGGCGCAGTAAAGCATTTCGCGAGAAGCGACGTTCCGCATCGTTACGATCAACGGGCGGCGTTCGTCCGTGTGGTAGTAGGTGAACTGCGAGAATTTCGTCCCGGTCAATTTTTCCGGCTCCGGATGGCTCATCACGGCGTCCTTCACCGCTTCGGGAATCGGGAAATCGTGGGCCAAATCCTCCACGTCGCTCCGGTCGCTCTGCCGCATGAGCAGCAGCATGCGGCTATTTCCCAACACGGCCCCGCGAATGTCAGAGGTTTTGAACTGCTCGTAATTCTGGACGGTAGCTACGTTCCAGACGTTGTATTTCCTCAGTTGCTGATACGATTCCTTCAGCACCTTCTTGCCGGAGGGCACGAGGGAGAAACGCGCCACTTCCTCGAAAATGTTCCGTTTCCGCAGGGCGCGCGGCATCCGCATCATGTGGGACCGGGTGTAGTTCGCGATGAGGAACGCCGCCGCCGCCTTCAATTCCTCCGCGGACTCCGGGATGTAGCCGAGTTCGAAATGCGCGATGCGCCCCGTGAGGCAGACATTCGACGTGCCATCGAACAGTTCCCCGTAGCTCCCGCCGCTCGACCACGGTTCGAGGAGCGTCGCCAGATAGCGCATTTCGTCCGCGTGCGTGCCGCTCGCCTCGGCCGCCAGCAGCTCCTGGAGGTGACCATGCTGCGGTTGGTCGGCCGGCGCCACCTGCGCGAACACGAGGTCCCGCACCGCCTGCGCACCCGCAGTGTCCTTCGTGAAACGAACAATCTCCTCTTCGGTGGGGGCGGCGAGGAGTGCGGCAGCTTCGTCGGCGTGCGCTCCCTCGAACTCCGCAAAGCCGAGGAATGCGTCGAGCGCGGTGGCCTGCGGGCCCATCCGCTGGCGGCGGAAGTTCTCCAAGACCGTCGCGCGCCGGGACAGCGCGGCACGCGCTTCCGGCTGCTGATTGAAATACCACCGGGCGAAATCGTCATATAGCCGGCCGATGGCATTGCTGAGCAGCGCCTGCCGGAGCTTATTTCGATCCTCGTCCTTCGACTGGCCGACCATCAGCATCGGCAGCGCCGCTGCGGCGGACAGATGCAGCCCCGACAACGGCAGGCCTCGCGTGTCGAGGTAGTTCATTGTCAGCTTACCGTTCGCCTGGACGATGATCGGCTGCGAAGCCGCGTCCACCGTCCGCGCGTAGGTCGTGTAGGATTCGCCCTCCTCCACGATCATCGTGTAATCGTAGAACGGCTCCGTCTGGGTCAGAATGTCGATGACGTTGACGCTCTTGCCGGAGCCCGTCGTGCCGATCACCACCGCGTTCTGCGGCGTCTGGCTCGCGCCTTCGCCGACGAAGGTGCGACCGCCGACCAGATTGCCATTCGGCCCTTCAAACAGGAATTCCGCCGATTCGAGATGGCCCGTGGGGGTGGATGAGAACGGCAGGAGGTTGGCGACCAGCGCGTCGTCGTAGTCGTGCCAGAGCGCATCGTAACGCGAGTAGGACCAGCCGGGCCACGTGCAGAAGAAGAAATTCCGGGCGGAGCTTTCGAGGGCGGGCTCGTAAGCCTGCGCGCGCTCCATGCTCGCCACCGCCGCTTTCAGGGCGGTGAGCTTCGCGCGCAACTCTTCCCGACTGCGATCCCAGGCGCGGATGATGTATTGAATCCGGTAAGGGGAACTATCGCCGTTGGAGTAGCGCGCGATCTTCGCGGCTTTGATCTTCATCGCGGCCAGGAGCTTCACCTTCTTCAGGCTCTCGTAATCGCCCTCGACGCGGCTCAGCTCCTTCTGTTCGCGTTCGATCAACTCTTCCACGTCGACCGACTCGACGTTGACCGTGATCGCGTAGTCGCGAAAGCCGAGCTTCGTCAGCAGATACGCGATGCCGGGATGAGTGCGTTTCGGCAGTGCCTTCAGCACCAGCATGCCGTGGTAGCAGCCATCGAGGTAGAAGCCGGCGTCCGGCTTTTCAAGCGGACGCCCTTCGCCGAGCCAGCAGTTTTCTTGCAGCGACTTCTCCGGGTCGAAGAACTCCAGCGGGTCCGACACTTTCTGCTCGGGCAGCGACGGATTCAGGAATTCGAGGTAGTGGAGGAAATGATCGGCGTCCGTCATCGGTCGCACCTGCCCGCCGCTACCGGAGAACAAGGCATGGAGGAATTGGCCGAGTTGGTGAAACTGCTCCGCGTAGGCGCTGAGCAACGCTTCGCGGGTCAGCCGTCCGGATTTCTGACCGAGCACCGCGGCATCGATGGGTGTGGTGAAATACAGGCGGAGACGCTCCCGCCGCAGCACGCCCTCTTCCGCCATCCGCCAATAACGGACGAAACGTTCGTTACGCTGCCGGACACTCCATTCGTTCGAGCCGAATTTTCGGGTGTCCTCCCGGTAGCGCTGCAACGGCCGGCGGAAATCCGAGTCGTTCGTCCACTGAACCTGAAGCCGCCATCCTGGCTTCACGACGGAAAGCAAGGCCACCAAATCGGATTCGAAGGCGTTGTGATGAACCGGATCGGCTTGCTCCAGATCGGGCGCGATGACCTCGAAGCCGCGCGCGATATAGCCGCCCCGATGGAGGCCCTCGAAGACAATCATGTCTTCGCCGAAATAGCCGTCTGGCGGTTCCACCCTCATGCGCGGCCCTCCATCGATTCAGCAAGCGTTTCCTCCAACAGGGACTCCGTTTCGACGAGGCGTTCAACGACCTGCTCAAACGCCGCGCGAGGGATCACGGGTTCTTCCCGCCGCTTCCGGTCAGGCGAGGTCACGGCACTCGCGGCGGCCGGCGCTGGTGCGGAAGCGGTGTGCGACACCCGCGGGCGGGCGCGGAACACAGCGGTCGCTCCTTTCGACGCGGGCGCGTCGCTCGTCACCAAGCGCGGGGCGCTCGTGAACGGATTCGGCGGACTCTTCGCACGCGGGCCAAACTGAAACTGCCGGACACCCGCCTCGACCAAGGCCGATTCGAAGAAATCCGTGTCGTAATGCTCCGGCCGATTGTTCTTCAGCGTGAACACATACGTCACTGAACCGGCGCACAGGACGGAGCCGACGAGCAGGCAGAACCAGAGCGAGACCCCCAGCATGCCCCAGAGGAGGACGACCATCAGGATCGTCGCCCCGGCCGACCCCAACAACAGCCAGCCCGAGTTGCCCGTCATCCCCAGGAATTCACCTGTGGACTTCGCGCCCTGGTTGGCGTCGTGCTCGTGGAGGTGAGTGGCGTGCATGGCGGTCGGACTACGGGGTGAACGTGCCAACGTCGGCGGCCTCGATGCCCATGTTGCTCCACATCGTTCGCACGATCGCGAAGGCGAGCCCGCTGACCATCGCCCCGGCGAACGCCCACTTTGCGATGGACTGCCGGCCCATCATCATCGCGACGCCGGCCGCGACGATGCCGACCGCGGCGAAGGTGCCGCTGAGATACATGATGATCGCATTGCCCGACTCCGTCGCGGTTTTGAGATCGACCGAGGCGGCCTGCGCCAGAGTCGGCCACGCGAGCGTCGCGGCAAAGAGCATCATCAGCCGATTCCGATTCCCCTCCGCCGACTGCGGCCGAAGGTCCGAGTAAAGATGCAGCGCCCGCGCGAGCATCGCCGCCCCCAAAGCCAGCGTCACGTAGGGCGCGAGCAGTATTAAGGTCGTCATGACAGTGTCTCCTTGTTCGATGCCGGCACTTGTGGGGGCCGAAACCCGCGCGACTCGTTCCGCCTTTCGTTGGAATTTGCTGCGTAGTTGCGAAGACGAAGAATTTTCCGCCCGCCGCAACTTTGGGGACCTACCGAAAATTCGGTAGTCGAAGTTCGGAACCCGGAGAAGGACCGCCGCCACCGAGGAGAAACCGCCTTTTACTCTGACCCATGAACGCCGTTCATGTTACCCGAATAAGGCGATTTCGGACTGCTTGCCCTTGCCGCCCAAGGGCGATGCCGGCTCCGCTTTTTGGAAGAGCACCCCCGTGACGAAGCTATCCGGCTCATTCGCCCGGTCGTCCTCGAGATCGGGGCGGGCCCGCACCCGGTTGAGAGCGCGGTCCTCGATGGCGAGGAAGAGCGGACCAAGATTGTGTCCCCGCAGGAGCACGAGGTAGTCGCCAATCTCCACCCGGATGAGATCAAGTTCGGTGTGGCTCCAACTCGCCTTGACGTAGAGCGACCACGGGAAATTCTGCCGCTCTTCCTTCCCGTCATCGAACGTGACGTGGCTCGGGCTGGCGGCGGTATCGAAATAGAAGCGGGCTTTCCGCTGCACGGGTTTGTCATTCATACGTTTTGTTTCTCGAGGTTACGGGAGCGGTGCGCGCCCAGCGAGGCGGTCACGTGGAACCAGGCGGCGCGGGCCTTCGCATTCATGCCGCGCATCGGTCGCGGCACATGGCGCTCCCCGAAGGCGATGCCGTGGCGGTTGGTGAACTCCGTCGCCAGCTCCCGGCCCGGGTCCGGATTCGCGAGGCGGCGGAGAATTTTTTCCTTGTCGGAAAGATAAATCGAATGGGCGCCACGATAGCGCGTGTTTCCGACGTAGAACTGCCGCCGCGCCAGTGCCGCGGCGGCGACTTCGCCGAGGACGAGAAGCGATTCTTCCGACGTGCTGCCCTGCGAACGATACGAGGTCAGGGCGTGCCCATAGGTCCACGCGGCGAAATCGCGGGGCAGCTCGTGACCGTCGGTCAGGACCACGCGGTCGGCGACGGCATCCACGACGGCTACCTCCTTGAAGTCGCCGTTGGCGAAGCCTTCGCGGTCTTCGCGGCCACGAATCAAAATCTTCTCCCCCACAGCGAGAGCGAGCGGTTGAAGCCTGCCGACGTCGAAGGCGGCGCGTTGCTTGCGGGTCACCTTCACTTCTTTGCCGTTGGTGCGCCGCACCCAGATTCCATCCGCGGCCACCCGGACGACCTCCGCCGCGGTGCCGCGTTTGAAATCGCGCGTCGCGCGCGCAAAGAGCAGTTGGTCGCCGGCGCGATACTGGTCCCAATGGATCTTCTGTTCGTCCGTCCAGTTGAGCGGCTTCACGGCCGTGCGGACCACTTCCTCGGAACCGAGCAAACCCGCGGCGCGGAGCGCGGGTCGGACATGACCGTTGAACCGTTCGATCTCATCCCAGAACGGGATGACGACCAACGTCCCGATCTTCTTTTGCTGGTTTCGCACGTAGTGTTCGGCGGCGGCGGCGAACATCGCGTCGTCGTGGGCGACCGTCCGGATCAACCCGCGACGATTCGCGAAGCCGAAGGCTTCCGCGAATGAGCCGGCCGCGAGCAGGCGGCTAAAATGACGGTCGGCGTCGCGCCGCTGGCGCAGCACTTCCGACAACCGCACGACCGGCGTGCCGGAAAAGGTGAGCACGTTGCGGAGGGCGTCGCCGCGCTGCACGCTGTAGTGCTGCTTGGTATCACCGACGAGGAGCAGGCGCGCATTCACGCCGACGGCAATCCGGGTGAGCGTCGCCAACTGCTGTGTCGAGAGCAGCCCGGCTTCATCGACCAGCACGACGCGACCCGCCGCGCTGCGCTGGAGCGGCTCGCTGACGAGAAACCGCTGCACAGTATCCGCACCCTTGAACCCCGAATCCGTGATCGCATCCCGCGCGCGCGTCGTCGGCGCGAGCGGCAGGAACTCCCGGCCCCCGGCGGCGCGATGAGCCCCTTCGATGGCGGTCAACACCGTCGTCTTGCCGGTCCCGGCGTCGCCGATCAGCACAGCGACGAAATCTCGGCTGCCCAGCAACTCCGTCGCCGCGCGCCGCTGGCCGACCGTCAAATGGCCGGGCAACGCTTCGGGCTTGCCGAGCGGGAACCGGCCGTTTCGGCCGGCGACGATCCGCTCGACGGTCTCGGTCTCTTCCCGCCGGATCGTCCGCAGGCTCATCTCCCCTTCCTTTCGGATCACGTCCGCGTGATTCTCCAAGGCCTCGCGCAACTCGCGCCAACGGGAGAAGTCCGGATGCAGCTCCAGCGCCGCCTTCAGCACCTCACCTTCGCGCACGACGCTGTTGCGCTCGTAAACGTGCCGGAACGCGGCCTCGAGGACCGAGCGCACCAAGCCATGCGAGATGCGTTCGCGCGGAGCGGCCCCGCGTGCGGTGCGCACCAGCGCGTCCAACTGTTCGCGCTCCGGCTCCGTCAGTTCGGCGCGCTGACGCGCGCGCACTTCCGGCGTGCTGGCTTCGGTCAGCTTATCCTGGCGCGATTCGCGCACGAGGATTTCGACTTCGCGCTTCGACGGCCGCCGACCGTGCTCCGCCGCAAACTCGTCGGCGAGCTTTTGCACGTGGCGCGCCCGCTTCGAAAACCGCTCGCGGAGATGTTCGACGCCCCGGACGGTAAATCCCGTGGAGTTCATCTCGTGCGTCTCGTAGCCGAGCGCACGGAGCCGTCCCGCAAGTTCGCGATAGAGCACCTGCCGCACATAGCCGGAAGCGCGCAGCATTTCCGCCGGTTGGAGCGCCATCCACTCGTTGCGTGCCGGGTCCCAAGTCGCATTGGCCAGCACAGCGTGCGCGTGCAACTGCGGGTCGAGGTCGCGACTCGCATCGTGATGGAACAGCGCGCCGACGTAGTTGCGCGTCAGCCGATATTGCTCAGTGAACGCTGCTTCGCCGCGCCGCTCGCGGACCGCTGCGAAGCTTTCCATCTCGTCGAGCGCGACGCGCACGGATTCCTCGAATGCCGTGCGCACGCGTTCATCCCCGCCGACGAGTGCGAGCACGCTCACGTCCTTCGGCGCGGAAAGTTGAATGTCAAAAAACGCGACACGATCCTTCACCATGCGCTGCGTGAGCGGCTCGCCGGTTTGCGGATGACGATTCAAACGCAGCGCCTCGAACGGCGCTTCCGTCACCGGACCGGCCAACCCCAACGCCGCGGCGGCCTGGCCGATCCACTCTCCTTGCACGGCCTTCTCCCCCTCGGACCAGTAATCGTTCTTCCGCAGGTGATGCGAGAGATAGGTCGCGCCGTTGCGAATGACACCCACCGTGATCATGGCTCCAAGACCGTCTTGCGGGCGTTGAAACACAACGGCGCGCGCCTCCCGATTCCGGTGTAGATCATCTACCGTGGATGCGGTAGTCCAACGGTCGTAATTCGGGCGTCCGATGCTACGATGCGCCGCAAGGGTCGGCGTGAACCCGTGGCACTTGTTTGGCCCAAGACGCAATACCCTAACGATGCGTTGGGTTTCGGGCGGCCGGAAAATGTTCACGCGTCAGGGCATCGGCCGCCTACCCTTTTTTCGGTAGGCGCGCGCCCTCGCGGTTCCAGCGGAACGGTTGTTCGTTGCTGCCCGTAACCCATGAAACACCTGCCCGCACCTGACGTTCTCTTGCGTGCTTGGCTCAACGATCCACGCGCGCCGGCCTTCATTTCCTTCGCGATTTGCGGGGTGTTTCTCGCGCTGGCCGGCTGGTTGATTCAACGAAATCTCCGCCACAATGAGCCCGGATTGCGCGGGCCGGCCACGCTGCCCTTGGCGTTGGTGATCGCCGGTGCCGGCGTATTCGGCACACGAATTGTGCCGGCCCCGTGGGACATTGCGGTCGGCGTCGCGATCTGCGCGGTCGCGGCCTCGCTGTTTTATTTCGCGGATCATCGCCGCTACGTGCGCGACCCGAGCGGTAAAGTCGTCGCCGATCGCTGGGAAGTCGTGCTCACGTTCGCGCGGTTCAGCTGGACGCGCGACAAGGCGAACCGACATTTCTTTTTCACCGGCGACACAGGCGCCGGAAAAACCAGCGGCATGAACGGTCTCCTCGCCTCCCTCGTGAAGCGCAATCCCACGCTCGGCGGGGTCGTCATGGCGAACAAGGGCGACGAATGGTTTTATCTCGAATGGCTCGCGAAAAAGCACGGACGCCAGAATGACCTCATTCATCTCCGGCCCCGTTTGGTCGGAGAATCCACCGTCACGAAGCAGCGACTGAATGTCACGGGAGATGCCCGACTGCCGTTTACCACCCGCGCCCGAATCCTCGTCGACACGGCGGCGGCGCTGAATCCCAAGGACGAGAAGAGCTTTTTCAAGGTGAAGGGCGCCGGGCACATCAGCCGCGCCTTCGAGTTGCTTGCCGACATCGGACGGCCCGTCACGGCCACGAACGCCTACAAGATTCTCACGTCGGAAACCGAATTGAAGACGGCCCTCGAAGAACTGACGAAGTTGGACAGCACCGAGCGGCGAATCCAGCTCGCGGAAATCTTCGACCAGACCTACATCAAGCACGACGCGAAGGAGCAGCGGGCCGGCGAAATCGGCACATCACAGAACTACCTTGAATACCTCGGCACTCCGGAAATCGCTGAGATCTTCAGCTCGGACGAGCCGGACACTTGCTCCATTGCCGACGTGGACAAGGGGAAGATCTTCTGCATCGACGTGCCGCAGGACTATACGACGGAGCGTCAATACGTGTTCACAGTCGTAAAACTCCTACTCTACCGCCACGCCCTTCGGCGCTACGCGCTCCCGCCCTGGCAGAAGTATGCGCTCAACCAGCTCGTCTATGTCGGCGATGAATTTCAGAACGCGATCACGGCGAGTCACGACGGCACCAGCGATTTCAACGTCATCGACCGGCTCCGGGATTGCATGCTGATGCTGGTGGTTTCGGCCCAGGCCTTCGAGTCGCTCATTCCCCCGCAGACCAAAGAGCAGGCTGAGGTGCTCGCGCTGAATTTGAAAAACCTCGTCATGTATCGGGCCGCTTCGGAGGCCGATGCGCTGCGGTGCGCGAACGCCATCGGCAAACACTACGTGGAGCGCGCCACGCGCACGGTTCATCTCGACCACACCGCCCACACCTACCAACGTTCGGAAGAGTATCGGATCAAGCCCCATGAATTCCGAAGCCTGCCCGACCACACGGCCGTGGTGCGCCACTGCACGAACGGTTTCAAAAAAGTCTGCCTTCGTCCTGCTTAATCTCTATCCTCAATTGCGACGCCGATGAATCCGAAAGCAAATCCCGAGCTGACCGTGCAGACGCTGATGGCTCTGCGCCAAGAAGGAGACGCGCTGCGCGTCATCACCGAACGACTCCGAGTGAAAGAAATGGGACCGGCTGATCACATTCGGACGAAGCACGAGGTGAAGGCGTTTGTAGCATCGGGCGACGCGACGAACGCACAAGAATTGCTGCGCCGCGCCGGCGAACGGCACGCCACCAATCAAATCCTCTCCGCCAAGATCAAAGAACGGCAGGGCCAGCGGATGAATCAATGATCCAGTTTTCAGGGAAGTCTCAACAGCTGTCCGGATCGTCTCAATCCCTCCAAATACGATCCGACCCGTTCCGCTAAGTAAGGCACCGCGCACAATAGACCCATCTCGATGTTCTTTTGATGCGCGGCCTCGGTGAAGTTTGCAGATGTCAGGAAGAGCTTCTTCCGATCAACAACGACAATCTTGGCATGAAGGCTCGCTCGAATCTTTGAATCCGTGGAAAGCGCTCGAGGATCAAAATAGACTTCCGGAAATCGCTCCCACGGCCAGTGGCGTTTTTTGAACTCCTCGGCAAATTGGAGGATAATACTGTCGGAGCTAGCCGTGTCGTTGTGTCTCCTCGGCAAATCGACATGGAATAGAATTTTCAGCTTCGGCCTAAGCCGCTGTTGCTCCGCCAAGCGCTCGAACAACATGCGCCCATTGTAGAAAGCGTAGCCGGCGAGCACCACTTCCTCTTGAGCTTCCTGAAATAGATTTTGGACGACAGTGTAGGTATCCGCTGTAGGGACGCCGGGCACATCAGGACCGGAAAGCACAAGGTCGGGCGTCAAAACCTGCTCACGCTGGCGCCCCGCAATTACATTGTGGAGCAGGCAAGCGACTTGCCGGCCCGTAAATGCCCGACTCTCTAAATCGAGGAGCCAATCGGACACTTCGCCTCCGAGATCGCCTGCGATGGACGAGAAAGCTGGAAGCGGCGAAGCACCAACGAGCCACCCAGCCTCCACGGCTGTCGCCAACGCTACCAGTGCGGGTTCAGAAAGGCGGGCGAGCAGTGGCTGAAGCTTTGTCACGGCACGACAAAGAACTCGCTGCCCGATTGTTCGACCGTTGGAACAACCAGCGCGCGATCCAAAAATTCGTTGCGCTGCTCGCAGGATGTTTCGGGAACCAAAAGGCACCCATGGCATGCAGCACCCAGCAGCGGGGCATGATCGTGCTCGCCGGGATGATGATGAGCGCAGATTGGGTCGTTAGAACAGAGTGATGCCATCTCAAGAGCCTTACGGACGAATTCTTTGATTCTTCGCGCCGCTTCGACCAATCCGCCCAGAGTGCCTTCCGCGTCGGAGGACCCGGTAAAAATCAGAATGCCGTAACGTTGTTCCTGCCCGATTTCGCTAGAAAGTGCATAGATGCGTTCACGCAAGGACGACGCAGGATAACCGCAATCCAAGGAAATTGCGGTCATAAGGAGATGGGAGAACGTGTGGAGAAGATAGTAAGGCCCACCTGGGAATGGTCGTTCGCTAGACGGATGCGTATGCTGCCACGTGGTAAATCCTCCAGCCAAGAGGCTCAGGCGTGCTTTTACAGCGGGACGGTCCAACCAGTTTCCAATCGCCTTTGCGTCGAAGAGAAGAAAGACGCCTTCGCCCCGATTTTCGACCGCTGGTAACCAGTCTTGGTCCTTCGCCAACGCAGCCGCCTTAACATTCAGAGCAAGCTCATCGGGCAGTTCACCATTTACGTCCGCACCGAGAGATTCAAATCGAGTAAACCCAACCTGCGCGACCACCTCACGTAAACGATGGACGAGAATTACCCGTTGAATCGGCGCCATCCATGGGGCGGTCCATAGCGCGGGCGGAAGCGCACGCGCATAGAAATCACCATCTGGCTGATCGCTGCCCAGCTCTTCGGTCGCATCTGAAAACGCCTCGAACTCGACTTCCTTAACCGGCCGCTCAGCAGATTGCGCCACTCCCTTGCCCACCCGAAGCACACTGGCCAACACGTCTTGATCTGCAATTCCGGCAAGGCGCGTGGCAATTTTGGGAATGCTCCGAATTACAGGCAAACTTGCCGGGTTATCAGCGACGACTTTTAGTCCGTCATCCCACAACGCTGTCACAATTTCGTCGATGGGCGATTTACGGTCCGGGATGGAGATTACCGAAAGCGTTTGAGAAAAATAAGCGTTGCTCGCACTGCGAATGAGCAACCGGCTCTGTTGGTCGCACGCCTCGTGACTAAACGCTCCCATCCATGGACGAGCACCATTGCATCGGCCAAGAGCACGACTCCCACGAGCCGCTGCCTGAGCCAACGAGCGCTTTTCACCACAAGAGCAGGTTGCCCAAACATCCACCAGGGCTCCGGTGGTGCTTCGCTCCTCAAGATGCAACGCGCCGCCACAGCCACCGGCGTAGCCATGCACGAAAGCCGGCCAATCAATATCGTCGACGTGTCCATGCTCGCAGGCCCGCACAAACCGGACCGGAACGATTTCATGCGTCTTGTCGCCCTCCCGATATTTACCATTCACGATTTGCGACTGCGGCACGAGCCGACGTCGGGTTCCGTTCGGCAAGGACTCGGGGTTCTGAACGAGAAACCATCTTGGAAAACGCCAAACAACAATTCCCGGCTTTCCTCCCGTCGGATCGTCAGTGGAGCCCGGAGGAGTCTTTAGGACTAACGTCGGCTTTTGAAGGCGCGCACGAAGCTTCGCCACTAAGCGCGGCTCATCGATCAATGTCGGACCGGTTACAGGGAAACGCCAGTTGTCCAGTCCCCCCACGATGACCGATCCATCAGGCAGGTCCATCATGGCACCTGGACCAAAAGTGGTCAGTAGCTGGCTGGCGCGAACTTCACTTTTGCTCATAATACGTCAGCCGGTGATGGTTTGAGGGAAGAGATCGACGCTGGCCTCAACGTCGCGCATCGAGCGGTTGGCTCGGAACTTCATGTAATCAACGGCAAGCGTCGAAAGCGCCTCGTCGAGAAAACCATGGAGTAAGGCGGGTTGATTGCTGAGCTCAGTGCCATACTGTAGTTGAGCGCCTTTCATTCGTTCCGCGTCCGCCAGGGTAAACCAAGTAGCGAGAAGGTGTATGCATCGGTCCCGAACCTTAGCCCTCAAGGCCGCTTGGTCGGTAGCGTTGAGATAGCGATGTGCGACGGCGCGGTCAGCAAAGGTCTCCGCAACCGAATTGAGCGCGATATGATGGGTTAGAATGTCGGCCGCTCCAGCGGGGGCCGACATTCCGGCGAGTTGGTGACGAGCAAGCGCGACCAACGAGGCCGCCAATGCACGATCAAGCGCCCGCGGAGAAAACGGCGTCACGCTTGTGGCCTCAACAGTGCGGTAAAAAGTCGCGTGGTAGAAACAGAACCGCTCGTAGTGCGAACGATCTCGCGGCTTGTGCACATTGAGCAATGTGACAACCAAACCGGGACGCTTCGGGTCACGACCCACACGGCTGGTTGCCTGGATGTATTCAGCCGACATCTTCGGTTGTCCAAGAACGACCATCAGACCAAGTCGTGTGATGTCCAAGCCGACAGAAATCATGTTGGTCGCAAGCGCCAGATCGACATTGTCATCTTCGTTGTGCGTTTGGGACAAACGGCGTTTCGCTTCGGAAACCTGGTTGGTCGAAACGCGTGACGTAAGTTCAAGCGGCTCGCCAATCTTCCGCTGAGAGAAAAGTGCGTCGGCAGGATCACGCCGTCGCCGAGCGCCATATCGGCGGAGTTGACTGGTTACCTCGTCCTCGACAATGCGCCGTGAACCGCCGAGTTCGCGCAAGCTATTAAAATAGCCGAGCAAGGTCATGTAAGGATCAACTGGGTTTTCTGGAAGCTTTCCTCCGGCCTGCTTGTAGAGGGTTTGTCCGGCTGACAGCAGCGCGAGGGCGGCACGCAAGAGCACGACTTTCAGGCTACGTCCTTGGGCTCCGATGCCGAGGTAGAGACGGGCCGGCGTCTCCGACGGCGGTCGTGTCTTGGCAAAGAAAGCATCTCTTCGATCTGGGCCCGGTGGCGGAAAAACCATCGACGACGGCCGCCCGAAAAGAGCCCGAATCTGCGCATCGGCCTGTCGGACCGTCGCCGTGCTAGCGATGATCTTTGGACGGAGTTTTTTACCTTCTGGTAAG
The DNA here is from genome assembly GCA_035549095.1 of Lacunisphaera sp. Classification (GTDB taxonomy): domain Bacteria; phylum Verrucomicrobiota; class Verrucomicrobiia; order Opitutales; family Opitutaceae; genus Lacunisphaera. The sequence goes on along the minus strand of DASZRV010000050.1, from coordinate 57,859 downwards.
TCGCGTTCTGCAAGCGCACCGATGGCTGTCTCATATACCCCCGCAATCGTCCCAAGCGGTCCTGAAATCAGGTGGAGTTCATCTTGAATGATCAATTCAGGTGGCAGCAGCGGCCCGCCCAAAGGTTTTCCGCGCCCTGGCTCCATCGCACTGTAAAAGCCCGCGTTGTCCCCTCGCTCGACAAGGCCGAAGAGCTTGCCCGACGGACCTACCCACGGAAGCGCGGCAAACTTATCGATGGTTGCGATAAGGAAACAGGGCAATCGCCGGTAAATCGGTTCATCCACTGCGATGATCGGCAACGGCTGATCTCCGGTGAATGCGCATTTCGCATTCACGCACGTGATGCGAAGGTCTTGAGGGTCCTTTTCCGACGGGAGCAGTCGGAAAGAGTGGGCGTTGAATTTGATCCCGCACCAAGGACAGTTCTCCAGCGGAATGGGCGACGGGTTCTTTTTGGAGTCTGCTCTGAACCGCCGAACGCGCCGATAGGCCGACATGTCCGCTCCCGGTCCGCTATCGCCGGGTCTACCCATGCGGTTCGGTGTCGCCGCAGAGCCGACCCACAAACCAATTTCAAAGGGCCAGTCTCCCAAACGCAGATCGCTGCGTTTGGCACGCTCCTGGCGCTCCAATTCCAAGGCACAAATCAGCGCTGACGCGCGACCGAGTTGATCGAGCGTGAGCAGACGCAGCGTATATCGCATCAGCACATTCACGCCGGCTCCCCGTCGTCCGGGATTTCGCAGCCGGCGAAGAACCAGCGAAAAAGCAGCTAAACCGAGGTATGCTTCGGTCTTGCCACCTCCGGTCGGAAAAAAGAGCAGATCCACCAATTGGCGGTCATGATCCAGTGGGTCCGCTAGACCACGCAGATTGAGGAGGATGAACCCAAGTTGAAATGCACGCCATGAGGGCGCGGCCGCCTTGTCAGGCGCGATATTATATTTTTGCGCGTCCCGCTGACGCGCTTGGCGCGCCATTGCACGATTGGCAGTGCAGAACGCTTCGCGAATGTCGTCCTTGGCGAGCAACTCAATTCCTGCCGACATTCGGTCGGCCGCGAGTCGCGCCCGCCGAAAAAGTTCATTAGCCGCCTTCAGGCGATTGGCCTCCAAGGCAACGTCCGCTTTGATAGCGGACTCCTGCGTCGTAATCCACGCGCGGTAGAGGTCAACGAGCCCGCCAAGTTTGGTGCGAGCTTCATCCACGTTCCCAAGAAGGGACAGCGCCTCCATGCTCAACTCCACGCCAGCCAGAGCGGACGATTCGAGATGCCCGACAAACTCGACTTCCGCCGAAGGTATCCAGCACGTTTGAACGGCGTGACAAGGACCGCCTTCCTCCATGTCAATCGCTTCAGCGGCACATCCGATTCCGGACACATAGTCGAACGAGCGACGATATTGAAGATCGGCAACCTGCTCATCCCAGTCATCGCGACGCGCGCCGTCCTCCCCTCCGCGCAAATCCGGCCGCGCGATAAATCCCGCCGGCGAAGTTACGCGCAAGCATGCCTGGAATGCATTCCCTTGGTAAGCCCTTTCTCCTGGTTGGCGGCCGTTTACCACGAATACACACACCGCTTTGGTTCCAACCGGAAGTCGTCCGTGACTATCGGGCGTTACGGCGCGCGCGGTAACGACCACGCGCAGTCCACCGCTATTCGGCACCTGCACTTCCACCAGCTTTGAACCAGGCGCAGGCAAACTAATCTCGACGCTCTCGGCGTGGGGGGTGCGACGAAAGCCCTTGGGGGCCGCTGCAGCAGATGCAGCCGGGAGCGGCTCGTTCGCTGGCGCCACGGGAGATTCACTCTGCTCATCGGACTCCTGTTTGGTTTCATCGGGAACACCGAGCCCCTGATCACCCGGCTCCTCATCTTCCTTGCTTGGATCTTCCCAGTGGTAGTCGCCCCAAGTCACCTCAGCCTTAAGCTTCGAAGCCCCTGCGGGCACGAGGACGCTAAGTCCCATCGAACTGGGAAGTAGACTCGGCGGTGCAGACTTGTCCGGCGCCCCTGCGTCGTCCATCCCGCCCCCTTCTGCACCCGAATCGATTTCTTCTTTTGCCTCGGCATCCTCGCGTTGATGCACCGGTGCGGTCTCAGGCACGAGGTAGCCCGTCAAATACCAGCGATTGGGATTCTCGGGGAGTAGCTCGCCTGCAAACGCGTGCCCAGGCCATGGCCCGACTAGATCGAGGCGCAGAGCTTCGACGAGTTTGGCGCGTGTTTCAGAAGAAGTCATCGTGAGTTTGCGTGAGCCTAAAGATTGATGCCCAAGAAGCGTTCGGTCTCGACTGAGGCATCTAGTTCGAGCCGCAGCCATGGAGCCTTACGCATGGCCTCGGGGGGAGGCTCGGTCGTAGTGACGATGTATTGAAATGGGGCTGCGTCTCCGTATGTGCCCTCAATCTCTTTCGCGGCGGAAAATAGACCACCATAAATAATTGGGGCCATGTCCGACTCGCGTGGGCTGTCGTGCAGCAGAAACCGAGGATGGTGAGCTTCGCTCGTCGTGACGCCTAACACCAACGCAGCGAGGTCAAACGTCACCCATTTCGTGACCTTGAGAGCGGCGCTATCCCGATCTCCATTATATTCGAGGCGGGGCTCAATGCTCTTTCCCGAAAACTCCACCCGACCGTTCACGGCCTTGTCGAGCAGATGCTGCGCAATGTGGTGAAAGAGTCTCGTGAATTTCGCCAGCAGGTCTTTGTGAAGCTTCGTCAGTGCTTTGAGAGTGTCATTGATGGCCTCCTTATCGGTGTGGAGGTCTTTTATTCTGCCGTTCAACGTCTCCAAATCCTGACATCCCTTTGTGAAACTCCGGTGCAAAGCTTCAATCATCGCGGCATCTCGGGCGGGCTCCTTCAACGCCTCTAGCTCCATGCGTTGACGGACTCTGGCCGCGTTGAAAAGCGCCTGAGCCGATTGCATGGCGCGCTTCTTCTCGTCCGCGATTCCCTGATGGTGCTTATGTTCGGCCTGCAATCTTTCCAGCTCTGATCGCACAATCGGGGCTTGGCCCTGAATCTCATTCGTGGCCTGACGCACCGCGTCATCCGGGGCCCGCTGTTTGGCAATTGGACATTGCGCCTTGTAGGCGGCGTCCATCGGGTGAGAGCAGTAGCCGTAGAACGGCTCCATGCCTTTCAACATCTGCCGGATGCCGCTTACAGCTTCTTTGGGTTTGGGCGGAGGAGTGATTCCTTTGAGCCGATTGTCCTCAGCATCCATCTTGGCTTTGGCATCCTCCGCAATAGCGCTCGCAATCTCGAATTCAGCCTGAGCGCGAGCAACGGCGTCCAACAATGCAGAGTTCTCGTCGTCCTGTTGAGCCGCGCGGACCGCCGCGTCGGCCGCGTTGCGGAGGTTGGTGACAAGATTCGAGATTTCGAGTTGCAGAACCGCGTCCTTTGGATCGCCCACCGGTATCTTGATTTTTTCGGCGAGCGCGGTGCGGTCGCGCTCGATGGCAAACTCGAGTTTTACTCGTTCCCGAATCTTCGATTCGTGCTCGGCGGCCTTCTCAGCGAACTCTTTGAGCAGGGGTTGTTCTTTTTGTTGCACCAGACCCAGGACGAGACGCACAAGACTCGCGCGATCATCGGCTGAGATGGGGATGCTTTCGGAATCACTGTCCGTTTCACGCCACTCCAAGAGACCCCGAAAGTGGGCTTCCTGATCGCGAGTCAGCCATTGCACAAGCTGAGGCCAGTCCAGTTGCTTTTGTGAACCGGGCAATACGCGGATCGCCATCTGTCCGAAAACCGCTTCGTCGATCGCCGAACAATACTCCTTGTAGCCGGCACGAGGGGGACGTTCCGGAAATTCCTGCGTCAGGGAACCGTCGGCATAAGCGAACGAGTGATAGCCGGCGGCATTTTCTGCGATTGGCCTTCCTACCAGCCACCGTCTGCCCTTCACATGAACCTCCGCCACAGCCCAACCAATTCCTAGCTTGGATTCAAAACGCTTACGAAAATCATCGGTGCCGGCCGTGGTGTCATCGAGGACGTAACGGAGTAAACGGCAGAACGTAGACTTGCCCGCGCTGTGACCGGCGATGCGGCTTGCAGCGGTATTTTTCCCCTCGGGGTGTGCCCAGATAATGTTTAGACCGCGTCGGAGTTCGATTTGCCGAAGCCGTGTGGCATCGCTCGGTGGCCAGCTCTTATAGATCGCCAATTTCTCTACCCAAATTGCAGGAGCCTCGCGCCCAGAAATCGGCGTCAACGCAGGAGGGGCCGTCTCTAGGGCTTCCGTGACCGCGGTGAATTCAGGGGCGTCTTCCATGGGGGTAATTGGGATCGAAGGTTACGCGACGAGAGATTCCATTTTAGTGACGAGCGTGTCTCGCTGTTTTTTTGGCACTAGCGCAGCGCTCGGCTGCAACGAGGCCGAGACGCAAAGGGCGAGCCACGCATCGAAGGCGAGATGCGGCGGCAAATTTCGCGGGCCATCTTGCAGAGAGAATTCAATCCCGAGCAGGGATCGATCCACGGCGATATTGGCGCTGGTAAGATGGTCCAACGCCGACAACAGGTCACCAGGTTTGGTCTTTTCGTTCCAGAGCGCGGCCCATTCTTTGGCAAGGGGCTCATATTCCGGCGGAGCAAAACGCTTCAATTCGTTGGGCTGCGTGGCCAAAACAAAAGCGTCGATCAAGCGGGAAGCCGGCAGGCTACCGCCCGCCTCAGAGAGCAGCGCCACAACAAGACCAACTGCGTAAATAGCCGCGTCGTTTTCGGCCAAACGAAGGTCGGTGGGGAGTTGGCGAATCGTCTGCTCAGCCACAACGACTGCCCTCTTGGGTTTCCGGCCACGCTTTGAACTCACTGCCGACTTCCGTGTAGGCTTGGGGCTCTCAACTGCCGCACTCAGACCCGCAATGCGTTCTTCTTCAGCGCGCTCAGCATTCAGTTTGAGCAATCGCGCGAGAATTTCGTCTCGAATGGCATCAGGCCAACGGTAGCGCCAAGGCTTCTTTCGTTTGTCCGCCTTACCCGCTCCTTCGCCTTCTTCTTCATCCTCGTAGTCGAGGACAAATTCGCGCTCCATTGGGATATCGGTCCATCCATAGGCACTCAGGACCACTTTATCCGTAGCATCCTGCAGTTCGCGCAGTCGGGCAATATCAGGCGATGATTCATCCGGATCGTTAAATCGGTTGTATGTCTTCGTGAGCCCTTCGTTGTTTTTCACCATCAAGGCTGCACGTGCATCGTAATATTCCCGTCCCACCCGCGTTAGGTCAGCGTTGGTTTCGAAATCTAGGGGAAAAGGAAAAGTCTCAAAACAATCGGTCGGCGTGTAGACTGGGCGATCTTCTAGTGACGAGCCGAAAAAGTCCGCCCAATCTTGGTGTAGTCGCGATTGTAACATCGCGAAAAGCGCAAATGACTCGGACGGGAAAACGACAGTCTTGTGACTGAAGATTTGTGATGACGGCAAAAACGCGAAGGAGAAATATTTGCTCGTTTGGGAAACTGCCAGCGCCCGCCTTACTGCCCCTAACGCAGAATAGAGAGCGGGACGTTTGTCGGCGAAGGTCCACCATTTTGTTGGCAAAGGTTGACGGAGCACGAATGACCCATCTGCTTTTCTGCGGGTGCGCTCTGGTTTAACCTTCTGCTCAACGATCTCAAGTAGGTCCGGCCAATCGGCCGCGACGGGATTCGGATAATCGATAGGCACCGTCCCCGAGCGGAGACTTTCTTCGCGTTGTTCGTCAGTTCCCGAACTCCACCGAAACTCAAGGGCGGCACGTCGCAGTGGAAAATCGAAAAAGCTGATAACATAGCGGTAGTGAGTTTGCGTCGGGCTGTCGTTGACCTCGGAGCCGCCGATAAATGGGAAAATGCGCTCTTCGTTCCGCTTATCTTTAGCAACAACCCTGCGCATTTCAGAAAGCGGGTTTGCGCCGTCGTCCACAGCCGTGTCGTCAAAAGTAAAACCCATCCCTAAAATAATCGTGCCCTGAAAGCTTTGTGCGACATTGGGGGACAAACGGGCGGGATTCTCATGGGTTCCTGCATGGAAAAGATATGCGGTAATCGTAGGAACAGGCTTCTCGTCCAGTTCGAATGGGCCCGCGACCTGAGCGCGTGTCAGCCAAACGACACTGACGATGACGGCCGCTTGACCAGGCCACTTGTAACGCCGGCGCGCGGCATAGATGGTGCCCCCTTTGGTGCAAATCCAACGGAGTCCGGTGGAGCGTGTGTCACCTTGGCCAATTGTGTTTGTGGCGATAAGCCCCATGCAGCCGTCATTTCGAAGGAGGCCGAATCCACGCCGGAAAAAATGAGCTACTAAGTCCGCATTACCCGACGCTTCTTCATGAACATGCCCGAGCCAGTCTAAATATGCTGGTCCCAAGGCGCCTCGAATTCTTCGTCCCCCGATAAACGGTGGGTTCCCAACTAACGCGTCAAAGCCCGGATTCTCACGGTGAAACACTTCCGGAAACTCAATCGCCCAGTGAAATGGCCAAATTGCCTTCGCACCGGATCGAAGTGCGGTAACCGCCTCTAACGGTTTAAGCGCCGGGTCAAAAATCTTCTGAGCATGGCAGGCTACATATCGCTCACGAAGCTCCTGCAATTTTCCAACGCGCGCTTTATCTTTTTCGGAAAAGAAAAATGCCGCGACAATCAAATCGCCGCCGAACCGCACTTCGTCTAGCGCCTCGTCAGCAAGCCGGAGTTTTGCAGACTTGAGCGCAGGTAAGATATAATCTCCGGCTTCCAGAATCTCCCGGCGATAAGAAGTGGCAGCTTTAATGCGTCTTTCCAAGAAATCCTGCCCTAAGATGCGCTGCTTTCCAGCGGTCTTTTCCTCCCAAGTGAAGGCTTCGATCTGTTTTTGGGTGAGTCCCACCAACGAATCCCCACAACGAATGTTGTGATCTAGAAATGTGAAGGGGTGATCCTTCGCCAACGTCGCGAGCCAGAGAGATAGCTTGGCTAGGTCCACAGCCATCGGGTTGCGATCCACGCCGTAAATGCATCGCTGAGCGATCAGACGCATAGCTAGCAACTCTTCAGTTTCGTCAGGCGGCACAGGCGGACGCCCGCCGTGGATGCGCCAAGCGCGAACTAGTGTATCGCTGAGTTGGCGGCACGCTTCGACAAGAAATGCGGCTGAACCCACTGCAATGTCCGCGACTTTGAGTTCAAGAATTTGGTCGGGTGTTGGTGGTTTTCCAAGTCGAGCGATAATTGGCTCAAGTGCCTTTCTAACAATTGGAGCAGTGAATGAGCGCGGAGTGTAATGTGAACCTGACCGTCGACGTTCGTCGTTAGGCTGGAGGACAAGACCGTTCTTGCCGACAGGCGCCGGTGTGGCGGCCAAATCGATGCGACGGTCCAGCGCTACGAGCAGGTCGTCGACGGTCGAAGCTCCTTTTACTCGTTTCTCCGTTTCACCAGTGAGCTTTGTGTCAGCTTGATCCACCAGCATCTTGAGGCGATCCGCTGGCTTTTCCTTTAGCAGAAACTCCAAATCGACGACCGCAGCCGCGGGGACAGAGCCCTTTTTGCGCTTTCCCTTGAGGGCTATGGCTGTGCCGGCAACTACCTCAACGCCAAAGCCCATAATGGTCTGATACACTGAGCCGATTTCCTCCACGTCGAGGGTCCTATAGCTCACGCGCTCGCCTTTCAGGATACAGAGCTTTTCTAATATTCGATGTAGGACGCCATCGCTTACGAGCGGAAGCGCGGTGATCGGTTCAGATGCATGCGCGCGGCCTTCAAGAAACGGATAGCGATTTGGGTCAAAAAGATGTCCCTCGCGAGCCGGCATCGTAAGGTCGGGATGGTCACAGCCACCATAAATAAGGCGGAAAAGCGCAAGGAGCTGCGCCCATGCGCCAAACCGGTGATCCATCGTGTCGGGATAGCGCTCTGCGTCAGCGCGCAAACGCTCGAATAGTCCACGAACGGCATAGTGCTGAACATAGAGCCCACTGCTTGGCAGCAGGCCACGATCCTCAGCGAATAGTGTAAACACGAGGCGAAGCAACACCGTGACAAGACCGCCGTAAATGTCTTCAGGATGCTTGACTGTGAGCTCACGAAGGAGCGCTCCCTTAGTGCGCTCATCGGCATTTTCGAACCCACGCAACAACTCATAGAGAGCTTGGAGAACTTGCTCAGCGAGGATTTCCGATACGCTAGCTTGATAGTCGCGGCTGCGTTGGAGCAGTGCTGGAAGCCGAGCATCGCTGGGTGCATTGAAGAGCGCCCAAGAGCCCAAAAGTAGATGAAAGGCGCCGAGAATGAGGCGTCCCGACACTTCACTCATCGCGCCGACAGGAAACGTAATCGCCCCGGAGTTTTCTTTGGGCGGAGCATAGACTAAGCGGATGTGTGTGCCATTCGTCAGCAGTCCGATGGGCACTTGGGTTTCACGCAGGAGACGTTCGAATTTCTTCGCAGGCGACGCGTGCCAACCCCGCTCCGAGCCAGGAGCAGCCTTGTCGAGGTTCGCCGTCGCGGGATGGACTTGAACGAGCAGCAACCAAGGCGATGCGCCATCTTTCGTATGTGGGTTGGCGACAGCGTAGGTAGGGCGGAGCGTTTCCTGAAACTCGGGCAAGGCGACCGATAGAGAATCAGGAAGCGCGTGCGCGCCGTCCCACCCGGCGAGGAAACCGACGGGCCAACCGAGAAAATCAGTGAAGAGGCGGGGAATACTCGCAATACCGGCGCGAGTTTCAGCCGTATCGCTGTCCGCAATGGGCAGGTCCGAAACGTGCTCAGAAAACCGGCGTTGAAGGTCGCCAAGCTGGGCGCGATCAATGATGGCCTGCGCGTCCACCAAGGCCGGCGCAGACACAACGAGCCCTTCTGGTTGGACGTATCCAAGCCACGCAAGGTGGTCGGCGAGTGACGGGTCTTTGGTCTCGGCAGGCATGTTCAACCTGAAACTGGCCAGAGGTAGGCGAGGCCGACAGGCTCAAGACGGAACGATTGGACACGGTAGAATTCGGCGATGCGTTTCGGCTCACGAACAAGATCCTTGTCCACGTTGTCGAGCCACGTTTGCCAGTGCCGGCGGTCAGCAGCGCGTTGACGCCGCGCTACTGCGTCGTCCGTGTCGCCGGGCAAAGTCAGATAGAGCTGGTCTTGCTCGGTTGCCTTATATTTTGCGAGGACACGTCGGCGCTGATCTTCGAGCGTTCCACGAAGCCCCTCTGATTCAATGCGTCCGCGCTCGGTCAGCATTTTTTCGGCATCGGCGCGAGCTTCCTGGCCGCGTTCATCCAGATAAGGCAGAAGCTCACGAATGTCTTGGGCCATACTAGCCTGTAGCCTTTTCGCCGCACTGGGCGGAACAGCGCGTGAGCCGCCGACAAGTTTGAGCGATTCTTGCAGAATGGCCATGGTTCGCGCTTCTGCATCGTGGCCATAAGGCTTCAGCGCACCTTTGCGATCAGCCGGATCAATCCAGCGGGCCGTTACCGTGATCAATTGCTCGTGCAGCCGGACGGCCCCGGCACCATAAATGGCTAGGCGTCCGAGTAGCACCACGCGGGGTATGGCGTCATCGGATTGCGCGAGACAGGCGCGGGAAAGATCGTGATACACGAACCCTTGAGCGAGGAAGCGTCCGAGAAGGCGCTGCACCACGCGGTGCGAGAGGTGAAGCTGAACGGTGTCGTTGTCGAAACCAGTGGGAGGCGTGAACACGACCGGCCTCAGCGGGGCTTCCCGCCGCCATTCCACGATTGACTGGTCGGGCGCCGCTGGCGGCCGGAGCGTATCGAGCGTAGACGCCCATTTTGGATCGCTGCCGCGGCGGGCTTGAAGATTTGGAAAAATGTAGCGTGTAGGCTCGCCAGCCGCGGTTGCGGCCGTGCGAAGTGGATCGGTTCCAAGCAGACTGAGTGAACAGTCGAGCGCATCGCGAAGCTGATTCTCATCGAGGCCGATCCAAGCCCGAGCATCATTGATGCGATTGCGCAGGGTTTCGATTTCCGAGCGAAGACGAGTTTGTCGTTGCTGCCCCGCGTCATCCAACTCCGCCTCGCGAGCGGCGCGCTTTTCCGGGTCTTCTTCCAATGCCTCGATCTCGGCGGCAGTCGCAACGGAGTCAGATCGGCGAATGCCAGAACGGAGTCGCTTTTCGACAACTTCGGAAAGACTGCCGAGCTCGTTTCGAATGGTCTCCGTCTTGCGCACGAGTGCGCGAAGCACGCGGTCTTCGGGGCGTTGGGTATAAACAAAGTAGTGACAGAAGACTTCAGCGTTCGGCTGTAGCTTTCGGTCAATGCGTCCGTTGCGCTGCTCCAAACGGGACGGGTTCCACGGGAGATCGAAATGGAAGAGATGCCAGCAGTGCGCTTGAAGATTCAACCCCTCACGAGCGGCATCGGTGGCAATGAGGATGCGCAGTGGCTGGCGATCAGGTGGTTCATTAAAAGCACGTTTGATGACTTCACGCTTTTCTTGCGATGTGGGCCCGTGGAATACATCGAGACGGGCCTCCGCTTTGTCGGTTCCGGCAAAGGCGGCTTCAAGCTGCGTGCGCAGGTAACGCGCTGTATCTTCGTATTCGGTGAAGATGATAAGACGAAGGGGCGTCCAAGCCGCACCGGGCTGCGATGGTGAGGTGCCGGGCGACCGAATTCCAGGACAGCAGTGCTTGCGCAGCCAATCGATGAGCCACGTGACACGAGCATCGGGACGGTGCCGATGCTGCTCAGCAAGGCGGGCCATATCGGCAAGGAGCTGACGCTCGCGCCCAACATCGGCTGAGGCAGATACGCCGGCAGTCGCCGCGGTCGCACGTTCGACGGCGGCAGCCGCTTCACCTTCCTGCTGATCGGCAGGGAGCAGGCTTCGCTCATCGTCATTGTCAAAGCCGGCGGTGAGCTGAGCCAGATCGTTGGGAGAAACCGACGCGCGACCGGCGGCCGATACTCCGGCCCAAACTTTTTCCATGGCTCGGCGATGCGCCGCGAGCGTGCGCTGAAAAGCCTCGACCGATGAAAAAAGCCGCTGCTGAAGAGTCGAAAGAATGAGCACGCCCTGTGTTTGCTCTCGCTTGGAGGCATCGCTGAAACGCTGGCGACGAATGGTGGCGTAGGCGTCGAGCCACTCGGCCAGGCGCAGCTCTGGAGCGTCAAGGGAAAGATCCTTCATGTCCTCCTGAACAACACGCCGGATGGGGAAGCCGCCGCAGACAACGCGAACGTCCTCCTTGAGACGGCGGACCATTATGGCATCGAGTGCTGATTTAAGCACCGGGACGCCGCGCATGAAGCGCTTGTCATCGAGAATTTCGAGGAGGGCGCTGAAGCTGTTCGAGTGGCCGTTGTGTGGCGTGGCGGACAAGAAAAGGCGGTGCTCAAATCGTGGCGCAAATTCTCGGATTGCCTTAGTGATCTTGGAATCAATGGCGTATCTCCCGCCGCTGGCGGGTGCGGCATGGTGCGCTTCATCGAGAATGAGCAGACTGCCAGGACGGAGATTATCGAGCCACACCCGGAGAGGTGCGGCATACGTCTCGTCGATTAGAAGACGATGGGAGACGAGGAAGCGCGGGAACGTGTCCCATGGGTTTACCGCGTAACCACGTTCGCGCCGGATGCGATCAACGTAGTCACGGTCAAAAATCTCGAAGCGCAGTCCAAAGCGAGTGTCGAGTTCGTCCTGCCATTGCTTGAGCATGGACGGAGGACAGGCGACCACCACCTCGCGAACACGACGACGCAGTAGTAGTTCGGTCGCGATCAGACCGGCTTCGATCGTTTTCCCCAAACCCACATCATCGGCGATGAACAGATTGACCCGAGGAAGCTGGAGCGCCTTGCGCAACGGTTCTAATTGGTAGGCATCAATGCGGATGCCGGCGCGAAAAGGAGCCTGAAAGAGCTTAGCGTCTGTGGCAGTGATGCAGTGCCAGCGAAGCGTATTGAAATACGCGGCAAACTGACGGGAGTCATCGAATCCTTTCTGGCCGATTTTCGCCCAAGCCTCTGCGTCCACGATCTGTCCATCGAGTTCGGCCTCCCAAATCACCTCGAGAGAGTCGCCTTGGGCGTCATCGTCTACGCACGAGAGCCGCAGCCAGGTGCCGTTGTTCGACGGGAGCACATCCTCCACGAGCCAATGCCGCGTTCGCACGCGAACGAGTTGGCTCCGAGTCGGAAGTGCAGCTAGCTGGGGTAGCATACAAAGAAACCGACGATGCAAGGCCGTGCCACCCAAGGCGAACATTTAGGACGCCGAAGGGCTCTTTTTTTTACAAATCGTCGCCAGCGCCCTTTCTCCACTCTAATCCGGGCTTCGATTGCTTTTTGGATACGCCGCCCGACGGCATCATTTGCCCCACGTGGCCGGGTCAAGCGGCAGAATACTCTCCAGTTTCCGAATCGATCACCAGCAAGCCGCATTCGGACATCAGCGAAAGCGCAGCCGCGAGATGATCGCGAGATACGATGGGAGATGACGGCTTTTCGGCGAGGAACTCCAACCCGTCCTCATCAAAGGTAAATCGCAGCCGCTGCGTTCCGCCGTCGAAACGATAGGTCGCGAATTTAAGGTGCTGGCCGATGACCCAGGTTTCGATCACCTCGCAAAGCCATTCGGCAAATGTGAGGTCACCACGGTTGGTGAAGTGCCGGAGCTGATGGGAAAGCGATACCCGTTCCGCTGCGCCTTTGTTGAGAAGGCTCTGAGATTCATTTTCGAGCGATAGCCAGTTCGTGACAGCACTCGTGATGAGCAGTAACCGACCGGCGATGGGCAACGCATGATTGACGTCCTCGTCGATTGTTTCGAACAAGCGGGCCACGAGGCCGAAAATGCAGTCCGGTGCTCCCTTGGCCGCGAGGGTGAGATACCGATCGATGTCACCGAACGAATCAATGAATCGAGCGAGGGAATCTTTGCAGCTCACTTTGCCCTCCTGGCCAATGATCCTGATTATCTCTGCCCGAACCAATTCGATCCGCGGCAGAGACCCCATGCGCCTTTCCAACCAAGCCAGCATTCCCTCAAGCGCTGCGCGCTGCGCCTGCCTCACCTGCAAAACAAACCACTTGTGTGCGTTCAGTGCGGGCTGGTGGGACAATTTGATCTTTTGACCGGAAGGCAGACGACGATAGGCGAGAGATGACCGGATCGCGTCTTCAGTGAGGCCGCGGCCCGCAGCCCGCAGCACTTCACGAACCGCTTGAATGGTCCCGCTTCGGACTGCCAAGGAAGAGCCGCCCTCGAAATCGGTTTCGTCAAAATACGCGGGCAAGAATATTTTCGATTCCGCTTTCGACGGTGAATCCACACGCCATGCGGAAAACAACGCCTCGGCGTCAGTGCGCCGTCCTTTGCGCGAGGAAAGGTCGCAAACAAGATCGTAAGCGCTGCTTCGTTGCAAACGCACGTCCAAGGCCTCGGCCAACGCTTCGCCGTCGTCAGTCACTCGATGGAGTCCCTCGGCGACAGGTTCGGCAAATCCGAGACCAAAGCGGCTCTTCATGGCCGGTCCATACTGCACCGGGGCCTGGAGGCTCGTGTTCCGCGAACTACGCTGCCACGCCTTAAAGGTAAGCTCGACCCAACCGCCGCTGCCTTCCGGGCATTTCGACAATCGACCGGGCACGCCTACCCCCGCGAGCTGATGACCCCAGGTAAATAAGATCTCAGCCTTCTCCTGAAACAGTTCGATCTCTTTCGAAGAAGCGTCCTTGGCACCGCTGCGCGCAAGTTCGGCGTGGAAGCGCCAATGGACCCAACTCAACACGCTAAAAGGCCTGATATGTTGGGTCGTGTTATTTATCCCCGGGAAGCACTCCGCCATCAGATCCAGGTTCACTTGTCTAAGGCCGAGAAAATCGACCCCGCCACTTTCCCGTTCAAACGCGGGAACGATGAATGGCCCTAGCGAGGATGCGGCATTTGATGGTTCGGTAATCATCGCGGAACGTGATCCAGATCGAAATAGAATGTCTCACACGGAACGCATTGCGCGAAGTGCAGCCGTTCCAAGGTGGTCTGAAACTGCCGAGAAAAGCCTTTGTAACACACGGGGCACAGGCTCGCTCCTCTCGGCAGCTCCCGCACTTTCGGCGCTGATCCCGCTCGCCGAATCTCGGCGAGTTGCCGGCCGTCGCTCGTTTGCAGCAAGGCCATGTTTTTCGCGAAGGGCTGCCGAGTCTTGACCGCATCGTAGATCGCCTTCGCCTCGGACCTTCGCGTCGGAGCACCTAACGCACGCGCAAATGCAGTTGAGACATCCGGTGTGGTTGGCAGGAGCGATGAAATGGCGACCTCGCGGCATGGGATCGCGCTGGGCACGGATGAAATTCCGTAGCCCTCCAAGGCCTCATGGATTCCGACGAGTTCCGGCTCATTCTTTTCATTGATCGCGATCGCGGCGAGCACGCTTGCCGCGGCGATGACTCGTTCGTCGAGAATGTCCGAGGTCCGTGAAAACCGGCAGACCCGGCCCGTTTCAATTAGCCAGTGGCGCAGGAAGGCCCGGATTTCCGCCATGCTATCCGCATGGCGCGACCGAAACAAGGTCTCCACCACAAACCAAACGTTGCACAAGCCGCGAGCTTTCGGCGACCCCGCCAACGCTTGAAGACGCTCGCGGACGAATCCCCGAAATCTGTCAATTGCTCGTTCAAAGCGGTCCGATGAACGCTTTTCGGTCGCGGATTCGTCCGTGTCCGACTCCCCGGAACCGCCATCTGACTCGGCATCCGCACCAGCATGAGTCTCCTTGGGTTTCGCCAGGTCGAACTCAAACCTCCCGAGCAATCGCTGCAGCAGTTGCTGGATTCTGTTTTCCTTTCGATCCGTGGAAGGATTCGTCGCGACCGACCCGTTGGTTTGAGGCGCAAGTTCCTCGACGGCGACGCGTTCACCTTTCTTGGGCTCGGACTCCGCGGTCGGGCTGTGAGTCGCCGCCTCGACGCGCGCAGCCGGCAGGTCGTCGAGACAGGAGGAAAGGAACTCCAACACCGAAAGGTCGTCATCCTCCGCAGACTCTCCGCGTAGAAAGCGCAGGATCGAACCAGTCGGAACATTCCGGGCGCGCGCCAATTCCAGCAACCACTCGTTTTGAACCCACGCACGCGCGGAATCGCCGTTTCGATCAATCGAAAGCTGTAGGCCGCTGGCGAAGTCAAAACCATCGGCTTTCGCCAATCGAACCTCAAAGACTCCCGACGGATCGACTTCGGCCGAAAAGGAAATCGAGTCGCCATTTACCTGGGAAAGAGTGACTCGCCAAGTGCCCTGCGATTTCGGTGCTGGTAGCACGACGGCCCGGAGCACGCCCAATTCGAGGATCGTCGCATGCAGCATGAAGCGACTGCCAATGCCGGGCAGGATGCGCTCGTGAACGACGTGCCGAATGGGAGTTTTTGTCTTCGTCCAGGACAGACGAGTTGGCGCTTCACCGATCCGCAGCACGCCTATTTCAATATTCTTCGTAGTGCAGAGCGACTGCGTCGTCGCATTGATGCTGCCCGTGAGCGTTACGACGCTTTTGTCTTCCATGTCGATTTCGAGCCATTTCGCATGGAGACGACGCTCAGGGTCATCCACTTTTACGATGGCGGCCGAAACCTGATCGGCATGCGACTTGAACGGGTATGCGGATTTTTCTTCCTGCCCGGCGAGCAAGCCAATGGTCGTTCTCCGCGGACCCAACTGGGCCGCTAAGCGGCGAACTGCGCCAGCGTCCGCGTCGTAGTAAGGAGAGAGCACGCGCAACTCTCCGACATTCCTGCGAGCGACCGCGGCCACGAGCTGTTGATCCACCGGTGTCTCCACGCAGTGCGCCAGTCGCATACTAGCATCGCCCGAACTCGCGGCACCTGCACGATCCGCGTGGTTCGCGAACATGTCGATCCAAGTGGTATCCGGACAAAACAAATCGCTGCGCTTTTTGAGTGCCCGCAGGAACCCGGCGAACTGCGCGAAAATCGCCGGGTGCATTTTCGAATGGAAGACTTCCGCGACTTCGACGTTTTTTCCATATCCGCCAAAGGTCAGATTACCGCTGCCAACAATCAGCACGTCTCCGTCTGCTCCATGCAGGTAGACACATTTCGGATGAAAGACCCCGTGACGAAGTGCGATAGGCACCAGGCGGTAGTCCTGTCCAACACTCAGCGCTTGCCGCTCCGCCAAACTTTGCGCGTAGCCATCGATGTCTGCTGCGACCCAAATCTCGCGGCAACCGTTCTGTTTCAATCCGCGCCGCAAAAGGTGGGCCTCGAAAAACGATAAGCTCAGAGCATAGGTCGTGAAGAGGGCGCTTTCCCACGAGCCTTTCGTAATTGTTTCTATTGGAGCCGGTCCCACTTCTTCACCTTGCCGCGAAACGGAAGGGCGGGCGAACCCCAATTGGCAGGAGAGATCGGTTTATACGGGGACAAGCCTTCCTCGCGGACGCGCCTCCGTCTTTCCTCCCCCCATTCTACCTAGCAAAACCTCCAACGAACGACCTCGATAGGATTGGGTGAGCCCTACTCACTCGCATTGGCCCTCTCAGCTTGCGAACACACTGACGTGTGCCGAAGATCGGCTGATGGCGGAAATCCCATGTCTGATCTGCGGGCACCGTGCCGACAGCAAGGAGCACTACATACCCCAGTGGCTCTCCAAGGCCACCGGCCGACCCGACGAAGTCATCATAAAAGGATCGGCAGCGGAAGGCGTCGTGCAATCAGCCCAGCAGCACGGCACCGCCATCGAAGCGTTCGAGGAAAATCTGTGCCGCCATTGCAACAACGCTCTCGGCAATGCGCTGGAGAGCCCAGTTAGCGGGCTGCTGAAGCCCGCCATGGCGGGGGATTTTTCCGCCGCGACATCATTGAGCGACAATCAGCGGCAGTTAATCGCTTGGTGGGCCGTGGTGCATGCTCTTGAGCACGATTTTTTGGAGAACCGCTTGGACCCAGAGCCCAAGCGGCAATTACTCGGCATGCTGGGAGCGTTGATCGAAGGCAAGAAGCCCGCGCTTCCTACAGAAGTGCATGTCCACATCGCAAAGTCGGTGCATCCGGAGGTCGTTTTCTTCCTGAGCAAGCAATTGATCGACCGAAAACGAGGATCGGTTCATGCACCTGGTAGCTTCTGCTGGGGAATGCAGGCGGGGCATCTCATTCTCACGGTTTCGCGACTACCGAGCGGAGCGCGACCGGCAGAGGGTTGGGGCTTTGGCGTGTGGCCGAAGGCAACAGCGGAGGTTCCCACCTACGACGACATCCGGCTCTATTACGCGGCATCGAAGATCGAAACCGGTGTGCCGATCTCGTCCGCGAAGATAACCGAATGAAGCTGCTGACTTCACCCGAATCGTTGCTCGCGGAGATTTCCAGGCTGACGCCAGAATTCTCCGAACGCGAACGGCCGGAACCGCCGCTCCGGCACTTGGGTTCCGCTGCATGACCGCCGTGCGCTGCGGTGGAGACGGCTGCGGTCTCCGCGCTCGCGCCGCCTCCGCCGATTCGTCGCCCGAGCGCGACCATTCGGCGGGATCGCTTTCCTCCGCAGGCTGTGGACGCGACACCGACGGCTTGCAGCGCTCCGCCCTGCGCCGACTCCACCTGCGCTCCCGTTCGGTCTCTTCGCTCCAGTCGTGTCCTCTGCGCCGGCCCCGTTCGTTAAGCTCAGTCGCCCCGCTGCCACACCGCAACCTCGGGTCCCACAGCTCGCCGGCACGAGCGTTGCGCCACAGCAGGTTAAGACCACCTGAAGTTCTTGATGGGTAGACCAAAGCACCAGTATCGCATAGTATCTCAGAAATTGCCTTGCCGCGCCATTCTTGGAATACTATGCGATACTCATGAAACACGAATACACCGCGCGCAAGATACGAACCGAAGGACGCAATTTCTTTAGCGTAGCATTTCGCCACCCTCGCAAACAGGAGCGTGGCAAGCCGGGCCGACAGGTCTGCCGTGGACTTGGAACCGACAACGAGGCGGAGGCCGACCGATTGGTCGCGGATTTAAACAAGCTCTTGTCCACTTCGGAGCTTCACGCAGTCGGCGGCGACCAAGAAGCACGACGCCGCGGCTTTGATCCCCTTGTTATCGAGATCTTCTATCAGGGAATGGACGCCAGCAACACCGACCACCGTGAACTACGCGACCAACTCTTGCCACTACCAGTTGGCTACCCCCAAAACTTACTGCTGGGCATTACGGGTTCCGGGAAAAGCACGCTGCTGCGTCGTCTGATCGGTTCCAGCGCCGAGCGTTTTCCCGCAACTTCAATAAATCGCACCACCACTTGCCAGCTTGAGATCATAACTGGGGCAAAAAACTACAGCGCAGTGGCGACGTTTCTGTCCCAGCATCAAACGCAGCAAGAGGTCGTCGAATCGTTGTCGGCCGCAGTTCTCAAGATCGTTAAGGGCGTCAACGACGCCGGAGTCATGACCGAGTTGCTCGAGCAAAGCGACATGCGCTTCAGGCTAAAATACGTTCTCGGCAATTGGGAAACTGATGAGCTCGAAGATGAGTTCACCGTTACTCCCGACTCCACCGAACAAGATGGCGAGGCGCCAAGCGCCGACTTGCGCGCTCAACGGAAATTCCTTGAGAAGCTGTTAAAGCGGCTACGCAAAATCGCGACGGACGCACGCGCCCAAGTCGAGCCGCACTTGGGTAAGCTGGAAGACCTGATTGGAGACGACCAAGACTACGCCCTCGACGAAATCCAAGAAGCCGCGGAGCAGGCGGACGAGTTCCTCGATCTCGTGTCAGACGTGATGAGCGAGATTCGCGCGCGCTTCGACGCTATCGGGGAGGGCAAGTTCACCAAATCCTCGACGGGCTGGCCAAGCGCATGGACGTGGACCGCTGCGGAAAACAAGAAAGCGGAATTCTTCAACTTCCTCCGGCAGTTTACTGGAAATGCCAAATCTCAATGGGGAACCTTGCTGACTCCCCTGGTAAACGGTTTTCGTGTCCAAGGTCCCTTCAAGCCCGAATGGGCGCCCGACAGCTACAACCATGTGTTCATCGATACGGAGGGATTGCTCCACGCTCGCGCCAACGCTGACGTGCCGACCGAGCTAACGGCGCTCTTCAAAACCGTCGATTCTATCGTGTTGGTCGAGTCGGCGAAAAACGCGTTGAATTCACCCGCGGCGGTTAAGGTTTTTGAAGCTGTCGCCAGCACGGGCTACACAAAGCACTTCGCGCTCTTATTCACCCACATGGATCATGCGAGCGGCGAAGACCTGCGCGACGGAAAATCCAAAAAGGAAAAGGTGTTTGGCGGCGTCCGTAACGTGTTGGACAACCAGGTCGCCAAAACGTTGAGCCGCGACGCCGCACGCCACTTGGAAGCCCAGCTCCAACGCAATACTTTCTACTTCGCGCATCTGGATGGCAGATTTCCAACGAAAGACGAATCTCAGATCGCCAAATTCGAAAAGCGACTGGGCCAACAGCTCTCGGATTTTGTGATCTGCCTCGCCGCGCGAAAACAACCCGATCTACGCCTTCCAGCTTATCCGAAATACAGCATGCGCAGTCTCGGCCTTGCCGTTCGCGAGGCGAGTCTGGCGTTCATTGAAAGCTGGGATGCCAAACTCGGCTTCAAGCCTATGGAGAGCGAACGAACAGTTCCCTGGCAGAGCTTGAAAGCACTGTCACATCGTTATGCCGAAGGCTGGTTGAGGGATGGTTTTTGGCTACGTCCAATAGACCAATTGGCGGCCAATCTCCGAAACGTCCTCACCAAATTCCTAGACAATCCCATCGGATGGGGAGGAAAGCCGGTCTCTGACGAGGAGAAGCAAAGTATTCTCGATGGCTTGAAGAAAAAAATCGCCGATCCGTTAGCCGGAATCGCAGAGACCCGACTTCAGAAAATGCCGGTGGCTGAATGGCAAACGGCATACGGCCTGCGCAGCACTGGAAGCACCGCAATACGGAGGAATAATGTCCGAAGTATCCTTCAGTCACAAATTCCGGTTCCTGATTCACGAAGCGACCGCGCCTCCGAGGCTTGGATGCAACAAATTGAAGACCTCGTCGCAGGGGTTGTGGAACAAGTTCAAAGGGACGCTGAGATCATACACGACGGAACGGCTGGGTAGACTTCGCAGGTAGGCGCTCAGTCGCCGCTGGGGCTAGGACGCTCGCTCTCGTTGCACCGCTCGCGCATCCGTAGGATGCGAAGCCTGTCCCTGTGGGCTGCCTCATTTTAGCACCTACGCCGGCTGGCGGTCCTGCGGCGCGAGCGCCTCGGCCCGTCCGCGCCTCAAGGTATTGCTCGCTGCGCTGCGCTCCACCTTGCGTGACGGTGCTGATCGTCGGCATCCCTCCGGGGCGGCCGATTTAACGGTTCGGCTCGGGTTGGGGTCCGCGTGGCGCGGCCCGCCACGATGCGCCCTCGTTGGGGCGCTTCAGAACAAGGAAAGTCATGAACTCGATTGAATCCGTCACCGTTGCTCCCGCTCGCGTCTTTAAGGCGCTTTCGTTCGATGATCTCCGCCGCTGCGCTCCGTCCGTCTTCGCCGAGCATGCCCGGCCCGGGGTGTCGGCCCGTTACACATTCGTTTCCACGGCGCAGGTCGTTACCCTGCTCGGCGCCGAAGGTTGGGAACCGGTGCGCGCATCCGAGCAACGCGTGCGACTTGAGGACCGCGTCGGCTATCAGATGCACGAGATTCGTTTCGCACGTCGCGCCGACTTGGAGGCGGGTGCGATGCAGGTCGGGAACACTCGGCCGGAGATGATTCTCCAGAATGCGCACGATGGCACTCGCGCCTATCGCATTGACGCCGGCCTTTATCGGTTGGTTTGCCGCAATGGCCTCACCGTGGCGGACGCGGATTTCGCGCACGTTTCGATCCGGCACATGGACGTTTCCGCCGAGGCTTTCGCCAAGGCGGCGCAGTCTGTCGCCGAGAACACGCCCCGCGCATTGGAGGCCGTCGCCAAGTGGCAGTCGGTGCAGCTCGCGCAGGCGTCCCGGGTCGAGTTCGCGCGACGGGCGGCGGCGCTCCGTTGGTCGCCGGACAATCCGGTGATGCAGGCGCTGAACGCGGAGAAGCTGCTCGCGCCGGTGCGCTATGGCGATGCGGCCACGGACCTCTGGACCACGTTCAACGTGGTGCAGGAGCACCTTGTGCGCGGCGGCGATCGCTACCTGGGCCGGTCGGAGCAGGCCGGGTTGCGGCGGAACCGCACGCGACCGGTCGGCGGTTTGGCCGAGGGCCAGAAACTGAACAAGGCCCTGTGGGCGCTCGCGGGTGAGTTTGCGAACACCTGAGGCGCACGCCTCCCCTTCGGAGCCGCCTTCGGGCGGCTCTTTTTTTGGGCGGATGCGGTGGCCAAACATCCATGCGAGAAATCGGCACGAAAGGGGCCACGCGATCTCCCCTATTTTCGGGAGGCCGCCTGCCGCATTCTCGGTAGGCGCGCGGCGCTGCGTTACGCGGCGCGGAGCGTTTCTTGGAGGCAGAGCGGCCCGCCGGTCGCTCCGCGGGTTCGCCCGCCACATCGCAACCATCAACGCCGGCTTGACCGGTCATCATCATGAATAGCACCACCGCCGAAGCTCCGCCCCGCACCCGTCCGACCGATTCGCCGGACGAACTCCCCAAGCTCAAAAAGGAACTGATGCAGGCCGAAGTCCGGCTCGCCAAAGCCCGCGCCACCGTCACGGGCGCTGAGATCGACATCAAGGTGCTCAATGCCCGGCTCAAAGCCTACATGCACTGAGGCAACTCTGCCTGCGAACCGGCAAAAGGCCCGCTCTCCGGAGCGGGCTTTTTCATGGCCGCGCTCACCCTCAGAAATCCGCAGGAACGTGATACGGCGGAGATGTCGCCTCGGCGGGGTCCGGCCGCGCGACGACTCCGTCCGAGATCGGCTGCCAGTGGCCGGCGACACCGTAGGTATGGCTATCGGCGGTCCGAAGAATCGTAACGAGCCCCGCTTGGGCGTGCTCCAGATCCTCCGGCGTCGGCGGACTCGCGATCTGAAACACCCGGCCGTCTTCGCGGACGAAAATATACGGCGCGATCATCGCCGGCAGCATCGCAAGGGTTGGCAGTGGGCGGCGGAGGAATGGGGCGTTTTCGTATTCATGACTAATAGCTATGTCGGATGCGGGCGGGAAGCCAGCCGCGATGATTGTTTCTCCTCGAAAAGAGGGTCCGTGCCGATTGGTCCGCCGGGAGGCTCGCCCGGTTCCTGACTATTGTCTGTGTCAAAAGGCGGGCTCAATTTCCTAGAATGCACGCTTGGATACGACCGAAGCATTCGCGCACGTCCTCCTGCGATTCCGGCGGGAGAAGGACCTCACCCACGAGGTCCTGGCGGAGCGTTCCGGGCTGCATCCGACCACGGTCTCGTTGCTGGAGCGGGCCAAACGTCAGCCCAGCCTCGCGACAATCTTCATGCTGGCGCATGGGCTCGAAACCGATGCCGACCGGCTGGTGCGCGAAGTCCAAAAGCTCCGGCCCAAGCTCCCGAAATAGCCGGTTCCCGCCGAACCCGCGCAGCGCCTTCGCTACCCATCGTCCCCATCGGGCGCGCAAAAAAAAGTGGAACGTGCCGAGAGGGAGAGGCAAAGTTCCTGAATGCCGGACGCTGCGTTCGACCTCGACTACTACCGCGCCCGCATCGCGGCGCTCGCGGAGCGCGGCGTTTACGTGGGCACGTCGAGTTGGACCTACCCCGGTTGGCTCGGGCTCATCTACACGGAATCGCGTTACGAGTATCGCGGGCGCTTCGCCGAGTCTCGGTTTGAGAAGACCTGTCTCCGCGAATACGCCGAGACCTTCAAGACCGTCTGCTTTGATGGCGCCTACTACACCTTTTACGGCGAGGAGAAATGGCAAGCGATGGCGGAGCAGGTCCCGGCCGATTTCCGCTTCGGGATGAAAGTGCCGGAGGCCATCACCGTGAAGCGCTGGCCCGCGCTGCCACGGTATGGCGACCGCGGCGGGCAGTTGAACCCGGAGTTTCTCAACGCGGACTTGTTCGCGGCGCGCTTTCTTCAACCGCTGGAATCGATCCGTCCGAAAGTCGGGCCGATCATTTTTGAATTCTCGCGCTTCCAGCCGGAGGAATTCCCGAAAGTGACGGACTTCGTTGAGCAATTGGATCGGTTCCTTTCCGCGTTACCGAAAACATGGCCGTTCAGCGTCGAGCTGCGCAACCGCACCTGGCTCGGGCCGGAGTATCTCGGCTGCCTGAAAAAGCATGGCGTCGCCCATGTGCTCAACAACTGGACGGCAATGCCAGCGGTGGGGGAGCAAATGGAGATCGTGAAGGACCACGTGGTTGATGAACTGACCGTCGCCCGGTTCCTCCTGAAGCCCGGCCGAAAATATGAGGAAGCGGTGAAACGGTTCAGCCCCTACAAGATCACTCAGGAAATCAACGACGAGGCGCGGACCGCGCTCGCGGCCCTGATCGAACGCGGCTGGGTCAAGCTTTCCAAGAACGGGACGCACATCTACATCAACAATCGTCTCGAAGGAAACGCGCTCCTCACGGTGAACGCCGTCCTCGATCAACTCGAAGGGCTGTTGAAAGTGCAACGGCCTCCCCCGTCTGCCAAGCCCGCGCCCCCGCCCAAACCCACTCAGGATCAATTCGATCTGGGATTGTGAATAACTCGGCCTTGCGGCTGTGTGTCCAGTTGGACACATTGCGCGCCGAGATGACTGAAAACCAAACCGCGACGCTCGATTTCATCGGCGTGTATCAGGAGATGCATGGCGCGCCGCCGTCCGTGCGGGAGATTCAACGCCATTTCGGATTGTCGAGTCACACCACCATCGTCCGGCAGTTGCACGCGCTCGCGGAAGCCGGTCATGTCGAGCAGTTGCCGAACGGCTCGTGGGGATTGAAAGGCCGTCAGACGCAGCTGCATTTCGCGCTCCCGGTCTACGGCGAGATTCCGGCCGGCATGCCGGCGATGCGGGAGCAGGAAAGTTTGGAGACCCTGTCGATCGATCCGCGCATGTTCGGCGTGAAGTCTGCCAAACCGAATCAATTCTGGGGGCTCCGCGTGAAGGGCGATTCCATGACCAACGCCGCGATCCTCGACGGCGACGTCGTGTTGCTGGCCCGCCGCGAGGCGAAACCCGGAGACATCATCGCCGCCTTGGTGGACGACACCGAAGTCACCTTGAAGCGGCTGGTCCGAGAACGAGGGCGAACGTTTCTGCGGGCGGAAAACCCGCGTTATCCCGATCTGCATCCGCGAAAAATCGAATCGCAAGGTGTCATGGTCGGGGTGATTCGACGCGCCTGAAACCATGAGGAATTCGCGTGTCGTCTCCCCTCACGGTAACCGAATTGCGGTCGCTGCTGGCCGCGCGCTTTCCCGAGCGGCACCGAAAATCTTCCGGTGCCGTGGCGACGGGGGTGCGCTCGCTCGATGACGCCTTGGGCGGCGGGCTACCCGTTGGACGACTGACTGAACTGGTTTCCGCAACTCTCGGCAGCGGCGGGCAGACTGTCGTCGCGGAAATCCTGCGGGCCACGCGCCGCGCCCGGCAGCGGGTGGCTTTGATCGACGGCGCCAACGGGTTTGTGGCCGAAGCCGTGCCCCCAGATTGCTTGCGGCATCTCGTCTGGGTGCGCGCCCACAACGCGGGCGAAGCCTTCGCCGCCGCCGACATCCTCGTGCGCGATGGCAACTACGCCGTCGTCATGCTGGATCTCCGCGGTCTCGCGGAACGAACGCTCTTGAAGACGGCCGCGACCGTCTGGCATCGCCTGCGGCACGCGACCGAGAGCAGTCCGTCCGCGGTGCTCGTCCAAACGACGACAGGCTTGGTGCCCACCGTGCCGTGCCGGCTCGTGTTGCGCACGCCGCAGCCGCTCACCCAACGCCGCACGGTGCGCGCCGCCCTGGCCGACGCGTTTGTCGTCGAAGTCGAACGCGCTCGTGTCGACGCGCTGGAAAAAATCGCATGAACTTCGCCGTCCTCTTCGCGCCCGATTTCGCACTGCAAGCGGTGCGGCGCGCCGATCCCGAGTTGCGCGGCAAACCCGTCGCGCTCGTCCTCGGCGAAGGCCGCAAGGCGGTGGTCGCGCAGGCCTCGGCCGAGGCGCGCGAGGTGACTCCCGGTTTGGCCGTGACCCTCGCGTTTGCGCGCTGTCCCGGATTGGTGGTGCGTCCGCGCGATCCCGGCGCAGAGGCGGAAGCCACCCGCCTGCTCCTCGCGGCGGCGTTCACGCTCTCGCCGCGCGTCGAGCACACGGACGACGGGTGGTGCACGATCGATCTCCAAGGCACGGACGCCGCCCGGTCCGCCGACCAACTGCGTGCCTGCGTTGTCGAGCTGGCCGCCGCGGGCGTCGCCGTGCGAGCCGGCGCCGCAGCGACCCCGCTCCTCGCCTACTACGCCGCCCAACGGGCGCAGCCCGTGTGCGTGGTGCAGGACGCGAAGGAATTTCTGCAACCGTTGCCGCTCGATGTCGCCGAGCCCACGACAACCCACGCGGAAATCCTGCGGGGTTGGGGCATCGCGACCCTCGGGCAACTGACCGCCCTGCCCAAGGACGAGATCGGCAAACGCCTCGGCACGGAGGGCGTGCGGTTGTGGGAGCGCGCCGCCGGCGAAGCGACGCGCGTGCTTCGCTTGGTCGAGGCGGAAAAAACGTTCATGGCGGAATGGGAGTATGAGCCGCCCATTGAATCGATGGAGCCGCTGCTTTTCCGCCTGCGCCGCTTTGCCGAGTGCGTCGCTCTCGAATTGCGGGGCGCGTCCGTGGTCGCGGAACGCCTCTCGCTCGCGCTCCGACTCGAGGACGACAACGAACACCGGCGCGACTTTCGGCTGCCGGAACCGAGCGCGAACGTCGAGGCATGGATGCGCGTCTTTCATGCACACTTGGAGAGCGTCACCACCGCGGCACGCGTGGTGGGCGTGCGGCTCGTCGCCTTGCCGGCCCGGCCGCCTGAGAAACAAGACGGCTTGTTCGAGACCGGGCTGCGCGATCCCGCGCTGTTCTGGGAAAACCTCGCCCGCGTCGGCGCCATCGTAGGCGACGATTGCGTGGGCACTCCCGTGGTGCTCGACACCTGGAGGCCCGATGCCATCACCTTGGAAAAGCCGGCCGAAACGGTGCCGCCACCGGAGGACGATCCCGTGCATCCGCCGCGCGGGCTCACCTTGCGACGGCTCCGGCCGCCATGGCCCGCGCGCGTCGAATGCGCGGCCGAGCGGCCAACGGCGATCGATTCCGATCTCGTGTGCGACACCATCCGCGAGTGCATCGGACCGTTTCGGCTCGGCGGCCAGTGGTGGAAACCGCAGGACGCCTGGTGCGTGGAAGTCTGGCAGGCGGAAACCACGTCCGGCGCCATCTACCAACTCGCCCGCACGCGCGCGGGCTGGTGCGTGGAGGGAGTGCTCGACTGATGGCCTACACGGAACTGCACGCCCGCAGCGCCTTCAGTTTTCTGCGCGGTGGATCGGACCCGGACGCTTTGGGGCGGGCGGCGGGCCATTGCCATTTGCCCGCGCTCGCCCTCTGCGACCGCAACGGCGTTTACGGCGCCGTCCGGCTGCACATGGCCGCGAAGGAACACGGCTTTCGCGCGCTCGTGGGCTGCGAACTTGTGATGGAGGACGACACGGTCGTGCCCGTGATCGTCGCGACCAAGGACGGCTATCACGGTCTCTGCGAACTGCTCACGACCGCCCACCTCCGCTCCGCGAAAGGCGAAGGCCGCGTGCGGTGGAGCGAGCTGGCGGTCGCGAACGGCGGCTTGATCGCGCTCACCGGCGACGAGGAGGGGCCGGTGCGACACGCCTGGCTTCGCCGCGGGGCGAACGCCGCGGACGCCGCCGGCCAAAAACTCATGCGGATTTTCGGACCCGACCGGCTCTGCGTCGAACTCCAACGGCACCTGTTGCTCGACGAAGAGGAGCAGAACGATTTCTTGATCGATTGGGCGCGGATGAACGGGCTGCCCCTCGTCGCCACCAACGGCGTCACGCATGCGACTCCGCGCGCGCGGAACGTGGCGGACATCTTCACCTGCGTCCGCGCCCACACGACGCTCGACAAGGCCGGCCGGCGGCTCGCACGGAACGGCGAGCGGCACGTGAAGGGCCACGCCGCCATGGCCGCGCTGTTTTCCGATTTGCCGGAAGCAATCACGAACACCGAGCGCATCGCCGAGCGCATCGCGTTCACCATCGACCAGCTCGGCTACCAATTTCCCGACTTCGACCGCGTGCCTCACGGCCAGACACAGATCGAATATCTGCGGCGCATGACCTACTTCGGCGCGCAGCAGCGCTACGGCTCCATTGTCGGCGACGTGGAATCGCAGCTGCAACGCGAACTCGCCCTCATCGACAAGCTCGGGTTCAGCGGATATTTTTTGATCGTCTGGGATCTGTGCGCCTTCGCGCGCGAGAGCGGCATCATGGTGCAGGGGCGCGGGTCGGCCGCGAACAGCGCGGTGTGCTATGCGCTCGGCATCACGGCGGTCGACCCGGTCGGGCGAAAACTGCTCTTCGAGCGCTTCCTGAGCGAGGGCCGCACCGACTGGCCGGACATCGATCTCGATCTGCCGAGCGGCGACGACCGCGAGCGCGTGATTCAGCACGTCTACGAACGCTACGGACGGCGCGGCGCTGCGATGACGGCGAACGTCATTTCGTTGCGCGGCAAGAGCACGATGCGCGAGGTCGGCAAGGCGTTCGGCCTGCCCGAGGACGTGCTCGACCGGTTTTCGTCGCTCTTCCACAGCGGCGATTATCCGCAGACGGTGGAGACGAAGCAGCAGTTGAAGGCCGCTGGCTTCACCGACGATGCGCGCTTGGAGGTGTTGCTCGACACCTGCCAGCAGGTCTACGCGCTCCCGCGCCATCTCGGCCAGCACTCCGGCGGCATGGTGCTCTCCGCCGGCAATCTGTCACGCTTCGTCCCGTTAGAAAACGCGAGCATGCCGGGGCGCAGCGTGCTGCAGTGGGACAAGACCGATTGCGAGGACTTGGGTTTGGTGAAAATCGATCTGCTCGGTTTGGGCATGGTCGCCGCGTTGCAGGATGCCGCGAAAATCTGCGCGGCCCGCAAGGAGCCGGTGGACTTCGCGCGCATTCCCACGGACGACCCCGCTGTCTTTAAGATGATGCAAGAAGCCGACACGGTGGGTTGCTTCCAGATCGAATCCCGCGCCCAGATGGCCACGCTGCCGCGGATGCGACCGCAGACGTTCTACGACGTCGCCATTCAGGTCGCGATTATCCGGCCGGGGCCGATTCAAGGTGACGCGGTCAATCCTTACTTGGAACGGCGCAACGGCCGACAGCCGGTGACCTATCCGGACGAACGCACCCGGCCGATCCTGGAACGCACGTTGGGCGTCGTGCTTTTTCAGGAGCAAATTTTGCGGATCGCGATGGATTTGGGCGGATTTTCCGCCGCCGAAGCAGACGAGCTGCGCCGGGCCATCGGCTTCACCCGGTCGGACGAGCGCTTGAATCGCATGAAGGACAAACTCGCCGTCGCGATGTCGCGCAACGGCGTAAGCGCGGAGGCGTCCGCCTACATCCTGAAATCGCTCGCGTCGTTCGCCCTCTATGGCTTCCCGGAATCGCACGCGTTAAGTTTCGCCCTGATCGCCTACGCGTCGGCGTGGATGAAGGTCCATCGGCCCGCCGCCTTCTATGTCGGCATCATTAACAATATGCCGATGGGCTTCTACTCGGTCGCGAGCTTGATCCAGGACGGCAAGCGGCACGGCCTGCGCTTTCTGCCACCGTGCATCGAGCGTTCCGATGAGGACTCGCGCGTCGATTCCACCGACACGATTCGCCTCGGATTAAAGACGGTGCGCGGCCTGCGCCAAAAGACGATCCGCGACGCCGTGGCGACTCGCCAGAAAGCGCCGTTCCACTCCTTGGAGGATTTTCTGCAACGCACGCGTTTCAATCCGACGGAACGGCGCGCGCTCGCGCTGATTGGGGCGCTCAACGGCTTATCCGCGCACCGGCGCGCGGCCCTGTGGCGAGTCGAAGCGCAGGATGTCGACGACGAACTGTTCCGCGGCGTGCCGATTGAGAACGAGATGAGTCTGTCTCCCCTCGAAATGATGACGCACATCGAACGCCTCCGCGCCGACTATTCGAGTTTGGGCTTTACTGTCGGTGCGCACCCGATGGCACTCGCTCGGCCGTATTTGCCGGACGCGTTGCCGGCGGAAACGTTGAAGACAACACGGGCGGGCGCGCGCGTGAAAATCGCCGGCTCCGTCGCGTGCCGACAGCGCCCCGGCACGGCGAAGGGTTTTGTTTTCGTTACGCTCGAGGATGAGACCGGAACGGCGAACGCGATCATCCGGCCGCAACTTTTCGAGCGCGAGCGCCTCGTCATCAATCTGGAGCCTGCTCTCGTCATCACGGGACGGCTGCAAAACGAGCAGGGAGTTATTCACGTCATGGCCGAGGAAATCGCGGGTCTGCCCACGCTCGGCCTACCCGAGCAGGCGAGCCACAACTACCACTAGCATCCGTTATCTTAGCCTAGAGTTCCTGTCGCAGAGCTATCACGAGCCGCCGGCGGCCTTCGGCATTTGTTCCAGATAAAGCGGATCTGACCAGCGGTGGCTGGAAAGCTCGGATGCCTTCACCACCATCGGCACCGATTTTTTTCCGCTACCTGAACCGTCTTCCGAATATTTGGACTTGAGATGAACTTCCTCCTCGCCGGCGGCGTTTTTCCCCACCGCCGTCACTATCCAGCCGTGAGCACCCGCGTTCGCCGGGTTTTCGACAATGCCAACCGGTTCGCCGGCAGCCAGCTTTGCTTTAATATCTGCCAACGGAAATTCCCAATCACCGGCGGGAATACGCCGCGCGGTCCAATTTCCCGGCAACTTGGCATTCACCAAATGTCCGACACCCTTCTTCCCAGTCGGATCGTCGTCCTGAAGTTCGCTATACGCGTCGGGCACCGCGCGCTTAAGTTTCAATAGCATCTCCACCATCGAACTCGGGCAGGAATTGAAATGTCTTTGGGCGTGCTTGTTGTCGATAATGTCGTGATCTTCCGGAGTCATAGAGACAGAGGTTTAACCCGCGTTATTTTCAATTCGTTCGCTCGGATCGGCGGAGCCGGTCGTCTCACCCCAGTTTAGGCGAGAAAACGCGTTTTCATAGTCCCGGAATTTCGGGCGCGCCTTCGCTCCATCGCGCTTAGTCTTAATCACGAAAACAATCGTGCGCTTGCCCTTGTTTTTTCCAGCACCGTCCTTGCCACCTTTGTTCACCGTCGAATTCGCGACGACCTCCTCAGAAGTCATGACCCAATACGTGTTAATCGCTTCGCTGTGAAAGATGAACCAGTAGTCCGGACGTGGTTTCCGAATCACCAACGCGGCAAAAGTGCCGGGGTGCTTTGCGTCCTTTGACCGAGCCTTGATCTGAACATCAAGGTAGCGAAGGCGGCCGTCCTTTTCCTGTCGCACCACACAATCGATCTGCTGATCGTCAACCAGCGTCATGTAGACGTCGAATCCGCGCTGCAGGAGTTGGGCGACAGCGATGTATTCCTGGCGCTTCCCGAATGAGGCGGTATTACGATGGTTCAAGGAGAGGGCAGCGCCATCACTGGCACGTCGGAAGCGTAGTCCGCGAGGACCGCATCAGCAATGGCCGCGATGCGCTGCAATTTCTGGTCACCCGAAAGCACTCCGTCGAAACAGGTGCCGTAGGCGATGTAAATGATGTCGAGATTGTCGTTCAGAAGCTTGTTGGCAGGAATCGAATTCTGCCAACCGCTTCGCTGCCAGTCGAGCCAGAGAGAGGTCAACGCGACATTATACCGGAAGGGGAACCAATACGCTTGGTCTGGTGGTTCGGGAAACGGCTGGCTCGGAAAGGTGGACTTAAAGGCGTCCATCGTTGCGAGGTTGGTGAACCAACGGACGAGGTTGCGTTGCGCAATGTCGACCGGCCCGTTTCGGCGTAGTCGGTTGATCCAATCCGGACCAACGTTCAGGTTGAGGTCATCGAACGCCGCACGTAGATGTTGATCTACAAGTTGGCGGAGCTTCGTCACGAAGTCCTGATTTTTTAGCTGCTGATCCTCGATGATCGTTAGGGTATTCGGATCTCCCGCCCGGAATCTGCGACAAAGGCCAGGGAAGTTCAAAGTCTTATTGGCGTCGATAAGGGCCTCGCGAAATCCCAACTCCAGCGGTGGCAGTCGGCGTGCTTCCTTGAAGGGTCGAAGGACCAGCACCCGATCGCAGAATTCATGGAGGAGATTGAACGACTGCCGGAAATTCGCCGTGCCGTCCCGCTTCAGACATTCGGTCGCCATATTGTCGGTAACGACAATGCGATTCTCAGGCGAGGCGCGGAAGAATTCCGTGAGTTCGCTGGAATGAAGGACATTAAAATCGGCGACCTTCAGCATCGGTCAGACGCTGACTCGCGGCAGCTACTTCCGCAATGCGCGAACGTCCTGCGAGCACCGCGCCAAGTCCCCAATTCTCCACGAGTCCGACTCACAACCGCGCACAGAAATCTTGTAAACAATCAAACGCCCCTAGTGCTGCGGAGTAGTGATTCGACGCTCGCTTCGCTCGAATTCTTCTAGCTCTGCCCCGTCCGGTAGCGCCCCATTTTATGGGCGGTCAAGGTAGTATCGCTGAGCGATCTCCACCCCGCGCAAACATTCCGCTTCCCCCTCGTTGCGGATAAATCCGCCGCCTCGGCGCTCCATCCAGCGCTTTGACTTTCGCCCATCCCGAGCGGGCGCTCAAACGGGCAGCACCCGCGATCACTCGACACAACGTTGAGTAGGGAAACGCGGCTCGCGCGAGCGCTCACCATGCGCGTTTATGAAGCGAAACTTGTCTACAACCTCATCTCCCTCGGCGAAGAGATTCAACTCGACCGGCCGGAAAAAATTGTGGCCTACCTCCGCTCCGCCTTCGAAGAGAATCCGGTGCAAGAGGCCTTCTACTGCGTTTATCTCGACCGCAAGAATCACCCGCTCGCTCGCCACATGATCACGTTGGGCACGGCGATCTCTACGTTGGCCGCACCCCGAGAAGTATTTCGCGGGGCCATCCTTGCAGGCGCTACGGCCTTGGTGGTCGCTCACAATCATCCCTCCGGCGACCCGGCACCGAGCGCCGCCGATGTGCAAATCACTCGGACGCTTCGTGAGGCCGCCAAAATCATCGACATCGCTCTCAACGACCACGTCATCGTGGGAGACGTGAAGGCCGATCCGCAGGGCCTCGGCTACTACTCCTTCCGTGCGGCGGGCCTCCTTTAGGAGGCTTTCGCCGCTCGCCTCGTCGCCCTACTTCCGCTTCTTCACGAGGCCGAGCGACTTCTTGATATTCTGCACCGTGGGCAGCGAGACGCCCACGGCCTTCGCGATTTCGCCGCCCGTCTTTCCCTCTTCGACGAGCTTCTTGACCTCCGCGCGCGTGGCGTCGGTCACGGTCGCCCGCTTGCGCCGCGGGCCACGTTTCGCGGAGGGCGTCGCCGCCCGCCTTCCCCGGCGCGACCCACCAGCGGTGCGCACGGCCTTAAGAAACGCCTGCACGTTCTCGAAACCATATCGGGCCGGCAACCCGGCGAGTTCGGCGCGGAGGTCTGCAGCCACTGCCTGTTCAAGTGCCGCGACCTTGGCGCGCGCTGCTTCCAGTTCTTTTAGTTTATCGAAGACCATACACGATCAGAAGGGAGCCCTCATGCGGAGGCAAGCGCGTCGCCTAGCGCCGCCAGTTGCGCCACGCCCGCTCATGGATCGAATCCACAAAGTGCCCGCGCAAGAAACGCCGGCCGTAACGCAGCGGGGTCTGATAAAACGTCACGCCGAGCAAGGCGTAGTCCTTGATTACAAACTCTCCCTGTTCCTGCGCGAACAGCACCGCCCAAATGCCCCCGCCGCTCATCCCCTTGTAATCGCGGTGCAAATGCGGATAGGCGCGAAAATCAACCGGACAGCGGATGTAATCCCAGGCGCCGCGGCGACTGAGATCCTCCCAGCGAAGGGAGCCGGCGCCAGCCATCAGCGTGACGTTCGCGTGCACTTCCTTCTTCGTGCGCTTAAATTCTTCGTTCCGAAATTCCGGGTAGCCCAGGTTCGCAATATACATCCGCTCGACGCAAAACTTAGCGCGCAGTTCCCTTACGTCCCGATTGAGCCGGCGGAATGAGCCGATGGCTTTCAACGCCGAGAGCGTCGGTCCGGGTGGAATTTCGATGAAGGCTAGGTCGGGGCCTGAGGACCTGCGCTGCGGAATCCCGAGCGCGTGTTCTCGCAGTTCGTGCTGAGCCGCGTGCGGAATTTTTCCGTTCTGACTGATGAAGTAAATTCGATCCGGGCCGGTGTTGCCGAGTTTCACATCGTGCTCCGGAGAATGCAGGCAGTGGTAGGCCGTGAGGACGCCATGCACGCCGTCTCGCACCACGAGCGATCCCGAGCCGAACACATGAAATGTCTCGCCGTCGCCATTCGTCATCCGGCCGAGGGCCACGCTATACACACTCAGCGCGCGACTCACCTCCCGGTGAAACGTATCGGGCACGTCGCGTTTCGCGATGCGGTTCAGTTTGGTTTTCCGCAAACGGGGCATAGGGTGCGGGGAGAATACGGTTCCGGTTTAGCAGGGCAATCGATGTTCGGACGACGGTCATCGGGGAAAGGCCTTTCCCCGCGGTCGAGCCCGAGTCTCGTCCTCCCCATTCTAGCGGGGACACCCCGCAACGCCCCGCCAATCGTGTTGAGCGCTCTGCGCTCGCTCCTGGGCCATCCAGCGCGCTCCGCAGCCCTTCGCCCTCCCTTCGGTCAGAGACGGCTGGCTGCGCTCGTCGGTCGGGCTCTGCCACGGAGCCGCAACGGCACCGAGGCAGGATCGCGCGGCGCGACACCGCCCTCCTTCTGGCGCTTCGCTGGCGCCGACTCTTCCCTCCGATCGTTCTGCGGGCCGCTCCGCCAAGGCCCGAGGCTCGATTAGAGATTCCTAGCCCGGCAGAACGCTCAAACGCCGCTGGGCTTTCCCGCTCGCTCTCGTTGCGCCGCTCGCGCCCAAGCGAAGTCAGCAAAGCCTGTCCCCGAAGGGCTGCCTCATTGTAGCGGCGGCGTCCGGCGGGCGAGGCTGCGGCGCAAACGCCTCCGCCTGTCCACGCCTCAAGGTATTGCTCGCTCCGCTGCGCTCCACCTTGACCCTCGCCGCTGATCGTCGGCATCCCTCCGGGGCGGCCGATTTAACGGTTCGGCTCGGATGGGGTCCGCGTGGCGCGGCCCGCCACGAGCGCCCTCGTTGGGGCGCAACGAAAGCAACTCCGATGTCCGACACTGATTCGCCTGTTCATGTCTTCACCGTGCGGGGCCGTCCCGTTGGTTTCCAATCATCCCGCTTCGGCGGTTCTCTTCACGCGCAGGAGCGCGGCTACTTTCCCATCTCGCCGACTGGTTATCGTTCGCTCGCGGGACACTTCGGGACCGGTCCGGCGGCAGTCGTGGACATTCCCGCTGAGTTTCTTGAAAAACTGGCGGAAGCGGACGACCGCGACCGGCGCACGCTGTTGGCGCAGCTCGCTCGTGCTCCCCGCGCGGAGTCGGACGGCCTCGGCAACTTCATCCATGTTAGTGGGCGCGCATCCGCCGCCGTGCAGGCCGCGTTGTTCGCACCGGCGGACGAGCGCGTAGCCCTGTGGTGCGGCGCGTTTCGGCTGCTCAGTCTCATCGACAGCGACCGGCGGTTTCAGCCCGCGCCCAACGGAACGGCGTGGACCGCTGAGGCGTGCGCGAAGTCGCTGGCGACCCAGCGGGCAATGCTCGCCTACGTCCGCCGCATTGCAACGGGCGACCACACGCAACGACCGCCCGGTCTCTTCATCGGAGTGAGCGCGTATTTCGAGCTGCCCCCACGACCGGAGATCGAGACGCCGTTCGCATTGCCTGCGCTAACGGGCGAATTCGCGCTCGATTTGCCGCCGTCGCCGGACTGGCGGGACGACGACGAGGACGAGCCCGAAGCGGTGCTTGTGACACGACACGAATCTGGCGGCGAGCCCGACGAGGACTCCGCGCAGTTGGATCTCTTCTAACGGAATGGATCGGGGGACGGAGCCCGCTCCAGGCGAGCGGGCTTCGTCGCGTTCGGACGTTTACACTGCAACGGCAGCGTGTTCGACGACCAATTCGTCGTCCTTCACATGGAACGTGACGGTGCTGCCCTCAGCGATCTCCCCAGAAATGAGGGCACGCGCGAGCTTCGTCTCGATGTTGCGCTGAAGGAATCGCTTCAGAGGACGAGCCCCGAAAACCGGGTCATACCCCTTTTCCGCCGCCCACTCATGCGCCTTCTTATCGAGCTTCACCGTGACACGGCGGTCAGCCAGTCGCTTGTTGAGGTCGATCAGAAGCAGGTCTACGATCTTGGTGATTTCTTCGAGCGTGAGCGGCTTGAAGAGAATCGTCTCGTCGATCCGATTCAAAAATTCGGGCCGAAACGATTTGCGGAGCTCCGCCATGACGCTCTCTCTCACGCTGTCGGGTATGGCGTCGCCCTGCACGCCATCGAGCAGGTATCGGGAACCGATATTCGAGGTCATGATAATGACCGTGTTCTTGAAATCGACGGTCCGCCCCTGCCCATCTGTTAAACGGCCGTCGTCCAGCACCTGGAGAAGTGCGTTGAATACGTCGTGGTGGGCCTTTTCGATCTCGTCGAAGAGAATGACCGCATACGGTTTCCGGCGGACGGCCTCGGTGAGTTGGCCACCTTCCTCGTAGCCAACGTAGCCCGGCGGCGCTCCGATGAGCCGGTTTACGGAAATCGGCTCCATGTATTCCGACATGTCGATGCGCACCATCGCAGCCTCGGTGTCGAAAAGGGTCTCGGCCAGCGCCTTCGCCAGTTCGGTCTTGCCGACGCCCGTCGGGCCGAGGAACAGGAAGCTGCCGACCGGCCGCCGCGGATCCTTGATGCCGCTGCGCGCGCGCAGGATCGCCTCGGTCACGAGCGTGACCGCCTCGTCCTGCCCCACCACGCGTTCGTGCAGCACGGTGTCGAGGCGAAGGAGCTTCTCCTTCTCGCCTTCGACCAGGCGCGTCACAGGCACGCCGGTCCAGCGCGCCACCACCTCCGCGATTTCCTCGGGCGAAACCTCCTCCTTGAACAGGGTCGTGGTGTTGCCCGCCTTCTCGAGTTTCTTCAGCTCGGCCTCCAGCTGCGGGATCTTGCCGTGCCGGAGCTCCGCCACCTTGTTCAGGTCGTAGGCGCGCTCGGCCTTTTCCATCTCGAGCCGCGCGGCCTCGAGGGTCTCGCGCAGCTTGCGGGTCTTGTCGACGGACGCCTTTTCCTTTTCCCAGTGCAGCTTGAGGCCCTTCGCCTGCTCGCGCGCGCTCGCGAGTTCCTGGCGCAGCGCCTCGAGCCGGCGGGCGCTCGACGCGTCCTTCTCCTTCATCAGCGCCGTCTCCTCGATCTCCAGCCGCAGCACGCGGCGCGTGAGTTCGTCGAGCTCCTGTGGCATCGAGTCCATCTCGGTGCGGATCATCGCGCAGGCCTCGTCCATGAGGTCGATCGCCTTGTCCGGCAGGAAGCGGTCGGTGATGTAGCGGTTGGAAAGCGTCACCGCGCTCACGAGCGCGTTGTCCTGGATGCGCACGCCGTGATGCAGCTCAAAGCGTTCCTTGATGCCGCGCAGGATCGAGAGCGCATCCTCCACCGTCGGCTGGTCCACGATCACCGGCTGGAACCGGCGCTCGAGCGCCGCGTCCTTCTCGATGTGCTGGCGGTACTCGTCGAGGGTCGTGGCCCCGATGCAATGCAGGTCCCCGCGCGCCAGCATCGGCTTGAGCAGGTTGCCGGCGTCCATCGCGCCCTCCGTCTTGCCGGCGCCGACGATCACGTGGAGCTCGTCGATGAAAAGGATGATCCGGCCCTCGCTCTGGCGGATCTCCGCCAGCACGGCCTTGAGGCGCTCCTCGAACTCGCCGCGGTACTTCGCGCCGGCGACGAGCGCGCCCATGTCCAGGGCGAAGATCACCTTGTCCTTCAGCCCCTCCGGGACGTCGCCCCGCAGGATCCGCTGCGCCAGGCCCTCGACGATCGCGGTCTTGCCCACGCCGGGCTCGCCGATGAGCACGGGGTTGTTCTTCGTCTTGCGCGAAAGGATCCGGATCGTCCGGCGGATCTCCTCGTCGCGGCCGATCACGGGATCCATCTTGCCCTTCCGCGCCTGCGCCACGAGATCGACGCCGTATTTCTCCAGCGCCTGGTAGGTCGCCTCGGGGTTGTCGGTCGTGACGCGCTGGCTGCCGCGGATTTCCTTCAACGCCTTCAGGACCTTCGCGCGGTCGAGGCCGAAGCTCTTGAACAGCTTCTTCAGCGCCTCGGGCTTCCCCGCCTCCACGAGGCCGAGGAACAGGTGCTCGACCGAGACGTACTCGTCCTTGAGCGACTTCGCCTCGTCCTCCGCCCGCGTGATCGCCTCGTTGACCGACTGGGTGACGTAAATCTTCGACGTGTCCACGCTGCCCGAAACCTTCGGCAGCCGCTCGAGCTCGCGCTCCACCGCCAGTTGCACGGCGCTCGGGGTGATCGCGAGCTTGTCGAGCAGTCCGGGCACGATGCCGTTCTCCTGCGTGAGCAGCGCGGAGAGGACGTGCCACGTGTCCACCTCGTTGTGCTGGAGGCGGCGGGCGATGCCCTGCGCGTCCGTGATGGCCTGACGCGACATGACGGTGAGTTTGGCGGAGTCCATGGTGCCGCAGTCTATCGCAAACTTCGCGCCACGCCAGCGCCCCGGGGAGGTTCGCCGGCGGCTGTGCCAACCGCGGCCAAAGTGTCACCTTCGGGGTGCCAGTCTGGCAGGCGCTCTTCCGACGGATCCGCCTCCTCCGCGCGCCCCGAAATCGCTTGTCGCCGGGGAGGGACGGCGCCTTTGCTCAACCGCAAATGCTGCACGACCTCGGCCTCATCGTCCCGTGGGAAAATCCCGAGCTCACGTCGCTGAACAAGCTGCCGCCGCGGGCCACCTTCGACTCGTTCCCCACCGCCCGCGGCGCCCGCGCGCGCGACCGTTCGAAATCGCCCTGGTGGCGTTCCCTCGACGGCCAATGGAGCTTCCAGCTCGCGCCCGACCCGCGCACGGCGGCGCGGTGGCTCGCCGGCGACACCACCGGCGCGCCGCCCGCGACGCCGATCGAGGTGCCGGGAAGCTGGGACCTGCAGGGACACGGCCGGCCCCACTACACCAATGTCCAGATGCCGTTCCCCGAGGAGCCGCCCCACGTGCCTTCGGCCAATCCCACCGGCATCTATCGCCGCCGCTTTTCGGTGCCCGCGGCCTGGCGCGGTCGCCGCGTCGTCATCCACTTCGGCAGCGCCGACAGCGTCCTCTGCGTTTATCTCAACGGCGTGGCAGTCGGATTGAGCAAGGATTCCCGCCTGCCGGCGGAGTTCGACCTCACCGCCGCCGTGCAATTCGGTCGGGAAAACGAACTCATCGCGGTCGTGATCAAGTGGAGCGACGCCACGTTCATCGAGGACCAGGACATGTGGTGGCTGGCCGGCCTGCACCGCGAGGTGTTTGTCTATGCGACGCCGCAGACCTTTCTCGCCGACATATTTTTCAAGCCGCGGCTCGATGAGGGCTGCACGCGCGCCGAATTCGATCTCACCGTCAGCGTGGGCTACGGCGGCAAGCTCCACGACGGCTGCACGGTGGAAGCCCGGTTGTTCGATCCCTCGGGCCGCGCCGTCCTCGCTCGGCCGCTGCGCCAGAAGGTGTCGAGCCGGCGCCAGATCCATGATCACTTCCGGATGAAGGCGTTCTTCCGGGCGTCCGTGCTGGAGGCGCGCCTCCGTCTCTGGTCGGCGGAGCAGCCGCACCTCTACACGCTGCTGGTGACCCTGCGCACGCCCGACGGCGACTCCCACACCGCGATCCGCGCGGGCTTCCGGCGCGTCGAGGTGAAGGGCCGCAATCTCCTCATCAACGGCCGCCGCGTGCTGATCAAGGGCGTCAACCGCCACGAGCATCACGAGACGCGCGGCAAGGCCGTGCCCCGCGCGACGATGCTGCAGGATGTCGTCACGATGAAGCGCTTCAACTTCAACGCGGTGCGCTGCTCGCATTATCCCGACGATCCGCACTGGCTCGAGCTCTGCGACGAACACGGGCTATACGTGATCGACGAGATGAACCTGGAGTCGCACGACTTCCACGCCCAGCTTTGCGACCATCTCCGCTACGCCACGCCCTGGCTCGACCGGGCGATGCGCATGGTCGTGCGCGACAAGAACCATCCCGCGATCATCCTCTGGTCGCTCGGCAACGAGAGCGGCTACGGCCCGGGCCACGATGCCGCGGCGGGCTGGATCCGCGGGTACGACGATTCCCGTCCCCTCCACTACGAGGGGGCCATCTCGAAATTCCAGGGCAAGCTCACCTTCGCGCACGGCAGCCGCGCGACCGACATCATCTGCCCGATGTACCCCAGGCTCGCCGACCTCGAGGCCTGGGGCGCGTTCGCCGCGAGACACGCGCCGAAAAACGCGGCCACCCAGCTCGATCCTGTCGTCCTCGCCGGCGCCGCGGCGCTTTCCGAGCACCTGAAAGGCGTCCGCCGTCCGCTGCCGCCGGTTCCCCTGCCGCTGCACCCGCTCGACCGTCCCGTCATCCCGTGCGAGTACTCCCACGCGATGGGCAACAGCAACGGCTCGCTCGCCGACTATTTCGCCCTCTTCAAGTCCCTGCCGGGCCTGCAGGGCGGGTTCATCTGGGAATGGTGCGACCATGGCATCCGGCAGCGCACCGCGGACGGCCGCGAATTCTGGGCCTACGGCGGCGACTTCGGCGACACGCCGAACGACGCCAACTTCGTCTGCGACGGCCTCGTCTGGCCTGACCGCACGCCGCATCCGGCAATGTGGGAGCACAAGCAGCTCGCGCAGCCCGTCGCGGTCGAGCCCGTGAATCTCGCGCGCGGCCGCATCCGCATCCGCAACGAGCAGGATTTCACCGGCCTCGGCTGGCTGCGCGGCACGTGGGAGCTGCAGCTCGACGGCGTGGTGAAAAAGCGCGGCGCGCTGCCGCGGCTCGATCTCCCTCCCGGGGCCGCCAAGGAGGTTTCGCTGCCGCTCGGCGCGCTGCCGGCCGGCGTCGAGGGTCACATCGTGGTCCGCTTTTTCACCCGCCACGACCAGTCCTGGGCCGCCCGCGGGCACGAGATCGCCTGGCAGCAGCTCGCGCTT
This sequence comes from Lacunisphaera sp., assembly GCA_035549095.1. GTDB lineage: Bacteria > Verrucomicrobiota > Verrucomicrobiia > Opitutales > Opitutaceae > Lacunisphaera. The sequence continues at coordinate 17,644 of DASZRV010000050.1, read as the reverse complement.
CCCGTGCGCCGGCGGACGGTTCCCGCCGCGGTCCGGAACGCCGCTTCCGCCCGTGCCCGGGAAACGCTCGCCGGCGTTGTCCTGGCCGCGGGCGACATGCGCGCCGAGTTCGACCGCACGACCGGACTGCTTGTCTCGCTCCGGCGCAGCGGCCGCGAATTCCTCCAGCGCGGGCCGCTGGTGCAGCTGTGGCGCGGCGCGATCGACAACGATGGAATCAAACTCTGGGCCAACCAGCGGCACAAGGCCCTCGGCCGCTGGCAGGCGCTCGGCCTGGACCGGCTCCAGCACCGCTGCGAGGGCTTCGCGTGGCGGCCCGGACCGGACGGCTCGGTCACCGTCGAGCTGTGCCACGCCGCCACCGGGCGCGGACGCTGGCGCGACTGCGTCCACGTCCATCGCTACACGCTCGGGGCCGACGGCGCGCTCGCCGTCGACAACGTCGTGAGCCTCGGCGCCGCCGACATGATCGACCTGCCGCGGATCGGCGTGCGTCTCGACCTAGCGCCCGGCTTCGAGGCCCTCCGCTATTTCGGACGGGGACCGCGCGAAAACTATCCCGATCGGAAGTCCGCGGAGCTGATCGGCATCTGGAGCGGAACCGTCGCCTCCGAGTACGTCCCCTACGTGATGCCGCAGGAGTTCGGCCATCACACCGACGTGCGCTGGCTCGAATTGTCCAATGCCCGCGGCGCTACGCTCCGGATCCAGGGCGTCCCGACGCTGGAATTCAACGCCACGCACCTGTCCGCCGAGGACCTGTACGCCGCCCGCCACACGACCGATCTCTCGCCACGCCGCGAGACGCTGCTCTATCTCGACGCCGCTCACCGCGGACTCGGCACCGCGAGCTGCGGGCCGGACACCTTGCCGCAATACCAGTTGCGGAAATCGCGCTACACCTGGCGATACGTGCTGAACCTGCGCTAGCCGCCGCCGTCTCCGCCGGCGGCGCGAGCGGTCCGCCCAATCCGCGCTCCGCAATCCAAAATCCGCAATAAATTGGGGCTGGAATCAAAAGCCCGCCGGCCGTTGGATGAGAGCGTGGATTCACCCCTTCCCGTTCTCGACACGAGATTGGCGGACCAGTGGTTTGCCGACGGGGATTCCTCTGACCAGGAAATGGATCGCACGATGATTGCCGCGCTGCGGACGGACGTCGCCCCGCGGCTGGCCGCGATGCAGTCCACCGCCGGGACCATCGGATCGAAGGAAGCGATCCACGAATTGCACAAGCTGCGCGGGGCGGTCGCGAGTTTCGGCTTCAGCATCAGCGCCCACCACCTCGACCAGCTCGAACACCACTGGGACGAATTGCCGCTGGACCAGCGGGTCAGCGGGCTCAAGGCGGCCTACGAGACGTTCCTGGCCGGACTCGCCGAGTTGCTGCGCCGTTTTCCCCACCTTGGGCCCTGAGGCCGGGAAATGCGGGCGAGCGGCGGGCGAACCTAGAACAATTCGTCCTGCGCCAGGGCATCCCGCTTCCGGGGATCGAGCGTGCTGAAAGCGAGCAGCTGCATGATGCTCAAGCCGGCGAGCGTCGCATCCGCCGCCAGGGCCGAGAGCAGCAGCGCGCCCGCCAGCGCATCGTAGAGCGCGGCGTGATAACCGCGGCGATCCGCGGGACAATGCCGCCGCGCCAGTTCGTCGAGCTGTCCCTGCAGGCCGCAGGCGCCGACCAGCGATTCCAGCTGGCCGGAGCCGAGCGCCGGATAGAACTGCGCGTAGAGCCGGGCCGAGTCGATCCAGGGGCCCCAGTCGATCACGCTCTCACCGGGGCGCGCGAAGTCGGGCGAGGCGCGGGGATACGGCCAAACGGATTTCAGCAGCGCGTTCTCCACGCCGGCATAATGCGCCGCCAGCGGGCCGCGCTCGCGCAGGCCGGCAAAGTATTCCCAGTCGTCCGCGAACGGCGCATGCGGGGAAAGCGTCCGCTCCTCCAGCCCGTGCACGGCGCTGTCCTGCGGCCGCACCCGGCCGGTCGGCCGGCACAGCCGCGTCCGCGCCTCCGTGACTTGTCCCGCCACCAGCGTGACGACGCCGTACTCCAGGATGCCGGACGCGGAGCTGCCCTCGAAATCGATGAAGAAAATCGGCTGCCCGGTCCAGGAGTTGCCCACGGAAGACACGGAAAACACAGAAGCCGGAAAACTAAATTCCTTTTTTCGTGTATTCCGTGTCTTCCGCGGGCAATTTTTCGCCCGTGGATCTGGAGCCTTACCGCGCGTTCATGCTCGAGCTCGCCGACCGGAGCGGGGATTTCATCCGCCCGCTTTTCGGCCGCCCCGGCCTGGCCGTCGAGACCAAGGCCGACCAGACTCCGGTCACGCTGGCGGACCGCGGCGCGGAGGAGCTGCTGCGGACGCTCATCGCGAAGCAGTTTCCCGCCCACGGGATCATCGGCGAGGAGCTGGGTCCGGACCGTCCCGACGCCGAATGGGTCTGGGTCCTCGATCCCATCGACGGGACGAAAAGCTTCATCACCGGCGTGCCGCTCTGGGGCACGCTCATCGCCCTGCTCCATCGCGGCGAGCCGGTGCTCGGCTGCATCCACCAGCCCGTGCTGCACCAGCTGATGCTGGGCGACGGCCGGACGACCACCCTCAACGGCCGGCCCGTGCGCTGCCGCCCGGTCACCCGCGTCGAGGACGCCACGCTGCTCACAAGCGACCCCTTCAATCCCGCACGCCACCGCGACGGCGCCGCCTACGACCGCCTCGCCCGGCGGGCGAAGCTCGTCCGCACCTGGGGAGATTGCTACGGCTATCTCCTGGTCGCGGCCGGCTGGGCCGACATCTGCCTCGACCCGATCATGAACCCGTGGGACATCGCCGCCGTCGTGCCCGTGATCCGCGGCGCCGGAGGGACGATCAGCAGCTGGTCGGGCGGGAAGGCGTATCCCGCCGACTCAACCATCGCCGCGGGTACGAAGGAACTGCACGCCGAGCTGGTCGCGGCGCTGAATCCCTAGCACGGCGCCCGCTCAGGGCGCCGCGGGCGCGGCCGCGGCGGCCGCCTTGGCCTTCTGCTGCGCGGCGAAGTCCTGCGCCATCTGCCGGATTTTCGGCATGGCCGCCATCATGCGCGGCATCATCAGCGCCTGCATCTTCTGCTGGATCTCGCCCTGTTTCGCGGTCAGCGCCTCGCCGGCCGGCGTGCTGTAGAAATCGGACAGGCCGGCCAGTTCGTCCTTGGTGAAGACGTCGCTGTAGATCTTGGCGACGTCGTCCTTCATCTCGCTCGGGTTCATCGCCGCCATGATCTCGTCCATCATCTTGCCCTGGAAGGCGACCATGTCCTCCTTGTTCACGTTCGATCGACCCGACTGCGCGGCCATCTGGTCGACCATCGAGGCCATCGCCTTCTTCTGGCCCTCCAGCGCCTTGGCGATCATTTCCTCGAAATGCATCTTGTTCAGCAGCGCCTGGGCGTCCGCGATCGTGGCCTTGGTCGGCAGCGGAGCGTTCATCGTGGCGGCGTCGCCCACGAGCTTCACCTGGACCGTCTTCCCGTCGCGCTCGAGGTCGAGCGTGCTGGTCGCCGGATCGAAGGCCTTGATCGTGTAACCCTGGAAGGTGTCGCCCAGGTTCAGCCAGTCGCTGGCCTTGCCGTCGGGCTGGGCCAGCACGAAGCGATGGGTCTTGCCCATGCTGAGAACAGCATTGAAGAGCGGAACGGAATCAGCGGCGTGGGCCGCGGCGGCGACAAAGAGGGAAACCACGAGCAGGCGGAGTTTCATGGGAAGTGGGAGGCGGGCAGTTGAGGGGACGAACGGCCAAAATGCATTTTTGGCGGCGCTTTCCAAGCCTGATGCGGTCCGGGATCAACAGCCGCCGGCCGAGGAACCGAACGGGAAAATCGGGCGCGCATTTCCATCATCATTCCCCATCCCAATCCGTCCCAAAGGGAAGCCACGGATTTCGGAGGCGGCCACGAAAAGGCACGAAGGGCTGGTGGCCGCGGCTGAGCTTTCAGCGCGCCTATAGGAGGCGCAATGGAGATTCCCGACGCAGGGGGACGGCCACTTCGTGCCTTTTCGTGGCCACCCTCCGAGGCTCGGCAGGCCGCCGCCGGCCCCACGCCGCCCGCAAAGGTGTTACCTGTTCCGCCGTGCCGGCCGCCAGTCCGCCGTGATCCGCGACGTGAATCCGCCGCGCGCCTTCCAGTCGGCGATGATCGTGAGGCTCCGCGGCTTGAGCGCCGCGCCCAGGTCGTCGCAGATCCGGTTGGTCACCGCCTCGAAGAAGATGCCCTCGTTGCGGTAGGCGTGGAAATAGAGCTTCAGCGACTTCAGCTCGACGCACTTCCGGTCCGCCACGTAGCGCACCGTGATGTGCGCGAAATCCGGATGGCCCGTCATCGGACACAGCGACGTGAACTCATGGTGCGTGTGCTCGATCACGTAGTCGCGCTGCGGCGCGGGATTGGGAAAGGTCTCGAGAAGCTTCGGATCGGACATACTGGAAAAAAGTAGTGGGTAGTGAGTAGCGGGTAGCGAGTAGAAATGCGGGGGCTCTTTTTGCGCAATGCTCGCTACCCGCTACCCACCACTCGCTCCTTCCGTCAAGTTGCCGTCTCCGTGAAGCGGCTCTCGCGGATGACCGTGATCTTGATCGTGCTCGGGTACTGCAGCTCGTCCTCGATCCGCCGGCGGAGCTCCTTGGCGATCTCCCGCGCGCGGTCGTCGGAGACCTGCTGCGGCGAAACGACCACGCGGATCTCGCGCCCGGCCTGGATCGCGAAGGCCTGCTGCACGCCGTCGAGCGTCAGCGCCAGCTTCTCGAGGCGCTCGAGGCGCTGCAGGTAGCTCGTCATCGACTCGGCGCGCGCGCCCGGGCGGACGGCCGAGACGGTGTCGGCGAGGATCACCAGGCCGGCGTAGACCGTCTCGGGCTTCACCTCCTCGTGGTGCGCGGCCACGGCGTTGACCACGATGCCGGTCTCGCCGTGGCGCTTGACGAACTCGGCGCCGATGTGCGCGTGGCTGCCCTCGTACTCGCCCTCGATCGCCTTGCCGATGTCGTGGAGGAGGCCGGCGCGCTTCGCCAGGTTGGGATCGAGGCCCAGCTCGCTCGCGAGCATCGAGGCGAGGAAGCCGACCTCGACGGAGTGGTCGAGGACGTTCTGCGTATAGGAAAACCGATACTTGAGCCGGCCGAGGAGCTTGATGACTTCGCGGTGGAGGCCGTTGACGCCGAGCTTCTGCACCGCCGCCTCGCCGGCCTGCTCCGTCGTCAGGTCGATCTCCTCCTGCGCGCGCTTGACGAATTCCTCGATCGTCGCCGGATGGATGCGCCCGTCCTTGACCAGCGCCTCGAGCGCGACGCGCGCCACCTCGCGGCGGACGGGATCGAAGGACGAGATGAGCACCAGCTGCGGCGACTCGTCGATCAGCAGCGTGACGCCGGTGGCGGCCTCGAACGCCTTGATGTTGCGGCCCTCGCGGCCGATGATGCGGCCCTTCATCTCCTCGCTGGGGAGGTGGACGATGGTCGCCGTGACGTCGTTGTTCGGCTTGCTGGAAAGGCGCTGCATCGCGGCGATGAGGATCCGCTTCGCCTCGTTCTGGATCTCCTGCTCGGAGCGCTCGAGCGTCTCGTGCCGCAGCAGGCGCAGCTCGTCCTGGCACTCCACCATCACCTCCTCGCGCAGGGCCTGCTTGATCTCCTCGCCGTCCATGTGCGCCGCGCCCTCGAGGCGGCGGCGGACATCCTTGGACAGCGCCCGGATCGCGTCGCGCGCCTGCTTCACCGCGGCGTTTTCGCGGGCGAGCTTCTCCTGCTTCTGCTCGAACTGGAAATCCAGCAGCGCCAGCGATTCCTCGTGCGAACGGATCTCGCGCAGCTTCACGTCCGACTCGATCTCGCGCCGGTCGAACTCACGGTTGACCTCGGCGCGGCGCTCCTGGATCTCGGCCTCGGCCTTCTGCTTGATTTCCTCCGCCGCGACGGCGGCCTCGCGGCGCGCCACCTCCATCAGCTCGGCCGCCTGCTCCCGCGCGACCCGGCGGGACTGACGCGTAAGGCCCCAGACGACGAGGAACCCGAGTCCTCCTCCCAAGACAAGCGCCACCGCGAGCGACCAGTCCATCGGGTCGCTCTCGGCGATCAGCAAGGCGAAGTCGGCTGCGCTTCCTGACGTCAAGGAGCGGCAAGCTAAGCGCGACGGGATAAACCTCAAGCCTTCGTTGCGCCGCAAAAGGAAGAAGGACGAAGGAAGGATTAGGAAAGCCCGGGACCCGCGATCCCGGAGGCGATTTCCTAATTCATCCTTCTTCCTTCATCCTTCGCAAAGGCCGGCAGCGTCCGGTCCAGCACGGCCTGCAGGCGCGCGAGCGCGGCCGCTTCGCCGTCGGTGGCGTCGGTCTGCATCAGGACATAGGCCCACCGATCGGCGCGCAGGTGCGCGACGCGGTTCCAGGCGTCGTGCGCGAAACGCTGCCAGTGGCTCGCGACGATCGCGTCGCTGCCCACGAACCAGTAGGCCACGAGCTGCGGCACGCTGACCCGTCCATGCGCGGTCGCGGCCTCGCGTCGCACCCGCAACAGGGTCGCGGAAAACTCCCCTCCCGGCGCCAGCGGGGACTTGAACGTCTGCCGGATTGAGTCGTCGATCGTCCAGCCCTGGCCCACGAGGCAGAGCTCCGGACGGTGGATCGAGGTCCGGTCGCGGCCGCTCAGCACGATGGACAGGAACACCGGCCGCGACGGGGAATCGAGCGGGACATAGAGTTTCCGCGAGAAGCCGGTGTCGGGCGGCAGGATGCTGCGCTCGACCGCCGTCACCTCCGACTCCCGGCCGATCCACTGCGTGCCGAGAAAAGTCGGCAACTCCACCGGATTCCGTCCATCGGCCGTCAGCCGCACGCCCGCCGCGCCACCCGGCGGCAGCGCCGCCAGTCGGGCAAGGCCCAGCATCTCGACCGCCGCGAGCAGCACCACCGCCACTCCCAGCCCGGCAGTCCGTGCCGGCGCCAGCGGCGTGACGGATTCCCGTTTCCGGGCGGGAAAGAAATCGTCGGCGTCCTCCCGCTGCCAGCGCGCCGGTACCACGCGACGCAGGACCGAGACCGCCAGCAGCAGTCCCCCGAGGACGATCGCGAAGACGATGAAGCCCAGCCATTCGTGCACCCAGTCGCCCCAGGCCTGGCCGCCCCACTGAGCGGCGAAGACGATCGACGTGATCCGCGCGACATTTCCCAGGTACACGAGGGGAAAGCACAGCAGGAAGATCATCGCCCGCAGCCACGAGGGACGAAAGTTGAGCCAGCCCACCAGCAGCGCGAGCGCCGCCAGCGCCACGAGCGAGCGCACACCGGAGCAGGCGGCCACGACGTCGTACTGGTAGCGTCCATCCGGCGCGAGGAGCTGGGTGCCGTTGCGCAGCACGCCGATGCCCGCGGCGTGCGCGAGGGCAGCGCTGGCCTTGATGACCCCGAGCTGCAGCCAGAATCCGATCGAATCGAGGACGTTCAGCGGGATGGCGAAGACCATGAAGGCGAGCGGGAAGAATCCTGCGCGCCGCCAGCGTCGCCCGCCCGCCAGCGCGAGCACGCCCCAGGAGAAGACCAGGAGCGCGACGATCGAGAGCCGCGCCTGCTGAACGGCGAAGCCCAGCAAGTGCAGCCCGAGCCCTCCGACAAGCGCCAGGCCGGCGAGCCGCAGGTTCCGCGACGCGGGTTCCTCATCCGGCTTCCCATCGCGATCCGCGAGCCGCAGGTTGCGCCAGAAAAGCCAGGCGGACAGGCCGAGGATCAGCCATCCGTGCTCGGTCTCCGATCCGGGATTCACCCACTGGTAGGTCCACCAGCGGAACAGCGACGAGGTGTCGATGTAGCCGTGGTTCGCATTCCCGTAGAACTGGAACACCACGGCTCCGGCGAGCGCCGCCGCGAGGGCCGGCAGCCCCGAGCCGCTCGCCCCGGCCGTGCCGGCGGGCGTCCGGACCGGGTCGGGGGTGCGGCTTGTCATGCGCGCGATTCAGAACTTAACTCAGCGCGCTTGGCAAAACCTTCGCAAGATCCCGGCCCGCCCCGCCTGCTCGTCACCGAGCTCTGGGGCCTCGGCGATCTCGCCCTTGCGCTTCCCTTCCTGCACCAGGCCGCCGCCCGCATGCGCGTCACGCTGGTCGCGAAGCCCCACGCCGCGCCGCTGCTCGCGCGCTTCGCCCCGGACGTGGAACTGGTCGCCTTCACCGCCCCCTGGACGGCCTTCGCCGGCAAATACCGCCTCCATCGCTGGCCCTGGCGCGAGTTGTCCCGGTTGCGGCGCGAATTGCGTGCACGATCCTTTGCGATCGGCGTTTCCGCCCGGCCCGATCCGCGCGATCACCTGCTGCTCGCCCTCGCCGGCGCCCCGCGCCGGATCGGCTTTCCGCGTGCCGGCTCCCGCCTTCTGCTCACCGAGCCGCTGACACCACCCACGCGGCCGCATCGCGCCGAACACTGGCGCGCCCTCGCCTCCGCCCTCGGCTGGGAATCCAATGAGATTTTGGATTTTGGATCGCGGATTGCGGATTCGACGATCGACCGGACTCACAATCCAAAACCCAAAACCCAAAATCCAAAATCGAGCGCGCGCCGCGTCGTGATCCACACCGGCGCCGGCCATCCGGTCCGCCTCTGGCCTGCCGAGCGTTTCGCCGCGCTCGCCGAACGCCTGCGCGCCGCAGGCTGGGAGGTCGTCATGCTCGACGATTCCCTGCGCGACCTGGACCGTCTGCTCGACACCCTCGCCGGCGCCGCGCGGTTTATCGGGAACGACTCCGGGCCCGGTCATCTCGCGGCGCTCCTCGGCGTGCCGACGTTCACGATCTTCGGACCACAGCTGCCCGAGCTTTTCTCCCCGCAGCACCCCCAGGCCGCGTGGATCGAGGGCGCGCCCTGTCCCTACAAGCCGTGCTTCGATTCCTGCCGCTTCCCCGAGCCGTATTGCATCCGGGAAATCTCCGTCGAAGCGGTGTGGTCCCGCGTCGCGCCTTGGCTGCAACGGTAGGGCGCGGAGGTGTGAGGCCGGACAGTCAGCGTAGCCGTTCCCTTCGACCGGCCCGGCCGGCCCTCGAGGTCGACCGCCGTCATCGTCCCGGACAGGGTCACAGGCGGCGGTGGCAGTCCGGGACCAACCCGAGGGCGAGCGGAGGCGCCGCTCTCCCGCTCAAGCCCGCGAACGCCCGTAACGATCGACGTGGGCTCCCGCCAGATATCCGCCGCGGAGCACAGGCCAGAGCTTGGCCCAATCCGCGGATGGATTGGCCAGGACGCGGCCGATGATCCCCGCCGCCGCCCAGGATCCGCGCCGGAGCGCGCGCCGCGCATGGTAGAGCGCCAGCCGCGAGAGGCCCTTTTCCAATCCCTGGCGCGCCGCCAGAAAGTGGATGTCGCCGACGGACCGTGCCTGTCCGCTGCATCTCTCAGCCCATTCGAGCCAGCCGGCCAGCGGTTCCTCCCTCCCAGCCCGACGCTGGGCGTGCCAGAGCCCGATTGCCGCGCCGGTGGAATACTGCGCGAGCCGTTTCCGCTGCGTGTAGCCTCCCGCATGCACGCGATAACGCGCCAGGACTTCCGGCAGACGTCCCACTTCCCCGGACTCCAGCGCGTATAAAAGCAGGACGTAGTCGTGTCCCGTGCCCAAGGCCAGCGGCGCATGCTGCCGCAGCCAGTCGGTGCGCCACGCGCTCGTGCTGTGCACGGCCGGCATGTCGAATTCCGCCATGCGCCGCAGCGCGCCGGCATCCTGCGCGATGAACCAGGAAGGGATTGGCTCACCCGCGGTGTCGATGAACTCGCAACCCCCGTAGAGGCCGATGCGCCGCGGATCCTCCTCCAGCCAGGCGAGGGACCGCGCCAGCCGTCCGGGCGCGGCGACGTCGTCGCCGTCCAGCAGCGCGACGAAGGGACTGCGCACCTCCTCGAGCGCCCGCACCAGGCCGCCGGTCTGGCGGAGATTGGCCGGCGAGAACACCGGCACGACGCGGCGGTCCCTGGCCGCCCAGGCGCGGAGGCGCTCCGCGGTGTCATCCTCGCTGCCGTTGTCGAGCACGACCCAGGAAAACGCCGGCCCCTCCTGCCCCAGCACGCTGGCCGCGCAGGCATCGAGGAACGCTCCGTGGTTCCAGACCACGGAAACGACGGAGATGGGCGGGGGCGCCTCTGCCATGGACGCGCAGGCTCGCACGGTGGGACTCGGCGCGGCAACGCCATACGCGCAAACCCGCGCAGTCCGGCGTGGACTTCGCCGCGGTTGGGCCGTTTCCTCCCGCGGAATGGCCGAGGGCACCCACTCCATTCCGACCGATGGCCAGCCGCGGGGACGCTGGAGAAAAATCGGCATGGGCGCGGGCGCGCTGCTTGCCGGCCGCGTGGTGACCGCCGCCTGCGGACTGGTCCAGCTTCCCCTCGTTCTGCGCCAGCTGGGGATCGAAGGCACCGGGCTTTGGCTGGCGCTCACCGGCCTGCTCTGGAGCCTCGGCATCCTCGACTGCGGGATTGGATTCGCGGTGCAGAACCGGCTCACCGCGCTGACCGCCGCCGGCCGCCGGGGCGAGGCAGCCGCCCTCGCCCGCCGCGCGTTGCGCTGGCTCGCGGTCGGTGCGCTCGGCGTGCTGATCGTGGCCGGTCCTCTCGCCCGATGGGGCCGCTGGCCGGACTGGCTGGGCGTCTCCGACCCAGCCCTCCGCCAGTCGCTGCCCGCCGCCTTCGCGGTCATGGCCGCCGCCGCCGCCGTCAATCTTCCCCTCGGCCTCGCGCCGCGCGTGGCCACCGCGCTGCACGCGACGTGGATGCCGGGCCTGGCCACCGCCGTGGCCAGCGTGGCCGGACTGGGGGGCGTGGCCGTGGCCGCCCGCCTGAAGTTTTCCCTGCCGGGCTTCGTGGCCATGGGCTCCATCCTGCCTCTGGGCGCCAACGCCGCGACCTGGCTGCTGCTCCTGCTGGGTGAAGGCTGGATCTGCCGCCCCGGCGCGCGGTCCGCCGCCGATCTTCGTGGGCTGGGGCGGGAAAGCGGCCTTTTCCTGCTGCCGCAGGTCGGAGCGATCTTCGCAACTTCGCTGGTCCCAATGCTCGTCGGATTTTTCGCCGGCTCCGCGGCGATCGCGGGCGTCGGCGTGCTGCAGCGGTTCTACGGACTGGCGCTCCAACTGCACAGCATGGTGCTTCTGCCGTCGTGGCCTTCGTACGCGCAGGCGGCGGCCAGCGGCGACGGAGATTTCGCCCGGCGCGTGTTTCGCGCGTCGTGGCTCGTGACCATCGGCGCCTTCATGCTGCCGCTCCTGCTGCTGACGCCGTGGGTGCCGGCGCTGGTGCGTCTCTGGCTCGGCCCCGAAACGCCCGCGATTTCTCCCGCCCTGCTCTGGACGGTCGCGCTCTGGCATCTGCTCAATTTTCCCGGGCAGGCGATCGCCACCGCCCTCAACGGGCTCGGCCGCCCCACGGTCATGGCCGTGCTCGTCTGGGCCGGCCTGATCTCCAGCCTGGGACTCTGCTGGCTCCTCGGTCCCCGCTGGGGGGCGATCGGCGTGGTGGCCGCGCTCGCGATCCCGCAGGCGCTGCTCGGCCTGCCGGTCGCGCTCCATCACGCCAACCGCGAGCTGGGCCTGCTTCCGCGCGCCGCCGCCTGACGCCGCCATGCCCTCCTCTGATGTCGTGATCGTCCCGGTGCACAACCGCCGCGAGATCACGCTCGCCTGCCTGCGGGCGCTGCACGCCGACGGCGTGGAGGACTGGGCGGAGATCCTCGTCGTGGACGATGGCTCGACCGACGGCACAGGCGAGGCGGTCGCGCGCGAATTTCCGTCGGTGTCGGTCCTGCGTGGCGACGGCAGCTGGTGGTGGGCCGGCGCCATCCGCCGCGGCATGGAGCGGACCCTGGCGCGGGGAGCGGAGCGGATTTTCTGGCTGAACGACGACTGTCGCCCGCCCCGCGGGGCGCTGCGTGCGTTGCGGGACCTGGTCCAGCGGACCGGCGGCGTCGCGTGGATCGACGCGCGCGCTCCCGGCGGCTGGTCCTACGGCGGGCACCGGCGGGGTGCGTGGGGCCTGCGCCGCTGCACGCCGGAGGAGGAGCGGGCGGGAAAAGTGGAAACGTTCAGCGGCAACTGCGCCTGCCTTCCGCGGGCCTGGATCGAACGCGCGGGATTGCCCCACGATCATCTTTTCCCGCACGGCATCGCCGATCTCGACTATGGCCTGCGGCTCCACGCCGCGGGTGCGCCGCTGCAGGCGCTGCCCGGGGTCGTGGCCGACAACGCCGATCCGTCGCGCAGTTCGTCCGAGTCATGGCTGTCCAGCCCGCGGCCAATGCGGGAAATCTGGGCCGACTTTGCCTCGCCCAAGAGCTTCCTGCATTTCCCGGCCTGGCGCCGGTTCTCCCTGCGTCACTGGGGGCCGGTGTGGGGCTGGGCCGTCTATGCGGCGCCGTATGCGCGCTGGGCGGGGATCGCCGTCGTGCGCACGTTCACCTCGCCGGCGGCGCGGGCACGGATCCGGCCGCGGGTCAGCTCACCCAGCGGCCCGGAAAAAGACCGAGGCTGACCATCATGGCGTTGGCGCAGGGGCGCCAGTCGGCGCCGCGGCTCGCCCAGAGCAGCCTGGCCCCGAGGGCGGCGCAGCGGGCGGGACGATGCGTGAGCTTGGCCACCGCCAGATCGCCCTGGAGCCGGAACCGCCGGCGGGCCTGCGGCGAATAAAAATCCGGCGGGCGCAGCGCGAGAATGCGCTCGAGCGCGAGATGGACGGGCGCCGGATTGCTGTTCACGCGGGGGCCGGGCTGGGGATGGATGTCCACCAGCGGCTGGGGCACGACCGGTGCCGCATCGCCTCCCGCCTGCGCCAGGAGGCGGTGCGCGAACTCGGCATCCTCGCCCGGACTGAGCTGCTCGTCGAAGCGCTCCGCTCCCGGATGACGGTGAAAAAGCAGCGGGGTGTTCCAGCGCGCGTGCAGGATCAACTCGTCCCGGCGCCACTCCGCCGCGGAGCACTGCACCCGGCGCTGCCGGCTACGGAGATGGAAGGTCGCGCCGCAGAGCACAAGCGGCGATCCGCTCGCCCGGGCGAGCGCCAGTTGCGCGGCGAGCTTGCCGGGACGATAGGCATCGTCGTCGTCGAGATAGCTGATCCATTCTCCGCGGGCCGCCGCGAGACCCGCGTTGCGCGCAGAGGCGGCATTGTGGGCCGAGGCCGCCCGCACGAGGCGCACGCGGGAATCCGCGAGCCAGGGCCGGGCCGCCGGCTGTTCCGCGAGCGGCGGCTCACGGCGGTTGTTGTCGACCAGCAGGAGCTCCCAGTCCGCGCCCGATTGCGCGAACACGCTGGCCACGGCCCGCGCCAGGAGCTCGGGCCGGTCGCAGGTCGGCAGGATGATCGAAACCAGGGGCACGGGAGGAAGCGGGCGGTCGCTTCGCGCAACGTTCAACGTCCAACGCCCAACGTTCAACGTTCAACATTCGGCGATCTGCGAACTGTGGATTGGTCCGACTCCGAGTTGAAGGCTGGACGTTGCGGATTGCCGCTTGCCCCTTGCCCCCTCCTCCTTTTCCGGAACTATTTCGCACGTGGAATCCGCCCTCATCCGACGTCTCCTGACCGCGGGGGCCGTGCTGGCCGCGCTGGTGCTGGGCTGGGATCTCGCGAACGGAAATTACGTCCTGCTCGCGCTCGTCGGGGCCCTGGCCGCGCTGCTCGTGGCCCATTGGCTGACGGATCTCGCCTCCGACGTGTTCCTCGGCGGGCTCATCCTTTTTGGCTACCTGGTCGGCAATCGCGGTTTCGCCCAGCTGCAGGTTCCCGGCGTGCCGCTTCTGCCGGCCGAGGCGGTGCTCGGCGTCGGCGTCTGCCTGGCGGTGTGGCGAGCGGCGCGGACCAAGACCCTGCCGATCAAGCGCGACGCGCTCAACTTCACGCTCCTCGCCTGGATCGCGGTCGGCCTGGCGCGGCTGCCGTACGACTTCCGCACCTACGGCTTCCTCGCAGTCCGGGATTTTGCCTCGGTCTACTACGCCTTCTTTTTCTTCCTGGCGCAGGGCTGGGCCGCCGCGCCGCGGAACCGCGGCTGGCTGGAGCGATGCCTGACCGCCGGACTCGCCCTGACGGTGCCGACTTTCGCCGCCTTCGACCGCTGGCCGCTCTTCTTCCTTTCGCTCACGGTGGCCGGCTCCCCGCTCATCTACGTGAAGAGCGACGTCGCGGGCGGCTTCATGGCTGCCGGCGTCTTCTGGTTCGGGTGGCGCTTCCTGCGGGACCACCTCTGGCCCTGGCTGGCGCTGGTGGCCGTCTGCGCGGTCGGCGTGGTGATCTGCAACAGCCGCGCCTCGCTGTTTGCGCTGGGCGTCGGCGTCGTGGGGCTGCTGTTTCTGCGGGAGTGGCGCTTTTTCAAGCTCCTGCTGGCGTTCGCGGCCGTGGGAGGATTGTTCCTGCTCGGTGAAATGGCGTGGCCGCGACCGCCCGGGGAAAGCAGCCAGGCACTGCGGTTGTATGAAAGCGTGCGCAGCATCGCCGATTTTTCCGGCTCGCAGACGCCGACCAGCGCCGACCTCGGCGACAAGCCGGATAACAACCGCTTCCGCATTGTCTGGTGGCAGACGGTGCTCACCGATACCTGGGACCACGGACGCTGGCTGGGGCTGGGCTTCGGCTACGATCTCGCGGACCAGTTCGTCCGCACCTATTACGCCGACAGCGACGAGGATTTCACCACGCGCAGCCCGCACAATTTTCTCATCACGATCTTCGCGCGCATGGGCCTGGTCGGGCTGGCCGTGTTCGGCGCCGTCATGGCCGTGATGATTCACCGAACTTGGCGGGCGGCCATGGTTGTGCGCAACACCGGCGGAAGCGCCCCGTGGCTTTTCTCCTGGATGATCCTCATCACCGCCTGCTTCGGCGTCGTGCTTGAGGGCCCGATGGGCGCCGTGATCTTCTGGACCATGCTCGGGCTCGCGAACGCCCGCTTCCGCGAACAGTTGGCCGAGGGTGGGGAGGCCGCTGCGGCCTTGCAGCCCGCGGAGCAGGCGAATGAGATGGCCGTCGCTCCGTGAATCTCTCCTCGCCGCTCGACTACCTCACCGTCTTCAAGACCACCACGCGCGGGCGGTGGGATCTGGTGACGCCGATCGCTCTGCTCGGCCTGAGCCTGCTGGGGGTCGCGTTCATCTACTCGGCGGTGCTGCAGTCCCCGCTGCATCACAGCGACTGGATCAAGCAGCTGGTTTTCCTGACCGTCGGCCTGGGGATCTACCTCGGCGTCTCGCTGATCGACTATCGTTTTTGGCTGAGCGTAAGCCACTGGTTCTACCTCGCCTGCATGGTGCCCCTCGTGCTGGTGCTGGTGCCGGGCGTCGGCACGGAGGTCTATGGTTCGCAGCGCTGGATCAATCTCTGGTTCTTTTCCTTCCAGCCGTCGGAGACCGCCAAGGTCGCGGTGCTGCTGATCGTGGCCAGCATCCTGATCCGCAGCGAGATCGGGACGATGCGGCAGTCCCTCGGAGTGCTGGGGAAATTGGCCCTTGCGGTGGGTGTGCCCCTGCTGTTGATCTTGCTACAACCCGACTTGAAGTCGGCGATCGTGCTGCCCCCTATGGTCTTTTCCATGCTCTACGTTTCCAAGCTCTCCGCGCGCTTTTTCGCGGGAGCCCTGGGGGTTTTCCTCCTGGTCGTGGGCCAGGTCGCCTGGGATACCTGGCGCTACGTCGACTTCATGGAGTCGCACGGCTACTCCTACCGGGAGCTCGACAAGTACCGGCCGCATTCCTGGCTGCCGTACGTCCATGACTACCAGCGCAATCGCATCCTGAGCTTCGTCAATCCGGACAAGTACGATCCCATGGGCATCGGCTGGAACCAGCGGCAGTCGCTCATCTCGGTCGGCTCGGGCGGCCTCACCGGCAAGGGCTGGATGCAGGGCACGCAGGCGCAGCTCGGCTACCTGCCCCGGGCGGTCGCGCACAACGATTTCATCTTCTCGGTCATCGCCGAGGAAAAAGGATTTCTGGGAAGTCTCACGGTCCTGGGCCTGTTTGGCTTGGTCCTGTTCAACGGCATACGCATCGCCGGTCTCGCAAGGGACCGACTCGGCACCCTGATCGCCCTCGGCGTCACGGTGCTGTTCGCGGTGCATGTGTTCGTGAACATTGCCATGACCATCGGGCTCGTGCCCATCACGGGCATACCGCTTCCCTTCATCAGCTATGGTGGCTCCTTTGTGCTCAGTTGCTGCTTGCTGCAAGGACTGGTCCAGAGCGTCTATCGCTTCCGCAAGGACTTCATATGAACGTCCCCGCCCGCGATATCGACCGCCCTGCCGGAATTTCCTGCGCCGCGACTGCGTCACCGGGGGCCGCCGCACCCAACCCACCCGATACGCACCATGAGCGTTCCATCCCAACCCCATTCCGGCGACTCCCCGGCCTCGCAGCCGCAGGATGCCGCCCAGCAGTATGACGCGGAACTCGCCAATCCTCCCGACGTCAGCGCCCCCGAGCGCATCAGCCGCGCCGAACTGAAGGCCGGCGCCCAGGAGCGTGCGCAGCAGCGCCCGTTCCTCCAAAAGATCCTCGCGGTGTTCCAGAAGCAGAAGACGTCCTTCCGCGAGCTCATCATCAACTCCGAGCCGCTCGAGAAGCGCGTCGCCCTGCTCGTCGACGGCGTCCTCGAGAAATTCGAGATCGAGCGCGACTCCGACGACCGCATGGTCGGCGGCATCTACAAGGGCCGGATCAAGAACCTCGACCCGGGCCTCAAGGCCGCGTTCGTCGACATCGGCTATTCCAAGAATGCGTTCCTCCATTACTGGGACATGCTTCCGGCCGCCGCCGATTCGTCCGTCGAGATCGTGCGGGTCAACAAGAAGAAGAACGCCCCGCCCCGCCCGGCCGATCCCACCGTCAAGGACATCCCCGGCCTCTACCCGCCCGGCACCGACATCGTCATCCAGGTGACGAAGGGCCCGATCGGTACCAAGGGCCCGCGCACCACGACGAATCTCTCCCTCCCCGGCCGCTATCTCGTGCTCATGCCGTTCTCCGACCAGTGCGGCATCTCCCGCAAGATCGAGGATCCGAAGGAGCGCCAGCGCATCAAGCAGCTGATCAACGAACTCACGATTCCCGAGGGCATGGGCGTCATCGTCCGCACCGCGGGCGAGGGCAAGAAGTCGCGCTATTTCGTGCGCGATCTCCACATCCTCCTCAAGACTTGGGCCGGGATCCAGCAGAAGCTCCAGACCGACCGCGCCCCCGCGTGCCTCTACCAGGAGCCCGACATCGTCGAGCGCACCGTCCGCGACTTCCTCACCGAGGAAGTCGACCGCGTCCTCATCGACCGCCCCGAGGACCATGCCCGCACCCAGAAGCTCGTCGGCCAGATCTCCAAGCGCGGCGCCAGCAAGATCGCGCTCTACAAGGACAGCATCCCGATCTTCGAGCGCTTCAACATCGAGCGCCAGATCGAGCAGACCGGCCAGCGCAAGGTCCCGCTCCCCAGCGGCGGCGAAATCATCATCGACGAGACCGAGGCGCTCATCGCCATCGACGTGAATACCGGCTCGCACAAGAACCGCGGCGGCGACGAGAAGAACGTCATCTACGCCGTCAACCTCGAGGCCGCCGCGGAAATCGCGCGCCAGATCCGGCTCCGCAATCTCGGCGGCCTGATCAT
>DASZRV010000049.1:0-8664 GCA_035549095.1 Lacunisphaera sp. | reverse complement strand
GCCGGGCTCCCGCCCGGCGGGCCGGGCGGGAGCCCGGCCCTCCAGAATTCACGCTTGCGCTCACCACCGGCGAAACCGTCACGGCCGGCCGGCTGCTGCTGGCGACCGGCGGCACGCGCGACAATGCCGGGTTCGCGATCGCGCAGGCCCTCGGCCACACGATCGAGCCGCCGGTCCCTTCGCTCTTCACCTTCCACGTCGCCGACGCGCGGCTCGACGGGCTGGCGGGCGTATCGGTTTCGGATGCAGTGGCGTCCGTGCCGGGAATGGAATTGCAGGCGCGCGGGCCGGTGTTGGTGACGCACTGGGGGCTGAGCGGCCCGGCGATCCTGAAGCTGTCGGCTTGGGGCGCGCGCGATCTGCACGCGCGAGGTTACCGGTTCCCGCTGCGCGTGGACTGGGCGCCGGCGTTCAACCTTGAGACCCTGCGCGCCGAACTCGAGCGTGCGCGGGCAGCGCAGCCGAAGAAGCAAATCGGCACTTGGTGTCCCCTGGGACTGCCGCTGCGTTTGTGGGAGCGGTTGGTCGCCGCGGCGGGACTGGCGCCGGAGACGACGTGGGCGGGCGCGGGTAACGCCGCCCTGCGCGCGCTGGCGGGGCAGGTGGGCGCGGCGGAATTCGCGGTAAGCGGGAAGAGCCTGTTCAAGGAGGAATTCGTCACGTGCGGTGGCGTGCGGCTGGCGGAGGTGGACTTCAAGACGATGGCCAGCCGGCGCGTGCCTGGGCTGCATTTCGCGGGCGAGGTGCTCGACGTCGACGGTGTCACGGGCGGTTTCAATTTTCAGAACGCGTGGACGACCGGCCGCCTCGCGGGCCTGGCGCTGGCGACTTGCTGGGCATTTCAGAATGAAGTGACCTGAACCGTGCCGCTGCGAAGTCCCAACCAACACACCCCGCCCTTCCGGGCACCCCTCTTTCTAGAGGGGACCTTCGCGGCCGGTGACTTGACTCCCCTCTAGCCAGAGGGGTGGCGCGAAGCGACGGGGTGTGGGTGGTCCGTCGCTCCATGCTCGTATGTTCGATCCTTGCGCGGCAACGGACGGCGGACAGGCTCGCCCAGCGATGATGACCTACACGCAGCTCCTGCTCGCGATCGTGCCGGTGTTCGCGCTGATCGCGCTCGGGGCGGGACTGCGGCATTTCAACTTCGTGACCGAGCAGGCGGAGAACAGCCTGTTCAACCTCGTCATCAAGCTGACCTACCCGGCGCTGATCTTCGAGGCGGTCGCGGGCAACCGTTCGTTGCACGAGCCCGGCAACCTGCTGCTGCCGCCGGTCGCGGGTTTCGGCCTTACGGTGGTGTCGATGGCGATCGCCTGGTACGCGGCGCGGGCGCTCGGGCTCACGATCGGGCATGGCCTGCGGACTTTCACACTCGCGGTCAGCCTGACGAATTACGGCTACCTGCCGATTCCGATCATGGACGCGATGTTCGGGCCGGACAGCCGCGCCGTCCTGCTGGTGCACAATGTCGGGGTCGAGGCGGCGCTTTGGACCGCCGGCGTCCTCATCGTCACCGGCACATCGCCGCTGCGCGGCTGGCGCCAGCTCGTCAACCCGCCGATCGTCGCCCTGGTCGTGGCGCTGGCGGCCAACCTCACCGGCGTGGCGGCGCGCCTGCCGGACGTTTTTTTCCAGTTTGTACATGCGCTGGCGGTGTGCGCCATCCCGCTCGGCCTCCTGCTGACGGGTGTGAGCATCCAGCCGCACCTCGACGATCCGAAACAGCTCGTCAATCCGCGGGTGACGTTCGCGGCGTGGCTCCTGCGGCTGGCGGTGCTGCCGTGGTGCTATCTGCTCGCGGCAAAATTCCTGCCGTGCCCGGTCGAACTGAAGCGTGTGCTGGTGGTGCAGGCGGCCATGCCGTCGGCCGTCATCTCGGTCATCGTGGCGCGCGTCTACGGCGGCCGGCCGCTGGTGGCGGTGCAGATCGTGCTCGGCACCACCGCCCTGGCGCTGTTCACAATCCCATTCTGGATCCGCTTCGGGCTGTCGTTCGCCGGGCTGGCGCCGTGAGGGCGGCTTGAGCGGCTTGACCTCAAGCCGCGGCAAGCGCGTTGGGGTCTACGCGCTCCGCCCATTGGAAACAAGCCGGCCGGATTCCAATCCGGTGGGCGTTGACGGCGGTCGGCGACACCGGCTGACTGCGCCCCATCATGCACTGGTTCACCGACCCGCAGATCTGGATCAGCCTCGTGACGCTGACCGCGCTCGAGATCGTCCTCGGCATCGACAACATCATCTTCATCTCGATCCTCGCCGGGAAGCTGCCGGCGGAGCAGCAGGCGCGGGCGCGCCAGACCGGGTTGATGCTGGCGCTGGTCACGCGCGTGGCGCTGTTGTGCAGCCTGGCCTGGATGGTGAAGCTGACGGCCCCGTTGTTCACCATCCTCGGCTTCGAACTTTCCGGCCGTGACCTGATCCTGCTCGGCGGCGGGTTGTTCCTGATCGTCAAGAGCACGCGCGAAATCCACGAGAAGCTCGAAGGTGCCGCCGCCGCGGCGCTTGGTCGGCGCGCGACGCCTGGCTTCGCCGCGGTCGTCGGGCAGATCCTCCTGCTCGACCTCGTGTTCTCCCTCGATTCGGTCATCACGGCCGTCGGCATGGCCAACCACCTCGGCGTGATGATTGCCGCGGTCGTGCTCGCCCTGCTCGTGATGCTGAAATACGCGGGCGCGGTGAGCGATTTCGTGCACCGGCACCCGACGCTGAAGATGCTCGCGCTGTCGTTCCTGCTGCTCATCGGCGTCACGCTCGTCGCCGAGGGCACCCACCAGCACGTCAACAAGGGCTACATTTACTTCGCCATGGCTTTTGCGTTTGGCGTCGAGATGCTGAACCTGCGCGTGCGGAGACAGGTCGCACCGGTGGAGCTGCACGAACCGCGGGCGTGAATCGAGGCGGGACCATCAGTCCCGCGGGGTTGGTTTGGGCTTCCTTTCCGCGGGGCTGATGGCCCCGCCTCCACGCCGCGCCTTATGCCCGGAAAACCACTGGCGCGGCCGGCGGGCCCGGCTATGGTCGGCCGGATGCGACGTTTCCTGCTGCCCCTGCTCCTGTCGATCCTGCCCGCGCTGGCCGCGGACATAACGCCGTTCGAGCACGAGATCGAAAGCATCATCGCCGGGCCGCAGGTAACGGTCGTGCACTTTTGGGCGCCGTGGTGTTCGAACTGCCGGAATGAGATGCGGCCCGACGGGTGGGCGGCGTTCATCGCGGCCAACCCGCACGCGAAATTTGTCTTCATCAACATCTGGCATCGGAACCAGGATCCGCAGCCGGCGCTCACCGCGGCCGGCCTGGGCGCGCAACCCAACCTCGTCC
Source organism: Lacunisphaera sp. (assembly GCA_035549095.1). Taxonomy (GTDB): domain Bacteria; phylum Verrucomicrobiota; class Verrucomicrobiia; order Opitutales; family Opitutaceae; genus Lacunisphaera. Next base: position 5,340 of record DASZRV010000049.1, on the reverse strand, counting down.
TGCGCACGCACCCGAACCCGTCGAAGCTCTCGGACGACCGCGTGAATGATTTCCTCGGGCTGCCGATCACGTGGATCCCGACGACCTGGGTGTTCCGCGAGGGCAAGCTCCGTGCGGCGCTGAACTACGGGGAAGTGCGCTTCCCGATGCTGCAGCAGCTCATCAACGACGCCCGCGCCGATTGGTGACCCGACGCCGCCCGGGACGCCACCACTTCCACCCATGACCGCAAAATTGAACTGGGGCATTGTGACCACGGGCGGGATCGCCCGGAAGTTCGCCACCGACTTGCGGCGCTCGCGCACCGGGCGCCTCGCTGCGGTGGGCGCGCGCAAGCTGGCCGACGGGCAGAAATTCGCGACGGAGTTCGGTGGCGACCACGGGGCCGCCCGCGCGCACGGGAGTTACGACGCCCTCCTGGCGGACCCGGAGGTGCAGGCGGTGTATCTCGCCACGATGCACCCCTGGCACAAGGAGTGGGCGCTCAAGGCCATCGCGGCCGGCAAGCACCTGTTGTGCGAGAAGCCGCTGACGTTGAACTTCGCCGACACGCGCGAGGTCGTGAATGCAGCGAAGGCGCGCGGCGTGCTCCTGATGGAGGCGTTCATGTACCGCTGCCACCCGCAGACGCTGAAGCTGGTCGAGCTCATCCGCGACGGGGCCATCGGGGAGCTGCGCCTCATCCGCGCCTCGTTCAACATCCGGCGCGAGTTCGACCCGGAGAACCGCATGTTCAAACGGGCCTTTGGCGGCGGCGCCATCCTCGACCTCGGCTGCTATCCGGTGTCGTTCTCGCGACTGATCGCCGGGGCGGCGCTCGGGCGCCCGTTTGCCGAGCCGGTGGAGTTTCATGCCACCGGGCGGCGGCATCCGTTGGTGCAGACCGACGATTGCGCGGCGGCCGCGGTCAAGTATCCCGGCGACATCGTGGCGGAGCTTTCCACGGGTTCGACGGTCATCCACGAGGTCTACGCGAAGATTTACGGGAGCAAGGGCTGGATCGACGTGCCGACGCCGTTCTTTCCGGGACTCGATGCCAAGACCGACCGGTTCTTCCTGCACCGCGACGGCGCCGCCGCGCCGGAGGAGTTCGTCTATCCGTGCCCCTCCGGACTCTACGCCTACGAGGCCGACGCGGTCGCGGCCGCGATCGCCCGCGGGGCGACGGAAGTGCCGGAGATGCCTTGGGCGGACACGCTCGGCATCGCGATGATGCTCGACGCCTGGCTGGCCGCCGTGGGCGTGAATTACGACGGGATTTGACCCGCCGCGCGCGATCGTCGCATCGTGCCCCATGGAAGCATTGATCATCCCGGCGGTGCTGGTGGTGGCCGTCGCCGTTTACCTCAGCGCCCGCTTCGGATTGGGCGACCTGCCGGTTCCCACCACGGCCGACGAGCTCAAGGAGCTTCGCGGGCATCGTGACGAGTTGCGGGCGAAGCTGCAACGAGCCGGGCGGGAAGGATGGGACGCGGTGATGACCGGACAGGTGCAGGAACGGCTCGATGACATCGAGCAACGGATCGCGCGGCTCGAGGGCCGGCCGTGAACTACGGCGGAATTTGATGCTTCCGCGCGGTAGGGCGGGATCGCCGATCCCGCCGTTGTTCGCGGCGGGGTTCGGCGGCTCGCCCTACATTTCAAGCCGGCGAATAGCACCTGACGCAGGGGGCTTGCGGCGGCGGCGGAACACGTGCAACGTGCGCGCACCATGCATCCCCTGCGTTTTCTCCCCGGCGTCGCGCTGAGCGCGTGTCTCAGCCTCTTGGTTTCTGCCGCCTTCGCCGGTGACCCGGCACCTGTCGCGGTCGACGCGGCCACCGCCGCCGAATCCGCCCGTGCCAACGCTTTCTTTGAGCGCGTGTTCGATGCCGGCGTCGCGCGCAGCCCCGAGACGGAGGCCTATCTCGGGATCAAAAAGGACATGGACAAGTGGGATGATCGCTCGGAGCAGCATGCGCTCGACGAGTTGCTCATCACCGTCCGCGACCTCGACGAGCTGAAACGCACCATCAATTACGACCACCTCGACGAGCAGACCAAGGTCAGCTACCGGATGTGGGTGCGGCAGGCCGAGCGCGAGATCGAGGGCTGGCGCTGGCGCTACCATAGTTATCCGCTCAACCAGATGGCGGGCCTGCATTCGGAGGCCCCGGCCTTCCTGATCAACTACCACCCGGTCGCCAGCGTCGACGACGCCCGCGCGTACATCGCCCGGCTCCGTGGCATGGGCCCGCTGCTCGATCAACTGATCGCCAACGCCAGGCAGGGGCAGGCCAAGGGCATCCTGCCGCCGCGGTTCGTGTTTTCGCTGGTGAAAGACTCGGTCAAGGAGGTCATCAGCGGCCAGCCGTTCGACACCACGGCGAAGAAGAGCGCGCTTTGGGAGGATTTCACCGGGAAGGTCGCGGCGCTAAAGGACGTCGATGCCGCCACCAAGGACGCCCTGCTCGCCGATGCGAAGGCGGCGTTGACGGGAGTCGTGCAGCCCGCATATGGCCGGCTGCTGGACCTGCTCGATGCGCAGGAAAAGGTCGCGACCGACGACGACGGCGTGTGGAAGCTGCCCGACGGCGGCGAGTTTTACGCCTATCGGCTGCGTGGTGCGACGACCACCGACATGACCGCCGATGAGATCTTCCAGCTCGGGCTCAGCGAGGTCGCCCGCATTCACCACGACATGGAGGCGATCATGGCGAAGGTCGGGTTCAAGGGCGACCTGCAGGCCTTCTTCAAGTACATCAAGGAGGACCCGAAGTTCTACTACCCGACCACACCGGAGGGGAAGGCCGCCTACCTGAAGCGCGCCAACCAGATCATCGACGACATGCGCGCGCGGCTCGATGAATTCTTCCTCACGAAGCCGAAGGCCGGGCTCGTGGTGAAGCCGGTCGAGCCTTTCCGCGAGCAGGGCGCCGCCGGCGCCTTTTATGAGCAGCCGTCGGCCGACGGCTCCCGGCCCGGCACCTACTACGTCAACACAATCGACATGCGCGGCGTGCCGATCTTCGAGATGGAAACGCTGGCGCACCACGAAGCGATCCCCGGGCACCACATGCAGATCGCCATCGCGCAGGAGCTGCAGGGCATCCCGAAGTTCCGGAAATTCGGCGGCAACAACGCCTACGAGGAAGGCTGGGCGCTCTACGCCGAGTATTTCCCGAAGGAATTCGGCTTCTACACCGATCCCTACCAGGACTTCGGCCGCCTTTACGACGAGCTGCTGCGCGCCGTGCGGCTGGTCGTCGATCCCGGCATCCACGCCAAGCACTGGACGCGGGAGCAGGTGATGAAGTACTTCCGCGACAACACGCCGAATCCCGAGCGTGACATCTTCACCGAGACCAACCGCTACATCGTCTGGCCCGGCCAGGCGACGAGCTACAAGATCGGCATGCTGACCATCCTGAGGCTCCGTGAGGAGGCGAAGAAGGAGCTCGGCCCGAAGTTCGACCTGCGCGAATACCACGACCTCGTGCTGAAGGACGGCGCCGTGCCGATGGACATCCTGCAGGAAAATGTCCGCGCCTGGATCGCCAAGAAAAAGGCCGGCCCGGGGCTGTGACGGGCCAGGCGGAACGCACCGACCTCAGTGCGTTGAGCTGCCCGGTGCCTCGGAAAGCCCGGACGGGTGGGTGCGGGCACAACCTGAATTTAGGTGGCGGGCGCTGCAGACAGGAGCGACGAGGGTCAGGCCAGGTGGGCCCTGGCCAGGGCGTCCACAATTTTTCCGGCGACGTCCGGGCTTACCTTCAGGTCCGATTGCACGAGGCTGACCGCGCGATCGCGGTCGCCCGATTGGATCGCCCCGATGACCGAGGAAGTCTGGTCGTCGGAGAGCGAGTGTTCGGATCCGTTGAGGTTGATGCGAAAGTGAATTGATTTCCTGGTCGAGAAGGAGAGCGGCGAGGGTTGGGGCGGCGCGGGGGCGAGAGGATCGGCGGCAAAGATGTTGGTTTTCGCTCGCGCGCGTTTGAAAGCCGACGCGACGAAAATCGTGAGTAGCGCGCCCGCGATGAGCCCGATCAGAAACGGATCGAGCCCCAGCGAATCGAGATATTTCGACAGCGAACTCATCGGCTTCGAATCGCCCGCATGGCCGATTCGTGTATTCGCCTCAACTGGGTTGATCCCTTCAAGGTTCAGGCTTCCGAGAGGATTGGGCCGCAGCCGCTGCGGGAAGGCAATACCTGGCTTGGTCAATTTGAGCGCAAGGCATCCGAAAGGAGCGCGGCGTAAAGCCGCTCCAACACTGCGCGGGCGCGCCGGTCTACTTGATTCCCAACTCGCGCTCGAGCCACGCCACACGATCGGTGGCGACCTCGGCCGGGTGAAGATCGTGGCCGGCGGCATAGGTTGTCATCTGCTTCCGGGCGCCCGCTGCGGCGTAGGATTCGGCCGCCTGGGTGGCGTTCACATACTCGTCCTTGTTGCCGAATTGGAAGAACACCGACGCCGGGACGAGGTGCGGCAGGAAGTTGGCGGGATCAAGCGGGGCGATCTGCGCCTTGTAGGCGTCGAGGTCCTTGGGCTTTTTGGCGAACAGGGCCCAGTCGATGAAGTGCGGCACGCCGGCCATGAAAACGTAGGTCTTCGCCCGGCGGTCGGCGCCTCCCGCGAGCATGCCATACATCGCGCCGAAATCATGGCCGACATACGCGACGCGCGAGGCATCGACGCCCGGTTGGGCCAGCAGCAGGTCCATGGCGCGGCGGATCTCGATGACCTGGTTCACCGACGAAGCGTAATCATCCTCCGGGATCCGCGTGCCATACCATTTCGGTTTCGCCCACATCGTGTCAATGAGCAGCGACACCACGCCGCGCTGCGCGAACGCGACGGCCTCGTCCAGGAACTCGGTGCGGTTGGTCGTCGCCGGCTCACCGAGCCAGTGGACGTACAGGATGGCGGGATGCGGGCCCGTCGAGGCAGGCGTGACCAGGTAAGCCTTGATGGGATCCTTCGTGCCGACGAACGTGACGTCGTGGAGCGTGGCGGTGCCGCGCATCTCCGTGCCGACCTCGTGCAAATCGAGCGGCGCCGAGCGGTCGTAGGCAAACAGGTCGGTGTCGGCGGCGCGCGCGGGCTGCGCAGCGGCCAGGGCAATCAGGGCGAGGGTGGGGAGGGTGCGCATGGCGGCGTTGTGGGGATGGAGGCGGGGCGAGGCAAGGCGGCTGCGGCGAGTCTCACGATCGGCACGACCACCGCCCCGAATGGGATTTTGGAGCGCGAAGGCAGCGGGGGCTTCGGGACTGGAGAATGGCGGCAGGAGGCTTTGACTCTGTAGGGCGGGTCGCCGAACCCCGCCATCCGCCCGGAGGAAAAGGCTAGGCGGGGTTC
>DASZRV010000048.1:0-82910 GCA_035549095.1 Lacunisphaera sp. | reverse complement strand
CCCCCCCCCCCCCCCCCCCGCTACTGCACGCAACGAGCGCAACATGAGTTAACTGGCGGGAGATTGTGCGTCGGAGGCCGCCCAACACACAAGAAAAAGGGCGGCCGGGGTCAGCGGCCGCCCAAGGATTCGCAAGATATGCTCAGCGGACGCCTTCCTGGCGCAGCGTCGCCGGCGTGTAATCAGCCGGGGTGCGCTTGAGCGTGAAGTCGTACATCTTGCCCTGGTTGTCGAGGCCGATGGCAAGGTAGCGGCCGGCAATCAGGTCGGTGTGGACCTCGAGCGTGCTCCAGAAGACCTGCGCGTCGTAATAATTGATGCAATGCGCCTCGGACACGCGCCAGAGCTGGCCGCGGCCGTCATAGTTGTCGACCGCGAGCACCTGCCAGCTGTCCTCGTCGACGTAGAACGTGCGGCGCGAGTAGACGTGGCTGGTGCCGGGCTTGAGCGTGGCGTCCACGACCCAGACCCGGTGCAGTTCGTAGCGGGTGAGGTCCTGGTTGATGTGGAGCGGCTTGAGGATGTCGCTGTATTGGAGCGAATCGCTGTGCAACTTGTAGGAATTGTAGGGCACATACATTTCGCGTTTGCCGACGAGCTTCCAGTCGTACCGGTCCGGCGCGCCGTTGAACATGTCGAACTGGTCCGAGGTGCGCATGCCATCGGCGGCCGTGCCGGGGTTGTCATAGGCGACGTTGGGGGCGCGGCGCACGCGGCGCTGGCCGGTGTTGTACACCCAGGCGCGACGCGGTTCCTTCACCTGGTCCATGGTCTCGTGCACGAGGAGGATCGTGCCGGCGAGGCGCGCGGGCGCGGTGACCTCCTGCTTGAAATACACGAGCACGTTGTCGAGGTCCTTCTCCTGGATGCCCTCGCGGGCGTAGTTGAAGAGGAATTCATCCTCGAACTCGACCATGGTATAGCTGCCGTCGCGCTGCGGCGCGGCCTGGCCGATGTAGCGCACCGCGGCCGTGCCGCGATAGCGGGTGAGGTGGTTCCAGATCACCTCGAGGCCATTCTGCGGGATGGGAAACGGAACGCCGATGACGGAACCGGTGATGCCGTTGCCGCCCTCGGTGAGCGAGGCCGTCGTCGCGTGCTCCTTCGTCGCGTCGTAGATCCGTTGTGGATTCGAGGCGCTGCGGTGCGACGGATAGACGGGCATCACGTAATCGGAGTAGGCTTTGAGCAGCGCCAGGTGACCGGCGGTGAGCTTGCCGGCATACTGGTCCGCGTTGGCGCCCGTGATCGTGAACAGGACCTGGTCGCTGGCATACGGATCCGGATGGTGCATGCCGGGCGTGTAGCCGGCGGGCGGGGTGGTGATGCCACCGTCCCAAGCCGGGATCGAACCGTCGGCGTTGCCGGCCTTTTCGCCGCCCAGCGGGGTGAGGTCGCGACCGAGGCGGCTGGCGTCGGCGGCGGAGATCGCCGCGCCGGCGCTGGCGGCGAGGGTGAGCGAGCAGAGCAGGGAGAGCAGGAGATTTTTCGAATTCATGGCGGAGGACTCGCGCGGGTTAGAAGGAGTATTTCAGGTTGCCGGACACGTAATCGCGGTCGCCGAGCAGGTTGAAGCGGCCCGCGCCGAAGAAGTTGACGTAGCGCAGTTCGAAGGCCCACGCGTTCTGGAACGTGAAGTCGGCCCCGAGAGTCACGGTCTTGCGTCCATGCAGGAAGTTGCCGAGCGGCTGGGGCGTGTTGCCCGAGACATCGTGCGAGAACACGATCAGCGGCGAGACGTTCACACCCCTGAACACATTGTTGTAGTCGAGGCGGCCGACCAGCTGGTAGCCCCAGGAGAAGCTGTCGGCAAAGGCGGAGGCTGGATCCGAGCCCGACGCGCCGTTGCCCGAAGCGGTCATGTAATTGATGTCGCCGCCGACGAACGTGCCCGGGCCGTCATAGCGCAGCTGACCCTTGGACGGGAGATTGGCGCTCACAAAGCCGGCCTCGGCGATGAGCGTGGTTTGTTCCGCGCCGAGGATGCCGCGCAAGGCCTGCGTGGCGGTCACCTGGCCGGTCCACACGGCGTGGCGGCGATAGCCCGGAACGTAGGTGTTGAGCTGGCCGAGGTGATTCCCGAGCTGGTTGTTCGGGCCGAAGGCGGGGTTGATTGACGAAAGCGCGGAGAAGAGCAGCTCGACGTCGTCAACCTGCAGCGGCTGGTTCGAACGGTAGCTGACCTCGCCCTGCAGCGCGATGCCCTTGACGCTGGTGTTGAAGCTTGCGCCCCACAGGTGAATGTCGCTGGGGAACTCGATCAGGTAGTTGCCCGTCGCCGCCGATTTCAGGAAGGCAGCGGTCTTGGCCGCGGTCACGGTCGGGTCGGCCAGCGCCGCTGCGGCGATGCCCTGGGCCTGCGGGTAGAATGGCTGGATGCTCGCGGGCAACGCGGCCGCGGGCACGCCGGTGAGGGCGGCGCCGAGCAGCGTCGTCAACGTGGTCGAAAGACTGGCCAGCGGCACGCCATTGGCGAGCAGCACCGGCACGAGCTGCGCCTGGCCGAGCTGGCCGGCGACCGCCTGGACTTGGGCTGAAACTGGCGCGGTGTCGATCGGGGTCGTGGGCGTGCGGGCCGAAACCAGCGGCAGCCGGCTGTGGTAATTCATGTAGAAGAAGCCAAATTCCGTGTCGGCGAGACCCTTGGCCAGCCAGCGAAGATTCACGCCATACTGGCCCTCGTTGCTCGGCTCGTTGTCGCGGCCGCGCATGATGGCGCCGAGCGAGGCGGTGTCGGGGATGGCACCGAAGCCGAGGAAGACCTTCCCGCCGCCCTTCGCCACGAAATCATTCGTGCTGAAATAGGTGCCGGGCGGGTCGACGCGGGTGCGCTCCCAGTCCAGCAGGTAGAAGGCCTCGAGCGAAAGGTCCTCGTTGAGATTGACGGTGCCGGAGACCATGTTCAGCGGCCGGAGCGCTTCCTTCAGCTCGGAGCCGGGCGTGCGCAGTTTGGCAACGTCGATCGGGTTGATCGAATTGATGCCATTCGGGATGAAGGTGCTCTCGCCCCAGCTCAGCACCTGCCGGCCGATGCGGACGATGCCCGTCATGTCGCCAAGGCGCGGCTTGTACCAGGCGTAGGCGTCGAGCAGTTCGGCCCCGTCGCCCACGATCTTCAACGCCTGGTCGCTGAGCGCGGTGCGCGCGCGGTTGCCGTTGGTGTTGATGAAATCCTCGAAGTAATAGCCGCGGACGAACACACCGCCGTTGCCGAGGTCGATCTGCAGGTCGTGGCTGGCCTTCACGAGGAAGGACGCGATGCCACTGCGGTAGTTCAGGTTGCCGTCGTCGGCATTTACCGACCGCTGCTGGCCGCCGCTGGCGAGGCCGTAGTACATGCGGTCAGGATCCTGAAGCCGATACAACGAACCGACGGAGAGGGTGGTGTCGAAGCTGCCCTTGGCGTCGCCGAGGGCGAACACAAAGGCCCGCGCGGAGGGCCCGAGGGCGAGCGACGAAACGAGCACGACAAACAACAGACGACGCAGGCCAGACCTGCGATCATGGCATGGTTTCATAGGGATGCTGCAAACGCGCCTCGACATTGAGGCGGGGGGATTGAGGGGATGGGGATGCGCAAGCGTAACGCTTGGGTGTCGCCGGGATGAAGCCGGCTTTGCGGGGTGGATTCAAGAGCTAAACCGCTTCCAAGCAGGGGCTTTGTTCAACTATTAGCGTTTTGACGTGCGGGCGAAAGCAGCAACGGTGGTGCCCATGGACGCCGCGACGCACATCCACGTGAAGGGCGCCCGCGAGCACAACCTGCGGGACCTCGAACTGCGCATCCCGCGCGGGCGTTTTGTCGTGCTCACCGGTCCCAGCGGTTCCGGCAAATCGTCGCTGGCCTTCGACACGATCTACGCGGAAGGCTACCGCAAATACATGGAGAGCCTCTCGGCGCAGGCGCGCCAGGTGCTCGAGCAATTGAAGCGGCCGGACGTCGACTTTATCCACGGCCTCTCGCCCGTGCTCGCCATCGAACAGCGCACCGGCGGCAGCTCGCCGCGCAGCACGGTGGCGACGGTGACGGAAGTGGCGGATTACGCGCGCCTCCTCTGGGGCCTGTGCGGCGAACAACGTTGCCCGAAGGACGGCGGCCGGGTCGAGAAACGAACGCTGGACGATTGCCTGGCGCAGCTGCTGCGCGAGGCGCCGGGCGAGCGCGCCATCATCCTCGCGCCCTGGATGCATGCCAAGCCGGCGGTGCTGCGCGACGAGCTGCCGCGGCTGCGCCAGCGCGGCTTCCAGCGGGTTCGCATCGCCGGTGAGATCCATTCGCTTGACGAGCCGCGGCTGGTGCCGAATGGCGCGACCGAACTGCCGGTGGAACTCGTCATCGATCGCGTCGTGCTCGCGGCCGACCAACGCAGCCGGCTGGCGGACTCGCTCGAGCTCGCGTTTCGCGAGGGACACAATCGGGCTTTGGTGTTGGTGCAGAAAACCTCGGACTCGCCGTGGCGGGAGATTCCGCTCAGCCAGGATCTGAGCTGCGTGATCTGCGGCGACGTCTTCGAGCCGCTGACGCCGCGCCATTTCTCCTTCAACCACAGCGAGGGCGCGTGCCCGGAATGCGGCGGCCTCGGCCGCAAGATGACCTTCAGCGAGGAGCTCGTCGTGCCCAACCCCGAGAAGGCAGTGCGCGAGGGCGCCATCAAGCCGTGGAGGATCGGCGGCCGCAACCTGATCATCCGGCACAACGCGCTGCTGAAACAGCTGGCCGAGCAACTGCCGTTCGATGCCGAAACGCCCTGGCGGGACCTCCCGGAGGCAACGCGGCAGGTCTTGCTGCACGGGGCGGGGGAGCGCCTGTTCAGCTTCCGGCTCCGGCGCACGCAGAAGGCCGAGCTCAAGCCGTTCCCCGGCGTGCTGGCGCTACTCGACGAGGCGCGGCGCGAGACCCGGAGCGACGGCTATCGGGCACGCCTCGCGACTTTCATGGCGAGCGGCGATTGTCCGCTGTGCCACGGGTCGCGCTTGAATCCCCGCAGCGCGGCCGTGCTCCTCGGAGGCAAAGGCTTCACCGAGTTCTCGGCCATGGACATCCAGCGCGCGCTGGATTTCTGCCGCGGCCTGGGCAATGCGCTCCCAGCGACCGAGGCGGTGCGCGAAGTGCTGGAGGGGGTCGAGCAGCGACTCCATTTCCTGTGCGAGACGGGGCTCGATTACCTGACGCTGGATCGCGAGTACGCGACGCTTTCCGGCGGCGAGGCCCAGCGCGTACGATTGGCGACGCAGCTTGGCATGGGCCTGGTCGGCGTGATCTATGTGCTCGACGAACCCAGCATCGGGCTGCACCCGCACGACAACCAGCGGCTGCTCGCGACGCTGCGCGAGCTGCGCGATCGCGGCAACACCGTGCTCGTGGTGGAGCACGATCTCGACACGATGCGCGCCGCTGACGAGCTGATCGAACTCGGGCCGGGCGCGGGCACCGAGGGCGGACGTTTGCTTTTCCAAGGCACGCCGGCCGCCTGCATGCAGTTGCCGGCTTCGGTATCTCGCACCGGCTCGTACCTCGCGGGGCGCGAAGGCGTGGTCAAGGATCACCCGGCGCGGCGACCCGATGATCGCTGGTTGGTGATCGAGGGCGCGGCGGAACACAACTTGCGCTCGATCGAGGCGCGGTTCCCGGTCGGCCTGCTGACTTGCGTCACGGGCGTGTCCGGCTCCGGCAAGAGTTCGCTCGTGAACGACATCCTCGCGACGGCCGCCACCCGAAAGCTGAACGGCGCCAAGGCGATTCCCGGTCGCCACCGGCGCATCACCGGCTTCGAACATTTCGAGAAAGCGGTGGTCGTCGACCAGGAACCGATCGGGCGCAGCCCGCGCTCCAACCCGGCGAGTTATGTGGGCGTGCTGGACCTGTTGCGCGACCTGTTTGCGCGGCTGCCGCTGGCGAAGGTCCGCGGCTACCGCCCGAGCCGGTTCAGCTTTAATGTGCGCGGCGGACGCTGCGAGCGGTGCGAAGGCGAGGGGCAGATCCGGCTGGACATGCAGTTCATGGCGGACGCCTACGCGCCGTGTCCGAGCTGCCATGGCCAGCGATTCAACCGCGAGACGCTCGAGGTGCGCTTCCATGGTCGGAACATCGCCGATGTGCTGGCGCTGACGGTGCGCGAAGCCATGGAGCTGTTCCGCGCGATCCCGCGCATTGCGGAGAAGCTCGCGACCCTCGATGCCGTCGGCCTCGGCTATCTGCAGCTCGGCCAATCGGCCACGACGCTGTCCGGCGGCGAGGCGCAGCGCATCAAGCTGTCCCTGGAGCTGAGCAAGCGCGAGCAGGGGACGACCCTCTACATCCTGGACGAACCCACCACCGGTTTGCACTGGACCGATGTGCAGCGGCTGATGGACCTGCTGTTCAAGCTGCGCGACACGGGCAACACGCTCGTGGTGATCGAGCACAATCTCGATGTCATTCGCCTGGCCGATTGGGTCATCGACCTCGGGCCCGGCGGCGGGCCGAACGGGGGCGAGGTGGTCTATGCCGGTCCGCTGGAAGGACTCGCGAAGGATCCGCGCTCGGCCACCGGGCAGGCGCTGCGCGGGTAGAAAATTCCGGGTGCGATCCGCCCGGCGATCGCAGCCCAAGTCGGCGCAAGCGCCGACCCTATAAGGATTCAGAGGTGGGCTCGGGCCTCGGGCCGACCTCGTTCTGCAACTTTCCGCCGTCTGCCGTGTGATGGAGATGACGGCCCCCGCGGCCCCAACTCAACCCTCAGTCTTCTCCACATGAAATCCCTGCGCTCCCTGCTTGTTGCCGGCGGTCTCTCGGTCGCCCTTTCCACCTTTGCCTCCGCCGCCGAACCCGAAGCCGGCGCCATCGACATCGGCCAGCTGATGCCTTCGGCCAAGGGCCAGTTCGTCGAGGTGAACCTTTCCCATTCGATGCTGAAGTTCGCGGCGAAGCTGACGGCTCACCAGGAGCCGGAGACCGCCGAGTTGATCCGGAACCTGAAGAGCATCCGCGTCAACGTCGTCGGCATGGATGACTCCAATCGCACCGCCACGGTCGAGAAGATCGAGTCGGTCCGCCAGAAGCTCGAGACGCAGGGCTGGACCAAGGTGGTCATGGTTCGCGACGAGGAAGGCGGCGACAATGTAAACGTCCACGTGCTGCAGCATGACGAGGACAACATCGACGGTCTCGTCGTGACGGTCATCGACCGGAAGGGCGAAGCGGTCTTCGTCAACATCGTCGGCAACATCAACGCAGACCAGATCGCCAAGATCGCCGACAAGTTCGACATCGAGCCGTTGAAGAAGGTGCACGTCAAACTCAGCCACGGCCACAAGGACAAGGAAGTCTGAGCGCACGCTCATGCCGGCCGGGCCACTGTCGTCCGGCCGGCGCCATCGCCACCCCTGATTTCGTCACCCCGCCATGAATCCCCCTCCTGTACCGCCCGCCGGCCGCCGCCATGTATGGCGTTGGGTTGCCGTCGGTCTCGCGCTTTGCCTGTTACCGGTGGTTTGCGTCGGCATCCTCGTTGCCAGCATGTTGAGCTTGAGCCGTGACGCTGCGGTGCTGCGGAACCACGTCATGGCCGCCACCGACACGAACTGGCACCGGAAGGTCCAGCTGAGCATCGGGTCCATGACGCTGACCGCGCTGCGTACCGGCATGGCGTTCGCGCATGGCAAGGACGTGCAGGATGTCCGGCTGGCGCTGGCCTCAGTGCGCAAGGCGAGTGTCGGCGTCTATGAGCGGAGCGGGCGCAAGGGCACCTGGTCGAAGGCGGAACTATTCGCCGATGCAGACAAAGCCATGGCGCGGCGCGGCTGGACGCGCCTGGTCGGCGTCCACGACCACAACGACACCGTCATGATCTACGTCCCGGAAGATGCCGGGTCGGGCGACACGATGGATGTCTGCCTGGCGGTGGTGAACGACGGGAACATGGTCGTGGTCTCGACCTCAGTGGAGGCCGACGCTCTCTCGGAGCTGGTCGCCCGGCACAGCATGGACCTGCCCGGTGGCCACCTGCATTTAGCGAAGTTCCGCCTCTGATCCCGCCGGCGACCGGGGTTGAAAATTGCCAGCCGCATGTCAGTGATGGCGGGAAATGTCCCGCCTGCTGCCGACGATTGTGCACCTCGACGCCGACGCGTTCTTCGTGTCGTGCGAATTGTCACTGCATCCGGAGTTGCGCGGGACCAAATGCGCGGTGGGCGGCCGCGAGCGCGGCATTATTTCGTCGGCCAGCTACGAAGCCCGGGCGGCCGGAGTGTATACCCCGATGCCCACGAAGCTCGCCCTGAAGGTCTGTCCCGACCTGATCCTTCTCCCGCACACGGCGGGCATCTACAGCCGGAAATCCCGGGAGATGTTCGATCTCTGTGAATCGGTCACGCCACTCGTCCAGCGCAACTCGATCGATGAGGGTTACCTCGACCTTGCACCCTGCGGCCTGAAGTCGACTGCCGATATCGAGCGCAAGGCTCGCGCGCTGCAGCAGCGGATCTGGGATGACCTGCAGATTCCCACCTCCTTCGGCCTGGCGGCCAACAAGCTCGTGGCAGCCATTGCCAGCAAGGCGCGCAAGCCGCGCGGCTTCACGATTGTGCCGCCGGGGGAGGAGGCGGCGTTCCTCGCTCCGCTGAAGGTGAGCGTCCTGCCCGGGATCGGCACCAAGACCAATGCGCGCCTCGAGGCCGCCGGCATCCACCTGGTTAGCGACCTGTTCCGGTTGGAGGAGACGGCGCTGAAGGACTGGTTTGGCCGCGGCCGCGACGAGATGCTCGCGATGGCCCGCGGCGAGGACGATCGCGAGGTGCACGTCGACCACAAGGACGCTAAGAGTTACTCGGTGCAGGAGACATTCGGGCATGACCTCGTCGACTTCGCCGCCATCGAGCGCATCGCGAAGCGCATGATCGACGAGCTGATGCCCGCGATCCGCGCGGACGGGAAGCGCGTCAAGACGATGACGGTGAAGGTCCGGTATCCGGGCATGGAGGACAGCAGCGCCGGACGCAGCCTGCCCGAGGCGTCCGATCTCGAGGCGCCGTTTTATCCGCTCGTGGCCGTGCTGTTGCGCGCGGCCTGGACCAAGCGACGCCCGCTGCGCCTGGTGAGTGTGCGGTTCTCGAACGTGGAGGAGAAGGCCGCGCAGCTGGAAATGTTCGGCCAGGACCGCGAGCGGCAGCGTCGCCTCGCGGCGGTGCTCGACCGGATCAACGCGGGTGGCCGCCAGGCGGTGGTAAAGCACGGTCACCAACTGGGGCGTGCGGATACTAGACACGATTGACCGAATGGCCTACGAGGGCGGCTGCCGGGAAGATATTGCTTCGCATCCATTCTGTTAATTCTGTCCGCCATCCCCATGCCGATCTACGAATTCTATTCGCCCGACACGAACAAGATCTACTCGTACTACGCCAAGACGCTGGCCCAAGGACGAATCGTCCCCAAGTGCCCGGATGACCCAAAGGCGCGCATGAAGAAGCTGGTCAGCGGCTTTGCGGTCGGCGGTCGTCGCAAGGAGGAGCCCGCGAGTGCGCCGGGTGGCGATCTCGCTCCCGGCGGGGCTGGACCCGATGAGGCGCAGATGGCCGCCTTGGAGCGCGAATTCAGTTCGATGGACGAGAACGACCCGAAGGCCATGGCGCGGATGATGCGGCGGATGGCCGAGCTGAGCGGCGAAAAGCTGGACGAGCCCATGGAGGAGGCGGTGCGCAAGCTCGAAGAGGGCGCGGATCCCGAAGCCCTCGAGGACGAGTTGGGCGATGCTTTCGGACCGACCGGGGAGGACGATCCCTACGGGAAACGTCCCGCTCCGCCAACCGGGCCCGAAAAGGATCCGGGGGTGAAGGAGCGCAAGCCCAGGTTAAAAGTGCGGCGCCCGCCGCCGCGTCGCGATCCCCGCCTCTACGAGTACGAGTAATCGCGCGCGAGTCGGTGTTCCGGGAGCAGGCGAGCCAAGGTTTGCCGCCCGTGCGTCATTAAACGCTTTCCTGATGGCCGGCCCTGTGCATCCGTGTAGGGCGTGGAAAAATCAGAAACCGACCAACGGATAGCTGTCGCCCTGGGCGCGGTGCTCGGCGAAGCCGATCTATTTCAACGTGAATTCGGCCGGACCCATGCGGCGCTCAAATACGACGGCACCAAGGTCACGCCCGTGGACATCGCGATCTCCGAGCACCTCCAGGCGGCCGTCCTTCAGGCCTTTCCCTCCGACCAGTTCTTCAGCGAGGAACTTGCCCCGTCGGAAAAGCCGACGCCGGTCAACACGCGGTACTGCTGGGTCTGCGATCCCATCGACGGCACGAACAACTATGCCAATGGCATCGCGCATTGCGCCATCTCACTGGCCTTGCTCGAACACGGCATGCCCGTGTACGGCGTGATCTACGACCTGGCGCGTCGCCGGCTGATCCACGGCGGGAGCGGCCGCGGCGTGTGGGACGGAGACCATGCCGCCCAGGCGCGGACGGAACCGCCCGGGCCAAACAGCCTGGTCGGCTTTCACTCGCCGGTGGAAAAAATCTATGCCGCCGAGGGCAAACGCCTGATCGAGAACTTCAAGATTCGCGGCCTCGGCAGCAGCACGCTTCACCTGGCCTATATCGCGGTCGGCCTGCTCGACGGCGTGGTTGAACACAACAACAAGCTGTGGGATATTGCGGCGGCTGCCGCGCTCGTGGAGGAGTCGGGTTCCGCGGTCGACTACCTCACGCCGCCTCCGTTTCCGCTGAAGGAATTCACGCTCCAGGCCCCGCGCATCCAATACGTCGCCGGCAACGCGGCGATGCGCGCGAAGCTGCGCGAAGTGCTCGGGCGCTGAGCGGTTGATGCGCGTGCGTTCGCCGCGGAGTGGCGAATCGGCGGAGCTTTGGTCGGTTTCAACCTTATGCCGTGCGACTGCTGCTGAGGCTGGATTCTTCGCCTTGCTCAGAATGACTGGATCCAGGATTTCTCCCCGATGCGACGTCATCCTGGGCGCAACGAAGGATCCAGCGGAACCCGGACGATATTGCGAGGGAACGCTTCGTCCAATCCACGCGGTCGATTGACCCGGGCGTCGGCGCCTCAGACCTGGTACTGCTGCAATGGGACTGGATCGAGAATCTTTGTCTTCGGCAGCTGCTGTTTGAGTTGCTCGGCGAACCAGGCGCGGGCGGGCGGATCGCCGTGGGTGAGGACGATGGAACGCGGATGGCTTTGCACGGCATACTCCAGGAGCTCGTCGCGATCGGCGTGGCCGGACAGCTCGAACTTCTCGACCTGGCACCGCAGCTTCACCTTCACATTCACCGCGTCAAAGAGGATCGAATCGCCCCGCGCCGTCGCCAGGATCCGGCCGCCGGGTGTGTCGGGATCGCAATAGCCGACAAAACAGATGCTGTGCTTCGGCTGGGCGGCGAGGCAGGAGGCGAGGGTGTAGGAAGGCGTATTCTCGACGACCATGCCCGAGCTCACGACATAGATGCCCGGCTGCGGCGGTTCCTTGCCCGGCACGAGATCGCGGGGCGTCTTGCGCACCTTGAGGTCCTTCAGGATGGTGCGCGTGAAGTGCACGGCGCCGGTCTTGCGCGCGATCTCGTCGAAGAGATCGGCGATATCCATCCCGAGCCCGGACGCGAAAATGGGGGCTTCGACCAGTTTGTTGAATTTCCGGGCATCGTGCAGGATCGCCATGATCTCCTGCATGCGCCCGAGGGCGAACACCGGGATGAGTACCGAGCCGCCGCGCTGGATGGTGGCGTTGATCGTGTCGACGAGCCGGATCATTTCGTGCGAGCGGGCCTGCCCGGGCGTGCGCTCCGTGACGCCGCGCGTGGTTTCCATGACCAGCGTGTCGAACCGGGCCGTAGGGAACATGGCGCCGGCAAGGATGCGCTGCACATTGAAGAGCACGTCGCCGGTGAAGAAGAAGCGCCGGTTCTTGTGATGGATCTCGACCCCGGCGGCGCCGGCAATGTGTCCGGCGGGGTGGAGAATGAACTCGATGTCATCCCGCGCGCCGGAGAACTTCTTGGCGTGGTTGAATGGGTGGCCGTGGAAGCGTGGTGCGACGCGGTCGATTTCCTCGTGCGTGAACAGCGGGTAGTCGGCCGTGCCCTTTTCCTCGCGTTCGCGGGTCATCACGTTGGCGGAGTTGTGGAGCATTCGTTCGATCAACATGCGGCTGGGCTGCGTCATCACCACAGGCACGTCGCGCTGGTCGCGCAGCAGCAGGGGCAGCGATCCAATGTGGTCGAGATGGCAGTGGGTGATGATGACCAGGTCGAGCTTGACGCCCTGCAGCGGCCGGAGGTCCGGCGCGGCCTGCCGGCCGGATTTCTTCGGGTGCAGCCCGCTGTCGATGACGAGGTGGAAGTCGCCGATTTGGAGGTACAGCGAGTTGGCGCCAATGCCGCCGTCGCGGTTGAGATCAATGAGCTTCATCAGGGAGATTTGCGGCGCCCGGGCTGCCCTGCGGCGCGGCGACCTGCAGTCAGGCGGACGGAATCAGCATGTCAAACGCCGGGATGCGCACGAAGATCCGGTTCCCGTGGGCGTCGAGGCCATGGAAACTGCCGTAGGCTCGCCCCGGCCCGCTGCCAACGTGGTAGCTGTTGTAGGAAAAATGGCCGCCCGGCGCGAGGGTGGGGGTCTCGCCGACGATCTTGTCGCCCTCGACCACCAGGCGGGAGCCGTCGGCATGCTCGATCACCCATTTTCGGCCGAGGAGCGTGACGGTACGGTCGGAGTCGTTGCGGATGGTCAGGAAATAGATGAAGGCGTGCTGCCGCTCCGCGGGCAGCTCGTCCCCGCCGTGCTGGTAAACCAGCCGGTCCAGCTCGACCGTGAGCCCGGGCAATTCGAGGGAAGCCGTCATGGTCTGCACAAAGACAGGGAAATTCGCCGCGGGAAACCAAGAAACATCGCCACCAGTGACCGGCTTTCGCCTTGCGATGCCCGAGGCCCGGCCCACAAACACGTCCAGCCATGGACAAACTCGCCCTCCTTTCCGTCAGCGACAAACGCGGCCTCGTCGAGTTCGCCACCGCGCTCGTGCGGCAGCACGGTTACCGGCTGCTCTCGACCGGGGGAACCGCCAAGCTCCTCGCCGCCGCCGGCCTGCCGGTGACCGAGGTGAGCCAGCACACGGGCTCGCCGGAGATCATGGAGGGACGGGTGAAGACGCTGCATCCGAAAATCCACGGCGGCCTGCTCTGCCGGCGGGACAAGCCGGAACACCTGGCCGAGGCGGAGAAGAATGGCATCGCCCTCATCGACCTCGTCGTCGTGAACCTCTATCCCTTCGAGCAAACGGTGGCGAAACCGCACGTGGAATTCGAGGAGGCGATCGAAAACATCGACATCGGCGGCCCGTCCATGCTGCGGAGCGCGGCCAAAAACCACGACAGCGTGACCGTCGTCTGCGATCCGGAAGATTATTCGGCCGTCCTGGCCGCGATGGCGCAGCCGGACCAACTGCCCGCGCTCAGGCGCCGGCTCGCGCTCAAGGTTTTCCAGCGCACGTCCTCCTACGACGCCGCCATCTCGCGCTACCTCGAGGGCCAGCAGGCGGAGCCGGATTTGGAGGCGCTGAGCGGCTTCCCTTCGACCTTTTCGCTTTCGCTGAAGAAGGCGCAGAGTCTCCGTTACGGCGAAAACCCGCACCAGAAGGCGGCGCTCTACGGGACTTTCCACGATCACTTCCAGCAACTGCAGGGCAAGGAGCTCAGTTATAACAACATTCTGGACATCACTTCGGCTACCTACCTGATCGGCGAGTTCGAACGGCCTACCGTCGCGATTCTGAAGCACACCAACCCCTGCGGGGTGGCCAGCGCCGACACGCTGCTCGCGGCGTGGGAGAAGGCCTACGCCACGGACCGGCAGGCGCCCTTCGGCGGGATCATCGTGGTCAACAACACGCTCGACGGCGCGCTGGCGAAGGTGATCGCCGAGATCTTCACCGAGGTGATCATTGCGCCGCGGTTCAGCGAGGAGGCCCTCCAAGTCTTTGGCAAGAAGAAGAACCTTCGCCTGATGATCGCGAAGGAAGGCATCGGCGCCGACGCGCTGCAGGAAGTGCGCTCAGTCGTTGGCGGCGTGTTGGTGCAGGATCGCGATCGGGCCATGGAGAAACCGGCGAACTGCCGGGTGGTGACCAAACGCCAGCCGACGGCGGAGGAGTGGGCGTCGATGTTTTTCGGCTGGAAGGTCGGCAAGCACGTCAAGTCGAACTCCATCGTGTATTGTCGCGGCGAGCAGACGCTCGGCATTGGCGCAGGACAGATGTCCCGCGTCGACAGTTCACGCATTGCCGTCTGGAAGGCCGGCGAGGCGGGCCTTGACCTGAAGGGTTCGGTGGTCGCCAGCGAAGCGTTGTTTCCATTCGCCGATGGTTTGATCGCCGCGGCCGACGCCGGCGCCACGTCGGCGATTCAGCCGGGCGGCTCTGTGCGCGACGGAGAAGTCATCAAGGCCGCGGATGATCGCGGCATGGCGATGGTTTTCACCGGCGTCCGTCACTTCAAACACTGATCCAAGATCGGCGCAGCTGACCACCACCTGGAGCCGAGCCGCTGTCAGTTCGGGCTAGCGCCGCGGGTGAAGTTGGGTCACGCTGCGGCATGTTTGACCCCGTTGAAAAGCTGAAGGAATACGTCCGTCACGCCAGCGTCTCGACCGACCCGCAGTATAAGAAGGGCATGGTGGGCGCGCAGCAGTTTGTCTCGGGCCTGTTGCGGGAGGCCGGGTTCGCCGTCGAGGTGGTCCCGACCGCGCTGCACCCGGTGATCGTCGCCAAGCGCGGCGAAAATCCCGCCTGGCCGCATGTCGTGATCTATGGCCACTACGACGTGCAGCCGCCGGATCCGCTCGCGAAGTGGGATTCGCCCCCGTTCGAGCCGACGATCAAAGGCGAGCGCATGTACGGTCGCGGCACGGCCGACAACAAGGGCCCGCTCATGGTTCACCTCGCGGCCGTCACGCGGCTGCTGGAGAAGCACCCCAATCTGCCTCTGCGCATCACGTTTGTCGTGGAAGGCGAGGAAGAGATGGGGAGCAAGCACTTCAAGGAATTCCTGCTGGCGAACAAGGAGAAGCTGCGGGGTGACTTTGTTTACCTTTCCGACACTGGCATTCCCTCGGCGGAACAGGTGGTCGTGACCGTCGGCCTGCGGGGCATGGTGGCGTTCGAAATCGAACTCACCGGGCCGAAGTCCGATCTCCATTCCGGTTTGCACGGCGGCGTGCTCATGAATCCGTTGCAGGCGCTCGCCGAGCTCTGCGCCTCGCTGCACACTCCTGACGGCCGCGTGAACATTCCCGGTTTCTACGATGCGGTCGTCGAGCCCGAGCCGTGGGAGCGCGCCGAACTTGCCAAGCTGGGCCTCGATGCGAAGGCGTACGCCGGCTTCCTCGGCATCAAGGAATTTCACACCCCGCCCGGCTACAATCCCTTCGAAGCGATCCGGTTCCTGCCCACGCTTGAGTTCAACGGCTTCAGCGGCGGCTACCAAGGCGAGGGGACCAAGACGGTGATCCCAAGCAAGGCCAGCGCGAAGGTCACGTGCCGTCTCGTCTGCAACCAGACGCCGGAGAACATCAAGGAGACCATCTTCGCCACGATCCGATCGCGCTGCCCGAAGGGAGTAGCCCTCACGATCACCGAGCAGCACCACGCCACGCCCTATGTGGTGATTCCGCCGGATCGCTCGAACACACCCAAGAACCAGTCGCCGGTCCTGGCGCGCGGCTTTCGCGCGGTGGAACGGGCGGTGAAGGACGTGTGGGGCCGGCCGCCGCTTTTCCTGCGCGAAGGCGGGAGCGTCGGGTTGATCGCCGACCTGAAACAAGTGCTGGGCATCGATGCGGTCATGCTTGGGCTGTTCCTGCCCGAGGACAACCTGCACGCCCCGAATGAAAGCTTTCATCTCGGCGTGATGAAGAAAGGCATCGAGGCCTCCGAGCGCGTCCTGGCGGAACTGGCCGGGGTCTGAGGCGGACTTTGCCGCTGAAACGTGGAACCTGCACTCCGTGCAGGTTTGTTGCGAGGTGGAGGCGGGGTGATCGACCCCGCGGGACATAACGCGAATGGCATCTCGCGGGACTGATGGTCGAGCCTCCACCTGGCGAATCAGCCCGCACAGAGGGCGGGCCCCACCTCCCAAACAAAAAAGCCCCGGCGGTTGCCGGGGCTTCGTCGGGAGAGAGCGTTTTATTGTTTCTTGAGGATGATGAAATCCACGCGGCGGTCCTTGGCCCATTGCGCCTCACCGCCCGACTGGGTCGCCTCCGTGGAGCCCTTCGACAATGTCTCGAGCCGCGCGGGGTTCACGCCCATCGATTCGAGAAAGCGCTTGACCGAATTCGCCCGGCGGTCGCCGAGGCCGAGATTGTACTCGGCGGTGCCGCGCCAGTCGCAGTGGCCGACGAGCACCAGGTTCTTGTCGGCATTATCCGCCAGCCACTTGACGGCGGCCTGCAGTTTCGGCCGCTCGGCCGGTGCGACGGCCGCGCGATCGAGGGCGAAGTAGATCGGCTCCACCACGCTCTTGTTGGCTTCGTCCGGCGTGCCGACATTGTCGCGAGGCGTCAGGTTGGTATTCTGGTCCGCCACCGCAACTTGTTCCGGGTTGATGTTGCCGTACGGATTGGCGTTCTGGCCCATCTGGGTGGTGTCCGGCGTGCTGCGGACGGGTTTCTTGGCGCAGGCCGAGAAAAACAGCGTGCTGGCGGCCAGCGACAGACTGAGGAGTTTCGAAAGATTCTTCATGATGGGCAGGGAAATAGTGGCCGTTTTTATTGGGCAAAGCCGCGGGCCGGGCAAGAACGAAAGGGGTAACCGGATGCGGGTCACCAACTTTGGGCGCGATGATCGATGAGGCCGATCTCCAGCGAGTAGCGCGTCAGGCTGGCAACGTCGTGCAGGTTCAGTTTGCGCATCAAGTTGGTGCGGTGGTTGTCGACCGTCTTGACGCTGATGCCGAGCTTCTGCGCGATTTCCTTCGTGCTGTGGCTTTCGGCGACGAGCTTCAGGATCTCGCGTTCGCGGTCGGTCAGCGTATCCACGCCCGAGGTCGGGCTGTTGTTCGCGACGACAGTGCGCAACAGGGCGGCTACACCGGGACCGAAATACGTTCCGCCATGGGCGATCGTCTCGAGGCCCTTCTTGAATTCGCCCAGGCCCGCGGTCTTCTCGACGAATCCATGGGCGCCGGCCTCGAGCATCTCGCGCACCAGGGCGGGGCTCTCGTAAGCGGAGAAGACCAGCACCCGGGTGTTCTTCAGCTGCTTGCTGATGCGCCGCAGGATATCGACACCGCTCAGGCCGGGGAGGCGGGCGTCGAGCACGAGCAGGTCGGGCTTGAGGTCGAGGCAGAGCTGGCAGGCCTGCTGGCCGTCGCCACATTCGCCGACGATGCGGTAGGCCGGATCGATGCGCAGGATTTCCGCCAGCATTTCGCGAATGGCGGTCTGGTCTTCGACGATGACGATGCGCTTGGTCTGGGTGGTGGTCGACACGGAGTTGGGGCGGGCGCCCTAGGGAAGGATAGGGCCGCACACTTGCGCATCCGGGGAAATTATCAACCTCGATTCGCCAAAATCCGGAGCCATCAAGCAATTGCCGCCGGCTGGTGGGGCGACTGGGATTCGAACCCAGAACCAATTGCTTAAAAGGCAACTGCTCTACCGTTGAGCTATCGCCCCGTGCCAGCGGGCAAGGTTGAGATATTTTTTTGCAGCCCGGGCAATGCAAGAATTTAATGGTCAGCAGCGGCCACGGCCAGGGGATGCGAGCGACTTGACCGGCCGGCCGGCGATAGTGCAAGCTGCCCCTCCAAGAGCGACTTTTGTGGGAACAATCCTTAAATTTCCTGATCACAACGATCCTGAGCAAATGACTGCCAAAGCCCAGGAAGTTGCCCTCGACCGCATGTTGGTGGACCGCTTCAAAGGCGGTGATGCCA
The DNA here is from genome assembly GCA_035549095.1 of Lacunisphaera sp. Taxonomy (GTDB): domain Bacteria; phylum Verrucomicrobiota; class Verrucomicrobiia; order Opitutales; family Opitutaceae; genus Lacunisphaera. Next base: position 64,997 of record DASZRV010000048.1, on the reverse strand, counting down.
CGGCATTCGACCAGTTGGTTTCACGCTATTGGGATCGCATTTATGCGATGACCAACCAGCTCCTGCGCAACCAGCAGGACGCCGAGGAGGTCACGCAGGATGCTTTCATTCGCGCCCACCGCGGGCTGGGCAGTTTTCGCGGCGATTCGGCCTTCTCGACCTGGCTGTACCAGATCGCCACAAACCTCGCGCGCAACCGGTACTGGTACTGGTGGCGGCGCAAGCGCGACAAGTCCGTGTCGTTCGAGGCGCCGATCAGCGGCGAAAACGACACCACACTGGCCGAGCTCATCCCGGCCGAGCAGGAAACCCCCGAGGACGCCACGGTCACGCAGGAATTCGTCAACCGGGTGGCCGTTTGCATGGAGGAACTCAACGAGAAGCACCGCGAGATCCTGATCCTCCGCAATGTCCGCAATCTCGCTTACGAGGAAATCGCCGAGATCCTCGGCATCAGTGTCGGCACCGTTAAAAGTCGCATTGCCCGCGCCCGCGAAAGCCTGCGCGAGAAGTTAGGAGGAGAATTCGAACAATGAAAGACCACCGTTTCATCGAACTGGTGAATCTCTACATCGATCGCCAGATCACCGCGGCGGAGACCGCCGAACTGGAGACGGAGATTCAGGGGAACCCGCGCCGGCGCACGATTTACCAGCAGTATTGCAAGATGCACCGCGCCACCACGCTGCTCTACGACAGCTTCCGCGCGCAAGCCGCGGGCCAGGGCGCGACCGAGACCCCCGCGCAGGGATCCATCGCACTTTTCGAGAGCCGCCAGCGCGTCCGGCGTTTTCGCTGGGCGTACTACGCCAGCGGCATGGCCGCAGCCGCCTGTCTCGCGCTCGTCCTGGTGCGGGTCAACACCCGGCCGGACACCACCGCCACGCCGCTGGCTGCCGTGCCGCCGCCCGTGACGGTGGCCGCCAGCCAACCCGAAGCAGCCGCCCAGCCGGCAGCCCTGCCTGAATCGGCGCCCGTGCGCGTCGTCGTCGGCCCGGCCAGCCTGCGCAATGTCACCGACCAGGATTTCGCGGCCCTGTTGGCCGCCCTTCGCCAGGAGCAGCGCAACGGCCGCGTGGCCTCGGACCGCGTGCCCTCGCTCTTTGACGATGGCGTGTTCGAAGCCCCGCAGGTGCTGCTGCCGCCGAGCCAGCGGATGTTCCGCAGCCAGCAGACGCCGGCGCAGCAGGTGGAATTCACCGGCTATCAATTCCAGCGCTGAGGCTCAGCCGAGCGCTTTCTTGATCAGCGCCTCGGTCGTCGCGGACGCACCGAGGCTCGCCAAAGCCTGGCGCACGGACTTGTCGGCCTCGGCCGGCTTGTAGCCCAGCGCCACGAGCGCGAGCACTGCATCGCGAACCTTGTTGCCGCCGGTTTCGCCGGCCGGGGAAGTTGCTTCGCCCGCCGGCATGGCGCCCAGTTCCGCGGGATTCAGCTTGTCGCGCAACTCGATGACCAGCCGCTCGGCCGTCTTGCGGCCGATCCCGGGGCATTGGGCGAGGAGGCCCACGTCGCCCGCGGCAATCGCGCCTTTAAGCGTACCGAGCGAGAGTTTACTGAGGACACTCAGCGCCATTTTCGGGCCGACGCCCGAAACCTTTTCCACCATCAGGCGGAAGAAGTCGCGTTCTTCCGCGGCGAGAAACCCGTAAAGTGTCTGGGCATCCTCGCGGTAAACGGCGTAGGTGTGCAACTTGGCCGGCTGGCCGGGTAGGGGAAGGCGCTCGGCCGTGGTCACCGGGATGTGCACCTCGTAGCCCAGTCCGCCGGTTTCAATCACGGCCGACAGGGGCGTGGCGGAGACGAGCGTGCCGGAAACGCTGGTGATCATTTCAACCCGAGAACGTCCTGCATGTCGTAGACGCCCGGCGACCGGTTCGCGACCCAGTGCGCGGCGCGCAGCGCGCCGCGCGCGAAGATGGCGCGATCGCTGGCTCTGTGGACCAATTCCAAGCGTTCACCGAGGGCGGCGAAGATGACCGTGTGGTCGCCGACCACGTCGCCGCCACGGAGCGCGTGCACGCCGACCTCGGTCGGCTGGCGTTCGCCCGTGATGCCGGAGCGGCCGTGCTTCAGCGCCTTGGCCGTCAGCTTTCGCTCCTCGAGGATGATTTCCAACAGCCGCGCGGCCGTGCCACTCGGGGCATCCTTCTTGAAGCGGTGATGCATCTCGACGAGCTCGGCGTCGTAGTCGGCGCCGAGCACCTGGGCCGCCCGCCGGGTCAGCGCAAAGAGCAGGTTGACCCCGACGGAGAAATTGCCGGCCCACACGCACGGCACGCGCGTGGCGAGCGCCAGCAGCCGCTGCCGCTCCGCCGGCGCGTGGCCGGTGGTGCCGATGACGATCGGTTTCCGGTGGGTCACCGCCAGCTCGAGGATCGCTCCCGTCGCCTGATGTGAACTGAAATCGACGATGATCTCGCTCCCGGCGAGAGCCATCGTGGCATCATCCCCCACGTCGATTCCGGCGGTGATCACCGCGTCGCATTCCGCCGCGACCGCGGCGATGGTGCGGCCCATCCGGCCCTTCGCGCCATTAAGCAGGATCTTGAGCGGCATGGCGGGTCAGCCGTGATAGGCGGCCAGCGCGGCCAGCAGCGTCTTGCGGCTCGCGTCGCTCAAGGAGCAGAGCGGCGAACGGACCTCCTCCGAACCAATCAGGCCGGCGCGGGCCATCGCCAGTTTCACCGGGGCGGGGTTGGATTCGATGAAGAAAGTCTTGAAGAGCGGGTAGAGTTTCCGATGGAGCTTGCGCGCGCGGGCATAGTCGCCGGCCAGGGCGAACTCCACGAGCTTCGCCACGTCGCGCGGGAGATGATTGGACACGACGCTGATGACACCCTTCGCGCCGACCGCCATGAACGGCAGGGTCAGGCTGTCGTCGCCGCTGAGCACCGTCACGGAATCGCCCAGGGCCTGGATCAGCTGGTCGACGCGATCGACGCTGCCACCGGCTTCCTTGATGTGCGCCACATTCGGGTAACGCGCGCGCAAGCGCTCGACGACACCGACGCCGATCTCGACGCCGCAGCGGCCGGGGATGGAGTAGAGGACGATTGGCTTGGCGGTGGCCTCGGCCACCTGAGCGAAATGCCGGAAGAGTCCTTCCTGCGTCGGGCGGTTGTAGTAGGGCGCGACCACCAGCATGGCATCGGCGCCCGCGGCGTCCGCCGCCTTCGTCATCGCCACGGCCTCGTGGGTGGAATTCGAACCTGTGCCGGCAATCACCGGCACGCGGCCGCGCGCGGCGTCGATGGTGCAACGAATGATCTCCAGGTGCTCCTCGTGCGTGACGGTCGGGGATTCGCCCGTCGTGCCCACCGGCACCAGGCCATCGATGCCGCCCTTGATCTGGAACTCCACCAGCCGGCGCAGTTCGTCGTAGGCCACCTCACCCCGGCGAAAGGGCGTGACGAGGGCGGTGTAGCTGCCGGTGAACGTGCGGAGGCGTGTCATTGGAAAGTTACCTTGAACGGGAACGGGATAGGCTGTAGCAAAAGCACAGCTTTAAAGCTGGTTCACGCATAAAATTCCACCCGCATGACACTTCATACCGAAATTATCAATGATCTGCTGAAGCTGGCGGTCGAGAGCGGTGCGAGCGACATCATCGTCAAATCGGAGAAGCCCGGCTACCTGCGCCTGGGCGGCCGCCTGCGCCCGGTGGAGATGGACGCGATCACCTGCGACGTCGCGCAGGCCTTTGTCGACGAGCAGGTGCCGCGGATCTTCAAGGACAAATGGGACAAGGATGCCCAGGTGGATTTCGCCTACGCCGCGGAGGACATCGGGCGTTTCCGCGTGAACGCCTTCCACCAGCGGGGACTCGTCAGCATCGTCTTTCGTAACATCAAGAGCCGGCCGCCGACATTCGAGGACCTGAACATCGAGGCGCCGACGCTGGTGAAGATGGCGCAGGCCAAGGACGGGATCCTGCTCGTGTGCGGCGCCACCGGCTCGGGCAAGAGCTCGACGATGGCGGCCATGCTCAACTGGATCAATCAGAACCTGGACAAGCACATCGTGACGATCGAGGACCCGATCGAGTACACGTTCAGCGACGACAAATGCCTGTTTCAACAGCGCGAGATCGGACTCGACGTGCCGAGCTTCGAGCTGGCGATCAAGTCCGTGCTGCGACAAAATCCCGACATCATCCTGATCGGCGAAATGCGCGATAAGGAGACGTTCGAGACCGCCATCTCGGCAGCCGAAACGGGCCATCTGGTGTTTTCCACCATGCACGCGGCGACGGTGAAGCAATCGCTTACGCGCCTCTTCGAATTCTTCCCGCCGGAACAACACGAACAGGCGCGCCGGCAAATCGCCGGTTCGTTGCGAGGTTTCATCTGCCAGAAGCTCATCCCGGCGCTTGAAGGTGGCGGCCGCTTTGCGGCGCACGAGATCCTCATCGCCGACACCACGGTCAGCAACCTGATCCTCGACGGTCACAACGACAAAATCCAGCAGCTGCTCGAGTCCAGCAGCGACTCCGGTTCGAAATCGTTCAACAAGGACCTCTACCGCCTGATCAAGGAGGGCAAGATCAGCAAGGCCGACGGGCTCCGTTTCTCGCCCAATCCCCAGGCGCTCGAGATGAACCTGAAGGGGATCTTCTTCAAGACCTGACACGTTTTTTTGCACGGGTAACCGGGTGCCTTTCGCAGAAGCTCTAAGCCCGGATTGCACCGCTTCGCCGACGCATTCGGCCACGTTCGATCCCGATTGGGTGGAGACCGACCAAACGGTTCGAAGGCGGCGAAAATTACGCGTTTTGCCCGAAAATTTTAGGGCTTGGATTTTGGGCAGCCGGCAGGTTTAACCGCACCTTTCATCCATGTCGTTGGCATTACTTTTCGCAGGTCAGGGCGCCCAGAAAGTGGGCATGGGGAAGTCGTTATACGACGGCTCTGCGGCAGCGCGCGCGCTGTACGATGAGGCCAACTCCATCCTGGGATGGGACTTGAGCAAGGTCAGCTTTGAAGGTCCCGACGTCGAGTTGACGCAAACGAGGGTCTGCCAGCCGGCGCTGTTTGTCCATGGCTTGGCGGTCGTCGCGGCCTTGCGCGAACGAGGCAAACTCCCGGCGGTCAGTCATGCCATGGGCTTGAGCCTGGGCGAAGTGACCGCGCTGACCTGTGCCGGCGTGTTCGACTTCGGTACGGGCCTGCGGGTTGTGGCCGAGCGCGGCCGCCTCATGCAGCAGGCCTGCGAGCAGGCGGTCGGCGGGATGGCGGCGGTGATTGGCGAGGAGCGCGACACCGTCGCCGCGCTGTGCCGCGAATTCGACATCGAGGCGGCGAACTTCAACGCGCCCGGGCAGATCATCATTTCCGGGGAGAAGGCCAAGGTGGACGCCGCTGTCGCCGCCGCCAAGGCCAAGGGCATGAAGCGGGTGATGCCGCTCAACGTCGCTGGCGCCTATCACAGCCGGCTGATGGAGCCGGCCCGTGCGGCTTTTGCGCAGTTCCTCGCCGGAATTACGTTCCAACGTCCGGCGTTCACCGTGTTCAGCAACACCACCGGCCACGTGGTCAGCGAGCCCGACCAGATCCGCGAGGCGCTCGTGCGCCAGGTGGTTTCCTCCGTGCTCTGGGAGGACTGCATGCGGAACTGCGCGGCGGCGGGAGCGACGGAGTTCTGGGAGTGCGGCCCGGGGGCCGTGCTGGCCGGGCTTGCGCGCCGCACCGACAAGGCTTGGGTGGTGAAGAGCCTCGCCGAATTATCCGATCTGCCCGCCTAAGTGAACCTCGCGCCTCTCACCCGCAATTTCTGCATCATCGCCCATGTCGATCATGGGAAGACGACGCTCTCCGACCGGCTGCTCGAGTACACCAGCACGGTGTCGCGGCGCGAGATGACCGCGCAGCATCTCGATGCGATGGATCTCGAGAAGGAACGGGGCATCACGATCAAGATGCACCCGGTCGTCATGCAGTACACGGCCAAGGACGGCCAGACTTACAAGCTGCACCTCACCGACACTCCGGGGCATGTGGACTTCTCGTACGAGGTGTCGCGCTCGCTCGCGGCCGTCGAGGGTGCGCTGCTGCTGATCGACGCCGCCCAGGGCGTCGAGGCGCAGACCGTCGCGAACGCCCACCTGGCGTTTGCCCAGGGCCTGAAAATCATTCCCGTCATCAACAAGATCGACCTGCCGAGCGCCAATCTCGAGCTGTGCATGCGCCAGCTCGAGGACATCCTGACGATCCCGGCGGAGGAGGCGATCCTGGCAAGCGGCAAGGCCGGCATCGGCATCGAGGAGATCCTCGAGGCGGTGGTAACCCGCATTCCGCCGCCGCGCTGGACCGATTACCCGGCGTTGCGCGCGCTGGTGTTCGATTCGAAATACGATGCCTACCGGGGCGTGATTTCCCACACCCGCGTATTCTCCGGAACGCTGAGGGCCGGCGAGATGATGATGCTGATGAGCACGGGTCAGCGCTCGGAGGTGAAGGAGGTGGGCGTCTTCCGCCCGGCGATGGAGAAAGTCGCGGAACTCGGGCCGGGCGACGTCGGCTACATCGTCAGCAACATCAAGAGCACCGACGAGATCAAGATCGGCGACACCATCACGCACCCGAACAAGCCGGCGCAGGAAATGTTGCCGGGCTACAAGGACGTCCACCCGATGGTCTATTGCGGGCTGTATCCGCTGGAATCGTCGGATTATGAGAAGCTCAAGGTCGCGCTGGGCAAACTGCGGCTCAACGATTCCGCGCTGATCTACACGTCCGAGACCTCGGTCGCGCTCGGCTTCGGTTTCCGCTGCGGTTTCCTCGGGCTGCTGCACATGGAGGTGATCCAGGAGCGCATCCGGCGCGAATACGACGTCGAGATCATCTCCACGTACCCGAGCGTCGTCTACCGCGTGAAGAAGCACGGCGGCGAGGTGGTCGAGGTCGACAACCCGATCAACCTGCCGGACCCGGCGTCCATCGCCGAGATCCTCGAACCGACGATCAAGGCCTCGATCCACGTCCCGAACGAGTTCCTGGGCGATATGCTCTCGTTGGTGATGGAGAAGCGCGGTTCCTGCGACCACACGGACACGCTCGATGCCAATCGCGTCATGCTCACTTGCACGCTGCCGTTGAACGAGATCCTCGTGGATTTCAATGACCGGCTGAAGAGCATCACGCGTGGTTACGGCTCGATGGATTACGAGTTGGGCGAGTACCGCGCCTCGGACCTCGTGCGCATGGACATCCTGGTCAACGGCGACCCGGTGGACGCCTTTGCCAGCATCGTGCACCGGACCAAGGCGGAGGGGCAGGGGCGGGCGCTCTGCGAGAAACTGGCGGAAATCATCCCGCCGCAGATGTTCAAGATCGCCGTCCAGGCCGCCATCGGCGGCAAGATCATCGCCCGGGACAACGTGCGCGAGATGCGCAAGGACGTGACCGCGAAGTGCTATGGCGGCGACATCTCGCGCAAACGCAAGTTGCTCGACAAACAGAAAGAGGGCAAAAAGAAGATGAAACAAATCGGCAAGGTTTCGATCCCACCAGATGCCTTCATCCAGGTACTGAAAACCAACAGCTAAACCGCCACCCCGTGTTCAGCTTTCTTTACTCCGAACGCTACAAGCTGCGGCAAAGCGCCAAGACCTGGCTGGAACTGGCCGATCGCGTCCGCAAATTCCGCCGCGACCTGTTGAGTGAGGCGCAGAATGCCCGGTTGCTGGCTGCCGCCGGCGAGGTGCGTGGCCAACTGAAGGGCGGCGCGGAGACCGATGTCCTGAAAGGCTCGCTGGCGGCCTTGGAAAAGACGCTGCGGGAGACGGGCGGCCGCATCTATCCGGCAAACTCACTGGTCGAGAACGTGGAGTTCTTCCTGGTCGCGGCCATCGTGATCCTCGGGTTGCGGGCCTATTTCGTCCAGCCCTTCAAGATCCCGACGAATTCGATGTGGCCGAGTTTCTATGGGATGAAGGCCGAATATTTCCCGGTGGCCCGGGAACCGGGCTTGCTGCGTCGCATGGGCCGGCTGGTCGGCCTCGGGGCAACGCATTACGCCGTGAAGGCACCGGCCGACGGCGAGGTGCTCATGCCGGTGTTCGGCAATGGCGTCCCGGCTTATACTGAAAAGGCCGGCCGAAGCCTGTGGATTTTTCCGACCATGTTGCACGAGTACACGTTTTCGGTCGGCGGCGAACTCGTGAAAGTGAAGGTGCCCGCGGAGTTCGCACCTGAATACGACGAAGTAGTTGACCGGGCCTTCCGTGGTGACGCTGCGAGCCTGGGCGAGCTCATCCACAACGCCGCCGCGCGAGCCAAAAGGCTTGAACACTCGACCATGATCGTCCGGGAGGGCGCGGAGCCGCTGCAGGCGACGGTGTTCTGGGTGCCGCTCGGGAAAACAGTCCGGCGCGGCGAGACAATCCTGTCCTTCGATCAACTGACGGGAGACCTGCTGTTCGTCGATCGCTTGACGTACAATTTTGTTCGGCCCCGAATTGGGCAGGGTTTCGTCTTCCGGACACAGAACATCCACAGCCCGTACATGGAGGACGCGGACCACGAACAGAAAAAGCAGTACTATGTAAAGCGGTTGGTCGGGCTTCCGGGCGACACCCTGGAGGTTCGGCCACCGGTGCTCTGGCGCAACGGCAAGCCGATCGAAGGAGCCACGGCCTTCAGCTTCAATGCGCAACAAGCGGGGCTCTATCCAGGCTATACGTACGCCAACGCCCGTCTGGGTATCGAGACGCTGACAGGACCCGGTGCGACCGTAACGGTGCCGAAGGGTTCTTTCTATGCGATGGGCGATAATTCTCCGCGCAGCGAAGACAGCCGGTATTGGGGCTTCGTGCCCGAAAAGGACGTCGTGGGTCGGCCGCTGTTCATCTACTATCCGTTTACCTCACGCTGGGGCCCGGCGCATTAGACGAAGTCCAAACGGGACCAAGGGAATCGCGGCCGCTGCCAGGGAATCATCGGCTTGATCTGACTGGATCCTTCGCTGCGCTCAGGATGACGGTAGCGGGTATGATCTTCCGAATCGTGTCATTATGAGCGAAGCGAAGAATCCAGGGGATAGCGCTGAAGGCGTGATTATTGCCCGGACGGCTCAAACCGGGAATGCGCGAGAAACCGGGCCATGGAGATCCTATGCCCCAATGTCTTAGTCACATTATACGCACAATAGATATTATGTCTCATATATAATCGAGCTTGGAACCTCGGTTTAGGTGCCAAGGACACCTGCCGATTACCTCGTTCTTCAGGCCGCCCTGTCCCGCCGGCGTGAACGCAGGTACCCGACAGTCGCCATGATCAACAAGGACCCGGCAAACCAGTCGTCGACCGCGCCACCACCGCCGCCACCCGATGTCGAACCGCCCGAAGACCCGCCGCTCGACCCGCTACCGCCGGATGAGGTGGACGCGACATGAACCGGGACCGTCGTGACGTTGGTAAACAGTCCGTCCATCGAACGAAGAATCGAATTGCCGGTGTCCAGGATCGCGACACTCGAGCTGGTCACCAGGATTCCCTGCGGCTGATTGAACAAAGCGACCTTTGCCGGGCCGTCCCTGCTTCCGGAAATCCCCGGGATACCTGCCAGGGTCTCCACGATACCACTGGCGGTGACGCGACGGATGGTGTTGTTCGCGCTGTCGGCGATGTAGAGATTGCCAAAAGTGTCCTCCCCAACCGCCGTCGGCAGGTTGAAGAGCGAATAGGTGCCATCGCCGTCGTAGTTGCCGGCAATCCCGGCGGAACCGGCCACCGTCTTCACCGAGCCCAAAGCGTCCGTGACCGTGCTCGTCAGCGCCGGGATGATTCCCGTGCAGGTGCCGTTGTCGAGGGAGAGATTGGCGGCCGCGGCGTCGCTGACGGTCGAGAGGTACGTCAGGTAGATCGCGCTCCCGCTGGCGGTCACGGTGTACCGGCCGGTCACGGCGCTGTTGGCCTGCAACGCGGTCACCACCTTTCCGGCCCACGTGTCCGAAGTATCCCCGGTCGTAACCGCCACGTTGAAGGTAAGCGGGCTGCCCGAGAGGCCGGCATCGGTCAAAATCACCAGCGCCGTACCATCGGTCGCGATGGAGCCTGCGGCGACGGCCAAGACGTGGCGGGTCGCCGTCGCGACTCTCCGGATCGTGTTGTTGTAGGTGTCGGCAACGAATATGTAACCGGTGTTCAGGTTTAAGCTCATCCCCGTCGGGTTGTTGAAGAGCGCCACGTTCGGGGCGCCGTCCCGGTCGCCCACCATTCCGGCCGTGCCTGCCAAGGTCGTCACGGTGCCATCGGTCGCGATCTTCCGGACGGTGTTGTTCACGGTGTCGGTGACGTAAAGATTCGACACCGCGTCGATGACGATGCCCTGCGGGCTGCCGAAACGGGCATTCGCGCCGACCCCATCGGTCGTGCCGCGACTGCCCGCCGTGCCCGCCAGTGTGGTCACCATCCCGGTGCTGGCCGTGATCTTGCGGATCGTGGCGTTACCCGTGTCGCAAATGTAGATGTTGTTCACGTTGTCCAGCACGAGGCCGGTCGGGTTGTTGAAGGTCGCGTCGAGCGCCTTCCCGTCGGCCGAACCAGCCGTTCCCGCCTTCCCGGCAATAATCGTGGCCGTGCCGTCGGTGGCAATGTGCCGGATGCAGTTGTTCGCCGTATCGCACACGTAAATGTTTCCGACCACGTCCTGGGCAATGCCGATCGGGTGCAACAGGACGGACCGCCCCGAGGTGCTCGTGGAATTATTCGCACCGACCAGGATGCTGCCCACCACGGTGTCGCCCAAGGCGCCGCCGCTGCCACCACCCGATGAACCACCGCCACCGCCACCGCCTGAGCCGGAGCCACCGCTGCCTCCGGAGCCGCCTGAACCGCCACCACCGACTGAACTGGTGCCGCCGGGCGGCACGCCCTCGCGAATCGTCTGGTTGCGGGTATCGGCGATGAAGAGGTTCCCGGCGGCGTTGACCGCTATGCCTGCGGGATTGAAGAACCGCGCCACCGAGGCGAGGCCGTCCGTATTGCCGCTCAGGCCGGGCGACCCGGCCACCGTCGAAACGGTGCCGCCAGCCGTGACCTTCCGGATCGTGCTGTTGCCCGCGTCCGCGACGAAGATGCTGCCGCTGGCATCGACCGCCAAGCCGGACGGATTGTCGAAGCGCGCGGCACTCCCCGTCCCGTTCGCCGAACCGGTTGCACCCGGCGATCCAGCCAGCGTCGTGACCACACCACCCGGCGAAATCTTGCGAATCGTCTGGTTGCCGGAATCGGCGACGTAGACATTTCCGGCGCTGTCAACCGACACGGCCCGAGGCGAATTGAAGCGGGCGCCGGCGCCCGTGCCGTCGGCCGAACCGGTAGTCTCGGCCGTCCCGGCGAGCGTTGAAACGACTCCACCCGGGGTGATCTTGCGAATCGTCTGGTTGCCGTAATCGGCGACGTAGATGTTACCCGCGGCATCCACGGCCACGCCGCTGGGAAAATTGAAACGGGCGGCCGAACCAGTGCCATCGTCCGAACCCGGGGTATCGCCCTCACCGGCGACCGTCGTGGTGGTCCCGTCGGGTGCAACCTTCCTGATCACATGGCTGCCAGTGTCGGCCACGTAGACATTCCCGGCGGCGTCCACCGCCACCCCGCTCGGCGCCGTGAAGATGGCATTGGCCCCTACTCCATCCGCCCAGCCGATGGCTGTAACGTTGCCAGCCAGGGTCGTGACCACACCGGCCGGTGTGATCTTGCGGATGGTGTTGTTGCCGGCATCGGCGACATAGATATTGCCGCTGGTATCCACGGCGGTGCTCGTCGGGCCAAAGAAAAGTGCAGGCGCATTCAAGTAGCCCGTGCCGTCCAGCACGCCCTTTGCGCCCGCGACGCCAGCCACGGTGGTTACCACGCCAGCTTTCGTCACCTTGCGGATCTGCTGGTTGTCGTCGTCGGTCACGTACAGGTTTCCCGAAGCGTCGATCGTCACGTCGGTCGGCCGGGCAAAGCGCGCGTCAGCGCCCGTGCCGTCTGCGCGGCCGGATGCGCCCGTGTTTGAACCCGCCAGGGTCGTGACGACACCCGTCGGGGAAATCTGCCGGATGTTGTTGTTCAAGACATCCGCCACGAACACGTTGCCGGCCGAGTCGACCGCCAGGCCGAGGGGAAAATTGAAACGCGCCGCCGCCCCCGTGCCATCGGCGAGACCAAAAGCGTCGGCCGTGCCGGCGAGGGTTGTCACCACCCCGCCCGAAGTGATCTTGCGGATGGTGTTGTTGCCGGTGTCGGAGACATACACATTGCCCGCGGAGTCCGTGGCAATGCCGCGGGGGTTGCGGAACCGCGCGGCCGCGCCGGTACCATCGACCGTCCCGTTGGTGCCGGCCGTGCCCGCCAGCGTGGTCACGACCCCGGCGGAGGTAATCTTCCGGATGGTGTGGTTCCCGGAGTCGGCGACATAGAGGTTGTCAGCGCCGTCGATCGCCACGGCGCTGGGAAGATTGAAGGTCGCGGCCGTGCCGGTGCCATCCGCGCTGCCGCTCACGCCCGCGGTGCCGGCGAAAGTCGTGACGACTCCCGTGGGGGTGATCTTCCGGATCGTCGAGCTGTTGGAGTCGGCTACGTAGATGTTGCCGGCGCTATCGACCGCCGGTCCCTGCGGGGAATTGAACCGCGCGTCACCATCCACGCCGGTGCCGTCGGCCGATCCAACCCGCCCGGGCGAGCCGGCAATCGACGTCACCACGCCGGCGGGCGTGACCATGCGGACCAGCGAATTGCCTGAATCGGTGACAATGATGTTGCCCGCCGGATTTATGGCTAATCCGGTCGGGCGATTGAACAGGGGCAGGTTCGCTCCGCCGCCGGTCCCGTCGATTGCTCCGGTCTTGGCGCCCACGCCGGCAATGGTCTTAATGGCGTATTCGTTGCTCAGGTCCGCCCGGGCGGCCGGAAGGCCGGCCAGCGCAATCGCCGCCAAGGCCATGCCCGCGAAAGGCAGCCGGCCGAGGTGATTCAGATTAGATGCGCGCAGCGAAAAATGGGCGGCGGGGGCCGGCGGGGTCGAAACGACTGGATTCATGCAAGTTAAGTGGGCGGTGTGACAACCGGTTGGGGCATACGTTCCAGCCAGTTGCGTAGACGTTCTTCAATCTAGGATGTTACCCTCCACGTCAACATAGACCTCGCGCCAATCTGCCGTGCTTCCGAGCCCGCCCATTTCGCCCGGTGGGATCAAAAGCCGAGGTGCCGGCGCACCACCGTGAGGCATTGCTCCGGGGCGTCCTCAAGCACGTAGTGACCGGCCGATTCCAGATAGTCCGACGCCGCCCCGGGCAGCAGGTTTTTCCAGCGCTCGAAATAGTGGCGATCAAAACAGAAGTCTTTCCCGCCCCAGAGCAGGTGCACGGGGCGTTCGCGGAGCAACGGAAGCCGCGCTTCGACGCCGGCCAGGGTTCGATCGGAATCGCTGCCCGTTTGGCTGGGAATATCCTGAACAAATCGGTGGGTGGCTATCCGGTGGGCCCAGCTGTCGTACGGGAAAAGATAGCCGCGCTTGATCTCCGGCGACAGCGGTCGGGTCACTGCCATCCACGTCGCGGGCCACGCGAATCCGTTGACGCCACGCACCAGCCACTCTCCGAGCAGCGGCGCCCGGCACAGCCGGATGCGCCACGGTATCCGGGTATCGGCAAACGCCGCGGTATTCAGGATGACCACCCGACCCAGCTTTTCGGGCCGGTCCAGCGCCGCGCCGAGACCGATCGGACCGCCCCAATCGTGCACGATGAGGTGAAATCGCCGGAGCGGCAACGAGTCCAGCAGCCGGCCCAGGTTGGCGATGTGCTCCCGCAGCGTGTAACTGAAATCCTGGGGTTTGTCCGACAGCCCGCAGCCGAGGTGATCCGGCACGATGCAGCGGATGCGGTCGCGCAAGCCCAGGACCAGGTTGCGATAGAAAAACGACCAGGTCGGGTTGCCATGGACCATCACGACGGCCTCATCGCCCCTCCCCTCGTCGAGGTAGCTCATCATGCCGCGCCCCGTCTCGTGGCGCTTGGGCTCGAACGGATAGATCGCCTGCAGCCAGCCTGGCAATCGTTCGCTCATCACCATTCCACCGCGAGCATCACGCTGTTGATGCCACTGCCGATGCCAAGCAGCGCAACCTCGTCCCCGGCTTTCACCGCGCCCTCCGCCACGGCGGCGGCAAGCGTTGCGGGCAGCGCGGCCGACCCCGTGTTGCCCAGCGTCGCAAACGTCGAATAGTCGCGCGCGAGATCCAGGCCCACCGTCTCGTAAAGCTTGCGTCGATGGGCGGTGCCCACCTGGTGACAGATGAATCGATCCGGCGCCGTGCGGGTCCAGCCGGTTTCGGCTTCGAACGCTTCCCACGTGCGCTGCGCCACGGCCACGCCGGCCAGCAGGAGTTGTTCGGAGTCGGTCTGCATCTCGAGCCCCTCGCCCGCCGCATCGCCCTGGCACAAATCGCTGTGCTCCGTGGCGGCCCGGACCGTGCCGGCGAGCAGCCGGTGTTTCGGCGCCCCGGCCGGCAGCAGGTCGTCATGGCAAACCACCGCCGCCACCGCCGCCGAGCCGATGGTAAGATTGGCAAAGTACGGCTTGATGGCGTTGCGATCGAGCGGCGCGGCCAGCAGGTGCTGGATCGTTCGCTCGACGAGCGGACGTCCGTTTTCCCCCGAGACCACCATGCCGCACCGGATCTGCCCGGCATCGATCATCGCGCCCAGTGTCACGAGTCCGTTCAGGAACCCCAGGCAGGCGTTGGACAGGTCGAATACCTGACAAGCGGGGCCAAGGCCGATTTTGTGATGCGCGAACGAGGCGGTCGCCGGCTCGAGCATGTCGCGGCAAACTGCGGAATGAATCAGGACCTCGATCCGGTCGGCCGCGACGGCCGAGCGCGCCAGCGCCGCGCGTCCGGCCTGTGCACTCGCGTCGGACGGCAACGTGCCCGGCGCCCACATGCGCCGCTCGCGGATGCCGGTCATGAGTTCGAGCCGGCCCTCCGGGAGTTTCAGCCGATCGTAGAGCGGCTGCAGGCGCTGCTCGATGGCGGCGGAAGTCCAGACTTCCGGCGGCGACACCGCGGCCAGCGACTCAATGCAAACGTGCGCGAATTTCATTCGCAAAACGCCCAAGGCCAGACCCCAAACGCCAAGTGCAGTCCTGGCTTATTCTTTCTCATTTTGGCGTCGGGCTCTTGGGGTTTGGATTTTGCACCGGTGCCGCCGGCGTCTCCGGCCGCATGGCCAGCCGGATGATGTCCTTGTCGAAGAAGTTCGAGCCCAGGCCGGCGTCGACGACGAGCGTCGTGCCGTTGATGCCGCTGCTCCTCTCGCTCAAGAGAAACAGTGCGGCGTCGGCCACCTCCTGCGTCTCGAGATTGCGTTTCCGGAAGGTCAGCTTCTCGGCGTAGAGGTAACTTTCAATGTAACCGGGAATGCCCGCGGATGCGCTGGTCTTGAGCGGACCCGAGCCGAGGATGTTGAAACGCACTTCCGTGTCGGCGCTGAACGACTTCGCCAGGAAGCGGCTGCAGGATTCGAGCGCCGCCTTGATCGGCCCCATGTAACCATAGTTGTCGGGCGTGACCTGCAGGGACGAAATGCCGATCGCGACCACCGAGGCATTCCGGGCCAGGTGGGGCTTGAGGGCCTGGGCGAGTTCCACCAGCGAGAAGGCGGAAATGGCCGCCGCCTGCAGGAAATCCCTGCGCTTCGTCTCGTGGAAAGCCCTGAAACCGTCCTGGTAGTTCGCGAAGGCAATGGAATGCACGACACCCTGCAAGGGAGCGAGCCCGGCACCGGCAATCTCCGCGGCGAGCCGGGCACAGGCGCCCTCGTCTTCAACGTCGCACACGAAGACAGGTTTGCCCGCGAGCAGCGATTCCAGCGATTTCTTCCGCTCGGCGGAACGAACGCTGTAGATTACCTTGGCGCCCTGCTCTTCCAAAGACCGGGCGATGTGCCAGGCGACGCTCTTCCGGTTGGCCACGCCGGTCACCAGCACGTTTCTGCCCGCCAGCTTCAGGTAATCACTCACGACGCGGCTCCCTTCTCCGGCTGCTTCCACGCGACGGAGAACTCGATGTTCAACACGCGCTTCTCGCCGCATTTCATTGATGCGGACATGAAGTGGAAGTCGCCCATCGTCTCCTTGCGCCGCACCTCGACGATGGTCGTGTCGCCGGGATAGACCGGCGTGCGGAAGCGCAGGTCGGTCACCTTGGTGAGCAGTGGCACGCCACCGCGCTCCCCGGCCCCGGCCATCAGCTTGGCCATCAAAAGCGCGCCGGTCTGGAACACCGATTCGCACAGCAGCACACCCGGGGTGATGGGCGCGCCGGGATAATGGCCCCTGTAGAAGTCCTCCTCTGGGCGCCACGTGCGGCGGGCCGTCAGGATTTCGCCCTCGTGCGCGACAATCTCGTCCACGAACAGGAAGGGCGGGCGGTGCGGGATGAGCTTTTCGACTTCGTTCACGTTGAGCTAAGCCGGGACGGCGGGCGCCCGCTTCTGGGCGGCGAGGAATTTGTCCATCTGGTTCGCCACGATCACGCCGTAATTAATGGTGCCGAGCCAGCCGGACATGATGATGCCGACGGAACCGGCGTGGTACAGGCCCGGCAGCTGTTGCGGGAGATCCATCGAAACCTTGAGACCTTCGAATTTGGTGCCGAACGAGGTGCCGGCCCAGTGCCGCGTATAATACTCGATCGTGCACGGCGTGGCTGCCTCGGCCCAATCAATTTTCGCGCGCACCCCCGGGATATGCCGCTCCAGCGCCACGATGGATTCCTCGATCAGCCGGGCCTTCTCCCGGCGGTATTCCTCCTCGCCCAGGTTTTTCCAGGCCTCGTAGGTCGAGTTCAGCGAGCAGACAACCGTGTACCGTTCCGAGCCGGGCCGCGTGTCCGGATAATAGACCGAAAACGTCCGGCTGGTCGTGTGCAGGTCGACCAGTTCCTTGGTGGAAAAGTGTTTCGCCTCCGAGGTGAACACCAGATCACCGATGTGCGGGATCGACTCACCCTTGCGAATGCCGAGGTAAACCTGGCAGGAGCTCGAGTTCACCCGCACGGCCTTGGTCTGCGCGACGAACTCCGGCGGGAAGTTCTCCTCGCCGGCAAGGCGCAGCACGGTGTTCTTCACGTTGGAGTTCGACAGGACGCTGTCGCAGCGGATCGTGCGGCCGTTCGCGACCACACCCGTGACACGCTTCCGACCACCGGATTCCTCCGTGAGGATCTTCTCCACGACGACGTGCTTGCGAATCTCCACGCCATTCTTCTTCAGCTCCTCCGCCATCTTCCGGATGAGCAGATCCGAACCGCCACGGAAAGTGTAGACGCCCTTGCTCATGAAGTTCGAAAAAACGATGCCGTAGGTGATCGCGGGATCCTCGAGGGTTGAGCCGTTGGCATAGGCGATCGGTTCCATGAGCAGGCGCTTCACGTCGTCGCGCCCGGGAAAATACCGCTCGAACATTTCGTCCGTGGTCTCCGGGTTGTTATCGTAGAAATTCATCGCCCGGAGATCGTTGAAGAACCGCTCAACGGTTTCCGCCGGCACCCGGAACTGCTGCACGAGGATGCGCGTGAAATCCTCCCGGTCGAAAGTGGTGTCGACCGTGAACTGCGGGTTGATGAAGCGGATGCCCTTGAGTTGCACGATCGAGTCGGCGATGTCCTGGCTCCAATACTTGCGGATCGACTTGATCATGCCCACCGGGAAGCCGTGCAGGGAGATGTCGAAGATGTGCCCGCCCTTCCGGGTGAACCAGGTGGCGAGCCCGCCGAGCTGGTAATGGTGCTCCAGCAGCAGCACCTTGTGGCCGCATTTCGCCAGGGCATTGGCGCCGGTCAGCCCGGCCAGGCCGCTGCCGATGACCACCACGTCGTAGTGGTCGGAAACACCTTTGAGCCAGTCGTATGCCATGCGGGTCGTCGAGGTAAGTTTGGCGCGTTTCAAAGCGCAACCGGGAAGTTGGCGCCGCTCAGGAGCGGCGGGCATTGCTCCCCTGCAGCACATGATAATTGGCCATGGAAATGCCGCTCAACATCGCGCCGACGATCCCCAGAAAGCCCTGGTCCGTGCCGCACAGGTAAAGGTTGCGGAGATGGGTGCGCCCATCGCGCACCTTGTGCGGGGCACCATAGATCGCACCGTTCAAGTGACCGGTGAATTTCTTGATCGTGCGCGGCGTGAACATGTCGGTGACGACCCGCGCGCCGTCGAGCACCGCGTCCGGCACCTCCGGCAGGAAGCGCCGGGCGCTGCGCTGGGCGGCGTCGAACCAACGCCGCTTGTCAGCTTGGTAAGCCTCGTCCGGCAAGTGCGCCCACCGGTCGTAATTCGCCAGGCAAGTAACGCGAAAGATTCCTTCCGGCAGGTTGCGGCCACCGTAGTCGAAGTTGTTGGGCAGGCAGATCACGCCGCTGCGCAGGTCGACCTGATCCGTAGCCCGCGCATACTCAAAGCGCTCGGAGTCGTTGAAGAAGATGATCGTATCATCGCCCCAGCCCCAGTCCGCCGGCGGGCGTTTCCACACCGTGATGGTCTCGATGAAAGTCAGCGCCCCGGTGTTGGCGTCGGCCTCGACCGTGTGCGGCGGCTCGCACAGCCGCATGGTCTCGGCGTAGCCCACCGAAGACAGCACGTGCGTGGCGGTGATCTCTTGGCCATCGTCGAGAATGAGGCGAGCCGCGCGTCCCTGTTCCTCCCTGATGCGTGCGACCCCACACTTCATGCGGCGCTCACCGCCCGCCGCGCGGAATTTATCGAGCAGGACGCGGATGATGACGCGCACACCGTCGAGGGGACGCGCAAAGCCCTCGAGGAACAGCGCCTTGAACATGATGACGAACTGCCCGAAATCCATGTCCCGTTCCTGTGCGCTCCCATAGTACATCACCGGGCAGAAAAGCATGTCGGCCAGCAGCGGATCGGTGATGTGGCACGCCACCGTCGCGCGGGCGGATACCGGCTGCGCCGTCAGCGACACGTCGTCGTAGGTTCGCACCCGCTGCACCAGCGCGCGCCAGCCGTCCACCTGCTTGGGGAAGGCCGCCGCAACCTCGGCATCGAGCACCGCGAAGTCATTCGTGAAACGCAGCGATGTCCCGCCGCGCGGGCCGAACGCGATGCGCGATTGCTTTTGCGGGCATAACGCGAACTCCTCCCGCTCGATCCGCAGCTGGCGGAGGAGCTTGCCGAGCGGCGTGCCTTTCACACCCGGGGCGACGTAGTTGGTCATCGCATGCAACCCGACGTCGTACTTCCGGCCGTCAAAGCTGTAGAAGCTGTTCAGCCCGCCGGGCGTGTTGTGCCGCTCAAAAATGCAGACCTTGCGGCCGAAATGCGCGAGGCGAATGCCCGCGGCCAGTCCGGACATACCGGCGCCGATGATGGCCACGTCGTAATGGGAGTCTTTCATGCGGCGAGACTCCCGCCCGCGCTGTCACCCGCCCCGGCTCTGTTCAAGCCTTGGGGGTACCGGTGAACTTCGGCGTCAGGTAATCCGCACAGCTCTCAAGCGAGGCAAGGTGCGTGTAGTCCGCCTCGGGCACCTCGATGCCGTGGCGCTTGCGCAATTCCATGACGATATCGAGGAAGTCCATCGAATCGAGCTGCAGCTGGTCGCGCAGGCGGACGTCGGGCTTGACGTCCGAGAGGTCTTCATCGGGCGCGATGTCGGAAATGATGTCGAGTACGAGCTTCTTGCAGTCGTCTTTGGTCATGGCGTGTGCAGTGAAGGTAGTTAAGCGGCGTATCGCTTGATAATCAACGTAGAATTTATCCCGAGCATGCCGAAGGAGTTGTTCAGGATCGTGTCAATCCGGCTCGCCCGGCGCGGCTGGTTGATGACGAGGCCGGGTATATCGCACTGGGGGTCAAGTTCATCGACGTTGATAGTCGGGTGTACGGTCAGGTCGTCAAAGCTCGGGAGATTCCCTGCCAACTCCAGGGCGCCGGCCGCGCCCATCGCGTGGCCGATGAAGCTCTTCGTGTTGTTGATGTGCGGCGGCTGGCTCCGGTCCTTGAACACCCCGGCCAGCGCCTGGCACTCCTGGATGTCGCCTTGTGGGGTCGAGGTGGCGTGGGTGTTCACGAGGTCGATGTCTTCGACCGTCATGCCCGCATGTGCGATGGCCTTCCGGACACACTCGGCCTGCCGCTCGGGGTTGGGCAGCACGTAATCGGTCGCGTCGGAATTCACGCAGTAACCGGCGATCTCACCGTAGATCTTCGCGCCACGCGCCAGCGCATCCTCGAGGCGTTCCAACGTGTAGATGCAGCCGCCTTCGGAGATCACGATGCCGTTGCGCGCTTTGTCGAACGGCCGGCTGGCCTTGGTCGGGTCCGGGTGCGACGCCAGCGCATTCTGGCTCTTGAACCCGGCGAAGATGCCGAACGTCTGCGGGCTTTCGCTCACGCCACCACCAAAGGCCAGGTCGATCTCGCCGAGCCGCAGCATCTGCGCGGCGTGGATCAGGCCCATGTTGCCCGCGGCGCATGCGGCGCCGATCGTGTAGGCCGGCCCGGTGATGCCCAGATTTAACGAGACCTCGCCCGCCGGGTTGTTCGCCACCGTCCGCGGATTGTGGTGATGCGTCCAGAACTTCGTGTCGTACTTGAACTGCGAGATGTTGTAGACCTCGTTCTCGGTCTCGACATTGCCATGCTCCGTGATGCCGAGGTAAATGCCGACGCGGCCCAGGTCGCGGCTAGCGAGGCTGAGGCCGCTGTCCGCCAGCGCCTCCCGCGCGCAGTAGATGCTGATACCGCCGACGCGCGTGCCGATGCGCACATCCTTTTTTCGTTGGTACTTCAACGGATCGAAGGTACACATGCCGGCCGGGTGCCGGCCCATGTAGCGCACGTCGACCATCGTGATGCCCGACACGCCCTGCAGCAGGTTCGCCCGGAATTCCGCCAGCGAATTGCCATTCGGGGCGGTGAGCCCGAGACCGGTGATGACGATGCGGCTTTGCTTCATGCAGGTTTCCGAAAGGAGCAGATTTGCCTAGCCATCGGAATTCGAAACGCAATACAAGTCTCCGCTTATGAAAGTCCTTGTCTGTGGCGGAGCTGGGTACATCGGCAGCCATTGCGTCCGGCAGCTCCTCGCGGCGGGACACGAACCGGTTGTCCTCGACAATTTCGTCTACGGGCATCGCGCCGCGGTGCCAGCCGGGGTCCGCGTACACGAAGCCAGTCTCGGCGATGCTGCCGCGCTGGATGCCATCTTTGCCGCCAGCCGTTTCGACGTGGTCATGCACTTCGCCGCCTATTGCTACGTCGGCGAGTCGGTGAAGGAGCCGTTGAAATATTACCTCAACAACGTCGTCGCCACCTACGTGCTGCTCGACGCCATGCGCCGCCACGGAGTCCGCCGCTTCGTGTTTTCGTCCACCTGCGCCACCTTCGGGGTGCCGGCCAAGCTGCCGATCGTCGAGGACATGCCGCAGCGGCCGATCAATCCGTACGGCCAGACCAAGCTCGACGTGGAAAATGCCCTCCGCGCCCTGGCCCATTCCCGCGGGCTGAGTTTCGCGGCATTCCGCTATTTCAATGCCGCGGGCGCCGCCGAGGACGGCAGCATCGGCGAAGACCACGATCCGGAAACCCACCTCATCCCGCTCGCGATCGGAGCGGCCCAGGGCCGGCGGCCGCCACTGGATATTTTCGGCACCGACTACCCCACCCCGGACGGAACCTGCCTGCGTGACTACGTCCATGTCGACGACCTCAGCCGGGCGCACATCGCCGTCTTTGATCGGCTCGCGCAGCCTGGTGCAGCCCTCTTCTATAACCTGGGCACCGGTCGGCCGACCTCGGTGCTTGAAGTGATCAAGTCCGTCGAAAAAATCACCGGCCTGGCGGTGCCGGCGCGCTATGCGCCGCGCCGCGAGGGCGACCCGCCGTCCCTTTACGCGAATTCATCCCGAGCGCAGGCCGAGCTCGGCTGGAAGCCAAAGTTCATGACGATCGATTCGATCGTCGAGACCGCGTGGCGCTGGCATGCGCGAAGGCCGGGCGGCTACGGGATGTGATCGGTGACAGCGCGTTCGTCCGCGCACGGCCATCGCGCCCCAAGCCGCTCCCGCCGGCAACCGTCAGTGCTTTCTAGCCGCTGATTTCTTCGGCTTTGATTTGTCGTCCGGGGCGCTGCCTGCACCGCGCGCCATGAGGGCTGACTGCACGAACGCGATCATGTCCTCCGGATGCGACTCTTTGAGCTGGGCGTACAGGTGGTCTAGAAGCGTTTCCATCCCGGGAGGATTGACCGGCGAGGCGCCGGCAACCACCGCTCCACCCCGGATCTCGTCGGGCAGGTCCTTGGGGAGGATCGCATCACCCTGCGCGATCACGGCGCTGCGGTAGATCATGTTTTCCAGCTCGCGCACGTTGCCCGGCCAGCTGTGCCGGCAAAGGATGGCGAGCGCCTCGGGCGAAACCTTGCGCGCCTTGGTCTTCTTGGCCTTGGCGAGGTTCTGCAGGAAGAAATCGACGATCTGCGGCACGTCCTCCACGCGCTCGCGCAAGGGCGGCAGGCGCAGCCGGACGACGTTGAGCCGGTAATAAAGGTCCTCGCGAAAGTCCCTCGCCTTCACCAACGCCTCGAGGTCCTTGTTGGTCGCCGCGATGACGCGCACGTTGACCTTCAGGGTCTCGGAGCTGCCAACGCGCTGGATCTCGCCTTCCTGCAGCACGCGCAGGATCTTCGTCTGCGTCGTCGCGGTCATGTCGCCGATTTCGTCGAGAAAGATCGTCCCGCCATCGCACACCTCGAACTTCCCCAACCGCTGCGCCGTCGCGCCGGTGAATGCCCCGCGCTCGTGTCCGAAGAGCTCGCTTTCGATCAGGTTCTCCGGGATCGCCGAGCAGTTCACCGCGACGAAGGGTTTGTTGTTGCGATGGCTGTGCCGGTGGATGCTGCGGGCGACGAGCTCCTTGCCCGTGCCGCTCTCGCCGGTGATCATCACCGTGACATCACTGGTGGTCACCTGGCCGATGACCTTGAACACCTGCTGCATGGCGGCGGAGGTGCCAACGATACCCTCCTTGTGTTCCTCTGAGTTGATCACCGGCTGCACGCCGCCGGCCGAGCGGATGTCAGCCTGGGTGCTGAGAGCGCTCTCCACCAAGGCGATCACTTTGGCCGGATCGAAGGGCTTCACGACGTAGTCGAAAGCGCCGTACTTCATCGCCTCGATCGCCGTCTGCGCCGTGCCAAAGGCGGTCATGAGGATGACCAGCTGCTTCGGGTTGGCCGCGCGGATGTGCTGCAGCGTCTCGAGGCCCGTCATGCCGGTCATGCGGTTGTCGAGCAGGACGACGTCCGGCGGCTGCCGCTTCACGGCGGCGACGCCCTCCTCGCCATTGGCCGCCTCGACGACCTTGTAGTGGCGCGAGGAGAGCACGCGATTCAGCGAATAACGCACCTCGGCGTCGTCATCGACGACGAGAATGTGCGGAACTGTCGCGATTTCGGCCATGACTCAGGTGGATCGATGCAAAATGAATAGCGCTTTGGGCAAAGCTGGTTCTACTTAGCCGCCATGTTGGGCTGGTCAATTAACTTGTTTCGAGTGTTCGGCATACAACTCGCGGTGCACGCGAGCTTCGTGCTGCTGCTCGCCTACTACGCCTGGCAAGGCTGGATCGAGGGCGGCCTGGCCGGCCTCTTCTGGCGGACCACGCTCATTGTGCTGTTCTTCGTCTGCGTCGTCCTGCACGAACTCGGGCACTCGCTGACGGCGCGCCGCTTTGGCGTGCGCGTGCCCCGGATCCTCCTCCTGCCCATCGGTGGCATGGCGGAGTTCGACCACATCCCGCGCAAACCCGCCGCCGAACTCCTCATCACCGTCGCGGGCCCGGCCGTGAACTTCGCCCTCGCGCTCGCACTGCTCGGGGTCGTCTGGCGCGGCCTGTTTGGCGGCGCCGCCATTTCGGAGTACTCGGTCATGGGCTTGCTCGACGAACTCTGGTTCTGGAATCTCGTCATGGGCATCTTCAATCTGCTCCCGGTGTTCCCGATGGATGGCGGCCGCATCCTGCGCGCTCTGCTTGCCTTTCGCTTGCCCTACCTCCGCGCGACCTGGTGGGCCGCGGTGGTCAGCAAGATTCTTGCGCCGTTGCTCGCGTGCGTGGCCTTCTTCTACCTGCATCAGATGATGCTCGGCATCCTCTTCCTTTTCATCCTGTTCGTCGGCGACGCCGAGTACCGGCAAACCCTCCGACGTGAGCAGGAGGAGCGCTACTGGGCCGACATGCTTCAGCGGATGCCGGTCGCCGAGCCGGTCCGTCCCAGCGACGAGCCCCCGCTGCTGTCGCAAGGGCCCAACTGACCCTCCAAATCCCGGCGCCCGCCTCCGCTCGCCGGCACCGACGCGGCAGCCTTCACATCTCGCTTCGCTCGACGAAAACTGGCTTGCCAGCCGTAGCCGCTCGATCCGCGCGGCCGAAACAGTTTGTCCAACGGCAAACCTTAAGGAACCGCCTCGCGCTGCCGTAAATCCCGGCGAAGGCTGGTGGACCCTAGCGGGTTCGAACCGCTGACCTCCTCAATGCCATTGAGGCGCTCTACCAACTGAGCTAAGAGCCCGTGCCAGACTACCGAAGGGCCTAAAAGTAGTTTTTGGCCCGTGAACGCAAGGACTTTTTAACCAACGTCCCATCGCTCTGAACCTTAGCCAGACACCGCCAGCCCGCAACTCTCCCGGATGCTCCAAATTGCTGCCCGGCGGTCAGTTCTCGTCGCTCATCTTGAACGTCACGGTCCACGTATCCGGCCGCCCATTCGGGGTCGGCCCGATCGGCCGCACCTTGCGAAACGCCTCGAGCACCGACTGGTCGAAGGAGCGGTCGCCGGACGACTTTGAGATGCGCGGATTCAGGATGGCGCCGCTGGCCGTGATATCGAACGTGACCTTGGCCTCGAGCTTGTCGCTGACGCCGGGCGGCGGTTCATGGGCTTCCTTGAGCGCCTGCAACAGGAAGGAAATGTAGGTGTTCAACTCGCTCTGCTCTTCACGGGTAAGTGCCTTGCCTCCCCCGCCGCCGCGGGTGTTCGCGGTCGATCCGCCGCGGACGCCGTTGGCTATGCCCTGTGCATCAATCCGCGGTACGTTCGCCGTGCGCGGCGGCGCCGGGGTGGCCGGCTGCTTCGGCGTCGGGTGCTTCTTCAGGTAATCTTTGTAAGACATCCGCTCGGCCTTCTTCACATTCTTCGAAATGGCCGCGTCCGCTTTCTCCACCGGCTTGGGCGGCGTGGGTACGGCCTGAGGTTCCGGCGGCGCGACCTCTTTGACGGGCGTCGGCTCGGGCGGCAGCTCAACCTTTGCCACGTCCAGCTTCACCGGCTCCTTGGTATTGCCCAACGCCGGCGCCACCAACTCGTCGGGCGCGGTCGGCGGCCCCGCCACCAGCTCGAAAATCACCGGCGGCTTCTGCTGCTGTGCAACATAGACGGTCGTGAAGAAAATCGCCGCCGCGACAAAAAGGTGGAGGGAGATGGAGACAGCGAACGAACTGGGCGATTTCGCGTGCATCGCGTCACTTCACCGCGGTGTCGAAGGTGATCTTGGTGAGGTTGTACTTCTTGATCTCGTCCATGACCCGCACGACCTGCTGCCATTGCAGCGACAGGTCGGCACGGATGCGGATGACCGGTTGCTTCGGCTTCGCCGCGAGCGCCGACAGGTTGCTGGACAGCTCGGTGAACGAAACCTTGCGCTGGCCAAAATAGTAGTTGCCGGCGCGGTCGATCGACACGGCCTGGAAGTCCTGGTCGGAGGGCGGCGTCTGCGCCTTCTTGCCCTCGACCGGCAGGTTCACCGGGATCGTCTGCTCCGACTGGATCAGCGGCGTCGAGATCATGAAGATGATCAGCAACGTGAACCCCAGGTCCACCATGTTGGTGATGTTGAGCTCCGCGACCGGATGCAGCTGACGGGGACGCCGGAAGATGCGCGCCATGGCTTTACTGTGCCTCCAGCTCGATGCGGTCCGCGAGGTTGCTCGCGTAGTTCTCGAGTTCGGTGATCATCGTTTTCACGTGGCCGAGGAGGATATTGTACCCGAAGACGGACGGGATCGCCACCACGAGGCCGGAAATCGTCGTGAGCAGCGCCGCCGACACGCCCGGGGCAAGCGTCTGGATGCTCGCGCTCTGCATCACCGATACCGCACTGAACGCCTCCATCACGCCCCACACCGTGCCGAACAAGCCCATGAACGGCGCACCCGAAACCAGGGACGCGAGGATGATCATGCTCGACTCGTAACGCAGCGACTGGCGCGCGAGGGCGCGCTGGATGGCATTCTCCGCGTGCTCCAACCGCGAACGCACCTGCTCGTCGCCCTTCTCCTTGCCGATCGCGGCCGCCCGCCAGTAAGCCTCGAGGGCATCGGCCAGCAGGTCGGCGTAGGGAATGTCGCGCCGGCTCCGCAGGTTTTCGGGCAGGTCGAGGATGTGGCGCTCCTGGCCGAGCTTCCGTTCGAACAGCAGGTTCAGCTGCCGGAGCTTTTTCAGGTCGGAGTACTTGCCGATCATCACGGCCCAGGCAAAAATGCTGAACACGGCGAGCAGCGCGATGACCGCCTGGCCGACGGGGTCCGTGGTGAGGAACACGTGCCAGACATTGATGGTGGATGAGGCAAAAAAGGACGGGAAAAGGCTGGGCATGTGGTGCGAGTGTTGAAGCGTTTGCGCGGGTCAATCAACGTCAATTGCGGCCGCGGCGCCGCTGAATCTGGTTGCGCGGACGCGGCGGAAAAGGTTCGTTGGGAGCCTCCATCCGATGTCCACCAAAGCCAAACCCGCCGGCATGCTCATCTCCTTCGAGGGATCCGAGGGCAGCGGCAAATCCACCCAGATTTCGCGCCTGGCCGCCCAGATCGAGCGCAAGGGCCGCGAGGTCATCGCCACCCGCGAGCCGGGCGGGACCGAAATCGGCGAGCAGATCCGCGGGATCATCGTCCACAATTCGAAGGGCGACGAGATGTGCCCCGAGACGGAGCTGCTGCTCTTCACCGCCGCGCGTGCCCAGCTCGTGCGCGAAGTCATCGCCCCGGCCCTGCTCCGCGGTGCGATCGTGCTCAGCGATCGTTACCTCGATTCCTCGACCGTGTACCAGGGCATCGCCCGCAACCTGGCGCCGGGACCGGTGAACGAGATCAACCGTTTCGCGGTCGGAAATGTCATGCCCGACCTGACCGTCGTCATCGATGTCCCGACCGAGGTCAGCCTCGCCCGGATACGACAGCGTGCGTCCGGCCTGCCCGATCGCATGGAACGCCAGAACATCGAATTCTACACGAAGGTGCGCGAGGGCTATCTCCTGCTCGCGAAGCAATGGTCCGATCGCGTGGTGGTGATCGATGGCACACTGCCGCCCGACGCGATCGACAAGAAGATCTGGACCGAGGTGCAGAAGCGCCTCACCTGACGCCCATGCCCGAGGCGCCGCTGCCCTGGCCCGCCGCCCTCGAGGGCACCCCCACCGTCGCGGTCATCGAACGGGCGCTCGAACGACGCCGCCTCGCGCACAGCTTGTTGCTGCACGGCGAGAACCTCGCGACGCTGGCCAACGTCGCCCACGCCATCGCTGACCGGCTGTTGAACGACCCGCGCTCGCCCAGCCAGCATTTCCCACCCAAGCAGCACCCTGATTTTCATGCCCTGCGGCCGGCGGGCAAGATGCGCCAGATCGGCGCCGAGACGACGCGTGACCTGATTGGCACCATCCAGGTTTCCTCCACGATCTCGCCGCGCAAGGTCGCCGTGGTGTACGAGGCCGATCGGATGAACACCGCGGCGGCCAATATCTTTCTGAAGACCCTCGAGGAGCCGACGCCGAGCACGACCATCCTGCTGCTCACGACCCGCCCCTACTCCCTCCTCCCCACGATCCGCAGCCGCTGCCTGCACTTCCGTTTCACCGACTCAATGAGCGAGGCGCTGGTCGATGCCGACGACACCACCCGTGCACTCTGGCACGCGACGCGCGAAGCCTATGCCGCGTGGCTTGGCCAGCTTTCGTCCGGTGCCGTCGTGGAGAAACGCGCCGTTGCCGGGCAGGTGCTGGGCGTCTACGGGCTCGTCACGCGATTCAACGCTGTTCTCGCGGCCGCGACGGACACCATCTGGCAGGCGCAGAAGGCCAAGCTGCCGGAGGACCTTGACGAGGACGAACAGGTGGCCATCGAAACCGGCATCGCCAACGGCGTTCGGCAGAAACTCTTCATCGAGATCGAGCACACCACGCGCGCCTTCGCCGAAGAACGCTTGAAGGCTGGTGACGAATCCATGCGCCGGTCGCTCGCCGCTGCGATCGAGAAGCTCGAACACAACGCCGGGCTGCTCCGCCTCAACCTGAACGAGTCCGCCGCCTTCGAGGACTTCCTGCTCGCGTCCCTGCGCCTCTGGAGCCGGCGCTGAGCGCCCGGAAATCCGCTTTACTCCCGCGGCGTTTGGCTGTGTGTGGTCGGCTTTTGCGGGTGAAACCTTCCACTCCAGTCAAGCTGACCCTGCTGGCGATCGCCTGGCCGATCTTCGTCGAGCAGAGCCTGCGCATCCTCATCGGCACGGTCGATACGTTCATGGTCGCCCATGTGTCCGACGGCGCCGTCGCCGCGCTGGGCGTGTCGAACCGGCTGATCGTCGTCGGCCTGATCTGCTTCAACTTCATCGGGGTCGGCACCAGCGTGGTGATCACGCACCATCTGGGGGCGAAAGACCCGAAGGGCGCCGAGGCCATCGCCAAGGCTGCCGTCGGCGTCAATACCTGGACCGGCCTGATCGCCAGCGTGGTCGTCTACTTCCTTGCGCGACCGATCCTCCGGCTCATGCAGCTGCCGGAGTCGCTCATGGTTTACGCGGTGCCGTTCCTGACGATGATGGGCGGCACGCTGTTTCTCGAGTCGATCAACATCGCCCTGAGCGCATCGCTCCGCGCCCATGCCTACACGCGGGACGTGATGTTTGTCACGGTCGGGCAAAACGTGCTCAACATCATCGGCAACTGCCTGCTGCTGTTTGGGCTCTTTGGCCTGCCGAAACTGGGCGTCGAGGGCGTCGCGCTTTCCAGCGTGTGCAGCCGCATCGCGGCCAACCTCGCGTTGCATCTCCTCGTGCGACGGCGGCTGGGGCTGCAATTGCGGGCACCGGATTTCTTCCGCCTGCCATTCCGCCGGATCGACCGCATCCTCCACATCGGCCTGCCGGCGGCCGGCGAGAACATGAGCTACTGGCTCGCGCTGCTCACGGTCACCAGCTTCGTGTCCCGGCTCGGCGCCGTGCCGCTCGCGACGATGGCCTACTGCCAGCAAATCCAGGCCCTCGTGATCCTGTTCAGCCTGTCGCTGGGCCTCGGCACCGAGATCATGGTCGGGCGTCTCATCGGCGCCGGTGAATTTGACGCGGCGTACGCGCAGGTCTTGCGCAGCCTGCGCACCGGCCTGATCCTTTGCGCGAGCGGTGTCGCCCTGCTCGCGCTGGCGGCGCCGCGTCTCATCGCCATCTTCAGCCATGATCCGGAGGTCATTCGTGGCGGAACCATGCTCCTCCGGATCTGCGTGGTCCTCGAGATCGGACGGGTTTTCAACATCATCGTGATCAATTCGCTTCGGGCGACCGGCGATGTCCGTTTTCCCGTCCAGACCGGCGCGATCTGCATGTGGCTGATTTGGGTGCCTAACGCCTGGTTCATGGGCCTGCACCTGGGCTGGGGCCTGCTGGGGGTGTGGATCTCCATGACGCTCGACGAGTGGCTGCGCGGCGTCCTGATGTACCGGCGCTGGAAGCTCCGGCAGTGGCTGCCGGCGGCGGAGCGCAGCCGCGCCAATGCCATGGGTTCGATCGTACCAGTGGTCGCGGAAACGTGAGCGTAGGGCCCGACCTTGGTCGTGCCGGCCTCACCCAGGTGACGCCCTACAGCGCGAACTCCCGCACCAAATGGACGAACTTCTCGCGCTGGTCCATGTGCGGGTTGTGACCCGACTCCGCGATGATCTCGATGCGCGCGGCGGGGAAATGCCGCATGATCGCCGCATGGTCGCCGGGCTGGACATACTGCGAGCGGCCGCCGGCGATGAACAGCGTCGGGCCGTCGAATCGGTCGCCCACCGACAGCGGATTTCGTTCCATCGTCGAGAGTGCCTCCGTCAGGACGGGCAGGTTGACCACCCAGCGCCAGCCACCGGCATCCGACCGCTCGAGATTGGTGGCGAGGAATTTTCTCATCCCATGGCTGGGCACCCGCGCCTCGAAGCGCAGCTCGGCCTCCTGGCGCGACGGCAGGCTGGCAAGATCGAGCTCGTTCATCGCCGCGAATTCCTGCCGGTGCGCCGCCCAGTAATAGTGGCGGGGCGCGATGTCCACCACCACCAGCCGGGCCACGCGATCCGGGTGCCGGCACGCCAGCAGCATGGCGGTCTTGCCGCCCATGCTGTGCCCGACCAGCGTCACCCGCCGCATGCCCTGCGCGTCCATCCAGGCGCGCAGATCGTCGGCGAGGGCCGGGTAATTCATCTCCGGCGCATGGGGCGAGCGGCCGTGGTTGCGGGCATCGGGCGCCAACACATGGAAGTACGCCGCAAGGTCGCGCCCGGTGGTCTGCCAATTCCGCGACGAGCCGAGCATACCGTGCAGCACCACCAGCGGCGGATGGCCGGCGCCGCCGAGATCAACGTGATGAAGCGAGACGCTCATTCCCTCCCCTAAATGGCCTGCAGGTGCCGCTAGCGAGTGGAATCTCGCCGGCTCTGGCGGAGCGGGCAGGACGCCTAGCTTGCGTTGTCCGCCGCGACGACGCCGATGCGACCGTTTCGCTCGAGGCGCGCCTCGGCAATTCCGCGCGGGTTGGCGCGCCCGCCATTGAGGCGCAGGTTCTCGTACAAATCATCGAGACTGATGTTGAACCGACGTAGTGCTTGGTGGTCGATCCGGCCGTTTTTGACCAGCAGCGCGGCCTCGCCCTTGACCAGTCGGGAGAACCAGGATGAGCGACAGGCGATCGTCGCGATCACCCGGTGCAGGATGACAAGCAGGCAGGATGCGCCGAGCGTCTGGAGGAACGGCGCCTGGCCGTTGATGGCGCGGCTCAGGACGGAACCGAGCACGATCGCCAGGAGAACATCGAAACCGGCATTCCGCCCGAGAAACCGCCGGTCCGCCACCCGCACCAAAGCCACGCCAAAGATGAAAACGACGATGGTGCGCGCCGTGATCTGCAGCCAGCTGATGTCTTGGATGCGCGTGTGCAGCCCCAGCAGTTGGTCCAGGAAGGCGCTCATGGGGATGATGCCTCCGGCCGCTTGTCGGGAGCGGGCTCCCGGGCGGTCCGCTTGCGCGACACCGCCTGGGAATAGTATTCGTGCAGTCGCTTGAACTCGTCGCAGTAGTGTTCGAGGTCCGCTTCCGACAGGTTCTCCAGGTCGATCAGCTCGTTCCGCGCCCCGTGCAAGGCATGCAGCAGTTCATCGAGCTTTACGTGGATCGCGTGCGTGTCACGCATCTGCGCGTGCTGGAGCAGAAATACCATCAGGAAGGTAAGGATGGTCGTGGAAGTGTTGATCCAGAGCTGCCAGATCTCGCTGTAATGAGCGAACGGACCGCAGACCGCCCACGCCACCACGGCCAATACGGCCAGCGCAAACGCCACGGGACTGGCGGTCAGTTCGCCGATGAGCCGGGCGAAGCGCGAGAAGAGTTCCCGGGGAGTCCGTCGGGGCGCCGCCTGACCCGGCGCCGGTCGGCCAGGCCCACCCCGCTCTTTCACGACCAGAAATGACGGTGTCATATGCGGACAGACCGTCCCGCCCTACCTTGGTTCGGGAGGCGAAACCCGCCCGATGCTGGGTGCGTTTGAGCTTTGCGAGGAGGAATACTTTCCTTTTCAACACTTCGGATGCGTGACCTCCGATCCGTGCCGTCGCTTTTGTCCCTGTGGGACCGCCAATCATGACGCCGATGATGCAGCAGTATTTTGAGGTCAAGCGCGGCCTCCCGGCGAACACGCTGCTGCTCTTCCGGCTGGGTGATTTCTACGAGATGTTCTTTGCCGACGCCGAGATCGGCTCCCGGCTGCTGGGCATCACGCTGACCAAACGGCAGGACTACCCCATGGCGGGCATTCCCTACCATGCTGCCGACAACTACGTGTCCAAGCTGCTTGCGGCCGGGAAAAAAGTCGCCATTTGCGACCAGCAGGAGCCGGCCAAGGCCGGCAAACTGGTCCGGCGCCAGCTCACGCGGATCCTGTCGCCCGGCACCACGCTTTCGGCGCAGCAGCTTGATGCCGCCCGCAACCATTACCTGTGCGCATTCACGTTGGACAAGGGCGGACTCCACGCAGCGTGGCTTGACCTCTCCACCGGCGAGTTCCGGCTGGCCACCGATACGCACGCAGAAAACCTGCTGCCGGTCTTGACCGCCCTCGACCCAGCCGAGCTCGTCCTGACCGAAGGCGAACTGGCCCGGTGGCAGGCGGCGCCACACGACCAGCACGCGGTGCACGCCCTGCACCAATTCTGCGCCCCGCGGCTGTGCTCAGAACTCCCCGGCTACCACTTTGACATCGAGGACGGCGCCCGCACGGTCATGGAAGCGCTCGGGGTCCTCAACCTCCAGGGCTTCGGTTTGACCAATCGACACCCCGCCCTCGGCGCCGCCGGGGCGCTGGTCCACTACGCGACCGAGAACCTCTGCGCCAAGCCGGAAAATCTGCGCTCGCTTCAGGAATACCGCAGCACACGGGCGCTCCTTCTCGACCCGGCCACGCTGCGGAACCTTGAAATCTTCCAATCCACCCGCGGCACGCGCGAGGCGTCCCTGCTCGGTGCCATCGACCGCACGACCACTGCGGCGGGCGCCAGGTTGCTGGAGCGCTGGCTGGCGGCTCCCACCCTCGACCTTCCCGAAATTGCACGGCGCCAGACGGTCGTGGGCGAGCTGGTCGCCCAGCCGAGCGACCTCGCGCAGCTCCGCGAGTTGCTCAACAAGGTGCGTGACATTCCCCGGATCCTCGGCCGGCTCCAGAACCGCCTGCGCAACCCCCGCGAGCTCGGCGGCGTGAAGGATACGCTCGCGCAGCTGCCGGAGATCATTGCCTGCCTCGAGCAACTCGACGCCCACTTGGTCGGCAGCCACAACGGCGAGATCGCCGCCGTCCGCCAGCGACTCACCGACCTCCCCCCCCTGCGCGATCTCCTCGGCCGTGCCCTGGCCGACGAGCTCCCGAATGACCTGCAGGACGGCAACTACATCCGCGCGGGTTACGATGCCGAACTGGACCGGTTGCGCAGCCTGACCACGGACAACAAGTCATGGCTCACCGAGCTCGAGCGCAAGGAACAGGAACGCACGGGCATCAAGAGCCTGAAGGTCCGTTTCACCTCCGTGTTCGGCTACTACATCGAGGTGACCAAGGCCAACCTCGCCAATGTACCTGCCGACTACATCCGCAAACAGACCACCGTCGGCGGCGAGCGCTACGTAACCGAGGAGCTCAAACAGAAGGAAAAAGAGATTTTTTCGGCCGAGGAAAAATCCCTCGCGCGCGAGCTCGAGCTTTTCGGCGGCCTGGTCGCTGCCGTGCTGGCTGAGGCCGCCTCGCTCACCCGGACTGCCGACGCGCTCGCTGAGCTGGATGTGCTGGCGGGTTGGGCCGTGCTGGCCCGCGAATGGGACTACTGCCGCCCGGAGATGGACGACGGTGAGGCCCTCGAGATCACCGATGGTCGGCATCCGGTGGTCGAGCAGATGATGAAGCTTGAGCGGCTGGGCCTGGCCGGCAGCCATACTTTTGTTCCGAACGATACCGCCCTGTCCGCCACCGCCGACCAGATCCTGCTCATCACCGGCCCCAACATGGCCGGCAAATCGACCTACATCCGCCAGGTCGCGCTGATCACCCTGATGGCCCAGGTGGGCTGCTGGGTGCCCGCCAAGGCCTGCCACGTTGGCCTGGTCGACCGGATCTTCTCGCGCGTCGGTGCCAGCGACGACCTCGCCCGCGGCAATTCCACGTTTATGGTCGAGATGAACGAGACCGCGAACATCCTCAACAACGCCACGGACCGCTCGCTGATCATCCTCGACGAGATCGGCCGCGGTACCTCGACCTACGACGGCCTGAGCATCGCCTGGGCCGTGGTCGAGCACCTGCATCGCGCGCCCGACCGCGGCCCGCGCACGCTGTTCGCCACGCATTACCAGGAGCTGACGCAGCTCGAGAAGCACCTGGCGCGACTCAAGAATTACTCGGTGGCGGTGAAGGAATGGAACGACGAAATCGTGTTCGTGCGGCGCGTCGTGCCCGGCGCCGCCGACCGCAGCTACGGCATCCAGGTCGCGCGGCTCGCGGGACTGCCGCTCGGGGTCATCGACCGCGCCAAGACGATCCTCGAGAAACTCGAGTCCGACGATACGTCCGTGACCCTCCCCGCCCCGCAGGCCCGCCCGAAGAAAAAGATCACGATCAAGCCGGACGACGACTCACAGCTGAATCTGCTTTGAGCCGCCGCGCGATCTTGGGCGGGCGCGGCCCGTACCCTCGGCGGGGCGTTCGTTGGAGGGTCGGCCTCCCGGCCGACCGCTCCACGCAGATCCAGCCGGCCTGGAGACCGGCCCTCCATCGACCCAATGCCGGCCTCAAGCGCCGGTGCCAACGATCCGGGCTAATACATCTGCTGGAACTCACGCGGCAGCGGCGCCTGCGCCTTGAAGCGATGCGTCTGCCCGCGAAACTCGTAGGCGAAGCTCGTCTCGAGCGAATGCAGGAACAGACGCTTGTTCTGCGTCGCCCGCGCGAACGACCGGTTCAACGCAAAGTCGCCGTAGGTTTGATCGCCCACGATCGGCAGGTGGCGTTTGGCGCATTGCACGCGCAACTGGTGGCTCCGGCCGGTCTTCGGCTCGAGCCTGACCAGCGAGGTGGAAAACGCCTTCTGCGCGTGGCGGATCAACTGGAAGCGGGTCTCGGCCGGAACATTGCCGAGCAACGATGTCCGGATTTGTCCGCGCACGTTCTTTACCGCCAGCATGTCATGCCAGAACTCGTAGTTCTGTTGCGGGCGGCCAAAGACGAGCGCATGATAGACCTTGTTGACCTGTTTGTTCGCGTAGTGCTCGCGCACCGCGAGCGCCAGCGGTTCGCTCGCCGCGGCGAGGATCACGCCCGAGGTGGCGGAATCAAGCCGGTTGAGGAGCCACAGCCGCCGTTCGTTGCCATCCGCAGCGTGCCAGTGAAAATACTGCGCGTCCTTGTCGTAGCGGCACGTCAGCAGCGAGCGGGCCTCGTCCTGCGAGGCGTTCGGGTGTGACAGCACGTCGGCGGGCTTGTCGAACGCCGCCAGGCCATTCGCGTCGCGCGCAAGCAGGCGCACATTTTCCCCCAGCGGCAGCGTGTCCCAAAAATCTCCCGCGAGCTCGCTCACTGATAGTAGAACGCGAACGTCAACGTCTGCTGGTCGCCCAGCAACGTGATCATCTGGTCGGTCCACTTCCGATAAGGCTGCCGCAACTGGATCGCGCTCTGGCAGAACCATACCCCCTGTTTGCCGGCATCGGCGTCCTCGACCTTGATGATGTCGGTTTCGCCCTTGGAATTCAGCGTGAAGGTGATGACGACGTGCGAGCCGTGCGGGGGCATGACCCGGCTCTCATCGAGGATGCCGTACCAGGAAGTCTGCACGATCTCGATGAGCTCGTTCAGGTATTCGCCATACTCGGTCTTGAAGGCGTCCGACGCCTGGACGCCCATGTTGCGCGTGCCCGCCACGCGGGTGGTGAGGATGGAGTTTCGGTTCAGCGACGTGGACGCCAGCCGCGGACGTTCCTTGGGCGCCTGTTTGCTGAGGTGCGGCACATTGAGGGCGGCGCCGTCGGGGTTGGTGGCATCGGTCGCGCCTTCCACAGCCTGGTCGGCATGCGTAGTCGGCTGTTTGCCCTTGAACACATTGGCCGCAAGGCCGTCTTCCGACTTGCCCTCGTACTTCTCCGTGCCGCTCAACGGCACCTGGGCCTGGCGCGCATGTTGCTCGGCCTGGTTGCTCGCATCCTGCTGCTGCGCATCGGGCACGCGCGGGGCGCCCGTCTGCGGCTTGGCCATGTCGCCCGTGACGATCGCGGAGTCGTTCTTGATCTTGTCCTGACCCTGCACGCTCGGCCGGTTCAGGGGATCGAGCTCGTCGGCCGGCTTTTCCTGCGCGCTCTGCTGATTTCGGCTGCTGAAGAAATCGGTCTTGTCGGGCGTGTTCTCCGGGGCGGCCGTGTTGGTCTCGATGAAATTGAGCGGGCGCTTCGGCGGCTCGACCACCGGTTGGGCCAGTTCGAAGTCGAACGTCTTGCCCTTGTTCGCACTGACGACGTGGATGCCCGTGTGCACGCCCGAAAAATGCCGGAAGTCGAATTCCGGTGAGAACAAGAAGACGAGCAGGTGGAACAGCAGCGTGCAGCCGATGCCAATCAGGATCGAACGACGATTGAAGTCGTCATCCTGCAGATCCAGCGGACGGTCAGTGAGCGGAGGTGAGTCGGCCAGCACGGGGGAATTCAACCGCTCGGACAAGCCTGAGTCAAAATTTGTTTCATTTCTTCCAGCGGCAGGCCGATAATGTTAGTCAGCGAGCCGGTAAAACGCTCCACGATGAGGTCACCGTGTTCCTGGATGGCGTAGCCGCCGGCCTTGTCCAGGGTGTGCACCCGCGCCAGGTATTCATCGATGATGGCGTCGTTCAAGGGTTTGAAGGTCACCTCGCTCGCAATGCCCGTGTCGAGCCGCAGGCCGTCGCTTCGCCGCCGGGCCGCCAGGCCCGTGAACACCGTGTGGGTCCGGCCGCCCAGGCGCTGCAACATCGCCTTCGCCTCGGCCAGGTCGCGCGGCTTGTTCAACACCGTAGCATCGATGAACACCGTGGTGTCGGCGCCGATCACCGTCGCATCGGGAAACCGCGCCGACACCCAGTCGGCCTTCAACGCGGCGTTGTGCCGGACCATCTCGCGCGGGTCCGCGTCCGGCGCCTCGTGCTCGGTCACCTCCGCGGGCACGATCTCAAATGGCACGCCAAGCTGCGCCAAAAGCTCGCGCCGACGAGGCGAAGCGGAGGCCAGGATGAGACGAAAACAGGACGGAGCGATCATGCGATGATGGCACCGTGGATGCCGCACCCGCTGTACCTCCCGCAATGCCAAAGTCCTGACGGTCAAGCTCCGGCTTGGGGTTGCAGTCCGGGCCGTTACCCTCAAGTTGGCTCACCACCATGCGCATCGGCCTGGCCCAAATTAACACCATCGTTGGCGATCTTGCCGGCAACAGCCGGCGGATCCTGCAGGCGTACCGGACGCTGGTCGACCAAGGCGCCGAACTTGTGCTTTTCCCGGAACTGGTCGTTTGCGGCTACCCGCCGCGCGACCTGCTCTTCAAGCGCCGGTTCATCAGTGACGTGGCGGCGGCTACTGCCCAATTGGCCCGCGAGATCGGCCCCGTGCCGGCCCTGATCGGCTACACGGAGCCCAACAATAGCGGGAGCGGACGTGCCGCCTACAATTCCGCGGCGTTCTGCCACGACGGCCGGATCCTGATCTCGGCGCGGAAGTGCCTGCTGCCGACCTACGACGTGTTCGACGATGATCGTTATTTCGAACCGGGCACCGAGCCGGCCGTCATCGAATTCGGCGGCCGGCGCATCGGCATCACCATTTGCGAAGACATCTGGATGCACGAACTGATCCAGACGCGCCGGTTCTACGACAATGACCCGGTGAAGACACTCAATACCAAGCGGCTCGACTTGCTGCTGAACCTGTCGGCGAGCCCGTGGCACCTCACGAAGGACAACCTCCGCGTGACACTCGTCACTGACGCCGCCAAGGCGTGCGGCTGCCCCCTCGCCTACTGCAATTCCGTCGGCGGCAATGACGAACTGATCTTCGACGGCCGGACCATGGTCAGCGACGCCCAGGGCCGCCTGGTGGCGGGCCTCGCGGCATTTCGCGAGGAGCTCAAGGTGGTCGATACCGCGGTCGCGTCGGACCTCGCGCCCAGTTTTGCCCAGGATGAAATGCGCGACCTGTTCGACGCCCTCGTGCTCGGCGTGCGCGATTACGCCCACAAGACGGGTTTCAAGCGCGCCCTCGTCGCGTTGTCCGGCGGCATCGACTCGGCCCTCGTGGCCGTCATCGCCGCCGAGGCCCTCGGCCGGGAAAACGTCACCGGCGTCTCGCTGCCTTCCGCCATTTCGTCCCAGCACTCGCGCGACGACGCCCGCACGCTCGCGAGCAACCTCGGCATCCGCTTCGAGACGATCGCGATTGCCGATGCCGTCGCGGCGTCGGAAGCGGCGCTCGGACCGCTGTTCGCCGGTCGCCCGCGCGACGTGGCCGAGGAAAACATCCAGGCCCGGATCCGCGGGCTCCTGATGATGGGCCTGTCGAACAAGTTTGGCGCGCTGCTCCTCACTACCGGCAACAAGAGCGAGGTCGCCGTCGGCTACTGCACGCTTTACGGCGACATGGCCGGCGGGTTGGCGGTGATCAGCGACATGTTCAAGACCCAGGTGTACAGCCTCGCCCGTTGGATCAACTCCGACCTGGCGTCGCAAACCGGCCGCGGGCGCGAGATAATTCCACAAAACACCATCGACAAGGCGCCGAGCGCCGAGCTGCGCCCGGGCCAGAAGGACCAGGATTCCCTGCCACCCTACGACATGCTCGATGCCATCCTGAAAGGATATGTCGAGGAGGGCCTGTCCCGCGCCGATCTTGTTGCCCAAGGCTTCGCCGAGGCCGTCGTGAACGACGTGGTCCGCAAGGTCGACCTGAATGAATACAAGCGCAAACAGGCGGCACCCGGGCTCAAGATCACCCCCCTCGCCTTCGGCGTGGGCCGACGCATTCCGATCGTTCAAAAATATGTGAGTTGATTTTGGCCGCGGAAGGCCCGGAGATGGCGGCCAAACAAATCCGTCATTTCCCCCGTGACTTCCGTGGCCAACATGAATTCCGCCGACCTCTTCGCCCGCGCGCAGCAGCTCATTCCGGGCGGGGTCAACTCTCCCGTTCGTGCCTTTCGCTCGGTCGGTGGCACGCCGTTCTTCACCCGCTCCGCGTCGGGCGCGACGCTCACCACGGCGGACGGCCGCGAGCTGGTCGACTTCGTCTGCACCTGGGGCCCCGCCATCCACGGCCACAATCATCCGCGGATCAAGGCCGCCATCGCCGCCGCCCTCGAGCGCGGCACGTCCTTCGGCACGCCGAACCCGTATGAAGTGGAGATGGCGGAGCTCATCGTCCGCTTCTTTCCGTCGATCCAGAAGGTCCGGATGTGCAACAGCGGCACGGAGGCCACGATGTCCGCCATCCGCCTCGCCCGCGGCTTCACCAAGCGCGACAAGATCATCAAGTTCGCCGGCTGTTACCACGGGCACAGCGATTCCCTCCTGATCAAGGCCGGCTCAGGCGCGCTCACGCATGGCAACCCCGACAGCGCCGGTGTGCCCGCGGCCTTCGCGCGCGAAACCGTGGTGCTGCCCTACAACGATGTCGCCGCCGTCGACGCCGCGTTCGCCGCGAACCCGGGACAGATCGCGTGCGTCATTGTCGAGCCGTACATCGGCAACGTCGGCTTCATCAAACCCGACGCGGGCTACCTCGCCCATCTGCGGCGCGTCACCGCCGCCCACGGAGCGCTGCTCATCTTCGACGAAGTGATGACCGGGTTCCGCATCGCGCGAGGCGGCGTGCAGGAAGTCGAGAAGATCACGCCGGACCTCACCACCCTCGGCAAGATCATCGGCGGCGGCCTGCCCGTCGGGGCCTTCGGTGGGCGTGCCGATATCATGGACCAACTCGCCCCGTTGGGACCCGTTTACCAGGCCGGCACGCTCAGCGGCAACCCGCTCGCGATGGCCGCCGGCATCGAATCGTTGCGAATGCTCGAGGAACTGAATCCCTATTCCCGCCTCGATGCGCTGGGCCGCCAGGTTTGCGCGGCCGCCCTCGCCGCCGCCAAGGCCAAGGGCCTCGCCCTGCAGGCGCCCCAGGCCGGCTCGATGTTCAGCCTTTTCTTCACCGCGACGCCGGTCCGCGACTACCCGACGGCCCTCACTTCCGACGCCAAGCTCTTCGGCCGATTCTTCCACGCTTGCCTCGACGCAGGGATCTACCTGCCGCCCAGCGCTTACGAAGCGTGGTTCCTCAGCACCGCCCACGCAGGCGCCGCCATCGATCGCGCCTGTGAGGCCATAACAAAAAGCATCGCCGGGCTTTGAGGCCACTTGCAGACGAAAATTTTCTTCCTAAGTTCCGGCCATCACCTTCGTCGTTTTACATCGCGTGCACGTCCGTTTTCCCATCGCCAGTCTCCTGCTGCTTCTCTCGTTCTGCTTTGCCAGCCTTCAGGCCCAGCCCGCGGATGCGCCGGTGATGCCCCTCAATGACCTCAAGCCCGGCATGGCCGGTGAGGTTTGGACGGTGTTCAAGGGCAGCACGCCCGAACCGTTCAAGGTCCAGGTGACAGGCGTCCTGCGCAACGCGCTCGGACCCGGCAAGAGCATGATCCTGTGCGAACTGACCGACCCGCGGGTCCAGGCGATGGGCGCCGTGGCCGGCATGAGCGGCAGCCCGCTGTATATCGACGGCAAGGTCGCGGGCGTTCTGTCCTACCAGGTGCAGCGTTTCGAGACGGTCCGCTACGCCGGGTTCACGCCGATTGACGACATGCTCGAGTTGAGCGCTCTGCCCGCCGGCAAGGAAGGCCTCGTGCCGACGCCAATTCCCGTCAAAGGCGACCGCAACGCACGCGCCTCGGGCCAGCTGCCGCTCCAGGTCCGGGCAATGTCACCCGCATTCTCCCTCGGCGGCATCGCCCCGCAGGTCGCCTCCATGCTTGAGCCGCAGTTCACCGCGCTCGGGCTGAATGTGACCGGCCTCGGTGGCAACGTGAGCGACGCGGCCGACTCCGGCTCCGTCACCGCGCCGAAATCACTGCATCCCGGCGACGTCGTGGCCGTGGCCCTGGCCGTGGGCGACATCAGCCTCGCGGGCACCGGCACGGTTTCCCATGTCGACGGAAATCGCATCCTCGCCTTCGGCCACCCCATGCTTTCCCTCGGCGCCGCCGACCTGCCCATGGCCGCGGCGGAGATCGTGACGATTCTCCCCAGCCAGTACAATTCGGTCAAAATCAGCAACACGGGCGGCATCATCGGCTCGTTCAGCCAGGACCGGCTTTCCGGCATCTACGGCGAGCTCGGCCGCACGCCGCAGATGGTGCCGGTCGAAGTGGATTTCCCCACGCGCGCCAACCGCAAGTCGCTGCATTTCTCGGTCGTGCGCAACGAACAGGTGCTGCCGACGATCGCCGCCACGGGACTCACCCAGGCGGTTGTCGGTTCAAATGAATCGGGCTTCGCCAGCGGCTTCAAGGTGACGACCACGGTGGAATTTCCCGGCAATCCGCCGGTGGAAGTGAGCCAGCTCTATCCCGGCCCGCAGGGTTTCCAGCAGAGTCTGGGCGACTTCGTCGGCAACCTTTCGCTGTGGCTTTTCAATCCCTACGCCCGGGTCTTCCCCGACAACATCCGCTTCACTGTCGAGGACACGCCGGAGAATCCCGTCGCCACCGTCGAACAGCTGCAGTTCTCGCGCACCGAGGCGGCCCCGGGCGAGCACATGACCTTCAACATCGGCTGGCGCGGCTTCCAGAGCGAGCCCACCAGCGAGCAGGTCGGCCTCGATGTGCCGCGCGAATGGGCGGGCAAGGATTTGCAGGTCATCCTGACCACCGGCCCCGCGCTCGACGAACTCACCGGGCGCACCCACGCCGTGCCGGTGGCCCAGCTGCGCAGCTTTGAGGAATACATCTCCGCGCTCCGCGATTTCCGCCCATCCGACGGCCTTTACCTGGCGGTCGTGGAGAAAGCGAAGCTGCTGACCGACCAGCGCACGACCACCCAGG
Organism: Lacunisphaera sp.; assembly: GCA_035549095.1. Classification (GTDB taxonomy): domain Bacteria; phylum Verrucomicrobiota; class Verrucomicrobiia; order Opitutales; family Opitutaceae; genus Lacunisphaera. The sequence continues at coordinate 23,057 of DASZRV010000048.1, read as the reverse complement.
ACATGCCCGGCTCCCTTGCCCGCATCGCCAGCGATGCCGATGAGGCGCGCTTCCAGCGCCGCGACGCCGTAGTCTCGCTTTGGGAGAAACGGCTGCTGCCGGGCCGTCTCTTCAATGTGCTCGTCCGCCGCCCGCTGGTTGTGACGGACTAGTTCGATTATCTTTAACGTGGTTCTGAACGGGGCGATGATCCGTCGCGACGGCCCGGCGCCGGACTCCTCGCCCCGCACGGCCTGATCCCCCGGATAATTCCATGTCTCTTCCCTTCCGTTCCCTCCTTCTCCGCGGCCTCGGGCTGCTGTTGGCCGGCGCCGTTCTTCGGGCCGATCCGTTGACCAAACAGTACGAAATCGATTTTGGCCGCGACGTGGCCAGCCGGAATCTCAAAGGGCTGGCCACCCGGACCGATGGCCGCATCCTGCCCGGCCCGGTCTTCACTGACTTGGACGGGCCCAGGATCGGCGGCATTCTCTGGACGCTCAAGCCGGCCGGTCGCGACCGATTCATCGTGGGCACCGGTCCGGAGGGCAAGGTGCAGGAAGTCACCGTGACCGGGAAACAGGACGCCTACACGGTGCGTGAACTCGGGCACGTCAACGAGACCTCGGCCCTCGCCGTGCTGCCCCTGTCCGACGGTTCGCTCCTGGTGGGCAGCACACCTCCGGGTGCCCTGTATCTCTTCAAAGAGGGCAAAGCCGTCTCGCGAGTGCCCTTGCCCGTCGACGCCGTGTTCGACCTGCTGGCGCTCCCCGATGGCAGCGTGCTGGCCGGGACCGGCAACCCGGGGCGGATCTACCGCATCGATCCCGCGAGATTTGCGCGCGCCGGCGTCGACGACGGCAAGGCCGGCGGCGACGAGAAGGCGCTGGCCGCGAAGGGCGTGACCCTTTTCGGCGAGATCCGGGACAGCAGCGTGCGCCGGCTGGCTCGCCTCGCCGATGGTTCGCTGGTCGCCGGCTCCTCGCCCAAGGGCAACGTCTATCGTTTCGACGCGGCGGGCGGCGCGCCCGTGGTGCTGCAGGAGAACCGCGACTCCGAGGTCGTCGACCTGCTGCCGTTGGAAGACGGCAGCTTCTACGCGGCAGTCGTCTTTACGGCCGGGGACAATGCGCGGCTGGCGCGCGCCACTGACCCGAAGGCCGAGAAGAAGGACAAGGATGAGAAGCCGACATTTCTCGGGCGCAGCAATCTGATGTATTTCCCGGCCGGCGGATTTCCCGAATCGGTCCTGTCGAAGACCAACATCGCCTTTTACCGCCTCGCCCGGCAGCGCGACTGGATTCTCATCTCGGCCGGCGAGCAGGGTGACACCTTCGGTTACGATCCGGTGGCCCGGCGGGCCCTGACGTTCGCCGGGAGTTCCTCTTCGCAGGTCAACGACATCGCGCCATTGCCGGACGGACGCCTGCTGCTCCTCCGCAACAACGCCCCGGGCCTGGCGCGGATGGCGTTCGACGGCAAAGGACCGCGCGAGTTGGAGACGAAGCGGCTCGACCTCGGCGCGCCAGCCGCATTTGGCGACCTGCGTTTCGCCCGCCTGCGCGGCCTCACGCCGGAACAGTTGCACGTTGAGGTCTCCACGAACTTTGGCAGCGACGAGATCGAAGGCTGGACGCCCTGGAAGGCTCTGGCGGAGCACGACGGCGGCTACTTTGCCGCCGGCCTGCGCGGGCGCTATGCAAAGCTTCGCCTCAAGGTTGAGGGTGCAACCGACTTCCAACTCGACAAGGCCACCTTGTTCAATCTCCCGCAGAATCGACGACCGGCCTTGGTTGATTTCCGGATCTTCCCGCCGAACCTCGCGCTGGTGCCGGCGGGCGAGCCGCCGCCAAGCACCTCGACTACCCTCGGACAGCTGCTGTATCCCAACCCGCGCGAGGCCAAGGACGACAACAACGACCGGCGCAAGGGCGCATTCATGTCCAGCGCAGTGGTCCCGCAGACCGGCGCGCAGATCGTCTATTGGACCGTCACCGATCCCGATGGCGACAATGTGAATTACACCTTCTCCATCCGGCCCGACGGCGGCGACGCCTGGACTGATCTCGCGGTGAACACGTCCGACACTTACGTGCAGTTCGACACCAGCGGGCTCGCCGAGGGTCTCTACCTGACGCGCCTGCGCGTGGCCGAACAGGCACCCCGGCCTGCTTCGGATCGCCTCGCCTACGACTTCGAGACTGACACCCTGCTGGTCGATCGGACGCCGCCGGTCATAGGTCAACCGACGATTCGTCGTGATTCGGGCCGGCTCGTCATCGGCATCGATGGCCGCGACGCGCTGTCTCTCCTGGAGGGCGCCGAGTTCGTCTTGAACAATGGCGAACACGAGACCGTGACCCATCCGCTCGACGGCATACTGGACGGCAAGTCCGAACAATTTCAGGTGGAGATCCCCGAAGCCCGCGCCGCCGGCGCCACCTCGGTCGAAATTCTCGTCTACGATGCGGTGGGCAACAGTGCCTCGGTCCGGGTTCCCCTGAAGTAGGGCTCGAAACGGCAACTCGATTTCCCGGGAACCGAAAACGAATTGCCGATCACTCGCCGGCCGGCGGCCCCGCGCCGCCCGACCCGGCGAACGGCTCGAACGTGTCACGTTGAGACTGCGCTGCGCGTACGGCCGGAGTGAAGACCGAGCGCACGATCCGCAGTACGCGGCGCGCCGAGACGCGCAGGCGCAACCTCCGGCGCAGGAAGCCGCGGTTGTCCGGGTGTTCGATATAGCATCCCAGCGCCAGCGAGAAATCCTCGAGCGACCGGAGGTAACCGACGTCTTCGATAAACTCGTGGTCGGCCAGAAAGTGGCGCCTCCGCAGCAGGCGGATCAGCCGGACGAACAGTCGCGCGTGGGGATAGAGCCCGGCGCGAAACAGGCGTTCCGGCGCGTCGGAAGGAGCAATCCTTTCGCGTGCACAGTAGAGTTCGCTGAAGGTGGGGCCTTTCACTCGGCACGAAGGCGGCCGGGCACCTCGCCGCCCTTGGGCTCGGCGTAAACCGGCAGCACCGCGACACAAGTCGTGCCCTTGCCGGGCAGGCTGTTGATCTGGAGCCGGCCGCCCAGCCGGCGTACCACCTGCCGGACAATGAACAAGCCGAGCCCGAGGCCCTGCTGCTCGAAGGTGGGTCGCTCAAACTGGCGGAAGGCGCCGAGGGCCTTGAGCTGTTCCGTGGTCATGCCCCGTCCCGCGTCCGTGACGGCCAGTTCCAAGCTCGCTCCCCGGCGTCGCACCACCAAGCGCACCGGAGTGCGCGGCGCGGAGAAGCTGAAGGCATTGTCGAGCAGTTCCTCCACCAACAGCCCCAGCTCGTGTGGACCGACCGACAGCGCGGCCGGGGCCATGTCCACAGCCAGGTCGGACCGCCGTTTGTCGTGGCGTGCGACCGCCGCTTCCGCACCACGCCGCAGCACCTCCCCGACTGTTTCGGCCTTCAACACGGGAAAGGGCGCGCCCGAATCGGGATTGAGGCGATCGAGGGTAAACAGGTAATTGCGCAGCGTGCGGTGCAGGCGCTGGGCCGACTTGTGGATCCCATGCACGGCCTCGCGCACTTCGTCGGGCTTCATCGTCAGGAGATCCTGATCCAGGAGCTCGGCGAATCCGAGAATGCCGGTCAGTGGCGTGAAGAATTCGTGCGGCATCCATTTGTGCAAACTCGCGCGCAATTCGCCGATCAAGGTGGCCTCGCGCTGCCGGCTGATCTCCTTCCGTCGCAGGCGGGCCTCGACGCACGACACGAGCGCGTCGAGGGTGAACGGCTTCACCAGGAAATCGTCGGCTCCGCGGTTCATCCCTACCCGCGGATGGGCGTACGTGGGGTTGCCGCTCATGAACACGAACTGGCAGTTGCCCAGCAAGGGATCGGCGCGAATCTCCTGCAACAGCCGGTGACCGTTCGTGCCGGGCATGTTGATGTCGCAGAGGATCAGGTCCGGCGGCTCCTGCCGTGCGGCCGCCCAGCCGAGCGTCGCGCTGGTCGACGACACCGTGCGGTAGCCGAACGCCTCGAGACCGGCGGAAAGCGCGGTACAGAGCTGGGCATCATCATCGATGATGTGAATCGATTGCAGCCCGGCGACTGTGCCGCTCGGGGCGATGTCCGGCGAAATCTCCGCCGTGCCGGCATCGGCGGGAATGGACAATCTGGTGGGGGAACTGCGCATCGGAAAAAATCAGCCGGCGGTCGGAGCGGGAAATTCCTCGGCCGCCTGCGGAGCAGCCGGAAAGTTCAACCGGACACGCGTGCCCTGGCCCGGCCGGCTGGTGAATTCGATGGTGCCGCCGATCCCATGCATCAAGCGCTGCACCGTGACCAAGCCCAGGCCGGTGCCCTGCCCCGCGGGCTTCGTCGAGAAGAACGTGCGAAACAGCTGGCGCCTCACCGTCGGCGTCATACCGGAACCGTTGTCTTCGATCTCGATGTAACTGCCGCCGCGCGACGCCCGGTCGACCCGGACCGCGATGCGCCCGAATTCCTCATCGGTCGCATCCCGGGCATTCAACACCAGGTTCACCAGCATCTGGTCAATATGCGCCGGGTCGGCCGAGACCAGGACCGGACCGTCCGTCGGCGCGGCGAAGGTGAGTTGACGCGCCATGATCTGTTCCAGGAGCCGGAAGGTGCTTCGCGCCGCCTCGACCAGGTCGAGGGTCCGGCGATCGGGCTCGGTCGGCCGGGAAAGATTGCGCAGTTGATTGCACAGCGCGGCAATCAGGCTTGCGGCATGCAGGAGTGGCTCGATGTGCCGGGCGTCCGGATCATCCTCCTTGTGCCGTTCGCGCAGCAGGCCGGCATTGAACAGGACGATCGTCAGGAGATTGCTGATCTCGTGGACGGCCGTGGCGGCAAGTTCGCCCTGCATCACCAGGCGTTGCACCTGCCGCAGGTGGTTTTCGATGGCGGCCACGTCCGGACCCTCCGGCTCCGCCGGGAGTGCGATCCGGGCAAGATCGGGGCGTTGGCGCTGGATCCGGGTGGACATCGGACGTTCAGGTGCGGTTGAGAAGTGTGGGCTGACCAAGCATGCCCTCTCGCACCGCAAAGAGAGAAAGCTGGGCGGCACGATGCAGGCCGGTCTTTTTCATCAGCCGGCTGCGATGATTGGCCACGGTGTAAACGCTCACCCCGAGCGCGGCGGCGATCTCGCGCGAGCTGTGCCCCTGCGCGAGCAAACGCAGCACCGCCTCCTCACGCCGGGTAAGCATTGGCATCGGCGCCTTGCGCCCAACGACCAGGCCCTTGATGACGCCGGAGACATCGGGGCTGAAATAGGTGCGGCCGGCGGCGATGGTCATCAGGGCCGAGCGAAAATCGGCCAGTGTGGCAGTCTTGCTGATCAAGCTGTACGTGCCGGCCGCGAGCACCTGCCGGATGATCTCCGGCGTGAGGTTGCCGGAGAAGATCACGATTCGCGCCTGCGGGCAAAGGCGCTCCACCTTCGCCAACAACGAGAGGTCGTAAGTCGACGAGAGCACCAGGTCCAGGATCACCAGATCCGGAGCTTCGCGGGCACAGATCTTGAGCGCCTCGGCCTCGGTGCGGGCCGAGCCTGCGACTTGAAACCCTTTCAGCGAATTGACCACGCTCGTGATCAGCTCGTTCAACATGGTGTGATCGTCGATGATGACGACCCTGGTCCTTGCTCCCCGAGTCGGTTGTCCCTCCATTCGGAACAGTTTTTGTCCCGACGCGCTATATATCTATAAAATAATGTCTTAGAGCGCCAAAATGAGGGGAAAGCCTGCGCGCTAACTAGCTTGTTTGAGTCACGCGATCAGGTGGAATCCACCGGCCGGTTAGTGATTCGAGTGAGGGCTGCGTGCACTCGTCCTGATGGGGACAGAGGGAGCCACGTTAGCCGCCGGGAGCTGTGCGCAAGCGGCGCCCGCCCGTCGAGCCCGTCGCGGCTCGACTCGTCCGTCGCAACGTTCGAAACGGCGATGCGGCCGAACTACCAGGGACGAGCCGTGCCCCCCGGTTCATTGAGCAATCCGATTTCCGCGGCATACCGCGACAGCTGCACCGCGCGATGGAGACCGGTCTTCTTGCTCAGCTTCGCCCGAAAATTGTTGATCGTATAGCGGCTCAAGCCGAGCTTCGCTGCGATCTCCTTCGAACTCAGGCCCGAAGCAATGTGGCGCAGTACGGTCATCTCCCGCTTGCTGAGTTCGGGAACATTCACCGGCGGAGCGGCGCGCGAGCGCACGATCTGTCGCACCGTTTCACTGGTCTGGTTGCACAAATAAGTCTGGCCCGCGCTCACGGAGCGGATTGCCGCTTTCAGGTCGGCGGTCGGCGACGCCTTGCTGAGGATGCCGTCAACGCCGGCGATCAGCGCTTTGCGGATGACCCCGGCATTCAGGTTGCCCGAAAAGACCAGGACATGAACGGCCGGAAACGCCGCTTTGATTTTCTTGAAGGCTTCCAGCCCGGACGCGTCCGGCAGGCCTACGTCCAGGATCACGAAATCGGGCCGCTCGCGCGCGCAGATTTCCAACGCTTCCTGGCAGCTGGCGGCATGCCCGACGACCTTGAAACCCTCCCAGCGTTCGAAGATCTCCGCGATCATCTCCACGATCATGTAATGATCGTCGACAATCACGACGCGCTTGAGGGCCGTCGGCCCGGGCATGGGATTGGTGCCGCTGGATTCCATTATTTCAGAAAGGCGCCATGCGCCGGGGCGCGGTATCGCGGCGGGAGGAATGCTGTTTTTACCCAAGTCATCGTCAGAGACACCCTATTGCAAATAGATGTATATACCTACCTAAGCAATTGTCCAGACGTACTTATTCGCAACCGCAACAATTGCTGCTACCTATGGCCCAAGCCCTTGCGTTTCGGCGCACTCAAGCTCGCGGATGTGCCTTGGCGTGAATTTCCTTCAGCCTCGCTACGCTCGTGTGGGTGTAGATCTGGGTAGTGGCGAGATTCGCGTGTCCCAGCAGCTCCTGGACGGCGCGCAAATCTGCGCCGGCATTCAACAGGTGCGTGGCGTACGAGTGCCGCAGCTTGTGCGGAGACAGGTCCATCGGCAGCTCAGCCAGGGCCAGGTATCGTTTCACGAGCAGCTGCACCGCGCGCACCGGCATGCGCCGGTGGCGGTCAGTCACGATCACCGGATCAGTCGGTCCACTTCGCCGCGCAAATTCGTCGCGAAACTTCCTCAGGACCGCCACGGCGACAGCGCCAAGCGGGCAGAGGCGTTCCTTGCGACCCTTGCCCGTCACGCGCGCACAACCGTTGTCGATGTCGATCGCCCCATAGTCGAGCGCGACCAGCTCGCTGACCCGCAGGCCGCCGCCATAAAGCAGTTCGAGAACGAGCCGGTCCCGGCTGGCGCAGAACGCGTCGATGGTTTCGTTCGCGAGCAGCTTCTGCGGTCCAGCCAGCAAGCGGGCCATCTGCGATTCGGTCAGGAACTTTGGCAGCGGCTTTTCCAGCTTCGGCAGCGGCAGCCCGGCAAATGGATTGCGGGCGACCTTTCCGCGCTGCATCCAGAAGCGGTAGAAGGAACGCAGGCCCGAGACATGGTTGTGCAGCGTGCGGCGACCGAAGCGCCGTTGGGCTTCGATGATGAAGTCACGGGCGTCCCGCGGTGACAGTGCGGACGGATCCGGGCGGCGGCCCGATTGCACGAGCCAGGCATGGAAGTCGGCGAACGCCTGGCGATAATTACGCTCCGTGTAGGGCGACAGGCGTCGCTCCTTGTTGAGGTGGTCGCAAAACGGCTGCAACCATGCGGCGGCCGCGGCCGCCGGCAGGCCGGATTCAGGCGGGTGATTGGACACGGGCTTCCACCTCGCGCATCACGCGGTCGGATTCCTGGCGCAGGGCCCCTTCCGGATCCAGCCCCTTGGCCCGGGCGGCGGCCGCGATTTCAAACAGCATCCGGCCCAATGCCGCGGCATCGAGGCTCGCGCCGAGCTCGCGCACGCGGGTGAGGTCGACAATGCCATCGGCCGGCAGCTGTTTCTTGTTGATCTGCTTCCAAACATCCTCGGCGAACATCAGCGCCGGGAGCCGCGGCGGCAGCGGCTTGAACAGATTCGACTCTGTTCGCCCCTTGGCGGCCTTCTCGCCCGCTTTGACCTTTTCCCACAGCTCGATGACCTTGGCCGAGTTCTCCGCCTCGCCGTCTCCGAAGACGTGCGGATGGCGGCGGATCAGCTTCTCGTTGATCTCGCGCGCCACGTCGTCGAAATCAAAGTCGCCGCGTTCGGCCGCCAGCTGGGCATGGAACACGACCTGGATCAGCACATCGCCGAGTTCCTCGCGCATGTGCGGGATGTCGTTGCGATCGATGGTGTCGAGCAGTTCGCTGCACTCGTCGATCAGGCAGCGGGTCAGCGTCTGGTGCGTTTGTTCCCGGTCCCACGGGCACCCATCCGGGGCCCGGAGACGGGCCATGGTCTGGCGCAGGTCTTCGATGGCGGACATGGCGCCAACTTGCCCGCGCTTCGCGCGGAACACACGGAAAAAAGCCGCCCACTTTCAGCTTTGTCTTCCGTCGCGGGCCCGTGTTCGGTCACGCGATGGACAAGCTGACCGAAATCATGGCCCACAAGCGCCGGGAGATCGCACCCTTGGTGCGGCCGATTTTCCCCGACGAGCTGGCCGCGCTTGACCGGGAACTGCCAAAGCCGCCGTCATTCCTCGGGGCGCTCAAGCGGACGGACGGTCGCCTGGCCGTCATCGCCGAGATCAAACGACGTTCGCCGTCGGCCGGCGCCATCAACGAGCAGGCCTCGGCGCGCGACCAGGCGCGGCGTTATCGCGCCGCAGGGGCGGACGCGTTGTCCATCCTTACCGACGAAAAGTTCTTCGGGGGCAAGCTGGCCGATCTCGCCGGGGTGACCGCCGAATTCGGGCGCCAGCCGCCCGCCCTGCCCTGCCTGCGGAAGGATTTCATGGTGCACCCCATCCAGGTGCGCCAGGCGCGCGAGGCCGGGGCGAGCGCCATCCTGATCATCGTGCGCGCCTTGACGGATGAGGAAATCGAGGCCCTCCGCCACGCCGCCGCCGCGGCCGGGCTCGACGCGCTGTTCGAAATTCACGACGAGGCCGAATTGAAACGCGCACTCCAGCACAAGGCGCGCATCATCGGCGTGAACAACCGCGACCTGGCCGTGTTCAAGACCGACCTGGCCCTGAGCGAACGACTGATCCCGCAGTTTCCCAAGAACGTCATCGCGGTCAGTGAAAGCGGGATTGCCACCGCGGCCGACGCCGCCCGCGCGCATGCCGCCGGGGCCGATGCCGTGCTCGTCGGCGAATCGCTGATGCGCGCGCCCGACCCGGGCAAGTTGATCGCGGAGCTCCAGTCGGCCTGACCGTTGCGCTGACCGCGGGAAGTCATCCCCCTGCCATGGCTCTGAATCCGACGACGACGCGGGTGCTGCTGGATCAACTGGGGCACCAGCCCAAGCGTTACCTCGGGCAAAACTTTCTCGTCGACGGAAACATTGTCCGCAAATCGATTGAGCTGGCCGGCGTGAAAACCGGCGACGCCATCGTCGAGATCGGCCCCGGCCTTGGTACGCTGACCTCCGCCCTGCTCGAGGCCGGCGCCGAAGTTTGGGCCATCGAGAAGGACCCGGCATTGCACGCGCATCTGGCCCGGACGCTCGCCCCGGGTCAACCGCGCTTGCACCTCCGGGAGGGCGACGCCATGGACGAGCCGCTGGCCGGCCTGCCGCCGGATCGGACCGGGGAATTCAAGATCGTCGCCAACCTGCCCTACGCGATCTCCACGCCTTGGATGGATGCCGTCCTCAGCGGCCCGTTGCCCGAGCTGATGGTCCTGATGCTGCAGCACGAGGCTGCACAGCGCTATGTGACGCCACCGGGCTCGAAGCTCTTCGGCGCCATTTCGATTTTCCTGCAATCGGCCTTCGAGCCGAAGTCCGGCCATCGGGTCGCGCCGGGCTGCTTCCTGCCCAAGCCCGAGGTGGATTCAGTGCTGCTCAACCTCGCGCGCCGGCCGGAACCGTTCGTCTTTACCGCGGTCACCAAAGCCGTGATCCGGGGCTGTTTTCAACAGCGGCGCAAACAAATCGGCTCGCTCCTGCGGCACCGGCTTCCCGCCGCCGACGCCGCCCGCTGGATCGAGGAGCTGTCGGCGGCGGGCCTCGGGCCGCAAGCCCGGCCCGAGCAAATCCCGGGCGCGCTTTGGCAGCGCCTCGTGGTGCGGGATGGTGCGGCTTGAAAATCCGCCGCGGCCCAATTACGTCTCGCTGCTTCATGTCCTGTCGCCTTTTCGCGGCCATCGTTCTCGGCGCGCTCCTCGGGGCGGGCGCCCGCGGGCAGACCGCTGGCCTCGTCGGCCGGATGGACGGCAATATCTATGTCTCGCCGACCGGTGAGTTCCGCTTCCCGTCGCCGGTCCTGCCGGAACTGGGCGGAACCGTCAGCGACACCGCCAACGTCGTGACGTTCAGCGACAACTTCAACGTTCACATCAGCATTGCGTGCTTTCCGCAGGATGCCACGCAGAAGTGGGAACTGGAGACCCGGGCCCACCGCGACTACCTGCTCTATTTTTTCACCACGTTTGTGCTGGCGGACTTCCAGGCCCGATTCCCCGGTTCAAGGATCGAGAGCGCTCGTTACCTGCCGGACCTGCTGGATGGATCCCTGATCGCCTATGCGCTGCTGCCGGGCGGCTCCGCCTTCGAGGCCAAGAACCGAATCCTCGGCACGGCCGACGCGGCCCCGGTGACCGCGAAACGCGGGAATCTCCTCTTCGTGCGACAGGGGCACGTCTACGTCGTGAGTACTGAGCTCGCCGAGCGCGTCACCGAACGCAGCACGTACGCCCTGACCCGCGAGAAGGAGGATTCGATTCTGAGCGACCGGCTCACGGCCCTCGCCGCACGCTTCGTGTTCGCCACGCCGAAGGCGCGCAACCCGTGAGGCCCCATCGGCCCGACATTCCGATGGACAAGCGCCAGGTCATCGCCGCCGTCGTCGCGAGCCTCGAGGCCGAGGTCGGCCGCCTCGCAACGGCGGCGCGAGCCACCCACGCCGAGGCAACCGACGCGGAGAACAAGGCGGAGAACAAGTACGATACCCGCGGGCTCGAGGCGTCGTACCTGGCACACGGGCAATCTGTGGCCGCGCGCGAACTCGCGCAGGCCCTGGCGCAATACGCCGCCCTGGCGGTGCGCGATTTTGCCGCCGCCGACCCGGTCAGCCTCGGCGCGCTCGTCACAGTCGCGACCCCGGCGACCAGCATGTATCTTATCGGGCCCGGCGCCGGCGGCACGGAAGTCCGGGTCGGGGACCAGCCGGTCGTCGTGCTCACTCCGCAATCGCCCCTGGGCCGACAGTTGCTGGGGCGCCGGCAGGGCGACGCGATTCGGGCCGACCTGGCTGGTCGGCCAGCCACGCTGACCATCGTATCAGTCGCCTGATGGCCGCTTGCGTCCGTCGCACAATGACGCACGCTTCCGTGCCATCATGAGCCCAACGTACGAGAAACTCCGCGCCGACATCGTGGCGGCGATGAAAGCCCGCAACAACACAACGGCGACCGCCCTCCGCACCATGGATGCCGCCATCCAGCGCGCCGCGATCGATGCCAACAAGCCGATCGATGAGGCGCTGGTCGTCGCGACGCTGCGCAAGGCCGTCAAGAATCTCTCCGACGCGCGGACCGAATTTGAAAAAGGTGGCCGGGCCGACCTGGTCACAGCTAATTCCGCTGAAATCGCGATCCTTGAGAAATACCTGCCGGCGGGCCTCGACGCCGCCAAGCTCGATGCGCTGGTGATCGAGGTGATTGCGGCGACGGGCGCGAGCTCGCGCAAGGAGATGGGGCGGGTGCTCGGCGCGCTCAAACAGCGGCCCGAGGCGGCGCTGATCGATTTCGCGGCGGCCAGCAAGCTCGTCCAAGCGAAGCTATCCTAGCCCGCGATCACCGGCGGGAATCTGGAAGAACTTGTCGCGCTTCGACTGGCGCGTCGGGCGGCGATCGCCCGGCGCGCTGTAGGGCTGGCGACGATAGCCAGGACGGTTCGGGTCGGCGGCACAACGCAGCTGAAATTCCTGCATGCGTTGAAAGATTCCCAACAGCAGCGTGGGGTCGGCGTAGTGGTCGAGGCCGGCGCGCTCAAGTACCGTCAGCAGTTCATGGACAGACTCCAGGGTCGAGAGGCAGCCTTCGTGCGGTTGCTGCTTGATCACGTAGCGGCTCGGCGCCGCCGGCGTGAACATGATGCGCGGCAGGCGTTGCAGGGTCGGGGTCAACCGGAGGATCTTGCGCGCCCCGCTCCACGTCGCATCGAGCAGGAAAACGACCAGCCTCCGGCCGGCCAGGTCCGCCTCCGTCAGCGCCTCGCGGCTCAGGTTGCGGGCCTGCACTCCCGGGTAAAGCAGCACACAATGGTTGGCCGGGTCGGCCACGAGTTGTTGGACGGCCGGGTCGCTCTCGAAGGACTTGCCCATGTGCAGTTCGCTGTTCGGCAGGCAAAGGTGCGTCAAGCGTCCCGTCCCAGCCTTCTCCTCCTTGAATTCCTTCGGATGCTGCAGAAACACAAAGTGCGTCCGGGTTTCCATCGGCACCAAGGATGAACACCAGCACAGCGCCTTGGGCCAGAAACAACGATAGCACATTTCGCGGCTCATCGGTTCCAACTAACCGGGTGCAGTGGCCCGCGGCGAGGGACAAATCGTAACATTCGCGCAGTTGCCAGTATTTCCCGGAGGTGGCAGGTTCCTTCGCACCCATTCCGATATGAAGTCAAAATCCCCTGCCAGGTCGTCCGCGAAGACCGCGGCCAAAACCGGCGAATTGAATGCCCGGATCGTGGTCGCGAAAGCCAAGGCTGAGACCGCGCGCAAAGCGGCCGACGAGGCGAAGGCCGTGTTCAAACGCGCGAAGAAAACCCACAAGCAGGCCCGCAAGGCCGCCAAGACCGCGAAGCGCGAGGTCAAGGCCCTCAAGAAATTGCTCGCCGCTGCTCTCGCTGCATCCCGCCGCAAGGCGGGCAAGGCGAAGAAGGCGCGCCCCATCCGCCCACCAATCGCCAGGTTGTCAGCGCCCGAGCCGGTGATGCCTCAACCGATTGCACCTGGACCGGAGCAGCCGGTGACGCCACCGCCACCCGAAGCGTCTGCCGGCGGCGACGCGCCGGGGACCGCCGGCTGACCTTCCGCCGCCGGCAACCGGTCAATGTTCGCCGGGCTGGTCGGGCGGTGCCACACCCGGCCGGATGTCCTTCGTCACGTTCTCATACCGCGGTTCGTCGGCATCCTTGATCACCAGGTCGTGCTCGGCGGTGATGCGGACATTGCGCAGGGTGACGCCGGTGATGCGGCTGTCCGGCAACCCGATGATCTTTCCGGCCGAACGCGAGTTCTCGATGGTGATGTCCTGGAGTGTGATGTCGCGGATGACCGGCACCTTGGCCGGGTCGCCCTTGAAGTCGGGACGGTTGTTGTCGACGTAATCAAGCTGCAGGAGGATCGCGTTGGCCACGCCGCGCATCCGGATGTTTTCGTAGCGGACATGGTGGACGACGCCGCCCGCCCCCCGCATGGATTTGATGCGGATGCCATTGTCGGAATTCTCGAACGTGCAATTGCGGACGAGCATGTTGTCGACGCCCGCGGTGGTTTCGGAGCCGATGGAAATCCCGTGCCCGTGTTTGATCGTGTTGTTCTCGATCAGCACATTGACGCCGCCGGATTTGATCACGATGTCGTCGTCACCCGTGTCGATATCGCAATCGTGAACGAGGAAGTTGCGCCCCGGACCGGGATCGATGGCATCGGTGTTCGGCGCATTGGACGGCGCGCGCACCTTGACGCGCTCGATCGTGAGGTCGTTGACCCGCCGGGGGGCGAGATGGAACTTGGAGGAGTTTCGCAACGTGACATCCGCCACCAGCAATCGCTCGCATCCGTCGAAAACAACCAGATGCGGCCGGGGATAAACCAGGCGACCCGGCTGGGCCCGCGCGGCGCGCTCCGACCAGGCCCACCACATGGCGCCGTTCCCGTCGATCGTGCCCGGGCCCGTCAGCGCGACGTCGTGCAGTTTGTGCCCGTAGAGCAGCGGCGGCGGCATCGTGACCTTCTGGTTCACCTCGGCCTGCGAATGCAGCGTTTCGGGCGCGGGCAGCCCGTAGTCGCCGAAGCTCGCCGGCGCTTCGATCACGGCGCCCTCCGCCAGGTGCAACTCGAGCTTCGAGCAAAGCTCAAAAGGCAGAGTGCGGTACTCGCCCTTCGGCACCACCAGGCGTCCGCCGCCGGCCCGGTTAACCGCGGCGATCGCTTTCTGAAAGGCCCCGGTGTTGAGAGTGCGGCCGTCGCCGACCGCGCCGAACTCGGACAGACGGAACTCCCGATCGGGAATGCTGGGCCGCGCAGGACGAAAGTCCTTTTTGAGTGACGGGGAGCCGTCGGACGCGACGATGGCCAGCCGCTGTTTCCACTTCGCATACTGGGACACCAGGCTGGCGGGCCGCTCATTGAACCAGCCGTAACCATTCCGGCGCTCGAGTGTCAGCTCGGTGGGTGTGTAGTGGACCAACCGGTCGCGTTCGCCAAAAATGGGTTTGTCCGTGCCCAGCTCATAAAAACGGGCCCAAAGCAGTGGCGCCCCGGGTCGCGACTCCAGGCCCGTGCCTTCCGGTGCCCGGCGATTCCAGACGACGTCATGCAGGGCGTGGGTGGGAAACCACGCCACCGCGGCGTCGACCGAGGCGACCACGGCGGCCGAGGGATCAGGCAGCGACATCAGGAACTCCACCAAACCGACACTCTCCAATGAACAAAGCGAGATCGGCTCAAAATTGCGCGCGGCGCATGGCGTCATCTCGATTGCATCGTGCTGCTGGCCCCAGATGGTGAGCCGTCCCGAGGCGTCCCGCACCTGGGTCGCCAGCACGCACTGGATACCCCGGTCCAGCGCCGATCCTGCCTGCGTCGCGACTTCCGGGCTGACAAACGAGTACTCGTCGTGCCGGCCCGCGACGTCGCGCAGCAGTTCAAGAATGTGCACCATCGCATCATCGTTGAAGGTGATCGCATCGTGATAGCCCCCCGCCAGCGGATAGATTTGGGGAAAGCCCCCGTTGGGATATTGCGCCGCGAGGACGTAGCCAACTCCGCGCTCGAAGCTGCGGTGCCACGCCCGGGCGCGTGCGACCGCTTCCGCCGACGCATCCGCGGGCACACCATTGATGACCTTCGCCAGATACTGCAGCTCAAAGATGGTGGAATTGTTGTCGAACGTGCCGAAGCTCCACATGTCGTGGTGATTGTCGGCGGGCTGCCGGTCGCGCGAATAATCGCCCCCTTTGACCCATCCGCCGGCGGCGGTCTGCCAGGTGACCACGCGATCAGCCACGCGCCGCGCTTCTTCGCCGGCGAACCACTCCGCCGGCGCGCGCAAACGCAGACCGCGGCTGTACGAAGCCCCGAGCGGGGCGCCCGCCACGCGCGTTGTTGGCGAATGATCCACCAAATCCGCGCCCTTTTCCGCCCGGCTGAGCTCCCGCGAATGGGCCAGATATTGACCCCACGCCGTTTGTTCCGGTTCGGGCAGGCGTGCAATGCGCTCGGCCGTCACGGGTCGGAAGGCATCAGGCGGCCAAGGCTTCGGCGCCTCGGCGCACCAGGCAAGATTTGCGACCAGGAAGAGACCAGCGGCCATTGCGGACAGAACTCCACGGCACGAGCGAGGGGTAGGCATCATGAGTGAGCGGCGAAACTAGATGCCGGGCGATCCACGTCAAATTTCATCCCTGGTCGCGCGATTCACTAATGAATTATGGCGGGAAGGAAATTTGACCGTCTACCGGCGCCGTGCATCGTCCCGCCATGCCTCGCCCCACCCTCGCTGGGACCTTTGCCAATGCGCGCGAAGGCCTGGCGGCCAAAGTGAAATTGAACAACGGGGTGCTGATGCCTTGGTTCGGCCTCGGTGTCTTCCAGGTGCCGCGCGACGCCGATGCCGACATGGCCGTTCGCTCCGCGATCGAGTTAGGCTACCGCAGCATCGATACCGCGGCGCTGTATCGCAACGAGCGGGGCGTCGGCGACGCCCTGCGGTCCTGCGGCGTGCCCCGGCAGGAGTTGTTCGTCACCACCAAGGTGTGGAACGACGATATCCGGGCGGGCCGGGTCGAAAAGGCTTTCGAACACAGCCTCAAGCTTCTCGGCTTGGACTACATCGACCTTTATCTCGTGCACTGGCCGATTCGGGGCCGATCGGTCGAGGCTTGGCGCGCCATGGAGCGGCTGCTGCGCTCGGGCCGAGTCCGCGCGATTGGCGTCAGCAACTACATGATTCCCCACCTCGACGAGTTGCTGGCTGCCGCTGAAATCGTGCCCGCGGTGAACCAGATCGAGTTTCATCCCTACCTTCAGAGCAAGGCGCTCGTCGCGCACTGCGAACGTCACGGCATCCAGGTCGAGGCGTGGAGTCCGCTCCAGCAAGCCGGCCCGCTCCTGCGCGATCCGGTTCTGACCGCCATCGCCCGGCGCCTCGATCGGACCGTGGCGCAGGTGGTGCTGCGTTGGGACGTCCAGGGTGGCGTCGTCACCATTCCCAAGACCGTCCAGCCTGCGCGCATGGCCGAGAACGCGGGCATTTTCGATTTCGAGCTCACCGAAGCCGACATGGACGCCATCGCGCGCCTCGATCGCAACGAGCGCAATGGCGCCGACCCATTCAATTTCAGCTTCTAGTCTCGTCCCATCCATGCACCCCACCCCGACCACGTCGCCGGCGCCGTCGCCCGGCAGCACCTCAACTTCTGCGCCCGGCGAGAGTCGCCGCCAGTTCCTCCATCGCGCCGCATTGGCCGCTGCGGGCGCCGCCGTCGGGCCGCTCGCGGCCCGCGATTGGAGCGGAAAGGATCCGATTCGGTACCCGGATGCGGACATCATCGCCCTCGAGCCGAATTTCGGCCGCTATGTAATCGGCAATGCTGCGATTGAACGGCTGCACACCGGCGCCCGCTGGGCCGAGGGCTCAGCCTGGAGCGCGGTCGGGCGTTACGTCGTCTGGAGCGACATCCCCGGCAACCGCCAGCTCCGGCGACTCGACGAGGATGGCCACGTCAGCGTGTTCCGCGAACCCTCCGGCAACAGTAACGGCAACACCTTCGATTTTGCTGGCCGCCAGATCTCGTGCGAACATGGCAATCGCCGTGTCGTCCGCTATGAAAACGACGGAGCCGTGACCGTCCTGGTCGATAAATTCGACGGCAAGCCCTTCAACGCGCCGAACGATGTCGTCGTGCATCCCGACGGCGGGATCTGGTTCACCGACCCGGGCTATGGGAGCGGCAACAACTACGAAGGCAACAAGGGCGAACTGCTCCTGAAGGAAGCCGTTTATCGCATCGATCCCAAGACCGGGCAGGTCGCGAAGGTCAATGACGAGGGCTTCAAGCCGAATGGCGTGTGTTTCTCGCCCGACTACACCAAGCTTTACATCGCCGACACCGGTTCCGCACCCGGCTCGAATGCCCCGAAGAACATCCTGGTCTGCGACGTCAAGGACGGGACGAAGCTCGGGCCCGCCCGCATCTACGCCAAGATGAACCTTACGACGCCAAAGGGCGAACTGAACGGCGGCGCTGATGGCATCCGGGCGGACACCGACGGCAACATCTGGGCCGCGTGCGGCTGGGCGGGCGCCGGCTACGACGGCATCCACGTCTTCACGCGCGAAGGCCAGCGCATCGGCCTCATCCAGCTCCCGGAAATCCCGGCGAACCTCTGTTTCGGCGGCGCCAAGCGCAACCGCCTCTTCATCGCCGCCAGCCAATCGCTCTACGCGCTCTATGTGAACGCCCAGGGCGCGCACATCACCTGAGCACCCCAAGCCTCCACCCCTGCTCGCCGGCACACCAGTCCGCGACTGACCGACTTCATTTACCCATGAAAATGCTGCCCCGCCTCCTCACCTGCGTCCTCCTGGCCTCGACCGCCTTCGCCGCCGAGCCCTTCCGCTTCCCGCGCTCCACGCCGGAAGCCGAGGGCGTTTCGTCAGCCGACATTCTTAAATTCATCGATGAAGCCGAACCACGGGTCGACGGTCTCAACAGCTTCATGCTGGTCCGCCACGGCAAGGTCGTCGCCGAAGGCTGGTGGGCGCCCTACGCCGCCGACGAGCCCCACATGATGTACTCGCTCAGCAAGAGCTTCACCTCCACCGCCGTCGGCCTCGCACAAGCGGAAGGCCGGCTCGACATCTATGACCACGTGCTGAAGTTCTTTCCCGAACTCGCTCCGGACAATCCGAGCGAGAATCTCCGCAACATGCGCGTGCGCGACCTGCTGCGGATGAACTCCGGCCAGCACGACGAGGATATCGCCAAAGTCCATCTCGATGGGCCCGAGGACCACGTGAAGCAGTTCCTGGCGCTGCCGGTGGCACACAAGCCCGGGACCCATTTCGTCTACAACTCGCCCGCCACCTATGTCCTCTCGGCCATCGTCCAGAAGGTCACCGGCCAGACCGTCCGCGATTACCTGCGCCCGCGCCTCTTCGAGCCGCTCGGCATCGACCTGCCGGAATGGGACCAAAGCGCCCAAGGCATCAACATCGGTGCTTCCGGACTCCACATCAAGACAGAGGACATCGCCCGCTTCGGCCAGCTTTACCTCCAGCATGGCCAGTGGCAGGGGAAACAGCTGGTGCCGGCGGCGTGGGTCGCCGAGGCCACCGCCCTCCAGACCGCGAACGGCGGCGATCCCGCGGGCAACTGGGACCAGGGCTACGGTTACCAGTTCTGGCGCTGTCCGCATGGATTCTACCGCGGCGACGGTGCGTTCGGTCAGTTCTGCATCGTCATGGACCAGTACGATGCCGTGTTGGCGATCACGAGCGGCACGCGGGACATGGCCGCCGTCATGAACTCAGCCTGGACTTACCTCTTGCCCGCTTTTCATGACGGCGCGCTGCCGGTCGATGCGGCGGCGAACGCGAAACTGAAGGACCGCCTCGCCCACCTGATGATCCCGCCGCAACGCGGCAATCCGACCTCGCCCATTGCCGGGTCCGTTGCCGGTCGCGTCTATAAATTCCCGGAAAACAGCCGCCACCTCGAATCCATCTCGCTCGACTCGGTCGATGCGAGCGGCGCGACCCAGTTCACCGCCCACATCGGCGGCACCGAGCAGCACTTCATGGCGGCGCCCGGCGGCTGGCACAAAGGCGGGGCGATTCCGACCCCGACCGGGCCCGAACCGATGGCGGCGAGCGGCGCCTGGACGAGCGACTTCGAGTACACGCTCAAGCTTTGCGGCTACCGCTCGACGTTCACCCATACCTTCCGCCTGCGCTTTGCCGACAAACAGCTGCTGGTGGATGCGCAAACCAATGTCGGCTTCGGCGGCCCCGGCACGCCGACCCTGACCGGCACGGCGGACTGATTTGCACTCCGCGGCGTTCCGCCTACGTCTGCCACCTTCTCCACCAATCACATCTTCGCCCCATGAATGCGTTACCCGGTGATCGCCGCGATTTTCTCAAAACCACCTTGCTCGCCACGGCCGCCGTCGCCACGGGGACGGCCGCCAGCGCCGCCAGCTCGCCAGTTTCCGCCCGGGAATATTACGAGCTGCGGGCTTACCGTTTGCGGCCCGGCATGGACCGACGGCTGCTCGATGGTTACCTGGAAAAGGCGCTCATTCCCGCCCTCCACGCCCGTGGCATTGGGGCCGTGGGTGTATTCACCGAGCCTGAGGCCAAGGACGGCCCGGCCGTGTGGGTGCTGATCCCGCACCCGACCCTCGAGTCCGTCGCCCCGGTCGATGCCTTCATCAACACGGATCCCGCCGTGCAGGGCGCCGCGGGAGATTATTTTGCCGCCACCTCCAAGGATCACCCGGCATACGAGCGGGTCGACAGCTGGCTGTTGCTCGCCTTCGCCGGCCTGCCGCAGCTCGCCGTGCCGGCGCTGAAACGCCAGGGGGCGAAGCGCATTTTCGAGATGCGCACCTACGATAGCTACAACGAGATCAAGGCGCTCAAGAAGGTGGAGATGTTCAACGCCGGCGAGATCGAGCTGATGCAGCAGTTGAACATGTCGCCCGTCTTCTATGGCCAGGCGCTCATCGGCCGAGACCTGCCCCACCTCACCTACATGCTCTGCAGCCCGGATCGCGACACCCACAAGAAAAGCTGGGACGCCTTCTTCGCGCACCCGGTCTGGCTGAAGTTGAAAAACGACCCGCAATACGCCGACACCGTGTCCAAGGTCACGAGCCGTTTCTTCGAGCCGCTGCCGTACTCGGAGATTTGAGCGTCAGGCCGAGGTCGCACGCGGTTTGCGCCAGCGCGCGAGGCAGATGACCGCCACGATCGCGAAGTCCAGGGCCGCCGTGCCCAGCAGCCCGACGATCGCCTGCCATTCATTGTAGCGCTCCGCGTAGGCGTAGAGCGCGAGGTTCGCGATGCCGAACAGGAGCCAGGTCGTGGCATTCGCCGCGGCGGCGGCGCCTTGCTGGACGAGCCGCACGAGGAAGAGCAAGGTGGCGGAAGGAAAAATGATGGCCGGCAACACGCCGAAGAGTTGCGGAAGGTTCATAAGAGAGGGGCCATGTTCCGGGGAAGCGCCGGCCTCGTCAAACGGCATTGCGCCTCGGCGAAAGGTCAACAGTTGCACTGCCTCCGCTGTTGCCAACTACGGTCGGGAGCGGGAGGGTGCAGCACCCCGCCCATGAAAAATCCGCTGCCGTTCCCGTCCCGCGCCCTGATTGCCTCCGCCCTCCTGTCAGGCATCGCCTCTGCCGCGCCTTCGGGCGGCCCTTACGGCCCGCTCCAGGTCAACTACACCGTGCCGGCCGCCGCGCACGTTTACTATGTCGCGCCCGACGGCAAGCCCGATGCTTCCGGCGCCACCCTGGGCGAGCCGACCACGATCGAGGCTGCGATCGACCGGGTGGTCACGGGCGACGCGATCATTCTCCGCGGCGGCACGTATCGGACGGGCGACCTCGTCCTCAACCAAGGCATCACGCTTCAGCCTTATCAGGACGAGCGACCGGTGCTTAAGGGAACCGAGGTGGCCGGCAAGTGGCAGTCGCTGCGCGATGGCTACTGGCGCACGCCGTGGAAGAAACTCTTCCCCTCGCTGCCGGCCGACTGGTGGCGGCGCGAGCGCGAAGCCATGCGCACCCCGCTGCATCGGTTCAACAACGACATGGTCTTCGTCGATGGCCGCCCCTTGTTGTCCGCCGGCTGGGTCGGCGAAGTGGATGCCAATTCGTTCTACATCGATTACGAGAACGGCTTCGTTTACCTCCGCACCGATCCGACCGGTCATGAAGTCGAGATCACCGCGCACGACAGCGCCCTGACCCGCACCACCCGGCCGGCGCACGGCAAGAATCCCGACAACAAAGGACCGGTGATTCGCGGTCTCACCTTCACCCAGTACGCCTACCGCGCGCTCGAGGTCGAGGGCAAGGAGCCCGAGGGCCCGCAGGATCCGGCGACCTTCGGCAAAGAGGTGGTCGGCACCACGCTCGAGAATGTCGCGATCACCCACTGCTCGCGGGTCGCCGGCTATTTTCGGGGCGATCACCTGACGATTCGCAACTGCCTCGTCAGCGACACGAGCACGGAAGGCATCTACATCATCGATTCGGCCGACTGCCTGCTCGAGAACAACATTTTCCGCCGCAACAATGTCGAGAAGCTGACCGGTTACTACCCGTCCGCCGTCAAGATCTTCAACCAGTCCTATCGCGTGACGTGCCGCAACAACCTCGTGATCGACAATGCCGACTCCAACGGCATCTGGTACGACGTCGGCAACGTGGATGCCGTGGTCACCGACAACTGGTTCGAGAACTGCCAGGCGGGCTTCTTCTTCGAGATCTCGAAGGGCGCCACCTGCGCCGGCAACGTCTTCGTGAACTGCGAGGACGGCACCCGCATCCTCAACAGTTCGAACGTGACCGTCGCCCAGAACACCTACCTCAATTCACAGGCCACGTTCGAGCGCACGGAGCGCAGCGCGGTCAATGATCACTTCGGCTGGCATCCGGCCACCGGCCCCGACGTCGACCATCGTGAAGGCCACGCCTTCCTGGACAACCTTTTGGTCGGGACGGCAGACAACTCCCGGCCTTTGCTGCGCTTCATCCAGCCCGCCGCGCTGCGCGAACGCCTGACCAAGCCGCAGGTAAAGGAACTCGACGGAAACGTCTACGTGCGCATGGGCGACAGCAAGGACCTGATCACCTGGAGCCCGGGCACGGGCAGCGGGCTGGAGCAGTTCGCCTCACTCGATGCCTTCCGCCGGGCGCAGCCCGCCTTCGACCAGCACAGCGTGGAATTCGCCGGCTATCATGGTGCGGTCTTCCAGAGCATTGAACTCAAGCGGCTGGCTCCGGCGCCGGCCTTCAAGGCCGCGACGACCGGGGTGCCGCTGCCCGAGAAGGTCGCCAGCCTGCTCGGTCGCGCGGCCGGAGCTCCGGCCTTTGCCGGCGCGTTCGCGCCAGCGAACTGAACCGACGTCCGCGGGAGCTCAAAATTCCACGTCGCGGCAGAGCTGGTCCAGCTTGGCCGCGATCGCGGCGATCTGCGTGTCGCCAAGGACGGCCGGCCCGTTCGGCAGCAGCTTGTCGAGTCCCTTCGGATTCGTCACCCGGCACGGCCGTGGATCTTGCGTCGGTTTCATTTCCACGAACCAGCCGGGCAGCGTGAGGAATGGCGTGACCGGAATCTCCTCGCGCAGCTCGGCGCGCAAAAGCTCCGCCAGCCATTGGGCGTTCCGCTCCGCCTGGTCGAGCCCGTGGTTGTCCTCGCCCCACGGCCATACGAGGGCGTGGCCATCGAAGTAGACCTTGTGGCTGTCGAAGCCCGGCCGCGCGCGACCTTTGCGGCGCGTCTTGGTCTCGACCACGAACACCCCGGTCGGGCCGACGGCGACATGATCGAGGTTGAAAGGATGCTCCTCGTGATCGACGGGCACGTCGTGAAACACCTTCCAGCCCTGCGCTTTCAGGGCATCGAGGTGTTCGCCGACAATCCGTTCGCCGAAATAGCCAAGGTAGCGGTTGTGGCTTTCCGCCGTCTTGCCGGC
>DASZRV010000047.1:0-48765 GCA_035549095.1 Lacunisphaera sp. | reverse complement strand
TGTAGGTCGGGCTTTACGCCCGAAACGTCGGGCGTAAAGCCCGACCTACCAGGTTCGGCTCGCGCCGGACCTTTTTTATTGGAGAATCTCCCCATGCGCATCGACGTCCTGACGCTATTCCCGGCCATGCTCGACGGCTTCCTGTCGGAGAGCATGCTCGGCCGCGCACAGGACGCGAAGCTGCTCGAGATCAAGGTCCACAACCTGCGCGATTGGGCGAAGGACAAGCACGCGACGACGGACGACCGCCCGTTCGGCGGCGGCGCGGGGATGGTGATGAAATGCGAACCGGCCTTCGACGCCATCGAGCAGCTGCAGACCCCGGGCTGCCGGCGAATCTACCTGACCCCGGATGGGACGCCGCTGACCCCGGCTCTGGCCGAGGATCTGTCGCGACAGCAGCACCTGGTCCTGCTCAGCGGCCATTACGAGGGCATCGACCAGCGGATTCGCGATAACGTCATCGACCAGGAGATCAGCATCGGGGATTATGTGCTTACCAACGGCACACTTGCAGCCGCCGTGGTCATCGACGCACTGGCCCGCTTCATCCCCGGTGTGCTCGGGGAAGAAAATTCGTTGACGACGGAAAGCTTCACCAGCAAGTTGCTCGACTTTCCTCAATACACGCGTCCCGCCGTTTACCGCGGCATGTCCGTGCCGGAAGTGCTGCTCTCGGGCAACCACGGCGAAATCGAGAAGTGGCGGCACGCGCGACAGGTGGAAAAAACGCAGAAAGTCCGTCCCGATTTACTCAAATAACCAGCCATGAACCCGATTATCCAGGAGATCACCGCCGCCCAGGTGAAACACAAAGCCACGCCGTTCAAAGTCGGCGACGGTGTCCGCGTGCACACCAAGGTCCGCGAGGGCGACAAGGAGCGCGTGCAGGTCTTCGCCGGCGTGGTCATCGCGCACAAGGGCTCCGGCATCCACGAGACGTTCACCGTGCGCCGCATCAGCTACGGCGAGGGTGTCGAGCGCGTCTTCCCGGTGAATTCGCCGAACCTCGAGAAGATCGAAGTCGAGAAGGACGCGGAGCCCGGCAAGGCCCGCCTCTATTACCTGCGCGACCGGACCGGCAAGGCCGCCATGGCCGTGAAGGAAAAGCGTTTCGACGCCGCGGCGAAGGAATAAGCCCTCCGACCACGCCACATTTTCAAGCGAGCCTGCGGGCTCGCTTTTTTTATGTCAAAAATTCGGCTTTGCGCCGGCCATCGTGCGCCGCGTAAGCTGATTTTCGCCTGTTGTCCCGACATCCCATGAAACTCCAGACTGAACTCCTTTCCCAAGCCGCCGCGCAAGCCCGCGGCCTCGCCATCGACGCCGTTCACCAGTGCTCCTCCGGCCATCTCGGGCTTCCGCTCGGCTGCGCGGAAATCGGCGCCGTCCTCTATGGCCACGCGCTCGTGCACAACCCGGACGAGCCGCGCTGGCTCAACCGCGACCGCTTCGTCCTCTCCGCCGGCCACGGCTCGATGTTCCTCTACGCCTGGCTGCACCTGAGCGGCTACGACCTGTCGCTCGACGAGGTGAAACATTTCCGGGCGCTGCACAGCAAAACTCCCGGCCACCCGGAATTCCACGAGACGCCCGGCGTCGAGTGCACCACCGGCCCGCTTGGGCAGGGCGTGGGCAACGCGGTCGGGCTGGCGATGTCCGGCCTGATGGCGGCGGCGCGGTTCAACACGACCGAACACGAGATCTTCAACCACCACGTGATCTGCCTCGCGGGCGACGGCTGCATGCAGGAGGGCGTCGCGATGGAAGCGTGCGCCTTCGCCGGTCACCAAGGCCTCGACAATCTCATCCTCATTTACGACTCGAACGACGTCACGCTCGACGCCATGGCGGCGAAGACGCAAAGCGAGAACACCGGCGCTCGGTTCAAGGCGATCGGCTGGGACGTGCAAACGCTGGCCGACGGCCACGACCTCGCCGCGATCCTCAAGGCGCTCAACAAGGCGAAGCGCGCGACGAGCGGCAAACCGCAGCTGATCATCGCGCGGACGCTCATCGGCAAGGGCATCCCGGAAGTGCAGGGGACATCAAAAGGCCACGGCGAGGGTGGGGCGAAGTTCGCCGACGCCGCCCGGAAGGGACTCGGCCTGCCGGCCGACCCGCATTTCTACGTGAGCGACGACGTGCGCGCCTATTTCGCTGCGCACAAGAAACGCCTCAAGCGTGCCTACGGAAAGTGGAAGAAGACTTACGACGCCTGGCGCGCGGCGAACCCCGACAAGGCGGCGCTGCTCGACTCGCGCGACGCCCGGCCGCACGCGGGCCATCTCCTCGAAAAAATCCCGCATTTCCCGGCCGACGCCAAGCTCGCCACCCGCGCCGCCGGCCGCGATGTGCTGCAGCCCGTTGCCGCCGAGCTGCCACTGCTCATCTCCGGCAGCGCCGACCTGCATGGCTCGACGCTGAACTACATCGCCGCCGACAAGGATTTCGACAAGACGAACCGCGCCGGCCGCAACCTGCGTTACGGCATTCGCGAGCACGGCATGGCCGCCATCAACAACGGCGTCGCCTACGACGGCATCTTCCGCGCTTCGTGCGCGACGTTCCTCGTTTTTGCTGATTATTCGCGTCCCTCGATGCGCCTGGCCGCGCTGTCGAAATTGCCCGTGGTCTATATCTACACGCACGATTCGGTCGGGGTGGGCGAGGACGGGCCGACCCACCAGCCGGTCGAGACGGTTTCCGCGCTGCGACTCATCCCGGGTCTCGACGTCATCCGACCGGCCGATCCCGAGGAAACCGCCGGTGCCTTCGCGGCGGCGATGGAACGCATCGATGGGCCCACGCTGCTCGCGCTCACGCGCCAGACCGTGCCCATGTTGAACGAGATTCCGGCCAGCGACCGCCGGGCTGGTGTTCTCAAGGGCGGCTACATCGCGGTGCAGGAAACGGCGCCGCTCACGCACATCCTGCTCGCCTCCGGCTCGGAGCTCCAATGGGCGCTGGCCGCGGCGAAGACCCTCGGGCCCGGTACGCGGGTTGTGTCGATGCCGTCGTTCCTGCGCTTTGAGCAGCAGCCGGCCGAATATCGCGAAGCCGTCCTGCCGCCTTCGTGCCGCAAACGCGTGGCCATCGAGGCCGGCGTCACAGGGCTCTGGAGCAAGTTTGTGGGCTTGGACGGAAAGGTTGTCGGCATCGATCGCTTCGGCCTCAGCGCGCCCGGCAACATCGCCATGAAGGAGCTTGGTATTACAGCCGACGCGGTTGTGGCCGCTGCCAAGTCGTTGTAAAACAAAGATCAACGTCTCTTCCCAACAGCCGGCCGTCTGGCCGGCTGTATTCTTTAGTACAGGAGTAGAGTGTATCGGAAACTTAACAAAACTGTCCTTGCAAAACTCATTAGGCCGCTAACTGTAAGCCGCCTTATCCATGCCGCACCTGCTTCTGAAAGACCTTCCGCGCTACGAGTGCTTGCTTGAGGCGGCCAAGGAATTGCCGGGTCTCGATCCATCCGCGACCGAAGCCTTCCTGCATCTTTTGCGGACAAGCGATGAAGCCGCTGGCGTCACGGAAAAGAACCTCGCCAACCACAATATTTCCCAAGGGCGGTTTTGCGTGCTGATGCTGTTGTGGCGGAGTTATCACCCGCGCGCCGCCAAGCTGCTCGGCGCCGCGGATTGCTGCGGACCGCGCACGCCGGCCGAGCTCGCCGATGCGGCGGGCGTGACGCGGGCGACCATGACCGGTCTCGTCGACACGCTCGAACGCGACGGCTACGTGACACGCGAACCGGACCCGGCCGATCGCCGGATGATGTCGGTTCGCCTTACGGCCAAGGGCGACAAGTTTCTCCAGGATTTCCTGCCCGGGCACTTCAAGGTGACCGCGTCCGTGATGAGCTCCCTGTCCGAGGTCGAGCGCCGGACACTCGTCGGGCTGCTGGTCAAGGTGCAGCAAAACGTCGCCGCGCTGAAGGTCGCCCGGGAAGAGCCGGCCGACGCCACCGCGTCGATCTGATTCCCTTTTTTCACCCTAAACGACCTACCACATGGCCAAGAAACTCGTCCTCACCCTCGTGGGCCTCACCGTCCTCGTCGGCTTCCTCGCCTCGATCAAATTCGCCCCGGGCTTCGGGCAATTCGCCGTCATGGGGGCCACCATGCAGGCCCAAGTGATGCCACCCGAAGTGGTCACCGCCGTGCCCGCCAAGTCCATGACTTGGGAAAACACGCTCCACGCCACCGGCTCCGTCGTCACCGTGCAGGGCGTCACGATCGGTGCCGAATTGGCCGGCAAGGTCGCACGGATCGAATTCGAATCCGGCGCCGCCGTCCAACAAGGCCAGCTCCTCCTGCAGCTCGATACCGCGACCGAGGAGGCGCAGCTGCGCGCCGCCGAAGCCAGCGCCGCCCTCGCCAAGGCCAACCTCAACCGGTCGACCGACCTGCTCGGACAAAAGGCCATTTCCAAGTCTGACTTCGATTTGGTGGAGGCGCAGTACAAGCAGGCGATCGCCCAGGCCGACAACATCCGCGCCGTCATCGCGAAGAAGACGGTGCGCGCGCCATTCGCCGGCCGGCTGGGGCTGCGCCAGGTCAACCTCGGCCAGATCCTGCACGAAGGCGATCCCATCGCCGTGCTGCAGACGCTGGATCCCATTTACGTCGACTTCTCGCTCCCGCAGCAGGACATGTCGGCCATCGCGGTCGATGCCGAGGTGCGGGTGGGCACCGATGCCGCGCCCGGCCAGACCTTCACCGGCAAGGTGACCGCCATCAATCCCGAGGTCGACGCCGCGACGCGCTCCGTGCGCGTGCAGGCCACGCTGCCGAACCCGGCCGAAAAGCTCCGCCCGGGCATGTTTGCCAATGTCGAACTGGTGCTGCCGACGCACGAGGACGTCCTC
The DNA here is from genome assembly GCA_035549095.1 of Lacunisphaera sp. Classification (GTDB taxonomy): domain Bacteria; phylum Verrucomicrobiota; class Verrucomicrobiia; order Opitutales; family Opitutaceae; genus Lacunisphaera. Next base: position 43,895 of record DASZRV010000047.1, on the reverse strand, counting down.
GCCATTCCCGCGACCTCCGTCCTCTACGCGCCTTTCGGCGACTCGGTCTTCGTGATCGACGAAAAGAAGAATGAAAAGACCGGCCAGGTCGAAAAGGTGCTGCGCCAGCAGTTCATCCGCCTGGGCCGCACCCGCGGCGATTTCGTCAGCGTTGCCAACGGCCTGAAGCCCGGCGAGATGATCGTCACCTCGGGCGTGTTCAAGCTGCGGCCCGGCATGACGGTCACCATCGACAACACCCTGGCGCCGGACGCCAAGCTCGCGCCGAAGCCCGACAACACCTGAGCCGGGCTCGCTCCGCTCCTGCGGCCACCACGCCATGAAAACCTTCTTTACCGACATCTTCATCCGCCGCCCGGTCCTCGCGATCGTGGTCAACGCGGTCATCATCATCGCCGGCCTGCAGGCCTGGCGCTCGCTCTCCATCCGGCAGTATCCGCGCAGCGAAAACGCGTCGGTGGTCGTGTCGACGGTCTACGTCGGCGCCAGCGCCGACCTCGTTCGCGGCTTCGTCACCACGCCGCTCGAGCAGGCCATCGCCTCGGCCGACGGCATCGATTACGTCGAATCGAAGAGCCTGCTGGGCTTCTCCAGCATCACTGCGCGGTTGAAGCTCAACTTCGACCAGACCAAGGCGCTCGCCGACATCACGGCCAAGGTCAACCAGGTCCGCAACAACCTGCCGCCCGAGGCCGAGGTGCCTTCGATCAGCGTGCAATCGGCGGATTCGCAGCAGGCGGCCGAATACCTGAGCTTCTCCTCCGACATCCTGTCGCAATCGGAGATCACCGATTACCTGACCCGCGTCGTCCAGCCGCGGCTCGCATCGGTGCAGGGCGTCCAGCGCGCCGACATCCTCGGGGCGCGCACGTTCGCCATGCGCATCTGGCTCAAGCCGGAAAAGATGGCCGCCCTCAACATCAGCCCGGCCCAGGTCCGCGCGGCCCTGGCGGCGAACAACTACCTGGCCGCCGTCGGCAGCACCAAGGGCTCGCTCGTGGGCGTGAACCTCACGGCCAACACCGACCTGCACTCGGTCGACGAGTTCAAGAAGCTCGTGGTGCGCCAGGTCGGCGACACCACCGTGCGTCTCGCCGACGTGGCGGACGTCGAACTGGGCGCCGAGGATTACGACACCCGCGTCCGGATGTCCGGGCACACCGCCGTCTTCATGGGCATCTTCCCGCTGCCCAACGCCAACACCATTGACGTCGTGAAGCGCGCGACCGCGGAGTTGAACGAGATCAAGCGCGACCTGCCGGCGGGTCTCGACGCGCGCGTGGGCTACGACGCCTCGGAATACATCAGCAACGCCATCCATGATGTGACCCACACGCTGATCGACACGCTGCTGATCGTGGTGCTCGTCATCTTCCTGTTTCTCGGCTCGGTGCGCTCGGCCATGGTGCCGATCGTGGCCATCCCGGTGTCGCTGATCGGCGGCATCTTTCTCATGCAGGCGTTTGGCTTCACGCTCAACCTGCTGACGCTGCTCGCGATCGTGTTGTCCGTTGGTCTCGTGGTCGACGACGCCATCGTTGTCGTGGAAAACATCGAGCGCCACCTGCGCGAGGGCCGCTCGCGCAGCGAGGCGGCGATCCTGGGCGCCCGCGAGCTCGCCGGCCCGGTCATCGCAATGACCATCACGCTGGCGGCGGTCTACACGCCCATCGGCCTGCAGGGCGGCCTGACCGGTGCGCTGTTCCGCGAATTCGCGCTGACGCTCGCCGGGGCCGTGACCATCTCCGGCATCGTGGCGCTCACGCTGTCGCCGATGATGTCGTCGCACTTCCTGAAGGGCGCGGCGGACGAGGAGAAGGGCTTCACCGGCTGGGTGAACCACACCTTCGACAAGGTCCGCCGGACCTATGGCCACGCGCTGTCGGCCACGCTGCGTTCGCGCCCGTTCGTCTACGTCATCTGGGTTGTGGTCGGCCTGATGCCGATCCCGATGTACGTGCTGTCGCCGAAGGAACTGGCGCCGACGGAGGACCAGGGCGTGATGTTCGGCTACGTCATCGCCCCGGCCAACACCACGGCGGACCAGAACATGATCTACGCCAAGGCGGCCGAGGACGCCTTCCTCAAGACGCCGGAAGTCGATGCGACTTTCCAGGTCATGTTCCCGTCTTCCAACCCGATCGCCGCGGCCCAGGGCGTCAATGGCTTCAGCGGCATGGTGCTCAAACCCTGGCACCACCCGCGCCAGCGCACGGTTTTCCAGATCATGCCGGAAGTGGCGATGCGCATGGCCCAGATTCCGGGCCTTCAGATCCTGCCCGCTTTGCCCGCGGCGTTGCCCGGCGCGAGCAACTTCCCGGTCGAGTTCATCATCACCTCGACCGGCGACTCGAAGGAGCTGCTGGAGTTCGCGCAGAAAGTGCAGGGCGCCGCAATGCAGTCGGGCGACTTCAACTTCATGCAGATTGACCTGAAGTTCGACCAGCCCGAGGCGCGCGTCGTCATCGACCGCGACAAGGTCGCCACGCTCGGACTCAATCTCGCGCAGGTCGGCACCGACCTCGCGTCGGCACTCGGCGGCAATTATGTCAACCGCTTCAACATCGCCGGCCGCAGCTACAAGGTCATCCCGCAGGTCGAGCGCTCGGGGCGCCTCAACCCGGCGCAATTGACCGACATCTACATCAACGGGCCCGCCGGCCGCTTGATCCCGGTGAGCGCCGTCGCGCACATCGAGAACCAGACCGTGCCGCGGTCGCTCAACCGCTTCCAGCAGCTCAATGCCGTCAAGATCTCCGGCATGGCGCACGTGCCGCTCGACCAGGCGCTCAAGGACCTTGAGAAGGCGGCGCGGCAGATCCTGCCCCCGGGCTACTCCTTCGACTACACGGGCGAGTCGCGGCAGCTGCGCCAGGAAGGCAACAAGTTCCTGCCCGCCTTCCTGCTCGCGATCACGCTGATCTTCCTCGCGCTCGCGGTGCAGTTCAACTCGTTCCGCGACCCGCTCGTCATCCTGCTCGGCTCCGTGCCGCTCGCGATGTTCGGCGCGCTCGTCTTCACCTACCTGAAGATGCCGAACCCGAACATACCGTACTGGACCAACGGTTGGACGACGACCCTCAACATCTACGCGCAGGTCGGCCTGGTGACGCTGGTCGGGCTTATCGCCAAGAACGGCATCCTCGTCGTGGAGTTCGCCAACAAGCTCCAGGAGGAGGGCCGCACCAAGCTCGACGCCGTGCATGAGGCGGCCATGACCCGCCTGCGCCCGGTGTTGATGACCTCGGTCGCCACGATCGCGGGCCACCTGCCGCTGACGTTCGTCACCGGCGCCGGCGCCGCAGCCCGCAACTCGATCGGCCTGGTGCTCGTCGGTGGCATGACCATCGGCACATTCTTCACGCTGTTTGTCCTCCCGTCGGTGTACATTCTCCTGGCCAAGGACCACCGGGCCGCCGAGGCCCGCGCCCGCGCGGCGCAGCCGATCCCCGCGGGTGAACCCGCCCTTGCCAAATAATCCGATAACCGCTTCCCTTCCTCCCTTCATGCGCCCGTTTCTCCCGTTCCTCCTGGCGGCGAGCCTGCTCGCGATCCCGTCCGCGCCCGCCCAGCTCAACGATGGCAAGCCGGACCCGACCTTCGCGGTGCCGGATGCCCTCGACCTGCGTTACGCGCTGGCCTTCGCCTTGGACAACAACTTCGCCATCCGGCAGGCCAAGGAGCGCATCCGGCAGCAGGAAGGCGTCGTCCTCGAGGTCCGCGGACCGCAGATTCCGAACGTCACGGCGTCCGCCGCCTACCAGGGCGGTGATGCCGCGGTGGGGATCACGGGCGAGGACCGTTACTGGTCGGTCAACGTTACCGCGCGGCAGGCGCTGTTCGCCGGCGGCGGGATCCGGGCCAACGTCCGCAGCCAGAAGCTCGCCCTCGACGCCGCGGTCCTGGCCCTGGAGTCCGTCATCAACGACGCGCTGCTCGACGTCCGCACCCGCTTCTACACGGTGCTGGTGAGCCGCGAGAAGATCAAGGTGCAGGAGCAGAACATCGAGCTGCTGCAACGCCAGCTGCAGGACGCCAAGAACCGCTACGAGGCCGGCACCGTGTCGAACTTCGAGGTGCTGCGCGCCGAGGTCGCCCTGGCCAATGCCCAGACGCCGCTGATCACCGCGCGCAACGACTACCGCCTCGCGATCGAGGAACTGCGCCGCTCGCTGGGCTTCACCACCGGGACCGAGCCCGACGTGACCAAGGTGCCGGAATTCCTCGGCACGCTCGACTACACTCCGACGTCCTTCGACCTCCGCTCCGCCCTCACCACCGCCCGTGAGAAGCGTCCCGACCTGATCCGGCTGCGCAAGCTGGTCGATGCGGCCGACGAAAGCGTCGCCGCCCGCCGCGCCAACTATTATCCTTCGCTCTCGCTGTTCGGCTCCTACGATTCGCGCAAGGCGCCCGGACTGGGCAGCTTCGCCGACGATCGCGACGGTTTCACCGTCGGGTTGCAGTCCAACTGGAACATCTTTGACGGCCGCGCGACCGCCGGGCGGGTCGCCCAGGCGCGCTCGCTGCTCGAACAGGCGCGGCTTTCGCTGGCCGAGACACAATTGAGCGTCGACGTCGACGTCCGCCGCGCGATCTCCACCTTCCAACAAGCCAACGAACTTGCCGAGGCATCCAAGAAGGTGGTCGAGCAGGCCGAGGAGGCGCTCCGGCTGGCCAACGCCCGCTATACCGCCGGCACGGCCACGCAGCTCGACGTGCTGACCTCGCAGGTCGATCTGACGACCGCGCGGCTCAACCAGCTGCAGGCTTACTACACCTATGACGTGGCCGTCGCCACCGTGCGCAAGGCGATGGGTCTGCCGGACGACTTGAAGCCGGCCGGCGAGATCGTCTACCCGGCGAAGTGATCATGGCGGAAGCCGCCGGGAAGGCGCGCTTCCGTCGGATCCGGCGGAGGATCGCGCGGGAATTTCAATCGCTCCTTTCCGGTAACTTCTGCCAGAGTCGCGTGTCCTCCTGCCTGCCATGAAGTTCGCCCGGCCTCTCCTCATCGCGCTCGCGATCGTTGTCGCCCTGGTGGTGCTGGCGGTGGGCCTGGCCCTCACTCCGGCCATCCAGCGCCGCCTCGTTCTGCGGGCCGTCGCCTCCACGCCCGGGCTGACGCTGAAAGTCGACGACGTGGCAGCCGGTTTCTCGTCCATCCGGCTGCGCCAGGTGGATGTCCAGCGCGGAGAGCTGCACGTGCAGGTCGATCGGCTCGATGCGGACTACTCGCTCTGGCGACTTGTGTTTGGAAGGCGCCTGCGAATGCAGCGGCTCGAGGTGGCGGGCCTCGTGGTGGATGCCCGGCGCATGGCGGCATCCGGCAACCAGGCCGCGGCGGCCGCGGCCGGGACGCCGGTGGTCGCCCCGGGTTTGCTCGCGCATTTCCAGCTCCCGCTCGAACTTGAACTCGACGGAATTCATATCGCGGGACGCGCCCTGGTGCCGGCGGGAGCCGGGCAGCCGGCGCTCGAGACCGACTTCAACCTCACCGGCGGCGGCATCGCCCCCGGCCGCGAAGGCACGGTGCAGCTCACGGCGGAGCTTCGGAACCCGGCGGCGGGCGCCCACGTGGCGGCTTTGAATGCCAAGGTCGACCTGCGCGTTCGCCAGACCGCGGAGCGCACCTTCGACCACCTCGGGCTGACGGCCGTGGCTGACGCCGAAGGCGAGAATTTTTCCGACCAGAACCAGCTGAAGATCACGGCCGACCTCGCGCGCACCGCGACTGGCGAGACCTACTCATGTCGCATCGATACGCTGCGCCATGGCGAAGCCGGGCAGGTGCTGGCTTTGGACGCGGCACTGCCCACCGGGGCTCGTGCCTTCACCGGCGATTGGACCCTGAAGGTGAACTCGGGCCAGTTGGAGCCATTCGCGCTCGGTGGCTTGTTGCCGGATTTCAACGCCCATGGGGCCGGGCATTTCTCCCTCGACCCGACGGCAAAGGCGGCGAGTGTCGCCGGCCAGTTGGAGGGCGAGGTCAGCAAACTGGAAGTGATCGATCCGGCCTGGCGCGCCTTTGGTGCCATCCGGCTGCAGGCGCAGTTCGACGTGGCGGGCGCCAACGGGCTGGCCCAGCTGCGTCAGCTCTCGGTCAAGCTGGCCGGCGAGCAGCCGGTGCTCGAACTGCAGGCGACCCAGGCGGCGGAATTCAACCTGAAGGACCGGCGGCTGCAGGTCGGCGGGGCGTCGCCGGGTGAAGTGCTCACGCTGAACATCAGCGGGCTGCCCGTGGCGTGGGTGCGACCTTTCGTCCACGACCTGGACATCTCGGGCGGCATGGTGACCGGCAAGCTCGTGTTCAACGCTGAGCCGGACAAACTGGTCGTTCGCGCGACCGAGCCGCTGCGGGTCGCCTCCTTGAGCGCGGTCGACGAGGGTCAGTTGCTGTTGGCGAAAGCGGATCTCAGCGTAGCCGGCGAGGCGGCGCTCACGGCGGGCGGGATCCAGGCGAGCTTGCGCGAATTGTCACTGCATACACCCGCCGGGGATGCCGTGGCGCTCAAGGCCCAGGCCACCATGCCGATTGGCTCGCCGAACGCGGGCATCGTGGTGTCGGCCGATTACGTCGCGGACTTGCCCGGGCTGTTGTCGCCCTGGCTGCCGCTGGGACGCATCAAGGCGGCGGGCGCGGCGGGATTCACGTTGACGGGCAACCTGCTCGACCTGCGCCGCCTCACCGCCGATGTGACGGACAGCGCGGGCGTGCCGCTGTTCAAGGCCGAGAGTCTGCGGCCCTTCCGGCTCGACCTGGCCAGTCGCCGGCCGACGGTGTCCGATGCTGGCGCCGGGCCGGTCGACTTGCTGAAATTCTCCCTCGGGCGCATCCCGCTCGACAAGGTGCCTTTGAACCAGCCGGGGGCGAGCCTCGGCGGCGCGGTGGAGCAGGGTGCCTTCGTGCTGGCGGCCGACGGTGGCAAGCTCGCGCTGCGGTCGATCCAGCCTCTGAAGCTCGCGGGAGTTTCACTTGCGCAGGATGGACAGCCGGCCCTTTCCGGCCTGGCGATCGAGGCGCAGCCTTCGGCGGAAATCGACGGAACGGATTCCGGCACGGCCCGCACCGGGGGCGTGACCATCCGCACGGCCGACGGTAATTCGCTGGTGACCTTGCAGGGTGAGGCATCGCGGAAGCCCGATGCCGGGCTGCGCGCCAGCCTGACTTTCAATCTCGAGGTGCCCGCGCTGGCGAGCCAGCCGCTCTTCCCCGGCGCGAAGACCGTCGCGCAGGGTCGCGCCAGCGGCGAAGTGCGCGCAGCGGCCGGCTCCGACATCCAGGTGGAAGCCCGCCTGACCCTGAACGGGCTGGTGGCCCGCGACACCGGCCAGACGCTGCCGGTGGCCAACCTCAGTTTCCGGGCCGTCACGCGGCCCGACGGCCACCTGAGCGTGGAAGCGCCGCTGCTGCTGGATAGCTCGGGCCAGCGCACGGACCTGAAGTTTGCCCTTGAGCTGCTGCCGCGGCACGGCGTCTTCGGCCTCGATGGCAGCCTGACCGGCGAGCATGTTGAACTCGGCGACGCGCTTTCCTTGCTGGGCGTGTTCATGGCGTCGGCGAACGGAGCCGGGAAGCCCCCGACCCCGGCTCCCGCGAGTGCGGTCGGAAAGACGGCCATCGTGCCCGATGCCAAGCCACCCTGGTCGCATTTCGACGGCAAGCTGGCGCTCGACATCAAGACCGTCTCGCACGGCACCGAGTGGGCGATGACGGGCCTCACCGGGCTGGTCAACCTGACGCCGACGAGCGTGTCGCTCGCCAAGCTCGACGCGGCCTTTGGCGAGAACAGCAAGCTGGCGGCAAAAGGGAGCTTGAATTTCGCCCCGGGTGACCTGCCGTATGACCTCACGGGGGATTTTTCACTGACCGAATTCGACGCGGGCAAACTCTTCAAGGCGCTCGAACCGGGCAAGGCGCCGACGGTGGAGGGAACGTTCACCGTTAACGGCCAGCTCGGCGGCAAAGGCGAGACACTCGAACGCACCATCGAGCGGACCCGCGGGCAGTTCAACCTGACCAGCCGCCAGGGCGTTTTTCGCGGCCTGCAGCGCACGTCCAGCAAAGTCTCGCTGACATCGAAGGCCGTCGAACTCGGCGCTTCCGTGCTCGGGTCGCTGCTCGGTTCCCAGAAGGGGACGAAAGCCGCGGAGAAGGTCGCGGGCACGGCTTATTTCGTCGACCAGCTCGCCCAGAGCCTGGCGGAGCTCAAGTACGACCAGCTCAACGTGCGCCTCGTGCGCGACGATGCGCTCAACATGAAGCTCGAGGACTTCAGCCTGGTCTCGCCCGAACTCCGGTTGCTGGGCAAGGGCACCGTGACCTACCAGGCGGACAAGCCGTTGCTGGAGCAGCCGCTGAACGTTACGCTGACGCTCGCCGGCCGCGAAAAAATGGAACAGCTGCTCGGGAAGATCCGCCTGCTCGACGGCACGCGTGACGAGCTCGGCTACGCCAAGGTCACGCAGCCGGTGGTCGTCACCGGCACACTGGCCCGCCCGGATCCATCGGCCTTCTTCACCAAGATCGCCGCGTCCAAGCTGACCGACTTCCTCTCGCCGGACAACTGACGCGCCCTGCCAGCAGCCATGATGCGTACACGATTTCCCGGTGCCAGGGCCCTCCTCGTGGTGTTCGCCACGCTGGTGCTCGCCGGGGTCGCGGCGGCCGCCGCCAAGTCCTACCGCGTATACTACAAGGCCAACCTCCGCGCCGGCGGGGCGATCCTGCCCGATGGCGGCGCGCGTTTCGACACCCTGCGGATCGGCACACCGCGCGAGCCGCTGGCCGGTGGCGTGCAATTCTTCGTGCGCACCGGCACCGGCCGGACGCTCGATTCGACCGACCTGGACCTGGACACGATCGCGTCCCTGGCGACCTCCAAGGAGGAACTGCCGCGCAACTCCGAATGGGGCCCGGGCGCCGTGGAATACAGCTTCGAGGGCATGGCCTTCGTGTTTCGCGAAGGGCGCTGCCTGTCGTTTCGCGCGAACTGGATCCAGTTGCCCAACCGCGCGCACCGGCCGGAGATCGGCACGGCCGACGCCGGGGCGTTCTACCGCCTGCCCCTGACCCAGCCGCAGCTGGAGACGCTCTTCGGCCCGCCGGACCACGTCGAGGACCGCGCGTCGCTTTAGCGGCACAAACACGGCGGTGCTCGAAATCTCTGGATCCTTCGCTCCGCTCAGGATGACACGACCAGCGGCCCAATTTCCAATCCTGTCATTCTGAGCGCAGCGAAGAATCCAGCGGCACACCCCGGTGACTTTTGAACAATCGGGTGCGATCTTTGGTCCCGCCGGTCGAATGAATGACTCAGGCGGGGCTTGTCGGGACACGGACTTGCGCCACCATCCGGGCTCGAATGAAGACACGCATATTCGGCAAGACGGGCAGGGTGGTGGGAGAGGTCGGCCTCGGCACCTGGCAACTCGGCGGCAACTGGGGCGACGTTTCGGACGAGACGGCCATGGCCACGCTGCGCGCCGCCTACGAGGCGGGCACGACCTTCTTCGACACCGCCGACGTCTATGGCGACGGCCGCAGCGAGACGCTCAACGGGAAATTCATCAAGGAAACCAAGGCGCGCGACCGGATCTTCCTGGCCACGAAGCTCGGGCGTCGGGGCGACCCCAACTGGCCGCCGAACTACACGCGCGACCTGATCCGCCGCCACACCGAGGACTCGCTGCGCCGCCTGGGCCTCGAGGCGATCGACCTGACGCAGCTGCACTGCATCCCGCCGCAGGTGTTGATGCGCGGCGAGGTCTTCGGCTGGCTGGAGGAGCTCAAGCGCGAGGGCAAGATCAAGGCGTACGGCGCGAGCGTGGAAGCGATGGACGAGGCCCTCTGGTGTTGCGCGCAGCCCGGGTGTGCGTCGCTCCAGATCATCTTCAATATCTTTCGCCAGAAACCGATCCATGTGCTCTTCGACGCCGCGCGGCGCAACGGCGTGGCCCTGATCGTGCGGCTGCCGCTCGCCAGCGGGCTGCTGGGCGGCAAGATGACGAAGGCGACGAAGTTCGCGGCGGACGACCATCGCAATTTCAATCGTGACGGCGCCGCGTTCAACGTCGGCGAGACTTTTGCGGGCCTGCCCTTCGAAAAGGGCGTGGAACTGGCGGACGCGTTGAAGCCGATGGTGCCGCCGGCCATGACGCTCCCGTCCCTGGCCTTGCGGTGGTGCCTCGATTTCGACGCGGTCAGCGTGATCATCCCGGGCGCGAAAAATCCGGCGCAGGCGCTGGCCAACGCGCAGGCATCGCACCTGGCGCCCCTCAGCGCCGAACAGCACGTGAAGCTGGCGGCGTTTTACGAGCGCCAGGTGGCGGCCCATATCCGCGGGCCGTATTGAGGATTGTCGCGGCGGGGACGGGGTGCCCTCACCCCGCGAAAATCCCGGTAGGGCTGCACCTCGGTGCAGCCGGCTGGGATCGCGACGATCGCGCTCGGTATGCGGCTGGACCAAGGTCCAGCCCTGCCACGGCGCGCGAGGGCCACCGCCTTCATCGTACCGGCAATCGGCGCGCACTTTCCGGCAAAATCCGAGGCAGGAAGGGACTTTACCGGGCGACGGTTCCGAGTATCCTGCTGGCACAGTTTTTCCGGCGCGATTCCGCCGTCGCGGGGCCGGGCCGGGGCCAACCCCAGGAGACCCCATTTATGAACGGCCAGCGTCCGGGAGACATCAGGAACTTCGCCATCGTGGGCCACGCCAGTTCCGGCAAGACCATGCTTGCCGAGTCCATGCTCATGTGCGGTGGCGCGATCCACCGCATGGGCAGCATCGCCCAGGGCAGTACCGTATCGGACTACCACGTGGGCGAGCAGCAAAGGCACATCTCGCTCCACGGCACGCCGCTCAACTGCGAATGGCAGGGGCGGCGTTTCAATTTCATCGATACGCCCGGATATCTCGACTTCAGCAGCGAGGCGATCAACGCCCTGAACGTGTCCGACTTCGCGCTCGTGGTCATCGGCGCGACAAACGGCATCGGCGTCGGCACGGAGCTGATGTGGGATTACGCCTCCAATTACGGCATCCCGAAGATCATCGTCGTAAACGGACTCGACAAGGAATCCGTCGACTTCGAGTCGCTGTTGGCCGACATTCGCGCGCGTTTCGGCAAGCAGGTTTTCCCGATGCAGGTGCCGATCGATGCCGGCCCGGGTTTCCACAAGGTCCTCGATGTGCTCCGCAGCGAGGTGGTCAGTTACGCCGGCGATCGTTCGGGCAAATACCAGGAGGAGCCCGCCGAGGGCGCCTGGAAGGAGCGGGTGGCGGCGCTGCACCAGGAACTGGTCGAACATATCGCCGAAAGCGACAACACGCTCCTCGAGAAGTTTTTTGCGGAAGGCAGCCTGACCGAGGAGGTCATGCGCACCGGCATCCACCCGGCGATCCAGCAACAGGTCTTTGTGCCGCTGCTCTGCACCTCGGGAGAAATGAATGTCGGTGTCGCGCGCTTGATGGACTTCGTCGCCAAGTACGGCTCCTCGCCAGTGGACCGCCAGACGGTCGGCGCCAAGCAGGCGAGCGACGACCAGGCGTGTCTCGTGCGCCTCGATGGGGGCGAGCCGGTGGCCTACGTGTTCAAGACCCTCACCGATCCCCAGAGCGGCGACCTGTCATTCTTCCGGGTCTATTCCGGCTCCATCCGCACCGGCTCCGAGGTCTACAACAGCGATCGGCGCGTGACCGAGCGCATCGGCCAGCTCTATCGGCTCAACGGCAAGCTGCGCACGCAGGTCGAGGCGCTCAACGCGGGCGACATCGGCGCGGCGGTCAAGTTGAAGGACACCCATACGGGCAACACGCTGTGCGATGCAAAGCACGCGGTGGTGTTGCCGAAGGTGGCCTACCCGACGCCCTACACGCTGGCGGCGCTGAAGCTCAATGCCGCGGGTGACGAGGAAAAACTGGCGGCGGGCCTGGCGGCCCTGCACGAGGAAGACCCGGCCTTCAGCTACCACACCGACCCGGAGCTGCACCAATTCATCATCGCCGCCCAGGGCGAGCTGCACCTCGAGGTGCTCTTCGAGCGCCTGAAGCGGCGCTACAAGGTCGACGTTTCGCTCGAGCCGCCGAAAATCCGCTACCGCGAGACGATCCGCGGCAAGGGCGAATCCAAGTACCGGCACAAGAAGCAGACCGGCGGCGCCGGGCAGTTCGCCGAGGTCTGGATGCGCATCGAGCCCGCCCCGCGCGACAGCGGCATCGAGTTCCAGCAGTCGCTGGTCGGCCAGGATGTCGATCGCGTGTTCGTGCCCTCGGTCGAGAAAGGCGTGAAAACCGCGTCCAACGAAGGCATCCACGCCGGTTATCGCGTCACCGACGTGAAGATCGATTTCTACGGCGGCAAGATGCATCCCGTGGACTCGAAGGACATCGCGTTCCAGATCGCCGGCTATTTCGCCTTCCGCGAGGCCTTCCAAGCCGCGCGCCCGGTCCTGCTCGAACCGATCCATGAACTCGAGATCAAGGTGCCGGAGGATTTCGTCGGCCGCGTCGTCGGCGACCTGTCGGGCCGCCGCGGGCGCATCCTGGGCATGGATGTCGCGGGCCGCCTCCAGATCATCAAGGCCCTCGTGCCCGCCGCTTCGCTGCACCACTACGGCACCGTGCTGCGGTCGCTGACCGGCGGCCGCGGGCTGCACGCCGAGAAATTCGCCCACTACGAGGAAATGCCTCCCGAGCAGGAGAAAAAGCTGGTCGACGAATACCAGAAGGCGCGCGCCGCCGGCACCGCCGGCCACAACCACGGGCATTGAGTTTTAGGGTGGGGCGGGATCGCTGCTCCCGCCGGGATACCTGTAGGGCGGGATCGCTGATCCCGCCGGGAAATCCGTAGGGCTGGACCTTGGTCCAGCCGCAAAGGCTGCACCAAGGTGCAGCCCTACGTTGGTCACGCCGTTCTCCACTCATCTCTTGCCAACCGGAGGCGTTGGCACGATAAGCGCTGCGATATTCGCTGATGCCCGCGCCTGCCTCACGCCCGCTGCTGCCCTCGGGATTGAAGCTCCTCGACTGGTTCCTACGCGGCTGGACCACGCTCGTGTTTGTCTTCCTCTACGTGCCGATCGGCGTGCTCGTCGTCTATTCGTTCAACTCGTCCCGGCTGAACATCGTCTGGGAGAAGTTCACGCTGGGTTGGTACGCTCGCCTGTGGGCGGACGGGCCGTTGCTTGCGGCGGCAAAGAACAGCCTGGCGATCGCGGCGGTGTGCACCGTCATCTCGGTCGTCATCGGCACGATCGGCGCATGGCTCCTGTTTCGTTACCGGTTCCGCCTGGCGCGCACGATCCAGACGCTCGTGGCGATCCCGATGGTGATGCCGGAAATCCTCATGGGCATCAGCCTGCTGATCCTGTTTGCGACACTGCGGATGGGGCTCGGTTTCACGACGGTGATCATCGGGCACGTGACCTTCTGCTTTCCCTTCGTGCTGGTGGCGGTGCAGGCGCGGTTGCAGGGCCTCGATCCGGCGCTCGAGGAGGCGGCACTCGACCTGGGTGCGACACCCCTGCAGGCCTTCTGGCATGTCATCGTGCCGTGCCTGCGTCCCGCGATCGTTGCCGGCGGGCTCATGGCGTTCACGCTGTCGCTCGACGAGTTGATCGTCACCTGGTTCACCTACTCGGCGAAGTCGGCGACGCTGCCGATCCGGGTGTTCGGCCTGGCCAAGGTCGGCCTCAACCCGATGCTCAACGCCCTCTCGACCATCTTCATCGTCGCGACCGTCGCCTTCGTCCTCTTTTCCGACTACCTGAACCGGCTGGGCCGGCGCTGAAAACTTTCACCCAACAAACTCCCCATGAAGACAACCAAGTACCTCGTCTCCGCGCTCGTGGCGCTGCTCGGCGTGACCGGCCTGCGGGCCGAAGACCTCAACTTGTTCGGCTGGTCGGAATACGTCCCGCAGGAAGTGCTCGACGGCTTCACCGCCGAGACCGGCATCAAGGTGAACTTTGAGACCTACTCCTCGAACGAGGAACTGCTCTCGAAGCTCGTGGCCGGCGGGGGCAACTACGACGTCATCCAGCCGTCGGATTACGCCGCCGAGGTGATGATTCGCCGGAAGATGCTGGCGCCACTCGACCTCGCGGCGCTGCCGAATCTCTCGAACATCGGCGACGCTTACCGCCGGTTGCCACACGATCCCGAGGGCAAGTACACCGTGCCCTACATGACGGGCACCGTCGGCATCGTGGTCAACACGGCGAAGGTCAGGGACCCGATCAAGGGCTACAACGACGTCTTCCAGGACAAGTTCAAGGACCGCCTGGTCGTGCTCAACGACAACCGCGAAATCGTGTCCTGGGCGCTGGCTTCGCTCGGGGTCGACGTGAACAACATCACGCCGGCGACGCTCGCCCGGGCGCGCCCGGTGGTCGCGCGCTGGATCAAGCTGGTGAAAGTCTTCGATTCCGACAGTCCCAAGACCGCGCTGCTCAATGGCGACGTTGACCTCGGTGTCGTGTGGAGCGGCGAGGCCGCGATCCTTTGGAACCAGGACAAGAAGTTCCACTACGTGCTGCCGGCCGAGGGCGCCCACATGTTCGTCGACACGCTCTGCGTCCCCGCCACGGCCCAGCACAAGCAGGCCGCGATGAAGTTCATCAACTACATCCTGAAGCCGGAGGTCTCGAAGCTCATCTCCGACAAGTTCCCGTACACCAACCCGAACCTGGCCGCGCGCAAGCTGCTCTCGCCGGAACAACTCGCCAACCCGGCCAGCTATCCGCCCGAGGCGAACCTGAAAACCTTCCGCGACATCGGCAAGGCCGCGGCGGACATCGACAAGCTTCTGACCGACCTCAAGAGCGCGCAGTGAGGAGGATCAACACACCCCGGCGCTGCGCGCCACCCCTCTGGCTGGAGGGGAACACAGGGATGCGCGGCCGAACTCCCCTCTATCAGAAGGGGTGCCCGACAGGGCGGGGTGTGTAGTCTCCCGTGCCCGCCCCCGCACTTCCCTCCGCCTTGCCGGCTGCCGATCGCCGCCGGCCGGGCTGGCGCGCCTGGGCGCTGCTCGCCCCGATGGTGCTCTGGCTGCTGCTGTTTGTCGTCGTGCCAACCGCGATCCTGTTCGTCTACAGTTTCTGCGAACGCGACGAAGTGGGCGGCGTCGTCTTCACCTTCACCCTCGACAACTATCGCCGCGTCTTCGATCCGGTTTACCTTATGATCTTCGTCCGCTCGATCTGGTATGCGGGCCTGACGACGCTCATCTGTGTCGCGGTCGGCTACCCCGTAGCCTACTTCATCGCCCGCGCGCGGGAGGAACTGCGCAACCGGCTCCTGCTGCTCGTGATGGTGCCGTTCTGGACGAGCTTCCTCATTCGCACCTACGCGTGGATCACGATTCTCAAGCAGGAGGGCATGCTCAACGGTTTCGTCTCGGCGCTGCATCTCGGCATCGGCCCCTTCGACGTGCTCTACACGCCGACTGCCGTGGTCATCGGCCTGGTCTACGCCTATCTGCCATTCATGATCCTGCCGATCTACGGCAGCGCGGAGAAACTCGACAACTCTCTCATCGAGGCGGCGCACGATCTCGGCGCCGGCCCGCTGCGCGCCTTCTCCTCCGTTATCGTCCCGTTGACGATGCCCGGCATCGCCGCGGGCACGCTGCTGGTCTTCGTCCCCGCCATCGGCATGTTCGCGATCACTGACTTGATGGGTGGCGCCAAGGTGCCCATGATTGGCAACGTGATTCAGAATCAGTTCCTGCAGGCGCGCGACTGGCCGTTCGGGGCCGCACTCGGTGTCGTCTTCATGCTCATGTTCGCCGTCACCTACGGCATCCTCCAGCGCCGCGGCGCCCGGCTGGCCGAATGAACATGATGGGAAAGGATCGCGCCCCACACGTTGCATGAGCCCCACCGGCACTCCCATGATCGAGCTGCAGGGCGTGACGAAACGCTTCGGCACGTTCACCGCCGTGGACCGTGTCAGCCTGTCGGTGCGCGCTGGGGAATTCCTGACGCTTCTCGGCCCCTCCGGCTGCGGCAAAACCACGCTGCTGCGGCTGCTCGCGGGTTTCGAGACACCCGACGAAGGCACGATCCTGCTCGACGGACAGGACGTGTCCCACCTGCCGCCATACCGGCGCAACGTGAACCAGGTTTTCCAGAGCTACGCGCTCTTTCCGCACCTCACGGTGCGGGAGAATGTCGGCTTCGGCCTGCGCATGCAGAAGGTTGCGCCCGCCGATGCCGCCGGCCGCATCCGCGAGGCCCTCGGCATGGTTTCACTGGACCAGCTCGCCGATCGCCGGCCGCACCAGCTTTCCGGCGGCCAGCGCCAGCGCGTGGCGCTCGCCCGCGCCATCGTTTGCCGGCCCAAGGTGCTGTTGCTCGACGAGCCGCTCTCGGCGCTCGACGCCAAGCTGCGCCACGCGATGCAGATCGAGCTCAAACATCTCCAGCGCCGGCTGGGGCTGACCTTCGTCTTCGTGACTCACGACCAGGACGAGGCCCTGACTATGAGCGACCGCATCGCCATCATCAACGGCGGCCGCATCGAGCAGGTCGGCGACGCCAGCGAGATCTACCATCGCCCGCGCACGCCGTTTGCCGCCGATTTCATCGGGCAGGCCAATCTCCTGAGCGTGGCCATCGTCCATCGCAACGGCACCACCGCCCGCGCGCGCGTCAGCGACGGGCTCGACCTGATCGTGGCCGCTGCGGACCTGCCCGCGGGCGCGGACCGGGCATTGCTTTCGATTCGGCCGGAGAAGATCCACATCTCCAAGCAGCGCATCGGCGCGGAGAACGTCTTTGCGGCCCGCATCGAGGAGGAGATCTTTCGCGGTGCAACCGACCAGCTTTTGCTCGTGACCGACCAGGGCACGCGGCTGCACGCGCTCGTGGCCAATGAAAGCGCCATCGCCGAGGCCTTCCACGAAGGCGATCGCGTCTATTGCGGCTTGCATCTCGACGATCTCGTCATCGTGCAAGCGGAGTGACGGATTGTAGGGCGGGATCGCTGATCCCGCCGCGACAATCGCATCGGCTTGGCCACGGCGGGATCGGCGATCCCGCCCTACAGTCAACGCGCTTGTCGTTGGCGGCATGAACGGTAAGCTGCCTCGCACATGATCGCGGCGATCCAATTTCGGAACTTCAAGGCGCTGCGCACGGCCGCGGTGAAACTGGAGCCGTTCAACCTGCTGGTGGGCCCGAGCGGCAGCGGG
The DNA here is from genome assembly GCA_035549095.1 of Lacunisphaera sp. Classification (GTDB taxonomy): domain Bacteria; phylum Verrucomicrobiota; class Verrucomicrobiia; order Opitutales; family Opitutaceae; genus Lacunisphaera. Next base: position 26,696 of record DASZRV010000047.1, on the reverse strand, counting down.
AAGACCAGTCTCATCCAGGCGCTCTTGCGGCTGCGCGCGCTCGCTGGGCTGCCGGCGGAACATGTGGCCGGCCTGCCCCCGACCGAGGCCGGCAGCGCCCAGATCACCTTCCATTTCGTGCCGCCTTACCAAGACCTTCACGTCGTCTTGCATTGCGCCAGGGATGAGCTCGTCTGCAACCAGCTGGCGGTGGATCACCCGCCCGGGCTTGAGGGCGAGAAGCTCTGGTCCGAACTGCGCACGCGGCTGCTCGGCATCCGGGCGTTTCTCTTCGACCATTACGCCATGGGCGTGCCGCCGCGCGCGGCCGAGCACAAGGAATTGAATTCCAACGCCGGCAACCTCGCGGCCGTGCTCGCGTCGTGGCGCACGTCAGCTCCCGCGGCCTACGCGCGTCTCGAGGCGGATTTCCGCCGGGTCATGCCGGAATTTGCCGGGCTGGATTTCCGCCCGCTCGCCGGCGACCACATCGAGCTGGTGGTGCAGCCCGCTGATGGATCCATGCCGCTGTCCGCCGACATTCTTTCCCAAGGCACGCTGCACTTGCTGGCCATCCTGGCGCTCGCGTACGCGCCGCAGCCGCCGAGCATCGTTTGTTTGGAGGAAGCCGATCGCGGCACGCATCCGCGGATGCTCCGGGAGGTGCGCGACGCGCTCTACCGCCTGAGTCATCCAGCGGCCTCCGGCGAGGAACGCGCACCCGTGCAGGTGATCGCCACGACCCATTCACCCTACCTGCTCGACCTTTATCGCGAGCATCCGGAGGAGGTCGTGCTGGCCCACAAGCGCGGCAGCCAGGCGGGCTTCACGCGGCTCTCCGAGTTGCCTGATGTCGGCGAACTGTTGAAGGAGGCGCACCTTGGCGACCTGTGGTACAGCGGGCTCCTCGGCGGCGTGCCGGAGGAATAGAGGGAGCATACCAACCACGAATGGACACGAAGAAACACGAATGGAGAAACCGCCGTTTCGGGCCATTCGCGTCCATTCGTGTGCATTCGCGGTTCAATGCGAAGATCCCATGAAACTGGCGATCCTCAGCGAATCGCCGGCCGATGAAGCCGCCCTGCGCGTGCTGGTGGAGTACGTGCTCGCGCGGCCGTTCGACACGCTGCCAGTGAGCTTGCGCGCGCGCGGCTGGCCCTCGGTCGAGCAGGTGCTGCCGCCCATCGTGCGGCACCTGCACTTTCAGACGGACGCGGACGGCCTCGTGGTCGTGGTCGACTCCGACGATTCCGTTGTCCACACGCCCGCGCACGAGGCGCCGGGTTACCATCATCCGTTCTGCCGGATCTGCCGGCTGCGGCATGCCTTCCGGCGCACGGTGAAAAACCTTCCGCCGCGCCGGCCGGCCTCGGCGGCGGCGAATCCGGGGCAGCCTGGCGAAGCGCGCGTGCTGCGGGCCATCGGCCTGGCCGTCCCGGCGATCGAGGCCTGGTACCTGTGCGGCCGCGACACCTCGATCACGGAGGCGGCCTGGCTCGAGGGCCAGGCGAGCGGCCGGCCGCCGTACACGCGGCGCGAACTCAAATGGCGCGTCTACGGCACCGACCGGCCGACGCTGCCGTTCGAGGTGAAACGCGCGGTGCAGGAGGTCTCGCGTCATCGCGGCGACGTGCGCCGGCTCGAAAACGATTTTCCCGCCGGGTTCGGGGCGCTCGCCCGCGACCTGCGGGCGTGGACGATCGGGTAAGGCTTGGAGGCGGGGTGCCCTCACCCCGCGTTGTCCCGCGGGACGAGGGCGTCCCGCCTCCACAGGGGAACAATCTTGCCGGCCGCATCCCCGCGCCGCACAGTTTCCACCTCATCCCCGAATGAAACTCCCCCGGCTTTCGCTCGCCGTGTTGATGGGCGCACAGGCGCAGGTCACCTTCAACGATTGCGCCGCCAAGTTGATGCTGATCCTGCTGGCGCAGCAGCTCGCCCGCAGCGGGCTCGGGGACGCGAAACTGATGGCATCGATCATTGGCGCCATGCTCGCGCTGCCCTACATCCTGTTCGGTCCGGTCTGCGGCTGGATGGCGGACCGCTTCTCGAAGCGCAGCGTGCTGAACGCCGCGCTGGTGCTCCAAATCGCGGTCGTCGCGCTGCTGCTGCTTGCGCTGCGCGTCCATTCGTTCGGTTTCGCGCTGGGCTGCTTCTTCCTGCTGTCGACCCAGACGGCCATCCTCGCCCCGGCCAAGCGCGGCATCATCCTCGAGTATGTCGGGCCGGAGAGCCTCTCGCGCTACGTTGGCTACATGGAGATGCTCAACATCACCGCGATCCTTGTCGGATCGTTTGCCGGCGGCCTTGTGTTCTCGCACTGGCTGCACGCCAGCGGCGATCCCTGGCAGGCGGCTTCGGCCACCTCGTGGGTGCTGGGCGGATTGGCGGTGGTGGCGTGGGCCTTCTTCCAGTTGGCGCAAAAGACCCCGGCCCAATCCCATGAGCCCTTCCACTGGAATCTCTGGCTGCGGCATGCCCGTGACGTGCATGAGGTCTGGCGCGATCGGCCGCTGTGGCGGGCGACGGCGGGCATCTGTTTCTTCTACGGGGTCGGCACGTATGTGTCGCTCCTCATCCCGCAGATCGCGGCGGAGATCGAGCGCAGCGGTGCGCGGACCGGGACGGTCGCCGGCACCATGCTGCTGCTGGTCGGCATCGGAACGATGGCGGGCAACCTCTTCGCCGGGCTGTTCTCGCGCCGCGGCGTGGAGCTCGGTCTGGCGCCAATCGGGGGCGCGCTGCTGGCGTGGTGCCTCTTCGGTCTGGGCTTTGCCACGGCGGGTAGCGTCGTCTTCCAGGCGCTGCTGATCGCAGCCGGTTTTTCGACCGGCCTTTTCCTCGTGCCGCTGTACGCATTCATCCAGGAGCGCGCAGGCGACCACCGGCGCGGGCGCATCCTCGCCGGCGTGAGCCTGCTCGACAGTGCCGTCGGGTTTGGCGCCAGCCTGGTCTACGGCGTGGCGGCGGGCGAGGGGGCGCTGAATTGGGTGCCGCAAAGCCAGTTCTTCCTGCTGACCGCGATCACGCTGGGCATGCTGGCCTACGCACTCTACCACTTGCCGCACCAGACGACCTGCACGGTGATGCGACTGATCGGGCCGTTGTTCTATCGCGTCCGGGTGCTCGGCGAGCGCAACATCCCGAAGGGCGGCGGCCTCGTGATCGCCAACCAGCTGTCGTACATCGACTCGGTCGTGCTCCAACTCGCGTCGCCGCGGATGCTCCGCTTCGTGGCGTTCGGCGGCGCGGCCCGGAGCCCGTTCATGCGCTACCTGCTGCGGGCGGCCGGCGTGATCCCGGTCGCACCCAACCGGCCGAAGAAAGGCATCCGCCTCGCCTGGGATGCCATTCGGGCCGGCGAACTCGTCTGCATGTTTCCCGAGGGCGCGATCTCGCGCACCGGACAGTTGATGGAGTTGAAGCGCGGGTTCGGTCGCCTGGCGGAAATGGCGAAAGTGCCTGTGGTGCCCGCCGTCATCGACGGCACCTGGGGCTCGATCTTCTCGTTTGCCGGCAACCGTTACCTCTGGAAATCGCCGCGGCTCATGCCGACCGCCGTCTGCGTCGTGTTCGGCGAACCCATCCCGCCAGAGAAGGTCGACCGGGTCACCGCCCGCCGCGCATTGCTCGATCTTGGCGAAATTGCCTTCCATGAGCGACCGGTGCTTAGCCGCCACGTCGCGCGCGAGATCGTCCGGTCGCTGGCGAAGCGCCCGTGGCACGAGGAACTGGTGGATCGCACCGCGGAGCGGCGGGCCGTGACCGCCGCGCAGCTGCTCGCGGCGGCGGCCGCGTTGTCGCGCCGCATCCGCCGGAACATTCCGGAGAAGCGCGTGGGCATAGTCTTGCCGCCGGGCGTGGGCGCGCACGTCGTCAACCTGGCCATCGCCTGCGCCGGCAAGACGCCCGTGAACCTCAACTTCACGACGGGCCGGGCGGCGGCCGAGGCGAGCCTGCGCCTCGGCGAAATCAAGACGGTGTTCACGGCCGAGGCGATGCGCGCCAAGGTGCCGAACTTTCCGTTCCCGGAGAACACGCTCGACCTGCAAAAGGAGATCGCCGCAATGGGCGGCAAGCTGGCGATCCTGCCCTGGCTCGTGGCCGTGTGGCTGCTGCCGAACCAATGGGTGGCGGACCTGCTCGAGCTGCCGAAGGAGGGCGATCGCGCGGAGGCCGGCCTGCTGTTCACCAGCGGCAGCTCGGGCGAACCGAAGGGCGTCGTGCTCTCGCACCGCAACATCCTCGCCAATTGCGCCCAGATCTCGTCGCTTTCGATCCTGCCCGACAGCGCCGTCATGCTCGGGTGCCTGCCGGTGTTCCATTCCTTCGGTTACACCGTGACGCTGTGGTACCCGCTCCTCCGCGGCTGCCGCGTCGTCACCGTGCCGAGCCCGCTCGACACGCGAAAGATCATCGAGGCGATCCACGAGGAGCGGGCGACGGTCATGATCGGCGCGCCGACCTTCATCCGGCCGTTCCTCAAGAAGGCGACCAAGGAGGAGCTCAAGTCGCTCAGCCTCGTCGTGACCGGCGCCGAGAAGCTGCCCATGGACCTCTACGACGGCTTCCTGGAGAAGTTCGGCATCGAGGTCCTGCAGGGCTACGGGCTGACCGAGACGACCCCCGCGACGAATATCAACCAGCACCACCCGCCGATCACCACGGAGATCGCCGAGCCGCAACTCGGCAAGAAGACCGGGGCGGTTGGCCGCCTCATGCCGGGCATGTCGGCCCGGATCACGGATCCGGAAACCCACGAGGAGCTGCCAATGCACGAGACCGGCATGGTGTGGCTGCGCGGGGCCAATGTCTTCGACGGCTACCTCAAGGACCCGGAGAAGACGGCGCAGGCCCTGAAGGACGGATGGTTCATGACCGGCGACCTGGGCTGGTTCGACGACGACGGCTTCCTCTACATCGAAGGACGGCTCTCGCGGTTCTCCAAGATCGGCGGCGAGATGGTGCCGCACGGCACGATCGAGCAGAAGATCATCGAGGTGTTCGGCTGGGACCAAACCGATGAGCCCGCCGTGGCGGTCACCGGCGTTCCAGACGCCACGAAGGGCGAGGCCATCGTCCTGCTGACGAGGGTCGAGATCGCGCTCGATGACCTGCGGACGAAACTGCTCGATGCCGGCCTGCCCAACCTCTGGATCCCGCGCATCGTGCATCGCGTGGAAAAGATTCCCATGCTGGGCACGGGGAAGATCGATCTCAAGGGCTGCCGGGACCTGGCGCTTGAGCTGACCAAGATTCCGCCTTGCGCCTGAGTGCGCATCCACATCCACTCGGGGCGTTGCGACGCCCGATTCCACGATTCATCCGGCGACACCTTGCAGTTTGCGGCCTGCTGTTCGCGGGTTGCCTGGCAGGGATGGAAGGGACGGAGGGTCCGGCGCCGGTGTTCTATCTCGGCTATCATTCCAGCCAGGAAGCGAAGGCAGCAGTAGCGTCTCTGCGCGCGCGGATCAACGCCGCGCAGGCGTCCTTGGATCTGAACGACAAACTCCTGGAGCAGGCCTCCGACGAGAACTTCCGCCTGCGGCTCAATCCGCCCGACACCGCCACGTCCGATCGCCGGGTCGAGGCGCTGCTCGCCGAGCGCGCGGGCCTGATCCGGGAGAAGGCGCAGGCGCTGGCGGAAATGGCCGCCGGCGAATTCTGCAGCGGCTGCGGGCGAACGCGATCGGAGATCCTCCGAACGGGCTCCGTTTTCCCTCATCCCGGCCAGTCCGTCATCAAGGCGACACCGGAACAAATGGCGCGCAAGGCTGCGGAGTTCGACGCGCGCATCCGGACGCTGGACGAACAAATCGACCGGATCCGCGAAAACCTCATCCGCCAGGTCCAGGAAAAGTGGCAGCAGGCGGTCACCCGCACGGACGACATGATGGACGCAGCCGCGCAGGACCGCGAGAAGGCCGGGAACGAACTCGATTCGCTGCGGCGCCAGCTGATCGACGCCGAGACCGCCGTGCGCATGCTGGCCTTGATGGAGCGCTGGGCGCACGACGCTTGGACGAAGGCCGAGGAGCGGAGCCGCGAACAGCGCCAGCGCGAACAGCGGCGCAGCGTGGCGGCAGCACGGCGGGAGGCGGACGTTGCAGACCGGCAGGTCGCCTTTTGGCGGGCCCGGCTGAACTGGCTGGCGAACCTGGAGGCGGCCGCATGGGGACGTCATGACAATGTGGCGGCCGAGGCCGCCCGGCAGGAATGGGAAGTGGCGAAGGGAAAACTGGCCGAGGCGACTGGCGCGCAGACGGTGGCCGAAAGTCATGAGAGGGAAGCCGGGGGCACCACCCCGGTGGGCGCACCCGCGGACAAGGCAGCAGCGGCCGACTCCGCTTCGGGACTGGCGCAATTGTACGCGACCGCGACGGGTGCGTCGCGGCGGACCTGGGATTCCGGCGTCGACACGGTCCGGAAGATCGCGCGGCAGGAGGCGGCGACGCTGGGTGACGATTTTGCCGGGACGTTCAAGCGGATGCAGGATCGGTATCTTCGAGAAAACCTCGACCAGGGGCCTAAGACGCTCGCGAACCGGGTCGCCGAGACCTACCACTCTTCGCTCGATGAGCTGTTGGGACGCGAAAAGGAGGCCCCGGCGACCCTGGCGGGCGTCGTGCGGAACCAGGTGCTGGACCGGATCTCCGGAGCGATCCGCGGCGTGATGGAGGATTGGACGAAGCGCGAGTTTGTCGGGGCCGCGCTGGAGGTCCGGGATGGCTCGTTCTTCGATTCGACCGACGACGCCGAACTGGCGCGGGCGCAGCGTGACTTCGACCTCGAAGCCAGCCCGGAGGCCCTTTTCTACGAATCGGCGCCTTTCGTCGGCGGCCGTTCCGTTTTCGGATTCAAGAAGTACGGCGAGGCCGTGCAGGCGAAATTCTTCAAGTGGTTCGGCCTCGCCACCGACCGGATTTCCTCGACCGACCCCTGAACCCTGCCATGACCCGTTCCACGCTGCCTTGTGCCCTGATCGGATTCCTCCTTGTCGCTCTGCCTGGCCATATGCGGGCCGAAACCGCTGCTGATCCCGAGAAGGCCCGGCTGCTGTTCGCGGTCGCCCTGCAGCGATTCGCTCTCGATCATGACCGCGCGAAGGCGCAGGAGGGCTTCGCCGAAAGCGCGGCCGCTGACCCGGCGTATGTGCCGGCACGCCAGAATCTCGCGGTGCTGGCGGAGGCGGCCCACGACTGGGCCGCGGCCCGCCGTTGGCTGGGGGAACTCGCCGGCTCGTCCGACCCGACGGTGGCGGCGAGGGCAGGCGTGGATCTCGAGCGGATCGGCCGGATAGAGGCGCAGTGGGGGATCCCGGCGGGGCGGCAAGCGATCCTTTTTGACCAGGCGCTTGCGCAGGCGCGGGCTTTGATGGAGCTGGGTCAATTTTCGGAGGCGTCGCGCGCCGCCGAGACCGCCCGAAAGCTTGAGGCCAGCCGCTTCGAGCCGCTGGCAATCCTGGCGGATGCAGCCGCGAGGCAGGGCGACCTGACGGCGGCACGGGACGCGTTGCGGCAGGCCCGGCAGGTTGCGCCGGCCGACAAGACCGGCGCGATCGACCGGGCGATCGCGGAACTCGACCGGAGCGGCGAGGTGGCCGGCGCGCTCCAGCGGGCGGACGAGCTCACGCGCAAGGGTGACTTTGCCGCGGCAGCCGCTGAGTACGAGCGGGCGCGGAGCCAGGCGCCCAACGACGAGGCCACGGCGTTGGCCGAGGCCAATGTCCTGCTGCTGGCGGGCAAGCTCGAGGAGGCGGGAAAGCTCCTGAGCCCGTTGGTCGGTTCGGAGAATCGCGGGATCGCGGACGCGGCCTCGGCTCGATTGCAGCAAATGCAGGAGGCAAGAGAAATAGAAACGGCGGTGCAAGAGCTTCAGACCCGGTCGGCGCAATTGGCCGTTCAACAGCCGGCGCCGGCCGACGCCGTCCGCCAGCGACAGGACGAGCGGGTGCAGGAAGCCCAGAAGGCTGTCCGGTTGAGGGAGAGTGGACGCGATTATCTGGAGGGTCGCGGGGTGGCGAAGGATCCGGTTGTCGGCGCCGGGTGGATGCTCAAGGCCGCCGAGGCGGGTGATCACGAGGCCATGTATCGGGTTGGGTGCTGCTACGACCGGGGCGAGGGCTTCGCGGCGAACCATGAACAAGCGATCGAGTGGTGGCGGAAGGCGGCCGAAGGCGGCCGGGTCGAGGCGATGTTCGAGCTAGGTAAGGCCTATGCCGAGGGAAACGGCGTGGACCGCTCCTATGTTGAGGCCGTCCGGTGGCTGCGCGGGGCGGCGCAGGGGGGAGTCGAGGGTGCATACGGACGACTCGGGGCAGCCTGCCTGAAGCTCGCGACGGCCGAGGGCACCCGGGAGGCACTCGCCGTCTGGGAAAAGGGGGCAGCCGAGGGCGACAAGGAATGCATGTGTTTTCTGGGGGACGGCTACCAGAGCGGCCGATTTGGGCCGGCGGACTACGCGAAGGCGGTATCGTGGTTCATCAAGGGGGCCACGGCCGGACACGCCCGGAGCGCCTATTTCGCGGGAGTGTACTACCAGCGTGGGGTGTCTGTGCCTCAGAGCTATCCTTGGGCGATCCGCTACTGGACGCAGGCGACGAACCAGGGTGACGCCGACGCCGCTTGCCAGCTGGGTATATGTTACTTCAAAGGCTATGGCGTTCCCTGCAATCCCGTCGAAGGGGTTTCGCTGCTGCAGTCGGCGGCCGGCCGCAACGCGCTCACGGTTGTCGCCATGGAGTGTCTGGCGCAGGCTTTCTGCGGTGGCGAAGGTGTCGCGGCCAACATTGCGGTTGGATTGCAGTGGGCCCGGCAGGCAGCTGCCAAGGGCAGCGCGGCCGCGCAGGTGATCCTGGGCGACGAAGCCCGTGGGCGCGGGGATTACAGCGCGGCCCTCAATTGGTACAGTCCTGCGGCCGCCCAGGGAAACGTCGCGGCCATCTTCGGCGAGGGCGAGGTCTTTGCCCAGGCGCCGGCGCCGCTCGGCAATTCCGGCAAGGCGGCAGGGTGTTACATGAATGCGGCGAATCATGGCCACGTCACGGCCATGCGCCGGCTGGCTTTTTGTTTCCTGAGGGGCGAGGGTATGCCCCTCAACCGGCGACTCGCCGAGGATTGGTTCGGGCGCGCGTCCCAGCAGGGCGACCGGGAGTCGCGGGACGCCCTCATCCGCTATTTCCGCAACTGATACGGCGACCGGAAACCGCCACTGAAGCTCGTGGGCCCCGGGAAAGTGTTGCGGTTACCAGTGCGCGATTTAGTCAGGCCGGATGAAGTTTGCCTCCGCCACCCGCCAGCTGAAACGCCGCCTCGGCGCACGCGTCGACACGTCGGAAAAAGGCCGCTGGGCCGCGTCGTTCGACAGCAGCAAGATTTCCTTCCTGCCCGCGGCCGTCATCACGCCGCGGCGCGAGGCCGACATCGGGATCGTGCTGACGCTGGCGAACCGGCACCGGGTGCCGGTCACGGTGCGCGGTCGCGGCACGACGCTCATGGGTTCCGCGGCGCCCGTGCGGGGAGGGTGGGTGATCGACATGCTCCGGTTGAACCAGGTGCGGATTGACGTCGAGGCGGGGATGGCCCACGCGCAGGCGGGAGCTACGACCGCCTCGGTGCAGCGCGCGGCGGCCGCCGAGGGCTGGTTCTATCCGCCGGATCCCTCGTCGAAGGAGTACTGCACGATCGGCGGCAACATCGCCTGCAACGCGGGCGGCATGCACGGCGGCAAATACGGCGTGACGCGCGACTTCGTCGTTGCCTTGCGCGGTTACCTGCCGACGGGCGAGTTCGTCGAGTGGGGCACGGCGACCAAGAAGTTTGCCGCCGGTTTCAACCTGCGCGACCTGTGGATCGGCAGCGAAGGCATGCTGGGCATCGTGACCGGCGCGGTGCTCAAGCTCATCCCACAGCCCGAAGCGCGCTGGACGCTGCTGACCTCGTTTCCCAATGAGGCGGCGGCGTTGCGGGCGGCGCTGGCCCTGTTCCGCCATCGCGTGCAGCTGGCGATCTGCGAGTTCCTGGATTCCGAGAGCGTGCTTTGCGCGGAGCGCGCGACGCAACGGCCGGTGTTCGCCGGGCAGGCCGGGAAGCCGGTCCTGCTGCTGGAACTGGCGGGTTCGGAACTCGAACTGCGGGAGCAGCAGCGGTTCATGCTCTACTGGGCGAAGAAATACGCGACGGCCCATCGCGTGGCGCGGTCACGCGACGAGGCCGAGGCGCTTTGGGCCGTGCGGCGAAAGTGCTCGGGCGCGATGTTCGAGCTCGGCGACGCGAAGCTCAACGAGGACATCGTGGTCCCCATGCGGAACTACGAGAAGTTCGCGCGCTTTCTCGCCAAGTTGAAGAAGTCGTCGCGCCTGCCGATTCCGACCTTCGGCCACCTGGCCGACGGCAACCTGCACGTGAACATCATGTACCATCGCGCCGACGCCGCGGAAGCGAAGCGCGCGGAGGCGACGGTGCTCAAGTTGATGAAGACGGTGGTGTCGCTCGGCGGCTCGATCTCGGGCGAACACGGCATCGGCCTCGCCAAGACGCCGTTCCTGCGGATCCAGCATTCGCCGGCGCAGGTGCGGGCCATGCAGGCCGTGAAGCGGGCGCTCGATCCCCGCGGGATTTGCAATCCCGGCAAGATGTTCGAGGAAGTGCGCATCTGGAAATACCCGCGGCTGCAGGTCCACCTTCCATGGGATCATAAATAGCATGGAGCAGGGAGCACGGAGCCAGAAGCCAGCGCAGGAGGACACGGTTCGCGCATTCCGGCCTAAAGACGAAGCGGCGGTCGTCGCGCTCTGGGCCGCATGTGGGCTCACGCGTCCATGGAACGACCCGCACAAGGACATCGCCCGCAAGGTGAAGGTGAATCCGGAGCTGTTTCTCGTGGCCGAGGCCGGGGGCAGGATCGTCGGCACCGTGATGGCCGGATACGAGGGTCATCGCGGCTGGATCAACTATCTCGCGGTGGACACGCCACGCCGCCGCGGCGGCCTCGGTCGACGGCTGATGGACGAGGCCGAGCGGCTCCTGCGCGCGGCGGGTTGCCCGAAGATCAACCTGCAGGTCCGCACGGACAACGCCGCAGCGATCGCCTTCTACGAGCGGATCGGCTTCAAGCGCGACGCGGTCGTCAGCTTCGGCAAGCGGCTGGAGCAGGACGGCAAGGATTCGTAGGGCGCGACCGAGGTCGCGCCCTACGCCCAGATCAGTGGAGGGCCGGACTCCTGACCGGCCGGATTGACGCAGATCGGTCGGCCGGGAGGCCGACCTCCAGACCGGAATGGAGCTGCGCAGCGCCTCCTCGGCGCGACCAAGGTCGCGCCCTACAGATGGGATCAGCTCACTCCGCCGTGCCCGACTCGGGATCTTTCTTGCGGTTGCTGACGTTGTTGCCGTCGTCGCCGTGGAGCCACCAATAGGTGATGGATGACAGCACCGTCATGACCGCCATGGTGACGAAGGCATGATGCAGCGCCGGGACGACCTGGGCGGGATTGTTCTGGTCGAGCCCGCGCAGGAACCATCCGGCGACGAGCGAGGCGAACGCCACGCCGAAGCTGAGCGAGAGCTGCTGCGCCGTGCTCGAGATGCTGCTGGCCTTGCTCGCATCGGGATCCTCCACGTCGGCGTAGATCAGGGAATTCATGCTCGTGAACTGGAGCGACATGAAGAAGCCCTGGCAGAACCCAAGGCCAATGATCGCCCAGACGGAGGCGCCGGGCCCGATCTGGGTGAACGTCAGGACGACCACGGCGATCAAGAGGGTGTTGGCGATGAGAATATTGCGGTGACCGTAGCGCCGCAGCAGTGGCCGGCTGGCGACCTTCATGAGCATGGCCGCCGCAGCGGTCGGCATCGTGAGGAGGCCCGCCTGCCAGGGGGCGTAACCGAGACCGATCTGGTAGAGCAACGGAAGCAGGAACGGCATGCCGCCGACACCAAGCCGGGTCACAAACCCGCCGATCACCGACAGGCGGAAGGTGCGTACGCCAAAGAGCCACAAGGCGAGCACCGGCTGGGTCGTACGCCGGGAATGCCAGCCGTAGACGGCAAGCAGGGCGAGCGCGGCGCCGGTCAGTACGCTCAACTCGCCGCCGCCGAGCCGGTGTTCGCCGAACACCTCCAGCACGTAGGAGAGCAGGGCGATGCCCGCGCCGAACAGGATGAAGCCGGTGCGGTCAAGGGGCGGTGTGGCTTCGTCGCGATAATCCGGCATGTACCGCCGCACGTACCAGAACCCGGCGATCGCGAACGGCAGGTTGACGAAGAAGATCATCCGCCAGTGGAGCAGGTGCACGATCACGCCGCCGGCAAACGGTCCCACCATGGGCCCGATCAGCGCCGGGATGATGACGTAGTTCATCGTCCGCAGGAGTTCGGACCGCGGGAAGGTCCGCACCAGTGCGATGCGCCCGACGGGCGTCATCATCGCCCCGCCCAAGCCCTGCAGGATGCGCGCGGCGACCAGGCAGGGGACGTTCGGCGCAAGGCCGCAAAACAGCGACCCGGCGGCGAACAGCATCACCGCCTGCATGAACACCCGCGCGGTGCCGAAGCGGTCGGCCATCCAGCCGCTGATCGGGATGAAGACGGCGAGGGCGAGCGTGTAGCTGGTCATGACCGCCTTTAGCGCCAGCGGCTCGACGCGCAGGCTCTCCGCCATGACCGGCACCGCCGTGTTCACGATCGTGGCGTCGAGGTTCTCCATGAACAACGCGACGGCGACCAGCCACGGCATGTACCGTTTGATCTGGTTGAGGTCGGCGGGTGCGGCGGGCATCGGCGTAAACTGCCTGAGCGGTCGGGTGGCGCAAGCCGCCGCCCAAACCAGTAGGCGGCTTTAAGTCAATCGCCGGATGGCCATCAGCGCGCAAAATATGCGGGAGCGTTTTTGCCGTTGCCGAGCGCTGGGACGAACCCTCTAGTTTGCCCGTTTAAGCTCAATGTATCTTAAGGCGCTAAAACTCCACGGCTTTAAAAGTTTCGCGGACAACACCACCCTGAGTTTCGAGCCCGGCGTCACCGCCATCGTCGGTCCGAACGGCTGCGGCAAGAGCAACATCGCGGACGCCATCCGTTGGGTGCTGGGCGAGCAGAGTGCCAAGGCCCTGCGCGGCGGCAAGATGCAGGACGTCATCTTCGAGGGCGCCGACACGCGCAAACCGGCGCAGTTTTCGGAGGTCGGGCTGCTCCTGACCGATTGCGAGAAGCAGCTCGGCAGCGATTTCCACGAGATCGAGATCACGCGCCGCGTCGCGCGCGACGGGCTCGGCGAATATTTCTTCAACGGCCAGCCGTGCCGGTTGAAGGACATCCACAAGCTTTTCATGGACACCGGCGTCGGCCGGACGAGCTACTCGATCATGGCGCAGGGCCAGATCGACCAGATCCTGTCGTCCAAGCCCGAGGAACGCCGCGTGGTGTTCGAGGAGGCGGCGGGCATCACGAAGTACAAGAGCCAGCGTCGCGAGGCGATGAACAAGCTCGCGCTGACGGACCAGAACCTGGCCCGCGTGACCGACGTCATCGCGGAAGTCGGCCGGCAGATCGGCTCCTTGCGCCGCCAGGCGGCGAAGGCGATGCGCTACAAACGCCTCAGCTTCCGCCTGCGTCACCTGGCGCTGGCCCAGGCCGGATTCCAGCACCGCCAGCTATCCGGGATTCTCGCCGACCTAGAAGGCCGTGTGGGCACGCTGCGCGGCGATGCCGAAAGCCGGCGCGCCCTGCTCGAGGAGCGCACGCGCGGCCTCGACGAGAAACGGGCGGCGCGCAACACCCTCACGCAGCGCGTGCAGGATGCGCAGCAAGCCGTGTTCGACCTGAAATCGCAGAAGGAGCAGGCGGAGAACCAGGCCGGGCTCGCGGAAGTCCGCCGGACGGGCCTGGAGGAGCGGCTCGCCTCCGGGCGCGACGACCTCGCGGAACTGGAGATGCAATTGAAGGAGCTGGCGACGCAGGTCGACACCGGCGCGCAGGACAAGCAGCTGCAGCTTTCGCTGCTGGGCAGTTCCGATGCCGTCTTCCAGGATCGCAACCGCGAGCTGGCGGTCGTCGAGGGCGAACTCGCCCGCCTGGAGCAGCAGCTCGGGAACGAGAAATTTGCGTTGCTGCAGGTGGAGAGCGCGGTCGCGCGCCATCGCACGGACAGTTCCGGCCTCGAGGTCGACGCCCGCACCAGCCAGCACAAATACGACCAGCTTTCCGCCGACTTGGTGCAGCTTCGCGCCGCGCTCGAGGCGGCCGACCAGGCGCTCGCGCAGGTGCGCTCCCGCGGCGAGGAAGCCCGGGCGGAGCAGAGCCGCACGAACAACGAGGCGCAGGCCGCGCAGGCGGCCTTGCAGGACGCGACCAGGAATTTCCGCGAGGCGCAGCGCAAGCTGCAGGAGATCGACCGGAGCCTCGCGCAGAAGACCGCGCGGCTGAAGTTGCTGCAGCAACTGCAAGAGAAGTGGGAGGGCTTCGGCGAAGGCGCCAAGGCGCTGCTGTCCGGCCGGCTCGCGGCCACGGTGGGCGACCGCAAGTTCACGCCCGTAACGCAGGGACTCGAAGTCCAGCCGCAGTACGCCAAGGCGCTCGAAGCCCTGCTCGGGGCCTCCGTCGAGGCCATCGCGGTCGCCGACCTCGACACGGCGCAGAAAATCCTCGCCCAGCTCGAAGCGGACAAGATTGGCAGCGTGTGCCTGCAGGTCAGCCCCGCCGGCGCCGGCCACGGCGAAGCGGGCGCCATCCTCCCGGAGGGACTGAAACCCGCGACCGAGGCGGTGGCGCATCTCGACGCGTCGCATCCCGCCGCGGGCCTGCTGTCGGCCTGTTACCTCGCGGACGATCTCAATGCCTTCCTCGAATTCTGGCGCCGGAACCCGGGCTTTCCCTTCCTCATGGTCGCCACGCCCAAGGGCGACCTGGTGGATCGACGCGGCCTGATCTACGGCGGACATCACAAGAAACCCGCCAACAGCATCGTCCAGCGCGAGGTCGACCTGCGCGAGACGGGCAAGGCGGTGGTCGCCGAACAGAAGGCCCACGACGACCAGCGCGCGCATATCGAGCAGGTCAACGCGGCCCTGGTTGCCGCCGAACAAGTGCTGGAGCAGAAGCGCAAGGACGTGCTCGCGAGTTCGCAGGCCGCCGCCGCCATTCACACCGAGGAGAAGAATGCGCAGAAGGCGCGCGAGGACGCCGCCACCCGGCTCGGCCGGATGGAGAACGAGCTGGCGAACTTGAAGCGCGACCACGACGAGGCGCTGTCGCGGCTCGCGAAGGCGCAGGCGCAACTCGCCGAAGCCGAGGCCAAGGTGAATGCGCAAAAGGACCGGATCACGGCGGCCGAGGCGGCGATCGTCCAGGCGCGCACCGCGCGGGATGAAAAGAAGGAGATCCTCGCCCAGGCCCGGCTCGAACTGGCGGAACGCCGCCAGAAGGTCGAGGTGCTCGACCGGGGCCTGTCGGAGATGGAGCGCCGGCGCGCCCAGCTCGATGAATTGCTCGTGCAGCGCCAGATCGAATTGGAGACCTGGAGCGAACAGGTGAAACAACTCGAGGAGGAAACCGCCGCGCAGCGCCGGCGCGCCGCCGAGATCGTCAAGACCCTGTCCGTGGCCCAGGAGAACGTCGAAAAGGTCCGGGTTGAGTTGCAGACGGTCGAGCAGGAGATGGCCGCCGTCGAACAAGGCCTCTCGGCCATCCGCACGGAAGCCGATGCGGCGCAATCCGACCTGACCAAGCACGAGGTGCAGGCAGCCGAGACCGGCGCCCGGGCGCGCTTCCTGAGCGAGGAAGTGCAGCACGAGTTCGCGGTGGACGTGGCGACGATCGACTGGAAGGACCTGCTCTGGCACGCCGACGACGAACCGGAAGGCATTCGCGATCTCGACCTCGATGAAGAGGACGAGCCTGCTCCCGCGGCTGTAGGCGCGCCGCTTGACGGCGCCCGGGCGTCGTCAAGCGACGCCCCTACGGGAGAACAGCCGAAAACAAAGCGCCGGAAAAAGAAGGAGAACAAGGGCCCGCCGACCGAGGCGGACCTGGCGGCGCTCGATGGCACGAATTGGGACGAACTCAAGGCGGAGGTCGACGCGCTCCGCCAGCGCATCGGCGCCATGGGCGCGGTGAACCTCGTGGCCATCGAGGAATACGCCGAGCTGAAACAGCGCTTCGAATTCCTCAAGAACCAGAGCGACGACCTCGTCGGCGCGAAGGCGCAATTGCTCAAGGCGATCGACGACATCAACCAGACGTCGCTCGAGCAGTTCCGGGTGACCTTCGAGCAGATCCGGAAAAACTTCGCCTACACGTTCCAGATTCTCTTTGGCGGCGGCCGCGCCGAGATCGAATTGGTGACGGCGGAGGATCCGCTCGAGAGCGGCATCGAGATCGTGGCGCAGCCGCCCGGCACGAAGCTGAAGGGCATCACGCTGCTCTCCGGCGGCCAGAAGACGCTGACCGCGGTGGCGCTGCTGTTCGCGCTCTACATGGTGAAGCCGTCGCCGTTTTGCTTGCTGGATGAACTCGACGCGCCGCTGGACGAATCGAACATCCACCGGTTCACGAACCTGCTGAAGCAGTTCGTGAAGGACTCGCAGTTCATCATCATCACGCACAACAAGAGCACGATCGCGGCGGCCGACGCCATTTACGGCGTGACGATGCAGGAGCGCGGTGTGTCCAAGACGCTCTCGATGCGCTTCGACCAGGCGAAGGGCGAGGCCGAGGCGCTGCCGACCACGGTGGCGGACGCCGTCCGCAACGCCCGCCCGCAGGCGCCGGTCGGGACCTGAGGCGAGATCACGCGGTGCAAGGTGGAACGCGCTGACCCCAGCGCGTTTTGTGCGAGCGACCTTGGTCGCGATCATCGCGCGCAAACGCGCTCTCACGACCGGAAGCGTCTTGAGGTCAAATCGCTCCACCTTGCGATGGAGGCGGGGTGCCCTCACCCCGCGAGGGCGAGCGAATGTGGACACGGCCTCCCACACGACTCTCATATTCCATTTCGCGGTCGAGGCCACCGCCGTAGCAACCCGGCGCGACCAAGGTCGCGCCCTACGCTACGGGAATGTGGAGGGCCGGTCTCCTGACCGGCCGAATTGGCGCGGTACGGTCGGCCGGGAGTCCGACCCTCCAATTTGGGCTGAATCAGCCCGATGGAGGCGGGGTGCCCTCACCCCGCGAGGCGAGCGCGTGGCTGGCAATCCGCGGACCGAGGGCGTCCCGCCTCCAAGCTGCGCAACCCATTGTTACGATTGGGTGACGACCGGGATTTCGCTTTTTCCGGTGGTGCGTGCGCGGCTAGGTTGTCGGCGCTTCTTTTCCACCCATGAATACCCGATTGGTTTGCGTTGGAGAAAATGCCGGCCGCCTGTTCGAAGGCGAGGTTCCCGAGACGTTTTGCTTCGTGCCCCAGGAACTGCTGACCGGCGAGGGCGAGAATCTCCAGGTGGCCGAGGTGGGGTACGTCGCGGGCCACTGGGACGAGCGCAACATGCGTTCGAACCTAACGGTCGAGGGCGGTTCGCGGCTTTTCCCCGACGCCCGGCGGCCGGTGGAGAATGTCGATGCCGCCCCGGTGCAATCGTTTCTCAGCCGCCTGCGTTTCGTCTGGACCGGCGGCTGCTGAGCGCGGCTGCAGGTGTGGAGGGCCGGTCTCCTGACCGGGGTTTGGCGCGAGGCGGTCGGCCTGGAGTCCGACCCTCCAATTTGGGCTGAATCAGCCCGATGGAGGCGGGGTGCCCTCACCCCGCGAGGCGAGCGCGTGGCTGGCAATCCGCGGACCGAGGGCGTCCCGCCTCCACCTGCGGGATGGCACACGCGTGGAGGGCCGGTCTCCTGACCGGCCGGTTTGGCGCGAGAGGATCGGCCGGGAGTCCGACCCTCCAAGGATGACCTTGCCAGTGCGTGGAGGCGGGGCCAACAGCCCCGCGAGGTCCGGGTTTTGTAGGTCGGGCTTTACGCCCGACACGTCGGGCCTAAAGCCCGACCTACACCAATTAACGCGCAAAAGGCGCGACCCCGGATGGGATCGCGCCTCTTTTGCTTGCCCGGCCGGGGGGTAGACCGGCCGGGTAAATGGGATCGCTCAGTGGCCGTGGCCGGCGGCGGCCGCTTCCTTCTTCTTCTTGGCGACGGGATCCTCGCTCCCGTCATCGGTGATCATGTCGGCCGAGACGTTCGCCAGGGCCTCTTCCATCGTTGTGAGGCCCATCTTGACCTTGAGCATGGAGTCCTGGTGCATGGTCTTCATGCCGGTCCGCATGCAGACGCGCTTGAGGTCGGCGACCTCGACCTCGGCATTGATCGCCTCGACGATCTGCTCGTTGTTGACCATCAGCTCGTGGATGCCGACGCGGCCCTTGTAGCCGGTGCCGCCGCAAACGTGGCAGCCGCCCGGGGCGGCCTTGAAGATCTCCGGCGCCTCCTTGAGGTCGAGCGCCTTCATGATGATCTCGGCCTCGCGGCCCTCGGGCACGTACTTCGACTTGCAGTTCTTGCAGACGCGGCGCAGCAGGCGCTGGGCGCACACGCAGACGAGCGACGCCGAGATGTTGAAGGGCTCGATGCCCATCTCGCCCATGCGCGAGACGGTGGACGGCGCGTCATTCGTGTGGAGCGTGGACACGAGCAAGTGGCCGGTGAGCGCCGCCTCGCAGGCGATCTGGGCCGTTTCCTTGTCGCGGATTTCGCCGACGAGGATGATGTCGGGGTCCATGCGGAGGTAGCAGCGCAGCGCCCGTTGGAAATCGAGGCCGATCTGCTTGTTCATCTGCATCTGGTTCAGGCCGGGGAGCGTGTACTCGATCGGGTCCTCGGCCGTCTGGATGTTCACGTCCGGCGTGTTCACCTCGGCCAGCGCGGCGTACAGCGTCATCGACTTGCCCGAACCGGTCGGGCCGCAGTGGAGGATCATGCCGTACGGTTGGCGGATACATTCGCGGTATTTCGCGAGGTTGTCCTCGGAGAAGCCCAGCGCCGGCAGCGGCATCGTCGACTTCTGCTTGTCGAGGATACGCATGACGACCTTCTCGCCATGGTTCATCGGTCCGGTGGCCACGCGCAGGTCGATGTCGATGTTCTTTTTCGTGAATTTCTTGAAGACGATACGACCGTCCTGCGGGAGACGCCGCTCGGAGATGTCGAGGTTGCACATGATCTTCAGGCGGGCGACCATGGCGCCGGTGACCTGCTTCGGGAGGCGCATCTTCTCCGCGCACATGCCGTCCACGCGGTAGCGGACAAGCAGCTCCTTTTCCATCGGCTCGATGTGGATGTCGGACGCACCGGAGATGTAGGCATCCTCGATGATGCGGTTGGTCAGCTGGATGATCGGCGCCGAATCCTCGCTCTCGAGGTCGGCGGCCTTCACCTCGCCGCCGCTGCCGTCGGTGCTGTAGGCGCCGGCGATGAGGTCCTTGACCTCGTCGATGTCGACTTCCTGCGCCTCGGCGCCCGGCTTCTTCGCCGCCGATTCCTTGAAAAACTTCTTCAGCAGCTCCTCGAGCAGGCTGGCGGGGATGACCTTCACGTCGTCGATGGTCATCTCCGTGGCCTGCTGGAAGGCCTCGCGCTTCGCGTAGTCGAGCGGGTTGGTCATCAGCACCGAGCAGGAGGTGGCGCCGGTCTTCTTGTAGGGGAAGATCTGCTCGCGGCGGATGATCGCGTCGCCGGTGACCTCGACGAGCTTCTCATCGATCTCCACCTCGTCGGGCTTGGTGACGAGCGGGAGCTCGGTGAACTTGGAGATGAACTTGGCGGTGTCCTCGGCGCTGAGCTGGAACTTCGGGTCCAGCATGCGCTGGATGAGTGTGGACGAGTACTCGGCGACCTCGCGCAGCACGCTGAGGTCCTTGGTGGTGAACTGGCCGTTCGTGCCGGCGGAGGGCTCCTTGTTGAGCACCTGGATCGCGCCGATGACGATGTTCGTCTTCAGCGGGACCGTGAGCATGGAGGTGACATCGAAGCCGACCTCCATTTTCTTGAGCGAGGCCGCGTCGGGACCCTTGCCGAAGAAGAAGAGCGGCTCGCCGGTCTGGATCACCTTGCCGACGTTGCCCGTGCCGGCCGGCAATTTGAGCTGGAGCAGCTTGCGCGACGTCTCCTTGAACTGCATCTCCTTGTCCTTGTCGGAGCCCCACAGCGTCGGCGAATAGTAGATGTGCTTGAACGCGATCTCGCCGCCCTCGACGAGGTACAGCGTCATGGACTGCGCCTGCAGCGACTCCACCACCTTGCTCGCGGTCAGCTCAATGACACTGTTGACGTCCTCGCGGCTGGGCGCGGGCTTGGAGATGACCTTGATGAGCAGGGACCGGCGCAGCGTGCCGGTGAGATTGCTTGCAGTTGCCATTGAGAAAGGGGAGGTGAGCGAACGGCGGCCGCCGGCGAGCGGCGTGGGACCGACTTAAAAACGCTCTTGCTTGTATGGGCAAATTTTCACGTGGTCGAGGGCGAACTTGCGATGCTGCGCTGGCTCTCAAATTTCTGGCAGGGCATGCGCGGGCCGGCGGTCTCCGGGGCCCGAGCCGACGAGGGTGCGAAAGGCGAACAGGCCGCGCTCGACTTCCTGCAACACCGGCTCGGCTTCAAGCTCGTCGCCCGCAACTGGCGCAGCCCGCGCGACGAGCGCGAGGAGATCGACCTCGTCTGCCAGGATGGCGACGTGCTCGTCTTCGTCGAGGTGAAGGCCCGCGCCGAGGGCGCCCTGGTGCCGGGCTATTATGCGGTGGACGAGCGCAAGAAGCGCGTGCTGCGCCGGGCCGTTCAGGCCTATCTCGCGCAGCTCACCTGCCCGCCGCGGACCTTTCGCCTGGACGTGGCCGAGGTGACGCTCAGTGACCGTTTGCCAGCGCAAGTCATGCATTTTGAAAACGTGCCGCTCTTTCCGAAGGGTTACCAGGTGGTGCGCCAGAGCGACTCGTACGGCGAAGCGGCCGGCTAGGGTTGCGGCGCGGACTTGGAGGCGGGACGCCCTCGTCCCGCGGGTTGCCGGCCACGCCCTCGCTTTTTGTTGGCGCACGATTGATCGGGCCCGTATTCCGGGCGAAATGCCCTCGCGTGGAGCCCGGTCGCCTTTGTTCCCCTGACGCCATAGCCCGCGGGGTGAGGGCACCCCACCTCCAGCCGCCGCCCCGCGGGCCTGAATTGCCTTGCCGGGTGGGGGCATCGGAACAACGTCCCCGCGTATGGCTGAAGAAAACCGTCACCCGTTCCTGCACGGCCTGAGCAAGCATCGCGGGTCGCCGCCCACCGTGGTCGTCATCTTCGGCGCTTCGGGGGACCTGACGGCCCGCAAGCTGATCCCGGCCATCTACAACCTGGCGCACGACGGGCTGCTGCCGACGGATTTCTTCCTGATCGGCTTCGGCCGGAAACCGATTCCCGACGCCGAGTTTCAGGCCATGGCCGAGGCCGCAGTTAAGGAGTTCTCGCGACGCGAAATCGACCCGGCGGTCTGGGCCCGGCTCGCGCCGCGGACCTTGTACGTGAGCGGCGGCTACGACGAGAAGGCGGCCTACGACCGCCTCGGCCAGCGCATTGCCGGCCTCGAAAAGGAAATCGGCCAGCAGCTCCAGTCGTTGTTCTACATCTCGACGCCGCCCTCGGTCTTCGCGCCGATCCTGCAGAACCTCGGCGCCAGCGGGCTCGCGGCCCGCTATGTGCGGCAGGTCAACCAGTCGAAAGTCATCATTGAGAAACCCTTTGGTCGCGACCTCGCCAGCGCCCAGGCCCTGAATCGCTCGCTGCTGAACGAATTCGAGGAGTCGCAGGTCTTCCGCATCGACCACTACCTCGGGAAGGAAACCGTGCAGGACATGTTGGTGCAGCGCTTCGCCAACGCGATCTTCGAGCCGCTGTGGAACCGCAACTTCATCGACCACGTGCAGATCACCGTGGCCGAGGAGGTTGGCGTCGGCTCGCGCGCCGGCTACTACGAGCAGAGCGGCTGCCTGCGCGACATGATCCAGAACCACACGATGCAGCTGCTGGCGCTCACCGCGATGGAGCCGCCGGTGTCGTTCGATCCCGAGTCGATCCGCGACGAAAAGGTGAAGCTGCTCAAAGCCATCCAGCCGCTGCGGCTCGATGGCGCCGCCCCCGATGTCGCCCGCGCGCAGTACGGCCCGGGCATGCTCGGCGGCCAGGAGGTGCCCGGCTACCTCGCCGAGAAGGACATCGCCCCGCAGTCCGCGACCGAGACGTACGCCGCCCTCCGGCTCAGCATCAACAACTGGCGCTGGTACGGCGTGCCGTTCTACCTGCGTTCCGGCAAGCGCCTCGCACGCCGCGTCAGCGAGATCGCCATCCGCTTCAAGCGCGCCCCGGGCAACATCTTTGCCGAATCGGATCGTTTCAACCTCGCGCCCAATACGCTCGCCTTCCAGATCCAGCCCGACGAGGGCCTGAGCCTCGTCCTCAACGCCAAGGTGCCGGGCCTCGAGACGCGCACCCAGCCGGTGAAGATGAATTTCCGCTACGCCACGACCTTTGGTTCGAACACGCCCGAGGCCTACGAGCGGCTGGTGCTCGACGCGATGATCGGGGACGGCACGCTCTTCATCCGCGGCGACGAAACCGAGCGCTCATGGCAGCTCATCACGCCGATCCTCGAGCACTGGGCGGCCCAGGGCCGCAAGGGCATGGACAGCTACCCGGCTGGTTCGTGGGGCCCGTCGTCGTCGGCGGCGCTGCTCGCCGCCAACGGACACCTGTGGCGAGAACCGTGACCGCGCCTTCGGCGCGGCAAACGGCCAAACTCCAAACTCCAGACTCCAAACGCCAAACACCAAGAGCAGAATTTAAACGCCAAGAGCCAAATTCCAAAGAAGTACCAATGATCAGGACGGAGCATTCGACCCGCTGCGCGATACCATCGACGTTGAGCGATTTGGAATTTGAATTTTTTTGGACTTTGGAGGTTTGGCCTTTGGATTTTTCACTTCAGCGATGAGTACCATCTTTTCCGCCCTGCCCGGGATCGAGGTATCCGCCGGTGAGATCAACCCCGGCTTCGCCCGACTCTGGCACGACACCGCCGCCGAGGAGCAAAAGGCGATGCAGCTCAACCTCGTGCTGCACTTCGGCCTCGATACCGAGCCGGCGGACGCGCTCGAGCAGTTCCAGGTCGCACGCCGGCTGGCCCAGCGTTACCCGTGCCGCGTCGTCGTGCTTTGCCCGTGGCGCGAGGACACCGGCAAGGTCGAGATCCGCGCCAAGATCTACGGCGAGTGCTTCATGGGCCGGTCGAAGGAGGACACGCGCTGCATCGAGATCGTCGCGCTCAGCTATCCGCCCGCGGCGAAGGATTTTCTCCAGGACCAGGTGTCCGTCTGCCTCACGCCTGACCTGCCGCTCTACTACTGGGCGCACCGGTTCACCTCCAGCCGGCGGCTGGCCAACTACGTCTACCTGCTCACGCGCTCGCAACGCGTGATGTTCGACAGCGCGATCGTGTCGCACGACGCGCTCGCGTTCACCTGGCCGCGCCAGTCGGCCGTGCGCGACCTGGCGTACTCGCGGACGCTCCCGTTGCGGCAGAACATCGGCCAGTTTCTCAGCCGTTATGCGCCGGAGCTCATCATCGGCGGCCTGAAATCGGTGGCGATCCGCCATCGGGCGAACCTCGCGGCCGAGGCGAACTGCCTGCTCGGCTGGGTCAAGAAAGGCCTCGTACGGTGCGGCGCCAGCACGACGGACGGCATCAGCTTCACCGTCAGCGCGCTCGACTGCCCGAGTTGTTTCGCCCTCGAGTTCACCTACGCCGACGGCCACAAAACCTTCCAGTGGTCGGCCGACATGGACAAGAACGAGGCGGACTTCGTCGGTGACCTCGGCACCGGCCGCACCACGCAGACTGTGGGCGCGCACCTCCTCTTGCCCGAACAGGCGCTGAGCGAAGCGATGTTCTTCTGAGTCGGGATTGAGGTGCGAGATGTCGCATCCGACATGAATGTCGTCCTCGTTCATGGATTTCTCGATAGCGCCCGGATCATGTCCGGCCTGTCGCGTCACCTGACGGCGCACGGACACTCGTGCTTGTCGCCGAGCCTGAAGCCCTCCGATGCGCGTTCCGGACTGGCGGTTCTTTCGGGGCAGCTGGGCCAGTTCATCAGTCGCTCGTTGCCGCCGGACAGCCGGCTTGCGTTGGTCGGCTACAGCATGGGCGCCCTGGTTTGCCGGCATTACCTGCAGGAGTTGGACGGGCGGAACCGCGTCGCTGCCTTTTTCTCCCTCGCGGGCCCGCACGCGGGCACGCTTACGGCGTTCCTTTATCCTGGCCGCGGCGCGGAGGAAATGCGGCCGGGAAGCGCGTTCTTGCGGCGTCTGGACGAGACCTCCGGGCGTCTCTCCGGCATCGCGACCGTCTGTTATTGGTCGCCGCTGGATCCGTTTGTGATTCCGACGAAAAGCGCGTGCCTGGACGGGACCGAGCATGTCCGCCTGCCGTATTCGTTTCATCCCATCCTCACCCACGATCGTCGCGTGCGGCGGGACATCGCCCGGCGGCTGCAAGGTTTGCAGGGCTAAGGAAGGGTAGGGGGGCGGCCTCTGGAGCATCGGCCTCCCGGCCGACCGCGGCCCCGAATTCGTCAACCGCGACGGACGCGAAGGTGGCAGCGGCTATCTCCGATCTTCCATCTCCGAACTGCGATCTCCAATCCACTAACCACGGATTCCATGGATGGACACGGAGGAAGGTTCCCTGGAAGCAGCTCGCTTGTTCGCGCTGCGATTCATCTACATTGCTCCCCTCTATCAAGCCGGAACGATACATTTGAACCACAGATGTACACAGATAAACACAGATGGCACGGGAGTTGGCGGGGGAAAACAAGAACTCTTCTCCATGGCAGTGGGGTGAGCATCATACTGTTCTTTCTCTGCCTCATTCCAATCTGTGTTCATCTGTGTCGATCTGTGGTCACCTTCTGAATTCTTCTGGATCAAGAGGGATGGCGCACCGCGCCGGGGTGTGTGGCTTTCACCACGGATTTCGTGGATGCCCGGATGAATTTGTCACTGCTCACCGGTCTCTGCTCCCTCTTCTCCGTTCATCGCAAATTCCGGCACTCAGCTCACCGCATTCAGCCCTCAGCTTTCCTTCAGCCGCGCTCAGGCGCGATCGAGCGGGCTCCTCACCCCCAGCCCCGGTTTCTTCATCACGTGCAGGTAAATCTGCGTGGTCTCGACGCTGGCATGCCCGAGCAACTCCTGCACCGTGCGGATGTCGGTGCCGCTCTCGAGCAGGTGCGTGGCAAAGCTGTGACGAAACACATGCGGCGTTACTCGTTTGTTGATGCCGGCTGCACTCGCCGCCCGGCGGACGGCGTTTTGGAAGGCGCCATCCAGCGTGTGGTGCCGGCGCACAATTCCCGTCTCCGGGTCGCGGCTCGCCTCGCGTGACGGGAAGATCCACTGCCATTCCCAACGTTCGCCGGCTCGACCGAATTTCTTTGCCAGCCCTTCGGGAAGCCAGACGCCCGGCAGGCCTGCCTTTCGATCCTCCGCATGGAGCGGGCGGAGGCGCTCGAGCTGCTGCTGCAACGCCGGTTTCAGCGTCTCGGGTATGATCGTCACCCTGTCTTTGTCTCCCTTGCCGCCGCGGACGGTGAGTTGCATTCGCTCAAGATCGAGATGATGCACCCTGAGGCGGAGCAATTCCATCAACCGAAGCCCTGACCCGTACGCCAGCTCCGCCATCAACCGGTGGGTGCCATTCATTTGGGCGAAGACTCTTCGACACTCCTCGCTCGTGAGGACCACCGGCACCCTTTCCCTTGGTACGGCCCGTTTGAAATCGAGCTCGCCGAGATCCTTGCTGAGCGCCTCCTGCATCAGAAATACCAAGGCATTCAACGCTTGGCGCTGGCCCGACGCACTGGCCCTGCCGCGCAGGGCCAGATCGGTCAGGAAAGCCTGCACTTCCTCGCCCGCGGCGGCGTAGGGTGTCTTGGGCGCGATGTAGCGGGCGAAGCGTTGGGCCCAACTCCGGTACGCGTATTCCGTGCGCCAGAGGAGCCCCCGCAATCGCATCGTTTTGATCAACGCGTTCTCCCAATCGCTCGTGCCGAGGTCAGCTCGCGCCGGCCTGGGCTCCATGGGGCGAAGGGGAACGGGGACTGCGTCCGGCGCAGACACCCGCGGCGGCTCGTCGCGCCCGCCTTGCGGAGTTGGGGTGGAATTTTGCGCGGCCCGGGCCGCCCGAAAAAACCAGCGCAGCGCCTCCCGCACCGGGCCGGAACTCAGCCGCTCCTGTTGTTCCACGTACAGCTTGGCCAGCAGGACCGTGGCCGGGGAGCGTTGAGTTTTGCAGTGTTTGAGAAACGAGATGATTTCTCGCTCATAAGCCGCTTTGGCGGCCGGCGTGAGGCTGGCTTCGGCCAGGGCCTGTTTCCAGGTTGGAAAAGATACGGGCTGGTTGTGCATCGCTCAGCCCGATGCAGCGAGTTGAGCTTTGCGCGGGTAAAAATCAACCCTGCAAAAGCTCAACTCGCCAAAGTCGGAGGTTGATTTTCAATCGGATGTGCGGCCAAATCTCCGCGCGGGCCGCAACCTTGAAAAACTCAACTCAGTTGAGGTGATTAAACTGTTCGCCGCCGCTTCGATGGGAGTGATGGCGTAGTCGGAAATGAAAAAGACCGAGCCCAGAAAAGAAGCAGCAGAAACCGGTGACGGTCGAGAGGCCGCGGGATCGCCGCCTGAGAGCCACGCCCTGGCTCAACCTTCCGT
>DASZRV010000046.1:0-94642 GCA_035549095.1 Lacunisphaera sp. | reverse complement strand
GGGCCTCGAGATCAACGGCAAGCTGCAGCACCAGATTTCCGCCGCGACGCTCCGCGGCATCCTCGAGGACAAGCCGGAGTCGGTCAACGAGGCCATGCGCAGCACCGCGGCCAACGCGGTCCGGGCCGTGGAGACCGGCACGCCGCGGGTCCATCTGCTGGATGGCACCCTGCTGGACGGCCTGCTGAATGAGATCTTCTCCAACGAGGGCGTGGGCACGCTGATCCACGGCAACGAATACCAGCAGATCCGCAAGGCCACCAAGCGCGATGTCCGGGCGATCCACAACCTCACGCGCCAGGCCGTGAAACGCGAGGAACTCCTCTACCGCACGCAGGCGGCGATCGAAAAGAACATCGACCAGTTCTCGGTGTTCGAGATCGACGAGAACATCATCGCCTGCGTGTCGCTGAACGTCTACCCGGACCGGCCCAAGTCCGCGGAACTCGGTTCGCTCTACGTGATGCCGTTTTATCACCACCGCGGGATCGGCAAGAAGATGGTCGATTACGCCTGCATGATGGCGAAGGAGAAGGGCGTGACGACGGTGGTCGCGCTGTCCACCCAGGCGGTCTCGTTTTTCACTTCGGTGTGCAATTTCGAGGAAGCAGACAAGTCGGTGCTGCCGGACTCGCGGCTCAAGGCCTACGAGGAAAGCGGCCGGAACTCGAAGGTCATGACCAAGCAGGTCTGAGGCGGGATCGGACCGCTTGTAGGGCGGGATCGCTGATGCCGCCGGATTACCAGGCTGGCCGCGCGGTGATCTTCGTCTGGATCCTTCGCGGAGCTCAGGATGACACGACTCTGAAATTGATCTGATATACTGTCATTCTGAGCGCAGCGAAGAATCCAGGTTGGTTTCGTACCAGCCATTTCTGAGATCATGCCAGTGCGGGTTGGTCGCTTCGATCAGCGCGAGCTTCCGTCGTCGGAGCCAACCTTTTGATTTCTTTTTCCCGGGCAATTGCCTGTCCGATGTCGCGATACTCCACGAAGTGCACCAGGTGAGTGAGACCGTATAACTTCGTGAATCCCTCGATTGCTTTCGTTTTGTGCTGCCAGACTCGAGCATGCAGGTCGCCCGTCACCCCAACGTAGAGTGTTCCATTGCGTTGGTTGGTGAGAATGTAGACCCAGTCGCGGCGGTGGGCAGGGTGGGGCACGTGTTCGACTGGATCCTTCGCTGCGCTCAGGATGACACGTCCCGGGAACTAATTTGAGAGAGGGTCATTCTGAGCGCTGCGAAGAATCTAGGGATCGTTCAAGGCTGTCACGGGCGACCGGCGGCTCCGGATCGATGGCTCCCTCAAATCGGGTAAAGTTGTCCCTTGCTCACTTCACCGTGAAACTCCACGTGGCGGCGCGGCCCTTCGCGACCAGGCGGGCGGCGTAGCGCCCGGGCGGCAGGTCGGCGGTCGAAAAGCTGGCGGCGTAGTTCGCATCGTTCCAGCGGCTGCGCAGGTCCTTGCCGGGCAGATGCTCGGTCGTGGGCAGCAGCACGAGTTCCTGGTCGCGCCGGAAGAGCGTGAGGTCGCCCATGGCCTCCTTGAGGTCGGTGACGCTGGCGGTGAAGTAGACGGTATACTCGGCGCCGCGCCGGACGCTGGCGGGAGACACGACGCGATCGATGCTCGCGAAGAGGTGCGGCTTCTCGGCGAATTTCTGGTCGAGGTCACCGAGGCCCGGGAAGTCCCGGGCGATGGCAGCCGGCGAACCGTCAAGGGCGGGAGCTTCGATCGGCCGCGCAAGCGCAACCGGCATCTTGTGCCAGCCGGCGGCGAGCAGGCGCGCCACGGTTGCGCGGTCCTGCGCGTCCTGGTAGGGACGATAGCCGGGACCCGGTTTGCGGTAGCGCAGGTTGACCCACGTGTAGACGACGACGAACACGAGAATCGCCAGGACGATGTATTTCATCGGCCAGGGCTTGGGCGGCGGGCGTCGGTTCGGTGGCATGGGCGGGCGGCTTGAGCTCAAGGCGCCGGAAATGAGTGCGTTGAGGTCAACGCGCTCCGCCACGGCGCGGCAAGAGCAAATACATTTGCGCCACCATGGGGGAGTTGTTCTCGTGCGGCCTGCATGAAATATTGGTCGCAGACGTTCATTCCCACGCTCAAGGAGAGCCCGGCGGACGCCGAAATCGCGTCGCACAAGCTGCTCGTGCGGGCGGGTCTGGTTCGGAAACTGGGCGGTGGGCTGTACAGCTTCCTGCCGGCGGGATTGCGCGTCGTCCAGAAGGTCAGCCAGATCTGCCGCGAGGAGATGGATCGCGAGGGCGCGATTGAGCTGATGATGCCGTTCATCCATCCCGCCGAATTCTGGCAGGAGGGACCGCGGTGGAACGCCGCCCGCGAAATCATGTTCCGCGTTGACCACGCCGGCTCGGGCAAGGGCCGCGCGAAGGAGCCGGAATTCGTCCTCGGGCCGACGCACGAGGAGATCATCACCCCGCTGGTGAAGAACGAAATCACGAGCTATCGCGACCTGCCGAAGAACTTCTACCAGATCGGCACCAAGTTCCGGAACGAGATCCGCCCGCGGTATGGACTGATGCGCGCTAAGGAATTCATCATGAAGGACGCCTACAGCTTCGACGCGACGGACGACGGCGCCATCGAGAGCTACAACCGGATGAAACGGGCCTACACGGCGTTCTTCTCGCGTTGCGGGTTGAAGACCGTTGCGGTCGAGGCCGATACGGGCGTCATGGGCGGCAGTTACTCGCACGAATTCATGGTGCCCGCGCCCGTCGGTGATGACGACCTCGTGTATTGTCCGGACAGCGGCTACGCGGCCAACCGCGAGAAGGCGACCAGCGGGCTTGTGCCCAAGGACCTGGTGGACGCGGCTCCGGCCGGTGCGCTGGAGGAATTCGCCACGCCCGGGGTCGTCACAATCGCTGCGCTGGCTGAGGCGCCGTACAACGTCGCACCCGACAAGCAATTCAAGACCCTCGTCTACGTCGGCGATGGGAAGCCGTTTCTCGTCGTCCTGCGCGGCTGCGACGAACTGGAGGAGGCAAAGCTCGGCGCGCTCGGGTTCCAGTTGTGGCGGCCGGCCACGCCCGAGGAAATCGAGCCGATCATGAGTGCGAAGCCCGGCTCGCTCGGCACGGTGCGCGGGACGATCAAGAATCCCGGCGCGCTGGCGGGCATCTACGCCGATCACGCCATCCGGCTGGTGGGCCACGGCACCACGGGCGCCAACAAGGACGGTTTCCACCTGCGCAATGTGAACGTGGCGCGGGACCTCGCGGTGACGCAGTGGGGCGATTTCCGTTCGGTGCAGGCCGGCGAGCCGTGCCCGAAGTGCGGGAAGCCGCTCAAGATCGAGCGCGCCATCGAGGTCGGCCACATCTTCAAGCTCGGGACGAAGTACTCGGAAAAGTTCGGCGCCGTCTACACCGACGACCAGAAGCAATCCCACCCGATGGTGATGGGCTGCTACGGCATCGGCATCAGCCGCACGGTGCAGGCGGTCATCGAGCAGAGCAACGACGCCGACGGCATCATCTGGCCCTGGGCTGTCGCGCCCTGGCAGGTGCTCATCGTCAACCTCGACCCGGCCGACGCCGCGGCGAAGGAGCTGTGTGAACGGCTCGCGCGCATCTGCGAGGCGGCCGGCGCCGACGTGCTGGTCGATGACCGGACCGAACGGCCCGGCGTCAAGTTCAAGGACGCCGACCTGATCGGGCTGCCCTTGCGGCTGACGGTCGGCGGCCGGGGCCTGAAGGAAGGAATCTTCGAGATGAAGTGGCGCGCGTCCCGCGACGTGGCTAAGGTGGCGATCGCCGGGGCCGAAGCGGCACTGACCCAGGCGGTGCGCGCGGCGGCCCGGCCCGCATGATCTTTTTGGCGACGAAAACGCGAACCCAACCCGAATCTTCGACTGCCGCGCAAACCCGGCTGGCGGACGTCTGGCACGTGGTCGTGTTGAACGACCCGGTAAACCTGATGTCGTATGTGGTCATGGTGTTCAAAAAAGTCTTCGGCTTCGATGAGATGACCGCACGCAAGCACATGCTCGAAGTGCACGAGGAGGGGCGGTCGGTCGTCTGGTCCGGCGTGCGCGAACAAGCCGAGGCCTACGTGTTCACACTGCAGCAGTGGCACCTGACGGCGGTGCTGGAGGCCGGCGAGCGCGGGCAGGGCGGAGGATCATGAAGCGGGTCGAGGTGAAGCTGAACCTGGAGGCGGTCGCGCCGCTGCTGGACGTGATCCGTGAGGCGGCCGACGAGCTGCGGCCCGAACTCGCGACCCTCGCGCCGGTGCCCGATCACGAGGAAGAGTTCAGCGCCGGCTGGAAGGAAGAGCTGCTCCAGGGGCAGAACACCGACCTCGGGGTGTTCCTCGGGCTCTTCGGCCACGAGTTCTTCGCGACCGGAGTCCTGCCGCTCGACCCGACGAACGCCGAGGCCATCCTGCGGGCGTGCGCAGCCGTGCGCCTGCGGCTCCGGGCCAGGCATCTCGAAGGTCTGGCCGATGAGGCGCTGGAAAGCAGTGCGGTGCCGCTGGACGAACTGCCGGCAAAGCAGCGGAAGGCCTTCGCCGCCTATGTATTCCTCGCCACGTTGCAGGAGTTGATCGTGCAGCATCTGGACCCCACCGTGATGGAATGAGCGACGGTCCGTGGATGGGATTTCGGCCGGCGCGGGGAGAAGGTGTGGCGCAAGAAAAAGTTTTTTCCCGTCGGGTTCGCATTTGACGGGGGAAGGCGGAGGGGTAGGGTCCTCGCCGACACCCTGTAGTGTTCGAGGTGCCCTGTTACCGCTCTTTGCCTTTGCTATAATTTGGGAGCTGCCGACAGGCGGTTCGATGCCAGGCCGTAAACCGGAAGGCAGAAGATCGTCGGGCGGTGCCCACCTTAAACTTAAAAAGGACATGAGCCTTGGGGCGCACGGCACAGTCGGGGTGTCACTCCTTTCTTCGCATGGACAAGCTCCTCTTCTACAAACTGCTCCACCTGTTCGCCCTGATCGTGCTGACGGCGCAAACCTTCATGGCTTTTGCCAACCCGGACCCGGTGAACCGGAAGCGCACGCTGATGATCACCGGCATCGCCGCCCTGTTGATGCTGGTGACGGGCTTCGGGATGCTGGCGATCCAAAAGATCCCGTTCGCCAGCGGCTGGGTGATCGTGAAGCTGGTGTGCTGGGCGGGGGTCGCAGCCATGTCGGGTGTGGTGTACCGCCGGGCACACCTGCGCGGCCTGTTGAGCTTTGTCACCCTGACGCTGATCCTGGTGGCGATGGTGATGGTGTTGTTCCGTCCGTTTTGAAGCCGCGCGCGGCGGCGGACCGCCGTTGACGTTTGCCCCGGCGGGTTGTTCGCTCCACCTCCATGGCTGTAGCTAACGGTGAGACGCTTTGCGGGCTTTGGATCGGCGACGACGGCCAGGCGCACGTCTGCGTGGCCACGCCGGGCGGCGGCCGGCTGGAACGGGCGGAGACATTCCGCCCCTTTGCGTGGCTCGCCGCGGAAGTCAGCCATGCCGGCGTGAGTCTCACGCCGCTGGCGGGCGACGGCGCGTTTCGCTGGCTGGCCCAGGCGGCGTCGCTCGGCGCCTTTGAGGAGTTCCTGAAGGCCATGCGCGAAGGCGTGCCGACCGACGTGATCCGGCCGTACGAGAGCCAGTGGCTGCTGGAACGGCGCGCGCGGCTTTATGCGGACATGCACTTCACCGAGGCGCGCCGCTGCCAGCTGGACATCGAGACCGGCGCCGAGACGGCGGGCCTGTTCAGCGATCCCCGCAAACCCGGCGACCGGGTGCTGGCCATCGGGCTGCAGAGCGGCGGACGCCGCGAACTCCTGGTGCTGGAGGAGGAAAGCGATGCGGGCGAGAAGCGCCTGCTGCTCGCCTTCAACGACCTGCTCCGGCAGATCGACCCGGACATCGTCGAGGGGCACAACCTCTTCAAGTTTGACCTCGATTTTCTGCGGGTGCGCTGCCGCCGTCTGAAGGTGCCGTGCGCCTGGGGCCGCTTCGGCCTGACAGCGGAATTCCGCAACAGCCGCCTGAAAGTGGCCGAGCGCTGGATCGACTTTCCCCGGTGCGACCTGCCCGGCCGGGCGGTGATCGACACGTACCTGCTGGTGCAGCTTTACGACATCACCGCCCGCGAGATGACGGGCTACGGCCTGAAGGACGCGGCCGTCTATTTCGGCATCACGCCGGAAGCGGGTGCCGGCCGCACCTACATCGAGGGCGGCCGGATCCAGGACGCGTTTCGCGGCGACCGGGAGCGGTTCCTGGCATATCTGGCCGACGACCTGCGCGAGACCAAGGGGCTCGCCGACGTGCTGGTGCCAACCTATTTCGAGCAGGCGCGGGCCTTCCCGTTGTTGCTCCAGGAGGCGGCGCTCCGCGGGACCGCCGGGAAAATCGACCTGTTATTCCTCGAGGAGTATTTCCATGCCCGGGCCAGCTGCCCGGCGCCATTGGGGGAGATCGAGACTTTTGAAGGCGGATTTACGCGCAGCTTCCATGAGGGTGTCTTCCGCCATGTGCTGCACTTCGACGTCGCCTCACTGTACCCGAGCCTGTTGCTCCAGATGGGACGAAATCCCAAAGGCGACACGCTCGGCGTTTTCATCCCGCTGCTGCGCCGCCTGCGCGAGTACCGCCTCAAATACAAGCAGCTGGCGCGGACGGCGCCGACCGCGGCGGAGCGCGACGAGGCGCAGGCCCGTCAGGCCACGTTCAAGATCCTGATCAACTCGTTCTACGGCTACCTCGGCTTCTCGGCGGCGCGGTTTGGCGACGGCGAACTGGCGGCCGAGGTGACCCGGCGCGGCCGTGAGCTGCTGCAATCGCTCATTGCGGAATTCGAGAAGCACGGCTGCGTGATCCTCGAAGCCGACACCGATGGCATCTATCTTTCTGCCGAGAGTTATTTTGCCAAACCGGAGGAACTACTCGCGCTGGTCGCAACGATCCTGCCGCCGGGAATCGAGCTCGAGTTCGACGGGGCGTACGACGCGATGTTTTGCTACAAGGCCAAGAACTACGCCCTGGCCACCGGCGGCGAGATCACGCTGCGCGGCTCGGCGCTGCGGTCGCGCGGGATCGAGCCCTTCCTCAAGCGGCTCGGCGACCAGTTGATCTCGTTTCTCCTCGGCGTATCCGTGGAATCCCCGGTGACGGAAGTACAGCGGCTGCGGCAGGCGATCGCTGCGCGCGAGCTGCCGGTGGCGGAGCTGGCGAAGGCGGAGACGCTGAGCCAGAACCCCGAGGCCTACGAACAATGGGTGGCCGGGGGCGGGAAGCCCCGGCGCGCCGCCGCCGAGGTGGCCCTGCGCATGAACCCGCGGCCGCGCATGGGGGAGCGCGTGACCTACTTCATCGGGCCGAAGGCGAAGGGGCAGGCCTCCGACTGGCAGCGGGCGCAGCCGGTGGCGGCGTTCGATCCGGCGAGCATGCCTTACGATGCCGACTATTATCTCGTAAAAATCGACGATTGGCTTGAACGATATGGACGGTTTCTCGGCATTAAGCCAGAAACCGACCAGCAGGAGATGACCCTCTGATGATTCGCACCCGCATCTGCCTTTACGTGCTGTTGCTGACGCCATTCCTGGTTTACTCGCAAACGATCTTTCACGAGTTCGGCTTTCGCGACGACTACGCGAACACCCGCGAAGCGCGGGAGGAGCCCAGCAAAATTGTCCACCAGATGGCCTCGCAGGGCCGGCCGCTCGCCGGGGCGCTGATCGAGACCACCTTCAACGTGGTGAACGACATCACGCGTCTGCCATTGTTGCGTTTCCTTTCCGTCGCGTTGATGACGCTGCTCGGCATCGCCCTGTGGCGCCAGCTGTTCCAATCGGGTTGGTCCGAGATCGAGGCGGCGGCGATTGGATTGGGAATCGTGCTGCTGCCGGCGGGGCAGGTGATGGCGAGCTGGGCCTCGGCGTGGCCCTTTGTGCTCGCGTTGCTGCTCTCGGTCGCCGGCTTCTCGGCGATCGAGACCGAACTGGAGCGCGGCGGGCTCAAGCGCATGGTCGCCCTCCTCGGCGGCTGCCTGATCTACAGCCTGGCGGCGTTCATCTACCAGGCGAACGCCTTCTTTGCGATCGCGCCGATTGCGGCGGTGCTGCTCGTGCGCAGCGGACGCGAATCGCTGACCGACCTCAAATGGTGCGCCATGCACCTGGCGGCGTTGGGACTGGGCATGGCCTTCAGTTACCTGGTGGTCCGGATGATGTTCAACAATGGCGTCTTTCACGAAACCGGGCGCCTGCAGCTCGAATCCAACCTCTTGACCAAGCTGGGCTGGTTCTTCTGGCAGCCGCTGCCCGATGCGCTCGCGCTCTATGCGCTGCGGGACGACTTCAACCTCGGCGCGGGCATCTTTTGGGGCGCCATCGTGCTGGTCGTGGCGGTCATTGGCTTTGCCTGGCGTGCCGGCGTGAAAGCCGAGGCGAGCCTTGGTCGCCGCTGGCTGCTTTGCGCCGTGGCCGCGCCCTTCCTCGCGCATGCGGTCAATCTGGTCTCGGCCGAGCGCACCGCCGGCTATCGCACGTTGTTCCCGCTCGCCGGACTGGTGCTCGTGCTCGTCGTCTTCGCCCTGCGCTCGCTGCGCACGATCGGCCGCCTTAAGCTCCCGGCCTATTACGCGGCACTGGCCGTTCTGGTGGGCGTTGCGGCGTGGACCGCGCACCGGAATTCGCTCGGTCTCATCGCCGAACCCCAGGGCAACGAGTGGGAGCTCGTCCAGAACGCCGTCAATCGCACCAGTTTCAAGGCTGACACCAAGGTCTATTGCGTGCTCGCCCGGCCGGCTGATCGTTCGACCGACCGCATCTTTGCCGACGAATTTGGCTCGATCGCGGCCGGGACGGACGAAGCGGCGAAGGAGATGTTCAAGGCCGCGATGCGCGACCGCTACGGGGCAAAGCTGCCGAAGGGCATGAGCTACACCTTTGCCTCCGGCTTCGATGAGCCGGCGGGCGGCGCTTTCGACCTGGTGATCGACATGCGGAAGCTCAAGACGCTGCGTGCGCCTTGAAACGGGGCCGGGAGTTTCGCACTTGGCTCGCCCCGATCGTCGCCTCAGGCCCACCGCAGGTCGTTGCGGGTGATCGGCAGCTGGCGGATGCGTTTCCCCGTCGCGGCAAAGATCGCATTGCACAGAGCCGGCGGGACCACCGGATAGGCCGGTTCGCCGAGACCGGTGGGCGGATTTTTGCTCTGCAGGAAATGCACCGCCATGAGCGGCGTCTCCGTCGAGCGCAGCAGCGGATAGGTATCGAAGTTGCCCTGCACGGCGCGGCCGCGATCGAAGGTCAATTCCTGCAGCCAGGCGGAGCTGATGCCATCAATGATCGATCCCTGCACCTGGTTCTCGGCGCCGCTGAGGTTGATGATCGGGCCGACATCGACCGCCGCGGTGAACTGCCGGACCTTCAGCGTGCCGTCCGGCGCGACCGCCACCTCCGCCACCATCGCGATATAGCCGGAATGGCTGAAGTGAAACGCCACGCCCATGCCTTCGCCCTTGGGCAGCTTCCGGCCCCAGCCGGATTTCTCGGCCGCGAGGCGCACGACGTTCTTCATGCGGGTGGCGTCGTAGGCGGGACCGCGCTGCGGGCCACCGGGTGGAACGACGCGATCCTCGCCCAGCAACTCGAGCCGGAATTCGACGGGATCGCGGCCGCCGGCGTGGGCGAGTTCGTCGATGAAGCTCTGCATGACGAACGCCAGGGCATTGCTGCGCGGCGCCCGCATCGGGCCGGTCGGCACGATCGTGGAGATGATCGACTGGTCGAACCGGTAATTGGCAAGGAAGCGGGCCGGAAACTCGTCCGGGCTCAGGTCGGCGCTGGAGGCGACTTTCTCGCTGCTCTTGTACCCGAAGGTGACGAAATGGTTGCGCCACGCGGACAGTTTGCCCTGCGTGTCGACCGCCCCCTTGAGAAAATGAAATCCGCCCGGGCGGCTGAAACAATCGTGACGCATGTCGTCTTCGCGCGTCCAGGTCAGCTTCACCGGCGCGCCGTTGGTTCGGAGCGCGATGGCGGCCGCTTCGACCATGTAGTCGTTCGCCAGCCGGCGTCCAAAGCCGCCGCCGGCGCGGACCATGTTCAACTTCAGCTTTTCCTTGGGAATGTTGAGCGTGCGGGAGACGAGGTCCTGGCCGGAGCCCGGCGTCTGTGACGTGGTCCAGAATTCGATGCCACCATCCTTCGCCCAGGCCGTGCAACCCTGCGGTTCGAGGGTCGCATGGTTGAGGAAAGGATAAGTGTACGCGGCCTCGACCACCTGGGCGGCCGCCGCAAAGGCCGCGTCGACATCACCGTCGTGGCGGACGTTGGTTCCGCCGGTCTTGGCGAGTTCCGCTGCCTTGGCGGCATAGGTGTCCGTGGTGTGGCCCTCGCCGGCGCTTTCGTCCCAGACCACTTGAAGTTGGCGTTTGGCCGCGAAGGCCGCCCACGTGGAGCGGGCCACGATGGCCACGCCGGGGTTGAGGCCGTTGATGTTGTCCGTGCCCTCGAGCACAAAGGCATCGAGCACGCCGGGGAGCGCCTTGATGCGGTCGAGGTTGGCGC
This sequence comes from Lacunisphaera sp., assembly GCA_035549095.1. Lineage (GTDB taxonomy): Bacteria > Verrucomicrobiota > Verrucomicrobiia > Opitutales > Opitutaceae > Lacunisphaera. The sequence goes on along the minus strand of DASZRV010000046.1, from coordinate 84,098 downwards.
TGATCACCTTGCCGCCGAAGACGGGGCATTTTTCATAGGCGGCGTACACCAGGCCCGGCAGCTTCTGGTCGATGCCGAACAAGGGCTGACCGGTGACGATCCGGGGATTGTCGATGCCGCCGACGCGTGAGCCGAGAATCTTGAAGTCGGCTTCACTCTTGAGCTTGACCGTATTCTCGTCGGGCAAGGGCAGGGTGGCGGCCTTGCTGGCAAGCTGGCCATAAGTCAACCGGTCACCGGTGGCCGGGTTGATCACCTGGCCATGGGCCGTCGTGAGCGTGGCGGCCGGAACTTTCCACATCTGGGCCGCCGCTTCGATCAACATCACTCGGGCCGTGGCGCCGGCGCGGCGCAGCCGCAGGTAGTTGTCAGGGGTGGAGCGGCTGCCGCCGGCAAATTGCGGGCCGACATCGCCGCGCAAGCCGGCCTGCTCGATGACGACGGTCGCAAAATCGGCATCCAGTTCCTCGGCCACGATCATTGGCAGGGAAGTCTTCACGCCCTGTCCGGTCTCCGGATTTTTTGCGAGGATCGTGATGATGCCTTGCGGCGTGATCTTGATGAATGGGCTCGGGGTGAAGGCCCGCGTCGAGTCGTCGAGCGGCTGGCCCGACTGCGCCCACGCCTCACCCGGCAGGGCAAGGCTGAGCAGGAAGCCGCCACCCGCCAGGCCCGATACCCGGATGAAATCGCGCCGGGAGAATGCGTCCGCGGCATCGGAAGGCTGAGGGGCGGGACGGGTCGACGCTTTCATTTTGCGCCTCCTTCAGGCGCACCGGCGGCCTGTTTGATGGCGGCATGGATGCGGGCGTAGGTGCCACAGCGGCAGAGGTTGCCGGCCATTGCACCATAGATCTCATCGTCGCTCGGATTCGGGTTGGACTTGAGAAAAGCGGCGGCGGTCATGATCTGTCCCGCCTGGCAATAGCCGCACTGGGGCACGTCGTGGTCGCACCAGGCGCGCTGCAGCGGATGCTGGCCGGCGGGATCGAGGCCCTCGATGGTGGTGATCTCGCCGCCGACCACGGTGGAAACCATGAGCTGGCAGGAACGCATCGGCACGCCGTTCAAGTGGACCGTGCAGGCGCCGCACTGGCCGATGCCGCAGCCGTACTTCGTGCCGACGAGATCAAGGTGGTCGCGCAGGATCCACAACAGCGGGGTGTCGGCCGCAGCCTCCACTTTGCGGGTCTGCCCATTCACTTTTAGGGTATAAGCGGGCATGGGGTGAGCCCGGACAAGCTACGAGGCTGACCTTCGGGGTCAAACCCCGGATGCGCTCAAGGTTGACCGGGCGGTCTTGAGGTCCCGGTACGTTCGGGTTGCGTGGTGGGCTGATCAAGCCCGAGGGCCTGTCCGGCTTCGAGCAATGTCCGGCACGTGACGATGCGTGGACGATGATGGTAATGAAATGCCGAGAGGATGTTCATGCCGATATCCTTTGTCGGGTCCGGCACCACCCGGACCACCAAACCCACCCGGTGCTGGCTGCACAGTTCCATGATCCGGCCCATTTCCGCGGCGCAGGCGATGTCCATGGACTCGAGTTCGCTCAGGTCGACCAACAGCATGAAACCATCCGCGACTCCCGCGAGCAGTGAGGTCAGTTCCGTACAGCCCTGGGCTACCTGGACGGGCACGACGTGACCGAGCATCCGCACCTGCACCAGCTGTCGCGGGGGGTTGGCGCTGGCGATGATCATGGCAGGAGTCGTTCGTTGCGGTTCAGCCTACGGTCATTGTCCGGAACTCGCATGGCGAGGTCAAATGCCGCCATCGCCACCGACTGGGCGCCAGAATCGGCTCACCGACGGCGAAGCACCGACACATAGAAGCCGTCCGTATCGCGCGTGCCCGGCAGCAAGGTGGAACCGGCGCCGTCGAACACACTCCCGAGCGGGACCCCCGGCTTCACAACCGTGAAGTCGGCATGCGTCTGAAGGAAGTTTTGGACGACATCGTGATTCTCGTAATGGCTGAGGGAGCACGTGGCGTAGACGAGCAGTCCGTCCAATTTTACGCGCCTCGACTGGGCGGAAAGGATCTCCCGCTGGGTCCGGGCAAAGGCCTCAACGGACTCCGGAGTCACATACCATTTGAGATGCGGTTGCCGCCGCCACGTGCCGGAGCCCGAGCACGGGGCGTCGACCAGGACGCCGTCATAGTCGGTGCCCGGAGTGTTCGTGATGCGCACATTGTCCAGGCGGGCGCGTTGGGCGCGGTCACGCAACTCGTCCAGGATTTCGAGACGAATGTCGGTGGCGTCGACCTGCCCGGCGGAGCCCACGAGGCGGGCGAGCTGCAGGGTCTTGCCGCCAGCACCGGCACACGCATCGAGCCAGCGTCCGCCGGGGGTAATCGGGGCGTGGGCAAGCACGAGTTGCGAGCCGAGGTCCTGGATCTCGACAAAGCCGCGGCGATAGGCATCCGTATCGGCGACCTCGGCGTTCGGCGGCAGGCGTACAGCTGCGGGGAAGTCGTCCGAGACGGAGAATTCCCAGCCGCGGGCCCGAAACTCGCCGAGCACGAGTTCGCGGTCGTTGCACTGCAATCGGACCCAAATGTTCGCGCGGCTGTTCAGGGCGTCGAGATGCGGGGCGGTGAAGATGGCCGGGCAATGGTCGCGAAACCAACCGGGAAGCAACGCCTCGGGGGCAAATCGGTGTCCGGGCACCAACGATCCGAGGAGGTCCGCCTTGCCCTGGAGGGTGGAAGGCACGGCCGGCCAATCGGCGCAAATCGCGGCGCGAAACGGCGCGGTCGGTTTCAACTCGGGGGCCAGCCAGGCGGTGACTCGCGCGGCGAGGGCGGGATTCGCATCCAGCAGCGGGTCGATCCAAGGCAGGTAGCGCAGCCAGGTGTAGACGAGTTCGCGGTAAAGTTTGCGGTCGCGCGAACCGATGGCGCGGTTGCGCGCGAAGATTTCCTTGATGCGACGCGGCAGCGAGCTGTCGCGGCGCACGTGCGGACGCAGCGCCGACACAAACTCCAAGGCGAGGCGTTGCTGGTTGGCGGCGATGCTCGGATTCACGGGCGGGAATCAACCACGGAGGACGCGAAGGTCACGCGGCCAGGAGCAGGATCCAGATGCTGACTCCGTCTTCGTTTTCTCCGTGGGCTTTGTGCTCAAAACTTCATCAGGTCGACCTGGACATTGAGGGCAAACGCGCTTTCTCGTCGCGGACCGGAGAACCAGGAGACCTCATATTTCACCGCCCAGGTTTGCCCGAGGCGCTGCCAGACGCCGTAGCTCTGCTCGTCGAAGCGGCGGTTCCGCGCGTCGTAGCGCCACTGGCCGGCCACGTCCCAGACCTCGTTCAGGCGCTGGCGATACTCCAGGTAGTACTCCTCGTAATTGCCGCGCAGGTAATGGGTCGCCACGCGGGCGGACCACCATTCCTGGTCGGCGATGGTCAGCCCGGTGTTGAGTTCCTGCTGCCTGGTTTGATGCGGGTCGAAACGGTGGAAGACCTCCCAACGCAGCCACGGGGCGGGCTGGAGGGCGAACTCGGTGTAGAGATCCGAGAGGGCGTGGGCTGCGGTGGCGCGATCGAAGCGGTAGTCGGCGGCGAAATTGAGCGACGCGAGGTCGCGCGACCCATACTTCGCATCGCGGGTCTGCAGCGTGTTGTTGAGGGAAAGGCGGAGGGTGTTGAGGGCCGCCAGGTCGTCGATGTTGCGGGAATCGGCGATCGAGAGTGGCTGGAGGTAAGTGGAAAACGCCCGGCTGTCGATTGGCGGGATGTAGGCGCGTCCCTCGGCGGCTTCCGGCGCGTAGCGATAGGAGAGCGCCGGCTGCACGAGGTGACGCAGGCCGTCGATGTCCCAGAGCGGATTCCTGTAATCGAAGGTGCCGCTGGCGAGAAGGTGCGCGTCGAATCCGACCTCGCCGAGCGTCCGGGTGTACGTGGAGCGTCCGTTGAGCGCGTCGGAATAGTAGGTCACGCGGCCGCCGGCGACCGGCGTGATCGCTAGCCACGGGGTTGGGGCCAGGGTGCGCTCGAGGCCATAGTAGGCGTCAAGCCGGTTGGTGCGAAGGTCGGGCGCGGTGCCGAACGCATCCGACTGGAGCACGGCGGCGCTGGCGGAGAAGCGCTCCGTGAAGCCGAGTGGCAGCGCGGCGGGCAACTGGTCAAAGCGCAGCTCGGGCAGCCGTTCCTGGACCCGGTGATACTGATTGGGATGGAACCGGGCGAAGGCGCTGAGCACATAGTTGTCGCCGGTGTAGGCGGCCTCGAGGAAGGAGTCGGGCTGCTGCACGTTGCGGAACGCCTTGTTCTCGAAATCACGCAGGATGGCCGAATCGCTCCAGTAGTTGAACTGGCCATTGAGCGAGAAATGTTCGCCGATGTTCTGGCGGTGCTCCCATTCGAAATACGAGCGGCCGTGCGGGATCGGCTGGCCGAGGATGTCGTGGCCCCGGCTGCCGTAATCATAAATGTAACCCGACTTGAACCAGCCCTCGATCGAGCTGTCGGCGGTCGTGTCGTGGTAGCGCCCCGATGGTCCCAACATGAGGCCGCGCGAGGTGTAGAAACCCGCGTCGGCGCCCAGCTTCAGGTTGTTGGTGACGGGCAGGTGCAGCCCGGCGAGGCCGAAGACGCCAAGGTTGCCGCGGTATCCGGCGCTGGCGCTGACGTAGGAAACGTACGGCGTGTCGAGCGCCTGCTCGAATTGCGGAACCGGCAGGAAGTGTCCGCCGAGCAGGCCGAGGCTGAGGCCGTCGGCCCGAACAATCCGGCCGCGGGCATAAGTCAGGTGACGGGCGTGGAGGGAGGGCGTGTAGCTCGCGTTCTCGCGGAAGAAGACCGTGGCGTTCGTGAACACGAGCTCATCGAGCGTGCCGTTGACCGTTTCGCCCGAAAGATAGATCGGAAACTGCCCGATGCGGAGATTGACGACATGGAGCTGCCGGGTCGCCAGGTTGTAAGTGCCGCGGTCGGCCACCAGCCGGCGCTGGCCCGTCGTGAGGTTGAAATGTCCGGTCGCCACGGCCTCGCCCGTGGCGGTGTTGTAGCGGATCTCGTCGGCGGTGAGGATCGTGTCGCCGTGTACAATGCGGGCGTTGCCGGTGAGGACCGTTTCACCGGTCGCGAGGTCGGAAGTGACCGTCTTGCCCGTGATAACCGGCGCTTCCTGGGCTCGCAGCCCCGGACTCCCGGCCAGCAACAATGCGGCCGCGCAGAGAACAAGGCGCCGGCGCAGTCGGGAGGAGGTCATGGCACTGAAGTGGCGGGCGGAGGGGGAGGGTGCAACGAGATTTCCCGTGCGCGACATCAGCGCGGCGCGGAGAACCCGGATGGACAGGCGCGGCGATGCTTGGTTCGCACCCGGCGGCGTGGCGCGCGGGCCGGCGAACGGATTTCGGCTAGACGCAGCGGACGGCCGCGAACACAGTAACCCAACCACCATCCCGTGATCATCCCGCAGAACGAGCTCAACGCCTTCCTCGGCAATCACCAGGCCAATCCGCACGGATGGCTCGGCATGCACCCGATGAAACACGGCCGGCGCAATGGCGTGGTGGTGCGGGCGTTCATCCGCGCCGCGGTACGCTGCGAAGTGGTGGAGCTCGACGGGCCCGGGACGCCGGCTTACCCGATGACGCGGCTGGCGCCGGAAGGATTCTTCGAGGTCTTCATTCCCGGCAAAAAGGTTTTCCGCTACCAGCTGCGATACGAGACCTCGTGGGGCGACATCCACCAGGTGTACAACGCCTACTCATTTCTGCCGTCGCTGTCGCCGCAGGACCTCTATCTTTTTAACGAAGGCAACGAACATCGGGTCTACGAGAAGCTGGGGGCGCATCCGCGGATGATGGGCGATGTGCCCGGCGTGGCGTTCGCGGTCTGGGCGCCGGCGGCGTCGCGCGTGTCGGTGGTGGCGAATTTCAACAACTGGGACCCGCGTTATCATCCGATGCGGCCACTGGGCGCTTCGGGTGTCTGGGAACTGTTCGTGCCGGGGGCGCAGGAGGGCGAGCTCTACAAGTTCGCCATCTGGGACCATCACGGCCACATGCGGATGAAGACCGATCCGTACGGTACATTCTTCGAGTCACCGCCGAACAATGCGGCGATCGTCTGCGACGTGAACCGATACCAGTGGGGCGACGGCGCGTGGATGGAGAAACGCCGGGGGCAGGCCGGCCGGCCGGATCACCCGATGTCGATCTACGAGGTGCACCTCGGTTCCTGGAGGCGCAACGCTGCCGAGGCCAATCGGCCGTACACGTATCGCGAACTGGCGCCGCTGCTCGCGGATTATGCGGTCGAGATGGGCTTCACGCACATCGAGGTGCTCCCCGTGAGCGAGTTTCCCTTCACCGGATCGTGGGGTTACCAAGTGACCGGCTATTTCGCGCCATCGCACCGTTGGGGCACGCCGGAGGATTTCCAGTTCTTCGTCGACCACCTGCACCAACGCGGCATCGGTGTCATTGTCGACTGGGTGCCGGCGCATTTCCCGCGGGATGCCTTTGCGCTGGCGCAGTTCGACGGCTCCCATCTGTACGAGCATGCCGACCCCCGGCTGGGGGCGCACATGGACTGGGGCACGCTGATCTTCAACTATGGCCGGCACGAGGTGCGGTGCTTCCTGATCGGCAGCGCGCTGTCCTGGCTCGAGCGTTACCACATCGACGGCCTCCGGGTGGATGCGGTGGCTTCGATGCTGTACCTCGACTATTCGCGGAAGGCGGACGAATGGATTCCCAACCAGTACGGCGGCCGCGAAAACATCGACGCCATTAACTTCCTGCGGCAGGTCAACGACCTCGTGCACCACTACTACCCCGGCGCCGTGACGATTGCCGAAGAGTCAACGGCCTTCGCCATGGTCAGCCGCCCCACGCGCGACGGCGGGCTGGGCTTCGACTACAAGTGGAACATGGGAATGATGCACGACACGCTCGCATATTTCCAAAAGGATCCCGTCCACCGGAAGTGGTCGCACGACAAGCTGACGTTTGGGATGATCTACCAGTACTCGGAAAACTTCATTTCCGTCTACTCCCACGACGAGGTCGTGCACCTGAAAGGCTCGATGCTGACGAAGATGGGAGCGGGCAGCCTTGCGGACAAGGCGGCGAACCTGCGCGCCCTGTATGGGTACATCTGGCTGTACCCCGGCAAGAAGCTGCTGTTCATGGGCGGCGAATTCGGCCAGCGGGGCGAATGGAACCACGACGACAGCCTCGAGTGGCACCTCCTCCAGCACCCGGAACACGAGGGGCTCCGGCACCTGGTGCGCGATTTGAACCGCCTCTATGTCGGCGAACCGCTGCTCAGCGAGAACGATTTCCGGCCGGGCAGCTTTCGCTGGGTGAACTGCACCGACGGCGACCACAGCGTCATCAGCTTTCTCCGGGTCGACGAAGCCAACCGGGCGGCTTACCTCGTCATCAGCAACTTCACGCCGGTGACGCGCACGCGCTACCATGTCGGCGTCCCGCACGCCGGGTATTGGAAGGAAGTGCTGAACACCAATTCGACGTATTACGGCGGCACCGGGTTCGGCAACCATGGCGGCAAGCAGTCGTCGACCGCGCTGGCCGACGGCTACGAAAACTCGCTCAGCCTGACGCTGCCGGGCCTCACGACGCTGGTGTTCAAGTGGGCGGCGCGGGGGTGATGCGGGACTGGGTGGGCATGGCGGGCGTTGAGTAGGCAGGCCCGTACCTCAGCCCGACACGGGCAGGCGCTAGTTCGATGGTCGGCTTCCGGGCCGATCGTCTTGGGCCAATGCAGCCGGTCGGGAGACCGGCCCTTCACCAAGCTTAAACTTATTTCCGCTCGCCCTTCCGGCGGAGCAGGTAGGCCTGCATCCGGGTCGAACTTTTCAGGTCGATCTGGCCGGTCGGCTCGAACTCGAACTTGTCGCCGAGCAGCTTCATCGTGATCTCGGAGACCTGGATCTTGCCGGGCTGGCCCTGGGATTCCATGCGGCTGGCAATGTTGACGGTGTCGCCCCAGAGGTCGTACGAGAATTTTTTGGTGCCAATGATGCCGGCGACGACCGGACCGCTGTTCATGCCGATGCGGATGTTCCAGTCGAGCTGGTGGCGCCGATTGAAGACGCGCACGGCTTCGAGCATCTCGAAAGCGGCGGCGGCACAGGCGTCCGCGTGGTCGTTGCGCATCACGGGCACGCCGCTGACGAGCATGTAGGCGTCACCGATCGTCTTGATCTTTTCGAGTTCGAGCTGCTCGGCGATGCGGTCGAAACCGGAGAAGATCTCGTTGAGCAGTTGCACCGTGCGGTGCGGCGACTGCTTGGAGGCAATGCGCGTGAAGCCGACGATGTCGGCGAAGAGGACGGTGGCGTCGATGAAGCTGTCGACGATCGTGCGCTGGCCGGCTTTCAGCCGTTCGGCGATGGCCTTGGGCAGCACGTTGAGGAGCAGGCGCTCGGATTTCGTGCGCTCGATCTGCAGCTGCGCCAGGTAGGCCTGCTCCTGGTCGCGCAGGCGTTTCTTGTCGAGCGAGGCGGTGATGCGGGCCCGGAGCACCGTCGGGTTGAAAGGCTTCGGGACGTAATCCTCGGCGCCGGCCTCGATGCACCGGACGGTGCTTTCGACGTCATCGAGCGCCGTGAGCATGATGACCGGGACGTGCTTGAGTCGGGGATCGGCCTTCATGAATTCCAGCGTTTGGAACCCATCGAGGTCGGGCATGAGGATGTCGAGGAGGACGAGATCGAAGTTGCCGTCCTTCAGCATCCGCAGCGCCTCGCGGCCATTGGTCGCCTCGGACACGTCGTAACTCAGTTTCTTGAGGCGGCGGGCGAGCATGTCCCGGTTCATGTCGTCATCATCGACCGCGAGGATCTTCGCCGGGGGCAGCGGGGAAGTGGAGACGCCGAAATCCTCGGGCGTGGTCACCGGGATGGCGGGTGGGTTTACCGCTCCCAGGGTTACATCACCGGCGATGCCGAGGTCGGCGGACGGGCTGCCGATGTCGATCTGGTCCGGATAGGAGGCGCTTTCAAAGAGCGCGAAGAGGTTCTTGCCAGCCTTGAGGATCTTTTCGAGGTCCTTGACGAGGTCCTCGTGTTTTCCGGCGGTGGCCTCGTCCAGGCACAGCTCGGCGTAGCCGATCACGGCATTGAGCGGCGTGCGCATGTCCCGGCGCAAGCCGGCGAAATCGATCTTGCCGGTCTCGATCTTCCAGGGAGCGAGGGCATCGTTGATGAGCGCGAGGAGCTGGCCGCCCGACGTGTGGATGCGCTTCAGGTCGACCAGGATGGCCGAGACGTGGTTCTCCTCGGCCGACTCCATCAGCATCTCACTGTAGCCAATGATTTGGTTCAGGGGCGTGCGCAGGGAGTGGCGCAGCTTGGAGAGAGCTTCCATGTCGCGCGAATGCAGCGCGCGCAGGAGAGGTGCCAGCGAACCGGGCGACGTGACGGATTCGCCGGCGGGTTTGGAGCTGGGATCGCTCATGCCTTGGGCGGGAATTTCTTCAGGAGTTCCTCGATCTTGCCGAGCAGGCGGGTGAGTTCGACCGGCTTGGTGTCGAAATCATCGCAGCCGGCGTCGATGGCTTTCTGCCGGTCGCTGTCCATGGCGTGCGCGGTCAGGGCGATGATGGGAATCTTGGTTGTTTCCGGATCGGCCTTCAGCTGTTTGGTGGCCTCCCAGCCGTCAATGACCGGCAGGCTCATGTCCATGAGGATGAGGTCGGGCTTTTCGCTGCGGGCGAGCGCGACACCGACACCCCCGTCCACCGCGATGCTCAGCGTATAGCCGCGCTTCTCAAGGCGACGGGAGAGCATGTCGCGGTTCATTTCGTTGTCTTCGACGAGCAGGATTCTTGGCATGGGGGGAAGTTGGTTCGACAGATAGGGGGATTTCCAGCGCGCCGCAAGCGTTCAGGTTTGCAGGGCAGGCCGGATGAGGGCGTTCAGGTCGTCGCGGTTGAATTTGCTCTTCTGCAGGATGGCGACGACGCGGGTCTTGAGGTAGTCCCGCATCTCGGCGGTGATGTCCATCGAGCTGATGACCACGATGGGAATCTTGCCCCATTCGGGGTGCTGGCCGAGGATCTCGAGAAACTCGAAACCGTTCATGCCGGGCATCTTCAAATCGAGGAGGATGATGCCGGGCCGGCCCTTTTTCAGGATGCGAAGCGCGGCGTTGCCGTTGGTCGCGGCGCGGAACTTGTAGTTTTCCCGCTCCAGCATGCGGATGACGATGTCGCGGGCGTCGTGGTCATCCTCGATGATGAGCACATAGCCGCTGGCGGTCGGGTTGAGCTGCATCGCGATCTCCGCCGTGAGGCGCGAGGCATCCACCGGCTTGCGCAACACACTGCCGGCGCCGAGCGAAAGAGCCATGTCGATCTCGTGGCCGGCCGTGAGCACGATAACCGGGATCTCGGCGGTTTCGCGATGCCCCTGCAGTTTGGTCAGCACGGTCCAGCCGTCGATACCGGGCAGCATCACGTCGAGAATCACGATGTCGGGCTTTTCCTCGAGGGCGAACTTGAGGCCTTTTTCGCCGGTCTCGGCGGTGGTCGTGAGATAGCCGCTCTTCTGCAGCAGCTTGGAGAGCAGGGTGAGGACGTTCTCGTCGTCATCGATGATGAGCACGCGCGGCTTGCTGCCTTCGGTCGGGAAGGGCGACTTGGTGAGACGCTGCTCGGAGGTGCCGACCACCGACGGCTGCTTGACCTCGACGTCGGCCGGGAGGCGGATGGTGAAGGTTGAGCCGACGTTGGGCGTGCTGGCGACGGTGATGTCGCCCTTCATCATTTGCGCAAACTGCTTCGAGATCGCCAGGCCGAGTCCGGTGCCGCCGTACTTGCTCGCGGTCGAGGCATCGGCCTGGCTGAACGCCTTGAACAAGCGGCCGAGCTGCTCCTCGTTCATGCCGATGCCGGTGTCGATGACGGCCACCTCGATCATGTCGGTGTTGGCCGCCGGGCGGCGGGTGGCCCGGATCGTGATCGTGCCGTTCTCGGTGAACTTGCTGGCGTTGCTCATCAGGTTGAGGAGCATCTGGCGCAGCTTGGTGGCGTCGGCATGCATCGACCCGATGTCCGGTGGGCATTCGATCTTCAGCGTGTTGCCCTTTTTGGCGACGAGTGGCGTGGCGGTGGCGACGACTTCGTTGAGGACCTTCGGTAGTTCGAAATTCTCGAGGTAAAGCTCCATCTTGCCCGCCTCGATCTTCGAGATGTCGAGCACGTCGTTGATGAGGCCGAGCAGGTGGCGGGCGGCATTGAGCACCTTGTCGAGGTCGGCGGCGCGGCGGGCATCGCCGTCATCCTCCGCATCTTCCTTCATGATCTCGCTGTAGCCGATGATCGCGTTGAGCGGGGTGCGCAGCTCGTGGCTCATCTTCGCGAGGAAGCTGCTCTTGGCCTTGCTGGCTTCCTCGGCGTCGCGGCTGGCCTTGACGAGCAGCCGGGTGCGCTCCTCGACGCGGGCCTCCAGGGTGCGGTTGGCTTCCTCCAGTTGGTCGTTCGCCTGGTGGATCTTCTCCTTGGCGTCCTCGGCGGCGATGCGGGCGAGGTCCAGCGCGGTCGTGTTCGTCTGGATGGTGTCGAGCATCGCGTTGAACGAATCGATGAGCACGCCGATCTCGCCGCTGGCGGAGGACGACACGCGGACGCCATAGTCGCGCGAGTTCTGGACATTCGACGAGACCGCGGCGAGTTCGACGATCGGCCGGGTGATGTGGCGTTGCAGGCGATAGGCGGCCACGAAGGCGAGCAGGGACGAGGCGAGGAAGACAATGGCCGAGCCGCGGAGCAAGTCGGTGAACTGCTCGACGTCGGCCTGACTCAATTCGGCCTTCAGATACAGCGTGCCAAGGAAGGTACCTTTGGGGGAGCGAATCTGGGTCCAGACGACGGCGCGGTCGTTAGTGAGGAGGCGGGCGCTGACGCTGGGAACCGGGGGCACGCCCTCGTTGCTGCCAGGCCGGATATAGCGCGCGAGCAGCTGGTTTCCCGCTGAATATACCGCGGCGGCGGAGATTTGAGCGTCAGCCTCAAGGAGCTTCAGCGGGAGGTCGGAAGCATTCGGGTTCTGGGCCAGCGCCTCCGTCAAGCTGTCAAGCAGGACGTTCTTGGTGCGCTCCAAGCGATGCTGCACCTCGGTGTTGAACTGCTGGATGTTGTAAAGATAGAGCCCGGCAAACGCCAGGGCCAGGGTCAGCCCGCAAATCAGCACAATGAAGAGCGTCAGCTGCCAACGGAAGGGAAGGCTTTTCACGGGGAGAGGTGCGACGGCATCCTAGGGCAAAGTATTGGGGAATATTGTCAAACGCGATTCGCCCCTCCGCGCCGGCTCACGGTTTGCCTAGGACGCGGGTGAATTCGCTGAAGGTCACGCGCAGGTCCTCGGAGGTCGGGACAAAGAAGATGCGCCCCGCGAAATGCGAGGTGCTCAAGGCGGGGAGACTCGGACGATCGGGTCCAGGCGGACTGAATCTAAAATGGACGGAAAGCTCGTTCATCTTTACCCCGAGCACGGGTGAATATGGTGCGCGGAGTTCGAGGGCGTATTCTTCGATCCACGCCGGCTGTTTGTGCACGACGAGTTCAAGGCGCAGGTGGTCGAGCATTTTGTCAGCCGCGGAGGCTTCCGGCCGGAAACCTGCGCTAAACACGCCTCGCTCAGGTCCGTCCCGGACAAGTTGGATGCTGCCAGGGTCGACGTCATTCCGGTGGAAAGCAGCTTGGGTCAGCGGCGGCGCGCTGGCGGCCTTGAACTTCCCGTATTTCTCGAGCTCCGCGGGCGTGGGCGGCTTTCCATCATGGGCCACGAGCACCCATTGCTCGGCGGGCGGCTTGCCCGGATCGAACCGTTCCACCGTCGATTCATCGCCCCGGACCGTGGTTTGCGTGTAGGCCCAGCCGGGCGGCACCTCGGCGCTGAACCTGGCCAGGGCTTCACGATAATACGCTGGCGGCGCCGCGCGCGCCGTGGCGAGCGCCATCAACAAAAAGGCGGCAAACCACCGCCACCAGCCCACGAGGTCATTTCGCGGCGACGGGTGGCCCGCTGACAAACCATTCAAACTTGCCATGAAAAGTCAGCGTGCCGTCGCGATCCCGGAGATCAACCAGGATCACGGCAAAGCCTCGCCCGCGTTCGGCCAGTTCCCGGCGCAGTCCGGCAGCCGTCGCGGGATCGACGCTCCCGCTGGCGAGCAGGTCGCCATTCGCGGCCTTCCGGTATTTCACCTCGACACCGCGAACGATGGCGATGACCCGCCCGTCGAGATCCGGGAAATGTCGCTGCAGGCACTCGGCGCTGGCCGCCTCGGCGAGCGCGAATTGCGCGGCGGCGTGGATCGTGCCCACATGATTCAGCAACGCGGGCGTGGCCGGCATCTCAAGCAGGTGAGCCGAACCGACCGGCGCTTGCCGGATACCCAGGATCTGATTGAGCGCGAGATCGGTGGCCTTCACCCCGGCGGTTTCTGTCGCGACGGCCGCCCGTGGCAATGCCGGATTGGGTGCGACGCGCTGCGCCTGCCAGCCGGTGGTGGGGCCTTCCGCTCACCCGGCGCGAAGATGGATGAGGCGATTCACCCGCTCGACCAGCTCCGGGGGACTGAACGGCTTGGTGATGTAATCAAGGGCGCCGAGTTCGAGCCCGAGGTGGCGTGAGTCGTGCGAGGCCCACGCCGAGACGATGATGATCGGTATCGTCGCGGTGAGGGGGTCGCGCCGGAGGATTTCGCAGACGCCAAAGCCGTCGAGGTCCGGCAACATCAGGTCGAGCAGGATGACATCGGGCCGCTGGCGCTTGATCGCATCGAGGGCCTCCCATCCATTGGCCGCGGTCGTGACATGGTGGCCGGCGCGGCCGAGATGATACTCGATCAGTTCGGTCAAGGCCGGCTCGTCGTCGACGGCCAGGATGTTGGCGGCGCAGGGCATGCCGCAGTCTTTCAGGCCGTCGTGACGATCACGTGAGCGGGACGTGACGTTTGGGCAACAATCGCGCTTACCAGCGATGGTAGGCGGGATGGCCGGGCTGCACGGCGACAAAGGTCCCGCGGCAGGTGGCCCGGGGTTTCCCGCCGGCATTGAGCACGGCTTCCACCACGGCCCGGTCGGGTTTCGCATCGATCACGCGGGCGATCAATTCGACCGGTCCATCGGTTGGAGTAGGGCGAAGCAGCTTGATGGCGTAGTCGGCAGTCACCGTGCAGTCGGGCTGGGCGACCTGCCGTACATTCATCAAGTGCCAGGCGGCCGTCCAATTGCTATGGCAATCGAGCAGGGCGCCAATGATGCCGCCGTTGAGCATGCCAGGGAAGGCTTCGTGGTGGTTCTCGGGTCGCCAGGTGGCGATCACCTCATCGCCGCGGACAAAGCTGCGGATGCGGAGGCCCTTGGCATTGGCGGGGCCGCAGCCAAAACATATGCTTTGTGGGGCGAATCGCTCCTGAAGGCTGGCTTCGTGCATGGCGTCATTAGGCGACCTGCGGGAACCGCGGGAAGCTCAAAAACTTCGTAAGATTTTTAACTCGCCCCGGCCCCGGCGGCTGCCATGGTGTGGGGAAAATTCGGCATAACGACTCAATGGCTCGCAAGATAGCCTTCCTCAACTACAAGGGCGGTGTCGGAAAGACCTCGCTGATCGTAAATACGGCGGCCAGCCTCGCGCGTCGCGGGATGCGGGTGTTGCTGCTCGATTTTGACACGCAATCCAACGCCAGCATCTGGCTCATGCGGCTGGAGCGTTGGAACAAGGTCAATGCCGCGGGCGTGGGCTCGATCTACTCCATTTTCGACCCGGGTACGGCGCGTTTGAAGGACATCGTGATCAAGGACGTCGTGGAGGGAAAGGACGGGGAGAAGCTGCTGCCCGGTCTCGACCTGGTGCCCACGACCTTCAACCTCGTTGACCTCGAGGGTGAGTACAAGCCCGACCCGAAGCGCCCGTCATACGTCATTTTCCAGGAGCAGCTGGCGGAAATCGAATCGAACTACGATTTCATCCTCTTCGACTGCCCGCCGAACATCCTGCGCGCGTCGCAGAACGGCGTGTATGTGGCCAACGAGATCTACGTGCCCTCGAATCCGGACGCTCTGTCCCTGATCGGCTTCACGCTCCTCATCGAGAAACTCATCCGCTTCCAGCAGACCTCGGCCAGCTTCCGCACGACCGCGATGGGAGCGGCGTCGCAGGTATTTGGCATCGTGTTCAACTCGATCAAGACGAACACCGACATCGAGGTGCCGAAGATGCGCATGCAGCTTCGCCTGAATCAATTCAAGACCCAGAAGCGCGGCTGCTCGCCGCAGGCGAAGATCTGCACCACCCAGATCCGCGACGCCATGATCGTGCGACGCGCCGTGACGCTGGGCCTGCCCGTTTTTCTGGTTGGCACGGAGGGCAACGAGGAGGATACGGTCGCCAACGATTACATGAAGCTGGCGAACGAGATCATCGAGAATTCACCCCCGTAAGCTTCGCGGAGAAATTTCACCATGGCCAAATACAGTTCAAGCGAATGGGACGAGATCCGGAAGAAGTTCCGGCATTCCATCATGGCCGACACTTCGTTGGTGAGCCTGGCACAGAACCTCGACACCAAGGAATGGCCGCTGCCGGGCGAGGATGAAAAGCCGTCCAAGTACATCGATTTCAGTTACGACGAGCTCCTGATGATGCCGGAGATCGCCGGCAAGGCCGAGCGCGCCGACCACCTCATCGGCATCCTGAAGGAGACGCTCGCCTTCGACGACCCGTTCGGCGACATGGTGGCGCAGGTCGAGGAGAATGCCGCCAAGGAAAACCCGATCCTCAAGACGCTCGCGCGCCTCGGCATCCCGGACAACTTTCCCCTGCTGCTGGCCAATTTCAGCGAGGGCACCCGGACCGTCTGCAGTTCCGAGGGGGTGAAGACCATCGGCGAGTTCGCCAACCTCGGCCAGCAGATGTCGACGAAGGTGGTCCTGGGCGGCGATTTTCGCGGCGCGCTCAACGCGCTCACGCACGGGGACGAACAGGGGATCGGGCAGTTCCTGCCATTCCGCAAGGGGCACACCGGCCTCCACCTCGCCGAGGCGATCGGGCTCGTGGCGGCGGGTTTGCCGCGCGCCGACCAGCTTGCGCTGGCGAAATTCCATGGCGCCAAGCTCAGCGCGGCCGATGCGACGGCGGCGCGGACACTCACCCGGGAACAAGCGGAGAAGCTGGAAGCGGGCTTGCGTCCGAACACCCAGGCCGCCTTGGACTGGTTCAAGGACCAGCAGGAGGCGTTGCTGAAGCTGCTCTCCGAAGGCGGATCGCTCGAACGGTATTTTGTCGTCCTCAATGACCCGGCCCGCGAGGCGATCGCGGTGCGGCTGGCCTCTGCGGCGTTGCAGGGCAAGATCAAGGTCGCGGCCACCGCCGCGGGGGACGACAAGAAACGCGGTTTGTTTTCCCGCCTTTTCGGCAAGGGCTGACGCTGCTAGCGTTTTCCCGTGGATAACCCTCCGCCATCGTTTCCCGGGGCGCCTCGGCCCCCGTCGCCCGCATTTCCGCCCCCGCCCGGCCGGCCCGCCAGCCCGGGGCCCGCGTTTCCGCCGCCCACCGGGGGCAAGGTGCCCGCCCGCCCGAGTGGCCTGAAGCCGCTCGTACTGCCGCGCCGTCCCAGCCCGTTGCAACGGGCCCAGGAGGCCACCCAGGCAACCGCGGAGGCCCGGCGGTCGATCGGGGCCATCATCTCCCAGTCGCGCCCGCCCTGGGGCGGCAAGCCGGTGCTGAGCGGCACGCAGGTCGAGGAGTTGGAGAAGGCCCTGCGGGCCCTCGAGGCCAAGGTCGGCGAGCGCGAAATGGCGCTGGCGGACATGGAGAACAAACTCGCGGAGCGCGACCGGGCGCTCGCGGAGACCGAGGCCTTGCTGCAGGCGCGGGAGAAGGTCATCGACGCCATGCGCAAGCAGCCGCAGCCCGAAGGCAACGCCGGCGTGAATCCCGAGGAGCTTGCGGCCCTGGGCAAGCTCAAGGAGGAACTCGAGCGGCAGGAAGCCTCCATCAAGGAGCAGCGCGCCGCCTTGAAGGAGCGCGAAGAATTTCTGGAGCAAAGCGAGTCCGCTTTGTTCGAGAAGATGCAGGCGCAGCAGGAAAAGGAGACCGAACTCGAGCAGAAGGCAGAGGACCTGAAGAAGGCGATGATGAAGGCCGGCCTGGCCTCGGCGGAGCCCAAGGAACCGATGGAAAAGGCGTGACGGAACTTGTTTAAGTTTCGCCTTTCCAATGCCTGACACGCTCCCTATGCCGTTGCGCACGATGTCCCTATTTTCGCCCCGCTCGGCCGCACGCCTCCTGCTCCTCGCCGCCCCGGCGTGGCTGGCCGCCCAGGAAATCAGCTCCAGTGAGGAGCTGCGGCTTGAGGCCCTGGCCCGCGCGGCCTCGGAGATTTATATTCCGCGCAACAACGTGACCGTAGGTATCCGCGTCCTGCAGTCCGGCGCCAAGGTGCATTTTGGCAACCTCGGCGCCGTGCCCTTTGCCACGACGCAAGAGGCGCTGTCCGATGCCCTCGTCGCCCGGCAGTACGACAACGGCTATGTCCTCGTCGACGGCCCGCGCACCAACGAATCGGATGCGGATGGCATCCAGACTTCCACCCCGGGCGGCCGCTATCACACCACGTCGACGGTGACATCCAATGTCTACGACGCGGGGGGCAATATCGTCGGCTCGATCACCAACACCGTCGATGGCGCGGATTATCTGTCCTACACCCCGGGCCTGACGCGCGTGTGGTCGTTCACCACGCCGGAGCAGGCCGCGGCGCGCCCCGGATACATTGCCATGAGCAGTTACAGCACAGTCAGCGACGGGGCCTCGCTGGACCGGAAGCAGGGCATGGTTGGCGGGGTCGAGCTGGAGTTCAGCCGCATCCTCGGCCGGGCGAGCGGCCGTTTCCAGTGGAGCTTGCTCGCGGGGATCTCGCTGACCGACATCAACAACAAGATCTACAGCGACGTGAATGCGTCGCTCGTCACGCGCACCGATTTTTATTCATTGAACGGTCAGGCGGCGCCGACGCTGCCGGACGATGGCAGCGCCTATATCGCGCCGCACAATCCCACCGGCCTGCTCGAGGACACCGTGCCGATCAGCCAGCAGCCGAACGACCATACCGAGACCACCGCGGTCGGTGCGGCCACGGTGCACGGCAAGTATCAGGTCAGGGGCGCCTATTTTCTCCTGCGGCTCGGACCGGGCTTCCGCGCGCAGCTCTCGGAGCACTTTGGCATCAGCGGCAGCCTGGGTCTGGCGGGGGCATACGCTGGCACGCTGTACACTGCGGTCGAGCAGCTCGACATCCCGAACATGACGACGTCGATCTCGACGGCGAATCCCGAGTCCAATTTCACCACCAAGTTTGTCGGCGGCTATTACGCCGACCTCAGCCTCGATCTGGCCACCAATGAGACCACGGCGCTTTACGCCGGGTTGGTCGCCCAGCACTTGGGCGATTACGACCAGGTGCTCGGTGGACGCACCGCCCGGATCGACCTGGGCACCACCGTCGGCCTGCGTGGTGGCGTGTCGATCAAGTTTTGAGACCGATCAGCCGGCCGGCAGATCGGCCAGCACCTCGTCGATCGCGCGCAGGCGCGGCGGCGGGAAGAAGCTGTTGATGCGCGTGACGACTTGCTGGACGAGTCCGTCCGGGCAGGAGGCGCCGCCGGTGATCAGCACGCGCTTCGGCGCATCGTCACCCGGCCACAACGGATGGACCTCCGTGTGTCCGCCCTCGGTGCCGCCGGCGGCGGGAAAGACGTAGTGCTCGATTTCATCGCGCGAGCGGATGTTGGCCTCGGATTGGATGAAGAACGCGCGTTCGCCGAGCTTGGACTTGCAGAGACGGTAAAGCTGGTAGGTGTTCGAGCTGTTCTTGCCCCCGATGATGAACGCCGCATCGAGTGGCTCCGCCAGGGCCCGCTGGAGCGCATCCTGGTTTACCTGGGTGGCATAGCACAGCGTGTCCTTGCGGCCGGCGCCGCCAATGTGGTCCGGTCCCTCGGCCGGGCCGTATTTGGCAACGAAGAGGGCCTTGAAGTAGTCGATGATCGACGCCGTCTCGTTCATCAGGAGCGTCGTCTGGTTTACGACGGCGAGGCGGTCGAGGTGCCGGGCCGGGTCGAACCCGGGTGTGACCACCGCCGCGAAGCGCTCAAGCAAAGCGGCGCGCTTCTGGTCCGTGGGCTGCGCGATATAGTCACCGAGCAGCCGCGCCTCCTCCGGATTGCGGATGATGATGGAGGGCGCAAAGCGCCGGGTGTTGGAAAAGGTCGCCTTGGTCTCCTCGTGCTCGCTCTTTCCGTGGATCACGACCGTGTAACCCTCGCGCCCGTACGCGCGGGCGGCCTTCCAAACTTTCTCCACCAGCATGCAGGTGGCGTCGAACTGCGCGACCCGGATGCCCTTGCGGACGAGCTTCTTCTTGTCCTCGTCGGTCGCGCCGAAGGCCGGGATGATCACGATGTCCTCGCTGGTGAGCGTGTCCCAGAGCAGCGGGGCCGTGGCGCCGGCGGTCGCCACGCCACCGGTCGTGTCGAAGGGCCGGCCCTTGTCCGTCTGCAGGAACCGGAGTCCGCGGCGCAGGAGGTCCTCATTGACGAACGGATTGTGGATAAGCTCGCTGAGCATGAAGACGCGCCGGCCCGGGTTCTCGGCCAAGGTCTCGTAGGCGCGTTCGATGGCGTTCTTCACGCCGAGGCAGAATCCGAAGTGGCTCGGAATCACGTAACGCACGGCACCGAAATCAAGGACGGCCGGCTGCGTGGCCGAACGTTCGTTGGTGCGGCCGAGCGCCTTGATGGCCTCGCACAGGCGGCTCTGGTACAGAACACGGGCTTCCTCGTCCTGCTGGTAGATGTCGCGGTTGCGGTCGCGTTCGACCCGGAACTTGTAGATGTAGTCGTTCTCGCCGAGATGCAGGTAAGGCACCCTGATGAGGTGGGGTTCGAGCCCATCGAGCGCGGCGGCAAGCATCGGGTCCAAGGCAGAGCGCTCCGCGGCCAGCCGCTCGAGCGACCGGAATTCCACGCCGGGCTCGGCCGGCGGCGCCGACACCTGCGAGAGGAAGATCCGGTAAACGTGATCACCGGCGGTGACGGAATAGAATTCCACGGGCGCCGTGTGCCCTGGGAATAGGCGCTCCAGCTGGGTGCGCATCGCCGGCTCGCCGGCCGCGTTGATGGCGGGCGCAATCCGATCGCCATCGCGCCGCACGGCGAGCAGGTTGCTGTCGTTGAAGGCCAGCGCCACGCAGGCGGGGAGCGGATCTCGCGACGATTCGGGCATGATGCCACGCAAGCACATCAGGGCGGCGGGTCAAGGCGCCGGCCCGCGTGGCGATGCTTGCGGTCGGGCCGAAATCCACGCAGCTTCCGGGCGTGAACCTAGAGGAGATGCGCCGCAATTACGCCAGCCGCTCGCTGGACGCGGGCGACCTGCGGCCGGATCCTTTCGCGCAGTTCGATCTCTGGATGCGCGAAGCGATCGAGACGCAACTGCTCGAGCCGAATGCCATGGCGCTGGCGACGGCCGGCACCGGCAGCCAGCCCTCGGTGCGCACGGTGCTGTTGAAGGGATTCGATGAACGCGGCCTGGTGTTCTACACGAATTACGAAAGCCGCAAGGCCCGCGAGATCGCTGGCAACCCGGCCGTGGCATTGATGTTCGCCTGGCTGCCACTGGAGCGGCAGGTCACGGTGACGGGCCGTGCCGCCCGGATATCGGCCGCCGAGTCGCTCAAATACTTCCTCAGCCGGCCGCGGGACAGCCAGATCGGGGCGTGGGCATCGCGCCAGAGCGAGGTGATCACGACGCGTTCGCTGCTCGAGGCGAAGTTTGCGGAGATGAAGCGCAAGTTCGTCGCGGGCGAGGTGCCGTTGCCGGATTTTTGGGGCGGCTACCGGGTTGAGCCCGCGACGTTTGAGTTCTGGCAAGGCCGGCCGAACCGGCTGCATGACCGGTTCCGCTATTCGCGCCAGGCCGATGGAACCTGGAAGATCGAGCGGCTGATGCCGTGACCGGCTGAGTCAGTTTTCGCCGCCGGCATCGCGCTGGAAGAAACCCTCGTTTTCCAGGATGCGCATGGCCTGGTCCACCGCGGCCTTGCGGTCCGCCGGTGCGAGTCGGGCGTGGTGGATTGTCAGCCATTCCTCAATGCCCGCCCGGGCCTCGGCCGGCCGGGTCACGCCCGCGAGAAAAGCATCCGCGTCGTCGCAGATCTCGTTGACGATGTCCCTGATCTCCATGGAGAGAGTATACAGCTGGCGCCGGCCTGGGTTCCAGTCGGATTCCCGTTGAATCGAAGTTGTCACGCCGGAACGGCTGCGTTTGGCTCGCGGCCATGTGGCATGACGTCAATTTTGCGTTTCGGCTGCTCTGGAAAGGGAAGGGAATCGCCGCCACCACGTTGCTGACCCTGGCACTCTGCATCGGCGCAACCACGGCGATATTCTCCACCGTCTATTCGCTGATGCTGAAACCGCTGCCCTTCGAGCGGCCGCGGGAGATCGTGGAGCTCTACACGTCGGCGGCCAAGGCGGGCCTGAACCACATGCCGGCCAACGTGCCGTTCTACCTCGACTATTCCCAGCACGCCACCTCGTACGAGGCGGTCGGGTTGTGGCAGTTCTTCTATGGCATGGTGGGCAACGACGATGCCGTGACGCGGGCCGGCTGCGTAAAGGTGACGGCCGAGATCTTCCCGATCCTCCGCGTCCAGCCGGTGCTCGGCGCGTTTTTCACCAAGGACCAGAACAAGCCCGGCGCCGACAAGATCGTCGTGCTCACGCAGTCCTGCTGGCAGCAGGATTACGGCGAGAACCCCGACGTCATCGGCCGCGAGGTCCGGCTCAACGAGGAGACCTGCAAGGTCGTCGGCGTCGCGCCGCGCGTGTTCGAGGCCATGGATGCGCGGGTGAAATACATCCAGCCGTTGTCGTGGCGGCCCAACGACGAAGATCCGCAGCGGCGCTACGGCGTGAGCATCACTCTCTTCGGGCGACTGAAGCCCGGGGTGACGGCGGGCCAGGCCGATGCCGAGGCCAAGACGATGGAGAAACGCTATGTCGACGCCGGGCCAGCGCCATTGAAGCAGTTCGTCGAGCGCTCGGGCATGACGATGAACGTGGGCGGCGTGCAGGACCAGCGCGTGCAGCCGGTCCGCTCCACCTTGCTGCTGCTGCAGGGCGGGGTGGCGTTCGTGCTGCTCATCGGCTGCGTGAACATCGCCAATCTTCTTCTCGTTCGCGCCAACGGACGCCAATCGGAACTCGCAATCCGCACGGCGTTGGGCGCCGGGCGGGGCGCGATCGCGCGGCAGCTGATGCTGGAGAGCCTCATCCTGACGGGCCTGGGCGCAATGCTGGGCGTCGCGGTCGCATGGGGCGCGTTGCGCGTGACGAATCTCTACCTCGCGAAAATGCTGCCGCAGTCGTTGCCTGCGACGATTGACCTGCGGGTCCTTGGTTTCGCGGTGGTGCTTTCCCTGGTCGTGGGGCTGTTGATCGGTCTCATTCCGGTCGTGCACACGCTGCGGACGAACCTTGCCGAAGTCATCCAACGGAGTTCGCGGTCGGCCTCATCCGGCCGCGGCGTCCGCGCCCTGAGCAGCGGGCTGGTGGTCGCGCAGGTCGCGTTTGCCCTGATGTTGCTGACGGGGGCGGGCCTGCTGATCCATAGCTTCGCCAAGGCGCTCGACGTGAATCCCGGGTTCGATCCGCGCGGGGTCGTGACCGGCCGGATCGTGCTCCCGCGGGCGCTGCGCGGCACCGCCGAGGCGGCCGACAACACCCAGCGGCGGCTCCTCGACGCGTTGAAGGAAATACCCGGCGTGACCTCGAGCGCGCTGTCCGCCTCGACACCATTTCAGGGTGGGTTGGGGATTGGGGCCTTGACGCTTGAGAACGACACGCTGCCGCCCGGAGCCCCGCAACCGGGAGCGTTCATTGTGGCAGTCACCCCGGATTACCTGTCGACGCTGGGCCTGAAGCTCTTTGCCGGCCGTTTCTTTGAGGAGGCGGACAAGAATATCAAACCGCGGCGTTTCGTGGTGGACGCCAGCTTTGCGCAGAAGTTCTTCCCGGGAAAATCCGCCATTGGCGGTCACTTTACCTTCGGCAACCGTCCGGACAAGCCCGAGGGCTGGGATACGATCATCGGCGTGGTGAAGGATGTTCCGCATAACGGCGTGGAGGAGAAAAGCGGGAATCCCTTCATCTACGTGCTAATCCAAGGAAACCAAGGGCAGGGGGCAGGCTACACGCTGTTCCTGCGTACCGACCGTCCCGCGGGCGACGTGATCACCGCCCTGCGCGAGAAACTCCGCGCCATCGACCCGGGCATCGTGCTCTTTGACACCGGCGAAATGACCAAGGTGGTTGGCTCGTCGTATGACAATCGCCGTGCGGTGATGCTCCTCCTGGCGGCTTTCGCCGGGCTGGCCTTGTTCCTCTCGGCATTGGGCATCTACGGTGTGCTGGCCTATGACGTTTCTCAGCGAACCCGAGAAATCGGCGTGCGCGGCGCCCTGGGCGCCACGCGCGAGCAGGTCATCGGGCTGATCCTGCAGCAGGGATTGACCCGCGCCGGCATCGGCCTGGTGATTGGCCTGGTCGGCGCGGTGCTGCTCAGTCGGTACATCAAGAGCCTGCTGTTCGCCGTGGCGCCAACTGACCCGGTCGTATACGTGGGAGTCTCCGCCGTGTTGCTGGCGGTGGCCGCGCTGGCGAGCTACCTGCCGGCACGGCGGGCTGCCCGGATTGACCCGATCGTTGCGCTGCGCGAGGAGTAGGCGGCCTTGGCATCCCGCCGGAGCGAGCAAGCTCGCTCCCGCGAATCGCCGCCTAAAGCAGTTCCTACAGCTTCAAGGCCGCTTCAAGCTTCGCGGGATCGCCGCCGCCGCCCTGGGCATAGTCGGGCTTGCCGCCGCCCTTGCCGCCGAGGGTAGCCGTGAGGGCCTGGATGAGCTTGCCGGCGGCGAGACCTGCCTTGACTGCTTCAGGAGAGCAGTACGCGACGAGGCTGACTTTGCCGTCGAGAAGGGCCCCGAGTTGGACCACGCCGCCGCCGCCGATCTTGTGCAGCACCTGGCTGCCCAGCGAACGCAGTGCATCCTGGTTCTCGGCGGAGACAACGGCTGAGAGCCATTTCAAGCCATCCTTGGCGACGGCTTTGGCCGCGAGTTCATCGGCCAGGCCCGCGGACGCTTTGGCCTCGAACGCGCGCAGCTTCTTCTCGAGTTCCTTCTGGTGCGCGAGGACAGTTTCGAGCTTGGCCGCGACGTCGTGGACGCCGGCGTTGAGCCGTGCATTGACCGCCTTGAGCGCGGTTTCCTCGCCGGAGACGAAATCGTACGCGGCCTGGCCGGCGACCGCCTCGATGCGGCGCGTGCCCGCGGCGATGGCCATTTCGGCGGTGATCTTGATGAGGCCGATCTCGCTCGAACGGCCGACGTGCGTGCCGCCGCAGAGTTCCTTCGAGAAGCCGCCGATATCCACGACGCGGACGAACTTGCCGTATTTGTCACCGAAGAATGCGAGGACGTCGTCGCCCTTCTTCGCGTACTCAATCTCCGAGGTCGTGACGGCGGAGTTCTCCAGCACCTTCTGATTGACGAGCTGTTCGCATTCTTTCACCTGCGCGGCGGTCATGGCTTCGAAATGGGTGAAGTCGAAGCGCAGTCGGTCCGGCGTCTTGTGCGTGCCGAACTGGCGGACGTGCGTGCCGAGAATCTTGCGCAGCGCCCAATGGACGAGGTGTGCGGAGGAATGGTGTCGCGAGATCGCGACGCGCCGCTGGAAATCGACGTGCAGGGTCGCGAGCTGGCCGATACCGGATCCGAGCGCGGCGATCTCCGAGGGTGAGAGAATCTTGTGCAGGTGGCGGCCGGACTTGTCCTTGATGCAGTCGGTGATGTGCACCTTGGCGCCACCGACGATCGCGTGGCCGGAGTCGCCGACCTGGCCGCCCATCTCGGCGTAGAACGGCGTCTGGTCGAACACGAGGTAGGTGTCCTTGCCGGTGGTGACGACATCGACAACCTTGGCGTGCGTGACGCTGGTGGCTGTCAGGTCGTAGCCGACGAACTTCGTCGCCGCGGCGGTGGATTCGCCCTCGGTGGCGGCGACGATGACGTCCTTTTTGTGTGAGGCGCGGCCGCGTTCACGCTGCTGCTCCATGAGCTTCTCAAAGACCGGCGTCTCCACCTCCATGCGGAGTTCAGCGGCCAGCAGCTGGGTCATATCGAGCGGGAACCCGTAGGTGTCGTAGAGCTCGAAGGCCAGGTCGCCCGGGACGACTCCCGGTTGACCGGTGGAACGGCTCCGCGAATCGCTTGCCGCGGCGACGCCGACGCCCGCATTGAAACGCTGCAAGCCTTTGTCGAGGGTTCGGCCGAACGATTCCTCCTCGGCGCGAATCGCCTTCTCGACCATCACGCGCTGCGTCTTGAGCTCGGGGAAGACATCGCCGAGCGACTCGACCACCGGTCCGACGAGCGCGGCGAAATCGCCGGTCTTCAGGCCGAGATTCTTGCGGCCATACATGATGCCGCGGCGAAGGATCCGTCGAATGACGTAGTTGCGGCCCTCGTTGCCCGGCAGGATGCCATCGGCAATGGCGCACGAGACGCAGCGTGCGTGGTCGGCGAGAACGCGGAAGGCGACATCGACGGCCTCCTGGTCATTCAGGCCGGTGCGTTCCTTCGGCACGGAGCCGGTGTACTTTTTGCCGGAGAGGGCGGCGACCTGGTCGAAGGTCGGTTTGAAGACGTCGGCATTGTAGTTCGACGGCTCGGCCGAGAAGTCCTTGAAGCCTTTCGTCGTGGCATAAATGCCCGCGACGCGCTCGAAGCCCATGCCGGTGTCGATGTGTTTGGCGGCGAGGGGTGTGACGGAACCGTCGGCATTCGCATTGAATTGGATGAAGACGTGGTTCCAGATCTCGATGCAGCGTGAGTTGGAGGAGTTCACCAACTTCCGCCCCGCCAGCTCGTCGTCCGAGGGCATGAGGTTGAAATGGATTTCCGAGCACGGGCCGCAGGGGCCGGTGTCGCCCATCATCCAGAAATTGTCCTTCTTGTTGCCGTTGACGATGTGGACCTTCGGGTCGAGGCCGGCGGCTTTGAAGATGCCGGCCCAGATGTCGTAAGCCTCCTGGTCGAACTCGGACGGATCGCCCTTGGCCTTGTCGGGCTGGTAAACCGTGGCGAAAAGGCGTTTGGGTGGAATGCCCCACACCCTGGTCAGGAGTTCCCAGCCCCATTCGAGCGTCTCCTTCTTGAAGTAGTCGCCGAACGACCAGTTCCCCAGCATCTCGAACATCGTGTGGTGATAGGTATCGAAGCCGACATCCTCGAGGTCGTTGTGCTTGCCGCCGGCGCGGATGCATTTCTGGGTGTCCGCCACGCGCTTCCAAGGCGCTGCTTGGTCGCCGAGGAAATACGGCACGAACTGGTTCATGCCCGCATTCGTAAACAGCAGGTTGGGCGCCGTGGGCATCAGCGACGACGAGGGGACGATGGTGTGCTGCTTCGATTTGAAGAAATCGAGGAACGACTGGCGGATCTGGGCGGAAGTCATTGCGGAATGGCGGGTGTCACGGCGGATGCCGGATGGAAGAAGACAGAGCACCGGCAAGGGCGGAGCAAGGCGGAAGAATCCAATCGTCGGAACATCCCGGACGCCGCGACGAGGATACGCCCCGATTCACCGTCGGCCCATCATTGTCTCTCATAGTCTATTGAGGGGATTGCTAACATTCGTCGTGAAAGTGCCGAAAGGACAAAAGGTTCCCGAATACGCCCCGCACGAACTCCAGATCCGTTTGGGCAACGCGATCCGGGCAGAGCGGCGGCGGCTCGGGGTCACCCAGGAAGAGCTCGCATGGCGCGCCGACATGCACCGCACGTACCTGGCGGACATCGAACGAGGCGTGCGCAACGTCACGCTGAAGAGCATTGGCAACCTGGCGCGGGCGCTGGAAGTGTCCGTGTCCCATCTCCTCGCCAAACCGGATCCAGCAAACGCAACCAAATCCCACCCTGAACGCGTGGAGGAGATTCTCTTGATTGAGGACAACGCCGCCGACGGCGAGATGACGGTGCGAGCCTTCAGCAAGGCCGGGATCGCAAACCCCATCAAGGTCGCACGCAGCGGGCGCCTGGCGCTCGATTATCTGTTTTGCGCCGGTCGTTTTGCCCGGCGACAGCCAACGAATCCCGAGTTGGTCCTGCTGGACCTGCAATTGCCGGACATTTCCGGATTGGACGTCCTGCGCCAGATCAGGTCCGACCACCGCACCAAGCACATTCCCGTGGTCGTCCTCACCATATCCCGCGATGACCAGAACATCATCGAGTGCAGCCGCCTGGGCGCGGAAAACTACGTCATCAAGCCGGTCGGCTTTGAGAGCTTCAGCCAGTTAACCCCGAAACTGAACCTGCAATGGACGCTCGCGCATTCGCCTTCCGCCATGCCGCGGAAAGCGCGCATCTAGGCGCCCGAATTGAACCACCCCCCATAGCCCAACTGATCATCGCGGCGCAGCAGGGCTCGTCGAAAGGTTGACGGCGCCGCGTTGGTTCGGGACCGACCATGCTGCGGCCCGAAGAACAACTCAAGGAATCCCTGAAGGAGGTCAGCGACCTCAAGGCCGCGCTGGACGAGCATGCGATCGTGGCCATCACCGACCCGGCGGGCCGGATCACGTACGTCAACGACAAGTTCTGCGCGATTTCGAAATATCCGCGCGAGGAGCTCCTCGGGCGGGATCATCGCATCATCAATTCGCGCCATCATTCCAGGGAGTTCTTCCGGACGCTGTGGCGGACCATCTCGCGCGGGCGCGTCTGGCGCGGCGAAATCAAGAACCGGGCCAAGGACGGCAGCTACTATTGGGTCGACACCACGATCGTGCCTTTCTTGGGCGAAGGCGGGAAGCCGCGGCAGTACGTCGCCATCCGCGCAGACATCACGGAAAAGAAACACGTGGAAGAGGAATTGTTGCGCCTCAATGCCGAACTCGAGGCCCGGGTGCGCCAGCGGACGGCGGCGCTCGAGGCGATGAATCGCGAGCTCGAAGCCTTCAGCTATTCGGTCTCGCACGACCTGCGGGCCCCCCTGCGCGCGGTGAGCGGTTTTGCGCAGGCGGTGCAGGAGGATTTCGGCGCGTTCCTGCCGGAGGAAGGCCGGCGCCAGCTTCGGATCATCTGCGAAAGCGCGATCCGGACGGGCACATTGATCGATGACCTGCTCCGTTTCTCGCTCCTCAGCCGGCAACCGCTCAGGACCCAGCCGGTCGACATGGACAATCTGGTGCGCGCCGCGCTGGCGGACCTGACGGTGCGGCACGAGGGCTGCAACCTCGACCTGCGGCTGGCGCCTTTGCCGATGGGACAGGGGGATCCGGCCCTGCTGAAACAGGTGTGGATCAACCTCCTTTCCAATGCGCTCAAATACTCGCGCGGTCGCAATCCCGCCATCGTGGAGGTCGGCAGTTGCGAGTTGGACGGGCAGCGGGCATTCTTTGTCCGCGACAACGGCACGGGCTTCGACATGCGGCAGGCGGGGAGGTTGTTCGGCGCCTTCCAACGCCTGCATCGGAGCGAGGATTACGAGGGCACGGGCGTCGGCCTGGCGATGGTGCAACGGATCGTCCAGCGGCATGGCGGCCGCGTGTGGGCGGAAGCGGAGCCGAACCGCGGCGCGACTTTCTTCTTCACGCTGGGAGCGCCGGCCCATGAGTGACTCCGGTTCCGCCCGGCAAATCGGCGCAAGGCGGTCTGGAATCGGTAACACGATCCGCGGGCAGGGCCGATTGGACCCAGCGCTCCCGCCAAGAAACGGCTACAGTAAACCAACGGATGACCAGAGTTTCGCGGTGGTTTCCGCTAAGCTCAGCGCGGGCCGAAAGTCTGTGCTGATTTGCTCTCCACGCAGGTCAGCAGAGCACAACCTACACGGACATGCCTTCGACGATGCCACGCTTGCCAGTTGCCGCCGCTGCGGCGGACCGGGACGTGGGCGTCGCGGCCGAAACCGCAACGGCGGAACGGAGGCGGCACATGCGAGCTAGGTCGCGGCGACTCGCCCTCAAGGTGGCCGGGCTCTACGCCGTGTTTGGCGTCGGCTGGATTTTGCTGTCAGATCGGGTGCTCGAGTTGCTGCCGGTGGACGCCGCGCAACTGTCCGCGCTGCAATCGTACAAGGGCGTCGCCTTTGTCGTCGTGACGACCTTCCTCCTCGTCGCGCTGCTGCGCCAGGTGATCCGGCGCTGGGAAGATGAAATCGAGGAGCGGGTGGCCAGCGCCGAAAAAGTGCGGCAGTTGTCACAGGAGGCGGACCGGTTGCGCACCGCACTGAACGAGCATGCCATCGTCGCGATCACCGATCCCCGCGGGAAGATCACGTATGTGAACGATAAGTTCTGCGCGATCTCGAAATACTCGCGTGCCGAGCTCCTGGGGCAGGATCACCGCATCATCAACTCCGGCTATCATTCCAAGGAGTTCATGCGGGAGATGTGGGAGACGATCACCGCCGGCCACACGTGGCAGGGGGAAATCCGGAACGAGGCGAAGGATGGCTCCTATTACTGGGTCAATACCACCATCGTACCGTTCCTGAACGGTATCGGCCGGCCCGCCCAGTACGTATCCATCCGCACCGACATCACCAAGCGCAAGGCGGCCGAGGAGGCGCTGGGCGATTCCGAACGCCGCCTCCGCGAAATGCTCGAGAATGTCGACCTCCTGGCGAAGATGCTCGATACGGGGGGAAAGCTCACCTTTGCCAACGACTGTCTGCTGCGGGTCACCGGCTGGAGCCGGGAGGACGCGCTGGGGGCCGACTGGTGCGGCGCCTTCGTCGACCCGACGGCCGCGGCCGCCGTGCGCCGCCACATCGCCGAGGCGATGGCGTCGGGCCGGGTGCCCCGGCAGCACGAATATCCCATCGTGAGCCGGACCGGGGAGCGCCGCGAAATCATCTGGAGCATCGTGGCCCTGCGCGACGCCGCCGGTCGGGTGATCGGCGCGGCCAGCATCGGGGCTGACGTAACCGACCGCAACAAGGAGGACAAGGCGCGCCGGCTTTTCCGGGCCCTGATCGACCAATCCAACGACGTCATCGAGATCATCGATCCGGACACCGCCCGATTCATCGACGTCAGCCAGAACGGACCGGCGCGGCTGGGCCTGAGCCGGGAGGAACTGCTGCAACGGCGGGTGTTCGACGTCGAGGAGACCATCACGGAGGGCGATTGGGGCGAACTCCTGACTCGCATGCGCGCTGAAGGGGGGGTGCGACGGGAAGGGCGGCACCGCCGGGTCGATGGCCATTCCTTCCCGGTCGAAGTCAATGCCAAGCTGGTCCAGCTGGACCGCGATTATGTCCTGGCCGTCGTCCGCGACATCAGCGAACGGAAGGTTGCGCAGGCCGAGCTCGACACTGAACGCATCTTGCTGCGCACGCTGTTCGACCTGTTGCCGGACTACCTGTACATCAAGGATGCCGACAGCCGCTTCGTGGCGTGCAACGAACAATGCTTCCGCGGCATGGGCGCGAAGTCGGCCGAGGAAGTCATCGGACGCTCGGACGCCGATTTCTACCCCCCGGAAGTGGCGGCGGCCTTCCGGGTGGACGAGCTGGCCGTGCTCGCCGGCGCGCCGCTCGTCAACAAGGAGGAGTCGTTCGTTTCGCCCGACGGCAGGCGTCGCTACTTCCTCTCGACCAAGCTGCCGCGGCGCGACCCGGAAGGAAGGATCATTGGCCTCGTCGGCACGGGCCGCGAGATCACCGAGCAGAAGCTGCTCCAGGAAAAGTTCCTGCGGGTGCAGCGACTCGAGGCGATCGGCACCCTCGCCGGCGGCGTGGCGCATGACCTGAACAACATCCTGGCCCCAATGCTCATGGCGGCGGGACTCTTGAAGGACAAGCTGACGGACGAGCATGACCGGGATATCCTTGCCATGATGGAGCGCGGTGCCCAGCGCGGCGCCAGCGTCATCGGCCAGCTGCTGACCTTCAGCCGCGGGATCGAGGGGTCGCGCGTCAGCGTCCAACTGCGCCATCTGGCCAAAGAGATGGTCCAGCTTATGGGCGAGACTTTCCCGCGCAACCTCCAGATAGAGCTGCACGCGCCACCGAATCTTTGGAGCGTGGTGGCCGACGCCACCCAGCTTCACCAGGTGCTCCTCAACCTTTGTGTCAATGCGCGCGACGCGATGCCCAACGGCGGCAAGCTCAGCCTCAGCCTCGCGAATATCGAGCTGGCGGCCGGCGACTCGCGGCTGCCGACGGGCGTCGCCGCGGGTCCCCATGTGATCCTGGAGGTTGCGGACACCGGCCACGGCATTCCGCCGCAGATCATCGAGCGCATCTTCGACCCGTTCTTCACCACCAAGGGCGAGGGCCGGGGCACCGGCCTGGGCCTCTCCACCGTGCTGGGCATTGTCAAGAGCCATGGCGGCTTCCTGACGGTCAACAGCGACGGTCGCGCGGGCACAACGTTCCGCGTCTTTCTGCCGGCCAGTCCCTCCGGTTCGACCACGGAGGCTCAGCCGCCCGCCAATGTCGCCGCCCGCGGCCATGGCGAACTGATCCTGGTTGTCGACGACGAGAAGATGATCTCCGACCTGATCACGCGGACATTGACACGGAACGGCTACCGCGTGATCACGGCGCAAAACGGCAGCGAGGCGCTGAAGCTTTTCATCCAGCAACAGGGCGCGGTGACGCTTGTCCTCACGGATGTGATGATGCCCGTCATGGGCGGATTCGAGCTGATCCAATCGCTGCGGGTTTTGAGTCCGGACCTGCGGATCATCGCACTCAGCGGACTCGACACCGGCGGGCGACAAGGCGGGCTGGCGAACCTCGGCGCGGCGGAGATTGTCGGGAAGCCCTTTGCGGCGGGTGATCTGCTGGCCGCGGTCGAGCGAGTGCTCGCAAGTGAACCCGCCGGGGACGAAAGGCCCTAGCGTTTGAGCGCAATCGCACCGCTGGCGGGCTTGCACGGGCCGGCACGATTTCGTACGGTCCCCGCGGCAACGAGCCATGCATCGCAAGCTCGGGCCGTTTGCCTCACCGTGAGATTCCGCCCTTGTCTTCCAGGCGACTGGTCCGCCAGCCAGGTTAACCCGGGCGGTCGGGCTTCCGAGGCACGGCTATGAAATCACATCCCAATCGCATCGCGCTCCGCACCAGCCTGCTGTATGCGGCGGTGGCCGGCCTGTGGATCCTGCTTTCGGATCGGGCCCTGGAGGCGATCGGCGCCGAGGGACACGTACTTACCCTCTGGCAATCGGTGAAAGGCGGACTGTTTGTCGTCGTCACCGCCGCCCTCCTGTATGCCAGCCTTCGCGCCCAACTGCGGAGCCAGGTGGAAAAAATCGAGGCCCTGCGCCGCGCGGAGGAGGCGCGCGCCCGCTCCCTCGCCATGATGGCGAGTACGATTGAATCCACCGCGGACGGAATTCTCGTGGTCGACAATGACGGCCGGATAGAGTTGGCCAATCGCGCCTTTGCCCGGATGTGGGCATTGCCAGCGGACGACCTGGCGGGA
Source organism: Lacunisphaera sp. (assembly GCA_035549095.1). Taxonomy (GTDB): domain Bacteria; phylum Verrucomicrobiota; class Verrucomicrobiia; order Opitutales; family Opitutaceae; genus Lacunisphaera. Next base: position 51,548 of record DASZRV010000046.1, on the reverse strand, counting down.
CGCGGCGTCGACGGGATCGGGGACGGCGTGGCGGGCCGGCTGCGGAACCCGGCCGGTTTTCGGGAGCGGTTCACGGGCCGGTCGGCCCAAGCGGGCGAAGAGAGTTTCGACCATCTCGAATGCAGCGATGGAAGGACCTTCGAATGTTATTCCCGACCGCAACAGGTGAGCGGCCAGGTCGTCGGGCGAGTCTGGAGTTTTCGCGAGATCACGGAAAGACGGCGATCGGAGGCCAGCCTCGGCGAGCGCAACGCCCAGCTGACCGAGGCGCTGCGGATCGCGCGCCTGGCCTACTGGGAATACGACGTGTTGAACGACCGGTTTGTCTTCAATGACCAGTTCTATGCCCTGCTGCGCACCACGGCGGAGCGGGAGGGCGGCTATACGATGAGCTCCGGCCAATACGCCCGGCGGTTTGTGCATCCCGACGAGGTCGCGGTAGTCGCCGGCGAGATCGGGCAGGCGCTCGATTCGCCGGACCCCAATTATCATCGCCAGCTCTCGCACCGGATCATCTACGCCGATGGCGAGATCGGGTATTTCGCCGTCCACATCCGGATTCGCAAGGATGCGGCCGGGCGGACCGTGCGGACCTTCGGCGCGAACCTGGATATCACCGAGCTGAAGCGGGCGGAGGAACAGGCGCGCCACCTGGCGAACTTCCCGGAGCTGAATCCCAACCCGGTGCTGGAGTTCGACCGCGCCGGGCGGCTCGTCTATTACAACCCGGCGGCGCTCGCAATGGCAGCCAAGGTCGGCGCCGCCGATGTGGCGCACCTCGTGCCGGCGGCGGCCGCCGGACTGGTGGTGCAGTGCCTGGCGAGCGGGGAGGCGCAATTGCGACTCGAGACGTTGCACGGCCCCCATACGTTGTCGTGGTCCTATTACCCGATCGCCTCGCAGCAGGTGGTGCACTGCTATGTCGGCGACATCTCGGAGCGCAAGCAGCTGGAGGAACAGGTGCGCCAGGCGCAGAAGATGGAGGCGATCGGCCAGCTGGCGGGCGGCGTGGCCCACGACTTCAACAATTTGCTCACGGCGATCACCGGGCACCTCAGCATGCTGCGCGGCAATCCGGCGGTGACCCCGGAAATCGCCGAGGCGCTTGAGGAGATCGGAACGGCGGCCAATCGCGCCGCTGCGCTCACGAGCCAGCTGCTGGCCTTTGGCCGCCGCCAGGTGATCAGCGCGAGCCCGCTGGATTTGAACGAGGTGGTGGTGCGGGTCACCAAGATGCTGCGGCGGATCCTGGGCGAGAACATCGCGGTGCAGGTCGAGACGGCCCCCGGGGCGATGGTCATCCAGGGCGATGCGGGGATGATGGACCAGGTGCTGTTGAACCTGGCCGTCAATGCGCGCGATGCGATGCCCGCGGGTGGCAGCCTGCGGATCGTCACCGCCGGTCGCACGCAACGGCAAGCCGACGGAACCATCGCGCGCTTCGTCCGCTTGAGCGTCAGCGATGGCGGCACTGGAATCAGCCCGGACGTCATGCCGCGAATCTTCGAGCCGTTTTTCACAACGAAGGAAGTGGGCAAGGGAACGGGCCTCGGCCTCGCGACGGTGTTTGGCATCGTGCAGCAGCACCAGGGCAAGATTTACGTGGAAAGCGAGCCCGGGCATGGCACGACCTTTCACGTTGACCTGCCGCGCATCGAGGCCGCGTTGGCGACCCCGGGGGCGCAGATTCCCCCGGCGCCGCGAGGCCACGGCGAGACCATCCTGCTGGTCGAGGACGAACCGGCGGTCCGGGAGGTCGGCACGATCACGTTGCAGCGTCATGGCTACCAGGTGCTCGCCGCCGCGAGCGGCCCGGAAGCGCTGGAGCTCTGGGCGCGACACCAGGCCGAGATCGCGCTGCTGTTCACCGACCTGATCATGCCCGGCGGGATCTCCGGCATCCAGCTGGCCCGGCGGTTGCTGCAGGAAAAACCCGCGCTGCGCGTGCTCTATACGAGCGGATATAGCACGGACTTTGCCGGCCGGGACCTCACGGTGCAGGACGGCATCAATTACCTGGCGAAGCCGTACGAACTGGACCGCCTGTTCCGGATGGTGCGGTCGGCGCTCGAGGGCGCGGAGAGCCGGGCGCCATTCTAGGCTGCGACGACGGCCCGTCTTTGGCGTTGCGGGGGGCGCACCACGTTCGCGAAGGTACCCGCGTGCAAATCCATGACCTGCCCTCCGGGCCGATCCAGACCATCGGTTACCTGTTGACCGAGCCCCGGACCGGCGAGGCCGTCCTGGTGGATGCGCCCGGCGGGATCGTGGAGAAGATCAGGCCGTTGCTTGCCCGGGATCGTTGCACGCTGCGCGAGCTCTGGCTGACGCACGGCCATTGGGACCACACCCAGGCCGCCGCACAGGTCAAACGTGAGTTCAAGGTGACCTTGCGGGCGAATCGCGACGATCGCAGCCTGATTGAGACCCCCGAGATCATGGAGGGATTCATGGGCCAGAAACTCGGGCTGGAGGGCGTGGCGGTGGACGCGTGGGTGGAAGACGGCATGCGACTCACGGCTCTCGGTCGCGAATTCGAGGTCCGGCATGTGCCCGGCCATTGTCCCGGCAATGTATTGTTTTATGCGACGGATGTCGGCGTGGCCTTCGTCGGCGACGCCCTTTTTCGGCGCGGCGTGGGCCGCTGGGATTTTCCCGGGGGTGATTTTGCCACGCTCGCGCGTTCGATCCGCACCCGAATCTATACATTGCCGGACCCGACGATCGTGTGTCCCGGCCACGGCCCACGGACGACCGTGGGCGAGGAAAAATCCGGCAATCCCTACATCCCGGCCGTCTCGGTCGGGGCAACATGAGCGACGCTGTTCACGAAGGGTTCATGCGCCGGGCGCTGGAGGTCGCCCGCCGGGGTTGGGGGACCACCCATCCCAACCCGATGGTCGGCGCCGTGATCGTCGAGGACGGGGTGGTCGTGGCCGAAGGCCATCACCAGGAGGCGGGGGGGCCGCATGCCGAAATCCAGGCGTTGCGGGCGCTCGGGCGCCCGCCGCAAAGGGGCGCCACGCTTTACGTGACGCTCGAGCCTTGCAGCACGCACGGGCGCACGCCGCCGTGCACCGAAGCCATCGTCGATGCCGGCATCGCCCGCGTGGTGGCCGGGGCGACCGATCCGAACCCGGCGCATGGGGGCAAGGGCTTCGAACTCCTTCGCGCCGGCGGGGTCGAGGTAATCACGGGTGTCCTGGCCGGCGAATGCGCGGACCTGAACCTCATCTTCAATCATTGGATCGCGCGCGGCCGGCCGCTGTTTGCAGCGAAATCCGGCGTCACGCTCGATGGGAAGGTTGCGACCCGCAGCGGCGACTCGAAGTGGATCACCGGCGAGGCCGCCCGGGCCGACGGCCACCGCTGGCGGCGCCTCTTTCCGGCCATCGCGGTCGGGGCGGGCACCGTGCGGGCGGACAATCCCCGGCTGACCGCGCGCGTCGGCGACGGTGAGTGGTGCCCGTGGCGGTTCGTCTTCGACGGGTTGCTCCGGACCGTGGCGGACAAGGCGATGCCCAATCTCTACACGGATGAGTTTCGGGAGCGGACGATCGTCGTGACCACCCCGCACGGGGGCTTGGGCTATGTGCGGAAGCTGAATGCCCTCGGCGTGAAGACGTGGGTGCTCGCGGCATCGGCCCCGAAGGTGAATTTCACCGACTTTCGCCAACGCTGCGCGGCGGAGGGCATCACGGGCGTGTTTTTCGAAGGCGGGGCGCAGCTGCTCAGCGAATTAATGTACGCGCGGGAGCTGGAATACCTTTTTGTCTATCATGCCCCGGTGCTGTTTGCGGACGACAAGGGGAAGAGCATTCTTCGCGGCTTGCGCACGGAGAACCTGGAGCATGCGGTCCGCCTGGCGCAGGTCCGGCACGAAGTGCACGGCGACGATACGTTGACACGCGGTTTCCTGGCTTACCCATCGAAGATGTTCGTCGACGAGGCGACGTTCGTCCGCAAAACCTATGGCGAGTAGCGCGGCTCGCAGGGTCCATCCCGCCATGCTCCCACGCCCAACGTGCGAAGGAAACGACGGGGAATGAACCGGCCGGCAATCGTTCATCTCGCCACCGGCAACGCGCACAAGGCGGCGGAATTCCAGCGGCTCGCCGACGCATCGGGTCTGGACTTGAGGGTCTGCCCCGCGGCGGCAATGCCACCGGTCGAAGAGGACACCGGTACGTTTGTCGGCAATGCCCGGAAGAAAGCGCAGGCGCTCCAAGCGGTGCTGCCCCCGGACGCTTGGGTCCTGGCGGACGACAGCGGCGTGTGTGTGGACGCCCTCGGCGGCGCTCCCGGCGTCGAGTCGGCCTATTTTGCCGGACCGCAGCACGACGGCGCGGCCAATCTCCGCAAGCTGGCCGAAGTGATGCGCGGCTTTCCGGCGGCTCACCGCAGCGCGCGCTTTACGTGCGTGCTGGTGCTGCGCGGGCCCGAGCGGTTCGAACAGGTGTTTGCCGGGGAGTGCCTGGGCACCCTGCGCTTCGAGCCGGCGGGGGAAAACGGTTTTGGTTATGATCCGTTGTTCCAGCCGAACGGTTTCGATCGGACGTATGCGGAGCTGACCGAAGACGAGAAGAACCGAATCAGCCACCGCGGCCGGGCCTTCGCCGAATTGGCAGCTTGGTGGCGCGGCCCTTCGCGTTGAGGAGCACTAGGATTCAGCGGTTATAGGGCACAAGGCCGTCAGCCGGGCGGCCAACTTGGCGGCATTCAAAGATGCCTCCCTAACTGGATCCCGCGCCGAGCGGTCTCAAGGCAGGGCCTGGATGGTGGTCTTCTGGGCGTCGAACTCGGTCTTGGAGAGCTCGCGGAAGCTGAGCCGCTGCACGCTTTGCAGCTGCGGTTCGAGGGGAACGTCGTGCGCCGCGCTGCGCAGGCTTTCGTGCAGGCCCCAATACCGGCCGGCACCGGAATAGATCCGGATGCTCCACGGCTCCGTCGCCACGATGCTGTCGAACATCGAGACCATGGAGCCGCGGATATAGAGGCCCGTCCCCGACCAGGACTCGAGCAGGCGCGGGTAGTTGTGCAGGCCGCCGCTGTGCTGGTGCGAGGTCGTCTCGACGACGCCGGTGACAAAGCACGAGGAAATCTCGGTGACGTTGGGGGCAAACTTCGTGTCCTCGGCGGAGCCGGCGCCCGGCCAGTAGGTGCCGAGGTTCGGCATGATGGCTGGCTTGATCGAGGTGTTGACGCCGTCGGCCCCATTACTGCTGCTCGGATTGCTGGTAGCCCAACTGCTGCTCCAGGCCGTGCTGCGCACACGATTGCCGCTCAAGGCGTCGCACCAGCCGTCGCTCTGGTAATAGTTGCTGCCGCTGCTCGTGAACTGGGGCTGGGAGAGGATGGTCACGGCATCGCACATGATCGAAGCCAGCTTTTCGCTGGAGCTCTCGGGGTAACGACCGCTGTACCCGCCGGGGTTGGTCGTGTTGGTGGTGGACGAGACGACAGTGCCGTCCGCGTTGAAATGCCCGATAACATAGGCGGCGTCATTGGTACAAAAGCTGAAGCCCGTCTTGCCCGTGGTGGTCAGCGTTGGGACATTCCCACGACCGTCCAGGATGCGCACGCCGGAGTCGATGCGGTTGCGGATACCGGTGGCGGACTCGGTCAGGTCCTCGGCTCCGACGGAGTCGACGTACACGGTCACGCCGTCGTACCAGGGATCGGTGAAGCTGGAGGAGCCCGTCGCGAAGACACTCGGATCGTCATTCAACGCCGCATCGACGCTGGTGTAACCGGTCGGCGGAGTGCCGGCTGTCGGCGCATAATAAATGCGGAATGGGTCGAGCCGGGTGCGCGTGGTGGCGTCAGTGGTGGCGGGGTAAGTGGTGAAGGTGGATCCGGACCCGGTGCCGTGGTGCAGGGTGGCCGTGGTGCCGGAGGCATTCAGGATATTGTTCGACCAATTGGTGGAGTTGGGAACATCAACAATGTAGCCGGTGGTGGTGGTATCGCTGGAGAGCAGGGTGCCAATCGTGCCGGAAAGGGAGCGATTGACGGCCATCTTGAAGCGGGCCATGTCGAAATCGATCTTGGCGATCGGCCGCGGCGTGAACGTGTTCGACGAACGCGTGAACGGATGCCCCGTGCTGTTGGTGGCACGCCGCAGGTCGTAGAAATAGCAGTCGGGGATGATGGTGGACGAGTTGCTGAGCGTGGCGGCCGCGACGCGATAGCCGCTGTAGGGATAGGAGTCCACGATCGTCGGGGTGCTCGCGGCAATGTCGGTGGCGCCAGAGGCATCGGCGGTCGTGGCCAGGATGGCGAGGCCGCTGGTCGGGCCCGAGGTGCTCACCGACGAGACGAGATACCGGTAGGTGTTGCCGTCGGATGCAGTGATGGCGAGCAGGTTGCCGGGAACCAGGGTGCCGCTGCCGGTGCCGACGGAGATCGTGGCGCCTTTGTTGGTGAAGCTGGTGCCGGCGAGCGCAGCGGAAGTGAAATAGCCCGCCCCCGTGCCGAGCGTGCGGCCGGTGGAGTCGACCGTCAGCGCGACATTGTTCGCCAGCGTCGCGCGCAACCCGGGCGGGGCGATAGTCACGGTGATATTTGTGCTGGTGGTGGCGGGAGCAGTTTTCGGAGCAGCTGTCACCAGGTACTTGAAGGCCTGACCGGTGAAGGAAATGGTGTCGCCGGGTTGGATGATGCCGGAGGTGCTGTTGTCGAGCGTGATCGAGGTTGTGCCAATGGCATACGAGCTGCCGGTGTTGGTTTGGAGGCTGCCGGCAATGCTTGCCGTCTGACCCAAGGGCGTGCTGACGGTCACGGTCGAGTTGTCGGCGACATTTTCCAGAAGCCCCGGAAAGGCGATGGTGAAACTCGAGCCGCTCAAGGGTGAAGCGACGAGGTAGCGATAGTTGCCGATGGCGACGACCTCGCCAGTCGGAATGGCGCCGGAACCGGAGTCCACGGTGATCGTGGTGGCGCCGCTGGCCAGGGCGCCATTGACGAGGTAGCCGGAAGCTGAGCCGTACTCTTGCTGCGGGATGCGAAGGACCTGGTTCGAGCCATCGACGCTGAGGTTGGTGTAACGGTTCGGCAGGTAGTTATGATACATGTAGTCGTCCGACGTATCCAGGGGGGTGCCGTTGTTGTTATAGCCGTAGCTGGGCTGCCCGGGGAGGACGACTTCGCTGAGGGTGTGGACGCCGGTGGTGGTATCGACGCTGTTCAGCCAGCAGCGATAGGAACGGGGGAGCATGGTGACAGCCGAGGTGTCGGGCAGGGTGCCGGAGCGCACGTCGTCGTCGGGATTCACGACGATGTACAGGCCGACATTTCGGGAGAATTTGCTGGCCTGCTGGGCCGCCGAATCGGTCGAGCTCGCCGGCTCGATGCAGACATGGGCGGCATTGTTGGCTGTGTCGTCCAGGCCCGGGAGCTGCAGCGGGGCGACGTTATGTACGCTGGTGGTCAGGTTGCCGGCATAGGTGTTCGTGGCGAAGGTCTTGAAATTTGAGAGGCTGGTGGAGGTGACGCTGCTGCCGCCATAGAGATGGTCGCGCCAGACATTGCTGCTGTTCTTGATGTTGGTCACCGTGCCGGACGGATTCTGGAAATACAACGGGCCGGTGCCCCCGGGGCCCGAGTCCGCCGAGTCGTACTCATTGTAGATGGTGCCCTTGTAGCTCGTGTTGGCGAAGAAGCCGCCCACGGCGCTGACGCGATCGGCGAATTGCACGGTGTTGGTAAAGCCGGTCTGGTCGCGGGCGATGAGATTGCCGTTGGTGTGCACCGGCCCGCTGAGCACCATGTCGGCGCCGGGCGAGACCTCGAGATCGCCATTGTAGAAGACGCCGAATTGAAACAGCGGCACCATGTTCGCCTGCAGGTCCTGTTCGACGTATGCGGTCACCGCCCCCAGCGCCGGATGGGTCATCTTCGCGCTGGCGATGAGCGGAATCGTGGCGGTGAGCACCTGCAGCCCGTAGTTCGGATCGTTCGTGTCGGTGATGAGGGTCAACGGTGTGGTGGAGGTGATGCCGCCATACACCGAGACATCGGACGCGGCAGAGAACTGGGTCGTGAGAATGTCGGACGGCGGTAGATGGAGGGGATTGCTCGTGCCGAATTGCTGGGTGCCGATCGCGTGCATCTTGCGGATCTTGGTCCCGACCTGCTCCGACGAGTAGAGCGCGACGTTTTCCGCCATGTTCTTGGCCCGCAAGATGAGGCGATTGCGCTCGTTGCCGCGGCGCTCGCCGGCGCTGTAGCGCAGGATGCTGGTGGCCAGGAGCCCCAGGATGAAGATGAGGAAGATGACCGTGATGAGCGCGGAGCCGCGCTTACGGAACAGGCGGTTGAAGCGGGTGTGCACAGTTACCTCCGGGGCGAAATGGTGTAGTTGAAGCTGCTGCTCGAAAGCAGGTTGTTGACGGTGGTGCCGTTCACGAACTCAAGGTTGATGGAGATGAAGCCCGACGTCGTGCTGGCGCTCGGCGCTTCCGAGGAGAACGCCGGGTAGTAGTTGCCTGAGCCGTCGGTGTATTTCCGCCCGATGCACGTGGCGGAAATCTGCTTTGACCCGCTGAGGTTCGGGTTGCTGCTGAGGTTGATGGCATTCAGGTACGTCGCCAGTGACGACACGGGATGGCCATTCGAGGCGGTCGAGGTGCCCTCGCCCCAATCGGCCGTCTCATAGTAGCGCAGCGTCGAGTAGGACTTCAGGCTCGTGGTGTTGGTGGTGGTCCGATAATAGATTCGGATCTGGCGGATATCGGTGGAGCGGTAGAGCGATGTCTTCGTGACCAGGACCATGCAGTCGCCGTGGGCGACCCACTTGTCATAGTCGTTGTCCGTGTAGTCCTCGCTTTGGGCGAGCGTGGCGGGATCGGCCGTCAGATCGACGCTGCCATCGAGGCTGGTGTAGTAGGGAAACAGATAGAAGTAGGATGCATCGAGGGTCTCCTTCGAGATCTGCGCCATGAACGAGCGCATGCTCGCATTGGTCGCCAGGCGCTGGCCGTCCTTGTACATGACCTTAAGGCAAAACACGAACACGCTCAGGGCCAGGCCCATGGTCGTGGTGACGATCGCCATGCTGATCATCATCTCGACCAGCGTGAAGCCGCGCTGGCGTCGCTGGGGGCGGGAAGGCTGAGAGGGGGTGGTTTTCATTGTTCGTAGCGGGTGCGGATGAATACCTCACGGTCGCGGACCACCCGGGTGACATTGCCGTCCAGGTAGCTGTAGGTGTACACCATCGTGACTTTCTTGGCGTCGGTCACGTCGTCCGAAGACTTTGGAATTTCGTCCACCCAGAGCCAGATGTTCAGGTTGATCTGCTGCGAGGCCGTGCCGGTGACCGTGGAGAGCGGGATCGAGCCGATGTAGTTGTCGATCGCGCCCACATCGGCGGCGGTGGCGGTCGCGGACGGAGTGGAGGTCGGACCCTTTGGAGTGGGGGTGGGATCGGACTCCGTGGCGGGAGTGTAGACGCACTGGATCCAGACCAGCTTGTTCTGGTTGATGCGCAGCCGGACGTAGGGCGGCGAGGCGGTTGGGTTGCCCGATCCGTCAACCGGCACGCTGGGATCAACGTCCGTATTCGGGATGAGGTTCTGGTAATCGAGCTCCTTCATCTGCTCGATAAGTCCGTAGACCAGGCTGGTCGCCGCAGCGTTGAGCACCGTGCTCTCCGTGAGCCGCCGTGATTGGATGAAACTGCCGATGAGCGCGAGCATGACGACAGCTTGGATGGTCAAAGCGAACATCACCTCGACCAGCGTGAGACCGCGGAGCCCGGGGAGCCGGCTTTGCGAACCCGGGAAACCGGGGCCGGCTGCGGCCGGCGCGGAACGAATGTGGGGATACATTGCGAGTTCATTATCCCCTAAATTCACATGGAGTAGAATGGCCTTACGGCTACTGCGTTAGACCCTATAGCAAAGGGAGGCGTTAGACTCTACTCCCATGGGATGGAAGGAGACCTAAACCCTAAGACACCGACGAAAAAGCCCGCCGCTGAGGCGGGCTGGCATGTGCTGCACTTTGGCTTTCAGTTCAATTGTTAACTGGCGGGTAGTAGACAGGTTGTTCCGCGTGCTTGGCTGGTTCCGGTGCACTGCTCTTGGGTGCCCGTTCGGCAACCTTTTGATTTGATCCGCCCTTGGTCGCTTTGGCAGCCACCGGGCTGGACCCGTTGGCGTGAGTGGCTTCGGCCGCTTCGGTCAGGACGATATCGGCGGACTTCGCCGGCCGGGCTTCCGGCGCGATCTCCGGCACGTTCATGGTCTTGGCATTGAAGTTCGTGTCGCTCGTGCGGATTGTGCCCTTGGAATTGCGGAACTTCACGACCAGGGAATCGCCCTGACGTCCCAGGACGTCGAGTTTTGTGCCCTCCCTGAGGGTGAAGCTCATCGGTCCGATATGAACCGACGTGTGTTTCACCGTGGTTATTTCGAGTGATCCTGAGGGCGCGGAAGTCGATTCAGTCGAAGCAACCAAGAAGCTGGCGGACGCAAGTGCTGCCAGAATAACGGCGATCAGGCGGGTATTCATGTCGGCACTAGACCAGATCCATCTGGCCATGGCAATACGGACTTATATTTGAGAGGACCATTTATCCCGCAATGCACGCGGTTAGTTCAGCCAAGGAAGGCACCACGCCTCCCGGCTCCGACGACCTCCAAAACGATCCTTATGTCGGGAGCGGACCTTCGCGATTCGCTTCGACGAAAATCGCCGCCGCCTGCGCCCGCCGGGCGATGTTCAGCTTCGTAAACACGGTCGCCAGGTAGTTCTTAACCGTCTTCTCCGTCAGGTCGAGGCGGTCCCCGATTTCCTTGTTGGTGAGTCCTTCGGCTAGCAGCGCGACAACCCGCCGCTCCTGCAGCGAAAGCTGGTTGAACTTCTCGGCGGCGCTGAGGGTGCCGCGCTGGCGCACGAGATTCAGCACCTGGCCGGCCATCGAGGGATCGAGCACCGGCTGGCCCTCGGCGACCGTCCGCAACGCCGCCGCCAGTGTGGCGCCATCGTTGTCCTTGAGCAGATAGCCCTTCGCGCCGGCGAGCGTGGCCTCCTGCACGTTGCGTTCGTTGCTGTTGGAGGTGAGGATGAGGACCTTCGTTTGCGCGCGCAGCCGCAGGATCTCGCGGCAGGCCTGGATGCCCGGTCGGTCCGGCAATTGCAGGTCGAGCAGCACGACATCCGGCTTGTGCCGGGCGACCGCGGCCACGCCATCGGTCGCGGTACCGGCTTCAGCGACAATCTCAATGTCCGGGTAATCCTCGAGCGCGCTGCGCAACCCAAGCCGAATGATCGGGCTGTCGTCGACGATGATGACGCGGATCGCTTTGGCCGGGGAGTGGCTCATGTCGCGGAGGCAACCGGCAGCGTCAGCAGGATGCGAGTTCCTTTTCCCGGCTGCGAGTCGATGCGCAGGCTGCCGCCCAGGGCGCCGGCCCTTACTTTCATATTTTCCAATCCGTGCCCGGCACCACTCGTCCCGGGTACGAAACCCATGCCGTCGTCCTGCACGGCCATGGCGACTTCGTTGTCGCTTCGGCCGGCAAGCAGCGTGACCGTCCGCGCCCGGCCGTGTCGCACGCTGTTGCTCACGGCCTCGCGCAGGATGTTCATGATCTCGGCAATCTGGGCGGGAGGAACCGAGGCGACGGCGTCTTCATCGAGCTTCTGTTCAAACCGCACGCCGGCTTCGTCCGAAAACGCATTCACCATGTCGGCCAGGGCGCCAGTGAACGACTGCCCGTGGATGCGGGCCGGCTCGAGGTCCACGAGGAACGCCCGGACCTCCTGGTTGAGGCGCCGGAGTTCGGTCATGCATTGGTCGAGGCGCTGGGCCAGTGCCGGCGCCAGCGCGCCCTTCTTCTGGACGCTCTCCAGCGTCAGGCACACCGCATAGAGCGTCTGGCAGATGTTGTCGTGGAGTTCGCGCCCGAGCCGGATCCGCTCGCCGACCGATTTGTCGAGGAGCGAGCGGTTGACGCGCAGGTCCTGTTCGGCGCGCTCGCGGGCACCTTGCTCCATCGCGAGCGCGGCGGAGCGCTCGTTGGAGAGCCGCGCGAGCTGCTCGATGCCGGCCGTCTGGGTGCGGGCGGCCAGCCAGGGGGAACGGGTCCCGGCCTCCGCGCCGATGACGGCTCGCGTTTCGAGAAGCACGGTGAACAGCGGGATGAGCGCCAGCAGCAAGGCGAGCAGCACGATGATCGCGAGGATGCGCTGGTTCAGCAACTGCACCCGCAGGATCGCGGGCGCGGGGAAAGTCGCGCGAATCTGCCAGCCGGGGGCGTTGGCCAGTTCCTGGGTGAAGGCCAGACCTGGTTCATCGAGACCGGGGTGCGCAGCGTGGCCGGGCGCAAAAATCTCCACGTTTCCGCCCAGCATCGCCCCCAGCTCGCGTTGGAAGGATGCATCCCATTGCGCCGGCGGGCGACCGTGCGCGGCCAGCACCAGGTTGAGGCGCGTCTTCAGGTCGTTGACCGCGAGGTTCCGCAACTGCCGCGTCTCGCGTTGCAGCCACCATTGGAGCGTCACGGCCGCGCCGAGAAACAGCAGGAGGAGCAGCAAGGCGAGACCCAGCGAGCGGGTGTTGAGATTCATGGACAGGCGACCGGGCCAGCCAAACAGGTCGGGCGGGGGGCGTCAAAACCTTCGACAAATGCCGGCGGCCGGCTACGTTTTTGACCCTTTTTATGAAGTCATTCTACATCACGACGGCCATTGACTACGTCAACGGATCGCCGCACCTCGGGCACGCCTACGAGAAGGTGCTGACCGACGTCATTGCGCGCTTCCGCCGCCAGATGGGTGACCGGGTGCATTTTCTCACCGGCGTCGACGAGCACGGCCAGAAGGTGCAGGCGAGCGCGCGCAAGCGTGGCATTCCGCCGCAGCAGTTCGTGGACGAAGTGAGCGCGGAATTTCGCGCCCTGCTGCCGCGGCTCAACATCAGCAACGACGACTTCATTCGGACCACGGAGCCGCGCCACAAGAAGGTTGTGCGCGAGGTCCTGCAGCAGCTCTTCGACAAAGGCGAGATCTACCAGGCCGAATACAAGGGCTTCTATTCGACCCGCCAGGAGCAATTCCTGCAGGACAAGGACCGGAACCCGGACGGCACCTGGCCGGAGATCTTCGGTGAAGTGACGGAGATCGTGGAGGCGAACTATTTCTTCAAGCTCGCGCAATACCAGGAGTGGCTCGTCGGGTTCCTGAAGCAAAACGAAGGGTTCGTCTTCCCGGCGTACCGCCAGAAGCAGGTGCTCGAGTTCCTGAAGGAACCGTTGAACGACCTTTGCATCTCGCGGCCGCGCGAACGCCTCGAATGGGGCATCCCGTTGCCGTTTGACGAGAATTACGTCACCTACGTCTGGTTCGACGCGTTGATCAATTACTACTCCGCCGTCGTCGACCGGCCCGAGATCTGGCGCGAGGCCCACCATGTCATCGGTAAGGACATCCTTGTGCCGCCGCACGCGGTCTACTGGCCGATCATGCTGCACGCGGCCGGGATCCCGCTGCCGCGCGGCATCGTGGCCCACGGCTGGTGGCTGCAGCGCGGGGCGAAGATGTCCAAGAGCACGGGCAACGCGCTCAACCCGCTTGACCTCGTCACCGAGTTCGGCGCGGACGCGTTCCGGTATTTTCTCATCCGCGAGATGAACGTCGGCCAGGACAGCGACTTCACGCGCGAGCAGTTCCTTGTGCGCTACAACAGCGAACTTGCGAACAACCTGGGCAACCTGGTCAACCGCACCCTGAACATGACCACCCGCTTTGCCGGTGGCGTGGTGCCGGCCGCGGCGGCGCTTGAGGCGGAGGAACAAGAGCTGCAGCGACTCTGGTCCGAGACCAGGGAGGCGTTCGTTCCCTTGTGCGAAGGCTACCAGTTCCATGTCGCTCTCGAACGGGTCACGGGCTTCCTGATGGCGACGAACCAGTACATCGAGAAGCGCGCGCCGTGGAAGCTGGGGAAATCGGCCGAGCCAAAGGACCAGGCCTTGTTGCACACCTCGCTCGCCACGATGGCGGAGGCGCTGCGCCTCGCCACCGCCTGCCTGCAGATGGTCATACCGGACGCCGCGACCAAGATCCAGGGCGTGCTGGGATACACGCCCGGACCGGTATGGCCGGAGGAATTGACCTGGGGCGGAAAACTGGCCGGCTGCAAGGTGGCCGCGTCGCTGGTGCTGTTCCCGCGCCCGCAAACCGAAAAGCCCGCGGCGAAGCCGTGAAGCTCCTGCCGGTCAACCCGACCGAGAACGTCACGCCCGAATCGTTGCGGGCGTTCCTGCAACAGTGTGCGGACCTCGCCGCCCAGGCTGGCCGCCCGCAACTCGTGAGCATCAGCCTGGCGGTCGAGCACCTGGATCCCCTGGCGGTGCTCGAGTCGATCTTCGAGCCGGGCGAACTGCATTTCTACGCGGAGCGACCGGCGCAGGGCTTTGCCGTGGCGGGCGCGGAGGCCGTCCTGGAGTTCACCGCGGAGGGCGAGGATCGGTTTCTCGCGGCTCGCGCCCAGATTGCCCGGGTTTTGGACGACACGATCGCGGTCGGCCCGATCGACGAACCCTTCGCGGGCCCGCATTTCTTCTTCGCGTGCAGCTTTGGCCCCCGGGTCGCCACCGACGCCGCGTTCCCGGCGCTGCGGTTGTTCGTTCCGCGCTGGCAGGTGGCACGAATGGGCGACAGCACCGTCGCCGTCGCCAACCTCCTCGTGCCACCCGGTGCGCCCGTCGACCTGCTAGCCGCGAAGGTCTGGAAGGCGCACGCAAAATTCCGGTCGTTCGATTACCGGAGCGCACATCGCAAGGATCGGCCGTCGGCTCCCCGGGAAATCGCGGAGATCGGTGGTGCTGATGCCTACCGCAGCGCGGTGGGCCGGGCCCTTGAGGCCATCGCGCGGGGCGACTACCGCAAGATCGTTCTCGCCCGCGCCAAGCGCCTGACCACGTCCGAAGAGTTTCATCCGCTTGGCGTGCTGAACCACCTCCGGCAGCGGTTCCCCGCGTGTTATGCCTTCTCCATCGCCAATGGAAAGGGACAGAGCTTCATCGGGGCGACACCCGAACGACTCGTCCGCGTGTCGGGCGGGCGCATGCATACGGAGGCGCTGGCCGGTTCGGCGCCGCGCGGCGAATCGGCCAGCGAGGACGCCGCGCTCGCCCGCGCCTTGCTGCAAAGCGAGAAGGACCTGCGCGAGCATCGCGTGGTCGTCGACGCCATCGGCCGCCGCCTGGCCGACCTCGGCCTCCAACTCGAGCACGCGGCCCAGCCGCGCCTGCTCGGGCTCGCCAACGTGCAACATCTCCACTTGCCGATCAGCGCGACGTTGCCGTCCGGGGTGCACATCCTCGACCTGGTGTCACGACTGCATCCGACGCCGGCGGTCGGGGGCTCACCGCGCGAGGCGGCCATCGCGGCATTGCCGGCACTGGAGCCGTTTGACCGCGGACTGTATGCCGGGCCGCAAGGCTGGGTGGACCACCGCGGCGGCGGCGAGTTCTTCGTCGGCATCCGATCCGCCTTGGTGAGCGGGCGGCAGGCCATTGCCTATGCCGGCGCGGGCATTGTTGCCGGATCGCACCCGGAGAAGGAATTTGCCGAAACGGAACTGAAGTTCAAAGCTCTCATCGAAGCCCTGACCACGGCATGACCAAGGCAATCCCGAGCCGACTCGATTTCCGCAACACCAACAGCCTTTGGGGCGGGGTGCTGGTGGAAACCCTTCACCGCCTGGGCTTGCGCGACGCGGTGATCTCGCCCGGGTCGCGCTCCACCCCGCTCACCATGGCGCTGGCCCGCCATCCCGGCATTGCGAGCATCCCCGTGCTCGACGAGAGATCGGCCGCTTTTTTCGCGCTCGGGCTCGCCAAGCGGACACAGCGGCCGGTGGTCCTCGTCTGCACCAGCGGCACCGCCGGCGCCAACTATTACCCGGCCGTGATCGAGGCGCAGGAGAGCGGCGTGCCGTTGCTGGTAATCACGGCGGACCGGCCGCCCGAGATGCGCGACTGTCGCTCGGGCCAGACGATCGATCAGGCCGGGCTTTACGGCGGCCACGTGAATTTCTTCCACGAGCTCGCGGTGCCGGAGCCGACGCTGCCGATGTTGCGCTACCTGCGCCAGACCGTCGTGCATGCGTGGGAGCGGACGCTATGGCCGGACGCAGGTCCCGTGCATCTCAACGCGCCGTTTCGCGATCCCTTGCCGCCGCTCGCCGATGGAAGCACCAAGGCGATTCGCGCCAACTGGAACGACGAAGCGTTTTTCGCCACCGTTCGCCCGCCGCAAAGAATCCTGAGCCGGATCGAGGCTAGCGGATTTCCGGTCAACAAGCGCGGCGTGATCGTCGTCGGCCCCATCGATGGCGCGCCATCGCCGGTGGAAGCGGGGATCCTCGCGGGCCTCGCCTACAACCTCGGCTGGCCCGTCCTCGCCGACGGCCTCTCGGGCTTGCGGGGCGATGCGGAGCGTTATCCGGGAATGATCACGCGCTACGATGCCATCCTGCGGAGCGGGCGGGCGGCGCGACAGCTAACCCCCGAGGTCGTGCTCGGCATCGGCGGCTGGCCCACGAGCAAGGTCCTCCGCTCATGGCTGGAGAGCAGCGGTGTCGAGGCCTGGCTCGTTTCACCGCGACGAAGCAACCAGGACCCGCTTCATCTGGCCACGCGCCACCTGCGCTGCAGCCTGTGGGCGTTCGCCGAAGTCGTGAAAACATCGCAATCGCATGATGAGGCCTATTTGGATGCGTGGCAGCGCGCCGAGTTCGCCGCCGCCAGATCGCTGGACCGCAAGCTCGACCGGACGGGCTGGCTGTTCGAAGGCCGGGCCGCACACGAATTGTCGCGGCACCTTCCCGCGGGCACGCCGGTGTTTGTGGCGAATTCGATGCCGGTGCGGGATGTGGAATATTTCTGGAACGCCGGCGATCTCGGCCATCCGCTGTATTTCAACCGCGGGGCCAACGGGATCGACGGCACGCTGTCGACGGCCCTGGGGCTGGCCCATGCCGATCGCCCGGCGGTGTTGCTGACGGGCGATCTCGCGCTCTTGCACGACAGCAATGGTTTCCTGATCCGCCCGAAGTTCCGCCGCGGCCTGACGATCGTGCTGATCAACAATCACGGCGGCGGCATCTTCGAACACCTGCCGGTGGCGGCATTCGACCCGCCCTTCGAGGAATTCTTTGCCACGCCCCAGGCCGTGGATGTTGGGATGCTTTGCCGGGCGCACGGCGTGGAGTTCGTGCGGGTGCGCGACTGGAGTCGCTTCGCCCGACTGGCGCGAGCGCTGCCGAAGGAAGGCGTGCGGGTGCTCGAGCTGCGGACCGATCGGAAAAGGGACGCGGCCTTGCGCAAACGGCTGTTCAGTGAAGCGGCGGACGCGGCGGAAGCGGCGCTGGCCTAAGGCGGGTGATAATTTTTCGGCGATTCCTGTAGCCGCATTCGAGGCACGGGCGAAAGCGTGGTCGGAAGGTGGCCACGTTGTCGCTTCGCTCCAACGTGGCTACCAAGCGACGAGCCCGCCTATGGCGGGCGCTAGAGCTGGATCGGCATGCCCACCTCGATGATCTGCATGGGCGGCAGGCGGTAGTAGTCGCGCACCTGGCGCGCATTCCGGCTGAGGAAGGCGTAGAAATGTTTTTGCCATTCGAACATCCGGCTGTCGCCGCCGGTGATGATCATCTCGCGGTTGAAATAGTAGGTGGCCTCGTTGAGTTTCAGCGGCACGCCGGCGTCGCGGATGTTTTCCATCAGCGTCTCGACGTCGGGCGACTCCATGTAGCCGTAGCTGCCGATGGCGCGCCACACGCCATGACCGATCTCGCTGACCGTGAAGCGCTCGACGTCGTCGACGAGCGGGACGTCCTCCGTCGTGATGCTGAGGAGCACGACCGTCTCGTGCAGCACCTTGTTGGCCTTGATGTGGTGCAGGAGGACCAGCGGCGTGCCGGTCGGGTTGCCGGCCATGAAGACCCCGGTGCCCCGAACGCGCACGATGTGGTCGCTGCACGCAATGTCGCGGAGTTCGTTCTCGGTGATCTCGTTGGCGTAGATACGCCGGAAGATCTCGTTCTTGCCGCTCTTCCAAGTGTGCATGACCGCGAGCAGGCCGATGCCGACAAAAATCGGCAGCCAGCCGCCCTCGGAGAATTTGTGCAGGTTGGCGCCGACGAAGGCGGCCTCGATGACGAGGAAGAACAGCACCAGGGGAAGGGTCTTCCACCACGACCATTGCCAGCGGCGGTGGGCAACGCGGGCGAAGGCGAGGGTGGTCACGAGCATCGTGCCGGTGACAGCGATGCCGTAAGCCGACGCCAGGTGCTCCGAAGAGCCAAAGTTCAGCACGACGTAGATCGAGCTGAGGGCGAGCGCGATGTTGACCAGCGGCAGGTAAATCTGGCCCGACTGGCGCGCATTGGTGTACTTGATGTGGAGCCGCGGGAAATAGCCCAGCTGGATGGCCTGGCGGGTGAGTGAGAAGGTGCCGGCGATCAGCGCCTGGCTGGCGATGACCGCGGCGACAATGGACAGGCCGATCAGCAGGAGGCGCGCCGTCCCATCCGGCACCAGCGCGAAAAACAGGTTTTCGGTGTCAGCCGGATGGTCCAGTGCATAGGCGCCCTGCCCGAAGTAGTTCAAGAGCAGGCCAGGGAAGGCGATGCCGTACCAGGCAAAGGAGATATACTTTTTACCGAAGTGACCCATGTCAGCGTAGAGCGCCTCGGCCCCGGTCACGGCGAGGACCACGGCACCGAGGATCAGCGCCGCATTGGCGGGGTGCGCACTTAGCAGCCGGATGCCGTGCAGCGGGTTGACCGCCGCGAGGATCATGGGGTTGTCCTTGATGTGCCACAGGCCGAGGCCGCCAATGGTGAGAAACCACACCAGCATCGCGGGGCCGAACACGTGGCCGATCTTGCGCGTGCCCTTGTATTGGAAAAAGAAGAGTCCGGCGAGGATGACGCAGGAGATGAACGGAATGAAGTGGCGATAGGCCGGCTCGATCGCCTTGAGACCCTCCACGGCGCCGAGCACGGAAATCGCGGGGGTAATGACACCGTCGCCGTAAAGCAGCGCCGCCCCGAACAGCACGACCAGCGTGAAGACGCCAATGCCGCCGGCGCGATCGCGGTCCGTGTGCGTCAACGCCAGCAGGGCGAAGATGCCGCCTTCGCCGCGATTGTCCGCGCGCATGACGAACAGCAGGTACTTGACGCAGACCACCAGCACCAAGGCCCAGAGAACCAGCGACAAGGCGCCATAAATGCCGCCGGCCCGGTCGCCCTCCGGCAGCGCGCGGAGGCATTCCCGCAATGCGTACAGGGGACTCGTGCCGATGTCGCCAAAGACGACCCCCAAGGCCCCCAACGTCAGCGCAGCGCGAGCCCCCCCGCTCAAGTTCTGATCTGGCTGCTGCATAAAGGGGTCATTGTTGGCTTAGTTGGAAGTTCTCCAAGCAGTTTCTTCGCCGAATCTTATATGCACTTGATCAACAGGGCACTTTCCCACTTCCGGGGCTGTAAAAACGGTTGCTGGACCAGTTCCGACCGGTAGGGTGGCCGCATGTCGATCGCTTGGAAGACCGCGAAACAGTACGAGGACATCCTGTATGTAAAGGCCGCCGGGATGGCGAGGATCACCATCAACCGGCCGGAGAAACGAAATGCATTCCGCCCCCAAACGGTTGCGGAGATGCATGACGCCCTGCTCGACGCCCGGGAAGACCAGTCGATCGGCGTGGTCTTCCTCACCGGCGCCGGTCCGGCGAAGGATGGCAAATACGCGTTTTGCGCCGGCGGCGACCAATCCGTGCGTGGTCACGGCGGCTATATCGACGAAAAGGGCGTGCCGCGTCTGAATGTGTTGGAAGTCCAGAAGCTGATTCGGTCGATGCCCAAGGTGGTGATCGCCCTGGTGGCCGGTTATGCGATCGGCGGCGGGCACGTCTTGCATGTCATGTGCGACCTCACGATCGCGGCCGATAACGCGATCTTCGGTCAGGTTGGGCCCAAGATGGGCAGCTTCGACGGCGGATTCGGTTCAAATTATCTCGCTCGCATCGTTGGCCAGAAAAAGGCCCGCGAGATCTGGTTCCTTTGCCGGCAGTACAGCGCCCAAGAGGCGCTCGAAATGGGACTGGTCAACAAGGTCGTGCCGCTCGCGCAGCTGGAAGAGGAGGGCATCGCGTGGGCGCGCGAGATCCTGCAACGCAGCCCGCTCGCGATCCGCTGTCTCAAATCCGCCTTCAATGCCGAACTCGACGGCCAGAGCGGAATCCAGGAACTCGCGGGCAATGCCACGATGCTCTACTACATGACGGAAGAGGCCAAGGAGTTCATGACCGCGCAGAAGGAAAAGCGGAAGCCCAAGGCCGCCGATTTCCCCTGGCTGCCGTGAGCTTCGGGCTGCTGTTGCGGTTGGGAATGACGCTGGCGCTTGGGGCCGCCGTTCGCAGCGAGGCGGTCTCGACCACGCCTGATGCCACCGCGATCGCCGCGCAGCGATACCAAGTGGTGGTGAACGACCCGGCCAATCCGACGGGCCTGCAGATACGCCGGGCCCGGCGGGCGGGCGAGGAATGGCCGGACTATTTCACCCAGGTCTACCTCTGGCCCTATCGAGCGGAGGACTACAACCAGCTGTTCACCACGCTGAATCAAAACGGGCGGCGGGTTCAGTTCATTGCACCGTCGATCTTCGCCGTCGGCGACCTCTGGTACCTGGTGCTGCGCGGCGAGAAATCCACGGTCGAGGTCATGGCCCGGAATGTGTCACTGGATTCGGGCGACCGCCGGCTCCACCTGGTCCCGGTGCGGACTGATTTCAGGAAATGCCCGACCGACGAAAGTTGGCTCGGATTGGTCGCATTCCCACGTCCGACGCCGGCGCCAGCGCGAATCATGAGTTCGTTTGCGCTGTTCGGGAATGCCGGGGGCGTGGCGGAAGTGCTGGACGAGGAAACCGCACGGAGGCGTTATGCGGTCTTGCGCGACCTGGCGGAGATCATTGAGCGCCTCTATCAGCAGGAGCTGCAGCGCAATCGCCGCTAACTCCCGGCGGGGGCGTTTTCGTCGGTCGCCCACACGACCAGCCAGCCGCTCTCCTTGTCGAGGTAAACCATCGTGGAGGCGTTGCTGTTGCCCGCCTCGACGAACTCCGCCTCAGCCACGACTTCGTTATCGGGCGAAAAGACGACCGGGGCCGCGGGCTGGGGTTTGGGGCTGAGAAACGCGAATACCAGGGCCGCAGCGGCGGCCAGCGCCGAGCCCAACCAGACCATCGGGGCGAGCGGGCGCCTCCGGGCGGGCTGGCCACCCTGCAACCGCGAGCGCAACCGCCGCCACTCCTCATCCGCATCCGGCACCGGCACCCGGGCGGCATCGGCGCGGTAGGCGCCGAGTGCCGCACCCACCTCGGCCTGCAGTTGCCGGCATGCCGGGCAGCTCGCGACATGACTCGCCACGGCCGCACGCTGTTCATCGGTCAGCGTGTCGTCGCTGGCAGCGAGAATCAGGTTTTCGGCGTCGTGGCAGTTCATGGTGCAAGTCGACGGTTGAGTTATCGACGACCGTATCCGTAAGCGTAACCGTCTCGGGGCGAACCGTGCGCAACCCAGACGCGTTCGCGGCGGTAGTCCATGTGGCCCTCGACGTAGCGGCGGAAGGAGCGGCCATGGTGGCTGCGTTCGATCACCCAGTGCCCGGGGACCCAAACGCGCACGGTGACAATCTGCCAGTAACCATCGTGGCGAACCCAGGGCCCGCGGTCGTTGACCACGACAGCGGGTGCGGTCGGGGCACAGTAATCGGTGCGGGCGTCGTTGAGGGCGGAAGCGACAAGCATGCCGCCGATGAAGCCGCCGGCAATCGCGAGTCCCTGGTCGCCCGCTTCGGCGCGCTTGGGCATGAGCGAAAAGGCGAGGGCGGCGATCAGGGCGAGAGCGGTGATTCTGGTTTTCATGGGTCCTCCAAGGTTGGGTTCATACCTTGGGACGACGGGGCCGGATGATTTATTCAAAATATCAGGACGCCGCGCAACTCCCTCCCGGGACGCGAGCAGCAGGTCTGCGGGGCTCAGCGGCCGATCAAAATGACCGCAAAAACCTCGCCGCGCTTGCCCGTCGAGGGGCCGCCAAGCACGGCCGGCACTCCGGGGCGCAGGATCAGCGAGGTGTTCATGAGGGCGCGGCCGCCGGCCTCCCAAGTGACGCGCAGGTGGATGGCGCGCCCCTCGGACCGTTCGGTCTCGACCTCGAGGCGATGACCGTCGCCGAGGGAGATGTTGCCGCGGGCCGGCACGGCGAGCGAGGCATCGCCTTCACCGAGGTAGCGATAGCTTTCGAAGCGAAGAATGCGACGGAGGGTCGGTTCGTAGGAGGCGAGCCGGCGGTCGGACTCGCCGCGTTGGTTGGACGCCGAAATCAGGATGCCCGTGATCTCCATCCGCTCGGCCGCACGCAGCGGCGTCCACAGCGTGGCGAACGTTGTCAGGCAGAAAAGGACGAGGGTGAGCCGGGTGGTTTTCATGATGGATCCTTCAGTTTTTGCGCCAGGAGGCGGCGAGCGTGATAAAGTCGCGACATGACGGTACCGGGCGGAATGCCGGTCACCCGGGCAATCTCGTCGTAAGAAAGCCCCTGAATTTCACGCAACGCAAGCACCGCGCGCTGCTTGGCCGGCAGGAGTGCGAGCGCCTGGTTGAGGCGCTCCGTGCGTTCCGCCTGCTCCGCGCGGCCGCGGGAGTCTTCGTTCGTCGTGGGTTCCGGCACGGATTCGACGGTGTCGTCGTCGACACCGAAGGGCAGGAACCGGTCGAACCAGCGTCGGCGCTTGCGCAGGTGATCGATGGCCCGGCGTACTGCGATCGGATGGAGCCAGGTGCTGAACCGGGCGTCGCCGCGAAATCCCGGTAGTTGCTTCCACACCGTGACCCAAACCTCCTGGCAGATATCGCGCGCGTCGTGCTCGTTGCGGACCATCGCGTACACAAGGCGAAAGATGGGTTCATAGTGCGTCCGCATGAGGGTACCGAAGGCCGTCTCGTCCCCGGCCCGGGCGCGCCGCAGGATTTCGGGATCATCGGCGGGAAACTGCGGCGGCGAAGAGTTCAAGCGTTGGCGTCACGAGCATTCGACCATCGCGTCCACCGGCAGGTCGACATGAATGAGGCTGCGATTGGCCGGGCGGCGGTCGATGCCATCGAGACAAAAGGAATAGGACTCGCCGAGGGCGACATGGTTCAGCGCATTTTCGTCGAGCAACGGGTGGTGAAGGAGACGCCCGGCTTCGTGGCCCGACCGGTCGGCGGCTTCCACGATCGCCACTTCGCCGAGACAAGCCGCACCGTCATCGGTCGCCAGGAGTTCTTCGAGCAATCCCAAATTCGTGCTGGCCCGGGCCGAAGTCACGCGGCCATGGCGGAATTCCAATTCGATCCCCGCGATCGCCTGGTTGGCATACACCACGGGCCGCGCCGCGCGGATACGGCCTTCCGCGGTCGCGCGGTCCGGCAGGGTGAAGATCTCCTCGGTCGGGAGGTTCGCCACAAAGCTGACACCGGCCGCCGTCCTGAGCTGCGCCGAACGCCAGCGATGGCCGGGTGGCAACCCCACGGTCAAGTCGGTACCCGGTCCCAGGTAGCGGAGGCGACGCGCGGAGGTGGCGTTCATCTGCTCGCAGCGGGCGGACAGGGCCGCCAGATGCTCATGCCAGGCCTGCTCCGGATCCGCCGCATCGACGCGGCAATTGCTCAACACCCGCTCCCACAGGGCCTCGAGCCGCCGGGCCGATGGCAGGTCCGCGTACGCGACTTGCGCCCATGCGGGAGACGGCGCTGGCGCCGCCGTCCAATTGGTCTCGGCTGCCATGAGCCGCTGCGCGACCGGTCCGAATGCTTCCCATGCGAGGCGCCGGAGTTCGGCGGTGTCGCCCGCCGGCAGCCCATCGAACAGCCGGGGCTGGCTGCCGGGGAGAAAGAGCAGCGCGTCTCCGTATTCGACGTATTCCTGCATCTGGCGGACATTCTTGCCCGCGAATTGGACGAAACCGCGCCAGTCCTTATTCACAACGAAGTCGCGCAGGCGGGCGCCGTCGCCCCAGATGACGTCGACGCGGGCGGCGCCGGCCGCGGCCGCCGCCACGCGGACAGCATCCACGATGATTTCGGCACTGCGGGCGACGCCTTGCAGTTCATACGGTTCGGCGACGAGCAGGCGCTGCCCAGGCTGAAGATTCAGGCCAACGCGTACGATGACCCGAGCCAGCGCGCGGAGGCGCGTCGCAAAATCGGCCGGCATACTCAGCCCTTGGTGGGGGCGAGTTCGAGCAGCACGCCGTCCGTCAAGTTGTCCACCAGGTAGGCGTAGCTCACCGTGCCGTAGCCACCCTGGCCCCAGCGCGGGCCCCACGAGTTCTTGAAGATGAAGGTGGTGTCGTTGAGTTTTCGAGTGGAGCAAAGGTAGCCCACAATGGTCACGGCATGGCCGGCATTCGGCGTCGGCTTCTGGGTGCTGATGTAACCGTGCGGCAGGTAAACATTGGGCCACAGCATGCCGACGGGCACCGGCAGGCCGGCGTTCAGCGCGAGGATGAGGTTGTTGACGCGAGTGGGGCCATCGCGGCCGGGCAGGGCGTGGAGAAAGACCCGCTTGTGCGCCCGGGCCTCACGGACGATGTCGTCCGAGGGGTCCTCGATGGCATCGATCCGCGTGCCGAAGGTATTCGGCATGGTCGCCTGCAACGGAATGCCATACCCTCGCAGCGCATCCACTACTTCCGAGAGGGAGAAACCCTCGTCGTAATCGTCGGGTGCCGCCTCGAATGCGCCCGGTGCGGGCAGCCGGCGAGCCATCTTGCGCGAAGCCCAGAGCAGGTATTCCTCGGAGAACTTCTGCGCCCTGCCTGAGACTTCGGCATTCTGGAACTCAAGCGCGCTGACGATCGCGAAGACCGCACAGCTCGGCCGGTGGCCCTGGTCCTTCACCCAGAGGCCAAAATCGAAGAACGACTGCCGCAGGTCGACCTTCTCCAAGACCTCCGCCGGCTGGCCAAACGACTGCATCAGGGCATCGAACGCCGAGCCGGGTTTTGCCGCGGCCAGGGCTACGGTGCGCCGCGGCGGTGGTGGCGGAGGCACAGTGGCGGCCGAGGCAACGCGCAGCGCCGCGTCAGCCGCGGCGTCGGCCGCGGCGTCATAATGGAAGCGCGCCTGCCACTCTGGCGGCAGATCGCGCAGGTGCACCGAGGCCATGCCACCGTCGTGGATGAACATGACCGTCCGCGCGTTGACCGAGCGCACCACCACGTGTTGGTAGGTCGCGCCGCCGGCCGTCAGCGTATCGATCTTCGTGCCGGGACCGTACGCGACCTCGCCGCGGGCCAGCGGGAGCAAGACAAGGAAGGCGAGGATGCCAGGAAGGCGCTTCATCCAGGAGCTGCAGACTAGGAAGACCCGGCGGCGGTTGGCAATCGGGCAAAACAAAGGGCGGCCCGCAGGCCGCCCGGAAGGAGCGCAATTGACCCGGCGTTTACTTGCCGAGGCTCTTGCGGAGGTCGTCGAGCTGGTTCTCGGAGCCAAGCAGCTTGTTGCGGCTGGCGATGAACTTGGCGTACTCCTCCATGAAGATCTTGCCCGGCGGGCGGAAGTCGAACTCGGCGGGCTTGTCGCGGAAAAACTCGCGGTGCACACGAGTCCAGACCAGGCGGCCGTCGGTATCGATGTTGATCTTGGTGACGCCGAGCTTGGCGGCCGGCAGGTATTCGTTCACGTCCACGCCCACGGCGGTGCCCAGGGTGCCGCCGGCGGCATTGATGCGCTTGACCTCGTCCTGCGGGACGGAGGACGAGCCGTGCATGACGAGCGGATACTTGGGCATGAGCTGTTGGATCTTTTTCAGCACGTCGAAGTGCAGCGATTGCCGGCCCTTGAACTTGTAGGCGCCGTGGCTGGTGCCGATGGCGCAGGCGAGGGAATCGCAGCCGGTCTTCTTGACGAAATCCTGGGCTTCGGCCGGGTTGGTCAGCGTCGCGTGGCCGTCCTCGACCTTGATGTCCTCTTCGACGCCGCCGAGCATGCCGAGCTCGGCCTCGACGGACAGGCCGGCCTTGTGGGCTGCGGCGACCACCCGTTTCGTGATCTCGACGTTCTTCTCGTACGGCTCGTGGGAGGCGTCGATCATCACCGAGCTGTAGAAGCCGGACTTGATGCAGTCGTAGCAAGTCTCCTCGTCGCCGTGGTCCAGGTGCACGGCGAAGATCGCCTCGGGGAAGATCTCGGCCGCGGAGCGGATAATGGCCTCGAGCATCTTCTTGTCGGTGTACTTGCGGGCGCCCTTGGAAATCTGGATGATGAACGGCGCCTTGGACTGGATGCAGCCGCGGAACAGGCCCATCGCCTGCTCGGCGTTGTTGATGTTATACGCGCCGACGGCGTACTTTCCGTAGGCGTGCTTGAAGAGTTGGGCGGTCGTAACGATCATGGTAGTAAGAACGGTTACTATCCGCCCGGGGCCGCGGCGGGACAAGTATTAATCCGGCCCGCGACGGGATTATGTCAGAGCCAGAGGTGCGGAATCCTCAGCAAGATATGCGGGGACAGGAGGAACCTGCAATCCGAGCAAGTTTAGCCCGCGTGGACTGCGGACTCGACCAGGTCGATCTGCTTCAGCGCGGCGGGAATTCGAACTCCGCTTTGTCCTGTTTTTGCGACAGCACGAGGTAGGCGTTGAATTTCGTGCCGCGCTTCGAGACGAAGCCTTCGATCAGGTGGCTGCGGCCGTCCGTCACCAAGCGTCGCACTTCCTCGACGGGGATCTCGAGGTCGCAAAGCTTGCGCTGGAGCTTGAACACCGCCCGGTTGTTCTGGCCGGGCTTGCGCACATAGTAGGCGTCGGCCGTGCGCACCAGTTCGCCGGCCGGCTCCTTGCTCTCGCCCAGCAGCTCGGCTTGGGAAAGGTCGAGCGGGGCGCGGGCCTTGCGCGCGATCGGGTTGCCGTCCTTGTCGAGCTTGGGCTTGCGCGGGGGGAACTCCCAGGCGATCCGTTCGCCCTCGCGCTTCAGGAACGCGTCGAACGGCCGGCCCTTCTTCGAAATGAAACCGGTGATGAGGTCGGTTTTGCCCTCGGCCACGAGCTTGATGGCTTGATCCTGCGGGATCGGTTTCTGACAGAGGATGCGCCCGACGCGGAAGGTCTGCTTCCAGCCTTCGCCTTCCGGCTCGCGGATGACATAGCTGCTGCCATTCTCGCAGAGCTGCCCGCCGGTCTTTGGATCGGTCCAGAACGGGGTGAGGGCGGCGAGGTCGGTCTTGTCGCCAAAATCGAACTCGGTCTTCCACTTCTTCGTGACTTCGTCCTTCTTGGTTTCCTCGGCCAGCACGAGCTTGAGGACGGCGGAGAAACGATTGCGGGTCTTGTTGGAAATGAAGCCGTCGAGCGGGCCGACCTGCCGCTGCTCCACCAGCTGCTTGATCTCGGACTCCTCCATGCGGCGGCCGCCAATGATCTTGTAGACCATCAGTTCGCCGTCGTGGGACTTGTAGCCGCGGAGGGTCTCCCGCAACGGTTTGCCATCGGTGGGAGAGATGATGTCGGTAACGCGCGCGACCGAGTCGTCCTCCTCGAAGCCCTTCACGCGCTCCACGATGCCCTTGGTCTCCTTGATGATCTCGGCCATGAACGCCTCGCGGGAGAACTTGCCGTGCTCCATCTCGCGCAGGTGATATTCCCACTCGCCGGTCATCGTCGGGCTGGTGAGGTCCTCGGCCTTCACGGCGGTGAGGAACTGCATCAATTGCTCGGCCTTGGCGGTGGGGACCAGCTCGCGCTGGTGGCGGTCCAGATACTTCTGGTTGATGAGCCCGTCGATCGTGTCGGCGCGCGTGGCCGGCGTGCCGAGCCCGCGCTCCTTCATGGCCTCGGCCAGTTCCTCGTCGTCCACGAGCTTGCCGGCGCCTTCCATCGCCGAGAGGAGCGTGGCTTCCGTGTACCGCGGGGGCGGCCGGGTGGCTTCGGTGTGCAGGATGGGATCGAG
The DNA here is from genome assembly GCA_035549095.1 of Lacunisphaera sp. Taxonomy (GTDB): domain Bacteria; phylum Verrucomicrobiota; class Verrucomicrobiia; order Opitutales; family Opitutaceae; genus Lacunisphaera. Next base: position 23,536 of record DASZRV010000046.1, on the reverse strand, counting down.
TGTCTTCGCCTTGCCCTGGTCGCCGGGCGACATGGCCGGCAGCGCCTTGGCATCGGCGCCCTCGTCGACGCTCGCCTTGCCGTAAACCGCCAGCCAGCCGGGCGAGGTGAGGACCTTGCCTTCCGTCTTGAAGGTGTGGCCCTTCGCCACGCTCAGGCGGGTGGTGACATCGAACTCGGCGACCGGATGGAAGGCGGCGACGAAGCGCCGGGCGATCATGTCGAAGAGCTTGGCCTCGGCCTCGTCGAGGTGCTTGGCCTCGTGCTGTGTCGGGATGATGGCGAAGTGGTCCGACACCTGGGCGTTGTTGAAAATGCGCTTGTTGGGCTGCACCCAGCCGGAATCGAGCACGCGTTGCGCGTGCGGGTGCAGGTCGCCTTGGAGGTTGCCCAGCGTCTGGCGGACCAGCGGAATGTAATCCTCCGGCAGCGCGCGCGAGTCCGTGCGCGGGTAGGTGATCATCTTGTGCCGCTCGTACAGGGCCTGGGCGATCTGCAGCGTGCGCTTGGCGGAGAAACCGTACCGGCCGTTCGCTTCGCGCTGCAGCGTGGTCAAGTCGTACAAACGCGGGGCGATCTGCGTGCTGGCCTTGCGCTCCTCGGTGACCGTGGCGAGCGGCGCGCCCTGGCAGGCGGCGACGATCGCCTCGGCGGCGGCGCGATCCCAAAAACGGTCGACACGATCATGCTCGTCATCGCTTTTCCGGAAATCCGGCCGCTGGCAGGTGCCTTCGTAACGTCCGTTCGCGATCTCGAACGTGGCGGTCACGCGGAAGAACTCGCGCGGCTTGAAGTTCCGGATCTCGAGCTCGCGGTTGACGACGATGGCGAGAGTGGGGGTCTGCACGCGCCCGACGGAGGCGACGTTGCCGGCGCGGGAGCCGAACATCCGCTTTGTGATCGCGCGCGTGCCGTTGATGCCGATCAGCCAGTCGCTCTCGCTCCGGCAGCGCGCCGCGTCCGCGAGGCCCTGCATCTGCTCGGCGCTCCGGAGGTGCTGGAAGGCCTCGCGAATGCCCTCGTTCGTCATCGACGAGAGCCAGAGCCGTTGGAAGGGTTTTTTGCACCTCGCGAGCTGGTAAACGTAGGTAAAGATCAGCTCGCCCTCGCGGCCGGCGTCGCAGCCGTTGATCACGCGGGTGACGTCCTTGCGGGCGAGCAGCTTTTTCAACATGTCGAAGCGGCCCTTCGACTCGGGCAGGGGCATCAGCTCAAATTTCTCGGGAATGATCGGCAGGGTATCGAGCCGCCAGAAACCGTATTTCTTCTTGTCGATGTCTTCGGGCATCTGGAGTCCCACCACGTGGCCGACCGCCGAGGACACGACGTACTCGTCGTTCTCGTAATGGTCGCCCTTCTTCGGGATTTTGCCGAGGGCGCGGGCGAGATCGGCGGCCACCGAGGGTTTCTCGGCGATGATGAGACACTTCATGCGGGGCACGAGCCGTTAGCCCGCCCCCGCAGAATTTCAAGCAATACTTTTACGCCCGACCCGACAGCGCGAGGTGCGGCCCCCTCCGGAAACGCCTGGCTTTCGCTCAGTGTGCGTGGTCCAACCGGGCGAGCTCGGAGCGAGCAAGGGCCCATTCGTCCGAAGTGGGCAGGTTCATCCCGCCAGCTTGCGCAAAGAGTCGCCGCGCGTCGTCACGTTCGGCGGCGAGCAGGTGGCGCATGCCGGCATAGTAGAATGCTTCGCATTCGCGCTGGCGCGCGGTCCGCGCATCACCCTTGGCCGCGGCCACAATAAGCGCCTTCTCGTCCAGGCTGCCCGTGAGAAATCGTCCGAGGGCGCTGGTCCAATCGTCCTTCCAAGTCGTGAGCTGAGCGGCCAGGTCGGCCACCGGATTGCCGCGATGGAGGCGCTGCAGGATCAAAGCGCGGCGGAGGGATGGATAAGCAGACCCTGCACCAGCTAGCTTCGCCGCTTGCTCGTAGTCGGCGATCGCCCCGTCGTCGTCACCCATGATGTTCTTGCAGGCGCCGCGTTTTAGGAACGCGCCGGCATAATCGGGCTGCAATTCAATGGCCTTGTTCAGGGCGATCGCCGCGCCGCGGCAATCGCCCTGGGCAACCCGGGCACAACCGCGGTTGTAATAGGCCGTGGCGTAATCGGGTTGGAGTTCGATGGCCTTGTCGTAGTCGGCGATCGACGCATTGAAGTCGGCTTTTTCGTACAAGGTGAAACCGCGGTTGTTGTAGGCCTTGGACAACCGGGGATTCAGTTGCAGGACCTTGCCGTAATCCTCGATCGCGCCATCGAGATCGCCCAACTCGTGTCTGGCCTCGCCGCGAAATAGGTAGGCGACCTCGGGATTAGCCTTGAGTTCTAGGCTCTTGTCCAAGTCGCCCACACCCTCACGGTAATCTCCCTGTTGCACCTTCGCGATGCCGCGGTCGAGGTAGGCGTCCGCCTCATCGGGCTTCAACGCAATCGCTTTGTCGAAATCGCGGATGGCACGGCCCGTTTCCCCTCGTTGCAGCTTGCAGACCCCCCGGGCGAAGTACGCGCCGGGATCGTCCGGCACAAACTCGAGGTATTTGTCGAAATCGACGATTGCCCCGGCAAAATCGCGCAGATTCTCCCGGGCGTAGCCACGGCCATTGTAGGCGTCGGCAAATTCGGAATCCAATTGAATGGCCTTGCTGAAATCGGTGATGGCTGCCTTCGGGGCGCCGGTCGAAGCTTCGGCAACGCCGCGTCCGACGTAAGCTTCGGCGAAATCCGGCTTGGCCGCTATGACCTTGTCGAAGTCGGCAATGGCCGCTTTGCTGTCGCCCTTGTAGTTCTGCGCCATGCCGCGACCTTCGTAAGCTTCCACGTAGCCGGCCTTCAACTCGATCGCTTTGGTGAAATCGGCAATGGCACCGGCGTAATCCTCCTTGCCGGCCTTGATGTGGCCGCGGGCGTTGTACGCCTCGGCATAATCCGGCTTCAGCTGGATTGCTTCATTGTAATCGGCGAGGGCGCCATCGAAATCCTCGACGGCGATCCTCGCGCCGGCTGAGTCAAAGCATTCGGTGGCGGTCCGCTGGGCCAACAGGGCCGGAACCAAGACGGCCGCGAAAAACAAGCCGACGCTGAGGAAGGTGCGAAGCTTCATGGGGCGCCGGGCAGCGTTAAAGCCGCCCGCGCCCCGCCGAACAATCTCAAAACGCGGCACCAATCCGCCGCGACGACCGGGCGGACTACTTCACCCCGAGTTCGGCCAGCACGCTGTCGAGGGACTTGAGCAGCGTGGCGATGGTCGCGTCGGTCTCGTCACCCATGTTCGAGATGCGGAAGGTCGTGCCCTTGAGCTTGCCGTAGCCGCCGTCGATGACGCAGCCGTGCTTGGCCTTGAGGGCCTTGTTCACGGCGGGCAGGTCGACATTGCGGGTGTTGGCGAAGCAGTTGAGCGTGACGGAGCCGTAGCCCTCCTTTGGGAAGAGCTTGAAGCCCTTGGCCAGGCCCCAGGCGCGGACTTGCTGGTTGAGGCGGGCGTGCCGCGCGAAGCGGTTGTCCATGCCTTCGGCCTTGATGTCCTCGAGCTTCGACTTGAGCGCGTAGATCAGCGGGATGACCGGCGTGCTGGGTGTCATGCCCTTCTCGTGGTTGGCCTGGAACTCGAGCAGGTCGAAGTAATAGCCGCGATCCTTGATCGTGGCCGCGCGCTCCAGGGCCTTCTTTGAGGCCGAGATCAGCGAAAGGCCGGGCGGGAGGGCGAGGGCCTTTTGCGATCCGGTGATGAGCACGTCGATCCCAAGCTCGTCCTTCTTGATCGGCAGCGCGCTGAACGAGCTCACGGTGTCGACGATCGAGACGACGCCCGGGAATTCCCGGATCACCGTCATGAGCGCCGGCAGGTCGCTCATGCAGCCGCAGGACGTCTCGTTGTGGATGAGCGTGACGGCATCGTAGGCGCCGGTCGCCAGCTCACGGCGGACCGCCGCCGGGTCGACGGGCTGGCCCCAGTCGAACTTCAGTGGCGTGGTCTGTTTGCCGCAGCGTACGGCGACATCGTTCCACTTGTCGGAAAAGGCCCCGTTCATGCAGCAGAGAACCTTCTTCGCGACCAGGTTTCGGATCGCGCCTTCCATCGAGCCGAAGGCGCTCGAGGTGGAGAGGTAGACCGGATCCTTGGTATAAGCCAGGGCTTGCAGCTCCGGCTGGATGGACTGGTAGAGCGCCACGAAATCGGTGCTGCGATGGCCAATCATCGGCTGGGCCATCGCCCGCAGCGTTTTTTCGGAGACCGCGATCGGTCCGGGAATGAAGAGTTTGTAGCTCATGTGGATGAAGCCGGTGTTGCATGTCGCAACGGACGCAGCTAGCAGAAACACACACCCGCACCTCCCGCATCGTCAAAGCCAATCTTGCTCATGCCTCATCGTTGGTTCCGTCATAAGCTGGATGAATTCGAGCAATTCACGATCGATGTCATCATGGGGCGGCGTGAAGGGGCGGCCGCGACACTGTTCGGGGCGTTCCTGCAGCTGTGTTCCTATCTCTTCAGCGGTATTGTGCAGCTGCGCCTCTGGCTCTACCGCAACCGGATCCTGCGCGACCAGCCGCTCGGCTGCCTGGTGGTCGTCGTCGGCAACCTGACCGTCGGCGGCACGGGCAAGACCCCGATCGTCGAGATGTTCGCCAAAGCCTTGCGCGACCGCGGCCGGAAGGTCGCCATCCTGTCGCGCGGTTACAAAAGCAAGGCGCCGCCGCTCTGGCGGAAGTGGTGGGCATGGCTGACGCACGCCCGCGAGCTGCCGCCGCGCGTGGTGAGCGACGGCACCCATGTGCTCCTCGACTCGGAATTCGCCGGCGACGAACCCTACATGCTGGCGCGCAACCTGCCGGGCGTCGTGGTGCTGGTGGACAAGAACCGCGTGAAGGCCGGCACTCATGCCATCAGGGAGTTCGGCTGCGACACGCTCGTCCTGGACGACGGCTTCCAGTACCTGCCATTAAAGGGACGGCTGAACCTCCTGCTGGTCGACAAGACCAATCCCTTTGGCAACGGCTTCATGCTCCCGCGCGGCATCCTGCGCGAGCCGATCAAACACCTGCAGCGCGCCTCGTACGTCTTCCTCACCAAATCGCGCGGCCATCGCGATGAGGAACTCGAGGCCATGATCCGGCGGTTCAACCCCGACGCCGAATTGATCGAGTGTGCGCACAAGCCTCGTTACCTCCAAAACCTCTCGGGCCCCGAACAGCTGCCCCTGGCCGCGCTGGCCGGCAAACGCATCGGGGCCTTCAGCGGGATCGCGGCACCCGAGAGCTTCGAGGGCTTCCTGCGCGAAACCGGCGCGCGCCTGGTGTCGACTCGACGGTTCCTCGACCACTATCGTTTCACGCCCGAGGACCTCGCCGGGGTCTTCGCCGACGCCCGTGCGGCCGGCGCCGAGATGGTCATCACGACGGAAAAGGACGCGGTGCGACTTGCGGCCGGCGCCGCCTTCCCGCTGCCGTGCTATTATCTCAAGCTGGAGATCGAGATCCTGCGCGGGGCCGACGATTTTCGCGATGCGGTGGAGAAAATCTGCTTTCCCCGCGGCCTGCCGGCCGTCTCGACCAATCCACCGGTGTGAGGGGTGGAAAATGGAGGCGGGGCCATCAACCCCGCGAACAGATTGCCGAGCATGGCAACACGCGGGACTGATGGTCCCGCCGCCACTCCGGAGATTGCCCAGTGCACGCTCGCGGCCAACGAGCCGCCGCTTTGTGATTGAAGACCCTGCGGCCCGCCGCGATAGACAAGCGGCATGAGTGATCCCCGATTTGCCCGGCTGGCCGAGGTGCTGACCGGCTTCTCCACCGAATTGAAGAAAGGCGAGCGCGTGCTGATCGACGCGTACGATGTGCCCGACACGTTTGTCATCGCATTGGTCCGCGCAGCGCAGGCGCGGGGCGCGCTGCCGTACGTGAACATCCAGCGCGCACGGATCACGCGTGAGCTGCTCAAGGGCGCCACCGCCGAGCAGTACGGCACGACCGCCGAGGTCGAGCTGGCGCGGATGCAGCAGATGCAGGCGTACATCGCGGTGCGCGGTTCGGACAACATCTTCGAGACCTCCGACGTACCCGGCGAGCGCGTGCAGACTGTCGCCAAGGTGATGAAGCCCGTGCTCGACCACCGCGTGAACAAGACCAAGTGGGTCGTCCTCCGCTGGCCATCCTCCGCGATGGCCCAGCAGGCGGGCATGAGCACGACGGCGTTCGAGGACTTCTTCTTCCGCGTCTGCACCTTCGATTACCGCCGCTACGGTCCCGGCATGAAGGCGCTGACGGACCTGATGAACAAGACCGACCGGGTGCACCTGAAGGGCCCGGGTACCGACCTGCGGTTTTCGATCAAGGGCATCGGCGCCGTGCCGTGCGGCGGCCTGCGCAACATTCCCGACGGCGAGGTGTTCTCGTGCCCCGTCAAGGACAGCGTCGACGGCGTGATCCAGTACAACGCCCCGACCGTTTATCTCGGCACGTCGTTCGACAACATCCGCCTGGTCTTCAGGCACGGCCGGATCGTCGAGGCCACCGGCAACAACAGCAAACGGCTGAACGAAATCCTCGATACCGATGCCGGCGCCCGCTACGTCGGTGAGTTCGCGATCGGCTTCAACCCGCACATCCTCGAGCCGATGCGCGACATCCTCTTCGACGAGAAGATCGCCGGCTCGTTCCACTTCACGCCCGGCCAGGCCTACGAGATCGGCGGCAACGGCAACAAGTCGGCCGTCCACTGGGACATGGTCTGCATCCAGCGCAAGGAGTGGGGCGGCGGCGAAATCTGGTTCGATGGCAAACTCATCCGCAAGGATGGCTTGTTCGTGCCGAAGGCGCTGCAGAAACTGAATCCGGACCAGCTCCTGAAGGTGGCTTGACCACGGATTTCACGGATGAGCACGGACTCAATCGCTGATGGCTGTGATCCTGAGCGAAGCGAAGGATCCAGCAGTTGTGCTGTCAGGGTCCTGAGACGCTGGATTTTTCGCTCCGCTCAGAATGACACGCCTCGCATCTCTGTCGCATCCGTGCCTCGCTGTGAAATCCGTGGTTAACCAAGACTTCAGGTAGGGCGGCAACTCCGTTTGCCGCCGCGGCGCGGAACGGAGTTCGCGCCCTGCCAAATCACCCATGCCGCAGGACCAAGACATCGAGACGTTCGTCCGGTCGCTCCCCAAGACCGAGACGCACCTCCATTTCGAGGGCGCGCTGCCGTTCGAGTTGCTCCAGCGCGCCTGCCCGCAATTCAAGGCGCCGCCGGCCTCCTGGGCGCCGAATTTCAAGTTCCGCGATTTTGCGCACTTCGAGGTCGAGCTGCTGGAGATGGCCTTCGCCTTCTTCACCTCAGCCGAGCGTTACCACGAAGCGGCCAAGGCGGTCTTTGCGCAGCACGTGGCGCTCAACGTGCAATACGTCGAAACCAGCTTTGCCTCCGGTTGCATCGAGTTCCTCGGCCTCGACGGACGCGAGGTATTGGCGGGGATCCTCGAGGCGGTGCCGCCCGGACTCGAAGTCCGCGTCTTCATGGGCATACATCACAATGGCGCGGGGCCGAAGATGAAGCCGGTGCTGGAGGATGCGCTCGGCTGGCGCGGGCTGGCGGGCATCGACCTGCACGGGACCGAAAGTTTCCCGTTGGAACCATGGTCGGCCGAATACTGGACGGCCGCGCGGAAAGCCGGGAAATACACCAAGGCCCACGCCGGCGAGCTGATGGGCGCGGACTTTGTACGCCGGGTGCTTGATGAGCTCCAGCCCGAGCGAATCGAACACGGCATCCGTGCGCTGGAGGATCCGTCCGTGGTGGCGGAGATCAAGCGGCGCGGTGTCGCGCTTGATGTCTGCCCGATCAGCAACCACAAGCTCGTGCCGGGCGTGACGCTCGCCAACCACCCCATCCGCGAATTGTTCGACCGGGGCGTGAAGGTCACAATCAGTTCCGACGACCCGCTTTCGTTCGGCAACAACGTCGTCGACGAATACGTCGCGCTGGCCGAGCACCGCGGCTTCTCGCGGACCGAATTGCTGCAACTGGCACGGAATGGATTGGAAGTGGCACTCGTGCCGGTCGCACAAAAGCAAGCGTGGCTGGGCCAGCTTGCCGGGTTTCAAAACGCATGAGCGTCTTTCTCGTGCCGGAGGCAGTGCGCCGCGAACGCGCCGACAAGGTGCTCGCGGTGGCGTTTCCCGAGCACAGCCGCGCGGCTTTCCAACGGGCGCTGGCGGCGGGCTTGGTGAAAGCGGACGGCAAGGTGATCGCGCAGGACGACGAAGTTAGCGCCGGGCAGGTCTTGGAGTTCAGTTTCCCGGACATCAAGCCGGCTGAGCTCAAGCCAGTGGACATACCGCTAGACGTGGTCTTCGAGGACAAGCACCTGATCGTGCTCAACAAACCCGCGGGCATGGTGGTCCATCCCGGCGTCGGCACGGGCGAGGACACACTCGTGCACGCGCTCCTCGCGCATTGCGCGGGGGAGCTCAGCGGCGTCGGCGGAGTCGAGCGGCCGGGCATCGTGCACCGGATCGACAAGGAAACGAGCGGCCTGCTCGTCGTCGCCAAGAACGACGCTGCTCACCGGGCGCTCGCCGACCAGTTCGCCTCGCGCACGCTGACGAAGGAATACCTCGCACTCGTCTCCGGTGTGCCGAAAGAGACCTCGGGCACGATTGACCGCGGCATCAGCCGGCATCCGGTCCACCGTCACCGCATGACGACCGGCGAGGGCGGACGGCCCGCGCGCACGGACTGGTCAGTGGAAAAAGCATTCGCCGGACGCGCGGCGCTGTTGCGCTGCCGGATCCACACCGGGCGAACGCATCAGATTCGCGTCCATTTCAAGTCAATCGGTCACCCGCTGCTGGGCGACTCCACCTACGGCTGGAAGCAGGACCCGCTGCTGCCGGTGCCGCCGCGCGTGATGCTGCACGCCGAGCACCTGGTGCTCATGCACCCGAAAACCGGCAAGACGCTCGACCTGACGGCACCGCCGCCGGCGGACTTTAGGAAGATGCTGGCGGAGTTGAGGAAGCTGTGACCATCACGGCTGCAACAGCGCCGTGATGCGATCGAGGCGCTTGCGGTAGGCGTCGAGCGTGCCGGCTGTGCTCGCGATGTAAGTGTTGGCCTCGGCCCAGCGGCGGTCTTCGATGGCCTCGCGCACGCCAAGCAGCGTCTTCACGCCGTAACCGGTGAGCAGGCCCGGCGCATAGATCGAATGCTTGTACCACTCCCGACCGGGCAGGCCGGAAGGAAAGGTCAGCGCGGATTCCGTGTCGCGCAGCAGGTTGTCGAGTTCGGCCTGCTTGTCGCCTTCGAGCTTGGGCGGATTGCGGCCGGCGGCAGCGAGTGCGGCGTCGCAGTCGTGCGCGGCCGTTTTCAGCGCGGCGACGGCATTGTCGAGCGGCGCGAAGTTCAGGAAGGGCACCGGGTCTTCGGGCGGCGGCGGCACATAGGTCTCGGTGGGGTCGGCGGCGAGTTTGAAAGCACCCGAGACAACCAGCTTGTTATGCTGCTCCGTCTTCTCGCGCATCGTGTCGGCCAGCTTGTGGACTTCCTCGTTGTAGCGTGCGACGGTGGTCGCAAACCCTTCGTAGCGGGCCGGCAGCTCATCGGCGTCGGCCAGGCGCATCACGGTGTGACCGATCATCTCCGCCAGCGCGATGCCGTAGTGGAACCCCGGGTCGCCGAAGCGCACATAATGGTCGTAGGAGTCGTAGAGCGAATGGTAGACGCCCGCTTGTTCGTCCTCGCCGCCAAACTCGATGTTCAGCGACGAGCGCACCAGGTGTTGGAGGAAAGGCGTGAAGTCGGATCCGGAGCCGAGCGCGCCGATCGCCACTTCCTTGCCGTCGGTGGTCGCCTTGGCGCGGGCCTTCTCCTCGTCGGTGGCGGCCTTCGCGGCGCCCTTGACGAGGATCTCCGCGCGCAGGCGTTCGATCGCGGGCACGCCCGTTTCGGGATCGGTGACGCTTCCGCCGACTTCGTTGACGAATGCCTGGTAGGCATGACTGCCGGCGACGTCGAGAAAGCCACGGCTGTTGGTGTCGGAGTTGATATAGACGGCGGCCTTCTGCGCCAGCTCGGCGGCATGCTCCTCGGCCCACTCAGTCGACCCGAGTAGACCCGGTTCCTCGCCGTCCCAGCTGCAATAGACCAAGGTGCGCCGTGGCTTCCAGCCGGACTTCGCGAGCGCCCCGAGCGCCTTGGCTTCGGCCATCATCACGACGTGGCCGGAGAGTGGGTCCCAGGCGCCGCAGACCCAGCCATCGCGGTGGTTGCCGCGGATGATCCATTCGTCGGGCAATTCGCTGCCGCGGAGCGTCGCGATGACGTTGTAGATCGGCTTCAGGCTCCAGTCCGAGGTGATGGCAAAGTGCATTTTTGCCGGTCCCGGGCCAAAATGGTAGGTCAGCGGCAGAGCCCCGCGCCAGGGCGCAGGCACGACCGGGCCGCCGAGCGCGGCGAGGATCGGCTGCGCGTCGGCGTAGGAAATCGGCATGACGGGGATCTTCAGGACCGTCTTCGCATCCTTGAGGTCGAGGCGCTTGGCGTTTTCGGTTGCCCCAACGCCGGGAGTGAGCGGGTCGCCGGAATACACCGGCATGTCCTGCACGGAACCCCGCTGCACGCCGTCTTCCGGTCGCGTGCCTCCCTTCGGGTAGGCATCGTTGCGACCATAGCCGTCGTCGGCCGGGTCGGAATAGATGAGGCACGCCGCGGCCCCGTGTTCATAGGCGAGCTTGGGCTTGAGGCCGCGCCAGCCGCCACCATAGCGGGCGAGCACGATGCGGCCTTTGACGCTGATGCCGTGGCGTTCGAGTTCCTTGTAGTCGTCGGGCATGCCGCGGTTCACGTAGACAACCTCCGCGGTCACGTCGCCGTCTGCGCCATACGCGTTGTAGGGCGGCAGCGGGTCCTTTGCCTCCGCTGAGGCGCGGTCACCGGGGATCACGGGCTCGTGGTTGCGCGCGACGTAGGTGGTCGGGGCGACCAGCTCGAGGTGGATGCTCTTCGGCGTCGGGTAGAGAACCTGGAAAACCTCGATGTGGGCATCCCAGCCCCAGGCCTTGAATTGCTCGAGGGTGAAGTCGGCGTTCCACTTGTCGTGCGGCGAGCCGACGTGGTTGGGCTGCGCGGCCATCGTGGCGAGCCAGGTGTCGAGGTCGGTGGTGTTCAACATGCCATCGAAGTGCTGTTCACGCTCGAGCTGCGCGGGCACGCGGGATGGTTGGAAACCTAGGAGCGTTGGCTCGGCGGTGGCGAGGCAGCCGGCGGCCAAGGCAGCGAAGGCGAGAAAAGACAGGGCGATGCGATTCATGGGCTCGGGGTAGAAAGCAAATCGGAGGGACGTCAGCCACCGAGCAGCTCGGCGGCGAGTCCCCAGCGGAGATTGTGGAAGGAGTGACGGAACTCCTGCAGGCCGCCCGTCTCGGCGAGGGCCAGGATCGTGGCCAAGGCGGCTGGGAACACGTCGGCCCGGGCGGGCGGCAGGCCCGGCACGCGCTGGCGATCCGCCAGCGGAAGGACCGCCACGTGTTTGAGCAGGCGTTCCAACAGGGCCACGGGGATCACGGGCGAGACTTGTTCGGCCCGCTTGCCCGCGCCCGCGCCCACGATGGCTCGCACGGTCGAAACTGTTCCGCCCATCGCGACGCCGGCGGCACCGGGCAGGTCGAATTTGAAGTCGGCCTCCGCGACGGCTTGTTTCACGTGGTCGGCGATCGCGGAGCGCGCTGCCGCCGGGAAAGGCGCCGTGGGATCGGTCACGAATTTCTCCGTCAAGCGCACGCAACCGAGCTGCAGGCTGAGCGCCTGGCGGACCAGCCGATCCTTGAAAGAGAGGCATTCGAGACTGCCACCGCCGAGATCGAAAAGGTAGAAATCGCGCAGGTCAGCGAGAGCCGGGTCGCAAGTCAGGCCGCGCCCGATGGCGTTGGCCTCTTCCTCGCCGCTCAGGATGCGGATGTCGTGCTTCACGGCGGCTTTCACCCGCGTGCGAAACTCGGCGCCATTGGCGGCGTCGCGCACCGCACTGGTGGCGACCAGCGCGATTTTCGCGGGCCGATAGGGCTCGGCTTCCATCAACAGCTCGCGGATGGCGCCCAGGCCGCGGCGCATGCCTTCCTCGGTGAGCTTGGGCTGGTCCGCGCTGATGCCGGCGCTGATCCTGGCCTCAAGCGTGCGGCTCTTCAGCTCGCGAACGGTGCCGGCGGCGTCGCGCGCGGCAACCAAGACCTTGATGGAGTTGCTGCCGATATCGATGACGGCGACTGCAGGGGACCTTTTAACCACGGGTTTCACGGATATTTACCGACAAGGCTTGGACGGGAAATGACAGAGGCAATGGCGTTATCCAGAGAGCATCACCACCGCTCCCGCTTGGACCGGCTGTAATCCGTGCTCATCCGTGTGATCCGTGGTCAATTCCCAGGTGCGCGCCTAGGGCACGAATTCCCGGGGCGCGATCAGCACCACGAACTCACCCTTGAGGCTCGCCGCCTTCAGGCGCGCCTGGACGTCGCCAGCCAGCCCGACAAAGAAATTTTCATGGAGCTTCGTGACTTCCTTGGCCACGCAGATCACCCGGTCCGAACCGAGCGTGCGCACGATCTCGTCGACAAATTTCTCAATCCGGTGGCAGCTCTCGTAGAGCGCGATCGTGAACGCGAAATTCCGCTGCTTCTCGAGAAATGCGAGTCGCGCCGCCGACTTCGGCGGGAGGAAGCCGGCGAACAGGAAACCATTGGTGGGCAGGCCGGCCGCGGCCAGCACCGCCAGAAGGGCGCTCGCGCCGGGCACCGGCACGACCGGCAGGTTGCGCCGGCGGCAGGCGCGCACCACCCGAAAGCCCGGGTCGCTGAGCCCGGGCGTGCCGGCATCGCTGACGACGGCCACGGACCGACCTTGCGCGACAAATTCGGCCAGACGTTCGGCGGCTTCCTTCTCGTTATGCTCGTGGTAGGCGAAGAGCTCGCGTTGCAGGCCGAGCCGGGAAAGCAGCGCGCCGGTGGTACGCGTGTCCTCGCAGGCGACGAGGTCGGTCGCGCCGAGGATCGCTCGCGCCCGGTCGGTGAGATCGGCGAGGTTGCCGATCGGCGTCGAGACGACGTACAGATGACCGCCGCGCGGCTGCAGCGAGGCATTGTCGGCGGGCGCGGTCATGACGTCGCCGGAAGACGAGCGCGGGCGGCGCTCAGCGGCCCATGCCGGGAATGCGGCCTTCCCACTCGGCGGGACGGCTCCACGGAATCGACGAATCCTGCTGCGGCGGGGTGCAGCCCGTGATGCCGATCATGGCCAGGCCGGCGAGGAGAAGCAGAAAGAGGACTTTGCGAGGGTTGGGCATGGTTCAGTCCTGCAATACGACAAAATCGCCGGTCTGCAATGTTCCTTTGGCGGCGCTGAAATGACCCAGCCGGAAGCCCGCGGCGGCGTGCCTTACATGCCTTTCTTGATAAAGGCGACGTTGTCGTCCTGGTCGCTGATCTTCGCGTCCTTCTCCTCGTGGGTGTTGGTGCCGATATAGTCGGCGGTGGCGGCGGCGAGGACCGGCAGATAGCGGCGAAGTTCCTTGCTCTCGTCCTCCGCCGAGACGTTGACGCTCCACACCTCGGCTCCGGAGCGCCCGTCGGTATCGGGCTGATTTTTGTGGGCCGACACGTTCAGGTATTTCTCGTAGACGACCGTGGGTTTAACCTTGTGCTCCGTGCCGACCACGTGGCGCTCCGCCGGTATGTCGACGGTGATCTGGTAGGGACCGGAATGCAAACCGGTGTAAGGGTCTACGGAATCGACGGTCTGGACCACCTTCTGCCCGCCGCTGTCCTCGATGACCGGCAGCGCGATCGACTGGAATTTCACGCGTGGCTGGTTCATGCCGTATTCGACTGTGACCACCACATCCGCCTTCTCCGGATCCGGTGACTCGTACATGCCTTTCGACGAGAGCGCGGTCCGGATGAATCCGGCGACTTCCTTGTAGTGCAGGCTGTCGGTATCTTCAGTCGGATTGGCCGGCACGAGTCGGTATGATTTTCCGGGGTCGGCTGCGACTGCGTTCGCGGCCTGGCTGATGGCATCAACCTGGACGTTGTAGCCGGACGAGGCACATCCGCCCAGGCCCGCAGCCAACACCATCGCGATGACGGTGGGAAGGGTATGCTTCGCCAAATTGACGTGCATGGGCAGCGCGGGGTTCGATGCCAATCTGATGATCGGCGCGAAAAAAGCGAATCCGAGTTGCGGGCTGGCCGGGCCCAAGGCCGATTTTGATAAACGTAACGCCGAGGCGAGGGGGGCTGGAGGCGGGACCATCAGTCCCGCGGGTTGACATTCGCGCTCAAGCCTCGCGGGGCTGATGGCCCCGTCTCCACCGAGGGGCGACAATTAATCCCACCCAACGCCGTCAGGCCTGCCACCGGTAGGTCGATTCGAACCAGGGCTTTCGCGGCGTCTTCACCACGTGGCTGCCGGGATTGGCGGCGAGATGCTCGAGAATCTTGAAGGCCGTTTCCGTTGCGTCGGGCAGGCCGAGCGCGGCGGCCAGTTGGTTCGCCGTGAATTCCTGGTCGGGGGCCGCACCCAAGGTATCGGCGATCTTCCGGCGGAGCGCGATGACGCCGCCGGCTGCCTTCTTGCCGGCCTCAACGCCGGGTTGATGGTAGGCATTGATGCCGACCAGTGAAGCGTAGAAGCCGACCGCTCGCTCGTAGAGCGCGATAAGCAGGCCGATGGTCTTTGGCGAAATTTCGTTTACCGTGATGGTGATCGAATGGCGGTCCTTTTCGCTGAGCGCGTCACGGGTACCGAGCAGGAAGCCTTGTAGGAAATCACCGCTGGTGACACCGGGTTCCACCTCGATCGAGCCGGCGGCGTTGCGGTCCTTCAGCACTTCGATGAAGGTGAGGAAGAAATTATTCACGCCCTCGCGCAGTTGCTGGACGTAGGCGTGCTGGTCGGTCGAGCCTTTGTTGCCGTAGACGGCGATGCCCTGGTTCACGACGTGGCCGGCCAGATCCTTTTCCTTGCCCAAAGACTCCATCACGAGCTGTTGCAGGTAGCGCGAGAAGAGCAGCAGGCGGTCCTTGTACGGCAACACCACCATGTCCTTCGCGCCACGCCCGCCAGTGGCCCAGTACCACATCAGTGCCAGCAGCGCCGCGGGGTTGTCGCGGACGACCGGCTTGCGCGTGACCACGTCCATCGCGGCGGCGCCGGCCAGCATCGCGTCGACTTTGATTCCTTGGAGGGCGGCTGGCAACAATCCCACCGCGCAAAACTCGGAGGTGCGCCCGCCGACCCAATCCCACATCGGGAACCGCGCCAGCCAGCCTTCCGCCTGCGCCGTCTGGTCGAGCTTCGACCCCTCGCCGGTGACCGCGACGAAGTGTTTGGCGAAATCGAGCCCTGCGGCCTTGAAGGCCGCCTGGGCCTCAAGCATGCCGTTGCGCGTTTCCGGCGTGCCGCCCGACTTGGAGATGACGAGCACCAGCGTCTGCTTGAGCCGGCTGCCAAGCTGCTTGAGCACGTAGTCCATGCCATCGGGATCAGTGTTGTCAAAAAATGAGACATTCATGCGGTCGCGTCCGCCCTTGAGCCGGCCCAGCGCGTGGCTGACGAACTCCGGGCCGAGGGCCGAGCCGCCGATGCCGATGACGAGGACCTCGCGGAACTTGCCGCCGACCGGAGCGGCAATCTCGCCTTTATGGACTTTGGCGACGAACGCCTTGATCGCTTCCAGGGTGTCGGTGATGGCCGCTCGTAATTCCGGGGTCGGCGCCAGCTCGGGCGCGCGGAGCCAGTAATGTCCGACCATCCGTTTCTCATCGGGGTTGGCAATGGCGCCAGCCTCGAGTGCCTTCATGTCGGCAAAGGCCTGCGTGATCTTCGCCTCCATGGACGGCAGGAAGTCATCCGGAAAGGGCATGCGGCTGATGTCGAGCGCGAGGCCGAGCCGGGAGTTGGTATAGTAATTCGATTTGAAGCGTTCCCACGTCATGGTCTGTCACTGGTACTCTTGATGCCGGCCTGCGGCTAGTCCGAAAAGCGTGTCGCGCTTTTCGGGATTGCTAGGGTGCCTCCCGGGCGCATTCACTGGGGGGAAATCCAGCATGGCATTTGATCTCAAGCGCGTTGTGAAAGTGATGCTGTTTGCCGCGAACGGCCCGCTTTCCGTGAAAGACATCCAGACGGCGATCAGCCGTTTCCACGAGCAGGCGACCGCACTGCCGTTGACCGATGAAGCGGCGGAGTCGTCTGGAGCGGCCGAATCGACGAGCGAGCCCGCGGGCGAAGCCGCGCCGGGAGAGCCGCTCGAGGCCACGGCGCCGATCGTCGAGGATGACGAATACTATCGCGACGTGCCCGATTTGGTGACCAACGCGCAGATTCGCGAAGCGGTCGATGCCATCGCGCTCGAACTGCAAGCCGCGGGTGCCGAAGTCATGGTGCTCGAAGGCCACAACGGCTGGCGGCTGGTCACGCACCCGCGCTTCGCCCGCTGGGTGCGCCTGCTCCGCAACGAGCCGCCGCCGGTCCGCCTCAGCCCATCGTCGCTCGAGACCCTCGCCGTCGTCGCCTATCGCCAGCCCGTGACCCGTGCCGAGATCGAGCACATCCGCGGCGTTTCGGCCGAAGCGGGCCTGGCCAAGCTGCTGGAGCGGGAGCTCGTCTACATCGTCGGCCGCGCCGACCTGCCGGGCCGCCCGATCCAGTACGGCACGACCGAAGGATTCCTGGAATTCGTGGGCATCCGATCCCTCGACGAACTGCCGGCCTCGGACGTGCTTTCGCCGCGGCAGATCGATGCCTGGCTGCAAACCGCCAACGCCCCGCGCGCCGCCAGCGATGCGGACATGGGCCTGGACGAGACTGAACAGAGCCAGCTGTCCTTGGATCAATCAGCCAAGGAGAGCGGCACCACGCCGTGACCATCCGCATCGGCGTCATCGGGGCGGGCGCCAACACCCGCACCAGGCACATCCCGGGATTCCTGGCGATTCCCGAGGTCGAGGTGGTCGCCGTCTGCAACCGGACCCCGGAATCGGGGCAGCGCGTGGCGAAGGAGTTCAACATCCCGACCGTCGCCCCGAACTGGCGCGAGGTCGTCGAGGCTCCCGGCATCGACGCGATCTGTGTCGGCACCTGGCCAAACATGCACGCCAAGCTGGCGGTCGCCGCCCTGCGCCAGGGGAAGCATGTGCTGACCGAGGCCCGCATGGCGCGCAATATTGCCGAGGCCGAGATGATGCTGGAGGAGTCGCGACTCCACCCGAAGCTCGTCGCCCAGATCGTGCCGGCACCGATGTCGCTGCCGTTCGACTCCACGATCACCTGGATGACCCAGAGCGGCATGCTCGGCCCGATCCGCGAGGTCATCATGACCTGCACCAACGATGCGTTTGCCGACAGCGCGGCCCCGCGCAGCTGGCGGCAGGACACGACCCTCAGTGGCAAGAACACGCTCTACCTCGGCATCTATTATGAGATGGTGCTGCGCTGGCTCGGGCGCGGCGTGACGTCGGTCGTCGCGACCGCGGCGATCTACACCAAGGAACGCAAGGACGAGGACGGCGTGCCGTGGCCGACGACGATCCCGGAAAGCGTCAGCGTGCTGGGCACCTTCGAGGATGGGGCGCGGCTGATCGGACATTTCAGTGGCGTCGATCGCACGGGCCCGCGAAACGAGATCCGGATCAACGGGAGCAATGCGGGAGTGCGGCTTGACCTGACTCGCAACGAACTCTGGCTGACCAAGGGCAAGGAAAAGGAGCGGCTGATCGACGTGCCGCCGGAGCGGCGCGGCTCGTGGCGCGTCGAGGCGGACTTCATCGATAGTATTCGCGAGGGTAAGCCAGTCCGCCTCACGGATTTTGAGACCGGCGCGAAGTACATGCATTTCACCGACGCCGTGTGGGAGTCCTGGAACAACCACGGCCAGCGGATGACGCTGTAGGGCGGGGGCGATCAGGGGGCGTGGAGGGAAAAATCTGTAGGTCGGGCTTTACGCCCGACAGTCGGGCATAAAGCCCGACCTACAAGGTTGCGCGACCCTCACCGCCCGCGTTGCAGGAAATACCAGGCTACGAGCCCGAGCGCGAGAAGCGCGAAGGCGCCGATGAAATAGAGAATGCAGCCCTTTTTGACGCTGCTCTGCAGCGATTCCGGATCGCGGCGATACTCCGCCATCATCGCTTCAGCCTCCGCCTCCGCGCGGGCGGCGGCTTCGCGGGAAGAGGCGGGCCCCGGCGGTGCGCCGGGCGGGACCATCGCCGGCGGCGTGACCGGTGTCGCGGTGGGTGCGGCTGGGGTGGCGACGGGTCCGGTGCCGGCCTCGCGCGCGATCTCGCGGTCGAGCCAAGCCAGCTGTTCCTGGACGAGCGCGCGCTGGCGTTGCAGTTCTTTCTGACGGTCCGTCACGCGAGAAAAGGTCAATTAGAACGATGCGCGGCGCAAGGCTGTAGGGCGGGGTCGCCGAACCCCGCCAATCTGGCGGCATTCGGAGATGCTGCCCTACACAAAAAAAGGCGCACCGGGAGAGGTGCGCCGTCAAAAGAAGCGAAGAGCGACAGGCTCAGACGACGTTGACCTTGCGGTGCGCCTTGTCGAACTGGACCGTGCCGTCGCGGAGCGCGAACAGCGTCCAATCGCGGCCGGTGCCGACGCCCGTGCCGGCGTGGTGCTTGGAGCCGCGCTGGCGGACGATGATGCCACCGGCGAGGATCTTCTGGCCGCCGAAGACCTTCACGCCGAGGCGTTGCGAGGCGCTGTCGCGGCCGTTGCTCGATGTTCCCTGACCTTTCTTGTGTGCCATGGCAGTGTCTCCTTAAACGGTGATGGATTCGATCTTGATGACGGAAAGCTCCTGGCGATGGCCGCGCTTGCGCTCCATGCCCTTGCGCTTCTTCTTCTTGAAGACGATGACCTTCTTGCCGCGCTTGTTCTCGAGGACCTTGGCCTTGACGGAAGCGCCGGCGAGGAAGGGCTTGCCCACCTTGAAATTCTCACCCTCGCCCGCGGCGAGGACCTCATTGATCTCCACCAGGGAGCCCGTTTCGGTCTTCGGGTAACGGTCGACAATGAGAATGTCGCCCTCGCTGACCGAGAACTGTTTTCCCTGAGTTTTGATAGTGGCTTTCATATGTTCAAAGGGGCGAAATAAGGGGAGTGTGCGGAGGCGAATCAAGGATTTATTTACGACCCGAGGGAAAACAATTCCTCAGCCGCAATTTGGACGCCGGAGTGACGGCTTGCGAGCCGCAGTTTTGACCGGCAAACGGATCGCCATGCTGCGTCCGCTCCCACCGTCGACTTTTCGCGACCTCGACACCGTTGCCATCGCAAGGTCGCTCTTGGGCAAGGCCTTAGTGCGGGAAGGCAAAGGCGAAGCGAGCGCCTTGCTGGTGACCGAGGTCGAGGCGTACGACAGCGAACGCGATCTCGCCTGCCACGCCAGCAAAGGCCGCACGGCCCGGACGGATGTCCTCTACCGGGCGGGCGGGATCTGGTATGTCTATCTCTGCTACGGCATCCACGAGATGTTGAACCTCGTGACCGGCCCCGCCGGCCATCCCGCGGCCGTGTTGATTCGCGGGGTCGCGGGGATCAACGGGCCGGGCCGGGTCACCAAGCGACTGCAGATCGGGCGGGCCCTGAACGGCCAGCCGGCCAAGCCCGGCTGCGGGCTGTATCTGGCTGATGCGGGCGTCAAGGTGTCGTCGCGGCGGATCGTGGCGACGCCGCGCATCGGAATCGACTACGCCGGGCCGGTATGGGCGCGCAAGAAGTGGCGGTTTTATTTCGAGCCCTCAGCCGAAGAACTGCCGGCGGTGCGATAATCGCTGAGCAGCAGCGTGGCGGAGCCGAAATTCAACTTCAGCTGCATCTTGACCGGCAGGTTGCTCGCATCCTGTGAAATCCAAACCTTGATCTCGCCGCCTTTCTTGAAAAGCCCCTTCGGGTCTTTGTCCATCCGCGGGATCAGGACGAGCGTCTGGTACGTGCCAAGCGGCGTGCGGACCTCCTCGTAGTGGTCGGCTTCGATCGAGAGGGGATAGAAGTCGCGGCCGAACTGCACGAGGACGTCGTGCTTTTCACCCGGCCGCAGGTTCCATTCGCGGGTTTGCACCAGCGCGCTGATCAGGTCGACCGGATCTCCCGTGGGAATGGGAATGTCGGCGCTGCGGGCGGAGTTGACCTTGTCCACGTAGTGGGCCGTCCGGTTCGCATAATCGAAATTGACCTCGGTGTTGGTGGATTTCTTCGGGTCGCTCCCGCTTTCCCGCACGCGCAGCATGCGGCCGGTTGGCTGGTCGATCAGCACCTCGGCCTTGTTTTCGAACTCGTAAAGCGCGCGCACGATGCCGCGCGAGCGGGTCAGGGTGTCGATGCCGATCGCGTCGTGCCCCTCGAACTTCTGCTCGTGGGCCGAGATGGTGATGTCGCCCGCATGCGTGAAGAAGGCGAAGCCCACGCGGTACGTGAACACCTCGCCATCCTTGAAGGCGGTGAACGGCGCGGCGCAGGCGAGGCCCGGCAGGAAAAGGAGGAAGAGCTTTCTCACGACTTCGGTGACACGACGAAGGGACAAAAGTGCGAACGCGTCGAGCTATTGTCGTCAGACTCCCAGCTCGAGCTGGTTGCCCTGGCCGATGGCCCACGCCTCGACGCCCCGGGCGCGCAGGGTCGCCGCGAATTCGCGGGCGAAGCCGTGCAAGGTGTAGACGAGTTTGGGTTGCACCCGTTCGACGAACGCCAGCAGGTCGGGGAAATCGGCGTGATCGGAAAGCGGGAACGCGGCGTCGCAGCCGAACCGATAGATCGCCCCCGGGTCGAGGGCCCAGCCCGAGACCATGGCGGTGCGGCGCGGATGAATCCAGCTGACCGGTTGGTCTCCGCTGCTCATCGGCGGACAGATGACCGCGTGGCCGGCGCGTTCGTGGACATCCAGCGGCCGGAACGGCGGCAAGCCCATCCCGAGTTCGGCGTACCGGCGGGTCATCCGGTAGCCGTCCTTGTGCAGCATCACCGGGATACCGGCGCGACCCAGGATCTGCAGCAATTCCTGGGTCTTGCCGAGGCTGTACGCAAAGAACACCGGCGTGACCCGGTCGGCGAGCGCGGCGCGGCAGAAGTCGAGGATGCCGCGCTCGATCTCTTCTGCGGGCGGGAACACGTAGCGCGGCAGGCCGAACGTGGTTTCCATGATCAACACGTCAGCGCGCGGCACCACGCAAGTCTCCGCCGCGGCGCTCGGACGCAGCTTGAAATCGCCGGTGTAGAGCAGCGCGCCGTGCTCCGTGGCCGTGTGAAACATCGCGGAGCCGAAGATGTGGCCGGCCGGATAGAGCGTGACCTCGCAACCAAACTCGACCGGACAGCGCTTTTCGAACTCCAGGATCGTTTCGCGGCGCCGGCCGTCAAGGCGCAGCCGCATCAGGCTGGCCGTGGCGCGCGTCGCGATGATTTCACGGTGCCCGGCGATGTGGTCGGAATGCGCATGCGAGACAAAGCTGCGGGCCTGCCCGCGGCTCGCGTCGAGCCAGCAGCCGATCTGCGGCAGATGGATGCCGCGACTGAATCGCACGTCCCAGGGCATGTCGCCCACACAAAGGCCGCAAAGGACGCGAAGTCAAAGGTTCGCACCGATGCGGTACGGGGCACGCCTTGTGCGCGCCCGGGCGTAGTCGAGCCACGTCCCTACAGTCATGGCCGCGAGTGCAAAATTCGTGGCGGGCCGGTCTCCTGACCGGCCGCGGTTGGCCGGAAGGCCAACCCTCCAACGACCCCGGTTCGCTACCGAGCTCAGCCGCCCAGCGGCACCAGCCAATAATCGGAACCATTGTACCGCCAGCGCTTCGAGCCATGGGGCATGGCATTCAGTGGATCAGGACGAGATTGCGGCGCCGGAGCATCGCGCAATTCCGGCGGCGGCGATAAACGAGGATGCGACGAGGAAGGACTGGACTCAAAGACCCGCTTTAGCCCGGGATATCGATCGCCCAGCACCTGCGCCTGCAAGCCGAGCGAATCGACCAATGGCTTCTGCGCCTCGACCATGGTGTTGCTCCAATCGAGCGCGACGAGGGCCGGGTCTTTGAGGTCGGCCTGGGCGGCGGCAGCTACCACCGCGAATGAAACCAGAAGGGGTAACGCTTTCATAGGGCGAAGACGCTGAGACCTGCGAATTGGTCCGAGGTTTCGCCAGTCTGCAGAAGTCTGTGGGAGGGGCTTATTGCCCCGACGGATCCGGGCCTCGTCGATGTCTGATCGGGGCGTGAAGGCCCTCTTACCACGAGCGTAACACCCACGCATTACCCGGCTGGCATATACTTCCGTCGCAGCAGCCGCCAGGCAGTCACAATGAAAGCAGTCAGCGGCACGGCGAGCATCATGCCGAGAATGCCGCCGAGGGCCTTGCCCCAGAAGAAGACCGCCAGGATGATCGCCACCGGGTGCAAGCCGGTCTGGTGTCCCATGATCCGCGGCGTGAGAAACCAGCCTTCGATCGCCTGCACGGCGACGAAGGTCGCGAGGCAGATGACCACGAGAATGAAGCCGCCGTCCGGCTGCAGGAAGGCCAGCGGCAGCGCGACGCTCAGGCCGAGGATCGAGCCAAGGTAAGGGACGAGATTGAGCAGCCCGGTCAGCAGGCCGATGGCGAGTCCGAAGCGCAGGCCGGCGATGCTGAAACCGAGGGCGTAGAGGCTCCCCATGATCAACCCGATGAGCAACTGCCCGCGGAAGAAGGCCACGAGGATGCCGAGGAACTCGCGCACCAGGAAGACCACGTCTTCGCGCAACTCGGGTTTCAGGAAGGGCAGGTGCTCGGGCAGCGACTTGGTTGGATCCTCGTTCGAGAGCAGAAAGAAGAAGAGGTACACCGGAATGATGGCCAGGGACGCCGCGAACCCAAACAGGCCGAAGATGCCGGCGCCGGCGGATTTCAAGGTCGGGGCGATGTGGCCGAGCAGGTCCTTGGCCTGCTGCCCGAGGCTGTTGGCGGCGCTCGTGACGGCGGGATTGTCGAGATAACGCCGGGCGACCGCCAGCCAGTCCGGAAAATGCGTTTCCGCCCATTTCAGCGTGTTGGCCCAGAGATCCGGGAGATACGCGACGAAATCGAGAATCTGCGCGACGATCGCGGGCACGAATGTCACCAGCAGGCCGGTGACGAGCAGCGCGAACCCGACATAGAGCACGACAACCGCGACCGGGCGGTTGACCTTCAGGCGTTGCTCGAAAACCGTGACCAAGGGACGAAGGACGAGCGCGAGAATTCCCGCCACGGCGATCGGCCAGATGACGCTCGAAAAAAAACTGATGAATCGCGCGACACCGTCCAGCACGAGATACAACAGCCAGAAGATGCCGACGAATGCCGCCAGCCCGATGGCAAAGCCCACCAGCCGGCGCTGGGTGGGGGAGAGGAGCGGCGGTTGCGCGGCGTCCATGCGAGCGAGGGAAGGGACCCGGCCGGCGGTAAGCAAGCCCGCAGGCCGGGGATTGATGGGCGCCGCAAAGAACTGTAGGGCGGGATCGCTGATCCCGCCGGGC
>DASZRV010000045.1:0-66488 GCA_035549095.1 Lacunisphaera sp. | reverse complement strand
CTTCCACTATGATCCGCTGGTGACGCTGCGCGGACCCGCCGGGCCGTCGAACGAGGCGGTGCTGCAGCGCATCGTGGGCGAGATCACGGGCGGGGCCAGGCTCGAGGCCGATGAGTTTGCCCGGAAGGCCACGGAGTGGCTGCAGCAGCGCCATGCCTACGCCTTGTCGGTCCGGCTGCCGAAGGGCGAGGGGAAGGACGACATCGTGCGGTGGCTCGACTCCAACGAGCCGGGTTTCTGCGAGTACTTTGCCGCCGGCCTGGCGGTGCTGGCGCGCTCGGCGGGTTTCCCGGCGCGGGTGATCGCGGGCTACCACGGCGGCGTGCTGAATGCCTTCCAGAATTATTTCATGGTCCGCAACTCGGACGCGCACGCCTGGGCGGAGATTTACGACGGGCGCTCCGCCTGGGTGAGGTATGATCCGACACCCGGCGCCGTGGCGGGAGGCTCGGAGGCGACGGCGCAGGCGCAGCAGGTGCAGGACAGCAGCTGGTCGGCGCGTTTCGACAGCCTGCGGGTGCTCTGGTACCGGCGCATCGTGAATTTCGATTCCCGGACGCAGGTGCAGATGATCGAGCAGGTGAAATCGTTCACGGCGGATTCGGGCCAGGCCTTGCGTGCATGGTTCGAGGATGCATCCAAGCGCATGCGGGCCTGGCTGGCGCGTCCTTGGAACCCGGCGCGCGTGGGCCGGGCGGTCGGCGCGCTTGCCGTGGGCGTGGTGGTGCTATGGGCACTCGTTCGCCTGGTCCGGGTCGGTTGGGAGCGTTGGCTGGGCTGGCGCCGGCCGCAGGAATACGACCCGGTGCGCCGCCGGGCCGGGCGCTTCCTTGCGCTGGTGCGGCCGCTGCCGCACGCCGGCGAGGTCGTCGCTGACCTCCAACGGTTGCGCTATGGGCGGCGCGAAACCTGGCCCGAGCCGGGTGGCGTTTTCCGACGGGCCCGGCAGGCGCGGCGGAGGCGGTGACCTACACGCCCCGGCGCGAAGGCCGCCGCGGGGCGGATTACACACCCCGGCGCTTTGCGCCACCCCTCTTGCTACAGGGGAGCAAAGGCGGCTGAAGCTGACGCTTTACGTCAATTTGAGGAGCCCAACTGCTCAGCAGTGGCACCGCTACTGCACCCGGAAATTCACCGGCTTGCTGGCGGGCGTGGATTTCTTTTCGAAATATTTCTGGAGCACGGTGCTCGCGACGGGCGCGGCGATCAGGCCGCCACCGTAGCTCTCGCCGATGGTTTGGCCCTCGACCATCACGCACACGGCGATTTCCGGGTTTTCGACCGGGGCGAAACACAGGAACCAGGCGTAATTGATCGTGCCGACCTTGTCGCCCTGGCGGACGCGTTTCTGCGCCGTGCCGGTTTTGCCGGCGATCCGGATGCCGGGCACCCGGAAGGCCGCCACGGTGGTGAGCGGATAGGCGGTGCCGGTGATCGTCACCTCCTCCATGCCCTTGAGCAAGGCGGCGCGTTGCGCCGGGCTCAGGCCGATCGACGGAGCATGCTGGGTGGGGGCGTTCGGGTTGTGCAGCAGCGTGGGCCGGGTGAAAAGTTCGTTGCGGGCCAGCGACGCGGCAAAGCACGCCATCTGCAGCGGGGTGACCAGGACGTAGCCCTGGCCGATCGACATGTTGGCCGTGTCGCCCGGAAACCAGGGTTCCTTTTGCGTCCGCTGCTTCCACGCCGGGTCCGGCACGACCATCCGCCGCGTCTCGTTGGGCAGTTCGATCCCCGTCGGCTGGTCGAGGTGGAACCGCCGCGCCTCAGCGGCGATGACTTCCGGGGACGTGCGCAGGCCGGCGGTGTAGAAATAGATGTCGCAGCTGTGGGCCACGGCTTCGGGGAACAGCAGCTCGCCGTGATGCGCCTCGCCATTGTCGCAATAGAAGCGCTTGTTGCCCACCATCATGACGCCCTCGCAATCGGCGACGGGCTGGTCGGGACGGACGGCGCCGCTGCGCAATGCGGCGATGCCCGTGACGAGCTTGAACATCGACCCGGGCGGATAGGCGCCACTGATCGCCTGGTTGTACCAGGCGCCGGCCGCCTCGATTTCCTGCGCCTCCTCGTGCGAGAGGTGCGGCACGAAATCGTTGAGATCGTAATCCGGCTTGGAGGCGAGCACGAGCACTTCGCCCGTGCGGATGTCCACGGCGGCGGCGGCGCCCACGCGGTCGCCGATCGCATCCTCGGCGGCGAGTTGCAGGTCGATGTCGAGGCTGGTGGTCAGGTTGTGGCCCTGCACCGGCAGGCGGCTCGGCAGGTCTTCGGTCTTCACCTTGTAGCCGGCGGGATCGACGAGGTAGATCGCGCCGCCGGTCTCGCCCTGCAGCTGCTCGTCGTAGACTTTCTCGAGTCCGTCGCGGCCGAACGAGCCCTTCATCTTGAAGGTCATCAGGTCCTCGCCGGCGAAGTTGTCGACCTCGGGATCGCTGTTGATGCCCGTGTAGCCGAGGACATGGGCGGCGGCCGACTTGTACGGGTAGTAACGCGTGCTCGAGGTATAGACCTGGAGTGGCGAATCGACCGGCAGGTGTTCGATCAGCTTGGCATATTCCTCGGGCGTGAGGTCGTCGAGCAGCACATACGGCAGGAGCAGCGACTGGTCGATGTGGCGGGTCAGATCCGCGCTGCGGACGACCTCATTGCGGTTCAGGATGAAGTTGATCTGGTCGAGATAGCGCTGCGCCACGGAGGCGCGGGCGATGCGCGCCATCTGGTCGCCGTCGGGTCGCTCGCTCCGCGGAAGCTTGGCGTAGTTGGCCTTGACCACCTGGTATTCGCTGCGGAATTCGCTCCGCAACTCGGCCAGGCCGAGCACGACGGAGAAGCGCGGGCGATTGCCGACGAGCACGCGACCCTCGCGGTCGTAGATGTTGCCGCGCGGTCCGGGCACCACGACGCGGCGCAGGCTCTGCATCCGCTCTCGTTCGCTGTAAAGGTGCGTGCGGAACAGCTGCCGGTAGGCGAGGCCAAACACTACGATCGCCGTCAACGCGACCAACACCCCGTGGAAAAAGACGAGGCGCGGATTGCGGGCGGTGCGGGATTCGATAAGCCGGCTCACGGCGACAGGGAAGGCAGGCGGCGGCGAAAATCAAAGCACGATCGTGCGGCCGGTCTCGGGATGGATGCGAACCAGCTCCATGGCGCGATCCTGCAGCGCGAAAAACCAGGGCCCGACCAGAAGGATGCAGCCTTGGGACACGAGCAGGTCGACGAAGACGCGCAGCCACGCCTCGCCCGGGCGCGGGTTGGCGCCGATCAGCAGGAAGGAAAGGGCGATGAACAGGAACAGGTTTGCCAGCAACGCGACCACGAGGCCGAAGACGGCGCCTTCCCGAGGAAACTGCTGCCGGCCGTAGAGCACGGTGGCGTGGATGAGGCCGAAGAGGAGCACGCTGGTGCCGAACGGCACGGGTTCGGCCGCGTCGAGCAGGAGGCCGGTCAGGACCACGGCGATGGTGCCGTGTTTGCGATCGAGCCGCAGGGCGGCATAGGCGACGAACAAGCCGCCGGCATAGATGTGCACGGCGGAGTCGGCGAGCCGGTCATTGAGGATGCCCAGCAGCCACCAGAGCAGCAGGTTGGCGGCGGTGACGATGAGCCAGCGCGGATCGTATCTACGCATGGGACGGTAAATGGTAAGGCCGGCGCTGGCGACGCGCCGCTGCATCATGTAGAGCCGTCGCTGGCGACGCGCCGCGGCGGCCCCCCGGTGCGGTCCTACAAGGAAAGCCTGCCGTCAGCGCCATCAGAACTCCTCCGGGTTGAGCGGCACGAGCACCGTCACCTCCGCCAGCGTGCCGAGGCGCTCGTCGAGCTCGACCTCGCCGACTTTGAACAATCCATCCGGGCTGGATTCGAGGCTCGTGATCTGGCCGAGGGTCAGGCCGGCGGGGAACACGCCGCCCAGGCCGGAGGTGACGAGACGCTGCGGGGCGGACTTGGTGGCGAAGATGTCGAGCGGCACGAAAGCCACCGTGCCGCGGGGCGCCCGGAACGGATCGTTGAGGCCGCCCTGGTAGCTGATCGGGCGCGTGTCGCCGACGGCGGAAGCGGCGACGCGGAACGTGGGGCTGGTCACGAGATCAACGACGGCCGTGTAGCGATGGACCTCGGTGATGCGGCCGACGACTCCGCCGGAAAAGACCACCGGGTCGCCGACGGTGATGCCATAATTCGATCCCTTGCGGATGACCATCCGCTGCCACCAGGCCGAGAAGTCGCGGCGCGCCACCCGGGCGGCTTCGAAGCGAAATGAAGGCATCGGCGGGAGATTGAGCAGATTCTCGAGCCGCAGGATGTCGGCCTGCAGTTCCTGGTTCTGCTGCACGGCGAACTCGTTGTTGCGCATGGCGCCCGCCAGTTCGCGTCCCGCGCGGACCAGCTCACGTTTCGAGTGCGTTTCGCTGGCGATGAAGTTCTGCAGGTCCTGCACGGCGGAATCGGCGACGACCAGCGGCGCCTGCATCTCGAAGAACGAGGCGCGCGTGAAGGTCTTCACCACGAGCGGCAGGAAGCCCCAGAGAACCAGCAGGACGGCGAGGGTGACGAACGGGCGGGCCTGATCGAAGCGATTCGGAAGCACGGCGGGTTGCTTGAAGGCGGGGCTATCAGGCCCGCGGGTTTACAGCAGCGTTGCCCAATTTTCGCGGGACTGATGGTCCCGCCTCCATGGCTCAAAGATCCGCGGCGATCCGGCGGTAATCTTCGATGTTGTTGATGAAGACACCGGTGCCGTTGGCGACGGCGGAGAGCGGGTCGTCGGCCACGGTGACGGCGAGGCCCGTCTTTTCGGACAGGAGCTTGTCGACGCCGCGGATCAGCGAGCCGCCGCCGGCCATGACGAAGCCGCGGTCGACGAGGTCGGCCGAGAGCTCGGGCGGGCAGCGCTCGAGGGCGGAACGCACGGCCTCGACGATGGCGCCCACGGTGTCGGCCATGGCCTCGCGGATTTCCTGCGAGGTGATGTGGATGGTCTTGGGCAGCCCGGCGACCGAGTCGCGGCCCTTGACCTCCATCGCCAGCTCGGTCTCGAGCGGGTAGGCCGAGCCGATGGTGAACTTGATCTCCTCCGCCGTGCGCTCGCCGATCAGCAGGTTGTAGGCGCGCTTCATGTAGTTGATGATGGCGAGGTCGATCTCGTCGCCCGCCACGCGGATGGACTTGGAAAACACGATGCCGTTGAGCGAGATGATCGCGATCTCGGTGGTGCCGCCGCCGATGTCGACGATCATGTTGCCGGCCGGCTCGTCGACTGGCAGGCCGACGCCGAGCGCGGCGGCGAAGGGCTCGGGAATGGTGTGGACCTCACGCGCCCCGGCGTGCGTGGCGGACTCCATGACCGCGCGCTTCTCGACCTCGGTAATGCCGCTCGGAATCGCAATGCAAACGCTCGGCTGCGGGAAGGTCTTTCCGCCGTTGGCCTTGCGGATGAAATAGCGGAGCATCGCCTCGGTGATGTCGAAGTCGGCGATGACGCCGTCCTTCATCGGACGGATCGCGGTGATGCTGCCGGGGGTGCGGCCCAACATGATCTTGGCCTCGTCGCCGACCGCCCGGACGCGCCGGGAATTCGTATAAACCGCCACCACGCTGGGTTCGCGAAGCACGATTCCCTTGTCCTTGACATAGACGAGGGTGTTGGCCGTGCCCAAGTCGATGCCGATGTCGTTCGAGAAAAGTCCCAGCAATTGGTTGAACATTTTGGCGGTGGCAGGGGGTTTCCGAATCAAAGCCGGGGTCGAGCGAAATTGTCAAAAGCAAACTCGTTGGCGAAAACGGGTTAACGCAGCCGCCAGACCGGTTCGCGAACGATCCCCGCCGGCGGAATTCGCCGGACTGGCGAACGCGGCGCGCCGCTGATCTTTGGCGTCGATGTGCGCCGCGCCGCGGTTCAGGCTGGCGCCACGATGACTGACGTTTTGGGACAGATCCGGCGAATCGTCTGGCTGATGGGCGGGGCGCTGCTGGCCACGGGCGTCATGCTGGTCCTGGCCTGGTGGAGCGTGCGCAACACGACCGGCACGTTCCAGCAGGTGGACTACTCCCATCGCGTGCTCTATGAGTTGGAGACGGCGCTCACGAACGCCGTCAGCATCCAGTCGGGCGCGCGGGGTTTCGGCCTGACCGGCGACGAGCGTTATCTCGACGTTTACGACAACGCGCTGCTCGAGATCCAGCACTCGATCAAACGGATCCAGGCGCTCGTGGCCGACAACCCGGCGCAGGCGGGGCGGGCGCGCCGGCTGGCCTCGTTGGTGGACGAGGAGGTGTCGGTGATGCAGCAACGGCTCGCCGCGCGACGCGCCGGCGGGCTGGTCGCCGCGAGCACCTCGACGGCCGACGGGCACGGGAAGAAGGTCGTCGGTGAAATCCACGAAATCGTCCGCGTGATGCAGGACGCCGAGCGCACCCTATTGGGACAGCGTTCGAGCGCCGCGGTGGTTTCCGCCTGGGGGACGCTGCTGGTCGTTGCCGTGGCCGCGGCCATTGTGGCGGCCCTGATCGCGATCTCGGTGCGCCTCGTTCGCGCGCTGCCGCATCGGCTGCCGCTGTCGCAGGGGGCCCGTTGAGCACCACGCGGGCGCCGGCAGAACAGGCTGGCGACAGGCGTTGAGTTGGTTTCGATGGGCGCATGTTCGTCGTCCATACCACCGCCGGCGCGTCGAAGACGGAGCGCTACCGCGAATTGAACGCGCAGCTCGGGGCGTTGCTCGCCGATGAGCGCGACGGCCTGGCCAACGCGGCCAACACCGCGGCCCTGCTATGGCAGGGCCTGTCCGACCTCAACTGGGCCGGGTTCTATTTCCTGCGCGGCGGCGAACTCGTGCTCGGCCCCTTCCAGGGCAAGGTCGCCTGCGTGCGCATTGCCCTCGGCCGCGGCGTGTGCGGCACGGCGGCGCTGCGGCGCGAGACGATCGTCGTGCCGGACGTGGAGGCGTTTCCGGGGCACATCGCCTGCGACCATGCGTCGCGTTCGGAGGTCGTGGTGCCGCTGGTCGACGCCGGCCGGCTCATCGGTGTGCTCGACCTCGACAGCCCGACGGCGGCGCGATTCGACGAGCAGGACGCCCGCGGGCTGGCCGAAGCGGCGGCGATTTTCCTGCGGAGTTCCGATCTTGGCCGGCTGACGGACTGAGGTGCGCCCATGGCCACCCGGTGACGCCGGAGCGTTCCGCGGGTCATGTCGGCTCCATCCGCGGGCTTGACGACACGGCGGGCGCGGGAACTGTCTCAGGCGCGACGCCATGCACGGAATCGATTTCATCCAGGATCTCGCGGTGGTGATGCTGGTGGCCGGCCTCGTCGGCTGGGCCTGCCAGCGGGCCGGCCTGTCGTCGGTGGTCGGTTATCTCCTCGCTGGCGCCATCATCGGGCCGCACACGCCGCCGTTCTCGCTCGTCACGGACATCGAGCGCATCGACACGCTGGCGCAGGTCGGCCTGGTCTTCCTGATGTTCTCCGTGGGAATGAAGCTCAGCCTGCGCAAGCTGCGGAAGCTGGGATTCGCACTGGTGCTGGCGACGGGCATCGAGGCCGTGCTGATCTACACCTTCACGCGGGCGGCCGGCGGGCTCACGACGCTCGACGACACCGAGACGGTGTTTCTCGCGGCAATGCTCATGATTTCCAGTTCGGCGGTGATCAGCAAGATCCTGGCCGACATTGGCGCGAGCCACGAGAAGACCGGGCAGATGGCCATGGGCGTGTTCGTGGTGGAGGACCTGATCGCGGTCCTGCTTCTCACCGGCCTCGGCTCCTATGCGAGCCTCGCCGGCGCGCAGGCGCACGCGGCGCCCCTCGGGCGGACGCTGATGCTGCTGACCGCGTTTGTGGTGCTCGTGGCGATCGTGGGCGTGCTCTTCCTGCCGTGGTTGCTCAAAAAGCTCAGCCTGACGGGCGGCGCCGAGCTGCCCACGCTCGTGCAGGCCGGCTTGCTGTTTGTGCTGGCGACCGCGGCGCACAAGGCCGGCTTCTCGCTCGCGCTCGGCGCGTTCCTGCTCGGGGCCATCGTGGCCGACACGCCGCAGCGGACGCAGATCGACCGGACCTTCGAGGGCCTGCGCGACGTGTTCAGCGCCGTGTTTTTTGTGGCCATAGGCATGATGATCCAGCCGAAGGCGCTGCGGGACACCTGGCCGCTGGTGCTGCTGGTGTCGGGCCTGGCGCTGGTCGGGCGCGCGCTGGCCTGCTCGGCCGGATTGTTCATCACGGGATCGTCAACCCGCGTGGCAGTCCGCGTCGGCCTGCTGGTCGTGCCGCTCGGCGAGTTCACGTTCATCATCGCCCAGCTCGGCATCGATGGGGGCGTCCTCCCCGCGAATTTCCAAGTCGTGGCGGTCGGGGCGGCGCTGCTGACCGCCCTGGTCGCGCCGCCGCTTGCGCGGCGCTCCGCCGCGATCGCCGACTGGTGCGAAGAGCGCCAGCCGCCCTGGCTGTCGGCCTGGTTCCAATCGTACCGGGGCTGGCTGGACCGCCTGCACCAGCGCAGTGTGCGCAACACAATCTGGCAGCTCAGCCGGCGGCGTCTCCTGCAGATCGGGCTCGAATTGCTGCTGGTTACCGGGCTGCTGGCCTTCTCGGGGCCGCTGCTGCGGTTGCTGCAGACGATCATGCCGGCCAACTGGCCCTTCCCGCGCGGACCGCAGGTCATCTTCTGGAGCGCCGTCGCGCTCGCCGTCCTCCCGCCGATCGTCGCGATCTGGCGCAACCTGTCGGCGCTCGCGATGCTGGTGGCGGAAGTCGCCTTCTCCGGGTCGCCGGCCAAGGGTGCGCGGTTCGGCCCGATGTTCGAACTGGCGCTCAAGCTTTTCGGGGGCGTCGTCCTGTTCCTTTGGCTAAGCGCGTTCCTGCCGGTGGGCGGATCGGCCCGCTGGGTGCCGTTGGCCGTCATCGTGATTGTCGCCCTCGCCGTTGGCTTCTTCCGCCAAAAACTCATCTACTGGCACAGCGTGCTCGAGGTCGAATTGCAGGAGCGGCTCACGGCGCCGACGGGCGCCACGACCCCGGCCTGGCTCGTGCCGCCGGCGGACTGGCAGATGACGCTGACGGAGTGCGTGCTGCCGGACCTGGCCGATGCCCGGGGCCGCACGCTTGGCGAACTGGAACTGCGGGCGCGCACCGGTTGCACCGTGGCGGGCGTCGAGCGCCAGGGCGTCATGGTCCAAAATCCGCCGGCGCACTTTGCCCTCTACCCCCGTGATCGCGTGCTCTTGATGGGCGAGCTTGCCCAGACGGTGGCGGCGAAGGAGCTGCTGACGCGCGTCTCGGGCACCGTGCCGTCGGGCAGCTTCGAGGACGTCCGCCTCGAGATTGTCACGCTGCCGCCGGCGGAGAGGACGGAGCGGCCGACGCTGGCCGAACTGGCGCCCGGCCGGCGCGCCGGCGTCCAGGTCGTGGCGATCAACCGCGGCGGCCACCGGTTGATGAACCCCGGCGGGGAAGAGAGGCTGTTTCCCAGCGACGAACTGCTGGTCTTCGGCAACGCGGAGCAGATCGCGGCGTTTCGCGCGAGTTTGCTGGAGTAGGCAACCGCCCGGCGCGCCCGGGATCGGTGGGGTCATTGCACAGTTGCATCGGCCGGGCGGCGGCGGTTCAATGACGGAGGCGCAGAGTCGGCGCCCGCCGGGCCCCCGGGCTCCGGTGGGAGACCGCACCGTGCATTTTCCCCCTTTTCAATCCGGCGTTGTCACCCGCCACGGGCTCGCGGCGGTAGCCGGGTTGCTGGCCTTCGACCCGGTGATGGGAATGGTGCCTGAGCCGGATCACCCGGCGATCGCCGGTGAGACGGAAGCGGATCGCGGCTATTGGCCGCCGGAGGACATCCGGCAGCTGCTGGCGGTCGACGAACCCATGAAACGGTTCTTCGACGCGCGGGTCGAGCCGACCGGAACCGAGAGCGAGCGCCTGCTGGAGATTGTCGACGCCATCGTCCGGCCGGACGGCTTGGCTTTTGCCTACGAATCCGAGGGCACTTATGATGCCCGCGAGGCGTTTCGCCGGCGGCGGGGCAACTGCGCCTCGTTCGCTTTCCTCGTTGCGGCGGTCGCGCGCGCGCAGGACCTGCCGGTGCAGTTCCAGGACATCGAGTCGTTCCAGCGCTGGGACCGGTTCGGCCACTTTATCGCCTCGGTGCGCCACACCAACGTGCGGATGGCGACCGACCGGGCCGTCTACGTCGTGGACCTCCGGCCGGACCAGGCGCCGGCCCAGGTGGCCGACACGCGCTACGTCGTGCGCGACGAGCGGGCCTTCGCCCATTTCTACAGCACGGTCGGCTTCTTTCGCCTGGTGCGTGGCGATACCGCCGGGGCGCTGCGGTTGATGGAACTCGGCGCGGCGACCGATCCGCGGAGCCCGGTGGTCTGGTCCAACCTGGGCAATGTCCATGCGCAGCGAGGCGACCTGGCGGAAGCAAGGACGTGTTTTGAGCGTACGCTGCATTTGAGCTCGCGCGACATGGCCGCGTTGGTCGGGCTGGTCGGCGTGCTCCAGCGCCAGGGGCGGCCCGAGGATGCCGGCCTGGTCGCCAAGTACGCGCGACGCGTGGAAGCCTACCGCGATCGCAATCCCTATTACCACTACCAGCTGGCGAAGGAGGCCGCCGGGACTGGCGACTGGGCTGCGGCAGAGAAGAACCTGCGCCGGGCGATTCGACTGAAGGAAGACGAAGACCTGTTTCACGAGGAGCTGGCGGCAGCCTTGCGCCAGCTCGGCCGGCCCGGCGAGGCGGAGAAGGAGGAGAGGAGGGTGGACGAGATTCGGGTCCGGAGTCGGGGGTCGGCGTCTCACGTCGGCCGGTAGGCACAGGGCCGTGGCGCCCAATGGCATGGCGACAAGCGCCGGACCTGCCGCGCCTGGCGTCGTCTAAAACGAAAAAGGCGCATCCAGGTGGATGCGCCGTGACGATCAGAAGCGGATGAAGCTCAGTTGTTGCGCAGCTTGCTGGCGTCGTTGCCGGCGTCGGCCTTCTTGTCGGCCTTGGCTTCGGGTTCGTCCTTGGCCGCTTTCTTGAACTCGCGGATGGACTCGCCGAGACCCTTGGCGAGGGCCGGCAGCTTGGCGCCGCCAAATAGCAGCAGCAGGATCGCCATGATCAGCAGGAGCTCGGGACCACCGAGTCCGAAGATGCCGGCAAAGGGAAGGAGGGCGAGTGACATGGGAGCGACGTTAGATTACGGGGCAGGTGAGTAAAGGACCAAAGCGGCGTCAGTCCTGCGGAAAGCCGAGTTTGGCCAGCGGGCCGCCCTGCTTGATGAACTGCGGCGGGATGACCGGCGGCTTCTTGAGCAGGTTCTGCGGATTGTCGATTTGCTCGGCATCGAAGAAGCCGTGGAGCTGGCGGATGCGCGTCGGGTGCCGCATCTTGCGGAGCGCCTTGGCCTCGATCTGGCGGATGCGCTCGCGGGTGACCTTGAACTGCTTGCCGACCTCCTCGAGCGTGCGGCTGTAGCCGTCAACGAGGCCGAACCGCAGCGTGAGCACGCGGCGTTCGCGCTCGGTGAGCGAGTCGAGCACGTCCATGATCTTTTCGCGCAGGAGCGAGAACGCGGTCATGTCGTACGGGTTGTCCGCGGACTTGTCCTCGATGAAGTCGCCGAAGCTGGTGTCGTCACCGTCGCCGACCGGCGACTGGAGCGAGATGGGCTGCTGCGCCATCTTCATGATCTGCTGCACGCGCTCGACCGGCAGGTTCATCTCCTCGGCGACCTCCTCGGGCGTCGGCTCGTGGCCGAACTCCTGCAGGAGCTGCTTCTGGACCTGCATCACCTTGTTGAGCGTCTCGATCATGTGGACCGGGATGCGGATGGTGCGGGCCTGGTCGGCGATGGAGCGGGTGATGGCCTGGCGGATCCACCAGGTGGCGTACGTGGAGAACTTGTAGCCGCGGCGGTACTCGAATTTCTCGACGGCCTTCATCAGGCCCATGTTGCCCTCCTGGATCAGGTCGAGGAAGGAGAGGCCGCGGTTGGTGTATTTCTTGGCGATGGAAATGACGAGCCGGAGGTTGGCCTCGACCATCTCGGTCTTCGCCTTGTGCGCCTCGCGGATGTGGCCGCGCGCGACCTTCAGCGTGTCCATCAGGTTCTGCGGGGTGATGCGCAGGTCGCCCTCGAGCTGCTTGAGGCGATTGTTCACGGCGCGGACGTCGATGCCGGCATCCTTCTTCGACTTCGGGTGCTTGGCGCGGTGGAGGTCGTGGAAACATTTTTCGACCTCGTGGATCTTCGGGCGCAGCTCGAGCAGGAAGTCCTCGAAGACCTTCAGCTTGAAGAAATATTTGACGTAGCAGGCGCGGAGGACGTTGTCGCGCTTCTTGAAGCGGACCATGGCGTTCTTGCGGCTCTTCTCGTCGCGCGCCTTCTGGGCGTCGCCCCACGCCTCGGTGGCGGC
Source organism: Lacunisphaera sp. (assembly GCA_035549095.1). GTDB lineage: Bacteria > Verrucomicrobiota > Verrucomicrobiia > Opitutales > Opitutaceae > Lacunisphaera. The sequence continues at coordinate 54,089 of DASZRV010000045.1, read as the reverse complement.
GGCGTCGTTGGCGCGCGTGACCTCGACGAGCTTCTGCAGGTTCTTGAAGTAGGCTTCGCGACTCTCGATCTTCTTGTCGATGACAAGGCGATCAAAGCGCTCCGTGCGGAGCAGCAGTTTCTCCCCGAGGTCGGCGAGGTGTTTGCCGACGGGGCCGAGCGCGAACAGCGCGGCGAGCGCGTTGGTCTCGGCGGTCTCGATGCGCTTCGAAATTTCGACTTCCTGCTCGCGCGTGAGCAGCGGGACCTGGCCCATCTGCTTGAGGTACATCCGGACGGGATCGTCGAGGATGTCATTGTTCGACGTGCGCGACTCCTCCTCCTCGGCCTCCTCCTGGCGCTGCTTGTAGTTGTCGACCTCGTCGGGATCGAGGATGTCGATCTCGAGGTTTTGGAGGATGGAGATGACGTTCTCGATGTCCTCGGGGTTGTCGACGGACTCCGGCAGGGCCTCGTTGATGTCGGCGTACGTGAGATAACCCTGCTCCTTCGAAAGGCGAATCAGGTAACGGATCTTCTCGTTCAGGTCGCCGGAGAGATTTTCCAGCGCCTTCTCCTTGAACTCGCGCGTCGCATCGGCGGCCGCGGAAAGCGGTGACGGTTCACGAGCCGCCTCACCGTGCCGTCCGTTGCCCACCGCCGGCGCTTCCGCCACCTTCGCCGGCGCCTCGGTCGCGTGCTTGTCCTGGGCCCGAGCTTTGGGTTCGGCGGGTGTTTTGCCCGGCGCCTTTTCGGGGGTGGACTTGGGTTGGGACTTGGCGGACTTCGGATGACTCGGCATAGCGTAAAGAATGGCTCCCCCGGCGGGTTACAGGATCACAGCGCGGCGCGTAAGCTTCAGGATTCGAGCGAAAGCTGGGGCGGATGTTGTAGCTGTCGTGTGAGTTCGGCGCGCTGTTTCAAGAGTGAAAATAAGTCAGCGTCACCATTCGTGCCTTTGGAGGCTATTTCAAGTTCTATTTGGCGCAGCCGTGGCTCGAGAAAACGCCGCTGCATGGATCGCATTCCTTCGTTGCCGATCTTGGCCAAATCCTCGTCGCCAACCTCCTCGAAAAGCAACGACGCCGCCAGTGCCTTTTCCTCCTGATTTTCAAGTAGTTGGTCGAGATGCTCGCGCCCGCTCCAGCCGTTGTGCGCGGCCTCGGCCAGGATGCGGTCCAGCAGGCGGCCGGCCGGATGGCTGGAGTCGATCCATTCGTGCGGCAACTGGGCCGCGAGCGCGTGCAAAAACCGCTCGTGGTGCAGGCACAAAAAAAGCAGGTGCGCCTCGTCACCTTTTCGAAGATTCTCCGTCGGTGTAGTCGCACGCGCACCGATCTTAAATCCAGGATTCGCCTTCAGTAGCTTTCGGCGTTCAAGGTACGCTACAGCGGAGGTTATTGGCAGCTTCAATAAACCTGCTGCCTCATCCAGTAGTTCACGCTGCGTAACCTCTGACTCGGACTGCATGATGATCTCGGCGATATCATTGAAATACCGAGATTTCTCTTCTGCCGATATCGCTGAGAGGTTCTTAAGATAGGGCCGGCAGACGAACTGCATCGCGCTTAGAGAACTCTTTTTCACCTCGTCGTAGGCGGCCAGTCCGCGTTCGAGGAAGAGCAGGTCGGGGTCGAGTTTTTCGGCGCCGGCGAGCATCAGGAAGCGCACCTCCAGTCCCGCCTTCAGCGCCATCGGCAGGAAACGCAGCGCGGCCTTCTGTCCGGCAGCGTCGCTATCGAAAAAGCACTCCACCTGCGGGTGGTAGCGGCGCAGGAGGGCGAGTTGGTTCTCGGTGATCGACGTGCCCTGCGGGGCGACGGCGGTCTGGAGCCCGACGCTCCAGCAGCGCAGCGCATCGAGCTGGCCCTCGACCAGCACGAAAGGCCGGCCTTCGCCGACCTGGGTGCGCGCCCGGTCCAGGTTGAACAGCAGGTTGCTCTTGGTGAAGATCGGCGTCTCGGGTGAGTTGACGTATTTGGCCTCGCGCGCCGGGTCGTCGGCGGGCGTGAGCTCGAGCTGCCGCGCCGTGAACGCGACCACGCGCCCCTGGTGGTCGCGGATGGGAATCATCAGCCGCCCCCGGAACCGCGGCCGCAGCGTGCCGAGCATCGGCATGGCGCCATCGCGGATGAAAAACAGCCCGCACTGGCGCAGCGCGTCCTCGGAGAACTTGCGCTTGAGCAGCATCGCGCCGAGCCCGGCGTCCTCCGGCGGGGCGAAGCCGATCTTGAACTCGTCCGCCAGCTCCGGCGCAAACCGGCGGTTCTTCGCCCAGTAATCGCGGATGAAGGCGCCGTGCGGCGTCGCGGCGAGAAACGCCTGCCGGTAATGTTCGGTGGCGAGGTCGTGGATCTCGAAGATCTCCTGGCGGAGCGAGCGCGACTCGCGTGTCGGCCCGCCCGAGCCCTCCTCGTACTCAATGGGCACGGCGAACCGCTGGGCGATCGCCTCGACGGCCTCGGTGAACTGCAGGCCCTCGGTCTCCATGACGAAGTTGATCACGTCGCCCGCCTTGCCGCAGCCGAAGCATTTGAAAAAGCCCTTGTCGGTTGACACATTGAACGACGGCGTCTTCTCGGCATGGAACGGGCAGAGGCCCTTGAACCGGTTGCCGCCGGCCTTTTTCAGGGCGACCACCCGCACCACGACGTCGTGGATGTTGACCCGGTTTTTGAGGTCGCGGATGCTGCTGGCTTTGATGACGGGCACGAGAGGGAAGGAGCGGCCGCGGGCGCCTGCGGCCGGACAACGTGGATTGCTGCTTCGCGGCCTGCGCCGCAACGTCAAACTGTGCCCGAGCGCCCGCAACCGGAAATCGCGCATCCAGAATAAACTTTTACCCGAATGTGCGGTCTGTCAGGTTGCGCCGCCGGCCTGCCGGCTTACGTCAACACTACATGCGTTCCTTCCTGCTGCCCTGCGTCCTTTCGCTCGTCCTTGCCCGCGGCATCGTGGCCTTCGCGGCCCCGCCCGCGCCGCCGGCCGCGCCGGTCTGGGAACACCGGCTCGCCGATTTCAGCGACGCCGACTACCGGTACGCGGTGGAGCAGATGTTCCAGGACTTCGAGCAGGCCACCGGGCGGAAACTCGTCCCGGGCGCGAAGAAGAAAGTCGGCCTGAAGATCTACGCCGATTCGGGCCCGGGACTCGCCACGCCATTCGGGCTGGTGCGCGGCGTGATTGCCGCTCTTGAGAAACGGGGTTTCGCCACCGAGAACATCTTCCTGGTCGGGCTCAACCCGCTGCGCCTGCGGCTGACCGGCTACCTGCCGTCGTTCTCCAGCGGACAGGTTCCATTTCCCGGGCACCCGGTGTTTGTGCTCGAGTCGGGCAAGTTCTATGACCCGACCTGGTTCTACGACAGCCCGTTGCCGTCGCGCTTCGACCCGGTCACCAACGACCGGGCGGTCGAGGCGGCGGCCGCCGGCCGCGCCACGACCACGACCGAGGAGGATCGCAAGAGCTTCCTGGCGACGCCGCTATTCCTGGACGCCGATTTCTGGATCAACCTGCCGGTCTACACCGACCACCCGGTGCTGGGCGTCAACGGCGCGCTGGTCAACGCCACGCTGTGGAACGCCAGCAACACGTTCCGCTTTTTCAAGAGCCCGGCGACCGCACCGGCGGCCGTCGCGGAGATGGCGGCCATCCCCGAGCTGCGCGAGAGCTGGATCCTGAACATCGTCAGCCTGCAGCTCTACCAGTTCATCGGCGGCCCGTACTTCAACTCCCTCTACACCGTCTCCGAGCACAAGCTGTGGATGAGCGCCGACCCGGTGATCCTCGATTCGCTGATGTTCGAGAAGCTGAATGCCGCCCGGAAGAAGAACGGCTTTGAGCCGATCTCCGAGGACGACGCGCGCATGCTCGACTTCGCGCAACAGCTCGGCGTCGGCTCGACCGACACGGCCCACGTGATCTGGCGCCGCTCGGGCCAGCCCTGAGGCGGCCGGCTGGCGGGTCGCTCAGAGTTCGATAATGCCGCGTTGCACCGCCGCGGTGACCGCCTCCGTCCGCGCCGAGGCGTGCAGCTTGCCGAGGATGCTCTTCAGGTGGTCCTTCACCGTGTGTTCGGTGATGGCGAGCTTGTGCGCAATCTCCTTGTTGGCCAGGCCGCGGGCGATCTCCCGCAGCACTTCGATCTCCCGCTGCGACAGAGCCTCGTAGGCGCTGCGCCGGGCCAGGCGGGAGGCCACATCGCGCGGGATCCACGGCTGGCCGGCCGCCACGGCGCGAATGGCGGGTATCAAATCGTCCCCGGTCGAACTCTTCAGCACATAGCCAAGGGCGCCGGCTTCGAGGGCGCGGTGGATGTCCTCGTCACCGCTGTAGGCCGTGAGCACGAGGATGTGCGCGTCGGGCACCTCGCGACGGATCTCCTCGATGGCGGCCATGCCGCCTTTGCCTGGCATGCGGAGATCGAGCAGGGCGACATCGGGCCGGTGTTGCCGGAAGAGCTCCACGGCCTGCCCGCCATCGCTCGCCTGCGCCACGACGGCAAGGTCCGGATCCGAGTGGATCAGGGCCACCAGGCCGCTGCGCACGATGAAGTGATCGTCGGCGAGGAGAATGGTGATTTTCCCGGCGTGGCTCATGGCGTCGTCCCGCCCGTCTCCAACGGGATCTCCACGGTGATGATGGTGCCTTTGCCCGGGCTGCTGTTGATCGTGATGCCGCCGGCAATCCGCTTCGTCCGTTCGGTCATCCCGCGCAGGCCGAAGTGGCCCTCGGCGGGGAGGTCCGCGTCGCTGTGGGCAAATCCCACGCCGTTGTCCTCGATGCGGAGCAGGAGGGCGGCCGGCGTAAACTGCAGCAGGATGCCCACGCGGCTGGCGCGGGCGTGCTTCGCGATGTTGGTCAAGGCCTCCTGGCCGATCCGGAGCACATTCTCTTCGACGATCTCGGGCAGGCCCTGCGGGGCGCCCTCCGTCTGGAAATTCAGCCGGATGTCGGTGCCATCGACGAGTTGTTCGGCGCTGCGGCGCAGTGCGCCCGCCAGGTCGAACTGCTCCAATTCCCGTGAACGCAGGTCCCAGATCGAGCGGCGCAGGTCCACCTGGCTTTGGTGAAGCCAGTTGCGGGCCAGCTGGAGGTGCCGGTCCGCGGCGGCGGGGTCGCGCGCGGCCACCCGTGCCGAGGTGTCCAGCCGGAGGGCGATGCCGGTGAGGGTCTGTTCGAGCGTGTCGTGCAGGTCGCGGGCCAGCCGGGTGCGTTCCGCGAGCACCGCCTTGAACTGGAGTTCGTCAGTCTTGCGCGCCGTCATTTCGACTTGGAGCTGGGCGGAGCGCTCCGCCACCTTCTGCTCAAGCGTATCATGGGCCTCCTGCAGGGCGCGCTGCGCCTGCTCGCGCTCACGAATGAGATTCTTCAACGCCGCATTCTTCGACGCCACGGTCAGCAGCCAGGCCCCCAGGATGATCAAGCCGACGCTGAGCAGGGCGACGCCAGCCAGGAGGCGTTCCGGCGTCAGCCAGCTCGGCCGCTGCAGCACGCGCAAACCGGCGGCTTCGGGCAGGAGCAGGCGCAATGAGAGCAGTTGCTTCCCCGTGGCGTCCACTGTCAGGACGCCGACGCCGTCGACCTCGACGACACTGCCGACCGGCACCGCGGCGAGGACGGTGTCTTCCTGCCCGCCCTCGAATTCCACCGTGAAGGTGGTGTCGTCGCCCTGGAGCAGCAGCACGGTGGTGAAGCCGTTGAAGGCGACCGTCGGGCGCGACACGGGGCGGGTGGACCGGTTGAGAAGCTTGCCGCGGAGACGGATCAGCTCGCCATGGTGCAGCCCGCGTTTCAACTCGGCGAACGGCACACTGCGCGCCGCCAGCGGCGCTTGCGGGCCGGGCCGGCGCCGGAGTTCGGCGTCACGGAGCAGCGGGAGATAGTCTTCGTATTCGATGAACCCGGCGGCCTCGACCGGGTCGCCCGGCGAGAAATGTTCGGTCGCCGCGCAGGCGAGGCGGATCCCGCCCGTGGCATCCTGCAGGAAAACCTCCTCGCCGTAGCGCTGGAGCGTCACGGTGCCCCGCAGGTGGACGCGCCGTTCGGGGGCGCGCCCGCGCTGGTACTGGGCCACGTTGTTCACGGGGATGACCTCCTCGTCGAACGGGCTTACGCGCTCCGGTTCCAGGACGGTGAAGTCTTCCACCTGCGGCGCATACACGCCGACCGAGGTGAGGTGGCGGAGCGATTCGTTGTAGTGGGTCGCGGCCGTGCCGCGGACCCGCACGCGGGCGGCGATCAGCGAGGCGACCGGGACATCCGGCGCGAGGTGGGCGTTCACCTGCAGGCGGTAGCCGCCCACGGCGAGGTCGGCCACGAGCCGCGCATTCTCGACGCGGGCGGTGCGCACGACGCCGGAAATCTCCACGCGCAGCCCATCTTCCGCCCCGGCCTCGAGGTTCTCGATCAGCACGCGCTTGGGCTCGGGCAGCGGCGCGCGGCCGACCACCCGCCATTGCGGGGAGCTGATGATCGGGGCAAACGCGCCGGGATGCGTAACGCCATCGATCGTCACCACGTCACCGGGCGCCGGCCCGGGGCGCCCGAGATTTTCCACGAACACACCGCCCGTGGCATCCTGGATGAAAAACTGGCCGTTCCAGTCGGACTCGGACGCCGTGACCACGCCGGTGACGACCACCGGCAATCGCATTCCCGCCTGCGCGGCGCTGAGGGACAGCACGGCTGCCGCGCTGGTCAGCGGCGCCGGCTCGGCGGCAATCGTTGCCGCGCCGGGCACAAAAAGGAGCCCGAGCAGGAGGAACGTGCACCGGACCTGGCTTTGGGCGGGCATGGGGAAGGGGAAGCCCGCTCGCGACTTCTGGCAAACCGCGGCCGGGCCATGGGGGACAGCATCGAGTTTATCGCGCATGGCCGGAGGTTTTCCAAGCCTTGTCTGTTCCCTCGAAAGAGGGATGCGGCGCAACGGAGCAAGTTGCTAAGGTCTGCACGCACCCGTCCCCATTGCCCCGTCCCGGTGTTGTTTCAGCCGCAGCGCGCCTGCGCCGCCGCCCGAAACATGACGCCGGCGGGGAAAATCCCCCACCCAAATCGACATGCACACCAAGCCACGATTCCCGCGCGTAGCCGGGCTCCTGCTGGGCGCGGCCGCCCTGGCCGCCTGGCCGTTGTCCGCTCCGGCGCAGCAAACCAACGCAGCAGACCGCGCGATCGCGCCGGTCTCTTCCACCGGCGACACGCTCGTCCTCTCCCCGTTCACCGTGACCACCACTCAGGACAAGGGCTACCGGGCGACGAACACGACCTCCGGCACGCGCCTCGACACGGCGATCAAAGACCTGCCAATGCCAATCGAGGTGATCACGGAGCAATTCATCCGCGACACCGGTGCGAACGACCTGCGTGAATCGCTGCGCTACAGCGCCGGCATCCAGCTCCAGACCCAGAACGACTGGGGCGTCGCCTCGGGTTACGCCTCGGCCGTGCCCGGGCGCATCAACAATCCCGAGGGCTCGACGGCCACGGCGGACCAGACGCACGTCAAGATCCGCGGGTTCCTGACGGACTCGACGCTGCGCGACGGCTTTCGCCGGCAGAATTCCACCGATTCCGTCAACCTGGCGCGCGTCGAGGTGATCCGCGGCCCTTCGGCGCTGCTCTATGGCGTCGGCAACTTCGGCGGCGTGGTCAACTACCTCGTCAAGACGCCCGGCGAGAAGGCCGGCGGTGAATTCGGCGCGGAGTTCGGCAGCTACGGACTCATGCGCGGCACCCTGGATTACACTTCGCCGATCACCAACACGCTGGCCTTTCGCGTGAATGCCGCGGTCCAGACGACCGACGACTACACGGACTTCGCCAGCGAACACCATTACTTCGTCGCCCCGATCGTGGTTTGGAAACCCTGGGCGAACACCGAGATCACCCTCGACACGGAGTACGGCAAACAGAAGCGCGATGGCATCGGCTTCAAGGACCTGCGCGCCGTGCCGAGCGGCTTTGTCAACGACTCCGCAGGCCTCGACGGCGGCTTCCTGCCCATTCCCGGCCGGAATGAAAAGGAGTTCCGCTGGAGCGGTCCGGACACTTTCAACGACAGCACGGCCTCCAACATCCTGCTCAAGTTGAACCAGAAGCTGGCGGAGAACCTCTTCTTCTCGATCGGCTACAACCGCGGGCGGTTCAATTACGACCAGCAGGACCTGAACGCCTCGCTGCAGAACCCGGGCAGCAGCGTGCCCGCCTGGGCCATCGCCCCGGTGACCTACTCCGGCCTGCAGACCGGCCAGCAGAACATTCCCGTCGGGCCGCAGAACGCCACGATCGGCTACCAGTGGAACCGGTCTTTCGAGCGCGACAAGCACGACCAGGTGCGCGCGGACCTCACCTACAAGCTCGACCTGTTCGAGCACGGCGCGAAATGGGCCCGGCTGGAGAATACGTTCCTGGCCGGCACGAACTACACGAACGAGGTCCACCACAATCGTGTGGTCGGCACGCCGTTCGATCGGAACATGTACAAGAGCCCCGCCGACTACAGCCCGTTCCGCTATGGGACCCAGGCGAACGGCACGGCCGACTACCCGCTCACCGATTTGTTCAACATCAAGGACACGACCACTGACGCCGCGACCTACGGGATCTACCAGGGCAAGCTGCTCGATGGTTGGGTCACCCTGATCGCCGGCATTCGCCGGGACCGCAGCTGGAACAACAACTGGCACTACAACCCGCAATGGGGCGCCGACCACGTGGCGCAGAACCAGGGTTCCGACAAGGCGCCGGTGGCGCTGCGCAGTCCCACCAGCAAGGATGACACGCACCAATACGGCATCGACATCAAGTTGAACCGCGCCGGCAGCCTCTCCCTGTACCTGATGAGCGCGGAAGCCAGCCAGCCGAACTATTCGGGTGCGAAGGATTTCACCGGCCAGCTCCTGCAGGCTTCGCTTGGCAAGGACAAGGAGGTTGGCCTGAAGTTTGATTTCTTCTCGGGCCGCCTGTCCGGCACGATCAGCCGCTTCCAAATCACGCGCACCCGCGTCGGCATCGGCAATCCCGGCGATCTCTGGTGGGCGCCGACTCTCGGCCAGCCCGGCATCTTCAAACCGAACAGCAACATCGTCTATCAGGTCAACGATCTCGACCCGGTGGCCAACAGCTGGAATGGCGCGATCGTGGCCTCAACGCCGCAGTGGAACGCCGCGGTGGCGTCCGGGGCGATCTACAAGGCGACGAATTCCGCGGGCAACACCAACTGGTACGTCAACGCCTCCAGCGCGAGCGGCGCCGCCTTCATGGACTCGATCTTCGCCAATGTCCTCGCGCAAAAGCAGACGGGCTGGTGGGGCTGGATCTACAGTTTCGACAACCTGACCAATAACGCCACGACCGACTACAACGGCGCGGCGCCGCCCGGACCGACCGGCGGCCAGTCGGTGCCGCTGGGTTCCGATCGCTCGACGGGTTGGGATGCGCAGGTGCTCCTCTCCCCGACGGACAACCTGCAGGTGGCGCTGTCCTGGTCGCACACCGAGAAGGTCGTGCTGAACGCGGCGGCGTGGATCAAATATCCGTACCCGCAGGACAAGTGGGCCATTTGGTACGCGCCAATCGACTGGGCGGACGGCGGCTCGCCGGCGAGCGCGCGGTTCACCGATCCCGCCGACACCTCGACGCACATCGCCTTCGGCACCGGCCTCTCGCTGGATGACACGCCCCGCGACCAGGGCTCGGCCTGGGTCAATTACCAGATGCCCAAGGATTCGTCGCTGCGCGGGCTCGTATTCGGCCTCGGCGGCACCTACATCGGCGAAGGCACGATCTACCCGACGTTCTTCCGCCAGCCGAAGGGTGCCGACGGCAAGCCCCTGACGCTGCACACCAAGACCCGCACGCTCTACAACGGCATGGTCCGCTACGAATTCAAGCTGCACGGGCATGACGCCAGTGTGCAGCTGAACATCGAGAACCTGGCCAACAACACCGACTATTACGGCCTGATTGCCCAGGCACCGCGTCGTTGGAGCCTGACCTACGCCCAGAAATTCTGACCTCGCGGCGCCCTGCGCCTGTTTCAGGTTGCCGGCCCAACCGGGCCGGCCGCCCGCCGATCGCCCATGAAAACCAACACCTCCTTCCTGGCCGCGTGTGCCTGCGGTCTTCTCATCATGTTGCCGCTGGCGGCGGCTGCCGCCCCCGGTTGGACCGTCATCGAGACGGCCCGTGACAACGGGCACCGGCTGAGCCCCGTGCCGGCGCCTGCGCCGGTGCGACAGGCGGCGCCCGACGCCCTGCGCGTCGACGCGGGACAGCGCTTCCAGGAGATGGTTGGGTTTGGCGGCGCCCTGACCGAATCATCGGCCTGGGTGCTGGCGCAGCTGCCGGCCGAGCGGCGTCTCGAGGTTATCCATCGCTATTACGACCCGGCGGAAGGCATCGGCTACACGCTCGCCCGCACGCACCTTAATTCGTGCGACTTCTCGCTGCACATGTGGGCGCTCGACGAGACGCCCGGTGACTACGACCTGCTCGACTTCTCCCTCGCCCCGATGCGCCGGTGGGTGCTGCCGCTGCTCCATGACGCGCAAAAAATCGCCGGGCCGGGCGATTTTCACCTGCTCGTGTCGCCCTGGAGCCCGCCGGCCTGGATGAAGACCAACTTCCGCATGGATGACGGCGGGGCTCTGCGCGAATCGTACCGGCCGGCCTGGGCGAACTATTACGTGAAGTTCCTGCAGGCCATGCGCGACGAGGAGCACCTTCCCGTGTGGGCGCTCACCGTCCAGAACGAGCCGGAGGCGAAGCAGACCTGGGAATCATGCCTGTTCACACCGGAGGAGGAACGCGATTTTGTGCGCGACCACCTCGGCCCGGCGCTGGTCCAGGCGGGATTCGGCGGCGTGAAGCTGCTCGGTTGGGATCACAACCGCGATCGCATCGAGGCGCGGGCGTCGGTTCTCTTCAGCGACCCGAAAGCCGCTGACTATCTCTGGGGCCTCGGGGTCCACTGGTACGTGAGCGACGATTTCGCCGCGTCGGCGCGAGTGCACGCCGCGTTTCCCACCAAGCCGATCCTGTTCACCGAGGGTTGCTTCGAGGGTGGCAGCACGCTCGGCAGCTGGGCCCATGGTGAAGGCTACGCCACGCAGATGATCGGCGATTTCTCGAACTGGGTATGCGGATTCATCGATTGGAACATCGTCCTTGACCAGCGCGGCGGGCCGAACCACGTCGGCAATTTCTGCGACGCACCGGTCATCGTCGACACCAACACCAAGGAAGTTCGCTACGGCCCGTCGTTCTACTATATCGCCCAGTTCAGCAAGTTCGTCCGGCCGGGAGCCCACCGCATCGCTTCTTCCGGCGGGCCGGCAACGCTGTCGTCCATCGCCTTCGTCAATCCCGACGGCGCCCTGGTCATCGTGGTCGTGAACCCGGGGGACACGGTGCAGTATTTCCAGCTTGCTGCCGGCGGCGAGACGCTGGGCTGTGGGATCCCGGCGCACGGCATCCAGACGTATGTTCGCGCCCACTGAGGCGGACCAGGGCAGGAGCGTGTACGGCCCGGTGCCGAGCATGGCTGCGGGTCTCGTCCTCGGCTTGGTCCTGCCGGTGCTGGGCTGGGCAGCCGAGCCGATCTGGCGGGACGAGTTCAACCAGCCCGCCGGGACCGGACCGGATCCGGCCCGCTGGGCGTACGATTTGGGCCACGGCGAGGATGGCTGGGGCAATGCGGAGAAAGAGAGCTACACCGATTCGCGCCGGAACTCCTTCGTGGTTGACGACCCAGAGGCCGAGGACGGCAAGGCACTCGTCATCCGCGCGGAACGGACACCCGACGGCGGTTTCACCTCGGCGCGCATCAAGACGGCCGGCCGGGCCGCCTTTCGCTTTGGCCACATCGAAGCACGGATGAAACTTCCGGTGGGACAGGGGATCTGGCCTGCATTCTGGCTGCTCGGCCGCAGGGTTGACGAAGTCGGCTGGCCGGCTGGCGGCGAGATCGACATCATGGAGATGATCGGCCGGCAACCCGGCACGACGCATGGCACCTTGCACGGGCCGGGCTACAGCGGTGACGCGGGTTTGCACGCCATGACCAGCCTGCCCGACGGGAAAAAGTTCCACGAAGCGTACCACGTGTTCAGCCTGGATTGGTCGCCCGGGAAGATCGTGTGGTTGTTGGATGGCCATCCCTTTCAAGTGCTCACGTCCGGCGACGTGCCGCCCGGCGGCCGGTGGGTCTTTGACGATGATTCCTTCTTTCTCATCCTGAACCTGGCGGTCGGCGGCCACTGGCCCGGTTACCCGGACGGCACCACGGAATTTCCGCAGGAACTCAGGATCGACTACGTGCGCGTCTTTGCCGCCCCGTCAGCGCCGGTCCCGTCCGGCACGTAGTCCCGGTCAGGCCGGTTTGCTTTCCGCCAGTTAGGCATCGTGGAGGGCAGGTCGCCGAGCGTCGTGGCGCAGATCTTCATGATCCAGAAGGCGAGGGTGACCTGCGGTACTTTGCTCATGGCCTCGATCAGCCTGCGTGGTGACACCCGGCGGGCGCAAGATTCCACTTGCTGGGCCGGCGGCGTTGGCGACACTTTCGCCGCATGTCGTACGCGGCCTACCTGCCCATCTTTGTCCAAGTCGTGCTCGCCGGCTCGATCACGCTCGGGGTGATTGCGCTGAGCACGTTCCTCGGCCAGCGGTTCAGGAAGAACGCGATCAAGGACACGCCCTACGAGTGCGGCGTACCCAGCGACGGCAGCACCCACACGCGGTTCTCGGTGAAATTCTATGTCACCGCGATGCTGTTCATCCTCTTCGACATCGAGGTGGTGTTCCTCATCCCGTGGACGTTCGTCTACCGGGATTTCCTGGCGCATCACATCGCGATCCTCTCGCCGATGCTCTTCTTCCTGGGCGTGCTCGTGCTTGGCCTGTTCTACGAGGTGCGCAAGGGCGCGCTCGAGTGGGAGAAGTAAGGGAACGGATTTCCCCGCCCCGGGTCGGGACCCAGCATCAACACCCCCCTCGGCCCAAAACCACCCCATCCCGTCTCCCTGGCGTTTGGCATTTGTGATCCGGCTGTTTCCGCGAAGCTATGAGGCTCGATCGTTACATCTCCCGCAACCGCATCGTTGACCTCGGCAGTGCGGACATGGAGGGCGCGCTGACCGAACTGCTGGACCAGAGCGTCGCGCGACTGCCTGACCTCAACCGGGACCAGCTGCTCAAGGGCCTGCTGCGCCGCGAGAGCACCATGACCACCTATCTCGGCCTCGGCGTTGCCATGCCGCACGTGCGCGTGAAGATGGGCCGGCGGTACGTGCTCGCCGTCGGGCGCAGCCACTACGGCATCCGCTACGACGGCGCGCTGGAGAACGAGCCGGTGCGCCTCGTCATCATGCTCATCGCGGACGAGAAGGCGCGCGACTATTTGCAGGTGCTCGCCGCACTGGCCCGGCTGCTGAAGGAGAAGGATTTTGTCGACAGCCTCGTCCAGGCGCCGGACCTCGACGCGCTGCACGACCGCCTGTTCGCCGGTTTCGGCGGCATCGCCGCCAAGCCCGCGCCGGTGGCGCAAAGTCGCGTGAATCGCGTGATCCTGGCGGAGGCCGAGAAGATCGCCCGCGGCGGCGGCTGCTCGGCGCTGCTCGTGTTTGGCGACACCTTCGCGGGCGGCTTCGAGTCGCCGAAATGGCGTACCAACCTGAAGACGATCCTGGTGACGCGCAACCTCACCGACGCCGAGGACCATCCGGCGGGCTTCGCCGAGACGATCCAGGTCCGGTCGTTCTCGAACCAGCGGCTCGCGCAGTTGCGCAGCGCCGTGCTGGTCGGCCTCACGCGCGGCATCATCCTGTTCACCGACCGCATCTGCTGCATCGGCGGCATCGCCGGCAGCAGCCGTTTCGACACCATCGTGGTCGTCGATGTGGAAAAGGAATTCCAGTCGATGCTGACCAGCCACGGCGAGCTGCTGCCGGCCGACGTGAAGCCGGAAGTGCTCGAGCGCGTGATCGCAGTGGCCACGGAGCTCGCGGTCGAGGGCCGCGAAGGCCGGCCGGTCGGGTGCCTGTTCGTCGTGGGCGACAGCGCCAAGGTTGGCGAACTGAGCAAGCCGCTCGTGCTCAATCCGTTTTTCGGCTACAAGGAGGAGGATCGCAACATCCTCAATCCCTTCATGGATGAAACCATCAAGGAATTCTCGTCGATCGACGGGGCCTTCGTCATCCGCGGCGACGGGGTGGTGGAGTCCTCGGGCTCGCTGATCCAGGCCGGGGACTACAATTACACGCTGCCCAGCGGCCTTGGCACGCGGCACGCGGCCGCGGCGGCGATCTCCGTCGCCGCCGATTGCATCGCGCTGGTGGTGTCGTCGAGCTCGGGCCAGGTGACGCTCTTCCGCCGCGGGGTGATGATGGCCCTGACGGAAAAGAAAGTCAGCGCGTAGGGAAGCCGGGGGCGCCGAGCGGAGAGTTTGGGGCCAGCTTGAACAATGGTGGAACGCGCTGACCCCAGCGCGTTTCGGTGAATCCGGGCGAACAGCATATGGGGGCCAACGCACTCCGCCAACCAGCCGGTTACTTTTTCATTGCGCGGGGGAGAGCCGCCGCCTTTCTTTCGACCCTTCACTCCCATTTAAGCCATGCAAGAAACCGTCACCCTGGAATGCACCGAAGCCCGCAAGGAGGGCAAACCGCCGTCGCGCTACCTCACGAAGCGCAACAAGAAGACCGTCACTGAGCGCATCGAGAAGAAGAAGTACAATCCCTTCCTCAAGCGCCACACGCTCCACAAGGAGATCAAGTAACTCCGCCTGCGGCGTTCGAATTCGAGCCGGTCCCCACGGACCGGCTTTTTTGTCGAACGGGCCGGAGATCAGGCTTGGCAAAACTGTAGGGCGGGGTCGCTGACCCCGCCGCGATCAAGGCGGGATCAGCGATCCCGCCCTACAAATCCCGAAACGCCGCGAACCCTTACTTCTTCGGCTCGCCGGGCGCTTTGGGCGCTTCCGAGGGAGCTGCCTGCTGGCTCGCGGCCATCTGCGCCCGGCGGGCGGCCCGCCAGCTGTCGCGATGCTTGCGGATCCAATCGAGCAAGGCGCGCTCAAAACCAATGTCGTAGCCAAGGCGCTCTGATTCGATCCACTTGTGCTTCAGGATCTCCTCCCGTTCCGCCAGGAATTCCTGATAGAGGCTGGACTGCTTGACGAAGTCGCGGCTGCTGCCGTTGGGCTCCTGGGTGATGGACGTCATGGCAGGCGCGCGTGCCGGGTCATGGGCAGGATGGAAACGATGCGACCGACGTCGTCGGCTCATGGAGGCCCGGCTGCTGGATCATGCGGAATTCACCCTAGATAACTCGCCGCGCGCCTGTCAACCAGCCGCTCAGACCTTGAGGCGCGCGAGCAGTTCCGCCGCTATGCCGCGGAAGACTTGCGCCGGTTTCCCGTCGGGCGCGCTGACCACGACCGGCAGGCCGCTGTCGCCGCCGGCGCGAATCTCGGGGAAGAGCGGCACCTGGCCGAGCAGCGTCGTGCCGAGCGCCTCGGCCGTGGTGGCGCCGCCGCCTTCGCCGAAAAGCGCCTGCCGGTTGCCGGCCGCGTCCTCGAACCAGCTCATGTTCTCCGCCACGCCGAGCAGGGGCACATTCACTTTCTGGAACATCAGGCCGCCCTTGCGCGCAATGTTCGTGGCCGCGGTCTGCGGCGTCGTGACGAGCAGCGCGCCCGCCAGCGGCAACGTCTGGACCAGCGACAGCTGCGCATCGCCGGTGCCTGGGGGCAGGTCGACCAGCAGGATGTCCAACTCGCCCCACCGGACGTTTTGGACGAACTGCTGGATGGTTTTCATGATCATCGGCCCGCGCCAGATGACCGGGGTGTTGTCGTCCACCAGGAAGCCCATCGACATCACCTTCACGCCGTGGCGCTCCAGCGGCAGCAGCGCGTCGTCGTCGATCTGGGGCCGGCCGGAGAGACCCATCATGAGGGGCACGGTCGGGCCGTAGATGTCGCAATCCATCAACCCGACGCGCCCGGGCCGGCCGCGCGCCGTGAGCACTTGCGCCAGCGCGCAGGCGAGGTTGACGGCGAAGGTCGATTTGCCGACGCCGCCCTTGCCCGACGCGATGGCGACGGCATGCTTGAGCCCGGCGGGAGTCTGTCCGGCGCCGGGAGCGGATTGTCCAGCCGGGGGCGGAGTTTTGGCGGCCGAGACCGCGAGCTCGACAATGACCTCCTTCACCTCCGGCCGGGTCCGCAGGCATTTTTCCACGTCGGCCTTCAACTGCAGCGGCACTTTCGGGTCGGAAGTGGTGATGGCGAGCCCGACCTTCGCGGTGCCGGCGTCGAATGCTGCCGTCCGCACGAGGCCGAACGACACGATGTCGCGGCTGAAGCCGGGATATTTCACCTGCTTGAGGGCTTCCTTGATGTCGTCGGCGGTCATGGCGTGTGAGAAAAGGGCTTGGAAAACGAAAAGCTTTGACGTTGTGAGTAGCCTGCCGGGAGTAAAACAAAATTAGCCCCGGCGCCCTCCTTATCAAATACCGACTCACGCTCATGCAGAACGCTTTTCGCCTCGTCCTCGCCCTCACCCTGGCGGCACCGCTGTTCGCCACCCGCGACATCGGCGTCGTCGACGTGCAGGGTGACACCACCGTCATCCCGATCACCGTCACGTCGTCGTCGCCCGAGCTGCAGAACCTCGCCCTGACGGCCTTCAACGTACACGGCCGCTATCACCTCGTCGCCAGCGGCGGCGCGTACGCGGTGACTTTCACGCCGGCGGGTGGCAACCAGGTGTCGGTGTCGATCACGAAGGGCAGCCTGGGCTCGCCGGTGGCGAGCGAGACGGTCACCGGCACCAGCCTGCGCAACGCCCTGCTGCGCGCGGCCGATTTCGCCGTGACCAAGACCAGCGGGATGCGCGGATTCTTCGCGGGCAAGCTGACGTTCGTTTCCGAACGCACGGGGCGCAGCGAGATCTACACGTCAGATCTCTTTTTTGGCGACCTCCTCAAGTGGACCTCGGACGGCAAGCAGATCGTCGGCCCGCGCTGGTCGCCCGACGGCACCAAGGTGGTCTTCACCAGCTATCGCACGAGTTTTCCCGACATCTACGAGATCGACCTGCCCACCCGGCGCATTTCCCTGCTCGCAAGTTTCAAGGGCACGAACAGCGGCGCTCGTTTCAGCCCGGACGGCACCCGGCTGGCCATGGTGCTTTCGGGCGAGGGCAATCCCGAGGTCTACGTCGGCAACGCGCAAGGCCGTCAGATTCATCGCCTGACGAACAACCAGTCGGTGGAGGCAACGCCGGTGTGGTCGCCGGACGGTTCGCGCCTGCTGTTCGTCTCCGACGCGGCGGGCGGCCCGCAGCTCTACCTGATGCCCGCGACGGGCGGCGGCATGTCGCGCGTGCCGACGAACATTTCCGGCTACTGCGCCGAGCCCGACTGGAGCGCCGGCGACCCCAACAAGATCGCGTTCACGGCCAAGGTAGGCAAAGACTACCAGGTCGCCGTCTTCGACTTCGCCACGCGCGCCAGCAAGATCGTCACCAAGGCGCCCACCGATGCCATCGAGGCGGCGTGGCTCGGCGACGGCCGGCACCTCGTCTGCACCTTCCGCGCGGCACACACCAGCAGCCTCTACGTGATCGACACCGAGTCGGGCAAGGCCACACGGCTCAGCCCGGCCTCGCTCGGCAACGCTTCCGGCGCGAACTACCTGGCGCCGTGAGCGGAGGGAGACACGGCGGGCCGGGTAGGGGCGTATGAAATTCCTCTTCATCGGCGACATCGTGGGCAAGCCGGGGCGCGAGGTGGTCGCGGCGCTGGTCCCGCGGTTGCGCGCCGAGCGCCAGCTCGATTTCGTCATCGCCAACGGCGAGAATGCCGCCGCGGGCGCCGGCATCACCGGTGCGATTTGCCGCACGCTGCTCGACGCGGGAGTCGACGCGATCACGCTCGGCGATCACGTCTGGGACCAAAAGGGATTCGAGGGCGAGATCGCCGGGATCGACCGGGTCTGCCGGCCCGCCAACCTGCCGGTGGCCTGCCCGGGGCGCGACCACGTGATCCTCGAAAAGGACGGCTTCCGGTTGCTCGTGTTCACGGTGTTGGGCCGCAGCTTCATGAACCTGAAGGCCGAGTGCCCGTTTCTCTGTGCGGACGCGATGCTCCAGCGCCACGCGGGTAAATTCGACGGCGTCCTGGTTGAGGTACATGGCGAGGCGACCTCCGAGAAACAGGCGCTGGGCTGGCACCTCGCGGGCCGGGCCACGGCCGTGCTCGGCACGCACACGCACGTCGCGACGGCGGATGCATCGCTCCTGCGGGGACACACGGCGTTCCAGTGTGACGTCGGCATGTCGGGTCCGCATGAATCGGTGCTCGGGCGCGAGATCGAGCCGGTCGTCGGCCGGTTCCTTGACGGCCTCCCGCGGCGCTTTGAAGTGGCCACGGGCGACGTGCGGCTGTCGGGCACCCTGGTGGAGTTTGCCGCGAACGGCCGCGCCACGAAGATGGAATGGTTGAGCCGGCAAAACTGATGGCCGCAAAAAGGCACGAAAACGCGCGAAGATTGGGACTAGGCCAGGGTTCCGTTCTTTTGTGTCTTTTCGCGCCTTTTCGTGGCTAACTTCTTTCCATGCGATTTTCGCAACCTGCCGCCGACATCTATATCCCGGATGGCCGCCCATTGGCCGCGGCGCTGGCGCGCACGACGCACCTGTGCATCGCCGCGCACCAGGACGACATCGAGATCATGGCGTACCATGGCATCGCCGCGGGCCGCTCGTCGCGCCGCGGATTCACCGGCGTGGTGGTGACGGATGGCGCCGGCAGCCCCCGCTCCGGCCGTTTTGCGAAATACACCGACGAGCAGATGAAGGCGGTGCGCGCGCGCGAACAGCGCCGGGCCGCGAAGATTGGCGCCTACGCGGCGATGATCCAACTGGCGCATCCGAGCGGCGTCGTGAAGGACGCGCGTTCGCCGGTGGTCGTCGCTGAACTCTTGGCGCTGCTGCGGGCAATGCCCCGCCTGCAAACGGTCTATCTCCACAATCCGGGGGACAAGCACGACACCCACGTTGCCGTCTTCCTGCGCAGCCTGGCGGCTTTGCGCGCACTCCAGAAATCCCGCCGGCCGCGACACGTGTTCGGCTGCGAAGTCTGGCGCGACCTCGACTGGCTGGTCGACGCCGACAAACGCCTGCTCGACGCCACCGCCGATCCCCAGCTCGCGGCGCGGCTCGTCGGCGTGTTCCAGTCGCAGATCGCCGGTGGCAAACGCTACGACCTTGCCACCGCCGGACGGCGACTCGCGAATGCCACCTTTCATACCTCACATGCGACCGACGCGGCCGCCGCGATCACCTGGGCGATGGATCTCGCTCCGCTCGTGCAGAACGAACGTCTTTCCGTTGGGAAATTCACGTTGGCGTACGTCGATCGCCTGCGCGCCGATATCGCGGCGCGGTTGAGCAGGTTGGTGTAGGGCGGGATCAGCGTCCGTCTGCGTGCGGGCGGAGCGACCGGCGTGCGGCCCAGAGGACACGCGTGGTATCGCTGGATTCTTCGCTCCGCTCAGCATGACACGAATCCAGAATGTTACACAGATTCTGTCATCCTGAATGAAGCGAAGGATCCAGTCGGCGGCATTAACGACTCGCGGCTGAACTATGGACCCCGCGGCGGGATCAGCGATCCCGCCCTACAATTTTGGTGTCATTCGTGGGTATCATGGTTTTCTCTTCCCTATGGTCAAAAGCACCGGGATCTACCAAGGCGAACTCAACTGCCAGCTCACCCACGGCCCGTCCGGCCAGGTCTTCGATACCGACGCGCCCAAGGACAACCACGGCCGCGGCCTGGCCTTCTCGCCCACGGACCTGACGACCGCGTCGTTCGCGGCCTGCATGGTCACGACCATGGCGATCGCCGCGCGGACGAAACTCGGCTTCGACATTCCCGGCGTGCGCTGGGAGGTGATGAAGGAGATGTCCCTCGATGCGCCGCGGCGGATCGAGCGGATCGTTACGCAGATCTGGCTGCCGATTCCAAAATCCAAGGATCCGCAGGGCGTGCTCGAGAAGGCCGCCCTCAACTGTCCGGTGCACCACAGCCTGCATCCGTCAATCGCCCGGCCGGTGACGTTCCACTGGGCGGAGTGACGGCAACCCGTGGGCTGTAGGTCGGGCTTTACGCCCGACTGTCGGGCGTGAAGCCCGACCTACAGACGGATTCACTTCCGACCCGAGCACCTACTTCACCGCATGGTCGAACCGATACGTGCCATTGAAGACCAGGGTGATGCCGTCCGCCTCAATGCGCACCTTGATCGTGCCGCTGGCGGCATCGCTCCGGTCGGCCTGGCCGGTGACCCGGCGCGGTTTGTTCCGGTGATTCATGGCCTGGCCGGTGAACGTGACGCGTTCGCCGCGTGCCAGCTTCGCCAGGTCCGGCGGTGGCAGCGTAATCGTGATCTGGCCGGTTTCGCTCCAGAAGAACCACGGCCGGACCTTCGCCTCGTATGTCGTCGCGAATGTGTCGCCCTCGCGGTGGAACACGCCGGTGCTGAGCGTGACGCTGCCGATGTAAATCGACGTCTTCATCGGCGGGACCGTCACCGCATCCCACTCGCCGGCCGGTTGCGTGGTATCGGCCCGCAGCGCAACGGCAGCGACGAACGCGAATAGCAGGCACAGTTTCAAGCGAGCGACCATGGGTGAGCCACGATGCGCCGCCGGTGGACGCAGGCAAACGGGAAGTGGATCCTCCGGGAGGGCACCACCGACGGCGAGGCGGGGTTGCGGACCCCGCCGAACTGCGCGCATCGATGGCAGGGCATGGCGGGATCATCCGCCTTCGCCAGGGGCTACGGCGCGACAGGGCGATCCAGCCCGACAATTCTCGTTGCCAAGCCGGACGCCGCGCCGTTGCTTGGCCGCCATGGCAAAGCAGGCGCAAGCCACGTGGGGTGGGCGATTCTCGGCGGGACCCGCCGGGTTGATGCTTCGTTTCAGCGAGTCGGTGTCGTTCGATCACCGGCTGGCTCCGTTCGACATCATCGGCAGCAAGGCGCACGCCGCCATGCTGGCGAAGGTCGGCCTCATTACGCGCCGCGAGCGCGACGCCATCCAGCGCGGGCTCGATGCGATCGGTCGGGACATTGCCGCCGGCCGGTTCCGCTGGCGGACGGAGCTCGAGGACGTCCACATGAACATCGAGCAGGCGCTGACGAAGCGCGTTCCCGCCGCGGCGAAACTGCACACCGCCCGCAGCCGCAATGACCAGGTTGCGACCGACATGCGCCTGTATCTGAAGGCGGCGTGTGGGGAGATCGGCAGTCACCTCACGGCGGCGCAGCGTGTGCTCCTGCGTATCGCGGACAAGAACCGCGCCGTGCTCGTGCCGGGGTACACCCACCTGCAGCGCGCGCAGCCGGTGTTTCTGGCGCATCACCTTTTCGCTTATCTGGAGATGTTCCAGCGCGACGCGGAGCGTTTTGCCGCCGTCGCCGACCGCGCCAACTGGTGCCCGTTGGGCTCGGGGGCGATCGCCGGCACGACCCTGCCGATCGACCGGGAGTTCACGGCGAAACAGCTCGGTTTCACTGATTCCGCCGGCCGGCCGCGCGTCACGCAAAACAGCATGGACGCGGTCAGCGATCGCGATGTGCACCTGGAATTCGCCGCGGCCTGCGCGATCGCGGGCGTGCATTGCTCCCGGCTGGCTGAGGACCTGATCCTCTGGGCGAGCCAGGAATTCAAGTTCATCGACCTGCCCGATGCATTCTGCACTGGCTCGAGCCTGATGCCGCAGAAGAAGAATCCCGATTCTCTCGAATTGCTGCGCGGCAAGGCGGCGCGACTGCAGGGCAACCTGCACACGCTGCTGGCGTTGGTGAAAGGGCTTCCGCTCACCTACAATCGCGACCTGCAGGAGGACAAGCCGCCGCTGTTCGACAGCCACGACCAGGTCGTGCTTTGCCTGCAGGTGCTCGCCGGCACCGTGGCGGGATTGAAGGTGGATCGCGCGCGCTGTGCCGCGGCGGTCGCCGACCCGGCGCTGCTCGCGACCGATCTGGCCGATTACCTTGTGCGCAAAGGGGTGGCGTTCCGTTCGGCGCACCACGCCGTCGGCGCCATCGTCCGGCTGGCGGAGGAGAAAGGCGTAACGCTCGACCGGCTGACCACGGCTGACGTCAAGTCCATCCATCCGGCGTTCGGACCTGATTGGGGGAAAGTTTTCCAGCTCGAGCGCGCGATGGCGAAGCGCACGGGCACCGGCATGCCCGGCCCGGCGCAGCTCGCGCGGCAATTTCGCCGCTGGGCGAAGCTGCTGGAGTAGGGACGGCGCTGCTCAGGTAGGGCGCGGACTCCGTTCCGCGCCGACAGACGGCGGCGAATGGAGTCGCCGCCCTACCTTTTCCCGGGCGACATTAGAGGTGAGGCGAGTGGTCCTGGCACGTTGATTCCGTGCTTCCGCTCCTTCGCGTTTTCGCGATTGTATGCCGCATTCCATGCCGTCCATCCGCATCCTTTCCGACCGGGTTGCCAACCAGATCGCCGCCGGCGAGGTGATCGAACGGCCGGCCGCGGTGGTGAAGGAGCTGGTGGAAAACAGCCTCGATGCCGGGGCCACGCGCATCGAGATCGAGTTCCGCAGCGGCGGGCGCGCCTACATCCGCGTCGAGGACAACGGCGGCGGCATGACACCCGAAGACGCGGAGCTGTCGCTCGCCCGCCACGCGACGAGCAAACTGGTGGAAACCGCCGACCTCGACCGGCTCGGCACCTTTGGCTTTCGCGGGGAGGCGGTGCCGTCGATCGCGAGCGTTTCGCATTTCCTGCTGCAGACGCGCCGGGCCGACGCGGCCGCGGGCACCGAGATCCTGGTCAATGGCGGCAAGCCCGTCCACGTCCGTGACTGCGGCATGGCGCCGGGGACGCGCATCACCGTGTCGCACCTGTTCAACTCGGTGCCGGCCCGGCGGAAGTTCCTCAAGTCCGACGCCACCGAGTCGGCGCATATCATCCAGACCGTCCGTCTCTACGCTTTGGCCTGCCCGGGCACGGCGTTCACGCTGATCGAGGACGGCCGCGTGCTGTTTCGCTCGCCGGTGTGCACGACGCTGGCTGAGCGGGTGGGGGAGATCTTCGGCCGCCAGCTGGCCGCCGACCTTTTGCCGCTCGAATGTGCGGAAACCGGCTTGCGGCTGCATGGCTTGGTCGGACGACCCGGGGTGCATCGCGCCACCCGGCACGAGATGTTGATGTTCGTGAATCGCCGGCCGGTGGACAGCCGGACGCTGAACTATGCCGTGATCGAGTCGTACGCGACCTCGCTGGCCAAGGGTCGCTTCCCGGTGGCGGTGCTTTTCCTCGAGCTCGAACCGGCGGCGGTCGACGTGAACGTGCACCCGGCGAAGCGCGAGGTGCGGTTCCGCCAGGAGGGAATTGTGCGCGGTTTCGTCATCCGCGCCGTGCTGCAGCGCTTGCGGGAGTTTGGCGCCCTCGCCGGGGTTCCGGTGCCAAGTGCGCCGCCCGCCCTGCCGTCATTACCCCCGGCGGAATCGATGCCGGGCGATCCCATGCCGCCGCCGGCGACCGCCGCAGAAATCATGGCGCAGCCATTCCGGCATTTTGCTTCGTTGCCGTCGCGGCTCGGGCCGCCGGTGTCCGGAACCGGCGCGCCGATCGCGCCGGCGCCCGCGGGAAGCGTCGCCGCGCGACCCGCTGCCAACCTGGCGGGCTGGAGATTTCTCGGCACAGCGCACGGCGATTATGCGCTGTTCGAATCGCCCGGCGGCGTCGTCGTGCTCGACCGTCGCGCCGCGCACGAGCGCGTTTGGTTCGAGCGGCTGCAGGGCCAGTTCAAACGCGGCGAGTTCGTTAGCCAGCGGCTGCTCTTTGCGCAGTCGGTCGAACTCGACGCCATCGCGAGCGCGTTGCTGCTCGACCGGCTGAAGTTCCTCCTGTCCCACGGCTTCGAGGTGGCGGAGTTTGGCCGGCATTTCTTTCGCATCGAGGCCGTCCCCGCCTGGCTCGATCCTTCCGACGCGGAAATGTTCCTGCGCGACATCATCGGTCTCATCCGGGAGGGCCGGCTTGATGGCCGCAAGGCCGACCTGGCGGAGGAGGAACTCGCCCGCCTGGCGGCGCAGAAGGCCATCCGGCTGCCGACGACGGTCACGGAAGCCGACGCATTGGCCCTGGTGGCCCAGCTGTTCGGCTGCACGCAGCCGCACACGAGTCCGTCGGGCCGACCGACGCATTTCGAGCTCAGCCGGGGAGAGCTCAGCCGGCGATTCCAGAGGTAGGGCGCGGATTCCGCTCCGCGCCGTCCATGGGGTGGAGGCGGGGCCATCAGTTCCGCGGACGGCCAGCTGCGCGCGCGCCCGGCGGGGCCGATCGCCCCGCCTCCATGAACTGACCGAATTTCCGTCCGAACTTTTTTCCGCCGCCGGGTTCGATAAGGTGCCCGCCGGCCGCCGGTCGTTGCGGGCCTCGCCGGGGACAATTCTCACCAAAGTTCCAAGCGGGTGAACTAGGTTTTTTCCGGGTAATCGCTACTTGCCTGACCGACAGGCACGCCATCTGATGCAAACTCCGACCATGCCACCGAAAGCCAAAGCCCAGCCGGAGAAGCCGGCGAAGAAATCCGTTCCCGCCACGCCGCAGGTGAGCCCCGGGCGTCCGCATCCGGACACACCCGAAGTCGTCCTGCGCTCGTTGATCGAGCGCCACCTGGTGTCGACGCTTGCGCGCCACACTGGCTCGGCCACGCCGCGCGACTGGTGGGTCGCCACCGCGCTGGCGGTGCGCGACACGATCCACGAGCGCATGATCGAGACGCAGGGCGTGCACAACGACAACAACGTGCGCCGGCTCTATTACTTCTCGCTCGAGTACCTGATGGGCCGAATGTTTGGCAACAATCTGCTCGCGACCGGGCTGCTCCAGACCGCCCAGGAGGCGCTGAAGGCGCTGGGCCAGGACTTCGAGCTGATCCGCGAATCGGAAACCGACATGGGACTCGGCAACGGCGGCCTCGGCCGCCTCGCCGCCTGCTTCCTTGATTCGCTCGCGACGCTGGACTATCCGGCGCTGGGTTACGGCATCTATTACGAATTCGGCTTGTTCAAGCAGGCGTTCGACAACGGCGCGCAAATGGAGCACCCCGACAGCTGGATCATCTTCGGCAGTCCTTGGGAGGTCATGCGTCCGGAGTACATCCAGGAAATCCAGATCTTTGGCCGCGTGGAGAACGTGTTCGATGATCGGGGTAATTACCGGCCCAAGTGGGTCGACACGAAAACCATCCTCGGCGTGCCGCACGACATCCCGATCGCGGGTTACGGCACCAAGACCGTCAACCTCCTTCGGCTCTGGGCCTCCAAGTCCACCGAGGACTTCGACCTCGAGGCGTTCAACCGCGGCGGCTACGTCGAAGCGGTGCGCGAGAAGGCCATCGGCGAGACGATCTCGAAGGTCCTTTACCCGAACGACAAGACCGAGAACGGCAAGGAGCTGCGGTTGATGCAGCAATATTTCTTCGTCGCGTGCTCGCTGCGCGACATCACCCGTCGCCATCTCCGCAACCCCGCCAACTCCTGGGCCAACTTCCCGGACAAGGTCGCCATCCAGCTCAACGACACGCACCCGGCGATCGCGGTCGTCGAACTGATGCGCATCCTGCTCGACGAGGAAAACATGGAGTGGGACGACGCCTGGTCGATCGTCAGCCGCACCTTTGCCTACACCAACCACACGCTGCTGCCCGAGGCGCTCGAGCGCTGGACCGTTGGCCTGTTCGAGAAAGTCCTGCCGCGCCACCTCCAGATCATCTACGCGATCAACGACCGGCTCATGCAGGTGGTCGAACAGAAATGGCCCGGCGACAACTGGAAGAAGTCCGTCTGTTCGCTGATTGAGGAGAACGGCCACAAGCAGGTGCGCATGGCCAACCTCTCCGTCGTCGCGTCGCATGCCGTCAACGGCGTGGCCGCGCTGCACACGGCGCTGCTCAAGCAGAACCTGTTTCCGGATTTCGACGCGCTCTATCCCGGCCGCTTCCAGAACAAGACCAACGGCATCACGCCGCGCCGCTGGCTCCTGAAGTCCAACCCGCGCCTCTCCGCCCTCATCACCCGCCAGCTCGGCAGCGAGGCCTGGGTGCGCGATCTCGACCTGTTGCGCGGCCTGGAGAAGGTCGCCGGCAATGCCGCGTTCCAGGAGGAATTCATGGCCATCAAGCGCGCCAACAAGGTGGACCTCGCCGCCGTCATCAAGGCGGAGTGCGGCGTGGACGTGTCGCCCGATGCCTTGTTCGACGTGCAGATCAAGCGCCTCCACGAATACAAGCGGCAGCACCTGAACCTGCTCCACATCATCGCGCTCTACCGCCGGCTGCTGCAGAACCCGAACCTCGATGTCGTGCCGCGCGTCTTCATCTTCGGCGCGAAGGCCGCGCCGGGATACGATCTCGCGAAGAACATCATCCGCGCGATCAACGTGATTGGGGCCCGCATCAACGGCGACAGTCGGATCAATGGGAAACTCAAGGTCGCGTTCCTGCCCAATTACCGGGTCTCGCTCGCCGAGAAGATCATCCCGGCCGCCGATCTGTCCGAGCAGATCTCGACCGCCGGCAAGGAGGCGTCGGGCACCGGCAATATGAAGCTGTCGCTCAACGGCGCACTGACGATTGGCACGCTGGACGGGGCCAACGTCGAGATCCGCGAGGAGGTCGGCGAGGAAAACATCTTCATCTTCGGCCTGACGGTCGAGGAAGTCAGCGCGCTTTGGGCCAAGGGCTACAACCCGCAGGCCTACTTCCAAGCCGATCCCGAACTGCGCGCCGTCGTGGAGTGGCTGGGCAGCGATTTCTTCACGCCCGGCCAGCACGGCGTGTTTTCCCTGTTGCACGACAGCCTCCTCAAGGGCGGCGATCCCTATCTCGTGCTCGCGGATTTCCGGAGTTATTCCGACGCCCAGCTGCGGGTCGACGCCACGTATCGCGACCGGGCCCAGTGGGCCTCGATGGCGATCCTCAACACGGCGCGCATGGGGAAATTCTCGAGCGACCGCACGATCCGCGAATACGCCAAGGACATCTGGAACCTGAAGCCGGCCCGCGTGCCGTGATCACGGAGGCGGTCGATGAGGTGGAGGCCGCACTCCGCGCGGGCTGAAAGCCGTTTGGTGGAGGCGGCACCATCAGTCCCGCGGAATACGGGCACCGCTCCAATCCCGCGGGGCCGATCGCCCCGCCTCCACCAATTCCAAGCGAGCTGACGGGCTGCGATTGCTTTTATGGTCGCGATGCCAGGTTCGCCGCCTTGGTATCGCCCAAACGGCCGCCCCACCGTGCCCGTCCTGAAAACAGCATTGCCCGCTCCGCCGACGCCGGTCGCGATCCGCCACCGGTGGCTGCTGGTCGCTGGCACGCTGGGACTCCTGCTGGTTGCGGCGCTCCTTCTGCGCCGGCCGCTGGCTGGTGTCGCGGTGCGCGGCGTGTTACACCTCCTCGGCGCCGAGCAGGCCCGCTTTCAGGTCGTCCGTGCGTCGCCATGGCGCTTGGAACTGGCGGGGGTGGAGTTTCGGGTCCGCACGCAGGATTTTGCCGCGGATCGCGTGACCATTGACCGGCCGCACTGGTGGAGCCCGACTCTCGGCGTCGTGCGCGCCGCGGCCGCGCGGGTCGCGATCAGCCTCGATGGTTCGGGGGTGGATCCATGGCACTGGGCCTCCTACCGCAACGGCGAGGTCCGGATCCAGCCGTTCAAGTTGCCCTTCGACGAGTTCTCGGCCGTCGGCACGTTGGTCGTGCGCACGGCGGGCACCCCGGAGACGGAGATTGCGTCGCAGTTCGCTCTGCGGCGCGCCACGGCGCGGCGCTGGGCGGGTCCCTACCGGCTGCAGGCAGATGGCCTGGACGCCGCGGGCGCGCTGGAGGTCGAGCCCGGAGGCGGCAGCGTTGCCTTCACGGTGGATCGCCTCGAACTCGAGGTGGGAACTTGGCAGGAAGTGCTGCAGCGTCTCGTGCCACCGCCGGGTGGGCCGGCCCGGATCGGGGGCCATGTGACCGGCCACGCCGCGGGGCGCGTCGCCGCCGGACGGGTCCAGGTGGGAGGCGAGCTGCACCTTCGCGCCGGAAGTTATCGCCACCCGACGCGCGCCATCGCCGCCGACGGCGTGGAGTTCGATCTCGAGCTGCTGAACCAGCCGCATTTCGCCACCAAGCCCGGCGCATTGCACGTGCGAGAGCTGCGAATCGGTCGCCTGGCGTTGCACGATATTGTGGCAACGTTTGGCCTCGAGAGTTCCAACCGCCTCGCCGTCAGGCAGGCATCGTTCTCCACCCTCGGTGGGCACGCGACCGTCGAGCCTTTTCAATACCGCATCGATGGACCGGGCGAAGTGAACCTGACCGTCTTGGCGGAAGGCCTTGAATTGGCCGAAGTGTTGAAGCTCGCGCCGGGCGTACCGGTGCGCGGACAAGGGCGGATCGACGGGCGCCTGCCCTTGCGCATCGATACGGGAGGTGCCCGTCTCGATCGGGGCTGGCTGGCATTGGTTTCCGGCACCCGGGCGGAATTGGAATTGCATGCACCCGGCTGGTTGACGCGCGGGATGAGGGAATCGGACGAGAGCTACATCGAGCGCCAACAGCTCGAGCACGGGCTGCGCCGCATCGAGGCCGGCGAACTTCGGCTCGACCTTCACCCGCCGGAGGCTCCGCGCGATGTCTCTTCGCGCCTGCACCTGGCCGGGGAGCCGAGCGGCGGCGGTGCGCCGGTCGCGCTCGATCTCGACGTCAGCCGACCGCTCGAAAGCCTCGTCGAGCTCGACCTCGATTCATTCGAGCCGCGTTGAATCAGGCCGACCCGGCCGCAGCGGCGTCGCCAGGCGCCGGCGTCGCGGGTGCGTTTTCCATCGAGACGAGGACCGCGATGCGGTCGGTCGACTTGTCGTAGATCATTACGGCGGAAAACAGGACGAGCAGCGCGCTGGTGGAATTGCCCATGGCCTGATGGAACGTCCACGGACCGGAGCTTCCGGTGCTCCAGGGCGCATTGGCCGCCGTCAGAGTGGGAGCGGTGCTCAGATCGCGACGTGCTCGAGCGCGGGCTCGCGGAGAATGTCGCGCATGGCCCAGAAATGGGCATCGCACTCCGTGAGGTGGAAGACCTCGATGAGATGGTCGACCGGCCGGCCGGCGAGCTGCGACAGGAACGCCCGGTCCTGGCGCGCGCGGGCCAGGAGCTCCGGGGAGGTCACCAATTCCATCCGGCCCGTGACGCGCATCTGCCGCGTTTGCACGAGATCGGTGGGATGGCTGCAGAAGCAGACCTCCGCCCGGGGATTGGCCTTGAGTTGCGCGCTGACCTTTTTCGGCGACAGAAGGACGAAGTAGAAGCCGGTGTCATCGGCAAACCATAGCAGCACCGTGCGGACATGCGGCTGGTTGCCTTCGACCGTCGCGAGGCTGCAAACCGGGTTCTCCTTGGCGAACTGGATGTAATCCTGGGTTTTCATTGCAGAGGGTTGCGGGAGGGGAATTCCGCGGATAATCCTAACGGTGGCTCCCAACGCTCAAAGTCCAATTGCTGCGCATTTCTTGACGGGGAAACCGGCAATGCTGAAATACTGAAAGGCTGAAATCTGAAACCTGAGACCTGAAAGCTGAAAGGCTGAGAAGGGTGTAGCAGCGCTCTATGAGCGTCGCTGATCGGAGTCGGCGGTCATGGACCGCCGCTACAGGATTCCATCCGTGATTTCCGTGAAATCCGTGGTCGAATCAAACGGCGGGATCAGCGATTCCCCCTACAGAAGTGCGCTTCGCCTCAACCCTTCGGCTCGAAACGGCTGGCGGCGCGGTTCTTCTTTACCGCGTGGGCCGGCGAGACGACGCCATTCATGGCGATGTAGACCCCGGGCGGGAGCGCCTGGAGCGCGCCGACGGCGCAGCCGAGATTGAACACGGCATCGCTCTGGCGGAAGCGGGCCGGCTGCATCGCACCGGTGAACACGATCACCTTGTCGGACACGCCGGCGAGCGCCGCGGCGGTGGCGGTCATCGTGTCGGTGCCGTGCGTGACGAGAATGTGCTTCTCCGGCGAGGCCACGACGCGCTCGCGGACGAGCGCGCGGTCGGCATCGGTCATGGCAAGGCTGTCCTTCTGCATGACGGATTCGACGACGAAATCGAAGGTGACGTTGGACTCGCGAAAAACGGGCCCGACCTGGGGTTCGCCAACCTCGTAGGTGCTGGCGGCGTCGAAATAGACTTTGTCGATGGTCCCGCCGGTGGCGATGACTCGGATGCGCATGAAGGGAAGGTGGTCGACGGTCGGCCTCGAATCAAAGATTTTTGCGACGGGTGGAGCGACTTGACCCCAAGGAGCGTGTAGCGGCGCGCCTGGTGCGCGCCCGGGCCTGGTCGAGACACGCCCCCTACGGGGAAAATGCGGTTTGCAGCCAGCAGGTTGAGGTCACCGCGCTCCACCCGGCAAAGGCTGCGAGCAGGAAGGCGCGCGGGGCTGATGGCCCCGCCTCCATCCAACAGGGCCGATGCGAATATGGTACGCAAACGAACCGTCCACCTTGCGCCGGGTTCGATTTTTGTGCCGCTTCGGGCCTTTTTGTGGCTGAAAGGTCTCATGGCCGGGCAGCCGAACATCCTGTGGATTGTCACGACGCAATGGCGGGCGATGGCGACCGGCTACGCGGACGACCCGAATGCCCGCACCCCATGGCTCGACGGGCTGGCAAGCGAGTCCATCGATTACACCCAGGCGGTCACGCCGCATCCGCTCGGGCCGCAGGCGCGGGCGGCGCTGCTGACCGGACGGCTCTGCCCGGAAAACGGCGTGAGCGACTATTGGGATCCGCTACCCATCTACTTGCCCGAAGCTGAGGGGGAGGCGGGCGACGGTCCCAAGCCACCGCCCCGGTTGGGCCGCACGATCGCGCACGCGCTGCACGATCGCGGCTACGTCACGGGCTTCCTGGGCAAATGGCATCTCGCCAAGCGCGACCGGACGGCGCCGTTTGTCGGCGAGGAGCATGCCCGCATGATCGTGCCGCCGGAGCGGAGAGGCGGATTCGATTTTTGGGAAGGCTTCGAGAGTGGTTTCCTGTTGAACGACCCCTGGCTCCATGGTTCACGGCTGCCCGCCCCGCGCCAATTCAAGGGCTACCAAGCCGATGTGCTCGGCCAGCGCGCCGCGGCGTGGTGCCGTGAGCGGGAGGCGAGGGAGCTGGCGGACGGTCCGCCCTGGTTCTGCGTCGTGAGCCTCGAGGCGCCGCACCCGCCCTATCACGCCGCGGCGCCGCACGTGGCCGAGCGCCGGCCGGCGGAGATCAAGCTGCGGGCGAATGTCCCGGCCGGATCTCCGGCGGAGAAAAACGCACGGGAGGAACTCGCGGGCTACTACGCCCACATCGAGGCGACGGATCGGGCGATCGGCATGCTGCTGACCGAAATCGACCTGACCGACACCGTGGTCGTGTTCACCTCCGTGCACGGCGACATGCACGGGTCCCATGGGCTGTTTCGGAAAGCCTGGCCGCATGAGGAGTCGGTCCGGGTGCCGATGCTGGTGCGGTTTCCGTCAGGAAAATCCCAAAATGCCAAAGGCCAAACGCCAAACAAAGACCAGAGCCCCGTCAGCCTCGTGGACCTGCCGCACATGGCGGTGGCCTGGGCCGAGGGCCGCGACTGGAAATGTCGGCGCGACAGCGCGGCGATTTCGATGCCGGTGGCCGCGGACATCCCGCTGCAATGTGGTCGCGCCTGGCGGGGCTTCCGCTCCGCCCGACACAAGCTCGTGCTTAACGCCGATGGCAGCCCGTGGCTGTTTTTCGACCTGGCCAACGATCCGTTGGAAATGAAGAACCTCGCCGAAGACCCGGCGCGGCGGAACGAGATCGAGGAATTGAAGGCGCTGCTGTAGCGGGCGGCGAGGATTGTGGATTGGTGATCTGGGATTTCGGATTGCCGATCTCCCAATCCAAAATCCGCAATCCCCCATCCCAAATCGGCAGCGGCCCCGCCGCGGCCTCACGCCCCGTTCTTCGGGCCGAAGTAGCGCGTGATGATGCTCTGGATGTCCTCGATCTTGACCGGCTTGGTGATGTAGTCGTTCATGCCGGCGGTGAGGCACCGCTCGCGGTCGCCCTGCATGGCATTGGCGGTGAGCGCGACGATGACGGGCTGCGTCGCCGCCGGGATTTTCGCGCGAATTGCCTTCGTGGCCTCGAGGCCGTCCATCTCGGGCATCTGCATGTCCATGAAGACAAGTTTGTACGTACGCTCGCTCACGGCCCGCACGGCCTCGAGCCCGTTCGCCACGGCATCGGCCGTGTAACCCATGCGATCCAGGTAACGCAGGGCAACTTTCTGGTTCACCAGGTTGTCTTCCACGAGCAGGATTTCGAGGGGAATGGTCTCGGCGAGCCGGATGGCGACGCCGGTCGCCATCGGCGGGGTCGACATGCTCGCGTGCGTGCCGTGGATCACGTGCTTGAGCGTGTCGTGCAGCAGGTAGGGCTTGATCGGTTTCGGCAGCCGGAAGATCAGCGTGTCGGTCGAATCCGGGCGCCGGGCTCCCTCGTCGGCCGAGGTATAGAACACGATGGGCAGTTCGGGAAATTTTTCGCGCAGGCGGGCGACCAGTTCCAAGCCAGGGGCGTCGCCCAGCCGGTGGTCGACGATCGCGGCCGAGAGCTGCGCCGACGAGGCGAGGCGGAGGGCTTCGGCGGCGTCGGCGGCGAGCAGGGGCTGGAGCTTCCAGGCGGTGAGGCAGTCGCGCAACATCGCGCGGTTGACGTGGTGGTCGTCCACGGCGAGGACATCCTGGCCGGGGATGGGCGCGAACAGCGGCGGGGCGCCGCCGGACGCCAGGTCGACGACCTCCGCCTGGATGCGGAAATGAAAGCGCGAGCCACGGCCCGGCGTGCTCTGCACGTCGATGCTGCCGCCCATGAGCTGGCAGAGGCGGTCGCAAATCGCGAGGCCCAGGCCGGTGCCGCCATATTTGCGGGTGGTGGACGAATCGACCTGGCTGAAGGGCTTGAACAGCAGGTTCAGCCGTTCGGGGGGGATGCCGATGCCGGTGTCGGTCACGTAGAACTCGAGCGTCACCCGCTCGTCGCCGCCGCCGGCCGGCCGGTGGCGCTCCGCGACGCCGACTTCGATCGTGACGAAGCCGCGGGGCGTGAACTTCACCGCGTTGTTGACGAGATTGACGATGATCTGGCGCAGGCGGGTGATGTCGCCCAGCACGCAGGCCGGCACCTCCGGGTCGATGTGGTAGGCGAGCTCGATGTCCTTGACCGCCGCCTGCTGGGCGAAGATGTCGATCGCCTCCTCGAGGCACTGGGTGAGCTCGAACGGGTGGTTCTCCATCTCCATCTTGCCCGACTCGATCTTGGAGAAATCGAGGATCTCGTTGATGATGGAGAGAAGGGCATCGCCGCTCGTGCGGATGGTGTTGATGTAGTCGCGCTGCTCGGCCGTCAGCTCGGTCTCCAGCATGAGGCTGGTCATGCCGATGACGCCATTCATCGGGGTGCGGATCTCATGCGACATCGAGGCGAGGAACTCCGACTTCGCGCGCGAGGCGGCATCGGCATCGGCCTTGGCCTGGCGCAGCGACTGCTCGGTTTCGACACGCGCGGTGATGTCGGTCTCCATCGCGATGAAGTTCTCGACCACGCCCTCGTCGCTCAGGACCGGCTGCACGTCAAGCCGGACGTAGAAGCGCCGGTCCTCGGACGCCAGCTGGACCACGTCGATCGTGACCGGCTCGCGTCGCTCGATCGCCGCGTGGATGCGATCGACGGCGCCGGCATCATTGTCGGGGTTCGCGAGCAGCGCCGTGAGCGGCTGGCGCGCCACCTCCGCGGGCCGCCGGCCGGTGAGCCGGCAGTAGCTCTCGTTGACCCATTCGATCTGGCCGCGGTCGTCGGTGATGATGACGCTGTTCTCCGTCTTGCTGGCGACGAGCGACAGCTTGCGGGTGGCGGCCTGGCTGGCGCGGAGGGCCTCGTCGGCGCGCTTGCGGGCGTTGATGTTCTGGACTGTGCCGAGGACCCGGATGGGCTGGCGGGTGGCGCTGAAGGTCGTGCACTTGGCGCGGAGCGCGATCCAGAGCCATTCGCCGGAGCCATGCAGGATGCATTGCTCGATCTCAATGAACGGCGTCTCGCCGCGGAAGTGCGCCTCGATGACGGCGCGAACGGCCGGCTGGTCGTCCGCATGCAGGAGTTCCAGCCAGCCCTTGCCGGTGGCGGGCAGGGCGGCCGGGTCGTAGCCGATGATCTTCCAGACGCTCGGGGTGCAGAAGACCTGGTCGGACTCGACGTGCCACTCGTAGACGCCGACCTGCGTCGAATCGAGCGCGAGGTTGAGGCGCTCGTCGGTGGCCTTGAGGCGGGCCTCGACGCGGCGGCGCTCCTCGTTCTCGGCCCGCAGTTGGGCGCTGGTGCGCTCGGCGCGGCGCTGGCGCGACAGCGCCGACTGGGCGAGGTTCATGACCAGGCCGAGCAGGGCGCTGACGCCGAGGCCGGACACGAGCGCGAGCGCGGGCAGGTACTGGCGATTGGCGGCCTGGAATTCCGGCCGCGGAGCGAGCGTGATCGTGATTCGCTGGGTGAAGAGGTTGTAGACGGCGGACTGGCGCAGGCGAGCGTCGACCTTTTCGTCCGGCGCCATCGATTCGAACACCTTCAATGCGCCGGCGTTGGCGGGGGCGAGCGGGTTGGCCACGCGGACCCGGAACTGGTAACGGCGGGAAATGTTCAGCCGGCGGTCGATGGTATCGAAAAACTTGTCGTAGTAGAATTCGCCGACGATGAAGCCGTCGGGTTGGCCGTTGCGGGAAACGGGCGAATACACGGCGAAGGATGGCGGGGTCAGCGGGGAGTCGAGCGGCGCCGCGATGGCGAAATCACGGGTCGAACGAACGGCGGCAATGGCGGCGCGCCGGAGGGGATTCCCCGCGTGGTCGTAGTGCGGGATGTCCTCGTTGCCCTGGTGCGGCCAGAACCACCGGGTGTGCAGGTCGTCATCGACCCATTGGATCGAGCTGTAGCCCGCAAACGCCTGCATGTAATCGGCGGCGTCCGCCTCCCATTCGGCCTGGGTCGTGCCATTGGCCCTGCTCCAATGCCGCGCCATCCGATTCAGGCTTTCGACATGCGACTCGAGCTCGCCGCTGAACAAGGCGGCAATGTCGTTGATCGTGAGCTGGGTGGTGCCGTTGGTGTAGTTGAGCTCGCGCTGGCTGAGGGCGATCCAGAAGGCGATCGTGACCGTCGCGCTGGTCACGACGATCGGCAGCCAGAGCCAGCGTGGGCCGGCATCGGCGTCGTCCTGGGTATCGAGCGCGGCCAGGAGAATCAGGGCGCCGCCGAGGAGCAGGAGCATCACGGCGGCATGCGGGCCGAGGCGCGCATAGGTCACCCAGGCGTCGACCGAGTTCAGGCCGATGCGATAGCCGAGCAGGGCGGTAAGGGCGTAGGCGCCGCTCAACGAGCCGAGCAAGGCCACCGCGATCGGGCGCCGCCGGTCATGCGGGCGCAAGCCCATCCAGGCGACGAGCACGCCGGCGAGCGTGAGCAGTGACGAAACCGCGGCCGGCATCCGGCCGACGTGGGTGCCGGAAGTGAGCGCCTCGTGGTTGACCAGCAGGTTGTCGATATGGAGATCCAGCCCAAACGGGTCCTGGATGAGTGTGGCGCAGGCGAGAATCGCTGCGGCGAGGGCGAGGCCGATGCTGGTGCGTTTCCAGCCGAGGGTCAGGGCAAACGGGGCAAGGCCCAACAGCACGAGGCAGGCGCACGCATTGGCAGGGAAGGCAGGATCATACGGCCGGGGCTGCGCGAGGGCCAGGTTGCCGGTCTCCCAACCCCCGAGCACGGCCAGCGCATAAACCGTCAGGACGCCGAACGGTGCGAGGCAGCCGTAGTGGAGCAAACGGAGGCGAATCTTGGTGGCGGGCGACATGGAATACGGCCGAAATCTTGCTACGGGGGCGCTCCAGCCATAGCAACGCGTTTTAAGGGGAAATCCCCATGCCGGGTGGGAGCTGTTGCGACGTAAAGGTGCGGGGCTCGTCGGGGCGGAAAAAGATGGAGCGACTTGATCTCCAGGCGCTGGAGGGTCGGCCTCCCGGCCGACTTGTTCCGGCCATCCGGCCGGGCAGGAGACGCGCCCCTCAATGGAACCGGATCGCGCCCGGGCGCAGGCCAGCAAGTATCATGCCCGTGGCAGCTGCGGACCTGTAGCCGCGTTGGAGCGCAGCGACAACGTGGCTGTTCCCGGCCGACGCTTTCGCCGGCGGCTCCAACGCGCAGTGCGCCGTAGGGGCGCGCCTCGTGCGCGCCCGGGCGTGGTCAAGCCCCGCCCCTACAGTCATCGCAAACGAACGCGCTGCGGTCAGCGCGTTCCGCCGCAAGACCGGCTACGTCTTCGGCGGAGCAAGCGGCGCAGCGGGCGGCGTCGCCGGCGGCGGCGTGGGTTCGGCCTTTTCCGCGGGCGGCGTGGACGAGGGCCCGACGACGAGGGACCAGTTCGGTTTGCTCACCTGGCCGGTCAGCTTCAATTCGAGAATGCTGACGATCGGGCTGACCACGATGCCGACGGCGACCTTCAGCGGATTGCTGCTTTCCAGAAAGGGTTTCAACCGGGCGGTGAAATCGAGCCCATTGTTCGCAAACGTATAATCGCCGCGTGCATCGATGACCGCGCCGGAACCCGTCACCTTCAGGTCGGGGAAATGCAGCTTGCCCTGGTCCATCTTGAAGCTCGTCGTGGCCGCATCGAGTTTCAGCGAGGAGAAATTCAACGACAACCCGCTCAGCACCTGCGAGAGCAGGCCGAAGAGATGGATCTCGCCCAGCTCCGCGCCCTTGAGGGAGGCGTTGCCGTTGCCCTTGAAGCTGGCCAGTTCGCCCGGCACGCCCTCGGCCGAGAGGGCGACGTCGAGTTTGCCGCCGGCGGCGCGCTGCATGAATTTGCTCTCAGTCATGGAGGCCGCCTTCTGGCCGGTGCGCCGGGCGGTGTACTGCTCCACACTGCGGATGCTCGCGGCCAGCCCGGCTCCATTGACCGAAAGGTCGAACCCCAGGCGCCGGGCCTCCGTGGGCCCGCTGAGGGTCGCCTTGCCGCTGCCGGTGCCCCCGGCGGCGGCGAAGGAAATGCGGTCGAGGCGCACTTCGGTGGCTTTGACCGTTCCATCCACCTCCACCGCATCCAGCGGGAAGCCATAGTATTCCAGGCCACCCGTCGCGGAGCCGTGAAAGGTGTAATCAGGCGTCGGTCCCGGCCACGCGCCCAGCAGCGCGCCGGCCACATGCACCTGCGGCGGCGTGGTGAACTTCAGGCTGTCGAGCAGCGCGTCGATCTTGCCGCCGGACATCGCCCGGTACGTGTCGCGGTTCAGGTTGGCATCGAAGGCGAAGTCGACGCGTTCCGCCTTGTGCGCGAACGGATCCGCGAAGCGCCGGAAGTGGCCCGCGAGCCGCTGGCGGCCGGCGTCGCGCGTGCCGGTGATTTCGAGCGCATCGACCACCTGCGGGCGCACGAAGATCCGCGTGTGGACCGCGTCGAACTCACCGCCCAGGACGCGCGCGCCGTGCGCATCGGCCCGGCCGAAGTACAGGGTGCGCAGGTGATCCTTCCAGCGGCCGCTCACCTCCACATCCGCGTCGGCCGGCCCGCCGGGAAAATCGAAATTGTGCGACCAGAAGTTGCGCCACCAGTCGGTCTTGAACCAGCCGTCGATCTCCAGGGGGCGGAGGCGTCCGGTCAGGAGCATCTGGTAGTCGGTCGTCTTGAAATCCATCCAATACGAGCCGGTGGCAAAGTTGTCCGCCAGCTCCACGCGGGCGTCGTGCGCAAGGAAGGAGGTGCCGGCGATGTCGATCCGCCCGCGGGCCGCGGTGATCTTGACGCCATGCGAATCGAGCCGGCCGGCATCCACGACGCCCGCCAGGCGTTCGAAATGCCAGCCGGGACCGAGCTCGGCCTCGGCCGTGAAGGCGACCGGATCACCGAAGACGAAGTAGGGCGCGGCCCGGGGGGTGTGTTTTTCAAGGACGGCGCTGATGAGTTCCGGGGCGACGCGACCTGTGCCGCGGATCCGGGCGGTGTGGCGGGCGAGTTCGGCTTCGACCTCGGCGGCAAGAAATTCTCCCCCGAGCTGGGTCTCGACCGAGGCACCCACCTGCGGCCAATTGGCGAGTTGGGTGCGCAGGACGGGACCGAGGGCGGTTTCACCTTGCGCGGTCAGCTGCCCGACGGCGACCAGCGCCTCGAGCGGATGGACGAGGCCGGCCTCGGGTTCAAGCTGGGCCGACAAGATGGCGCGCACATGGTCGACCTCGACGAGCCCGCGGTACCCCGCATGGGCGACAGCGGCGTGAACCCGCACGGGCCGCGTGGCCTTGCCTTCGAGGCGGACCCCGGTGACGGCCACCAGGCTGCCGAGCACGAGCGGCTGCCCCCAGGGTTGGTCCGCCCCCGCCGCCGTGAATACGATCGTCGCGGTATTACCCACGCCGGCGAGGAGTTCGAGCCGGACATCGAGGGTGGGTTTTTCGAAGGCGTCGAACCGATGGATCTCGAGCGCGGCCCGGCGGCTGGCCTGCAGGAACCGGCGCGTGATCTCGGCCGGCGACAACGGCGCGGCCCCGGCGGGGCGCGGCGGAACGCGCAGGTCGCCGGCGGCCGTGAGGGCGAGCTGCCCCACGCGGCCGGCGAACTGGTCGACGTGCCAGACGTTGTCGTCGTGGCGGAGCATGATCGTGAGATCGCGGAGCAGCGGCTCGACCGTGCCAGTGGGCGAAATCATCGCCGGCAGTTGCACCGCCGCGCCTTCAAGCTGGATTTCATCCGGCACCGGCCGGCCGGCCAGGACGGACCAGATGCTGCGCCGCACGTACACGAGCCGGCTCGTGACCAGCGGTTCCTCGAACTGGGCGGTGCGGAGCCGGACATCGCGCAGCAGGATGCGCCCGGTTGGATCGAACACCGCGCTCCCGAAGGTGATGGCCAGGTCGGCTTGGGCGAAGCCGGCCTCGACCCGGCGCAGGACGAAGCTGGGGACCGGCAGCTCGCGGGCGCACGCGACATAGACCAGACAGCAAAGCGATGCCGTCAGCACGAGCCAGAGAGCCCAGCAGCCCACGGTCACGCAGCACGAGCCGCAGAACTGCAGCGCGGACTTGAGGGCAGTGGGGCGGGAGGTCACGGGAGTTGGTAACGAGCCGTCGGCAGCGGTTGAGGACCGCCGCTACCGTCAGGGCTTCGGGGCCGCCGCGGGCGGCGTTTCGGCCGGCTTTTCCTTGGCGGCGTCGGCGGGCGAGGCCACCGGCACGCCGGGGTCGTTCTTGGCGGAGTAGGTGAACGCGAACACCGCCTGCAGCATTTCCGGCGTCACTTCGAATTCGACGCCGCCGAATTCGGCGGTGCCGGCATAAAGGGTGGTGCCGCCGATGCGTTCGGTCAGATAGAGCGTGGACGTGGTATTGGACGCGTCACCCGCGCCGCCGCCGAAGACGATGTCGGTATCGAGGCGGTATTTCCAGGGCTGGGTGCCCTGTGGCGTGTCGGCGTGGTCGGTCG
The DNA here is from genome assembly GCA_035549095.1 of Lacunisphaera sp. Lineage (GTDB taxonomy): Bacteria > Verrucomicrobiota > Verrucomicrobiia > Opitutales > Opitutaceae > Lacunisphaera. The sequence continues at coordinate 14,499 of DASZRV010000045.1, read as the reverse complement.
AGAACGTATCGGCGACAAACCGCTTCGCCTTGAGCGTGCGGATCTGGGCGAGCAGCACGACGCCCACCTTGAGTGTCGCCTCGGGCTGGTCGGCCTTCGCCAGACCTTCGAACGTGACCGCGTGGTCGTTGCGCACCTGGTAATAGACCTGGCCCGTGGCGAGGTCGCTCAGCTTGATGCCGGTGATGCGGGCGCCATCCGGCAGCTCGCGCAACAGGCGCTGGCGGAAATAGCGGGCGGAAGCGGGCGCCTGCTCCAGGATGTCGGGCAGGATGCGATAGACGAAGGGCGCGCCGGTCACCCGCGCGAACGCCTGGCCGGACTGTCCGGGAGAGATGCCGACCTGCAGCGTTTGCGCGGACGGGTCGGTGCCGCGCAGGCCGCCGCCCGTGTTGAGATTGAGCGTGATCTCACGCTCGGGGCGGTTGAAACCTTCGTCCTCAAGATCGGCAGCCGAAGGCGCGTCGCTCACGAAACGCGGCCGGTCCTTGCCCATGTCGTGCGCGGAAAGCAGCTTCAACTTCTGCAGGAGGTCCTCGACAATCGCGGTGTCGGCCGTCGTGGTTTGCGGAACCTGGCCGGGCAGGCGCACGACGGCCTGCCAGCCGCCGGCCGAGCCGCTCGCGCCGGCCTCGAGCTTCTGCAGCGTCAGCTCCGGCTGGCCGGGCGCCGCGATCACCAGCGCGGTGACGGTGTCCGGCTCGAAGTCGAGGACGTGCGGGTCGCGCAGTGTTTCCTGCGCGGTCCGCAAGACCGCCAGCAGGGGCTCGGGCACGTCGACGGTGAAGGCGACCGCCTTGTCCTCGACCTTGGCGAAGTATTCCGTGTGCGGCAGGGTGCCCTCGCCGGACGCCGCGACGGTCGCGCCCGCCGGCTTGCCCAGCAGCAGCGTCTCGCGGCGGGCATTGCCTTCGAGCGTGACGCGCACCGCCGGCGAGCCGAGGCCGGTGCGTTCCGGGTCGGCGTCCTTGGGATCGAGAAAGTTTTTCGCCTTGAGGCCGTTCAGGGTGTTGATCGTCACCTCGACCGCGCTCTTGCTGGCGCGGGCGTTGATCGGCGCCTCAAACGACCAGCGCGCGGCGGCATCGCGACGCAGGCGCACCTTGAGGTTGGACGGCGCGGCGGCCTGGAGATTGAGCGAGCGCACCTCGAACACGGGCACGGTGAAGATCGAGTCGGCGCGGATTTCGTCGAGCGGCATCCCGGTCGTGTCGGCGAGGCTGCGGCCGACCACGTGGATGCGGGAGCCGTCGGCGGACAGCACGTAAAGGCGGTTGCCGATCTTGGTGTCGTCGCCGATCTTCAGCTTGTAGGCCTTGCCGGCCGACGTGAAGCTGAGGGTGATCGCCGGATCGGTGAGGCCATAGTCGGCGAGCGTCTGGCCGCTTTTGGCGAGGTCGGCGACGGCGAAGCTCGTGTCGTGCTCGAGGAACTGCAGTTCGTTGGTGATGCGCGAGACGGCATTGGCATTTGCGGGCCAGTCGTAGGGCTGGCTGAGCCACCAGGTGTCGTTGCGCTTCTCGAGCTTTACCGTCGGCCCGTTGCGCATCGTGCGGGTGAGCGAATCGATCGCGGCGGCCTCCGGGCCGAGGACCCGGCGGCGCGCCTCCAGCGTCTTCTGCTCGGCCTTCCACTTCTCCTCGTAATTGAAGATGTAGAAGAAGAGGACGACGTTGAGGAAAAGCAGGACGACGGTGACTTTCGAGCGCATGGCCGGAGAGGTTTAAGGGATAAGGTTTAAGGGGTAAGCCCGCCGGCGCGCGCAAAGGTGGGAAAGGTCATTGGGCTTAAAACTTACAGCTTAAAACTTAAGACTAATGGCGCCGGGTCCAGTAGACGAGGAGGCCGACGAGCGCGACGGCTCCCGGTACGATGAGGAAGAGCGCGAGGCGCAGGCGCATCAGCTCGTCCTGGCTGAGGGCGAGCTGGAAGCGCTGGATCGGGCGGGGCGGGATGTTGAGCTGCGTGTCGCGATCGACCGCCCAGTTCACGGTGGCGAGGAACAGGTTGAGGTTGCCGACGTTGATGATGCGGTTGTTGGTGACGACATCGGCGCTGCCGATGACGGCGAGGCGGCCGCCGCGGACGCTGAGCGGTAGGTTGTTGGCGGGCTTGAGTCGCTCGGAAATGACCATGACGCCGAGGCCATTCTTGAGCTTGAGGTCCGTGCCCGGTGTGTATTCGGGGCGGGTGCGGAAATTGAGGCTCTTTTCGCCCCAGGCGTTCTCGCTCGTCGCCACCAGCTCGCGAATGCTCAAGCCGTCGTCCTCGGAGCGCCCGATGTCCTTCGTGACCACGCGGGCGGAACCGACCAGCACCGGCAGCCCATTCGCGATGATGTTGTCGGTGATGTGGCTGAGCGGATCGGGCGCGAACCGCCAGAGCCGGAGGTCGCGGGTCTCGGTGTAGCTCCGGGGGTCGGGATCGATCACGACATTGTCGTAGACGATGACACCCCAGTCGAAGAGCAGGTTGTCGAGCCCGAGCGGACACAGCGGGTTGGCCATGAGCAGGATGCGGCCGGCGCGGGTCTGCAGGTAATTGCGGAGGAGCTCTTCCTCGAAGGGCGCGACCCGGCCCTGCTGGCCGACGATGAGGATGAGCGCGGCGTCGTCGGGGATCTTGTGCGCGATCGACAGGTCGAGCTGGGCCACGTCGTAGTTGCGCATGCGCAGCTCGTCGCTGAGCTGCGAGAGGCCGCGCAGGCCGTCGACATCGTCGGGGCGCATCTCGCCATGGCCGGCCAGAAAATAGAGCTTCTTTTTCTCCGGGCTGGAGACGTCGAGGATGGCGGCGGTGAGGGCGGACTCGCCGAGGAAGGACTCCTTCCGGCCCTCCTTCGTGTTGATCTTGTAGAACTCGCCGACCGGCATCACGCGCCGGTGATCGCCGCACGCGAGCACAACGGCGTTGGGCGTCTCGAGCTTCAGCTCCTCGGCCTCGCGGCGGTTCTGGTAGATGTCGACGGTGCGGACGTTGATCCGCCCCTTGCCGCTGGCGCGGGTGACGTAGGCGTATTCGCGCAGCAGGCTGGTGATGTCGCGATACGACTGGGCGAGTTCCGGGTTGTCGCTGTCGCGGACGATGGTGACGTAGACGTTCACGTCGCGCTCGAGCCGTTCGAGGTAGGAGCGGGTCTCGGCCGAGAGCGACTGCCGCCGGCTGTGGGTGAGGTCGAAGCGCCAGGCGTGGTTCAGGGCGATGTAATTGAGCCCGCCGAACAAGCCGAGGAAGAGCAGGGCCTGGAGGATGAGATTGGTGAACCGGATCCAGCGCGCGGCGCGAAAGCTGTCGGAGAAATGCATGCGCCTAGCTGTTGAGGATCTTGGCCTCGACCCCGAGGATGCTGAAGATCAGCGCGAGCGTGGCGCCGCTGACGTAGAAGATGATCTCACGCGTATCGATCACGCCGTGGGTGAAATCGTCGAGGTGCTGCGCGATCTGCAGCGAATCGACGACGGTCTTGGCCGGCTGGAGAACGTCCTGGTTGAGCACCGGCAGGTCGGCCAGGTAGCTGAACCCGAGGATGAGGCCGATGAGCAGCGTGCAGCACAACACGCCGGCGACCTCATGGCTGCGGGTCATCGCGCTGGAGAAGACGCCGACCGCGATGAACAGCAGCCCGCTGACGGCGATGAACAGGTAGCCCCCGACCAGCGGGCCGGCATCGAGGTAGCGCGCATCGCGGGCATAAAGGTGCAGGAGGTAGTGGAAGCCGAGCGTCGAGCCCCAGAGCAGCAGGTAGAAGAGGTACGAGGCCGTGAACTTGCCGAGCACCACCTCCGAGGTGGTCACCGGCGACGTGAGCAGCGTCTCCAGCGTGCCCTGCCGGCGCTCGGCGGCGAACGTCTTCATGGTCAGCAGCGGCACCATGAACAGCACCGGGAACCAGTAGAGCTGGAAGAACAGGACGGCGGGCGGGGACTCCTGCGGTGCCTTGGTGTAGACGTCGAGCAGGTTGGTGAAGATGAATCCCATCACGAGCAGGAACAGCACGGCCGCGATGTAGGTGCTCGCGCTGTACATCAGGCTGCGGATCTCCTGGGCGACGATGGTGAAGTAGTGGCGCATTAGGAGGACGGACGTAGGGCTGGGGTAGGGGCGCTTGCCCTCAAGCATCTTTCTTTCCGAGGGCCGTGGGGGGCAACGGCCCCGACCAGCCGATGATTGTCCGCCGATTTCATACCTTGGGCAGGGGCGCGCGATCGTCGCCGTTGCGATCCTTCTGGTCGGGCAGCCGGGCGTCCCAGCTGCGCCGTGTCGCCGCGAGGAAGACATCCTCCAGCGTCGGCTCGAGCCGGCTGAGCGCGCGCACGCGGTAGCCGCGGCCGGGCAGGGTGGACAGCAAGGCCTCGCCCAGGTCGGCGGACGCCTCGGTCGTGAGGGTGGCGGTGCAGAAACCGTCCGGCCCGCAGTCGCCGACCTGCGCCACCTTGAAGCTGGGCTCGATGCCGGCCAGGAGCGGGGCGAGGCCCTCGGGTTCGCCGGCGAATTGGAGCCGGTAGCTCGTGTGGCCGAAGATTTCGTGCCGCAGGTCGGCGGGCGTGCCCTGGGCGACGATGCGGCCGCCGTTGATGATGAGCACGCGATCGCACGAGGCCTCGATCTCCGGAAGAATGTGGCTCGAGATGATGACGCTCATGCGGCCGCGCAGGCTGGCGATCAGGTCGCGCACGATGATGATCTGGTGCGGGTCGAGGCCGATGGTCGGCTCATCCATGATGATGACGGCAGGTTCGCCCAGGATCGCCTCGGCGATGCCGACCCGCTGCCGGTTGCCCTTGGACAGGCGCCCGATCACCCGGTGGCGGTTGCGCTTGAGGTCGCAAAGCTCGAGGACCTCGTCGATGCGCAGTCGCAACCGGGCCCGCGGGATTTCCTTCAGCCGCCCGCGGAACCAGAGATATTCGGAGACCCGCATCTCCTCGGGCAGCGGGTTGTTCTCCGGCATGTAGCCGACGTGGCATTTGGTGATCTCCGGGTGGCTGGCGACCGGCACGCCGCAGATGCGCACGGAACCCGAATTGGCCGGCAGGTAGCCGGTGAGGATGCGCATGGTCGTGCTCTTGCCCGCGCCGTTGGGCCCGAGCAGCCCGACGATTTCGCCGCGCTTGACCGTGAAGCTCAGGTCGTGGACGGCGGTGAGGGGACCATAGGTCTTCGTGAGATGCGCGACCTCGATGGTAATGTCGGGGGAATCAGCCATGCAGGCGGTTAGACAGGCATTTACACGCGGATTTGACGCCGCGAGCAAGCCTGCGAATCGGGCGGAGGCGTGCTACCGACTCAAGGTGACCTCGCCCGCCCGGAATCGTTCCGTGCCGCCCCCGGCGAGACGGACGATCAACGAGCCCTCGTCGTCGATGCCGGTCGCGGTGCCGGCGAACGTGCGATGGCCCTGCGTCACGGTCACGGAACGTCCCCGGAGGACGTCGTAACGGGCCCAGAGGTCGGCGAACTTGTCGCGGTAATGACCGTCGACGAACTGGCCATACGCCGTAAGCACGCGGCCGATGAGCGCGGCGGCGAAACGGTTCAAGTCGAGCGCGTGCCCGGTCACCTCCGCCAGGGTGGTGGCGGTGCGGTGGAGATCGCGGGGCAGGTCGGCGAGCCGGCCGTTGAGGTTCAGGCCCAGGCCGAAGACCAGGTCGCGGATCTCGTCGGCGTCGATCCGCGCCTCGGTGAGCATGCCGCCGATCTTGCGGTCGCCGATGAGCAGGTCGTTCGGCCACTTGAGTCCCGGGGTGAGCTTGCAGAAGTTGGCGATGAGTTCGCAGATGTTGAGGCCCATCCAGAGGGTGAAGTCCTGCATCAGCGCGGGCTCGAGCTTCGGGCGGAACACGAACGTCGAATAGAGGTTGCCGGCCGCCGGGCTGTGCCAGGCCCGGCCGCGGCGGCCGCGTCCGGCGGTCTGTTCGCGCGCCAGGATCACGAGCGGCACGGCGCAGCCGGCGGCGAGCTGACGCTCGGCCTCGCTGTTGGTGCTGTCGACGCGGTCGAGGCACACGAGATGCGGCGGGCGCGGCCGGCCGCTGAGGTAGGCCTTGACCAGGGTGGCGTGGAGTTGCGACGGGGTGCGCGTCATCCGGTAGCCCACGCTGCGCCGGGCCTCGAAGGCGAAGCCCTGCTGCGCGAGTTTCTGCAGGTGCATCCAGACCGCCACGCGCGACACGCCCAGCATTTTGGCCAGCCGGGTGCCGGAAACCGGGTCGGGATCGGCGGCGAGCAGCTCGCGCAAGATGGTGATTTCGGTCTGGGACACTCGCCCGCGATGCTTGGCGGGGATCGGGCCGGCTGGCAAGCCGGCGGCAGTGCGCCTGTCGGCCGGCTTAAGTTCGTATTGCGAACCTCAGCGCAAGGCGGAGCCCGATGGGGCGGGGCGATGTTCGTATTACGAACCTCAGCGCGGGGGGTTCCGTTGGTCCCGGCACCGGTGTTCTCGTTGGGAACAAACAAAACGACGTTGGAATTTGCGCCGTGCCGTTTCCGCCGCACGCTCGCCCGGAGCAGATCATGACGCCGGATTTCGAAACCTTCGCCGCCTCCGCCCGTGACGGGCGGTCCACGCCACCGGCCGGGCTTTCGCGGGCGCTGCTCGCCTTGTGGCACGAGGCCCGCGGTGACTGGAACCAGGCGCACCAGCTGGCGCAGGCGGCGGCGGGCCCCGATGGTGACCGGGTGCACGCCTACCTGCACCGCAAGGAGGGCGATGAGGCCAATGCGGGCTATTGGTACCGGCGCGCCGGCCGGCCGGCGGCCCACGGCAGCCTTGCCGCAGAGTGGGAGCAGATCGCGCGGGAGTTGTTGGGTGAAACGACCGGTGGAGCGACTTGACCCCAAGGCGCTGGAGGGTCGGTCTCCCGGGCGACCGTTTCCGGTCCCGGCGGCCGGTCAGGAGACCGGCCCTCCACTCATTTTTGCAGAGCGGGCATTTGTCGCCATGGCCGTTGCGATCCGGGCATGGTTGGTGGAGGCGGGACGCCCTCGTCCCGCGGGTTACCGTTTGCGCCCGCGCCTCGCGGGGTGAGGGCACCCCGCCTCCTCCAAACCGCGGACGCCGAGGAGCGCGAGCAAGCTCGCTGGCCGATGAAGTGCGCTGATCGCTCAGGGCTTGCTCGCAGCGTCCTTCAGGGCCTTGGCCCCTTCGGGATCGACCACCGCGCCCACCTTCGCGAGGCGGGACACCTCTTCCGCGAGTTCCTCGCGCTTCTTCCGTTCGTATTCGTCGCGGGCGCGTTCCTGCGCCGACACGCCGATGAACGGGAGCGTGAACTTGTTCAGAAAATTGCGATCGAAGGAGCCGAGGTTTTCGCGGGCCAGCTTGTCGTTGAACGCATCGCGCGACATCACGATCTCGTCGGTGAGCTTCACCCGCGGGCGCGGTTTGCGCACGGTCATCTTCGGCAGCTCGAGCACGTCCGGATCCACGGTGACCGGTTTTTCCGGCGGCGGCGGGGCATATTTCGGCATGGTGGTCGCCATGGCCTGAGCCAGCTGCGCCGAGACCTTCGACGGCTGCGCCGTAGCCGCCGGCGCGGGATCGGATGCCTTGGCCTGATCGGCTTTCTTGTCTGTCGTGGCGGCCGGGCCCGCGTTCGCCGGCGCCGGTGCAGCGTTGGCGGCCGCGGGAGGCGTCTCCTCCGCGGACATTCCCGCCATGGCGGCGAGCAGCAAGGATGCTAGGGCGGCATTTTTCATCCGATGGGTTCCTTTGGATAGGACAGGCGGATCCTGCGTTGTTTCCAGCTAAAATGGAAGCGGAGCCCGCTCCCCGTGCGGGCGCGATTTCCAGTTCGGTAGGGGCGCTTGCCGTTGCGCCAGCTTTTCGCGACAAGGTATCGCGCGAGAAAGCGGGACGCATACCGGGCGGCCAGCAGGCCGCACCGGTGCAAGCGCCTTTCTTGAAGGCCGTTGAGGGCAACGGCCCCTACCGGGCGAACCTGCACGGAGTGCCTGATGGATCGACGTTCTGCTGCTCAATTCTCCTTCGGCAGCTTGCGCGGGTCCATTGCGTCCTTGAGTTTCGCAGCTGATTTCGGGTCCGTGAGGCCGATCGTCTTGATGACCTGGCCGAGGCGGTCGACCTCGTCGGCGCGTTTCATCTCCTGATAATAGGCTCGTGCCCGCACGGACGGGGGCGCGCTGAAGAGCGGGATGAACCAGCTGTTGAGCGCCCATTCGAGGTCCGTCATCGATGTCCGGTAAGCGACCATGGATTTTTGCCTGAGCGCGCGGTCGCTCAGCCAGATATCGGGATCGCGGGAGGACGGCTTCTTTTCCCTGATCGTGAGCTTGGGCAGGACGAACACATCGGGATCGGGCGGCGGCGGAGGTTCAACCATCGGCGCCGTGACCGGCACCACCGCCGGCGGGGCGTCGTACTTGGGCAAGGTGGCGCGGATTTCCTGGCGCAGCCGGTCGGAAGTGTGGGTGAGAGCCGGCGGTTCCGGCGCTTCGTCAGCCCAGCCGGCGGCGGCGAGCAATGCGAGCAGGCTGAGTCCGGCCGGTTTCATGGTGGGGCATCGATGGGACAATTGCCGCGGCCAAAGTTTCCCGCAATGCGGGAATTAAAAGGAGGGCGCTGCCACGCATCGAGGGTAGGGCGGCGAGTCCCTTCGCCGCCGTTCGGCGCCGATCCGCGTTCACGGAGGCAGCGGCGCGACAAGGCGGAGTCCGCGCTCTACCTCGCGATCATGGTTGTGCGAAATCCTCTCTTTTAGCGGCCGGCCAGCGCGGCGGCCGCAGCGCGGACGCGCGGCCAATGCACTTCCGGAAGGGCGGCGCCAAGGTGCTGGACGCATTCGGCGCCCAGGAGGGAGCCGATGGCACCGGCGGCGGGCAGTGAATGTCCGCGCAGGTGGCCAAACAGGAATCCCGCGGCCCAGGCATCGCCCGCGCCGGTGGTGTCGACGACGCGGTCGACCTTGACCGGCTTGATGCGGTGCAGCTCCGCGCCCTGCGCGATCCACGCGCCGTCCTTGCCGATCTTGACGGCGGCGATGCCGCCGAAGCTCGCGAGCCGGCACGCCTGTTCATCGTACGCGGCGTCGGACTGGAACAAGGCGCGGATCTCGTCTTCGTTGGCAAAGATGACATGCACGCCCTGCTTGATCTGCGCGAGCAGCCAATCGCGGGCGACATTGACGACCTCGAAGGACGACAGGTCGATGCTGAGCGTGCAGCCGGCGGCGCGCGCGGAGGCGACGACCTTGTCGGCGAGCGCGGGGTTGAACATCAGGTAGCCCTCGATGTGGGCGTGGCGTGCGCCCGCGAAATCGGCGGGCGAAATCTCATCCGGGCTGAGCGTCATTGCGGCGCCGAGGTGCGTGCGCATCGTCCGCTGGCCGTCAGGCGTGACGAGAGATAAGCAGCGGCCGTTGGGCAGGGTGGCGTGCTTGAAGCGCGAGCCGTCGGCCCCGGCGGCGGTGAAATGGGTGAGATAATCGCGAGCCGTCGGATCGCCGCCGATTTTGCCGACGTAGGTTGCGCGCAGGCCCAGCCGGGCGGCGCCCAGAGTGGCGTTGGCCGCTGATCCGCCCGGGGCGATGGCATAACCGGCGTCGAGCCGGCTGACGAGTTGGGCGATGTCGGTGCCGTCGACCAGCACCATGCCGCCTTTGTCACCGGCGACATGGCGCGTGAGGAACGCGTCCGGCACGTGGGCCAGGAGGTCCATGATGGGATTGCCGACGCCGACAAGATCGAAGGTGGAATGAGACATGGAAGGGATTCGAAATTTGTAGGGCGGGGTCGCCGAACCCGCCGTGATCGAGGCGGGATCAGCGATCCCGCCCTACAGAAAAGACCATCAGCTCACCGTCAGGCTGGTGGCGAGGATCGGCTCGTCGTCGACCTCGATCACGATCGAGTAGTCGCCCGGCTGCTCAAAGCGGAGGTTGCGCAGTTCGTTGATGAGGTTGATGCGATGAAGCGGGCTTTGGGACTCGAACTCGCGGTGGAGGAGTTCAGCCGGGTTGGTCGGATCGAGGCCCATCGACATCCGGATGCGGTGGGTGCCCGGCTGGACATCGGTCAGCGTCAGGAACCACACCATGTACGGGTGCACCACCGGGAACGACCGGGCCTTGATGTTGGAGAACACGCCGAGGATGGTGTGCTTGCCGGACGCCGGGTCGATATGGACGCCGTCGCAGGTGATCCAGGCCAGGAGGGAGGGTTTCGACTGCACGCGGGTCCGACGTTGACCCCGGGCGGGGCCCAGCGGCAAACCATTTCCTCCGCTTTCGCGCGCGGAAATTGTCCCCGGAGCACCTTTTTCTTGTGTATGGTTCCGGCCCGCCTTTTACCCAAGGGTGATGAAGTATATTTTCGTCACCGGCGGGGTGGTTTCCTCCTTGGGCAAGGGGCTCACGGCGGGTGCGCTGGGCGCCCTGCTGGAAATGCGCGGGCTCAAGGTGCGCATCCAGAAGTTCGATCCCTACCTCAATGTCGACCCGGGCACGATGAGCCCGTTCCAGCACGGGGAGGTGTACGTGCTCGACGACGGCGCCGAAACCGATCTCGACCTCGGACATTACGAGCGGTTCACGTCCGGCAAGCTCTCGCGTCACAACAGCCTTTCCTCGGGCCAGATTTACGAGGCGGTCATCGCCAAGGAGCGCCGCGGCGATTATCTCGGCAAGACCGTGCAGGTGATCCCGCACGTGACGAACGAAATCAAGCGCCGGATCTACGGCGGCGGCAAGGGCGTCGACGTGCTCATCACCGAGATCGGCGGCACGACCGGTGACATCGAGGGCCTGCCGTTCCTCGAGGCGATGCGCCAGTTCGCGCTCGAGGTCGGGCCGCGCGACTGCGTGTTCATCCACGTCACGCTGATCCCGTTCCTCAAGGCCGCCGGCGAACTCAAGACCAAGCCGACGCAGCAAAGCGTGGCGAAGCTGCGCGAGATCGGCATCCAGCCGCATTTCCTCGTCTGCCGCTGCGACCACCCGATGTCGCCCGAGATGCGCGAGAAGCTCTCGATGTTCTGCAACGTGCCGGTGAAGGCGGTCATCGAGGAAATGGACGTCGGTTCTTCGATCTACGAGCTGCCGCTGATGCTGCAGAAGGAAGGTCTCGACAGCCAGGTGGTGCAGCAGCTCGGGCTCAAGGTCCGCGCCAATCCCAAGAACGTCTGGGCCGAGGTCGTCCGCCGCATCCAGTCGCCGAAACACGAGGTGAAGATCGGCGTCGTGGGCAAGTACATCGAGCTGCAGGATGCCTACAAATCCGTCTACGAGTCCCTGGCGCACGCCGGCATCGCCAACCATGCGCGGGTAAAGATCGTGCGGGTCGACGCCGAGGAGCTGGAGACGAAGGCCGGGCTGGCGCAGCTCAAGAGCCTCGACGGCATCCTGGTGCCCGGCGGCTTTGGCGACCGGGGCATCGAGGGGAAGATCGCCGCCGCGGGTTACGCGCGGAAGAACAAGATCCCTTACTTCGGGCTGTGCCTCGGGCTCCAGGTGGCCGTGATCGAATTCGCCCGCAACGTGGTCGGCCTGAAGAAGGCGAACTCAATGGAATTCGATGAGAAGACCACCGAGCCGGTGATCGCGCTCATGGACGAGCAGCGCAACGTCGTCCAGAAGGGCGGCACGATGCGGCTCGGCGCCTACGAGACACGGCTCAAGCCCGGCACGCTGGCGCGCAAGGCGTACGGCCGCGACTCCGTGTCGGAGCGCCACCGCCACCGGTTCGAGGTGAACAATGAATACCTGCCGCGCCTGGAGAAGGCCGGCCTCGTGATCAGCGGCTGGAACCCGAAGCGCGGCTTGGTCGAAGTCGGCGAACTGCGACCCAAGGACCATCCCTGGTTCCTCGGCGTGCAGTGCCACCCGGAGTTCCAGTCGAAGCCGAACCAGGCGCACCCGTTGTTCGCCGCGTTCATCGCGGCCGCGATCAAGCGACGCGAGGCGAGGAAGTAAGTTCAACCACAGATGGACACAGATGAACACAAATATGGAGACGGTTGGCCACCGGGCTTGAGCCATCTGTGTGAATCTGTGTGAATCTGTGGTTAGCTGGTTGCCTTCCATGCTCTTTAATCCCAAGAAACTCCTGCTGATTGCCGGCCCGTGTTCGCTCGAGAACCAGGCCGTCTGCCGCGCGGCGGCGGAGACGCTCACGAAGCTCGCCAAAAAGCACCGCGAGCTGAACATCGTGTTCAAGGGATCCTTCGACAAAGCCAACCGGACCTCGGGCGGCAACCTCCGCGGCCCGGGCATGGACGAGGGGCTCGCGCTGCTCGCCTGGGTCAAGCAGGAGTATGGTTTCCCGGTGCTGACCGACTTTCACGAGCGCCAGCAGGCCGAGCCGGTGGCTAAGGTTTGCGATGTGCTCCAGATTCCCGCGTTTCTCTGCCGCCAGACCGACCTGCTGCTCGCCGCCGCGGCAACCGGCCGGGTCGTCAACGTCAAGAAGGGCCAGTTCCTCTCGCCGCAGGAGATGGAGTTCGTGCTCGGCAAGCTGAAGCAGGGCGACGCGAAGGAAATCTGGCAGACCGAGCGCGGCACGACCTTCGGCTACCAGAACCTCGTGGTCGACATGCGTTCGTTCTCCCAAATGAAAGCGCTCGGTGCGCCCACGATCTTCGATGCCACCCACAGCGTCCAGCAGCCCGGTGCGGCCGGGGGCAAGACCGGCGGCCGGCGGGAATTCGTGCCGCCGCTGGCCCGCGCGGCGCTCGCGGCAGGCGCGGACGGGTTGTTCATCGAGACGCATCCCGACCCGGACAAGGCGATTTCCGACGGCCCCAACCAGATTCCCACCGCGCAGCTGCCCGACCTCGTGGCCTCCTGCCTCGCGGTGTGGCAGGCGGTGCGGCAGTGAGAGGGTGGGGCGCGGACTCCATTCCGCGCCGGCTGCGGCGGCGAGGAGGAACGCGTTGACCGCCACGCGCTGGCCTGAAGCGGCCTGAGGTCAGGTCGCTCCACCCGGGCGTTCCCTCTCCACCAAAAGGGTGAATGGTCCGGCAACGAATTGACGCAACCGGGCTGCCGCCCATCGTGTCCAACCCAACACGTCCCCGCATGTCCACCTTTGTCATCGACGTCCCCATGCCCGCGATGGGCGCGACGGTCAGCGAACTCACCATCATCAACCTCGCGGTCGCGCCCGGCGCGCAGGTCACCAAGGGCCAGAAGCTCGCCGAACTCGAAAGCGACAAGTCGGCATTCGATTTCGAAGCGCCGGCCGACGGCACCATCGTCGCGGTCAACGGCAAGCCCGGCGACGTGAAGGCATCCGGCCAGCCGCTGTTCCGGATGGAAACGGCGGACGAGAGCCTGAAGCACCTCGAGGTGCGAGGCATGAAGCCCGGCGCGGGAGGGAAGACAGCGGTGCCCTCAAATCTCCCACCTCCCGCCGCCCAACTCGTCTGGACGCCCCGCGCGATCAAGCTGGCGCAGGAAGCCGGCGTCGATCACGCCGCGATCACCGACATCACCGCCACGGGCCCGGGCGGCCGCGTCTCGGGTGACGACGTCGCGAACTATCTGGCGGGCCGGAAAGGCTAGGGCGCGGGCTCCGCTCTGCGCCGGCTCGTATGTAGGGCGGGATCGCTGATCCCGCCTTTCTTCGCGGCGGGGTCAGCGACCCCGCCCTACAAAATCAGGCGCTACCCAGCTCGTAACTCAGGATGCTGAGGGCGTAGCACGCCGCGGTGTCGCTGCGCAGGACCAGCGGGCCCAGCGTGATCGGCTGGAAGCCGGCCGTGATCGCAGTAGTCATCTCCGTTGGCGAGAAATCACCTTCGGGCCCGACCAGCCAGACGGCATGGCGGGGCGGCCCGCCTGCGTGGGCGCGATGATGTGCGAGGGCGTGCTTCAGCGTGGTCGCGCCGCCGTGCAAGCTGGCGACGAGCTTGAGGTCATGGCCTTTCGCCGCCGCGACAAAGGCGTCGAAACGTTCGATGGGCGCGATCTCCGGCAGCCACGGATTGCCGCATTGCTTGGCCGCCTCGATGGCGGCGACCCGCCACTTTTCGATCTTTTTGTCCTGGCGCTCCGCGTCGAGGTGAACCTGCGTGCGCTCGCTCAGGAGCGGGACGATGCGCGCGGCGCCAATCTCGGTCGCCTGGCGGATGATGTCATCCATGGCTGAACCTTTCGGCAGCGCCTGGGCGAGGGTGATGTCATGCGGTCGCGGCGCGGCCGGGCGGGCGACCTTCACGCGAAGGAGGGCGCCGCCCTTGCTGGCGTCGGTGCACTCCGTGAGCCACTCGTGCCCGCGGCCGTCGAAGACCACGACGGGGTCGCCGCGGCCGCAGCGGTTCACGGCGATGAGATGGTGGCTTTCCTCGGTCCCGAGATGAATCTCGAGGGGATCCGCTTCGGCGGGCCCATGATACGCGCGAAAATCCGGCATGACGCGAGTTCTGGACCGTGGCTGAACCAAGGTCCAGCCCTACAATTTCAGGTGATGACTGCGATCCCGTAGGGCTGCACCTCGGTGCCGCCGGCTCGCGTTCGCGGATGCTGGGGCGGTCGCGGCTGGTGC